>CAVUTB010000001.1:0-256717 GCA_963744315.1 uncultured Acidobacteriota bacterium
GTCGACCGCCGTTCGTTCCTCGCCCGCGCCGGGCTCACCGCCACGGCCGCGGGGCTCGCCGCGCGCTTCACTCCCCTTTCAGTCGTCTCGGCCGCGGGCGAGCCCGACTGGGCCGCGGTGCGCGCGCTCTTCAATCTCTCGCCCGACCTCATCCACCTCGTCGAGCTTCTTCATCTCGTCTCCACCCGAAGCCGGTGCGCGACGCGATCGACGCCGTACCGCCGGAAGCTCGACGCGAACCCGTTCTGGCTCGACGAGGCGCTCTTCGATCCCCACGGCGAGCATCTCCAGGAGAAGGTGAAGGCCACGATCGCGCGCTACTGCGGCGGGAAGGCCGAGGAGATCGCGCTCGTCCCGAGCACGACGATGGGCCTGTCGCTGCTCTACAACGGCGTGCGGATCACGCCCGGCCAGGAGATCCTGGCGACCGAGCACGACCACTACGTGCACCACGAGGCGATCCGGCTCGCGACGGAGAAGAACGGCGCCAGCTTCCGGAAGATCGCGCTCCACGAGCGCCTCCGCGCAGGCGAACGAGGCGGAGATGGTCGAGCGGCTGCGCCGGGCGATCACGCCGAAGACGCGCGTGGTGGGACTCACCTGGGTCCACTCGAGCACCGGGCTGCGGCTGCCGATCCGCTCGCTCGCCGAGGTGGTCCAGGCGGCCAACAAGGGCCGCTCCGAGGCCGACCGCTGCCTGCTGATCCTGGACGGGGTCCACGGCTTCGGCTGCAGCGACGAGGACGTCGCGGCGCTGGGCGCCGACTTCGTGGCCGCGTCGACGCACAAGTGGATCTTCGGGCCGCGCGGCACCGGGCTCGTCTGGGGCGGGCGGACGCGTGGCCGCACATCCGGCCGACGGTCGCCGACGTTCGACTCGCACGTGCCGATCGACCGCTGGATGGCGGGCCAGCCGCCCGACCCGCGCACGCAGGCCGCGTTCGTCTCGCCCGGCGGCTTCTGCGCGTTCGAGCACTGCTGGGGGGTCGAGGCGGCCTTCGAGCTGCACGAGCGGCTGGGACGCGAGCGCGTGACCGCGCGCGTGGCCGAGCTCAACGGCCGCTTCTGCAGCGGAGCTCGCGGCCATGAAGAACGTCACGCTGCACACGCCGCTCGACCCGAAGCTCAGGGCCGGCATCGTCTGCTTCGAGGTGAAGGGCCTGACGACGGAACGAGGCGGTCGCGCGTCTCAAGGCCCGGCGGATCGTCGCCTCGTCGTCGCCCTACGCCGTGAGCTACGTCCGCGTCGCCGCCGGGATCATGAACACTCCGGCCGAGGTCGAGACGACGCTTCGGGAGATTCGGGGGCTTTAACGGAGGGTCAGGTCTGCATCGTGCATTGCAAGGCCGGGCACGACGCAAGACCAGACCCCCAAATGTCCAATCGGCGGGTGACCGGCCGTCGTCGGTGAGTGACGGCCCGCAGGGGAACGGCGCAAACCCTTGTGCCGTAGACTCGTGCGAGAAGCATGGGCTGCTCGCGCACCACGACGGTACTTGGCGCTCCCCCGAAGGTGGACTGGAAGCGCGCGTCCGACGGGATCGGCCTGTGCGTCTGGGCCCTCTTCCTGCTGCTCACCACCACCGGCGTCCTGCCGTGGTCGTTCTGGATGGAGGCGATCTCGCTCTGGCCGCTCCTGATCCTGTCGGCCGGGATCCAGATCACCTTCGAGAAGACGCGGGCGCCGTGGCTGGTGCTGCTCGGGCCCGCGGTGGTGCTCGCGGGATTGACCTGGGTGGCGACCGGCGCGAGTCCCGATCTGGCGTCCGGCAACTGGAAGAGCGAGGGGCCGCTGCCCCGGCCCGAGGGCGCCAAGCACGTCACGCTCGATCTCGAGCTCCTCGGCACGCGGCTCGCCGTCGAGGCGCGGGACGTCGAAGCCGGCGCCCTCGCCGACGCGCGCTCGATCGAGCGCGGCGAGAAGACCCAGCTCCAGATCGACCGCCAGGACGACACGGCGAGCCTGCGGCTCGACACCGGCAAGAGCGGCGGCGTCGCGTTCCTTCCGGGCCGCAAGCAGCGCTTCGACCTCGGCGTCCCGCGCGACCTGCCCGTGACGCTTCACCTGCAGGGCGCCATGAGCCGGACCAAGCTCGACCTGGCGCAGGGCCGCTTCGAGGGCGGCGAGATCAAGGGCGCCTTCCTCGCCACGCAGCTCGTGCTGCCTCCGGTCGAGGAGACCGTGAAGCTCGTGCACAGGGGTGCCTTCTGCGCGCTGCGCCTGAACGTGCCGAAAGGCACGCCGGTCACGGTGAGGGGCAACCGCTTCCCCTTCAACATCGTCAAGAGCAACATCAAGGGCGAACCGGGGCGCGCCGGCTACGAGATCCAGCTCGAGAACGGTCTTCAGCGCAATCGCCCTCGAGGTCCGCCCCGCCGACAAGCCGGCCGAGGCGCCGGCGTCTCCCGAGGCGCCCGCCTCCCCGGCGCCGCCCGCCGCCCGCCCGAAGCCCGAGGCCGAGCCCGCGAAGGCCGCCTCCCCCGCCCCCGACCGCGGATAAGATCGAGACGAAGGCGGCCCGCGCCGCCACCCATCGAGGTGACCCCATGAACGAGGAACGTCCTTCTGTCTTCGTCCGGCTCGGCCGCGCTGATCGACGGGCTGCGGCGCTTCCTGATCAACGTCCTCTTCTTCGGCCTGCTCGCCGGGCTGGTGATCGCGAGCCTGAGCGGGCGGATCAAGGTGCCCGACGGCGCCGCGCTGGTGCTGAACGTGCGCGGAACGATCGTCGAGCAGCTCTCGGCCGTGGACCCGGTGGAGCGCGCGGTCTCGAACGCCACGGGCGCCGGGTCGGTCGCGGCCGAGACGCTGCTCAAGGACCTCGTCGACGCGCTGAAGCTCGCCAAGGACGACGCGCAAGCATCAAGGCCGTCTTCCTCGACACGAACGAGATGTACGGCTCCGGCTTCTCGAAGCTCCGGGACCTGCGCGAGGCGCTCCTCGATTTCAGGAAGAGCGGCAAGAAGGTGATCGCCTACGGCGACGACTTCGGCCAGCCGCAGTACTACCTCGCGGCGCAGGCCGACGAGGTGTTCCTGCACCCCGAGGGCATGGTGCTGATCGAGGGCTTCGGCCGCGCGCGCAGCTACTACAAGGAGGGCCTCGACAAGTTCGGGATCGAGGTGCACGTCTTCCGGGTCGGCGAGTACAAGTCGGCGGTCGAGCCCTACCTGCGCGACGACATGTCGAAGGAAGCCAAGGAGATGGCGCTCGACACCTACGGCGACCTCTGGCGCGACTGGCTCGCCGACGTGGGCGAGGCGCGCAAGATCGCGCCCGCCGACATCGCGGCGGGGATCGAGGCGCTGCCGGATCGGCTGCGCGCGGCCCACGGCGACATGGCGCTGCTCGCCAAGGAGGCGAAGCTCGTCGACACGCTCGCGCCGCGCGACGAGGTCAGGAAGCGCCTGATCGCGCTCACCGGCGAGGACAAGGAGAAGCACTCCTTCAAGCAGATCGGCTACGGCGACTACCTGAAGTCGAAGGGCGGCGACCGGACGGGCGCCACGGGCCGCGGCAAGGCCGTCGCGGTGGTGGTCGCCAAGGGCACGATCCTCGACGGCACGCAGCCGGCGGGGACGATCGGCGGCGACTCGACGGCGCGCGCTCTTGCGGCGCGCGCGGGAGAACGACGACGTGAAGGCCGTGGTGCTGCGCGTCGACAGCCCGGGCGGCAGCGCCTTCGCCTCCGAGATCATCCGCCGCGAGTGCGAGCTCGTGCGCAAGGCCGGCAAGCCGCTCGTCGTCTCGATGGGCAGCGTGGCGGCCTCGGGCGGCTACTGGATCTCGACCGCGTCCGACGAGATCTGGGCGCAGCCCGGAGACGATCACGGGCTCGATCGGGATCTTCGGCGTCTTCCCCACCATCGAGAAGCCGCTCGCGAAGTACCTCGGCGTCCACACCGACGGCGTCGGCACCACGCGCTTCAGCGACGCGATCCGGCTCGACCGCGCGCTCGACCCGGCGGTGGGCGACGTGATCCAGCAGTCGATCAACAACGGCTACCAGGACTTCCTGGCGCGGGTCGCCGAGGCGCGCCACATGACGACGCGAGCAGGTGGACAAGATCGCGCGCGGGCGGATCTGGAGCGGCGAGGACGCGAAGGGGCTCGGCCTCGTGGACCAGCTGGGCGGCCTGCCCGCGGCGATCGAGTCGGCCGCCAAGCGGGCCAAGCTCGAGAAGGGCTACCGCGTCTGGTACATCGAGAAGGAGAAGACGTTCCGCGAGCAGGTCGCCGAGATGCTCACGACGGGCGCCTCGTCCATCGTCGGCTCGGCTCCGGCTCGCGGCCGGCGAGGGCGCGGCGGAGGGATCCTCGGCGTCACGCTTCTCGGTCGCCGGGCAGCTGCTCGAGATCCAGCGCGAGCTCACGGAGGTCGCGCGCTGGAACGACCCGCGCGGGATCTACGCCCACTGCCTGTGCGGCGAGGAGCTGAGCGGCGCCGGCCGATTCCAGGTCCTGGACGCGGCGATGCGTCAATTCAAGACCTGACCCCCTCGGCGTCAGACGGTCGCGGCGCGGATCCGGCGGTTCAGGCGGTGGTACTCGCGGCGGAGGGCCTTCAGCTTCTTGTTGTCGCCGCCTTCGATCGCCTTGGCCTTCTCGGCCCTGAGCGCGTGCATGCGGGCCTTCAGCTTGCCCTTGTCGATGCCGACCGCCGCGTGGTGCGGGTGCTTGTGGTACTCGATGCCGAGGGCCTTGCAGAGGGCCGGGAGCAGGTGCTCCTTGTTCATCTGCGTGTAGCCCTTCACGGCCTCGTGCTCGATCCCTTTCGCGATCTCGCGCAGCTCGTCGATCGTCTTGCCCTTCAGCTCTTCGTACGTGTGCGCCATCGTGTCTCCAGAATAGAGGGAACGGAATTGTAGCGCGACTCGAAGGGTGATCGGACCCCCAGACCCCCCGGTGTAGCCTAGCCTTGGAGGCTCCGAATGCCCGAGGATCTCGACGATCGCGACGACGACCTCGACCAGTACGAGCTCGAGCCGCAGCGGGGGCTCGACGACGACGGCAGCACGGTCCCGGTCCGGCCGGACTACGGGCGCGACGAGCCCAAGGGCGGGATCGGCTTCCCGGCCATCCTGGCGGCGCTCGGCGTGCTGGTGGTCGCTCTGCTCGGCGTGCTCTTCCTTCTGTTCCGGCAGCCCGGCCGGCCGACGCCGACACCGGCGCCGCCTCCACCGGTCGCGAAACAGGCCCCGACGCCGACGCCGGCCACGACGCTCCCGAAGCTCGAGGACAGCGATCCCTTCGTGCGCAGCCTCGCCGGGGCGCTCTCCTCCAACCCGGAGCTCACCCGCTGGCTCGCGCAGACCGGGCTCGTGCGGAAGCTGACGGCAGTCGTCGAGAACGTCGTGAACGGCGAGACGCCGCGGCCGCACCTCGAGTTCCTGGCGCCCAAGCAGCGCTTCAAGGCGGCGCGGCGGCCCGGCCGCGCGATCGTGCCGGACCAGGCGGGATTCAAAGGCTACGACGTGGTCGCGGACGTGGTGGGCTCGGTCGACGCGTCCGCCGCCGCGGCGGCCTACCGCACGCTCGCGCCGCTCTTCGACGCCGCCTACGCCGAGCTCGGACATCCGGAGGGCGGCTTCTCGAAGGCCGTCGACCGCGCGATCGCCGCGCTCACGGCGGTGCCGGTGCTGCGCGACGACGTCGAGCTCGTTCCGCATGCCATCGGCTTTCGCTACGCCGACCCCAAGCTGGAGGGGCTGAGCGCCGCGCAGAAGCAGTTCCTGCGGATGGGGCCGCGCAACGTGCGCATCATCCAGCAGAAGCTCCGCGAGCTTTCGCCCGCGGTCGCGGCGCCCGCGGCTCCCTGAGCGCGTCTGAATCCACAGCGCGAATCCAGGAGCGCGAGTCGACAGCGGCGGACTCGGCGCATATAGTTCGGGCTTCTCATGAGTCCGCCGGTCCTCGTGCTGGAAAACCCGATCCAGAACTACGCCTGGGGGTCGCGCACCGCGATCGCCGAGCTGCTCGGGCGCCCGACGCCGTCGGAGCGGCCGGAAGCGGAGCTCTGGATCGGCGCGCACCCGAAGGCGCCGTCGCGGATCGCCTCGCCCGCGGGTCTCGGCACGCTCGACCGCGCGATCCAGGACGACCCGGTGGGCCTGCTGGGCGCCGACGTCTGCGACCGCTTCGGCAACGAGCTGCCCTTCCTCTTCAAGGTGCTGGCCGCGGCCGAGCCGCTCTCGATCCAGGCGCACCCCAACCAGGAGCAGGCGCGCGGCGGCTGGAACCGCGAGAACGCCGAGGGCATCCCGCTCGACGCGCCGCGGCGGAACTACCGCGACACGAACCACAAGCCCGAGCTCGTCTGCGCGCTCACGCCGTTCGTCGCGCTCAAGGGCTTCCGGCCGCTCGAGGAGACCGTCCGCGCGCTCGAGCCGCTCGCCCGGCCCGAGCTGTCGGAGGCGCTCGGCCGCGTCGCGCGCGAGCGCAACGCCGCCGCCCTCCGCGCGTTCTTCGCGCGGCTGATGACGCTCGAGCCCGAGGAGCGCGCGCCGATCCTGAAGCGCGCGGCGACCGAGGCCGCGCGGCGATCCTCCGATCCCGGCTGGCGCTGGGTGAAGCGCCTGCTCGAGAAGTACCCGCAGGACGTGGGGACGCTCGCGCCGCTCTACCTCAATCTCGTGACGCTCGAGCCGGGCGAGGCGCTCTACCTCGCGGCCGGCGAGCTCCACGCCTACCTCGAGGGGACGGCGCTCGAGATCATGGCCAACTCCGACAACGTGCTGCGCGGCGGGCTCACGCCGAAGCACGTCGACGTCCAGGAGCTGCTGGCGACGCTCGTGTTCGAGGCGCAGGACGCCGCCGTGCTGAAGCCCACGGCTCCGGGGCCCGGCGAGACGAGCTTCGTGACGCCGGCGCGCGAGTTCGAGCTGGGCTTCGTCGAGCTCTCCCCCGGGCGCGCCTTCTCGGCGGCCGGCGGGCGTCTCGAGATCCTGCTCCAGCTGAGCGGCAGCACGCGGCTCAAGGCCAGCGGCCGCGAGACGGCGCTCGAGCGGGGCCAGAGCGTGCTGGTGCCCGCGGCGATCTCGTCGTACGAGCTCGAGGGCAGCGGCCGTCTCGCCCGCGCGCGGGTTCCCGCGTAGCCGCCTCGAGGTTTCGCCCTCCGTGGGGTCTGGTGACCGGAGCCGATGGTACTGCTCACGGCGCGGCGGATCCTGATAGCGCGCGGGCCCGCCTGACGTTCTCCCACGCTGACCAACTCGCTCCGGGACGAGCTGCCGCCTGTGTCGCTAGTCGGAGTCACGGCCCGCTTCTCGTTGATGACCGCACTCGAGATTGCCGTGTGCCTTCGGTGCCGAAGCCTTGGAGCCCTGCTACGACTCAGATCGGATTTTTCGTCGCTACTCCTTGACAACTTTCGGAAGCGATTCCGTTCGTCAGTAGAGACGCTTGCCATTGTGCCGCTGTGCAGCGCGTGCCTTCTCTGCCTGACGCGCCATCGCAGCGGAGCTCACGCGCGGCGATTTCGTCAGGCCACGCCCGTCAATCGACGTTCTGCGAAGCGCGCGAAGGCCCGCCTATATTGCAGACATGGATCACACGCGCGCATTTCAGGCCGTTTCCGACGACGAGCTGCTCAGGCGACTCGACGCGCTCGTCACCCGTTCGAACCGGCTCGAGGCCGATCTCGTCGCTCACATCGGCGAGGTCGACGAGCGGCGGCTCTACGCCCGCCAGGCCTTCCCCTCGATGTTCGCCTACTGCACCCTGGGGCTGCACCTGTCGGAGGCCGAGGCCTATCGTCGAATCACCGTTGCCCGCGCCGCTCGGAAGCACGAGCTGCTGCTTGCGATGCTGTCGGACGGCCGCTTGCACGTGACGGGCGCGGCGCTTCTCGCCCCGCTGCTCACGGCAGAGAACTGCGAGGCGGTCCTCGGGCGGGCGATCCACCGCACGAAGCGCCAGATCGAGGAGCTCGTGGCTGAGCTCTCTCCGCGGCCGGATGTTCCTTCGGGGATGAGGAGGCTTCCACGGAAGGTCACTGCCACGACCTCCGCGGTACCGGACCCCGGGAGGGCCTCGGGCGAACTCGTTCCGGAACGAGCTGCCGATCACGCGAGCCCGATCCTGCCTTTCCACATCGCGCCCGACGCCGTCCCATCCCCTGCGATCCCAGAGTCAGCCCCGCCCCCGGCGAAAGGGCCCACGCTGGAGCCGCTCTGCCCCGGTCGCTACAAGGTCCAGTTCACCGCGACCGCCGAGCTGCGCGACAAGCTCGAGCGGCTCACGGCACTCATGCGCTCCGAGATCCCCAGCGGCGACCTCGCCGAGATCGTCGAGCGAGCCGTCACCGAGAAGCTCGAGCGGCTGGAGGCCAAGCGCTACGGCAGGACCGGCGCTCCGCGCGCACGGATTGCAGAGTCGGCGACAACGCCGATCTCGCGGCACATCCCTGCGGCGGTGCGACGGGCCGTGCACGAGCGCGACGGGAACCGTTGCAGCTTCGTCGACAAGGAAGGCCGGCGTTGCACGGAGCGGCACCGGCTCGAGTTCCACCACCGTCATCCCTTTGCGATGGGAGGAGCCCACAGCCCCGGCAACGTCAGCTTGTTGTGCCCGGCGCACAACCGCTACCTGGCTCGAGCGCGACTACGGTCGGGAGGCGATCGAGGGTCGAGAAGCCATCGCGCGCGAGCCCCCGAGAACGGCAGGTCGACCGTCTCCAGGCTTGGCGGCCATGGCCCACGTGGTCTCGGCCCGGCCAGAGAGGGCCTGAGCCGAAGTCGTCGAGAAGGGAGGCCGCTAAGGTCGCGCGCCCACTCGGATGAACACCGAGGCCCGAGCGCGCCAGGCCGAGAGACCGCGCCGATCCCGCCATCTGGTGCCCGCGGCGGTTGCGTCCTGCGAGCTGGGGGCAGCCGGCGGCTCGCTCAGGCGCGCGAGCCTGCGTCGCGGTCTCTCGACCAGCGCCTGGTCGATCGAAGAATCCTGCCCGCCGCCGGATGTTCCGGCCAACTCGTTCGAAACGAGTTCCGATCCCCCGGTTTTCGCCTCTTGGCGCCGTCTGATAGCCTGAGCTCGATGGTGCTGCTCACGCCGCGGCGGATCCTGATCGCGCGCGTGCTCGCGCTGTGCGTGGACCTCGCGCAGTACGCGCTCTTGCCCGTCGCGCTCACGCCGCTCAACAACGTCATCGACACCGCCACGGCGCTCGTGATGGTCTGCGCTGCTGGGCTGGCACTGGGCGTTCCTGCCCGCCTTCCTGACGGAGCTCGTGCCGTTCGTCGACCTGGTGCCGACCTGGACGATCGCCGTCTTCCTGGCGACGCGCGGCCAGGACGTGACGCCGGGAGCGCCGAAGGTGCCGGGTCCGCCGCCCCCGGCGCTGCCGCCGGGTCAGGCGCGCGACGCCTCCGGCTCGTAGAGCAGGCCGATCTGGTAGAGCCCCGGCGGGAGGTCGAACGGCACGCTGCCGAGGCCGTCGAGCCTGAGCCGCTCGTCGGAGCCCCCGCCCTGCGGGCGAGAGGTGCACCACGATGTCGCTCAGGATCGGGATGTCGGGCAGCTGCACCTGCAGGAAGAGCTGGCGCGTGCCGCCCGCGCCCTCCTCCTCGAACATCCGCAGCGGGCCGAAGTCCGCGAGCGCCTCGAGGTCGTCCGGGACGCGGAGGTGCGGGGTGTCGTGCCCGAGCCGCTCGCGCAGGTAGCTCTGCAGCGCCATCTCGACCTCCATCAGCCGGAAGAGCGAGCGCTTCTCGCGGTTCTTGCGCAGGATCGCGAGCAGCGGCGCCGCGACCACGTCGCGCGCGAGCGACCACTCGCCCGCCGCGATCAGCGTCGCCAGCTTGTCGAGGTTGCGGAACAGCACCTCGCTCTCGAGCGGCGCGAGCCTGACGCTCGAGACCTCGAGCAGGATCGTCTCCACGAGCCCGAGCACCTCGCGGGTGTCGGGGCCGAGCTCGTGGCCCTCGCCCGTGTCCTCCCACGCGAGCTGCACGAGCGTCGGCATCAGCCGGAAGAAGGTCGTCTTCACCTCGCGCGCCGGCGCCGGATCGAGCGTCGGCACGAGCGCCTGGAAGAAGACGACGAAGCTCTCGGCCGCCTGCGCGGCCTCGCGGCGCGGGCTGCGGCGCACCGACTCGATCACCGCCGTGCAGCGCTCCGCGAGGACGCCTTCGGGCAGCACGAGGAAGGACTGGTCGTTGAGCGCCGGGCCGCCGGGCACGACCGGCGCGAGGAACGCCGCGAGCGTCTCGAGGTAGCCGCGCGCGCCGGTCTCCACGCCCGCCACCGACGACACCTTGATGCCGGCGTCGGTGACGAGCCCTTCCAGCTCGGAAAGGAACGCGGAGTCGAACGTCTCCTGCGTCGGCGGGTCCGGAATCCTCGGCCTCCTCGACAAGTGGCAGTGTATGCGCGAGCCGCCCGCAGGGGCAACGAGGTCATAATCCGGCGATGAAGCGTGTACTTCGCCACGCCTCCCAGCTGATTCCGGCCGCGCTCTCGCTCGGCCTGCTCTTCTGGGTGCTGCGCTCGGCCGACCTCGGCAAGGCGCTCGAGCTCGTGCGCGCGCGGGGCCCGTGGCTGCCGCTTCTGCTGCTGCCGAACCTCGTGGCCGTGCTCTGCGAGGCGCTCGGCTGGTGGCTCTGCCACGACCGGCTCGGCGCAGCGGCCGCGCTTCCGCGGCCTCGTCACGGTGCGCGTGATCGGCGACGCGCTGATGCTCGGCCTGCCGTCGGGTGGGGTGCTCTCGGAGACCGTCCAGCCCTACCTGCTGAAGCGCTACTGCGGCGTGCCGACCGAGGACGGCGTCGTCTCCACGATCGCCCGGAAGTTCTTCGTGATCCTCTCGCACGGCCTGTTCCTGGCGCTCGCGACGTTCCTGGCCTGGCCGCTGCTGCAGAAGGCCTCGCGCGTCGCGATCGGACGCGGCGGCCTGCCGCTGCTGCTGCTGGCGACGGCGCTCGTGCTGGTGGCGGTCGCGCTGCTGCATGGTGACGGCGACGGCCAAAGGGCAGATGGCCGACCGCCTGCACCGCTGGCTCGAGCGCCTGCTCGGCCGCTGGCTCGGCGCCTGGCTGGAGCGCAACGCGCTCCGCTTCCAGCGCACCGACCAGTCGCTCGCCATCTTCTTCAAGCGCCCGCTGGGGCTCGTGCTGCCCGTGCTCCTCTACATGGGCGGCTGGATGGTCCGCTCGCTCGAGACGCTCTTCTTCCTGTACCTGCTCGGAGTCAATGCACCGCTCAGCGCCACGATGGTGATCGAGACGACACTGATCCTGGTCCGCGCGCTCGCCGTGCCGGTCCCCGCCGGCCTCGGCGTCCAGGACCTCGGCTACCTGCTGAGCCTCAAGGCGCTCGGCGTTCCCGCCGTGACGACGGTCGGCGCGGCGCTCGTGCTGCTGAAGCGCGGCAAGGACATCTTCTGGATCCTCGCGGGCTTCGCGATGCTCGGCTTCGGCCGTCGCGCGCGCGCGCCGCTCCTCGGCGCCGCCGCGTAGCGCGCTTGTCAGCCGCACGGGCTCGTGGTTCACTGCCCGGGATGCGGCTCGTCACGCGGCCCGATCTCGACGGGCTGACCTGCGCGGTGATCCTGTCGGAGTGCGAGGCGATCGACGCCGTCGAGCTCGTGCACCCTCAGGACGTCAGCGAGCGCCGAGTCGCGATCGGGCCCGACGACATCCTCGCCAACGTGCCCTACCACCCGGACTGCGGGATGTGGTTCGACAACCACCTGCTGACCGACCCGAAGGCGATGCCGCCGACGGGCTTCAAGGGACGCTATGGCAAGGCGCCGAGCGCGGCACGGCTCGTCTACGAGCACTACCTGGCGAGCCATCCGCGGATCGCGCGGCACGAGCGGCTGCTGGCGGAGACCGATCGGCTCGACTCGGCGCAGCTCACGATCGAGGACGTCGTCTCGCCTTCGGGCTACGTGCTGCTCGGCTTCACGCTCGACCCGCGCACCGGCCTCGGCAGCCTGCGCGAGTACTTCGACAGCCTGCTGCCCGCCCTGCGCCAGCGCCCGATCGCCGAGGTGCTCGCGCTGCCGGTGGTGAGCGAGCGCGTGACCCGGATGCGCGAGCAGGACCAGGCCTTCAAGGACGCGGCGCTCGCCCACTCGCGGCTCGAGCAGAACCTGGTGCTGACCGACTTCCGTCCGCTCGACCCGATCCCGGTCGGCAACCGCTTCCTGATCTTCACGCTGTTCCCGAAGGCGAGCGTGGCGGTCCGCCTGCAGCGGGGGCCGGATCGGCAGCGCATCGCCGTCTCGGCCGGCCGCTCGATCCTGAACCGCAGCTCGAAGGCCAACATCGGCGTGCTGATGTCGCTCTACGGCGGCGGCGGCCACGCCGGCGCCGGCGCGTGCCTGCTGCCGCCCGAGACCGCCGACGCGCAGGTCCGCGAGATCGTGGGGGCGCTCCAGCGGAATGGCTGAGCTCGTGGTCGGGGCCAACCTGCCCTGGCTCGACTACGGGCAGGACTTCGGAGCGAGCGCGTGGCGGCCGGAGGGCGGCATCGCCATTCCGGAGCGGCTCGAGCGCTTCGGCGCCGAGCTCGTCGCGTCTGGCCGCGGCGGGGGCGATCGGCCGTCCGGCTGTGGCTGCTCGCCGATGGGCGCGCCGGCCTCGTCGAGGACCCGGAGGGACGGCCGGTCTCGCTCGACGACCGCGTGCTTCCCGACCTCGACGCGGCTCTCGGGGCGCTCCGCGCCGCGGGGCTGCGCGCGCATCTCGTGCTCACGGACTTCCTCTGGTTCTCTCCCGCGCGCGTCGTGAACGGCGTGCGCCTCGGCGGGCGGCGCGACCACGTGCGCGATCCGCTGCTGCGCTCGCGCCTGCTCGCGCAGGTCTTCGAGCCGATCGCGACGCGCTACGGGCAGGCGCCCGAGATCGCCGGCTGGGACCTGCTGAACGAGCCCGAGTGGGCGACGTTCGGGGTCGGCACCGTCGACCCGGGCGCCTCGATCTCGCGGCTCGAGATGCGCACGTACCTCGGCGAGCTGGCGGCGCTCTTTCACGCGCGCGCCTCGCAGCCGCTCTCGGTCGGGCTCGCGAGCGCGCGCTGGCTGCCGCTCCTCGACGGCCTGGCGCTCGACTTCGTCCAGGTGCACTGGTACGAGACGCTCGACAGCCTCGCGTCGCTGGCCCGGCCGGTCGCGCCGTCTCGTCCAGGCGGACCCGCGCCCGTGCTCGGCGAGTTCCCGACGCGCGGCGCGTCCGTGCCGCCCTCCCGGCTGCTCGAGATCGCGCGCTCCGCGGGCTACTCCGGGGCGTTCGCCTGGTCGTCGCTCGCGTCCGACACCGCGACCGACCAGGAAGCCTGCCTCGCGGCGCTCCGCGGCTTCACCGGCCGGCCCGACCCGGAGCGCGCGCGCGCCTGAGCGCCGATGCCGGTCTATCGCCTCGACGAGCGCCTGCTCTTCCCGCCGCCGGAGCGCGGACCGCGGCGGGGGCCGATCGCGGTCGGCGGCGATCTCCGGCCCGAGCGGCTGCCTGCTCGCCTACTCGATGGGCATCTTCCCCTGGCAGGGCGAGCCCTTGCACTGGCACTCGCCGGACCCGCGGCTCGTGCTGCTCGCGGACGAGCTCCACGTCACGCGCAGCCTGCGCAAGGCCGAGAAGAAGGCGCCCTACCGCCTCACGCTCGACACGGCCTTCGTCGCGGTGATCACGGCCTGCGCGTCGGTGCCGCGGCCCGGGCAGGACGGCACCTGGATCACGAAGGCGATGATCGACGTCCTACAGCGAGCTGCACCGCGCGCGGCGTCGCGCACTCGGTCGAGGCGTGGAGCGGCGACCGAGCTGGTCGGCGGGCTCTACGGCCTCTCGCTCGGCGCGGCGTTCTTCGGCGAGTCGATGTTCGCGCTCGAGCAGGACGCCTCGAAGCTCGCGTTCGTGGCGCTCGTGCGGCAGCTCGGCCGCTGGGGCATCCCGCTCGTCGACTGCCAGGTCTACACGCCCCACCTCGCGCACTTCGGCGCGCGCGAGTGGCCGCGGCGCGACTTCCTCGAGGCGCTGCAGAGCGCGCTCGATCGGCCGACGCGGCTCGGGCCGTGGCGGTTCGAGTCGGAGTGAGACGGCTTCTCGCTCTTACTGTCGCGAGAGTCCGCGACGTCGCGCGTCCAGCGGAGGCTGCGACCGACGCGCGTCGCGTTACTTTCCGTAACTCGTTCCGGAACGAGTTACGTCCCGGAGCCTCAGCTTCGTCTCACCGCGCCACGGAGCTGAGCACTCGGTCTCGCGAAGCAGCTTCGGTGTCGCAGCGGACCCCAGGCGACGCACCACTCTAACTCACTCCTTCTCTTGTGCGTCGCGAGCAACGCCGCGAAGTCGCTCGGGATCGGCGCCTCGAGGCGAAGCGGCTCGCCGGTGATCGGGTGCGGCAGCGCGAGACGCCAGGCGTGGAGCATCAGCCGCGGCACTCGCGGGTCCGCACGGCCGTAGAGCTCGTCGCCAAGGATCGGAACGCCCGCGTGGGCCAGGTGCACGCGGACCTGGTGGCGGCGGCCGGTGAGCGGCCTCGCCTCGACGAGCAGTGCGCCGTCGAGGTGTTCGCGGACGATCACGTCGGTCTCGGCCGCACGGGCGCCGGGGCCGCCGACTCGGACGGAAGGCTGGCCCGCCGTTGCCGGACCGATCGCAGCCGAGACGCGGAACCGCGGAGACACCGGCTCGCGCGGCGTCGCTGTGAGCGCCAGATATCTCTTCTCGGCGAGCCGCTCCGCGAAGGCGCGCGCGAGGCCCTCGTTGGCGCGCGGGTCGAGGCCGAAGACCACGACGCCCGAGGTGTCGCGGTCCAGCCGCTGGTGGACCGCGAGGGTCGCCCGGACGCCGCGCGACTCGAGGAACCGCTCGACGTGCCCGACGAGGCTCGGGCGCGACGGGTCGGCGGTCGCGTGCGTCGGCAGCCCCGGCGGCTTGTCGATGGCGATCAAGGCGTCGTCCAGGAAGAGCACGCGCTCGGCCGTCAGCTCGAACGGGCGATCGACCAGCCGCGCGCGGGCGCGGAGCTGTTCCGGATCGAGCAGCGCCTCGACGTGTTCGCCGCGGCGCAGCGGCCGCCCGGGTGCGCGCGCGACGTCGCCGTCCACGCGCACGCCGCCGGCGGCGACGAGCGCACGGACGCGCGCCATCGGCACATCCTCCGACAGCCGCTCGCGCAGCCACTCCCGCAGGACGTCCACCAGCCGCCGGCCCGCTTCGCGCACGGCGACGCGACGGATGAGACGCGCCTCCCGGTCCGGAACGCCCCGAGCCGAGCCCACCGGCCCCGCTGACGCGGAGCGACGACGCCCGTCGACGCGACGCGTGTCGCCGCTCGAGCGCCGACTGTCGGCGCGCCGACGCCCGGGCCGCCGCGCCGGTCGCGACACGGCGGCCTAGACCTCGCCCGCCGGAGAGCCGCCTGCGGGCGAGACGGGCTTCGGCACGAGCTGGTGGAACAGGCTCGACTCGCGGCGGAAGAAGCCCTCGGTGTGGAACGAGTCGGCGAGCTCGAGTCGCTGTAGTCGAGGTGGTGGCCGATCTCGTGGAGCAGCGTGCGCAGGAAGGTCCGAAGGCGACCACGCGCGCTGTGGTGGGCCGTGCGCATCCAGACGCTGGATCCGCGGCGGCCGGCCCGGCTGGCGCGTGTAGAGGCCGTGGAGCTCGCCTCAGTCGGCCGAGAGGCCGCACGGCCAGCACCTCGACCCGCACCGGCGGAGCTCGAGCTGACCGGCCAGGCCGAGCGCCAGGCGCGGACGCGCCGCGTCGACCAGCGCGGCGCGATCGTCCTGCGCGAGCGCCATGCCGGACGCTCCTCGACGAGCGGCCGCAGCGCGCTCCGGGCGCGGCAGCACGATGCGACGATCACGCTGTCGCTGCGGCGGTAGATCGCGCGGTCGCGCGCCGAGAGGCGCTCGTAGTAGGCGAAAGGCATCGGACCCGCGTCACTCGTGCGCCGTCTTGTGCTCCTCGATCAGCCGCTCGACCACCTCGGGCTCGGCGAGCGTCGTGATGTCGCCCAGGCCCTCGTACTCGGCCGCGCGATCTTGCGCAGGATGCGGCGCATGATCTTGCCCGCTGCGCGTCTTCGGCAGGCCCGGGCGCGATGTGGATCACGTCGGGCGTGGCGAACGCGCCGATGGCGTGGCGCACCTGCTCCTTGAGCGCGCCCTGCCAGCTCGCTCCGCGTCGCCGCTCGCGTAGTCGGCGGTCAGGATCACGTAGGCGTAGATGCCCTGGCCCTTGATCGCGTGCGGGAAGCCGACCACCGCCGCCTCGGCCACCGCCTCGTGCGCCACGAGCGCGCTCTCGACCTCGGCGGTGCCGAGCCGGTGGCCGGAGACGTTGAGCACGTCGTCGATGCGGCCGGTGATCCAGTAGTAGCCGTCCTCGTCGCGCCGGCAGCCGTCGCCGGTGAAGTAGAGCCCGGGATACTGCGAGAAGTAGGTCTCGCTGGAAGCGCTGGTGGTCGCCGCAGACCGTGCGCGCCTGGCCCGGCCACGGCGTCGCGCAGGCAGAGGGCGCCGCTCACGCCGTTGCCCTCGAGCACCTTGCCGTCTGCCGGGTCGACCACCACCGGCTTGCACGCCGAAGAACGGCAGCGTCGCCGAGCCCGGCTTGGCGGGCGTCGACGCCCGGGCAGCGGCGTGATCAGGATGCCGCCGGTCTCGGTCTGCCACCAGGTGTCGACCACCGCGCAGCGCCCCTCGCCCACCACGTCGTGGTACCAGCGCCAGATCTCGGGGTTGATCGGCTCGCCGACGCGTGCCGAGGATGCGCAGCGACTTGCGCTGGTAGCGCTTCACCCAGCTCGTCGCCGGCCTGCGCGATGGCGCGCAGCGCGGTCGGGCGCGGTGTAGAAGATGTTGACGCCGAGGTCGTCGACGATCCGCCAGTAGCGGCCCGGCGTCGGGATAGAGCGGCGTCGACTCGAACATCACCGTCGTCGCGCCGTTGGCGAGCGGCCCGTAGACGATGTAGCTGTGGCCGGTGATCCAGCCGACGTCGGCGGCGCAGAAGTAGATGTCGCCCGGGTGGTAGTCGAAGACCAGCTTGTGGGTGAGCGCGGCGTAGACGAGGTAGCCGCCGGTGGTGTGCAGCACGCCCTTGGGCTTCCCGGTGCTGCCCGAGGTGTAGAGGATGAAGAGCGGGTCCTCGGCGCCCATCCACTCGACGGTGCAGGTCGAGCGCTGCTTGCGGCATCTCCTCGTCGAGCCAGAGGTCGCGGCCGGCGCTGCATCGGCACCGTCGGTGTCGGTGCGGCGCGCCACCAGCACCGTCTCGACCAGCGACAGCCCCTCGATGGCCTGGTCGACGGTCTCCTTGAGCGGGATCCGCTTGCCGCCGCGCAGGCCCTCGTTGGCGGTGACCACCAGCTGGCAGCGGGCGTCGAGGATGCGGTCGCGCAGCGACTCGGCGCTGAAGCCGCCGAACACCACCGAGTGCACGGCGCCGATGCGCGCGCAGGCGAGCATCGCGTAGGCCAGCTCGGGGATCATCGGCATGTAGATGCAGACGCGGTCGCCCTTGCTGCACGCCGTGGGCGAGCAGCACGTTGGCGACGCCGGCAGACGTTGTGCTTGAGCTCGCGGTAGGTGATGTGGCGGTAGCTCGCCCGGCTCGTCGCCGGCCCAGATGATCGCGGTCTGCTCGCCGCGCGTCGTCGAGGTGGCGGTCGACGCAGTTGAAGCAGGCGTTCAGCCGGCCGCCCGAGTACCAGGCGAAGTCGACCTCCTCGTAGTCGGCGTCGAGCACGGTCTGCCACGGGTGGAACCAGTCGAGGGTCTTCGGCCTGCTCGCCCCAGAACCCCTCGCGGGTCGTCGAGCGACAGCCGGTAGAGCCGCTGGTACTCCTCGAGGCTCGGCAGGTGGGCGCGCGCGGCGATCGTGGGTTTGACGGGATAGATGTCGGACACGAGCGCCCTCCTGCCTGCTGGCTGGCGAGCGGCGATTCTCACCCCGCGGTCGGGCCGCGCAAGCGAGGGACCGGCGGGGCCGATCAGCCCTTGAGCTTGCGCGCGATCCAGAGCGTCCGGTGGACGGCGGTGCGGAACGCGCCGACCGCGATCACGACCAGGACCCAGAAGAGGACCGTCCCCTCGGGCTTGCCGAGCCACCGCAAAGCAGTCGGATCGAGAGGCAGCCGAGCGATGTGCAGCACCAGCCGCTCGGCCCGCTGCATGAGGCCGCCCGAGCCGGAGACGCGACACGGTCTCGCCGCGCGCCTGCGCGTAGCTCACGAGCAGCGAGGGGCCGAGGCCGGCCGCCGCGACGAGCGGGCCGTAGGGCCAGCGGGCGAAGTAGACCGCGAAGCCCGAGGAAGGCGAAGGTCTCGACGAAGCGGTCGAGCGTGCTGTCGATGAACTTGCCGTAGCGCGAGGCCACGCCCGCGGGCGCGCGCGAGCCGGCCGTCGAGGATGTCGCAGACGCCCGAGAGCGACGATCGCCCAGCCGCCGGCCTCGAGCTGGCCGAGGCCGATCAGCACGCCGCTCAGCAGCCCGAAGAGAAGCCCGCCCGCATTCATGTGAGTCCGGGCTCGATGCCGAGCCGCGAGCAGCGCGCGCTCGACCGGGCCGATCGCCCACATCAGCCAGTGGACGCAGGAAGTCGCCGATGCCGAGCAGGAAGCTGCGAGCCCTTCTTGTCCGCGTCCGGGTCCCGGGGCGGCCCGCCGCAGGAGCGGCGAAACCGGCATCGACAGCGAGCGCCGCGCCCGAGGACGGCCACGAGCACGAGCGAGCGACGGGCTCACGCGTCCTTCCGGCCCTTGCGGGCCGAGTTCAGATGGCGGAAGAGCCGCGGCCAGATGAAGAGCAGCGGGCAGCGGCGCTCCCGCGGCGGTGAGCTCGATCTCCTGGCCGGTGTGGCGGCCGCCTTCGGAGGATGTAGTCGAGCCAGCCCTCGAAGCTCACCATGTGCTTCAGCCAGCGCACGGTCGCGCGCACGAGCGACAGGCGAAGTAGGCATCGAGCGGCGGAAGCCGCTCGCCGCGCCGTCGGCTGTCGGACCACGCGACCAGGTGCCCGGCCGTCCGGCCACCGGGCGAGCTCGCCGCTGCGCGGCCAGCTCCTCGAGGAGCGCCGCGTAGCACCGGCGGCTGCTGCTCGCGCTGCGCCGCCCAGAGCGATCGGCGCGGCCCTTCGGCTCGGGCCGGAGCTCCCAGCGCATCGAGGCGAGACGCGCGAGCGCCGTCCGCAGTAGCCCTCGGCGTCGAACTGCGGCGGCAGCCAGGGCCGCACCCAGCGCTACGTCTCGGCGTGGGCCGAGACGAGCGCGGCCAGGATCTGTCTCGCGCGTCGGAGGCGTCGGCGCGCGTGCAGCAGCGGCGTCGGCTGGAAGAGCCGGCCGATGCAGAAGTGGTCGCGCCGGCCGGGGCGACGTCTCGCGCAGGAACGCCGCGCTCGTCGATCACCGAGCACTTGGCGTGGACGCCCGGCGGGTCGAAGCGCAGCGAGAGCTGCGTTGGGCGGCAGGATGCGGCTCACGAACGCCATCAGCCAGGGCCGGCCGGTGCATCAGGCCGGCCTGCCGCAGCGCCGCGTAGAAGGGCCGGTAGCGCCGACACGACCACGAAGAGGTCGTAGGCGCTCCAGGTGTCGACGCGCGCGGCGCCGGTGCGGCGCGAGCCGAAGAACACGAGGCCCGTCAGCGACTCCCCCGCCGGCGGCCACGAGCCGATCGACGCGCCGCCTCGAGCGCCGCGTCGCCGGGACGTGCGCAGCGTGCGCTCGGCGCACCGCCTGCGCGAGCTTCGGCAGCGCGAGCGCCGTGCTCATGCGGGCGGCCGGGACGAGGACGGCACCCGAGCGCGCGGGGCCGCGTCTCGATCACGAGCTCCGCGAGCGCGCGCGGTTCCACTCGCCGTCGGTCTCGTAGGTCGGCGGCTCGTCGAAGCGGCGGAACGAGCCGCGCGGCGGCGAAGGTCTCGACGTTCGGGTGGCCGCGTGGTTCCCGAGCAGGAGGCGCTGCATCGCCTCGACCCGCCCGCCGAGGCCCATGTTGTCGAAGGCCACGGCGTCGAGCCTGCCGTCCGCCAGGTCCGCCTGCGGGGCGATCTGGAAGCCGCCGCCGAAGATCCGCGCGTTCGCCACGATCAGCATCATCAGCTCGCGCTCGGCGCAGCGGCTGGCCGTCGGCCTCGACCTCGACCTTGAAGCCCGGAACGAGCCGAGCTGCTTGACGGCGCAGTAGAGGTAGAGCGGCGCTGCCTTCGAGGTAGGACACGTTCCAGGAGTCCTCGATCACCGCCACGTCGTAGCCGAAGCCGACGATGTTGAGGAAGTGCGGTCCTCGATCCTGCCGACGTCGATCGCGCGGGAGTGGCCGTTCAGCACGATGCGGCAGCAGGCCGCGACGTCGCGCGGCGGGATGCCCGAGCGACTTGGCGAGGTCGCAGCCGGTGCCGCCCGGCACGAGCGCCGAGGTGCGCGGGGATCGCCCGAGCGCACGATCGCGTCGCCGACGTTGCTCCAGGTGCCGTCGCCGCCCACCGCCACGATGCGGCGGAAGCCGCGCGCGATGCGCCTCGGTCGCGAGCCGCGCCTCGTCGCCCGGCGCCTGCGTGAGCCCGTGCTCGAGCTTCGCCGCGGACTTGAGGTGCTCGAGAACCGGCTGGATGAACTGGGCGCCCCGCCCCTTGCCCGAGCGCGGGTTGAAGACGACGTAGACCGGCTCGGCCAGCCTACTTCCCCTCGATCTGCGCGAGCGGATCGAAGAGCTGGCAGCCGTTCCTCATCCACAGCTCGCGGAAGGGAGTTTCGAAGACCTCGGAGATCTGGATGTCCTTGTTGAACGCGTTCTCGTGGAGCACGATCTTGCCGGCCTCTTCCTCGTGCTCGCTCTTGTCGCCCTCGAAGAGGATGTTCGCGAGGTACGTCCCCGAGTCGTCCTTCTGGAACGACTGGTAGAGGTGCGAGACGGGCTGCCAGGAGTGGTCGGTCACGACGAGCTCGAGCGCGGGCGCGCCGTCGGCTTCGACCTTGGCCGTGGTCTTCCCCTTCTCGCGCTGGAAGTCGACCTTGACGTCGTCCATCCAGTGCGGCAGGTGCCAGCGCTCGATCGCGTGCTCGCGCGCGGCCTTCGTCGTGGTCGCGACCTGCCACGGGAAGAACGCCGACTTGGGCAGCCGCGTGTCGCGCACGAGCGGCGGCACGATCACGGCGTAGACCACCTCGCCGTACTCGCCGACCTCGCTCTCGTTGAAGTCGAACACCGTCACCGCGAGGATGCTGCTGCCGTGGTGGACCTCGACCGGCTCGAAGCCGCGCGGCAGCACGCGCCGCGCGTTCTCGGTCGGGAACTCGAAGAAGCCGCTGATGGCGTCGCGATAGCCGTAGCGGGTTATGCCCGGCAAATACCCTCCTCGCGCAGCACGCCGGCGATCGTCTGCACCGCCCCCTCGAGCTCGGCCTCGGTGTGGGCCGCGGAGACGGAGATGCGCAGGCGCGACTTGTGCTTCGGCACCGCCGGGTAGGTCACGGGGTTCAGGAACAGGCCCCGCTCCTGGATCTTCTCGGCGACCTGCAGCACGCGCGAGTCGTGGTTCACCATCACCGGCATCACCTGCGAGTTCGACTTGCCGATGTCGACGCCCTCTTCCGCGAAGCGCCGGCGCAGGAACGCGCAGTTGCTCCAGAGCTTGGCGCGCAGCTGCGGCTCGTTCTGCGCGATGCGCAGCCCGGCGAGCAGCCCCGCCGTGAGCACGGGCGAGAGGTTGCAGGAGAAGAAGCGCGAGCGCGCGAACGCGGTCACGTAGTCGCAGAGCTCCTTGCTGCCGGCGACGAAGCCGCCCTGGCCGCCGAGGCTCTTCGAGAAGGTGCCGAGGTGGAAGTCGACCTCCTTGTCGACGCCGAAGTGCTCGGCGACGCCGCGGCCGTTCGGGCCGAACAGGAAGGTCGAGTGCGCCTCGTCGATCAGGATGCGCGCGCCGTGGCGCTTGGCCACCTCGAGGATCTCGGGCAGCACGCAGATGTCGCCGTCCATCGAGTAGACGCCCTCGACGACGACCAGCTTCTTGCCCTTGACGCCCGTGAGCTTGCGCTCGAGGTCGAGCGGGTTGTTGTGGCGGAAGAAGACGGTCTTCGACTTCGCGAGGATCGCGCCGTCGACGATCGAGGCGTGCGAGTACTGGTCGAGGAAGATGGTGTCGCCCGAGCGCATGAGCGCCGAGATGAAGCCGACGTTGGCGCTGTAGCCCGGTCGGGAACAGCACGACCGCTTCCTTGTCCTTGAAGCGCGCGAGCTCCTGCTGGAACTCCTCGTGCACGTCGAAGGTGCCGGAGAGGATCGGCGAGCCGGACGCGCCGAGGCCGTAGTGATCGATCGCGTCGTGCGCGGCCTGCTTCACCTCGGGGCGGTACGAGATGCCGAGGTAGTTGTAGGAGGCGAGGTTCAGGAGGTCGCGGACCTGGCCGGTCTTGCCGTCCTTGACGCGCACGCGCGTCGTGGGCGCCGTCTCCAGCGCCTCCATGTAGAGGTAGTAGCCCGCGGGGCGCGCCTCGCGATACCAGTCGGCGTAAGGCCGCAGCAGGTTGAGCGGGTCGTCGCCTGCGCCGTAGTAGAAATTGCTGTAGTCGTACTCCGAGAATACGGGCTTTCGTCGCTCGTTTTCTGGGCCGCCTCCATCGTGTCTCTTCCCTTTCCAGTCATCGCGTCCCGGTCATGCCTCACCGGGCGCAAAACGACTGTCATCCGTGTGCTTCGAACGCGGAACGGCGAATGATAGCAGCCGCTACTCCTTGTGTCACGTCACGTTTGAGTCGCGATAGAGGCCACCTGCGACCTTTCTCGCGAGCCAGCCGGGCGCAAATCTCTGTGTCACGAATCCGAGCAGCCGATTCGAGAAGCCGACGACCACGCGCAGCCGCCCGCCGTCGAGTCCCGCGAGCGACGCCTCGACGACCTGGCGCGGCGTCATCATCGGCATCCTGCGGACGGCGAGATGCCCGTGCGTCTCGGACACGTCGAGGAACTCGGTCGCCGTGATTCCCGGGCAGAGCGCCTGCACCTGGACGCCGCTTCCCCGCAGCTCCTCGGCGAGAGCCTCCGTGAACGACAGCACGAAGGATTTCGTGGCCGCGTAGACGCCGAGGAACGGGATCGGCTGGAACGCCGCGTTCGAGGCGACGTTCACGATGCGGCCGCGGCGGCGCTCGAGCATCGGCGGCAGGAACGCGCGCGTGAGCTCGACGAGCGCGCGCACGTTGACGTCGCACATCGCGCGGACCGCCTCGGGCGGCTGCGACGCGAACGGCCCCGTGCGGCCGAGACCCGCGCAGTTCACGAGGCCGTCGACGGCGATCCCGCGGGCGTCGAGATCCTGCTTGAGCTTCGAAGCCGCGCCCGTCGTGCGCCAGGTCGGCCGCGATCGCGATCGCGTGCGGCTCGCCCCCGAGCTCTGCGGCGAGCGACGCGAGGCGGTCGGCGCGACGGGCGACCAGCACGACCGCTTCACCCCGAGCCCGAAGCGCCCGCGCGTACTCGGCGCCGATCCCGCTCGACGCGCCCGTCACGAGCGTCCGAAAGCTGCTCTCGGCCACAGGTCTCCTGGACCTCAAGTACTGCCTTGAGGCCTCTGGCTTCAGGCTTCTTCGCGGAGCGAGCGCAGGACGGCCTCGAGCGCTTCGATCACTTCCTCGCGCTCGACGTCGGCCCGCTTGAACTGGAGCGCGAGCGAGAACGGCCCGCCGCGCGGCTTGTACTGGAAGACGTAATGGCGCGGACGGCCGCGACCGCGGCGCGCGTCGGCCTTCTGCGCCAGGCGTCGAGCATCGCCGCGGCTTCCGCCTTCGCGCTTCAGCCGCTCGATGAACGCCACCATTTTCTCGCGATCGCCCTGTCTAACTACTTGCAAAAGCATAGACTTAGACTGAATGTCGGTGCGCCGACATTGCTGGCGAATGTCCTCGGGCATTGCGGCGAGCGACAACGATTCGGTGATCGTCGTGCGGCTCTTGCCGAGCTTCTCGGCCATCGCTTCGTGCGTGTAGCCGTACTTGTCGACGAGCACGTTGAGACCGTCGGCCTCTTCGAACGGTGTCAGGTCCTTGCGCTGGAGATTCTCGACGAGCGCCAGCTCCATCATCTCGGCGTCCGAGGTGTCGCGCACGACGCACGGCAGCTCGCCGAGCCCCGCCTCGACGGCGGCGCGATAGCGACGCTCTCCCGCGATGATCTGGTAGCGCGTGCCGACTCGACGCACGAGCAGCGGCTCGAGGACGCCCTTTTCGCGAATCGACGCCGTGAGCTCGTCGAGGTCCCCGAGAGCCTGGCGCGGCTGGTCGGGATTGGGGGTGATGTCTTCGATCGGAATCAGGCGGCCGATGGTCTCGCCGCTCGGGCGGACGAGCTGGTCCACGAAGTGCGGGTCGTGCCGCATGCGGATCGCCTCGGGCAGGCCGATACGCCGGGTACTAGACACGTTCGATGACCTCCTCGCACAGCTTGTAGTACTCGTACGCGCCGCTCGACTGTGGGGCAAACGTGAAGATGGACTCGCGATGCGCCGGGCTTTCCTCGAGCCGGATGCTCTTCGAGATCGTCGTCTTCAGGACGCGATTGCCGAAGACTTCGCTCATGGCCTTGTGAACGTCCTTCGCCAGCGTGGTTCTCTTGTCGTGGAGAGTGATGACGGCTCCGAGCAGCTTGAGGTCCGGATTCGGCCGGGCGCGAATGCGATCGACCGTCTCGAGCAGGTCGTCGGTGCCCTCGAGCGCGAAGTAGCTCGACTGCACCGGTATCAGCAGGTGCGTCGCCGCGACGAGGGCATTGACGGTGATGAGGCCGAGCGCCGGCGGCGTGTCGATGACGGCGAACTCGTACTTGTCCTTCACCGCCTCGAGCCGGTCCTTGAGCCGGTAGTGCGAGTCGATCTCGCCGACCAGCTGGCTCTCGAGCTTGGCGAGCCCGATCCGCGCGGGCGCGACGTCGAGCCGCGGCACCTTCGTCTTCTGCACGATCTCCGGCAGCGTGGCCTGGCCGACGAACACGTCGTACATCGATTTCGGGAGCGTCCGCACGTCGAGGAACGTCATCGACGAGTTGGCCTGCGGATCGAGGTCGATGAGCAGCACGCTGCGGCCGCGCATCGCGAGGGCCGCCGAGAGATTGATCGCCGTCGTGGTCTTTCCGACGCCGCCCTTCTGGTTTGCGATCGCGATGACGATCAAAAAGCGAGACCTCTTGCCAACGAACGGTTGGAATAGGCGGATGTTATGGGAGCGTGCGCGACAGGGTCAAGCACAAACGACAGTGGATCCCCGGGAGCGGCCGAACTACATCTTGTATTTTCCGAGGTCGTCGTCCGAGAGGTTCTCGAGCCACTTCTGCAGCCGACCGACGTCCTCGGTCGTCTCGCGGCTCAAGTCCTCCATGCTGCGGGCACTCTGGATCACCGCTTCCTCGACGAAGATCCGGGCCCCCGAACGGAGGGCCAGGGCGATCGCGTCCGAAGGTCGTGCGTCGAGCGTCAGCGCGCCGCGCTGCGAGCGCAGGCGGAGCGTGGCGTAGAACGTGTTGTCCTTGAGCTCGGAGACGACGATGCGCTCGAGCCGGCCGCCGAGCTCGTCGATCACGCTCTTGAGCAGGTCGTGCGTCATCGGCCGCGGCGTCTGCACGCTCTCGATCTGCAGCGCGATCGCGTTGGCCTCGAAGACGCCGACCCAGATCGGCAGCACGCGCTCGCCGTCGGTCTCGCGCAGGATGATGATGGGCATGTTCGTGATCGGGTCTACACGAAGACCCTTGATGCTCATCTCGATTTCCACTGCTCGAGTCCCCCGCTTGCCCCGAAATATAGGGACCGCGGAAACGACAGTCAATGAGTCAGTTGCGAAAGTCGTCCCTGGAGCGAGTTCGATCCGGCACCGGTGATCTCGACCGCTACCGTCCGGCCAAGAAGAGCCGCCGGACCGTCGAAATGCACGATCCGGAAGTGCGGCGTGCGGCCGGAGACGCGGCCTTCGCCGTCGATCGTCTCGACGAGCACCTCGTCGCGCGAGCCGACGAGCGACTCGTTGCGGCGGCGCTGCCACTGCTGCTGGTGCGTCGTTCAGCACGCTCAGCCGGCGCTTCTTCTCGGCTTCGGGGACGTCGTCCGCGAGGCGGATCGCGGTGGTGCCCGGCCGGGGCGAGTAGCTGAAGGTGAAGAGCCCGTCGAAGCCCACGTCCTCGACGAGCGAGAGCGTGGCGTCGAACTCGGCGGCCGTCTCGCCGGGATAGCCGACGATCACGTCGCTCGAGAGCGCGAGCCCGGGGACGTGCTCGCGGAGCATCGCGATCGTCTCCAGGTACTGCGCACGCGTGTAGCCGCGGCGCATCGAGCCGAGCACCCGGTCCGAGCCCGACTGGACCGGCAGGTGGAGGTACGGGCACACGTGCTGGAGATCGCGGAGCGCCCTCGCGAAAGGCTCGGTCGACGTGGCTCGGGTGCGAGGTCGTGAAGCGCAGCCGCTTCAAGCCGGGGACAGGGTCCACGAGCGCGAGCAGATCGGCGAAGTCGCGGCCGTCCGAGCGGTAGGCGTTGACGGTCTGCCCGAGGAGCATGACCTCGGTGAAGCCCTGCGCGACGACGGCCTCGACCTCCGCGACGATCCGGTCGGCGGGCCGGTTCACCTCGGGACCGCGCGTGCGGGGCACGACGCAGAAGCTGCAGACGAGGTTGCAGCCCTCCATCGCCGTCACGTACGCGCGCACCGGGTTGACGTGGGCCGTGACCGTGTCGGGCACGTCGAAGGCGTCGGCGCCCCGATCGAGGTCGACGAGCGTGCGCCCCGTCTCCGCGGACGCGCTCGACGAGCTCGGGGATGCGGCGGATGTTGTGCGTCCCCACGAGCACGTCGATCTGCGGCGACCCGGCGAGGAGCGACTCGCCCTCGAGCTGCGCGACGCAGCCGCCCACGCCGATCTGCAGCTCGGGACGGCCCTTCTTCATCCGACCGAGCCGCACGAGCGACTGCTTGAACTTGGTCGTGGCCTTCTCGCGCACCGCGCAGGTGTTGAGGAACACGAAGTCGGCCTCGGCGGGCGACGCGACTGCCCGGAAGCCGCGCGACTCGAGCAGGCCCGCGACCTTCTCGGAGTCGTTGACGTTCATCTGGCACCCGAAGGTCTGGATGAAGTAGCGATTTTTCTCTTTCGAGTGCATCAGATGGATCTCAGCGGCGAAGACTCTGCTTCAGCATCTCCTGCGCGTGCAGCCGCGCCGTGGCCGTGATCGTCTCGCCCCCCAACATACGCGCGACTTCCTCGACGCGCTCGCGCTCCGTGAGCGCGTCGACGCCCGTCTCGGTCCGCCCGCGGGCCACCTGCTTGCGCACCGCCAGGTGGTTGTCGGCGAACGCCGCGATCTGCGGCAGGTGCGTGACGCAGAGGACCTGCTGCTTGTCGGCGAGCGCCCGCAGCTTGCGCCCCACCACCTCGGCCACGCGCCCGCCGATGCCGGCGTCGACCTCGTCGAAGACCAGCGTCAGCCCGGCGGCGTCGGCGCGCACCACCGACTTGAGCGCGAGCATCAGCCGGGACAGCTCGCCCCCCGACGCGATGCGGGCGAGCGGCCGGAGCTCCTCGCCGGGGTTCGGGCGACAGCAGGAACTCGGCGCTCTCGAGGCCCTGCTCGCTCCAGAGCGTCGGGTCGGCGGCGGCCGTTTCGGCGTCGGCGGGGGTGAACAGCACCTCGAAGCGCGTCTTCTCCATCGCGAGCTCGGCGAGCTCGGTCTGCACGCGCCGGACCGAGCTCGCGCGCGATCGAGCGCCGCCGCTTCGACAGCGCGCGCGCCCGCTCGAGGAAGGCGGACGCCGCCCGGTCGCGCCGCTCCTCGAGCTTGCGCTGCTCCTGCTCGGGCGACAGCAGCGCCTGCAGCTCGCCCCGGCAGCGGGCGCCGAACGCCAGCACCTCGTCGACGCTCGCGCCGTACTTCTTCTTGAGCCGCTCGAGGAGCGCCAGGCGCGACTCGATCTCGTCGAGCCGGCCGGGGCTCACCTCGAGCCGCTCGCGGTAGTCGCGCAGCATGCGCGCCAGGTCCTCGAGCGGCGGCAGGCAGTCGGCCTTCGCCTCCAGGAACGGCCGGAACTCGGCGTCGATCGAGCCGAGCTCCTCGACGCGCTTGAAGACGTGCCCGAGCTGCGTGAGCGCCGCCCCTTCGTCGTCGTAGAGGAGCGCGTACGCCTCGCCGCTCAGGCTCGCGAGCCGGCCCGCGTTGGCCTGGCGCGCCTTCTCGGCGCGGAGCGCCTCCTCCTCGCCCGGCCTTGAGCTCGGCCTTCTCGATCTCGCTCGCCTGGAACTCGAGCATCTCGCGGCGGCGCTCGGCCTCGCGCAGGTCGGACCGCAGCCGCTCGAGGCCCGCCTCGGCCGCGCGCAGCTCGCGGTAGACCTCCCCGACCTCCGAAGCGCTCGTGCCCGCGAAGTGGTCGACGAGCGAGAGGTGCGTGGCCGGGTCGAGCAGGCCCTGCGGCTCGTGCTGGCCGTGGACGGCCGCCAGGTGCGGCGCCAGGTCGCGCAGCAGCCCCACGGGAACGATCGCGCCGTTGGCCGTCGCGCGTCCCTTGCCGTTCGCCTGCAGCTCGCGGCGCAGCACGAGCTCGTCGCCGTCCTGCGGCAGCGCCCGCTCCTCGAGCAGGGTGCCCGCGTTCTTCGTCTCGAAGACCGCCTCGACGACCGCGCGCTCCTCGCCCGTCCGGATCAGGTCGGGAGAGGCTCGCTCGCCGAGCACGAGGCCGAGCGCGTCGATCAGGATCGACTTGCCGGCGCCCGTTTCGCCGGTCAGGAGCGTCAGGCCCGCTGCCGAACTCCAGCTCCAGCGAGGGAACGAGCGCGATGTTGTTTATTTTCAACAGCTTAAGCATGCAGGAGGCAGCCGCTGGCAGAATATCACAGCGCTCGAGCGCGCTGTAAACGTATGATGGCACGTCAAAAGGCCCAAGAAGGCCCGGCTGTGTGACGCTTGTGGCCTCGGAAATTGACAGCCACAAGCTGTTGTGGCATCCTCAACCGACAGCGCAATTTAGAGAGGTTTTATTGCCCTTTCTCCCTCTCCTGATCCTGGCTCAGACAACCGGCGTTCTCGGGCGGCGTCGGCGGCCTCATCGCCCACGCGGGATGGGTCGCCCGCTCCGTTCTGGTGCTGCTGTTGATCTTCTCCCTCGTGTCCTGGGCGATCATCCTCTACAAGGCCGCGGCGCTGCAGCGCGCCCGCTCGCAGTCGGACCTCTTCCTCGACGTCTTCCGGCGCAGCGCGAAGTTCTCCGAGGTGAACGCGGTCTGCCCGCAGCTCAAGGCGAGCCCGCTCGTCGGCGTTTTTCAGGCCGGCTACCTCGAAGTCAACCAGCAGGTGCGCGGCGGGCAGGCGCCGACGGGCGCCAAGCCGACCGTGCGCAGCCTCGAGTCGCTCTCGCGCTCGCTCGCGCGCGCGGCCGGCGTCGAGATCACGCGGCTCGAGCGGCGGCTCAGCTTCCTCGCGACCACGGCGAGCGTCACACCCTTCGTGGGGCTGTTCGGCACGGTCTGGGGAATCATGGACTCGTTCGGCGAGATCGGCCGAATCGGGCTCGTCGAGCCTGGCGGTCGTCGCGCCGGGCATCTCCGAGGCGCTGATCACGACGGCGATGGGGCTCTTCGCCGCGATCCCCGCGGCGGTGTTCTTCAACGCCTTCACGAGCAAGGTCAAGGTGCTGGGCGCGATGGTCGACGACTTCGCGCTCGAGTTCCTGAACATCGTCGAGCGCAACTTCACTTAGGCAATGCAGGCAAGCGGCGGCGACACGAGCGCGGGCAGCGTCTATCGCGGGCTGCGCGCGCGGCGCGGCGGGGCGATGCTCGGCGAGATCAACGTCACGCCGCTCGTCGACGTCGTGCTGGTGCTGCTGCTCGTCTTCATGGTCACCGCGCCGATGATGAGCCGCGGGATCGACGTGTCGCTGCCCGGCGGCGAACCAGCCGCAGATCCAGCAGGAGGACCGCATCACGGTGTCGGTCAACGCCGAGGGCCGCGTCTACATCGCGGATCGCCCGGTCAACATCAATCTGCTCGAGGACCAGATCCGCGGCCTCACCGGAGGCCGTCCGGAAGCCGTCGTCTACCTGCGCGCCGACGAGGGCCTGAAATACGGCCAGGTGATCAAGGTGGTCGACGTGATCAAGCACGCCGGCGTCGACCGCATCGGCTTCGTCTACGTGCGGCCCGAGGACAAGCGCCCGTGAGCGACGCGATCTCCCGTCTCCTCGTCCGAGCGCGAGCGCCAGGACCACGGCCTGCAGACGACGCTGCTCGTGTCGCTGACCGGTCACTTCGGCCTCGCCGGGCTCGCGGTGCTGCTGCCGCTGCGTCCTGCCGCAGGAGCCGAAGATCCGCCTGAGCGAGAGCGTTTTCGTCGTCGATGCCGCGCGGGGGCGGTGGGACGCCGCAGCAGCCGGCGCCGCCCGCGCCCGAGCCGGTCGCGAAGCCCAAGCCGGAGGAGTCCGCCGCTCCCCCGCCGCCGCCCGTCGTGCTGAAGCCGCCGCCCAAGGCCGAGCCGCGCCCCAACGCGCTGCCGCTCCCCGACTCCAAGACCAAGCGCCCGCCGACGCCTCCGCCCGTACGCGCCGTGACGAAGCCGACCACGACACCGAGCACGGGCTCCGCCGGGACGACGCCGGCCGCGAAGTCCGCGGCCTCGGCGACGCCGGGTCTGGAGTTCGGGCCGCCGGGTCCGGGCGTCCCGACCGGCACCGAGACCGGCGGCGACTGGTACCTCGCGAGCGTGCAGCAGAAGATCTGGATGATCTGGAACCAGCAGATCAAGACGGGCTACACGCAGTCGGTCGGAGTCACGTTCACGATCCAGCCCGACGGCACGCGTCACGGACGTCCGGCTCACCGAGCCGTCCGGCGCCTCGCTGCTCGACCTCGCGGCGCAGCGCGCGGTCCTCAACGCGGCGCCGTTCGGTCCACTTCCGAGAGAGTATGGCCAGAAATCATTCACGATCCGGGCGCTCTTCAAGCCGACGTTCTGAGCTCGCCGCGGCGCTCGTCGCCGTCGCGAGCGTCGCCCTGGGCGCGGCAACCGCCGCGCCGCGACCGCAGGCCCAGGGAGCCGCCTCCGCCGCGACATCGTCATCGGCGGCCTGCAGGCGCCGAAGTTCGCCGTGCCCGACTGCGTGCCCGAAGCGGCCCGACGAGGCGAGCCAGGCCGCCTGCCGCACGATCACGCAGGTGCTGCGGGCCGACCTGCGCTTCGAGAGACCTCTCGTTCGTCCAGGACAGCCTGATCAGCGCCATCCCGCCGCTCAATCCGCAGGCGCCGAAGTTCGAGGACTGGAAGGGCATCGGCGCCAACATCCTGGTGGTCACGCAGGCCGAGGTCGCGAACGGCGAGCTCGTCACGGAGGTGCGCGTCCACTTCGTCGACAACGGCCAGTCGATGCTGCAGCGGCGCTACTCGGGCAAGCCCGACAACCCGCGCACGTTCGCGCACGCGGCATCGGACGACATCATGACGCTCACCCAGTACAAGGGCGTCGCGAAGACGCGGATCGCCTTCGTCTCCGACCGCGACACGTCGAAGGAGCGGCCGTCGAAGGAGCTCTACATCGTCGACTACGACGGCTTCAACCCGCGCCGGGTGACGGTGAACGGCTCGCTCAACATCCTGCCGGCGTGGCGGCCGGACGGCGCGGCGATCGCCTACGTCTCCTACCGGCAGGGCGTCGCCGCAGATCTTCCTCGCCAAGATCTTCGAGGGACAGAGCGTCGCGAACCTGAGCGGCGAGAAGGGCGACGGCCAGGCGTTCTCGCCCGCCTTCAGCCCCGACGGCAAGAGCCTCGCGTTCGCGAGCAACCGCGCGGGCAGCACCGACGTCTACGTCGCGGGCGCCGACGGCTCGTCGCCGCGGCGGCTCACGACCACGCAGGCCAAGGACACGGCGCCGTGCTTCAGCCCGACCGGGCAGGAGATCGCGTTCACCTCCGACCGCACCGGCACGCCGCAGCTCTGGCTGATGGACGCGGACGGGCCTGAACGTGCGCCGGCTGAGCGTGGGCAGCGGGAACTACAACGACGGCTGCGCCTGGAATCCCGCCAAGCAGTACAGCGAGGTCGCGTACACCGCCCGGCTCGAGGCGGGCGGCTTCGACATCGCCATCGTCGACCTCGCCACGCGGCAGGTCCGGCAGATCACCGAGGGGCGCGGCTCGTGCGAGTACCCCTCGTGGGCGCCCAACGGGCGCCACCTGGTCTTCTCGTGCCAGCGCAACAGGCGCTGGGAGATCACGATCGCCGACCGCGACGGCCGCTCGCTCCAAACCCTGGCCACGGGGCCGGGCAACAACGTCCAGCCCGACTGGGGCCCGTGACGATGGTTCTCTTTCGAGGAGGGCTCATGCCGTTTCGGATCGCTCGTCTGCCGCTCACGTTCCTCGTGCTCGCGTTCGCGCTGACGCTCGGCTCGGGCTGCGCCAAGCGGACGCCTGCGCTCGCCTCGGCCCACCCCGGCGAGGGTGGAGCCGGCGCCGAGGGCGACGGCGCCGCTCAGGCCCGGACCCAGCAGCTCGAGGAAGGCCCCGACGTGCGCGCCATCGGCGGCGAAGGCGCGTCGGGCTCGGACATCCCCGGCGGCGCCTTCACGGGCGAGGGCGGGCCGCTCGCGGACATCCACTTCGAGTTGGACAGCGCCGCGCTCAGCGACGAGGCGCGCTCGACGCTCGAGAAGCACGCGCTCTGGCTCCAGGGCCAGCGCGGCGCGCGGGTGACGGTCGAGGGCCACTGCGACGAGCGCGGCACCGTCGAGTACAACCTCGCGCTCGGCGAGCAGCGCGCGCGCGCGGCGCGCGACTACCTGGTGAGCCTGGGCGTCGGACAGGACCGCCTGCGCGTCGTCTCCTTCGGCAAGGAGCGCCCGCTCGCCGCGGGCGGCGACGAGTCGTCCTACGCCCAGAACCGCCGGGCGCACTTTGCGGTCGGCCGATAGGCGCTCACACAGTCTCGGGGCTCGAGCCTCAGTGACTCTCCAATGACCGCTCTCGTAGGTGATCGAGCGGCCAGGCTGCTGCCTCCTTCCTTGAGCTGGGGGATTCCGTCCCCCCAGGCCCCCCTGGGTTGCCGTTGCTTTCTTCAAGATATGATTCGGGCTTGAGCATTCGACTTCGTGTTCCTGCGCTTTTTGCCCTGGCGGTCGCTTGTCTCGCGGCGCTTCCGGTCGAAGCGGCCAACAAGGACATCGAGCGCCTCGCGATGCAGATCGCCACGCTCCAGAGCCAGCTCAGCGAGATCCAGCGCTCCGGCGAGGAGACGCGCGCCGAGCTGAAGCGCCTCTCCGAGCTCGTCGCCGAGCAGAACGCGCTCCTGCGCAAGAGCGCCGCCGACAAGCGCACGAACGACGAGGCCATGGCCGTGGGCCTCAGGGAGCTCTCCGAGCGCGTCTCGGAGCTGGCCGAGGCCATCCAGGCGATCAAGGCGACGTTCCCCCTCCCGCCGGCGAACATGTCCGTCGACCCGAACGCGCCCCGGCTGGCGGAACGGCCGCAGCGCCGGCGGGTCCGGGCGGCCCGGCGCCGGCGCCGAGCCCGGCCCCCGTCGCGCCCACGGGTCCGCCGCCCGCGCCGCGCGAGCTCTACAGCCAGGCCTACGCCGACTACGCGCGCGGCAACTACGACCTCGCGATGCAGGGCTTCGCCGAGTACCTGCGCGCCTACCCCGGCACCGACTTCGCCGACAACGCGCAGTACTGGATCGGCGAGTGCCTGTACGGCAAGAAGATGTACGCCGAGGCGATCGAGGCCTGGAACAGCTGCTGCAAGCGACTTCCCCTCGAGCGACAAGCTCCCCGACGCGCGCGTCAAGAAGGGCATGGCGCTCGAGAGGCTCGGCCGCAAGAGCCAGGCGCTCGTCGAGTACCGCTACGTGGTCGACCGCTACCCCACCTCCCAGGCCGCGCGCATCGCACGCGAGCGCCTCAATCCCTGAGCGACGGCGAGCCGCAGAGACAGGAATGAGCATGGCAGCGTCAACAAGGTGATCCTGATCGGCAACCTCGGCAAGGACCCCGAGATCCGCTACATGCCAGTCCGGCGAGCCCATCGCCAACTTCTAGCCTGGCCACCAACGAGGTCTGGAACGACAAGAGCGGCCAGAAGCAGGAGCGCACCGAGTGGCACCGCGTCGAGGTCTTCGGCAAGACCGCGCAGGTGGTGCGCGACTACTGCACGAAGGGCAAGCAGGTCTACATCGAGGGCAGCATCCGCTACGACGAGTGGACCGACAAGGACGGCAACAAGCGCAACATGACCAAGATCCGCGTGAGCGGACCCGGCTCGCGCCTGGTGCTGCTCGGCTGCGCGCGGCGAGGGCGGGGCGGCCGCGGCGGCAGCGGTGGCGGCGGCGGCGACGCCCGAGCCCCGCCGGCAGGCGCCGGCGACGACTTCCAGGCCTCGGACGACGACGTTCCGTTCTAGCCGCTGGACGCTAGCCGACTCTCTTCCAGGAAGGCGCGGCCGATGGCGTCGCTCCTCGCTCATCGAGCGCTTCCTCCCGCCCTACCGCTATCGCCCAGCAGGAAGTGACGAAGTGGGTGCCGCGACTGGCTGCTCGAGCCGCTGGCTCGAGGGCGAAGCGCACGCAGGCGACGAGAAGGGCGAGCGGCTGCTCTCGGTCTACGAGACCGCGGGCGTCAAGACGCGCGCCAGCGTCGTCCCCATCGAGGGGGTCTTCCACCCGAGCGACTTCGAGACGCAGAACGACCGCTACCTCGAGATCGCCTGCACGCGCCGGCACCGACGCTCGCGCGCCGCGCGCTCCAGGCCGCGGGCCTGCTCGCCCGCCGAGATCGGCGCTGATCGTCAGCGTCTCGTGCACCGGCTTCATGATCCCCGCGGTCGACGCCCACGTGGCCGACGCGCTCGGGCTCGGCCCGCGCCTCGTGCGGCTGCCGATCACCGAGAGCGGCTGCGCCGGCGGCGTCGTGGGCCTGGCGCGCGCGACCGACTACCTGACCGCGCATCCCGAGCGCGCCGCGCTCGTGCTCGCGCTCGAGCTCGCGAGCCTGACCTTCCAGCGCTGGGACCGCTCGGCCGCCAACGTCGTCTCGACCGCGATCTTCGGGGACGGCGGCGCCGCGCTCGTGCTCGTCGGGCGACGAGCACCCCCGCGCCGCTCGGCGCGCGTCGCGCGTCCGCGGACGCCGAGAGCCTGTTCTTCCCGGGCACCACGCACCTCATGGGCTTCCAGCTCCGCAACACCGGGCCTGCAGATCGTCCTCGACCGCGAGCTGGCGCCCTTCGTGCGCCGCGCAGGTGGTGCCCGACGGTCGAGGGCTTCCTGCAGGCCGCGCGGCCTCGACGCGCGAGGCCGTCGCCCGCTGGATCCTCCATCCGGGCGGCCGGCGCATCATCGAGGTGATGGCCGAGCGCGCTCGGGCTCGGCCGCGGGCGACCTCGCGCGCCACCGAGGCGGTGCTCGCCGAGCACGGCAACATGAGCTCGGTGACGGTGCTGTTCGTGCTCGACGAGGTGCTGCGCACGCGCATCGTCCCGCGCCGGCGACGCGCGGGGTGCTCGGGCGCGTTCGGGCCGGGCTTCGGCGCCGAGTTCGCGCTCGTGGAGTTCCGGTGAGCGGCGCCGTCAGCATCCCGCGCCGACCCTGGCCGACCTGCGCGCGCGCTCGACGGATCCCGAGCTGCTCGACGCGGTCGTGCCCGAGAGCGAGGCCCTGGACAGCCTCGCCGACCTGCGCTTCGTGAACCGCTGGCTGGGCGGCGCGGCGCGGCCTGCTCCGCGCCGTGCGCCCGTACCTCGCGGCCGCGCGGCCGCGGCTGCTCGACGTCGGCTGCGGCTCCGGCGACGTGACCGCGTTCCTGCCGCGCCGGGCTCCCCGGGCTGTCGCTCGCCGTCGGGGTCGACCTCAAGCCGCTGCACCTGCGCGAGGCGCCCGCGCGGCGTCGGCCGCGTGGTCGCCGACGTCCGCGCGCTCCCGTTCCGCGCCGCGCTAGCTTCGACGTGGTGACCGCCTCGCTCTTCCTGCACCACTTCGACGCCGGCGAGCTGCCCGGCCTGCTGCGCGAGCTCTGCGCGCTCGCCCGCCGCGCGCTCGTCGTCACCGACCTGCGCCGCGCGCGCGTGCCCTACCTCTTCGGCCGCGCCGTCTTTCCGCTGGCTCTTCCGCTCCCGCGTGAGCGTCAACGACGGCCTCGCTCTCGATCCGGCGCGCCTTCCGCGCCGAGCGAGCTGCGCGCCGCCTTCGCGGCGCGCCGGCATGCCCGCACGTCGACGATCCGCCGCGTCTTCCCGTACCGGCTGGTGGCGGTCGCGGCCTTCAGGACGCGCCGTGAAGCCGCATGAGCGAGCGCCATGCGCGAGGTCGTGGTCGTCGTGGGCGGCGGCCCGGCGGGATCGGCGCTCGCGCTGCTTCCTGGCCCGAGCAGGGCCACGACGTGCTGCTGCTCGACGGCCGCGCGCTTCCCGCGCGACAAGATCTGCGGCGAGAGCGTGTCGCCCGAGGGCTGGCGGATGCTCGAGGCGCTGGGCGCCGCCGCCGAGCGTGCGCGCGCTCGGCGCCGCAGCCCGTCGCCGGCATGGCGCTCGTCGCCCCCGACGGCACCGCGTTCGCGGCCGACTACCGGAGCGAGCGGCCGGGCTTCGCCGTGCGGCGCGTGGCGCTCGACGCCGCGCTCTCCCAGGCGGCCCGCGCGGCCGGGGCGTCGAGGTCGCGAGGGAGCGCTGCGTCCGCGAGCTCGTCTTCGAGGCCGGCGCGCGTCGCCGGCGTCGTGGCGCGAGACGGCGCGGAGCCGCAGACGCTGCGGGCGCGGCTCGTGGTCGGCGCCGACGGGCGCCGCAGCGTCGTGGCCCGCGGGCTCGGCCTGCTGCGCGAGGCACGCGCGCCTGCGCCGCTTCGCCGTGCGCGGGCACTGGGAGGGCATCGAGGGCCTGACGGCGCTCGGCGAGATGCACGTCGGCGGCGGCGGCTACTGCGGCATCGCGCCGCTCTCGCCCACGCTCGCGAACGTCGCCTTCGTGCTCGACCAGCGCGAGATGCGCGGCGGCCGGCGGCGACCTCGAAGCCTTCTACCGCGCGAGCCTGAAGCGGCGCTGGCCGCGGATCGCCGAGCGGCTCGAGCGCGGCCCGGCTGCTCGAGCCCCCGCGCGCCATCGGCCCGCTGGCCGTGACGGCCCGCGCCGTCGGCCGCCGGGCGCGGTGCTCGTGGGCGACGCGGCCGGGCTTCTACGATCCGTTCACCGGCGAGGGCGTCACGCTCGCGCTCCGGGGCGCCGAGCTCGCGGCCGCCGCCATCGGCGAGGCGCTCGAGCGCCCGGGATCCGGGCCGCTGCCGCGGCTCACGGCCTACGAGCGCGCCCGCCACGCCGCGACCCGCGCCAAGTTCCGCTTCAACCGCACGCTGCAGCTCGTCGTCGGCTGGCCCGAGGCGGCGAACACCATGGCCCGCAAGCTCCGGCGGCGTCCCGACCTCGCCGACCGGCTGGTGGGGATCGCCGGCGACTTCGTGCCCGCGCGGCGCCGCGTCTCGGACCGGCCTTTCGTCTCGACCTGCTCACGGCCTGAGGGGCGGTGCGATAAGACGCCGGAGCGTCGACCGATGGCTCTCCTGGTGACCCCGCTTCCGTCCTACGGCCGCCCGCGACCTCGACCGCAGCACCCTGCTCCGGATCTACCGCACGATGTACCTGTCGCGGCGGATCGACGACAAGGAGATCCAGCTCAAGCGCCAGAACCGGATCTACTTCCAGATCAGCGGCGCCGGCCACGAGGCGGTCGCTGGTGGCGGCGGGGCTGGTGCTGCGGCCCGCGCCACGACTGGTTCTTCTCGTACTACCGCGACCGCGCGCTCATGCTGCAGCTCGGCATGACGCCGACCGAGATGCTGCTCGGGGCCGTCGGCGCCAAGGACGACCCGAACTCGGGCGGCCGCCAGATGCCGTCGCACTGGGGCCACGAGCGCCTCAACATCGTGACGCGCTCCTCGCCCACCGGCACGCAGTTCCTGCAGGCGGTCGGGCTGCCGCCGAGGCGGGGCTCTACATCGCCGGCGGACACGCCGGGGCCCGGCCGCCGCGTTCGCGGCGACGAGGTCGTCTACTGCTCCGCGGGCGACGGCACGACCTCCGAGGGCGAGTTCTGGGAGAGCCTCAACACCGCCTGCAACCTGCAAGCTGCCGGTGCTCTACCTCGTCGAGGACAACGGCTACGCGATCTCGGTGCCGGTCGAGGTCCAGACCGCGGGCGGCAGCATCTCGCGCCTCGTGAGCGCGTTCCCGACCTGCTGGTGCGCGAGGTCGACGGCTGCGATCCGCTCGCGAGCCTGGCCGTGCTGCGCGAGGCCGCCGCCTGGTGCCGCGCGCGCCAGGGCCCGGCGCTCGTCCACGCGCAGCGTGATCCGGCCCTACTCGCACTCGCTCTCCGACGACGAGACGCTCTACCGCTCGCCGCGCCGAGCGCGACGCAGGACGCCCAGCGCGACCCGCTGCTGCTGCTTCCCGCGCCAGCTCGTCGCCGAGGGCATCGCGAGCGAGGCCGGAGCTCGCGAAGCTCCGCGAGGAGGTCGACCGCGAGGTCGAACGCCGCGACCGACGAGGCGCTCGCAGCGCCCGCTCCCGAGCCGGAGACGCGCGACCCGGCACGTCTACTCCGCGACGTCGACCCGACCTCCGCCGCCTTCGCGAGCGAGCCGCAGCCGCAGGGCGAGCCCAAGACGATGGTCGACCTGCTGAACGCCTGCCTGCACGACGAGATGGCGCGCGACCCGCGCATCGTCGTCTTCGGCGAGGACGTCGCCGACTGCTCGCGCGAGGCGAGCCTCGGCGAGGTGAAGGGCAAGGGCGGCGTCTTCAAGGTCACCCACAACCTGCAGCGCCAGTACGGCTCGCACCGCGTCTACAACACGCCGCTCGCCGAAGCGAACATCGTCGGGCGCGCGATCGGGCATGGCCGTGCGCGGGCTCAAGCCGGTGGTCGAGGTCCAGTTCTTCGACTACATCTGGCCGGCGTTCATGCAGATCCGCGACGAGCTGGCGCTGATGCGCTGGCGCTCGAACGGCAGCTTCAAGTGCCCGGTGGTGATCCGCGTGGCCTACGGCGGCTACCTGCAGGGCGGCGCCATCTACCACAGCCAGTGCGGCGAGGTGCTGTTCACCCACATCCCCGGGCTGCGCGTGGTGATGCCCTCGAACGCGCTCGACGCGAACGGCCTGCTGCGCACCGCGATCCGCTGCGACGATCCGGTGCTCTTCCTCGAGCACAAGCACCTCTACCGCCAGACGCACAACAAGGGCCTCTACCCGGGGCCCGACTACATGATCCCGTTCGGCAAGGCCGCCCGCGTGCGCGAGGGCACGGACGTCACGGTCGTCACCTTCGGCGCGCTCGTCCATCGCTCGCTCGCCGGCCGCGCGCCAGCTGGCGAGCGAGGGGCTCGAAGCCGAGATCCTCGACCTGCGCACGCTGAGCCCGTACGACTGGGAGGCGATCGCCGAGAGCGTGCGCCAGCACCGGCCGCGTCGTCGTCGCGCACGAGGACTCGCTGTCCTGGGGCTACGGCGCCGAGATCGCGGCGCGCATCGGCACGAGCTGTTCGAGTTCCTCGACGCGCCGGTCAAGCGCGTGGGCGCGCTCGACACCTTCGTCGGCTACAACCCGGCGCTCGAGGACGCGATCCTGCCGCAGGTCTCGACGCTGGCCAAGGCGATGCGGGAGACGGCAAGGTACTGACGCCCCGGAGGCGCGGAAAGTGTCTCCATCAACGCTCACCCTGCAAGATCGAGGAAGGTAGGGCCCACGTGTGCGCGCTCCAGGTCCGCCTCCTGGGTCAGTTCCGCCTGACCCTCGACGGCCAGCCGCTGGCGGGCCCCACGAATGCGCGGCTCCAATCCCTCCTCGCCTATCTGCTCCTCCATGCGGACGCACCGCAGTCGCGGGCGCAGCTTTCCTTCACCTTCTGGCCGGACAGCCTCGGAGCCGAACGCCCGCAACAACCTGCGGCAGCTTCTCCATCAGCTGCGGCAGACCCTGCCCGACCCCGACCGCTACTTGCGGAGCCGACGCGAACAGCGTGCAGTGGGCCGCGGACTCTTCCTTCAGCCTCGACGTCGCTCTTGTTCGACCGTGCGGTCGCCGAAGCGGAGGAGGCGGGCCGGGCGGGAGACGCAGCGCGGCGTCGCGGGTGCCTGGAGCGGGCGCTGGAGCAGTGTCAGGGGCCCTTGCTCCCGAGCTGCTACGACGACTGGATCGGGCCGGCGCGGGATCGTCTCGCCCGGCGCTGCGAGGATGCCGCGGCCGCTCTCGTGGGCCTGCTCGAGGAGCAGCGCGAGTACGCGAGCGCCGTCGCCCACGTCCGGCACTGGCTGCAACACGACCCGCTCGACGAGGAGGCGTACCGCCGGCTCATGCGGCTGCTGGCGCTCCGCGGCGATCGGGTGGCCGCGCTCCAGGCGTATCGCCAGTGCAAAGGCAGCGCTGCAGCCGGGAGCTGGGCGCGGAGCCGAGCGCCGAGACGGTCCGCACCTTCGAGCGGATCCGCGGCGCCGAGCTCGGCCCCCAGGTGCCTACCGGAGGGCGCGAGGGGAACCTCGCGGCCTCCGGCGCTGGTGGGTCGGCAAGCCGAGTGGGCGCGGCTGCGGGAGGCCTGGGAGCGGGCCGTCCATGGGCGGGCCGCGTTCGCGCTCGTGACCGGCGACGCCGGCATCGGCAAGTCGCGGCTGGCGGAGGAGCTCCTGACCTGGGCGGAGCGCCAGGGAGTGGCCACGGCGAAGACGCGCTCCTACGCCGCGGAAGGCCGGCTCTCCCTCGCGCCCGTGAGCGAATGGCTGCGCAGCGACGCCCTGCTGCCCCACCTCGGCCGGTCTCGACGACGTGTGGCGCGCCGAGGTCGCGCGGATCCTGCCCGAGCTGCTGCCGCCCGGCCGGGTCTGCCGCGGCTCGCGCCCATGACGGAGCTCGGTGACCGGCTGCGCTTCTTCGAGGGCCTGGCCCGGGCGATGCTCCTCGCTCCGCCGCCCCTGCTGCTCCTGATCGACGATCTGCAGTGGTGCGACCGCGAGACCCTCGAGTGGCTCCACTTCCTCTCCCGCTTCGACCCGAAGCGCGCCTGCTCGTCCTCGGGACCGCGCGCTCGGAGGAGCTCGACGCCGCGCATCCGCTCCCGGCGCTGCTCCGGCAGCTGCGGGGCGCGTCGCAGCTCGCCGAGGTCGCACTCGAGCCGCTGGACGCGGCGGAGACGGCGGAGCTGGCCGCCCAGGTCGGCAACCGGGTCTTCGACGCGGACGCGGCCACCCGGCTCTACCGGGAGACCGAGGGCAATCCGCTCTTCGTCGTGGAGACGGTGCGGGCCGAGAGCGGCGGCGAGCCGCCGCCCGGCGTCCCCGAGCAGGGAATCCCCGGGCTTCCTCCCCGCGCGCACGCGGTGATCGCCGGCCGCCTGGCCCAGCTCTCGGACCACGCCCGGGAGACGGCGGCGGCCGCGGCCGTGATCGGGCGCGCCTTCGACCTCGAGGTTCTCGTGCGCCTGGTGGGCGACGAAGACGTGGTCGCGCGCGCCCTCGACGAGCTGTGGCGGAAGCGCATCGTCCGTGAGCAGGGGCCGAACGCGTACGACTTCACCCACGACAAGCTGCGGGACGTGGCCTACGGCGAGACGAGCGCCCCCCAGCGGCGCCTCTTGCACCGGCGCGTGGCCGAGGTCCTCGTCGCAACGCACACGAGAGGACCTCGATCCCGTCAGCGCCCAGATCGCCGCGCACTACGAGAGCGCCGGCCTCTTCGAGCAGGCGATCCCCCACTACTCGAGGGCGGCGGTCGTCGCCCAGGGCGTCTACGCCCACGACGAGGCGATCGCCCTCGTCGGCCGCGGCTTGTCACTGCTCCGCCAACTGCCCGCGAGCGCGCGGCGCGACGGCTGGGAGCTCGAGCTCCAGCTCGTCCTCGTCCCGAGCTACCGGGTGACGAGGGGGCTCCGGAGCTGGGCGACGTTGCTCGACCGCGCCCTCGCCCTCTGCGACCGCGTGGGAACGAGTGCGCAGCGCGCGCAGATCCTCTACGGGATGCAGTCGCGCTACACCGTCGAGGGGCGGCTCGAGAAATCCGCGCTGATCACGGACGAGATGGTGCGCCTCTTCCGCGAGACCCAGGGCTCGGAGCCGCCACGGTCGGCGTTCGCCATGATGGCGGGGGTGCGAGTCCAGCTGGGCCGCTTCCAGGAGGCCTGCGACGACATCGACGGCCTCGTCCGCGAAGCCGACCCGAGCCAGCTCCAGCGCCTCCAGGAGTCGCAGGGCGTGAACTACGAAGTCATCGCTCGTGCCTGGCAATCGCACGCGCTCTGGTGCCTCGGTCGTCCGGACACCGCATTCGAGCGCGCATCCCACGCCCTGCGCCTCGCCCGGCAGCTCGGCCAGCCGTTCAGCCAGGCCCTCGCCGCCACCTACCTGGCTCTGCTCCAACAGCTGCGGGCGGATTCCGCCACGTTCCGCCGGCAGGCGCAGGAGGCGCTCGAGCTCGCCACGGAGTTCGAGGGGACTTACTACCGGGCGTGGGCCGCCATCCTCGTCGCCTACGCGGAGACGCTCGACGGTCCGCAGGCGGCCGGGCTCACCGGCCTTCGGAGCGCGATCGAGAGCTTCAAGGAGACGGGAGCGCGACTCCGCTTGCCGTACTACCTCGCGCTGCTGGCGGACGCCCACCTCCGGGCCGACGAAGCGGACAGCGGCCTCGACGTCGTGGAAGAGGCCCTGTCCCACGGTCGGGAGACGAGCGAACGCTGGTGGGACGCGGAGCTCCATCGCCTGCGCGCGGAGCTGCTGCTGGCCGGCGGTGCTCCGGCGGCCGAGGCGGAAGCGGCCCTGACGCGCGCCCTCGAGATCGCGCGTGGACAGCAGGCGAAGTCGCTCGAGCTGCGCGCCGCGCGTGCCCTGGCCGGCCTGTGGGCGGGAGCTGGCCGGACCGCAGAGGCCCGAGCCCTGCTCGCGCCCGTCTATTCCTCGTTCACGGAAGGCCTTGAGACCCCTGACCTGGAGGGCGCCCGGACCTTGCTTTCCGGCCTCGAGTGAACGCGCCGCGGCACTAACGCTCCTGCTAACGAGACCCTAACGCCTGGGGCGTAGCTTCGTAACGTCTGCGGAGGGGGCGCTCCCTGGGCAAAATCTTCACAACCTATCTCCAACGAGCTCGCCTCGAGCGGACTCGGGACGTTCCGTCTTGAGGGGGAGATTCGCTCTCGTGAAGCCAGTGTCCGGCGCAGCGGCGTTGTCCGACATCCAGTCGCCCCGTTCGAGGTCGTGGCGGCGGTCGCGCGGCTGATCGGCGAGACGCTGGAGCTGCGCCAGGTCTTTGCGCGCGTGGCGGAGGCCGCGCGCGGAGCGCTCGCCTTCGATCGCATGAGCGTGCTGCTGTTGGTGGACGCGGACACGGTGCGCCATTACGCGGTGGCGGGACCGGCGCGGACCGCTCCGGCGCGGAGGAGGGCCGGCTCGTGCAGCGTGACGAGTGCTCGCCGCGACTCTGGGGCGAGTTCGTCGTCGACCGCGTCGACACGGAGCGCGAGCTCGATCCTGCGTATGCCCGCGATCGGGAGATTCTCGCTGCGGGCGCCCGCTCGATCATCCGGGCGCGTGCTGCGGAGCGGCGGCCGGAGGCTCGGCATTCTGGCCTTCTTTTCGCGCCGAGCCGCAGGCCTTCACCGGCGAGGACGAGCCGCTGGTTGCGACGCCTCGCCGACCTGGTCGCGGCCGAGCTCGAGCACGAGCGGTTGTGGAGGATCGAGCGCGAGCGCAGCCGTCGCGCCATGGCGCTCGAGGGACTGCTCCCGACGCTCGCACAGGCCCTCGACATCCGCCAGGTCTTCAAGCAGGTCTCGGAGATCACCCAGGGCGTCATCCCCCACGACATGCTGGTGCTCAGCCTGCTCCAGCCGGACGGCGCGAGCGTCGGGACGCACGCCCTCCTGCCCGGCGGGGAGCTCGAAGAGCTTCCGCCACCCAGCGCGTCTCTTCGTCGCCCTCTACCGGGGCACCCTCGTCCGGGACATCGCCGTGGTCGACCCGCCGACCCGCACGGTGAAGCTCTTTCCTCTCGCGAGCGACGGGGAGCCGCTCCCCGCGGTCGAGCTCAGCCTCGACCCGGTGCGCTTTCGCCACGCCGCCGACTCGGGCATGCGCTCCCTGGTGGCGGTGCCGGTGCAGGTCCTGGGCCAGTTCGCGGGCGGGCTGCTGTTCCTCTCGCAGGCGACCCGACGCGTACGGCCCCGAGTGCGCGGACCTCGCGCGCCGCGTCGCCGACCACGTCTCGCTCGCCCTCGCCCACCAGAGGCTGGCGGAGGAGGAGAGGCGAGCCGTCGAAGCGCGGGTGCTGGCCGCGCGGCTCGCGAGCAAGGTCGAGTCCCTGAGCCAGGAGATCGAATCGCTCGGCGGGCGACGGCGGGTCGTGGGCGAATCGAACGGCCTGGAAGGAGGTCCTGAAGCAGGCGGCGCAGGTCGCGGCGACCGACACCACCGTGCTGCTCCTCGGCGAATCGGGAACCGGCAAGGAGGTGGTGGCGCGTCACCTGCACCGCGCCTCCCCGCGAGGCCGACGGTCCCTTCGTCGCGCTGAACTGCGCGGCCCTGCCCGATCAGCTGCTGGAGTCGGAGCTGTTCGGTTACGAGAAGGGCGCATTCACGGGAGCGGGCTCGGCGAAGCCCGGCCAGATCGAGCGCGCCGCGCGCGGCGTGCTGTTCCTCGACGAGGTCGGGGAAATGAGCCTGCCCGCGCAGGCGAAGCTCCTGCGCGTCCTGCAGGAGAAGGAGTTCCAGCGCCTCGGCGGCACCCGCGTCTTGACCGCGGACGTGCGCGTCGTGGCCGCCACCAATCGTGACCTGCGGGCCGCCGTCCTCGACCGCAGCTTCCGCGAGGACCTCTACTACCGGCTCCAGGTCTTCGAGATCCGGCTGCCGCCCCTGCGGGATCGCCCGCGAGGACATCCTGCCCCTCGCCGAAGTGTTCCTGGCCGAGATCGGGCGCGCCTTCGGCCGCCCGCCTGCCGGCATCTCCCGCGAGGCTCGCGAGCGTCTGCTGCAGTACCCTGGCCGGGCAACGTCCGCGAGCTGCGCAACGCGCTCGAGCGCGCCGCGATCGTCTGCGAGGGAGGCCTCATCAACGCGGAGCACCTCTCGCTGACCGGTCCGCGGGCCACGTCCCCCGTCGACCGCCCGACGACCGATCGTGGCGACGCGCTCGGGTGCGCGCTTCCGCACCGCGGCCGACCTCACGGCGATCGAGCGCGGGATGGTGGAGAAGGCGCTCAAGGAGGCCCGCTACAACAAGTCCGATGCCGCCCGCGCCCTCGGTCTCAGCCGGAAGCAGCTCTACGTGCGCCTGCGCCGTTTCGGCCTCGCTGAGCCGCCCGAAGCCGCGGGCCCGCGCCCGGGCATCGCGTCTGTCACGGTGACTTCACGGGCGACTGTTGCCCTCGCCCGGAGTCTCGAACTCGAGCCGGAAGCGGTTGGCCACCTTGACGACGCCCGCCACGGAGGGGGCTCGACACCCAGATCGCGCAGGTTCAGGTCCAGCCCGCCCCGGGCGGCGATCCCGAGAGCCTCGCGCACGACCTCGAGCGGGACCTCCACGGGAAACGAGCGGCCGCGCAGCGTCAAGCGTCCCCGCGACGATGATCCGGAGGCGGGAGCCGTCTTTCGCCTGGCTCCTGACCGACGTCGAGACGAAGGCGATCTCGGGGTAGCGCGCCACCTCGAGCACCTCCGGGCCCCGCATCCGCTCCTCCACCTTCGGGATGTCGTCCGCGGGCTCGGTGCCTGAGGACGATCGAGAGCCGCGCGGACTCGAAGCGCAGCGCCACGCTCGAGCGCGTGGGATCGCCGTCTCTCACCTCGATGCGCCCCTCCGCGACGGGCGCCTCGATCTCGTGATCGTGGCCCAGGAAACCCATGAGCCCCGCTCGGCCCAGGTGGATGCGCACGCGGCTCGCCGCGGCGTCGACCGCGTAGGCTTCCGGCTGTGCCTCGAGGCGGCCCGCCGCGGCGGCGAAGGCCAGAAGCCAGGCGAGCGCACGCGCGAGTCTTGAAGGAGCGGGCACGCATCGTCCAGAGCGAGTCATGGTTGCTCTCTCGAGCAAGACACGTGCCTCCCCTACCCACGAACCCGAGTCCCTTCCACCGCAATGGGATGAAGGCCAAACCTGTCCCTTGAGACGGCTCGAGCTGGGCCGACCGGCGCAGAGTGCGCCACGAGGCTCATCGCCCGGCTCGTGCCGCCTCGCGGCTAACTCTTTCATACGGATGAGCCGACTCTCGAGCGGGCGTCTACGGCACGCGACTTGCCCCTCGCCAAGCGTGGGGCACAAGGATGGGAATACATGAGAGCACGAGGGATCAGGCGAACGGGCGTGTCGATGGTGGGGATCATGGCCGCGCTCGGCGTCGCGGCGCTCGTGGCGGGCTGCAACTCCGGAGAAGACCAGCCCCTGCTTCCGCATCAGGTCGTCAGCGCGTCGGGCGACGTGGCCGGTGCGGTCGCCCAGTTCCGCGCGCTTCTCGGCGACCCGCTGAACGGAGCGACGCCGGGTTCCCAGGCCGCCGGACGGCGGGAGATCAACTGGGACGGCGTGCCGGCCAGCTTCACGGGCAACGACGCGTTCCCCGGTGACTTCTTCAACACGCGCTCGCCGCGCGGGGCGGTCTTCACGGCCCCGGCCTTCCGTGTGAGCGACCGCAACCTGGCCGAGGTGGACCCGAGCTACGCCGGCCAGTTCAGCTTCTTCAGCCCGCAGAAGACGTTCGCGGTCTCGGGCAGCGCGGTCATGGAGACGGAGTTCCAGGTGCCCGGTGCGACGACACCCGCGGTCGTGCGTGGCTTCGGGGTGGTGTTCGTGGACGTGGACCGCCAGGGCTCGGCCTACTCTCGAGTTCTTCGGGCCGAGCGGGAGCCTGGGCCGCTTCGACGCGCCCGTGCAGTCCGCGGGCAGCCCACTGTCCTTCCTCGGCGTCGTCTTCCAGGACACCGTGGTGACCCGCGTCCGCATCGTCTCAGGCAACGCTGCCCTCGGTGCCGGGGTCAGGGACGTGAGCGACGGCGGACGGGAGGACCTCGTCGTGATGGACGACTTTCTCTACTCCGAGCCCCAGGCCCGGTAGCCGGATCCTTAGACGACAGGCGGCGGGCGACGGGCGGGGGCCAAGCTCCCGCCCGTCGTTCTTTTGCGTCACCCGTCGTGTTGCGTCAGTAGCTCACGATCAGTTCAACCTGAGCCGATCGGCGCACACTGCGCCTGGGCGCCCATCACCCCGCGAGCCGACCGCAGGCGCTAACCCTCTCATCCGCATGCCCCGATCGCGAACCGGCCGCGTCGGCACACGGTTTGCCCCTCGAGACCGCGGGGCATTCGGACGAACCGAGGAGGATTACATGACTCGCCATTCACTCCGCACCGCCGGCCTGATCGCGGGCTGCCTGACCGCCGCAATGCTGCTCAACGCGTGTGGAGGCTACTCGTCCTCGCCGACGACCCCCTACCCGGGTCCGCAGCCGTCGCCCACTCCGTCGCCCACGCCGACACCAGCGCCCACACCCAGCGCGAACGCCGTCGTCGTGGAGATCCTGGGCGAGAGCGGCAACATGTCCTTCAACCCCGCCGTGGCGAGCCTGCAGGTCGGCCAGCAGGTCCGCTGGCACAACGCGGACACGACCGTGCACACGGCGACCCAGGACGGCGGTGGGTTCGACACCGGGTTCCTCGCTCCCGGAGCCACCAGCGCCTCGATCACGCTGAACGCCGCCGGCTCGCTCAGGTATCACTGCTCCGTCCACCCCAGCATGGTGGGCACGCTCAACGTCACGCAGTGATCGGAGAGGGCCATGGGACAGCGCAGCATCGAGATCCTGGTCGGGTGCCTGGTGACGGACGAGGAGTTCCGCCGGCGATTCGTCTCCGAGCCGCACGAAACCATCCGCCTCATGCGGCAACGCGGCCTCGAGCTGACGACGGCCGAGATCGATGCCCTGCTGGCCTCGCCGATCACGCTGTGGGAGCACCTGGCCGCGGCCCTCGATCCCCGGCTCCAGAAGGCCAGCCTCAAGCACGGCTAGACCGGTGTGCGCCTGACCTCCACGCTGCGCCTCCGTCGTCGCCCGCCGACGCAGGTGGAGCTCGCGCTCGGCGCCGGGGGTTTCTCCAAGGGGAAAACCGGATGGAGGCGAATGGACGGATCCTTCTCCTGGCGAGCGGCATCCTCGTGACGCTCGCGGCGTACGCTTCGGTGGCGATCGACGCAGTCTCGCCTGCCCCGGCCCGGTTCGGCGCGGCGCTGCCTCCGCCGCCCTACGCCCGTTTCGCCGGCCAGACCTTCGAGCCGTCGGCGGCGGCCTTCGATCCGGCCACCGGTCGCGTGCTGGTGTTCTCCGATCACGACAGCACTCTCTACCGCTACGAACTCACGCCGGCGGGGCTGGTGCTTTCGCCCGGGGAGCGCCACGACCCACTCCGGCTGCCAGACGGCGTGCAGGTCGCAAAGTTCGAGGGGCTGACTCGGCTGCCGTCCGGGGCCTTCCTCGCCGTCACCGCCTTCGATCGTCCGGATCTCCGCTTCGGCCGGCTGCTCCGCTTCGTTTACGCCCCCGGCGCGCCGGCACAGGCGATGCCGTTGGAGGTGGACGACGCCGCCCTCGCCAAGGCGGTCCGCGCCGCGTCCGGGCTTCCCTGGTTCAAGATCGAGGCGCTCGCGGTCGATCGCACGGGGACGAAGGTCTTCTTCGGCGTCCGGAGTGTCGGGGAAAGCTACGAGACACCGCGCGATGTGATGCTCGTGGTGCGGTGTCCCCTCGCCGGCGACCGCGTCGGCCCTCCCGAGGCGGTGATCCCGTTGTCGACCACCGAGGCGCTCGGTGGCCTGGCAGAAGGGCTGTCCGATCTCCAGCTCGATCCGGGCGGCGACAGCTTCCTGGTCCTCACCAGCCACGAGGGGACCGAGAACACCCGTGCGAGCCACTCGGGCCACCTCTTCCGGGTCCCGGCGGAAGTGCTCCTCGGCGCGGCGCCGCCGACGCCCTTCCCGCTCGGGGCCCCGCTCCGCCGGTTCTGGGCCAAGCCCGAGGGGCTCGCGGTGTTGCCATCCGGCGCCGTCATCGTGGTCTTCGACGACGACCGCGACTGGAAGCACCTCTTCGCCGGCTACGAGCAGTCGGACGGGCTCTTCACGGTGATCGACCTCGGCGGCGCCTTGGCGAAACCGACCTTGAAGGCGCCCGACGCCGCTACGAAGCCACCGGCGTGATTCGTGCGACCGTCGGCAGCGACTCCCGCGGCGGCGGCTGGTCCAACTGAGCGCCACCACGGCTCACTCCTCGGGGCGGGCGAACAGTCGTCGGGCGCGCGATCGGGCTGCAGCCGTGCGCGGGCAGCCGGTGGCCGAGGCTCCAGTTCATCGAGCTACATCTGGCCGGCGTTCATGCAGTATCCCAACGAGCTGTCGATGATCGGAGGCGAATCGGATGGAGCCGAGTCTTCCGGGCGCGTGTGGAAGATCGTCGCGCAACCCGTCGACGAGGATTCAGTCCTATAGGATGCTGTTGATCAGGGGGTAGTGGGAGTCTACGACGGACAGCAGATATGCTGGTACTCGAAGCCCTTCATGGCTCTCGTGTAGCGGCTGACTGTGTCCTGAAGGACGGCGTGATGGAGTCCCACCCTGGTTTCGGCCGCGGAACGATCTAGGCAATCACGCCTGCGGTGCTCTAAGGTATCAGACTGCGCGAGAGCATCCGAGTACGCTGGTCGCACCACGAAGAGCCACGCGAGCCGCTGGCTGAACCGATGGGCAATACACACGGGTACCGATGTCGTGGTTCTCAGTAGCGTCATCTGATCTTGGCTCTTTGCGAGCATTGTGGCGCTTAGTTCGGTCGAGGTCTCACGACGGCACCGCTCGTTGCGTTCAGGCATGGTCGCCTCCCCGTCGAGAAACTAGCGCGACAGAAAATGGAAGGAATCAACAACAAATATGGATGGGCTGTGCCAGGATCAAGAAGTATCGTTACCGTCAGCTACCACGTCCGGCGAGCCGTCCGATCGGTGTGGGCCAAACGCTACGTAGCCGCCGGCGTAATTCACCTTGGTCTGGACGACACCCGGCAGCGCCTCCCGCACCAGCGCCGCGATCTCCACCCCGCTGCCGAGGCCCAGGCAGCGCGTCGGCGAGCGACTTCCGCGTCGGCTGCCGTGACCGCACGCAGCGCCTCCTTCACGCGCGGGATCGCGGAAGGCGCCATCGACAGCGATCGGAAGCCGAGCCCCACGAGCAGCACCGCCTGCAGCGGGTCCGCCGCCATCTCGCCGCAGACCGAGAGCGGCCGGCCCGCGGCCGCGGCGGAGCGCGCGATTCCGTGGAGCGTCCGCAGCACGGCCGGGTGCCACGGGTCGTAGAGCCCCGAGACGCGCGGGATCCGTGCGGTCCACCGCGAGCAGGTACTGGATCAGGTCGTTCGTGCCGACGCTGAAGAAATCCACCTCGCCCGCCAGCAGGTCGGCGACGACGGCCGCGCTCGGCACCTCGAGGTTCACGCCGACGGCCACGTCCTCGCGGAACGGCACGCCGGAGACGCGCAGCTCGACCTTGGCCTGCTCCAGGAGCGCGAGCGCCGCGCGCAGGTCGGAGGGCCCGCTCACGAACGGGAACATGATCCGCACCGGCCCGTGCGTCCCGGCGCGCAGCAGCGCGCGCAGCTGGACGCGGAACGGGTCGGCGGAGCGCTGCATCAGCCGCAGCGCCCGCTCCCCGAGCGCCGGGTTCGGGCTCGACGGCCCCGCGGGGCCGAACGCCTCTCCGCCGACGTCCCAGGTGCGGACCGTGACCGGGAACGGGTGCATCTGCTCGACCAGCCTGCGGTAGACGTCGAGCTGCTGCTCCTCGGTCGGGAAGCGCAGCCCGCGTCCGAGCAGGTACTCCGAGCGGAAGAGCCCGATCCCTTCGGCGCCGTATTGCTGCGCCGTGGCCGCCTCCTCGGGGAACTCGACGTTGGCCTCGAGCCCGACCGCGACGCCGTCGGGGGTGACCGCCGCGAGCCCGCGCGTGCCCCGCAGCCGCTCCTCTTCCCGGCGGTACAGCACCTGCGCCGCGCGCAGGCGCGCGAGCGCCTCCGCCTTCGGCTCGACCACCACCTCGCCGCGAGCCCCGTCGACGGCGACCAGGCCGCCCGGCGGAATCAGGCGCGTCGCCTCCTCGAGCCCGGCCACGGCGGGGATCCCGAGCGAGCGCGCGATGATCGCGGTGTGGTACGTCGACGAGCCGACGTCCGTCACGATCGCGAGCACCCGGTCCCAGTCGAGCTCGGCCGCCTCGGACGGCCGCAGGTCCCCCGCCACCAGCACCACCGGCTCGGGCAGCCGCGCGAGCGTCGGCGCCCCGGGCGCGCCGCGCAGGTTGAGCTGGACGCGCCCGATCACGTCGTCGAGGTCGGTGCTGCGCTCGCGCAGGTAGGCGTCGCTGAACTCGCTGAAGAGCGCGTGCAGGCTCTCGGAGACGGTCCGCAGCGCCCACTCGGCGTTCACGGCCTGCTCGCGCACCAGCTCGGCGGCGCGCGCGCCGAGCAGCGAGTCCTCCAGCATCAGCAGGTGCGCGTCGAAGATGTAGGCGTGGGGCGCCCCCACCTCGCGCGACAGCCGCTCCTTGATCGAGCGCAGCTGGTCGGCCGACGTGGCGAGCGCCCGCTGCAGCCGCTCGACCTCGCCCGGGATCTGCTCCGGCGCCAGCGCGAGCCGGAACACGGGGCCCACCTCGTGCTCGACGATCAGCGCGGGCCCGACGGCGATCCCCGGCGAGACGCCGGTGCCGCGCAGCGCCGTCACGCGCGCTCTCCGAAGCCGTCCGCCACCAGCGCCTCGAGCGCCGCCATCGCCTCCGCCTCGTCGGGGCCGTCCACCAGCAGCTCGATCTCCGTGCCTTGCGGAGCCGCCAGCAGCAGGATCCCGAGGATCGACTTGCCGTCCATCGTGCGCCCGTTCCGGCTGGCGCTCACCTGGGAGCGGAAGCGGCTCGCCGTGTGCACGAAGCGCGCGGCCGCGCGCGCGTGCAGCCCGAGCCGGTTCCGGATCCGCAGCGAGCGCCGGATCACGACTTCTTCGCCAGGATCTCGCTCGCGACGTAGATCGCACCCTTGCCCTGGTCGCGCACGGCGCGCGCCACCTCCTCGAGCGGCCCCTCCCGCAGGGTCGCCGCCTTGATGATCATCGGCAGGTTCACGCCGGTCACGATCTCGACCTGCGCCGAGAGGTACGGCAGGCTCAGGTTGGTCGGGGTTCCGCCGAACATGTCGGTGAGCACGAGCGTGTCCCCACCGGTGCCGGCGATCGCGCGGCCGATCGCGCTCGTCGCGGTCGCGGCGTCGTCGCCCCATCCGAGCGGCACCGCCACGATCCCCGGCAGCTCGCCGTGGATCGTGCGCGCCGCGTTCACGAGCTCCTCGGCGAGCTGACCGTGCGTCACCACCACGATCGAGATCATCGGCTCACTCCTGCTTCGAGTCGCGGTGCTCGACGCGCACCAGGAAGCCCTTGCGCTTGACGGCGGCGCCGATCGCGTTCGCCAGCATCACGGAGCGGTGGCGGCCGCCCGTGCAGCCCACCGCCAGCGTCAGGTAGCTGCGGCCTTCGCGCTCGTGGCGCGGCAGCACGAAGCTGACGAGCGACAGCACCCGCTTCAGGAAAGCGCCCGTCTCCGGCTTGCGGCGCAGGAACGCGACCACCTTGGGGTCGGCGCCCGTCAGCCGCCGCAGCGTCGGCACGAAGTTCGGGTTCGGCAGGAAGCGGGCGTCGAAGACGAGGTCCGCCTCGGGCGGCACGCCGTACTTGTAGCCGAACGAGAGCACCGCCACCAGCATGCGGCGGCCCTCGGCGCGCGTGTCGTAGCGCTCGCGCACGTAGTCCCTGAGCTCGTGCACCGTGAAGCGCGACGTGTCGAGGATGGTGTCGGCCAGCCGTCGCACGCCGCGCAGCGCCTCGCGCTCGCTGCGGATCCCGAGCGCCACCGGCTCGCGGCCCGCGATCGGGTGGGGCCGCCGCGTCTCGCTGAACCGGCGCAGCAGCGTCGCGTCGTCGGCCTCCAGGAACACGAGCGAGGCCTGCAGCCCCGGCTGCTGCTTCAGCGTGCGGAAGACGTCCGGGAAGCTCGCCCCGAACCCGCGCGCGCGCAGGTCGACCACGAGCGCCGTGTGGCGCAGCTCCGGCGAGCGGCCCACGAGCTCCGCGAACGAGGGCACGAGCGCCAGCGGCAGGTTGTCGACGCAGAACCAGCCGGCGTCCTCGAGCGCGCGCGAGACGTGGGTCTTGCCCGAGCCCGAGAGGCCCGTGATCACGAGCAGCTTCGGGCGCCGGCGCTCGCGCAGGCTCACGCCCGCCTCCGCGCCCGTCGCGCGCGGCCGCTGCGCCGCGCGGCCCGCGGCGCCCGCGCCGTGCCCGAGACGAGCGCGTCGACGCGCTCGACGAAGCGGCGCGCCGCGTCGTAGCCGCCCTCGCGCAGCAGCTGGTTGCGGGCGGCCACCTCGACGAGCAGCGCGATGTTGCGGCCCGGCGCCACCGGCATGCGCACGAGCTTCAGCTCCACGCCCAGGATCGAGAAGCGCTCGTCGCGCAGGCCGAGCCGGTCGTACTCCTTGCCGGGGTCCCAGCGCTCGAGCTGGATCACGAGCTCGACGCGCTTGTTGAGCCGGATCGAGGAGACGCCGTAGAGGTCCTTGACGTTCAGCACGCCCAGGCCGCGCAGCTCCATGTGGTAGCGCGTGAGCTCGGGCGAGACGCCGACGAGCTGGTCGCCCGTGCGCTTGACGTCGACGACGTCGTCCGCCACCAGCCGGTGGCCGCGGTCGACGAGGTCGAGGGCGCACTCCGACTTGCCGATCCCGCTCTCGCCCAGGATCAGCACGCCGAGGCCGAAGACGTCCAGCAGCACGCCGTGCAGATGCAGCCGCGCCGCCAGGCGCTCCTCGAGCAGCGCCTGGAGCTGCTTGATGAACGGCGTCGTCTCGAGCGGCGTCGTGAGCACGGGGATGCCGCGCGCCTCGGCGGCGGCGAGCAGCTCGCGCGGAGGCGTGAGGCCCTTGGTGACCACGAAGCAGCTGATGCGGCAGCGGCACAGCTTGGCGAGGATCGCGCGGCGCTCGCGCACCTGGAGCTTGCGCAGGTAGCCGGCCTCGCTGCTGCCGACGATCTGCACCCGCCCGTAGCGGATGTAGTCGGTGTAGCCCGTGAGCGCGAGGCCGGGCCGCTGGACGCGCGCCTGGCGGACCATCCGGCTGGCGAGCCCCGCGCGGCCGGCCGCGACCTTGAGCCGCAGCCCCGCTCCCGGGGCCTGGACGAGCTCGAGGACCGCCACACCCGCGCCGCCCTCGGGTTTCGTCTTCATGCCTCGCAAACCACCCGGCGGATGGCCCGGGAGCCCTAGTGGACCGTCTTGCGCAGGTTCGACGGCGGCAGACGCAGCTCCTCGCGGTACTTCGCCACGGTGCGCCGCGCCAGCGGCAGACCCTCGGCGCCCAGCACCTCGGCGATCCGCGAGTCGGAGAGCGGACGCGCCGCGTCCTCGTCCTCGATCAGCTTCTTGATGCGGTTCTTGATCGAGACCGAGCTCACGGCCTCGCCCATCGTGGAGGTGATCCCGCTGTGGAAGAAGAAGCGCATCTCGTAGACGCCGCGCGGGGTGTGCATGTACTTGTTCGCCACCACGCGCGACACCGTCGACTCGTGCATGCCGATGTCGCTCGCGACGTCGCGCAGCACCAGCGGCCGCAGGTGCGTCACGCCGTGGTCGAGGAACGCCGCGCTGGTGGCGCACGATCGACTCGGCCACCTTGTAGATCGTGCGCTGGCGCTGGTCGACGCTCTTCAGCAGCCAGAGCGCGCTCCTGAGCTTGTCCTTGACGTAGGCGCGCGTCTCCTCCGAGCCCGGCTCCTTGTTGTCGAGCATGCGCTTGTAGGTCGGGCTGATCCGGAGCTTCGGCAGGCCGTCGTCGTTCAGGAGGATCTTGTACTCGTCGCCCTCCTTCACCACGAACACGTCGGGCAGGATGTAGTCGGAGCGCTTCGAGCTGTAGCGGTTGCCGGGCCGCGGCGACAGCCCGCGGATGATCTCGAGGTGGTGCGACACCTCCTCGGGCGTGAGCCCCATCTGGCGCGAGATCTCGGGGTACTGGTGGCTCTGCAGCTGCTTGATGTGGTCTCGCACCATCACGTCGGCGGGCGAGCCCTCGAGCCCCAGCACGCGCAGCTGGATCCGCAGGCACTCGGTCAGGCTGCGCGCGGCGACGCCGGGCGGGTCGAGCGACTGCACGAGCGTGAGCGCGCGTCTCGACCGCCTCCATCGGCCAGGGGCCCATCGTCCGCCACGTCCTCGAGCTCGACACGCAGCAGGCCGTCCTCGTCGAGGTTCTGGACGATCGCCTCGGCGATCCAGCAGCAGCGCCTGGTCCGTCTCCTCGCACATGCGCAGCTGCCAGAGCAGGTGGTCGGAGAGGTCGAGCGAGTCGGTCAGCGTGTTCTCGATCGGCGGCACCTCCGGCACCTCGGCCGGCCGCATCCGGCGATCGCCGCCGTCGTCGAAGTAGTCCTCGAAGAAGCGCTCGACCTCGATCTCCTTGAGCGGGTCGTCGGCCTTCTCGCGCTCGGCCGCCGGGGTGTCCTGCGCCTCCTGCGCGATCTCCTCGCTGGTCTTGGTCTCCTCGACCGGGACCTCCTCGAGCAGCGGGTTCTCCATCACCTCCTGCTCGAGCACTTCGGCCAGCTCGAGCGTCGTGAGGGGGAGCAGCTTGATCGCCTGCTGCAGCGACGGCGTGAGGATCAGCCGCTGCGACAGGCGCGCGGAGAGCCCGAGCTTCTGGTGGAGCGCCAACGCTCTCAGGCTCCGCTTGCGGCGGGTGGCTCAGGCCTCGCGTCCGTCGAGACGGAACCCCTCGCCGAGGTACACGCGGCGCACCTCGGGGTCCGATGCGAGCTCGTTCGGCGTGCCGGAACGGAAGACATTGCCGTCTCTCAGAATATAGGCGCGATCCGTTATTTTCAAGGTCTCGCGGACGTTGTGGTCCGTGATCAGCACGCCGATGCCACGCTCGCGCAGGTGCGCGATGATCTTCTGGATATCGATCACCGCGATCGGGTCGATGCCGGCGAACGGCTCGTCGAGCAGGATGAAGGAGGGCTCCGCCGCGAGCGCGCGGCAGATCTCGAGCCGGCGTCGCTCCCCGCCCGACAGCGTGTAGGCGCGGCTGCTGCGCCATGCCCTGGATCCCGAGCTCCTCGAGCAGGTCGCGCGCCCGCTGGCGCTGCTCGGCCGCAGCCAGCCCGCGCGTCTCGAGGATCGCGCGCACGTTCTCCTCGGTGGTCAGCTTGCGGAAGACGCTCGCCTCCTGGGGCAGGTAGCCGATGCCGGCCCGCGCGCGCTGGTACATCGGCATCGTGGTGATGTCCTCGTCGCCGAGGCGCACCTCGCCCGCGTCGGGCCGCGCCAGGCCCACGACCATGTAGAACGTCGTGGTCTTGCCGGCGCCGTTCGGACCGAGCAGCCCGACGACCTCTCCCTGGCGGATCTCGAGCGCGACCTCGCGTACCACGACGCGGCGGCCGTAGGACTTGGTGAGGCCGGCGGCGCGCAGCACGCGCGGCCCGTTCACGGCCTCGGGCCGGCTCTCCGGGGCGGGGCCGCTCAAGGCTTGGGAGGCTCCTTCCGTTTGAAGACGGCCTCCGTCCGCTCTTCCTCGCGGCCGTCGACGCGGATCCTATCATTGCCCGATTCGAAGGTCAGGATGCGGCCGAGCAGCTTGCGGTCGCCGTCGAACAGCACGACCTTCTCCTTGTCGCCCGTGAGCACGAACGTCTCGTTCGCCGGCGTGTAGACGCCGCGCTCGCCGTTCGCGCGGCGCTGGCCCTGGTGCACCTCCACCGGCTCGCCGGCGAGCAGCTTCTCGAGGTCGTTGCCGTCCTTCGTGAGCACGGCCGTCGCTTCGGGGCTCTTCGTCAGGATGTCGCCCTGGCGGATCTCGACGTCGCCCTTGTAGACGACGCGGCTCAGAGCCTCCTCGTAGACCATCTCCTTGCTGCGGGCGTCGACCGGCGCCGGCGGCTTGGCCGCGTCCTTGCTCGGGCGCGGGTGCAGGAGCGATGTCGTACCGCCGCTCGCGGTCATGCGCCGCTTGCCCGGCGCCGGCTCCTCGAGCGTGATGAGCGGCGCGCGCACCTCGTCGGTTCCGGAGCGGATCAGGGCATTCTCCTGGTAGCGGGCCGTACGCGTCTTCGGGTCGTAGTCGAAGTCGCGGCAGACGATGAGCGTCGCCTGCTCGCCACCGAACATGCCCCCCCGCTTGCCGCTCGTCTTGCGGGCGATGCTGTGCCGCACGTTGCCGTGCGCCGAAACGGCGCGCGTGCGCGTGCCGATCGTGATCGTCTGGGCCTTGAGCTCCGATCCTTCGCCCTCGTCGAGGATCCTCGGGTCTCCGGTCAGCACCAGCGTAGAGGCGGCGTCGTCGTAGGACGACCGGCTGGCCCAGGCCTTGCGGCCGGGCTCGGTGAACTGGACCGCACCCGCGAACTCGGCGCCCTTCGGGTCGCCCGTCACGGGATCGAGCGCGGCGTCGAACGTCTCGCTCTCGACGCGCGCGCGGCGTCCCCTTCGCGGGATCGAGCGGCTCGGCCATCAGCACCGCGAGCCGGCTCGCGCCGGCCTTGCCGCGCGCGCCTCCCGCACCCGGCGCGTGGAGCGAGACGAGCGCGCCCTGCTCGTCGAACTCGAAGCGCAGGCGCGGCGCCGTCACCCGCCGCCGCTCGGGTGTGTCCTGCGGGCCGGGCTCGAGCTCGAGCGACGCCGCGTCGCTCGCGGTCACCTGCTGCAGCACGCCCTTGCCGCGGAAGATCGCCTCGAGCCGCTGGCCCCGCAGCCGCTTGCTCCCGCCGCTCGCGGCCGTGCTGCCGGGCAGCGCGGCGCCGGCTCCGGTGACGAGATCCACGTTGCCCGTGGCGGTGGCGCGCTCGACGGCGTCCATGCCCTGGTTCATGTCCAGCCGCAGGTCGTTGGCGCGGAGCTCGCGGGCCCCCTGCGTCGCCTTCACCGCGCCGGTGAAGGTGAACACGCGCTCCTCGCGCGAGCCCGTCGCCGACTGCGACTCGATGTCGGCCGGGCCGCCCACCTCGTCCTCGATTCGCACCTTGACGTTCTCGCGCAGCAGGAGGCCCGACCCGGGCCGGTACTCGAGCCCGGTCGCGCTTCCCGACATCGCGCCTCGCTTGAAGGTCAGGGGGTCGCCCGTGAAGGCCCGCTGCTGGTCGCCCCAGTACTTGAGCGTCTCGGTCGCGAGCTCGAAGCCGTCGTCCGTCCGCAGCAGGACCTTGCCCTTGAAGGCGGCGCGGTCGATCGCGGGCTGGTACTGGCACTCCTCCGCGCGAATGGTCAGCAGGCCCGCGCGCCCCTCGTTCACGAAAGGCATCGAGGCGTCGACGCCGTGCATCAGCATCGTGTCGCCTTCCTGTTTGACGGCCTCGCGGGCCTTCACCTCGATCTTGCGGTTGTCGTCCCGGAAGCGCAGGAACTCCATGTTGTCGACCGTGGTGCCGGCTCCCGGGGAAGGCGCCGGCTTGGGGGGCGCCGGAGAGGGCTTAGGCCGGAGCAGGCTCCAGGCGACGGCCAGGCAGACGACCAGCACGAGGCCGAGGAGCGCCCGCCGGGCGGTCCTCGCGGGATCGCTTCTCATCCGCCTGAGTGCCCGCCCACACAGTCATTCTACCGCCCGGGTCGTGAAGGGCCTGAATGGGCACGGCCAGAGGTGCGGCGTTACGTTTCGTTACTCGTTCCGGAACGAGTAACCGAGGTAACGGCTCTCGGAATCAGGAGCCGGCGACCGCAAGAGGGCGTGAGGGTGACAGGCGAGGAACGACGAGCAACGGACAACGGACGACAGAAGCGGACGGACTCTCTGGACTGAACTATCGGGGGGCTTAGCGCCCCCCGAGCCCCCGCTAGCTGACCTCGATGAACTCGCGGCCGGGGCGGCCCATGTCGCGGAACTTCTGGTAGCGCTGGTCGGGCAGCTTCGCCTTGGGCACCTTGAGCAGCTCGCTGAGCTGGCGCCACAGCACCGCGTCGGCCGCCTTGAAGAGCGCTTCGGGGTTGACGTGCGCGCCGCCCGCCGGCTCCTCGATCACCTCGTCGATCAGCCCCATCGCGAGCAGGTCGCGCGCCGTGATCTTCATCGCGGTCGCCGCCTGCTCGGCGCGCGAGGCGTCGCGGAACAGGATCGAGGCGCAGCCCTCGGGCGAGATCACCGAGTAGACCGAGTGCTCGAGCATGTTCACGCGGTCGCCGACCGCGATCGCGAGCGCTCCCCCGCTGCCGCCCTCGCCCGTGACCGTGACGACGATCGGCGTCTCGAGCCGCGCCATCTCGCGCAGGTTCCAGGCGATCGCCTCGGCCTGGCCGCGCTCCTCGGCGTCGAGTCCCGGGTAGGCGCCGGGCGTGTCGACGAAGCTGAGGATCGGCCGGCCGAAGCGCGCGGCGAGCTCCATCACGCGCATCGCCTTCCGATAGCCCTCCGGCTTCGGCATGCCGAAGTTGCGGTAGATCTTCTGCTTGGTGTCGCGACCCTTCTGGTGGCCGATGACGCACACGGGCACGTCGCGATAGAGCGCGAAGCCGCAGACGAGCGCCGGGTCGTCGCCGTAGCGCCGGTCGCCGTGGAGCTCCGTCCACTCCGTGAAGAGCGCCTGGACGTAGTCGAGCGTGTACGGCCGGTTCGGGTGGCGCGCGACGAGCGTCTTCTGCCACGGCGTGAGCTTCGAGTAGACGTCGCGCCGGCGCGCGTCGAGCTCCTGGCGCAGGCGCTTCGCCTCGCGGTCCTTGTCCGGATCGCCCGGCCACTTGGCGAGCTCGTCGATCTGCTTCTGCATCTCGACGAGCGGCGCTTCGAAGTCGGCCTCTCCCAAAGCTCTCTTCCCTCTTCCTGCCCGTCAGACCTCGCTGCGCGGCCCGTTCGTCCGCGCCAGCACCAGGGCACCCGGGCCGAGCAGCGCCTCGACCTCGTTGCGTAGCACCGCGTCGGGCCGCACCCGGTAGTAGGCGCTCGGCGCGAGCGCCGCGGACCACGATCCCGGGCGCACGATCTCGAGCGTGACCGGGCAATCGCCGCGATGAGCGCCGAGTATATCGCGGAGCCGCTCGCCCTTGACGCGGTCCCAGGCCCCGAGCGGCACGCGGATCGTGACGTGGCGCGCCTCGGCCAGCTTGGCCTGGTCGAGCGCCATCACGTCGGCGGCCAGCAGCCGCGCCTTGCCGTCGTCCTGGACCTCCGCGCGGCCCTTGACGATCACCACCTGGTCGTCGGCCAGCCGGGCGCCCGCCTTCTTGTAGGCCTCCGGGAACACGAGCGCCTCGACGCTGCCCTCGAGGTCCTCGAGCACGAAGCTCGCCATGCGGTCGCCCTTCTTGGTCTTGATGAGCCGCAGCGCCGTGACGAGCCCGCCCACGCTCACCTCGCCCGCCGCCGCCTGCTGCGCGAGCGTCGCCGTGGTCGCGCTCGCCCACTGCGCGAGCTCGGCGCGGTGGCGCTCGAGCGGGTGGCCGGAGATGAAGAAGCCCAGCGACTCCTTCTCGAACGCGAGGCGCTCGGCCTCCGACCACGGCGGCGCGTCCGCGACGCGCTCGGTCGCTCCGCTGGCCGCGGCGGCCTGGTCCGGACCGCCGAACAGGCTCGTCTGTCCCGACTCGCGGTCGCGCTGCCGTTTCTGGCCGCTCTCCATCGCCGCGGTCGATCGCGGCGTAGAGCGCGGCGCGGCGCGGCGTCGGCGCGTCGAAGCTGCCGCTCTTGACGAAGCTCTCGATCACGCGCCGGTTCACGGCGCGCGGTGTCGACGCGGTCGCAGAAGTCGAACAGCGAGCGGAACGGCCCGCCCTCGCGCCGCGCCGCCAGCACGACCTCGACCGCGCCCTCGCCGACGTTCTTGATCGCGGACAGGCCGAAACGGATGTCGCCTGGACGAGTTCAAGGGGGACTCGAGCGCCCTCCTGGCCCCCCGCTGGCGTGACGACGGTGAAGTACATGTCGGACTGGTTGACGTCCGGCGGCAGCACGCGAGGCCCATCTCGCGGCACTCGCCGATGTACTGGACCATCTTGTCGGTGTTGGCGCGCTCGGAGGTGAGCAGCGCGGCGATGAAGTACGCCGGGTGGTTCGCCTTCAGGTAGGCGGTCTGGTACGCGAGCCAGGCGTAGGCCGCCGAGTGCGACTTGTTGAAGCCGTAGCCGGCGAACTGCTCCATCAGGTCCCAGATCCTGCGGGCCTTCTTCTCGTTCACGCCCCGCGTGGCGCAGCCCTTCAGGAACTGGTCCATCTGGGTGGCCATCACGTCGGCCTTCTTCTTGCCCATCGCCTTGCGCAGGATGTCGGCCTCGCCGAGCGTGAAGCCGGCGAGCGCCGAGGCGATCTGCATCACCTGCTCCTGGTAGACCATGACGCCGTAGGTCTCGCGCAGGATCGGCTCGAGCGCCGGGTGCTCGTAGGTCACGCGGGTCTGGCCGTGCCGGCGCTTGATGAAGTCGTCGATCATCTGCATCGGGCCGGGACGGTAGAGCGCGTTGAGCGCCGTCAGGTGCTCGAGCCGGTCGGGCTTGAAGCGCTGCAGGATGTCGCGCATGCCGTCCGACTCGAACTGGAACAGGCCGCTCGTCTTGCCCGCCGTGAACAGCTCGTAGGTGCGGGCGTCGTCGATCGGGATCGCGGCCGGGTCGATCACCGTCCCGGTCTGCGCCTCGATCATCTTCACGCAGTGGTCGATCAGCGTGAGCGTGCGCAGCCCCAGGAAGTCCATCTTCAGGAGGCCGATGCGCTCGACGCCCTTCATGTCGAACTGCGTCGTGATGTCCGCGGTGTTGCCCTTGAAGAGCGGCACGAGGTCCGTGAGCGGCTGCGGGGAGATGACGACGCCTGCGGCGTGGGTCGAGGCGTGGCGCGTCGTGCCCTCGAGCCGGCGCGAGATGTCGAGCAGCTCCTTGACCTTGGGGTCCTTCTGGTAGGCCTCGGCGAGCGGCGGCGACTCGGCGAGCGCCTTGTCCAGCGTCATCTTGAGGTCGAACGGGATCATCTTCGCGATCTTGTCGACGTCCGCGTAGCGCATGTCCATCACGCGGCCGACGTCGCGGACCACGGCCTTCGCCTTCATCGTCCCGAAGGTGATGATCTGGGCCACGTTGTCGCGGCCGTACTTGCGCGTGACGTACTCGATCACCTCGCCGCGGCGCGCTTCGCAGAAGTCGATGTCGATGTCGGGGGGGCTGATGCGCTCCTCGTTCAGGAAGCGCTCGAAGATCAGCTGGTTCTCGATCGGGTCGATGTCGGTGATGCGCAGGCTCCAGGCGACGAGGCTGCCCGCGGCCGAGCCGCGGCCGGGGCCGACCGGGATCTTCCGCTCGCGCGCGTAGCGGATGAAGTCCCAGACGATCAGGAAGTAGCCCGCGAAGCCGACGCGGCGGATGACCGCGATCTCCTTGTCGAGCCGCGCCTCGTAGTCTCCAAGCGGGTAGCGGAGCCGGCCGGCCGCCGCGAGCGGGTCGAGCGCCTGGCGCCGCTCCGCGAAGCCGTCGCGCGTCACCTTCTCGAAGTAGCTGTCGATCGTGAAGCCCGGCGGCACGTCGAAGGCCGGCAGGTTCGAGACGCCTTCGAGCTTGAACTCGCACATCTCGGCGATCTCGACCGTCGAGCGCAGCGCCTCGGGATGGTCCGGGAAGAGCGCCGCCATCTCGTCGGCGGACTTCAGGTAGAACTGCTGCGTGTCGAAGCGCAGCCTCTCGGTGTCGCTCACCTTCTTGCCCGAGCCGATGCAGAGCAGCACGTCGTGCGCCTGGTGGTCGTCGCGGTGCAGGTAGTGCGCGTCGTTCGTCGCCGCCAGCTTCAGCCCGGTCTTCTGGCGGATCCGCAGCAGGCCCTGGTTGACGCGCCGCTGGTCGGGGATGCCGTGCTCCATCACCTCGAGATGAAAGCGGTCCTTGCCGAAGATCTCGGAGAACTGGCCGACGCTGTCGAGCGCGGCCTGCTCCGCGCCCGCCAGGATGTGCTGGGCGATCTCGCCCGAGAGGCAGCCGCTGAGACCGATCAGGCCCTCGCTGTGCTTCGCGAGCAGGTCCTTGTCGACGCGCGGACGGTGGTAGAAGCCCTCGAGGTACCCGGCCGACACGAGCTTCACCAGGTTGTGGTATCCGGCGGCGTTCGACGCCAGCAGCGTGAGGTGGTTGTAGGCCTCGGAGGCGCTCGCGGCCTGCTTGTCGAAGCGGCTGCCGGTCGCCACGTAGATCTCGCAACCCAGGATCGGCTTGAGGCCGCGGTCGCGGCAGGCGTCGTGGAAGGCGACGGCGCCGAACATGTTGCCGTGGTCGGTGATCGCCATCGCCTTCATGCCGAGGCGGGCGCCCTCCTCGACCAGCTCGTCGAGGCGGCAGGCCCCGTCGAGCAGGCTGTACTCGCTGTGCAGGTGCAGATGGACGAAGTCTCGCGTCGTGCTCATTCCCACTCGATCGTCGAAGGCGGCTTGCTCGAGACGTCCAGCACCACGCGGTTGATGCCGCGCACCTCGTTCACGATGCGGCTCGAGACGCGCGCCACCAGCTCGTAGGGCAGCCGCACCCAGTCGGCGGTCATGCCGTCGAGCGACTCGACGGCGCGGAGCGCGATCGTGTACTGGTAGGTGCGGTCGTCGCCCATCACTCCCACCGATCGTACCGGCAGCAGCACGGCGAACGACTGCCACAGCTTGCGGTAGAGCGAGGCGGCCTTGATCTCCTCGACGAAGATGGCGTCGGCCTCGCGCAGGAGCGCGAGCTTGTCCTGCGTCACCGGGCCGAGGCAGCGGACGGCCAGGCCCGGGCCCGGGAACGGCTGGCGGTAGACGAACTCCTCGTCGAGCCCGAGCTCCAGGCCGGCCTTGCGCACCTCGTCCTTGAACATGAAGCGCAGCGGCTCGACCAGCTTGAACTTGATCGACTTCGGCAGCCCGCCCACGTTGTGGTGGCTCTTGATCACCGCCGACGGCCCACGCACCGAGACCGACTCGATCACGTCCGGGTAGAGCGTGCCCTGCGCCAGGAAGTCGGCCTTGCCCGTCTGCCGCATCGAGGCCCGGAACACCTCGATGAACTCGCGGCCGATGATCTTGCGCTTGCGCTCGGGGTCGGAGACGCCCTCGAGCTTGCGCAGGAAGCGGCGCGCGGCGTCGACGAAGACGACCTTCAGGTGCAGCCGCTCGGCGAAGCGCTTGCGCACCTGCTGCGCCTCCTCCTTGCGCAGCAGGCCGTTGTCGACGAAGACGCAGGTGAGGCGGTCGCCGATCGCGCGCTGAACGATGAGCGCCGCCACGGCCGAGTCGACGCCGCCCGAGAGCGCGCAGATCACGCGGCCCTTCGGGCCCACCTGCTCGCGGACGCGCGCGGTCGCCTCTTCCACGAAGGAGCGCGCGTTCCAGTCGCGCCGGCAGCCGGTCACGTCGAGGAAGTTCGCGAGGACCTTGGCGCCCTCCTCGGAGTGCACCACCTCGGGGTGGAACAGGATCCCGTAGAGCCGGCGTGCGGTGTCCTCGATCGCCGCGATCGGGTTGGTCTCGGTCGAGCCGGTGACGCGGAACCCGGTCGGCGCGCGGCGGATGTCGTCGCCGTGGCTCGCCCAGACGCGGCTGCGCGGCGGCAGGCCGCGGAAGAGGGCGCCGCTCGCGACCGGCGCGAACACGGCCTGCCCGTACTCGCGGTGCCCCGAGCGCTTCACCTCGCCGCCCAGCACGTGGCTCATGAGCTGCATGCCGTAGCAGATCCCGACCACCGGCACGCCCAGCTCGAAGAGCTTCGGGTCGCAGCGCGGCGCCTTGCGCTGGTGCACGCTGTCGGGCCCGCCCGAGAGCACGATCCCGCGCGGGTGGCGGGCCTGGAGCGCCTCGGCGCGCGTCGACGGCGGCAGGATCTCGGAGTAGACCGACATCTCGCGCAGCCGGCGCGCGATCAGCTGGGTGAACTGGGAGCCGAAGTCGAGGATGAGTATGGTGTCTCTTTGCATGAACCGGGCGGGAGCCGCGATTATACCTCCCGCTGCGAGCGCACCGCTCATCGGCTGTAGGCGGGCGCGTTGTATAGTCCCTCGGTCTTGTCACGAGCCTCGGCCCTGCTTCTCCTGCTCGCCCTCGGCCCCGCGGGCTGCTCGGGAACCCGTCCCGCGCCGCGCCCGCCGATCTTTCCCCCGCTCCCCGCGTGGAAGACGCTCGTCGGCGAGCCGGTGACGGCGCCGCTCGCCGCGGACAGCCGCCGCATCTTCGTGGCGACCCGCGACGGCGCGGTGCGGGCGCTCGATCCCAAGACCGGCGAGGTGCTCTGGCAGGCCGCCTCGGTTCCGGGCCGGCTGAGCGCCGCCGACGGCGCGCTGCTGGTCCGCGACGAGAACGGCGTCGTCACGAGCCTTCACCCGCGAACGGGCGCCGTGCGCTGGCGCGTCGAGACCGGCATCAGCGGCACGCTGCCGATCGTGCTCGACGGCGACCGCGCGCTCGTCGCCGGCCAGGGCCTCGCCGCGATCGTGCTCGAGAACGGCGCCACGGCGTGGAGCGACCGCTCGGGAGCCGAGACGTCGGCGCCGCCGCTGCCGACCACCTCGCGGCTGCTGACGGGCGAGAAGGACGGCACGCTGCGCTGCCGCGACCGCGCGACCGGCGTCTCGCTCTGGACGCTGCGCACGGGGGAGCCGCTGCTGGCGCCGCCGCTCGTCGACGAGAGCCGCAAGCGGCTCTACCTCGGCACCACCGACCGCCGCATCCTCGAGGCCTCGCTCGACAAGGGCAAGCTCGGCTGGCACTGGAGGATCGGCGCGGACGTCGGCCACGCCGGGCTGCTGCAGAACGGCCGCGTGCTGTTCGCGGCCTACGATGCGGTGCTCTACGCGTTCGAGCGCGGCGGGAACGTGGCCTGGCGCGGCTCGCTGCCCTCGCGTCCGCTCGCGGCGCCGCTCGTGGTCGAGGGCCGCGTCGTCGTCGCCTGCCTCGAGAACCAGCTCGTGGCCTTCGACGCGAAGAGCGGCGAGAAGGCCGGCAGCTTCACGACCTCGGCCGAGATCCGCACGCCGCCCCTGCGGGTCGGCAGCTTGATCGTGATCGGGCTGCGCGATCGCTCCGTGATCGCGTACGGCCTCGCGGGCACGGCGCCTCCACCCGCCGAGGCCCCCGTCGAGGAGCCCGCCCCTGCACCCGCACCGTCCGCGACTCCGCCACCGAAGCCGCCGCCGGTTGATCGCCCCCCGAGCGGCCGCTAGACTGTCCGTTACAGCATGGACGCCGAAGCACTTCCCCTCGCCCGCGCCTCGGCCGCGGACTGGCTGGAGCTCACGAAGCCGCGCATCACGATGATGGTGGTGTTCACGGCGCTGGTCGGGTTCGTGGCGGCCTCGGCCGCCTCGCCGTGGAGCGGCCTGCTGACGGCAGCCCTCGTCGGAACGGGCCTCGTGGCGGGCGGCGCCAGCGTCCTCAACATGGTGATGGAGCGCGACACCGACGCGCTCATGCAGCGGACGCGCATGCGGCCGATCCCCGCCGGACGCATCCGGCCCGCGGACGCTCGCTGGTTCGGCGCCCTGCTGACGCTCGGCGGGCTCGCGCTGCTCCTGAGCCTGTGCGGCGCGCTCGCGGCGCTCGTGGCCTTTTCGACCTGGGCCAGCTACCTCTTCCTCTACACGCCGCTCAAGCGCAGGACGCACCTCTCGACGCTCGTCGGCGCCGTCCCCGGCGCGCTGCCGCCCGTGATCGGCTGGGCCGCCGCCAGCGGCCGCCTCGAGCCGGGCGCCTTCATCCTGTTCGCGATCGTGTTCCTCTGGCAGATCCCGCACTTCCTGGCGATCGCCTGGCTCTACCGGGACGATTACGAGCGCGGGGGCTTCCCGATGCTGCCGGTGATCGACAGGGAGGGCCGGGTCACGGGGCGCCAGGCCGTGCTCCACAGCGTCGCGCTGCTGGTCGTCAGCCTCGCGCCGGTCGCGGCCGGCCTGGGCGGCGCCGTCTATCTCGTGGGAGCCCTGATCCTGGGCGTTGGGCTCACGCTCGCCGCGCTGCGGCTCGCGCGCGCGCGCAACGTCGTGGCCGCGCGCTCGCTGTTCCTGGCCTCGGTTCTGTACCTGCCCGCGCTGACCTCGCTGCTGCTGCTGGCCAAGCTCTGAGCCTTCGCGATCTGCCGGCGCTCAACGCGGCGCTCAACGCCACCTGCGCCGTGCTGCTCGCCACCGGCTTCTGGCTGATCCGAACGAAGCGACGCGAGGCGCACCGCCGCGCGATGACCGCGGCGTTCTACACGTCGGTGCTGTTCCTGCTTTCCTACCTCGACCTACCACTTCCAGGTGGGTTCGGTGCGCTTCACCGGGCAGGGATGGATGCGGACGGTCTACTTCGCCATCCTGATCAGCCACACGATCCTCGCGGTGGTGATCGTGCCGCTCGTGCTGGTCACGCTCGCACGGGCGCGCGCCGCGCGCTTCGACGCGCACAAGCGCCTGGCGCGAATCACGCTTCCGCTCTGGCTCTACGTGTCCGCGACGGGTGTGGTCGTCTACTGGATGCTGTACCGGCTCTAGGCTCGAGCTTCAGTCGGCGCGGGCCGGCTGCGGCGTCGGCTTCGGCGACGGCTTGGCCGGCGCCGTCACGCGGGCCTCGGCCTGCGTGCTCTGGCTGCCGCCGTGCTTCTTGCCCTTCTCGGCGCCCCGCACGTAGTGCGTGTAGTGGTAGACCTTGAGGCTGTGCACGAGCGTGGACGGGCTCGAAAGGCGACCCGGCCTCGGCCGCGACGGCGAAGGCGGTCAACGCGACGACGGCCATGGCAAGGCGCTTCATTTGAGCCTCCAGCGCTCCCGACGGAGGAGCAACTTCTGCGAACAGGATACGCCCCCTTCCGGGGCCCGAGGCAAGCAAACCTCGGAAACGACGTGGCTTAGCTCACAGCAACCTTCCTGAACGCTTCCTGGACCACTTCGAGCGCCTTCTGGGGCAGGTCGTAGCGGGGCAGATCGTCCAGGGCGGCCCAGGCCGCCTCCAGGGCGTCCGAAGCGGCCCGGGCCTCACCGCCGAGCCAGCGGCAGAGGTAGTCGACGATGACGTAGTGGTAGAGCACCCGGTCCCCATCGCGCTCGATGCGGTCGAAGACCGTGAGGACCTCGAGCGGCGCGACTTCGAGCCCCGTCTCCTCGCGCATCTCGCGCACGAGCGCCTGCTCGAGCGACTCGCCCAGCTCGACCGTTCCTCCGGGAACCACCCAACGGCCGTACAGGGGCGGCTTGCCCCTGCGGATGAGGAGGACCATTCCGTCCCGGATGACGACGCCGCCCACGCCCACGACCGGGGCGCTCGGGCTCACGGGCTCGGCTGGGGGTCGTCGACCGCCAGAGGCGGGCGCGGATCGGGGCGTCGGCGCAGTGCCGTGTACGCCCAGGCGACGGGGCCCGACAGCGTGTAGAGGCCGGTCGCGGCGAGCAGCGACGCCTCCGGCTGGCTCGCCACGATCAGGAAGAGGAGTGCTATGCCCAGCACGCTGATGTAGCTTCGCCTGCGGCGCAGGTCGACGCCCTTGAACGAGCGGTAACGGAACGTGCTCACCATCAGGAAGCCGAGCACGACGACGAGCGCCACGATCGCGCTCGCCTCCCAGCGCTCCGAGCGCGGCTCGGGCAGCACGAAGACGACCGCCGCCAGCTGCGCGGCCCCGGCCGGGATCGGCAGCCCGACGAAGTAGCGGCTGTCGACGACGTTGTGCTGCACGTTGAAGCGCGCGAGGCGCAGGACGCCGCAGGCGAGGAACAGGAACGCCGCCGGCCAGCCCGCGCGCGGCACGAGCTCGAGCGCCCAGCGATAGGCGAGCAGCGCCGGCGCGACGCCGAACGACACCGCGTCGGCCAGGCTGTCGTACTGGGCGCCGAACTCGCTCTGCGTGTTGGTGAGGCGTGCGATGCGCCCGTCCAGCATGTCGAGGATCACCGCCACGCCGATGAGCGGCGCGGCCTCGGCAAAATGGCCCTCGAGCGTCCGGATGATGGACCAGAAGCCGAGGAACAGATTGCCGGTCGTGAACAGGCTGGGCAGGATCGAGGCGCCGCGGCGGAAACGCCGCCCGGCCTCGAAGCGCCGCCCCCCGGGAGCGAGCGGCCCCGGGGTGGTGGGTCCTGGACTTGTCTGACTCAGGGGTGAGCCGCGCTCCCCCGGCTGCGCCGTGAGAGCTCCTGCATCTTGTCCTTCAGCTGGAGCTTCTTCTTCTTCAGCGTGGCTTCCTCGACCTGCTCGTCGTCGCTCAGAACCGCCTTCTCGGCCAGTTCGCCCAGCCGGCTCTCGTACTGATGATGCTGCTCCGCGAGCTGGCGATACTCGTCGTCGCTCTTCACGCTGGTGGGCGAGACCGATTCCTGCGACATGTCGCCTCCTGCAGGGTTTCTGAGGGGAGACCCTCGAATTGGATTTCAGTCGTGCATCGGCGGGGGGTGGGGGTTGTCCACGCCCCCGAAACGGACGCTAGCACGCTCGGGACGATCGTTTCAAGGAGGATCGCCGCCGTCGAACAGCGGGCGAGCGAGCACGAGGGCGTCCTCCCGCGGCTCGACGTAGTAGTCCTTGCGCACGCCGAGCCGCACGAAGCCGAAATCCGCGTAAAGAGCGCGCGCAGCGTCGTTCGAGGCCCGCACTTCGAGCAGCGCCCGGCTCGCTCCGGCCGCGGCGCCCCTTCGAAGCCCCGCATCGAGCAGGAAACGGCCCAGCCCGCGACGCCGTTCACGGGGGTGCACGGCGAGGTTCAGGATCGCGAGCTCCCCCACCGCCAGCCGGTACGCGCACCAGGCGCGCACGCCTGCGCGGCCTTCCAGCACGAGCACGGCGTCGGGCGCCGGGCGGGAAATCTCGGCTACGAGCTGTGCCTGGTTCCACGGGTGGAGCGACGCTTCGCGCTCGAGTGCCATGAGCGCCTCGACGTCCGCGGGCGAGGCGCGGCGCAGGAAGACGGCGCCGCTCACGTGCGCGAGGGCCAGACGGAGGCGCCGCGAAGGTAGAGCGGCCGCAGCTCGCTCGCCGCGACGGTCGGCCGCCCCGCTCGAAGCGCCAGCAGCGCGAGGGGCGCCGCCAGGAAGCCGCTCGTCTCGGGGAACACGGCAGCCTCGACTGCCGCCTCGATCGCGGCGCGCTGCGCGACCGCCGCATCCCCGACGAACGCGGCCCCGCGCGGCAGTCCCTGGAGCACGTCGTCGAGCCTCCCGACGCGCCGCTCGCCCACGAGACGCGCCTCGCCGTCGTAGATTCCGCTGAAGACCTCTCCGCGAAAGGCGTCCATGAGCGCGACGAGCGTCGCGGCCGCGCCCGTCGCCGTGTGCGCGAGCACGTCGAGCGTCGGCACTCCGAGACACGGCTTGCGGCTCGCGAGTGCCAGGCCCTGCACGGTGCCGAGGCCGACGCGCAAGCCGGTGAAGGAGCCGGGTCCGGTGGTGACGGCGAACAGGTCGAGTGCCAGGGCTCGAGGCCTTGATCCCGCAGCAGCGCCTCGATCGCGGGAAGCACCCAGCGCGAGTGGCCGGCCTCGCTCAGCGAGCGATCCTCGCCGAGGATTCCGGAAGGTCCGGAGAGCGCGACGCTCGCGCGCGGCGACGTGGTGTCGACGGCGAGCACGCGCACGGCCTAGCTTATACTCCACCTTCCCCCATGTCGTCCCCGACGCTCAGCGTCACGCCCGCGATGCAGCAGTACCACCGGATGAAGGCGGAGCACCCGGACGCGCTCGTGTTCTTCCGCATGGGCGACTTCTACGAGATGTTCTACGAGGACGCGGTCACCGCCGCCAAGGCCCTCGAGATCGCGCTCACCTCGCGCTCGAAGGACAAGGACGGCACGCCGGTCCCGATGTGCGGAGTGCCGTATCACGCGGCGTCCGGCTACATCGCGCGGCTCGTGCGCCAGGGCTTTCGCGTGGCGCTCTGCGAGCAGATGGAGGACCCGCGCACGGCGAAGGGCGTCGTCAAGCGGGAGGTCGTGCGCGTCGTCACCCCCGCCACGCAGCTCGAGCCCGAGGCGCTCGCCGCCGCCGAGACCTCGTTCGTGATGGCGATCGACCCGGGACCGGACAGCCTGGGCGTCGCGTGGCTCGAGCCCACGACCGGGGAGTTCGCCGTCGCCGAGTGGGACGGCCCTGCGCGCTTCGAGCGGCTGCGCGACGAGCTCGGCGTCACGCGCCCGCGCGAGCTGCTGCTGCGCCATAACGCCGTCCCTGCCCGAGTGGCTGCTCGACCCCGAGCAGCCGGAGGGCCAGATCCCGCGCGCGCCGGTCGAGGAGCGCAGCTTCGAGCCCGAGCGGGCGCGGCGCGAGCTGCTCGCCCACTTCGGCGTCGCGACGCTCGAGGCCTTCGGCTGCGAGGCGCTGCCGCGCGCCACCGCCGCGGCGGGCGCCGCCCTGCGCTACCTGCGCGAGACGCAGAAGCGCGACCTCACCCACGTCACCACGCTGCTGACGCGCGGCTCGGCGGACGTGCTCGCGATCGACGCGCTCACGCGCCGCAACCTCGAGCTCGTCGAGAGCCTGGCCGACGGCGATCGGCGCGGCACGCTGCTCGACGTGCTCGACCACACGAAGACCGCGATGGGAGGCCGCGCGCTCCGCGAGTGGATCGTCCGTCCGCTCGTCGAGCTGGAGCGGATCCAGGACCGGCTCGACGCCGTCGAGGAGCTGGCCTTCCGGGCGCTCGACCGCGGCCGCCTGCGCGACGCGCTCGCCCGCGTCCAGGACCTCGACCGCATCCTCGGGCGCGTCACGCTCGGGACCGCCGGCCCGCGCGACCTGGTGGCGCTCGCGACCTCGCTCCAGGCCCTGCCCGCCGCCGGCGAGGCGCTCGCCGAGTGCCTGGCGCCGCTCGTGCGGCTGCAGCTGAAGGAGCTCGATCCGCCGCTCGACGTCGCCTCCGAGATCGAGCGCACGCTCGTCCCCGACCCGCCCGGGCTGCTGCGCGAAGGCGGCTTCGTCCGGGACGGGGTCGATCCGGAGCTCGACGAGCTGCGCTCGACGAGCCGGGGCGGCCGCGAGACGATCGCCGCGATCGAGGAGCGGGAGCGCGCGCGCACCGGGATCGGCTCGCTCAAGGTGCGCTTCAACCGCGTCTTCGGCTACTACATCGAGATCAGCCGCTCGAACCTGGGGCTGGTGCCGCCCGACTACGTGCGCAAGCAGACGATCGCCGGCGGCGAGCGCTTCATCACGCCCGAGCTGAAGCAGCACGAGGACCGCGTGCTGCGCGCCGACGAGCTGATCGTGGAGCGCGAGCTCGCGATCTTCGAGGCGCTCCGCGCCAGCGTGGCCGCGGCCGCGCGCCGCGTCCAGCAGACCTCGCGCGCGACCGCCGCGCTCGACGTGCTGGCCTCGCTCGCGGAGGCCGCCACCCGCTTCGACTACGTCAAGCCGCGCCTGTCCCGCGGCGACGAGCTCGTCTACGTCGAGGGCCGCCACCCGATCATGGAGCGCGTGCTGCGCGAGCCCTTCGTCGCGAACGACCTCGCGATGGGCGACGGCGCGGCGAGGCTGTTCGTGCTCACCGGGCCGAACATGGGCGGCAAGTCCACCTTCCTGCGCCAGACGGCGCTCGTCGTGCTGATGGCGCAGATGGGCAGCTTCGTGCCCGCGCGCGAGGCGAAGCTCGGCCTCGTCGACCGCATCTTCACCCGCGTCGGCGCGAGCGACCAGATCCTGCGCGGCCAGTCCACCTTCATGGTCGAGATGCAGGAGACGGCTCACATCCTGCGCCACGCCAGCGCGAAGAGCCTGGTGCTGCTCGACGAGATCGGCCGCGGCACCGCCACCTTCGACGGCCTCTCGATCGCCTGGGCCGTCGCCGAGCACCTGGCCCGGAGCGACGCCTCGCCCAAGACGGTCTTCGCCACGCACTACCACGAGCTCGTCGACCTCGCGGCGGACATCCCCGGCGTCGGCAACCTGCACGTCTCGGCGCGCGAGTGGCAGGACAGCGTCGTCTTCCTGCGCAAGATCGAGCCGGGCGGCTCGGACCGCTCGTTCGGAATCCAGGTCGCACGCCTCGCCGGCTTGCCCGCGGGCGTCGTCGTGCGCGCCCAGGAGATCCTGGGCAACCTCGAGCGCACCGAGTTCGACCGCGAGGGCCGGCCGCGTCTCGCCCACTCGGACAGCGCGCCGGCTCCAGCGGGCCGGCAGCTCGCGCTCTTCTCCGGACAGGACGAAGCGGTCCTCGACGACCTGCGCCGCGCCGATCCCGACCAGCTCACCCCGATCCAGGCGCTGGCGCTGCTGGCGGAGCTCAAGAAAAGGCTGTCCTAGACGGCAGCCGCTCTTCGGCTCTCAAATCCACCTCGCGAGGGGGCGAACGGCCGGGCTTGTTTCCTCCTTCCTTGAGCTGGGGGACTTCGTCCCCCCAGACCCCCCTGTTGGCCTTGTTTCGGGCTAAAATTGGTCTCGATGCCTCTACGTAGGGATCCGCTGCACGAGCTGCTGGACCTGCAGGAGCGCATGAATCGCCTCTTCGACGAGACGCTCACGCGGGAGCGCCTCGAAGAGCCCGCGCTCCTCCACGGCACCTGGACGCCGCTCGCGGACGTGGTCGAGACTTCCGAGGCCTACCTGGTCGAGCTCGAGCTGCCGGGCCTCTGCCGGGACGACGTGATGATCCAGGCGCAGGGCGACGAGCTCGTGGTGCGCGGGGAGCGCCGCCCCGTCGCCACCGGCAGCCCCGTCTTCCACCGCCTGGAGCGCCGCTACGGACCCTTCGCGCGCGGGTTCCGCTTCCCCGAGGAGGTCGACCCCGACCGCATCAAGGCCGACTTCAACGACGGCCTGCTGCGGCTCGAGGTCCCGAAGGTGCGGCAACGGGTCTCGACCCGCGTCCGGGTGGAGCGGGCCGACTAGCGGCCCGCGACGAAGCCTCAGCGCTAGTCGAAGGCCTTCTCGAACCCGGGCTGCAGCACCAGCTCGCGGCCCTCGACCTTGATCAGGCCCTGCCGCTCCAGGTCCTTCAGCATGCGGGTGACCGTCTCGCGCGTGGTGCCGATGCGGTTGGCGATCTCCTGGTGCGTGGCGCGCCGGAAGGCGATGCGGCCGTCCTTGAGGCGGCGGCCTTCCTCGCGCGCCATGTCCAGGATCACGCGCGCCACGCGCCCGTAGACGTCGAGCAGGGCGAGCGTCGAGATCTGGTGGTTGGCCTTGCGCAGGCGAGCCGTCAGCACCTTGATGAGCGCGATCGAGATCGCGAGGTTGTCCCCGATCACGCCCTGGAAGTCGGTGCGGTGGAGCGACAGCAGCTCGCTCTCCTCCACCGCGATCGCCGTGGCCGAGCGCGGCTCGTTGTCGAGCAGCGCCATCTCGCCGAAGAAGTCGCCGGGCCCGAGCATGCTGAGGATGATCTCGCGCCCGTCGTCGCCCAGGATCGTGACCTTGATCCGGCCGGCCACGATCGTGAAGAAGAAGTCGCCTTCCTCGTTCTCGAAGAAGACCACCGTGTCCTTGGGATAGCTGCGGCGCGCCGCCAGCCGGGCGAGGCTGGAGACGTCGGTGTCGGAGAGTTCGGAGAAGAGCGGCACACTTCGGAGCAGCTCCCGCTCGTCCATTTCGGGGCCTCCCTGGCCGGGATGGTAACCCATTTCGGCCGGACGCCCGTGCGGCCGTCCTCTCAGGACCCCGTCAGCCGCGCGACCGCGTCCACCAGGTCGATCGTCTCGCGCCCGCTCACCGGCCGCCAGGGCTCGAAGGCGCCCTCGGCGCTCAGCCCCATCAGGCCCGCGGCGAGCACGCGCTCGACGACGTCGAAATCGAGGTGGGCCCGGGACATGTCCGCGGGGGTGGGGGCGCCGCCCGCCGGCCAGCGCAGGAGGTCCAGCGTGCGCGCCGCGGCCCGCGCCAGGTCCACGCGCCGCACGATCGCACCCGGCTGGAAGGTGTGGTTCGGGTACACGTCCATCAGGCCGAGCGCCAGCACCCGCGCGATCTGGTCGCGCGCCCAGGAGGTCGAGATGTCGACGGCCACGCGCGGCTCGCCCGCCCCGGCCCGCCGCAGCGCCGGCACCCGGACCGCGATCAGCGCGGCGAGGTCGGCGCGCGAGACGCGCGTCGCCTCGGGAATCGACTGGTACTCGAACGGCAGCGCCAGCGCTTCCACCCCCTCGCGGGCACGCCGCTGGCCCGCGCGGGCGTCCTCGTCGCCCGGGCCGTGGGCCAGGACTCGCGTGTAGACGTCGAGAGCGCGCTGGTACTCCTTCTCCTCCTCGAGCAGCCGTCCGAGCTGGAGCAGCACCTGTCGCTCGCCGGAGAGGTCGGCCTCCAGCAGCTCGATCGCGGCCGGGCGCTCTCCGCGGCCGGCGAGGAGATCGGCCAGCGCCAGGCGCACCCCCGTCAGCTCCGGCGCCACCTCGAGCGCGCGGCGATAGGCTATCGCCGCCGCCTCGGTGTCCTTGCGCTCGAGCGCGGCGTGCGCCTCGGACATGCGCCGGTCGGTCAGCTGCAGCTTGAGCGACGCCAGCCGCTTGCGCACCACGGAATCGTCGGGCGCCACCGCCGCCGCCCGTTTGTAGAGCGCCAGCGCGCCGTCCATGTCCCCGTTGCGGATCGCGACCGAGCCCATTCCGACGAGCGCCGGCACGTGCTCCGGGCGCTTCTCGAGCACCGCCAGGAACGCCGCCTGCGCCGGCCCGCCCTCGCCGGCGCGCAGGCGCGCGTAGGCGAGGCCGCGTGCGGGTCGCGACGCTCCCCGGGTAGCGGCGCAGCAGCTTCTCGTAGCGCTTGATCGCCGACTTCGTGTCTCCCGCCAGCACCTCGCGCCACGCGGTCTGGAGCACGGGCGCGTCGGGCGCCGCCAGCTCCCCCGGGGCCGGAGCGGAGTACACGAAGTCCAGGCCTTCGGGGAGCCTCGGAGCCACGGGCTTGGCGCACGCGACGAGCGCGGCGAGCGCCGCGAGCGCCAGCCCCCGCAGGGCGGCCGGCCTCACGTCGAGCGACTCCCGGTACCGCTCGAGCGCCCGTTCGGGCAGCTCGGCCTCGAGCGTCACCTGCCCGTCCTCCACCTCGTGGCTGAGCACGCGTCCGGCCGAGTACACGCGCGCGATCGCCTGGCGGTCCGCTGCCGCGAAAGCGCAGCCGTGACGCGGCGGGGAGCGAGCGCGAGCCGGCTCGCGACGCGCTCCAGCAGATCGTCGAGACCCTCGCCCGTGACCGCCGAGACGGGAACCGACCCCGCCCGCGCCGCGACCATCGCGCGCAGCCGCTCGGGATCCGCGCGGTCGGCCTTGTTGAGCACCAGCAGCGACGGCCGCTCGCCGGCGCCGATCTCCTCGAGCACGGCGTCGACGGCCGCCTCGCGCTCCTCGACCCCGTCCGAGCTCGCGTCCACGACGTGCAGCAGCAGGTCGGCCTCGACCACCTCCTCGAGCGTCGCGCGAAACGCGGCGACCAGCGAGTGCGGCAGCTTGCGCACGAAACCCACGGTGTCGACCAGCATCAGCTCGCGCCCCGGCCCCAGCCGCACCTTGCGCACGAGCGGGTCGAGCGTCATGAAGAGCTGGTCCGACACCGCGGCGCCGCCGCGCGTGAGCGCGTTGAACAGCGTCGACTTTCCGGCGTTGGTGTAGCCCACCAGGGCCACCACCGGCGCCTCGCGCCGCGCGCGCGCCTCGCGACGGGTCAGCCGCTCGCGGCGGACGTGCTCGATCTCGCGGCGCACCGACTGGATCCGCTGCCGGATCCGCCGCCGGTCCGTCTCCAGCTTGGTCTCGCCCGGCCCGCGGGTCCCGATCCCGCCGCCGAGCCGCGACAGCAGCACGCCGCGCCCCGCCAGCCGCGGCAGCAGGTAGTCGAGCTGCGCCAGCTCGACCTGGAGCCGGCCCTCGCGCGTGCGCGCCCGGCGCGCGAAGATGTCGAGGATCAGCTGCGTGCGGTCGAGCGTCTTGCGCTCGATCTCCTTCTCCAGGTTGCGCTGCTGGGCCGGCGAGAGCTCCTCGTCGAAGAGCACCAGCTCGACCTTCTCCAGCGGCGCAGCGCGCCTTCACCTCGCTCACCTTGCCGCGGCCGATGAGTGTCGCGGGGTCGCGCCGCGAGCGCTCCTGCAGCTCCTGGCCGACGACGCGCGCGCCGGCGCTCGCGGCGAGCTGCGCGAGCTCGTCGAGCGAGGCTTCGCTGCGCGCGCGGTCGCGCGATCCCTGCGCCAGGCCGACGAGCAGCGCGCGCTCCCCCGGACGGCCCTTCGTGCGCGATGCGATGGCCGAGGCCTCCCCGAGCCGCTTCAGGCTCGCGTCACGGAGGCGATCTCGCTCACGCGCGTGATGCGCGCCTTCGCCACGAGGTGGTGCCGATCTCCGTCCCGCAGGTTCAGGAACGCGCCGGGACGATTGAGCAGATCGAGCACGCGTGAGTGATTGGCCGGCAGGTCCAGCACCACCTCGCCCGACAGCCGCAGCGAGCCGCACTCGACGCAGATGCGGCGCGTGCGGGGCGCGACCTCGTCGAGCGTCGCGTCGCGGTCGGTCGACGCCGCGACCGTCATCACCAGGATCTTCTGCTTGTTCAGGATCACGGGGCTGCCTTCGCCGTCGGGCAGGAAGGGAAAGAACGGCGCCGGGTCGTTCATCCACTCCTCGGCGCGCATGGCGCCGGCGTGCGTGACCGCCGCCGCCGGCAGGAAGACGCGGCCGTGCATCACGCGCCCGTCCGCTCCCAGCACCTCGGCGGCCCGCAGCAGCCGCGGCACCTGGAAGTCGTGCGCGCCTTCCGGGCCCGCTCCGTGCGTGTCGCCCGTCGCCATCCCCGAGGCTCCCGAAACGATTATCCGGTGCCGGCCCGCCCGCGCGCAATGCGGCCCGCCCAGGCGACCTGGTGCGCCAGGCCGCGCAGCAGCACGGTCTCGCGCGGCGTCGGCCGCGCGCGCGTGACGAGCCCGCGCAGCTCCGCGAGGATGTGGTCCGGGTTCTGGGCGTCCAGGTAGCCGACCTCGACGAGCGCCTCGCGCAGCTCGCCGAGCGCCTGCTCGACCTCGCCCGTGCTCGCCCGGGCTGCCTCCTGGGAGGCGGCGGCCTCGCCCTCCCGGGCGAGGAACGCGAGTCGCAGCTCGTACGCGAGCAGCAGCACGGCTTGCGCCAGGTTCAAGGACGGCTGGGCCTCGTCCGTGGGAATGCGGACCAGCCGGTGGCAGAGCGCGCGCTCCGCGGCCGTGAGGCCGGTGGCCTCGGGGCCGAAGACCAGGCTCAGCGTGCCCGCGCCTGCGAGCGCCTCTGACTCCGCGGCGAGGCGCCTCGGGCTCCAGGCGCCCGCCACCGGGAGCGCCGTCGTGCCGACGACGGCCAGGCTGGCGGAGACGGCCTGCGGCAGGCTGTCGGCGTGGCGCGCGGCGTCGAGCACGTCCCAGGCGCCGTAGGCGAGCGCGCGGCTCGCCTCGTCCCCGAGCTCCGGCTTCGCTCCCACGAGCCACAGCGTCCGCAGCCCCATGTTCTTCATCGCGCGGCAGGCCGCGGCCACGTTGGCCGGCCGGCTCGGACGCACGAGCACGATCTCGACCCTCGAAGGCTCCACGCGGGCGCGAGTTTATAATGGAAGGCCGAATGAGCCCCCGAGGCGTGCGGTCCATCGGGTGACGCTCTTCCCCCCGCTGCCGGCCCGCCTGGCGCGCCCGCTCTCGGTCCTCGTCGTCCTCGCCTGGGTGCTGCAGATGGGCGTGCTGCTGCGCCAGACGTTCTACTCGGCGCCGCTCGCGCTCGCGGGCGACCTCGCGAGCTACTCGGGCTCGGCGCAGTGGCGCGGCATCTACTACCGCGGCGACAAGATCGGCTTCTCGGTCGGCCAGACGACTCCCACCGACGACGGCTACGAGATCCGCGAGGACGCGCGGCTCACGATGACGCTCGTCGGCGCGACGGCGGCCGTGCGCATGACGAGCCGCGCCTTCGTGGACCGCAGCTTCGCGCTGCGCGCGCTTCTCGTTCTCGCTCGATCCCGGCACCGGCCCGACGACGATCGAAGGCGCCCTCGACGGCAACGCGCCTCGATCTCACGATCCGCAACTCCGCGGGAGTGCGGCGCGAGAGCCGCAACCTCGCCGAGCCGCCGGCGCTGTCGCTGAACCTGCCGCGGACGCTCGCGGCGCGCGGCCTCGAGCCGGGCCAGAAGCTCGTCGTCTCGGTCTTCGACCCGGCCACGCTCCGCAACTCGCCGATGAGCATCGAGGTGCAGGCCCGCGAGGTGGTGCAGCGCCGCCGGCCGCCCGGTCCCGGCGTTCCGCGTCGAGGGCCGGCTCGCCGGCGTGACGATGCGCAGCTGGGTCACCGACACGGGCGAGGTGGTCAAGGAGGAGAGCCCGATGGGCCTGCTGGTGGTGCGCGAGACGCCCGAGCAGGCGCAGGCGCTCGCGGTGCCCGGCTCGGTGCAGGCCGACCTGCTCGAGGCCGCCGCGCTCGTGCCGCTGCATCCCCAGCGGATCGACGATCCCCGCACCGTCGCGATGCTGCGTGTCCGGATCGACGGGCTTTCGGGGCTCGACCCCGCGGACCTCGACGGCGCGGGCCAGACCGCGACGGACGGCACGTTCGAGCTGCGCGACGCGCGCGACCTCGCCCCCGGCCCCGAGCCCGCCGACCTCGAGCGCTACCTCCACGCGGAGACCTTCCTCGAGAGCGACGCGCCCGAGATCCGCGCCGAGGCCGAGAAGGCGACCGTCGGCGCCGACACGCCGCGCCTGCGCGCCGAGCGGCTCACGCGCCACGTCCACGCGATCGTCGAGAAGCGGCCGACCGTCAGCCTGCCCTCCGCGCTCGAGGTTCTCAAGACCCGCATCGGCGACTGCAACGAGCACACGGCTCTCTACGTGGCGATGGCGCGATCGATCGGGCTGCCCGCGCGGATCGCCGCCGGGCTCGTGTACCTGAAGGGCGCCTTCTACTATCACGCCTGGCCGGAGGTGTTCGTGACCGAGGCTGCCGGCCGGGGCCTGTGGCTGCCCGTCGATCCGACCCTCAACCAGTTCCCCGCCGACGCCACGCACCTGCGGCTGGCGCGCGGCGGGCTCGACAAGCAGGCCGCGATCGTGGGCCTCGTCGGCCGCGCGAAGCTCGACATCCTCGGCGTGGAGCTGCGGCCGGGCGCCGTTCCGGTGCTGGTCGGGCGCCGAGGCGGCCGCCCTCGCGCCGCTCGAGCTCGACATCCCCCGCCGCCAGCCTGGCGCGCGCGGCTGCTGGTCGCAGCCGCGCCGGTACGCGCAATGATCGCGGTCGAGTCGCTCGTCAAGACGTTCGGCTCGTTCCGCGCGGTCGACGGCGTGAGCCTCGAGGTCGCGGCCGGGCGAGATCCACGGCTTCCTCGGCCCGAACGGCGCCGGCAAGACCACGACGATCCGCATGATCGCCGGGCTGCTGAAGCCGAGCGTCGGGCCGGGTCACGATCGCCGGGCAAGGACCTCGCGCGCGAGCCCGAGGCCGCGAAGCGCGAGCTCGGCTTCATCCCCGATCGGCCGTTCATCTACGAGAAGCTGACCGCGGCGGAGTTCCTGCGCTTCCACGGCGGGCTCTACGGCCTCGAGGGCGCGCCCGTCGAGGAGCGCGCGCACGAGCTGCTGGACCTGTTCGAGCTCACGAAGTGGCGGGACGAGCTCGTCGAGAGCTTCTCGCACGGCATGAAGCAGCGGCTCGTGATGTGCTCGGCGTTCCTGCACCGGCCCGCAGGCGGTGCTCGTGGACGAGCCGATGGTCGGGCTCGACCCGCGCGGCGCCCGGCTGATCAAGGACGTCTTCCGCGTGATGAGCCGCAAGGGCGTGCGCGATCCTGATGAGCACGCATACGCTCGAGGTCGCACAGGACCTGTGCGACCGCATCAGCATCATCCAGGGCGGCCGCATCATCGCGCGCGGCACCGTCTCCGAGCTTCGGCGCTCGCCGGGAGCGAGAACGACGCAGCTCACGCCGGTATTCCTGAAGCTCACGGGCGGCGGCGGCCTTCCAGGAGATCGAGCTGTGACGGCGGCGTTCCCGTTCCTGCTGCAGCCGGTCTTCTGGGGCGCGCGCAACCGCGCGCGACGGCGCGAGCGCGGCGACGGGCTGCGCGCGGCGCTCTTCGGCGGAATCGCGCTGCTGGTCGCAGCGGCGCTCTTCGCGATCGCCTTCTGGCTCACCTGGCAGCTCGTCGACTACGAGGAGCTCGGCGACTACCTGATCCGCCTCGGTCTCGGCTGGCTGTTCCTGACGTTCCTGTCGTTCGTCGCCTTCAGCGCGATCGTGAGCGCGCTCACGACCTTCTTCCTGTCCGAGGATCTGCGCCTCCTGCTGCCCGCCCCCGTCCCGAAGGCTCGGCTCTTCTACTCGCGCTTCTCGCGCACCGTCGTCCAGGCCGGCTGGATGGTCGTGGCGTTCGTTCTGCCGGTGCTGCTCGGGTTGGGGCTCGCCCACTGCGCGCCGACGGTCTACTACGCGACGGCGGTCCTGAGCGTCGTGCCCTTCGTGGTGATCCCGTCGGCGATCGGCACGCTCCTGACACTCGGCCTCGTCAGCGTCTTTCCCGCCCGGCGGGCGCGCGAGGTGTTGATGCTGATGGGGCTGCTGTTCGCGGTCGGCCTCGTCCTGCTCGTGCGCTTCCTGCGGCCCGAGCGGCTGCTCACCGTCCAATCGCTGCCCGACGTGACCGCCTTCTTCGCGACGCTCTCGTCGCCGGTCACGCCGCTCCTGCCGTCCTTCTGGGCGGGCGAGAGTCTCTTCCGGGCGCTGCGTGGCGAGCTCGATCTGCTCCACCTGGGCGCGCTCTGGACGACCGCGCGGCGCGCTCACGGTCCTGACGCGCGTCGCTTACGGCCGGCAGCACTTCACGGCATGGAGCAAGGCGCAGGAAGCTCGCAAGGCCCGCTTCACGCGCCTCGCGCTCCTCGAGCCGCTGCTGCGCCTGCTGCCGCTCGGCACCGCGCGCCGGGCATTGCTCGTGAAGGACCTGAAGGTCTTCCTGCGCGACACGACGCAGTGGTCGCAGCTGCTGCTGATCGTGGCGCTCGCGCTCGTCTACGTCTACAACTTCCGCGTGCTCGACCTCGACCGGATTCCCTACATGAGCCGCACGTTCAAGAACGGCTACGCCTTCCTCAACCTCGCGATGGCGGCGTTCGTCACCGCCGCCGTCGCGGTGCGCTTCGTGTTCCCCGCCGTGTCGGCGGAAGGGCCGGCGTTCTGGATCGTGAGGACGTCGCCCGTGCGGCTCTCGTCGTTCCTGTGGTCGAAGTTCTGGACCGGGCTCGTGCCGATCCTCGTCCTCGCCGAGGCGCTGACGATCGTGTCGAACCACCTGCTCGGCGTCGCGCCCTTCCTGCGTGGTCTCGCTGCCTGCGCGATCGCCTTCATGACAATAGCGCTCGTGGGCCTCGCCTGCGGCATGGGCGCCGAGCACCCGCGCTTCTCGGCGGAGAACCCCACGCAGGTGGCGGGCTCCTACGGCGGGGTCGCCTTCATGGTGCTGGCGGTTCTCTACATCCTGACGTGCGTCGCGCTCGTGGCCTGGCCCGTGTCGCTCTATCTCTGGTACGACTACCGCTCGCTCCCGATCCCCCCGCGGGACGCAGGCCAGGATCGCCCTGGCGCTCGCGGCCGCGGCGGCCCTCAGCGTGGGCACCTTCTGGCGCTCGATGCGCCGCGGCGTGCGGGCGCTCGAGGCGCTCGGCTGAGCCGTCTGCTACGATGGAAGGTCGCGGCATGAAGAGAAACCCCACGCGTGAGGTGAGGATCGGCTCGGTGGGCCTGGGCGGGAGCCACCCCGTCGCCGTCCAGAGCATGTGCGCCACGCGCACCCAGGACATAGGCGCCACCGTCGAGCAGGCGGAGGCGATCCGAAACGCCGGCGGCGCCCTGGTGCGGGTCGCCGTCGACAGCCCGAAGGACGTGGAGGCGCTCGCCGAGATCCGCCGCCAGACCCCGGCCAACCTGGTCGTGGACCTGCAGGAGAACTACCGGCTGGCCGCGACCGTCGCCCCGCACGTCCACAAGGTCCGCTACAACCCCGGCCACCTCTGGCACCACGAGAAGCAGAAGCCGGTCCGCGAGAAGGTGCGCTTCCTGGTCGACGTCGCGCGCGAGCACGACCTCGCGATCCGCATCGGCGTCAACTGCGGCAGCGTCGACCCCGAGATGAAGGCGCGCTTCCCCGAGGACGACGTCGCAGGCGATGGTCGAGTCGGCGCTCGAGCACTGCCGCTTCATGGACGAGCTGGGCTTCGACCGCTACGTCGTGAGCCTCAAGGACTCGCACCCGCGCAAGGTGATCGACGCCAACCGGCGCTTCGCCGAGGCGCGGCCGGACGTGCCGCTTCACCTGGGAGTGACCGAGGCCGGCATCCCGCCCGAGGGCGTGATCAAGACCCGCGTCGCCTTCGAGCAGCTGCTGTCGCGCGGCATCGGCGACACGCTGCGCGTCAGCCTCACGCTGCCGAACCCGCGCAAGCACGAGGAGGTCACGGTCGGCCTCCAGATCCTGAACGACGTCGCCTCCGGACGCTTCCGCTCAGTCCCGGTGTTCGACGACGACAAGCTCAACATCATCTCCTGCCCGTCGTGCTCGCGCGTCGAGAACGAGCGCTTCGTCGAGCTCGCGGAGAAGGTGAAGGAGATGACGGTCTACGCCGAGCGCCACGCGCTCACGATCGCGGTGATGGGCTGCCGCGTGAACGGCCCCGGGGAGACCGACGACGCCGACCTCGGCCTCTGGTGCGGCCCGACCCACGTCAACCTCAAGAAGAAGACCGAGACCGTGGGCGCCTACACCTACGACGAGATCCTGCCCCGCCTCAAGGCCGAGCTCGACGCGCTCATCGAAGCGCGCAGTCCCGCCGCCGCCCGCTAGCCGCGCGCCGTTACGATCGGTTACTCGTTCCGGAACGAGTAACGAAAGGTAACGCAGACGCTTCTGGGGTCGAGGCTCGTCAGCGACGACAGTAGTCTTCGCGAATCACCTCTCTGCAGGACAGGCGCCGGCCATAGTGCTTCCAATTCGGACAGGCCGACGCCGACGGCGTAGGCGTCGCTCGTGGCGTGCACGGCCACGAGCGTTCCGCTTCCGGCGTAGTAGCGTGTCGTGTCGCCGAAGCCCCCGCCGAAGCGCGTGAAGAGCAGCTCGCCGCAGCTGCCGGCTTGAGCCACGAAACAGACGGGCGCCACGGGCGGCTTCTGGAGCTCGGCGAGGCTCTGCTCGTAGGCCGGACAGGGCCAGACGCTGCAGTACTCCGAAAGCGACGCGTAGCACTCGCCCTCGGGGCCCGTCGGATTCTGGCTGCATCCCGGTGAGAGCCGCCGCCAGGACGAACACGCTTCCGCGCTTCATGTGCCTGCGTGCTTGAGACGGCCGCCAGCGACGCGCTTCCTCTATTTCGCGTACTTCTCGGCGCCCATGAAGTGCAGCGAGACGTACGGCGAGTCGCCCACCACCCAGCTGTCGTGGGGCGTGGCCGGCACCCAGAAGAGCGTGCCGGGCCGAAGCTCGATCACCGTCCCGTCGTCGAAGGCCACCGTGGCGACGCCCGAGAGCACCATCCCGACGTGCTCGACGTGACAGCGCGCGGCCCCGACCTGGGGGCCGACGTGCTTCGACCACTGCCAGCCCGGCTCGTACGAGGCGCGGCCGATCGTGAGCGCGCCGATCCGAACCACCTCGAGCTTGCCCTTCTCGAACGTCCGGACCTCGTCCGGGCTCTCGAAGCGCTTTTGCACGACCGCGAGGTCGTTCGCGTTCACCGCTCCCCCGTCCCGCCCCCCGACACCCGGCGCCCGGCGACACCCGCGCACGACGACAGCGAGTCGCGAACGATGGCGTCGTCCCCGGCGATCGCGTCCCCGAAGCGCCTCGGGAGCCGCGCGAAAATCCCCGAGTCGAACGCCGGCGGAACGTGGACGACTCGCAGCGCGCAGGTCACTTCCGCCCGCGCCGACGCCGGCGCCGCCGCCCACGGGCCGAGCGTCGCCGGGCCGTTCTTGTGGTCGGCCAGCGCCGTCATCAGAACGACCATGGTCGCCATCGTCATGTCCGCCTCCGATCCGAAGCGTGTCGCAGCACGGTCAGCCGGCTGCGATCTGCTCCAGGTGGTGCTTCATGTGCGTGAGGTAGTCCTGCATCACGTACTCGAGCGTCACCGGCTTGCCGTCGCCGATCGTGCACGGAGTTCCGAGCTTCGAGGCCGGGACGCGCTCGATCACCGCCGCCAGGTGGCGATTGGCCGCCACCCAGATCTCCACGAGCTCGCGCCAGGGCCGCTCGCGATAGCCGTTCACCGCCACCCAGGCGGCCTGCTCGTAGCCCGGCCCGACGTACTCGCTCGCGAGCTGCGCGCGCACGAAACGCTGCTGGTTGTTGAAGGCCGAGTCGATCAGGTGGCCGAGGACCTCCTTCCTGATCCACTTGCCCTCGCCGCGCTCGCCGGTGACGTCGGCCTCGGACCAGCCCTGGAAACGGCTCGCGGCGCGATCGACTTCGCCGCGCAGCTCGGCGGCCAGCTGTTTCATGCCCCAGACTCCTGATCGGGTCGAGCCTAACCCCGGCGCGGCGCGCCGTCCAGGGAAGCGTCCTTCGTCTTGGACGCGGCTAGCGCGGCCGGTCGGGATGCTTGCCGGCCGGACTCGAGGTCGGCCTCGACCATCAGCTTCGCGAGCTCCTTGAAGGTCACCTTCGGCGACCAGCCGAGCTCGCGGCGGGCCTTGCTCGCGTCGCCCAGCAGCAGGTCGACCTCGGCGGGGCGGAAGTACTTGGAGTCGACCTTGACGAAGTCCTTCCAGTCGAGCCCGACGCAGCCGAAGGCCTCCTCGCAGAACTCGCGCACCGAGTGCGTCTCGCCCGTCGCGATCACGTAGTCGGAAGGCTTGTCCTGCTGCAGGATGCGCCACATCGCGTCCACGTAGTCCTTGGCGTGGCCCCAGTCGCGCTTGGCGTCCAGGTTGCCGAGCCGCAGCTCCTTCGCGCGTCCCTGCTTGATCGCGGCGACGCCCATCGTGATCTTGCGCGTGACGAAGTTCTCGCCGCGGCGCGGCGACTCGTGGTTGAACAGGATCCCGTTCGCCACGTACATCTCGTAGCTCTCGCGGTAGTTGACCGCGAGCCAGTGGCCGCACACCTTGGAGACGGCGTACGGGGAGCGCGGGTGGAAGGGCGTCTTCTCGCTCTGCGGCGTCTCCTGAACCAGCCCGAACATCTCGGAGCTGCCGGCCTGGTAGATGCGGGTCTTGAGCTTCAGGTCGCGCACCGCGTCGAGCAGCCGCAGCACGCCGAGCGCCGTCACGTCCGTCGTGTACTCGGGCATCTCGAACGAGACCTTCACGTGGCTCTGCGCCGCCAGGTTGTAGACCTCGTCCGGGTGCAGCGCCTCGAGCGCGCGCGCCAGGCTGTTCTGATCGACGAGATCGCCGTAGTGCAGCACCAGGCGCTCGCGGACGTGGTCGATCCGCCAGGTGTTGAACGAGCTGCTGCGGCGCACGATGCCGTGCACCTCGTAGCCCTTCTCCAGCAGCAGCTCGGCCAGGTAGCTGCCGTCCTGGCCGGTGATCCCGGTGATGAGCGCCTTCTTCGTCAACATGCCCTCCGACAGGCCAGGAAACGGCGTCGCGGCGAAGCTTCGACTCTACCGCGCGAGTCGTGCGCCATCAAAACGCCGGCGGACCTGGGCCAGGTCGGGAAGGCTCGGGATCAGGCAAAAAACAAGAGGGATCGCGTTTCCCTGACCGGGGCCTCGCTTCGGGCGACGCCTTGAACCGGCCAGAGCTCCCTCCAAACCCTGTCCGGTCCGAAGCGCTGCTCGAATCGCTGCAGCGTCTCGGCCAGGGAGGCGATCCCCCCTTCGTCCTGAGGTTATGCATGCTTCAGGCCAGGCCGAGCCCAGTCTCCGATGTCATTGATTAAGCGATTGTTACGGCAAACGCCACCGCCGCTCACTTTCCAATTTGAACCTTCGTTGCAACGCCCGATTATCGCAATTGCAACCCTAACGGGCGCGGCGGCGCTCCCGTCCGATCCCGAGCTGCTTCATCTTGCGGTAGAGGTTCGTGCGCTCGATCCCGAGCTCCTTGGCCGTGTGGCCCAGGTTGCCGCGGTTCGCCGAGAGCCGCTCGAGGATGTACTGGCGCTCGAAGCGCGAGCGGGCGACGCGCAGCGGCAGGGGCGCGCCGTCCTCGCCGCTCTGCGGCGTCGTCATGTGGAGCGCCTCCATCACGTCGCGGTGGCCGACGGCGTCGCGCGCCACGATCACCGCCAGCCGCTCCATCAGGTTCCTGAGCTCGCGCACGTTGCCGCGCCACGGCAGCTGCGACAGGAAGTCGACCGCGCGCGGCGCCAGCCGCTTGGGCTTGAAGCCGTTCTCGACGCTCGCGAGGCGCAGGTAGTGCTCGGCGAGCAGCGGCACGTCCTCGCGGCGGGCCCGCAGCGGCGGCAGCGCGATGTTGACGACGTTGAGGCGGTCGTAGAGGTCGTCGCGGAAGCGCCCCTGCTCGATCTCCTCGAGCAGGTTCTTGCTGGTCGCCGCCAGCACCCGCACGTCGACCGAGCGGCTCTTCGAGCTGCCGACCGGCGTGAGCTCGCCCTCCTGCAGCACGCGCAGCAGCTTCGCCTGGACCACGAGGCCCATGTCCCCGATCTCGTCGAGGAAGAGCGTTCCGGAGTTGGCGCGTTTCGAAGAGGCCGCGGCGGTCGGCGACGGCGCCGGTGAAGGCGCCCTTCACGTGGCCGAACATCTCGCTCTCGACCAGCTCCGCCGGCACCGCCGCGCAGTTCATCTGGACGAAGGGCTTGTCGCGCCGCGACGACAGCGCATGGATCGCGCGCGCGACCAGCTCCTTCCCGCTGCCGCGCTCGCCCGAGATCAGCACGCGCGCTCGCGTCGGCGCCACCATGTCGACGAGCTGATACACGCGCTGGATCGCGTCCGAGCGGCCGACCATGCCGTAGCGCGCCCCGTCCGTGCCGCCCTCGCGCGCCCCGCCGTCGCGCGCCGGCATCGGCGCGAGCGTCCTGTCCAGCACCTCGTAGAGCCGCTCGCGCGCGACCGGCTTCTCGAGGTACTCGGCGGCACCGAGCCGCATCGCCTCGACCGCGTCGTCGACACGGCCATAGCCCGAGATCACGACCACCGGCGTCACCGGCGAGCGGCGCTGCAGCTCGCGCAGCACGTCGAGCCCGGTACCGTCGGGCAGCTTCAGGTCGAGCAGCACCGCCGCCGGATTCCTCTCGCCGAAGGTCCGCAGCCCCTCGCCGACCGAGGCGGCGCCGAGCGTGCGGTAGCCCCGCGCGTTCAGCATCTCGAGGCAGATCTGGCGAAGCGCGCTGTCGTCGTCGATCACGAGGACGAGCGGGCGCTCGGCGACACCCATTGTGGCGGCGGATGCTATCATCGTGTTCCATGAAGCGACAAGGCTCGCGCACGTTGCTGCTGGCCCTCGCGCTCGCGCTTTCGCGGGCCCGCCTGCGATTTCCAGAAGGACCCCGACCCCGGACCCGCCGCCGTCGGCGCCGATCCGCTTCGTCACGATCAAGGTCGAGTACCGGCAGCCGGCCGGCTGCCAGAACTCCGAGAACACCTGCGACGCACGCGTCGTCTTCTTCGGGAGCTGGATGCGCCCGCGCGACGCCAGCTACTCGGGCGACCAGGTGCTGCTCGACACGCGCTTCGGCCCGAACTTCTGGGAAGCCTTGGTCCCGAACGTGCCGGTGAACTGGCCGCCGAACGACTTCCCGCACTACGTGCGCGTCTACGATCCCCACCTGCAGGCGACGCCGTCCGGCGGGGTGACGGCGGCGCGCCTGATCGTGGGCGGGCAGATCATCACCCAATACGACACGCCGGGAACGCCGACCGAGAGCGGCCTCATCTACGTCGACGACAACGGCGTCGGCCGCAGCCCGGACTGAGCTAGCGGCCGCGGATCTCCCGCACCCGGCCTTCGAGCTCGGCGAGCCGCTTGGCCTGGGGCGAGGCCGGGTCGACCGCGTAGCGCCTCGCGTACTTGAGCCGCGCCTCCGCCTGCACGTACTGCAGGTCGCGCAGGTAGGCGGCGGCCGCCGCCAGGTGGATCTCGGCCATCTTCAGCTTGGTGGCGGTGTCGTCGGGCTTCCAGATGAGCGCCTGCGCGTACTGCGCGAGCGCCGCCTCCGGCTTGCCGGCCGGCCCCGCCAGGAAATCGCCGTAGCGAACGAGCAGCGCCTGGTCCTCGCGCCTGCGGCGCACGAGCTCCTGGAAGGCGGCGTCGGCTTCGCTCGTGCGACCGACACGCGTGGCGAAGGCGATCAGGGCCTCGGCGGCCTGCGTCCCGGCCAGGTCGCTCTGCATCGCGTTGCCGTAGCTGGAGAGCACGCGATCGACGAGCGGATCGGGCGCGGCTGCGACCGCCGCGCCCGGCTTGCCGCGCGGCACGGGCGCCGGCCGGGCGGCCGCCGCCGCCACGGCGTGCGGCGCCAGCAGCTCGGCGATCGCGCATGTGTGCGTCACCGAAGTCGGGCCGCGCCGCCACCGCGCGCTCGTAGAAGCCGAGCGCGCGCTCCTCTTCGGGCTTGAGGACCGAGCGGCCGCCGGGTCGGCAGCGGGGCGCTCTCGGCCTTGCCCGCCCAGGCACGTCCGGCGAGGTAGGCCGCCTCGGGGTCCGCCGCGTCGCCGAGCCGGGCGAGCGCGTCGTCGTAGCGGCGCTCGGACAGCAGCGAGCGCGCCTCAGCCAGCGCGTCGCCGCCTTTCGAGCCGCCCCCGGGCTCGCGCGAGCAGGCCACGGCCGCGATCAGCAGCGCGACGAGGGCGCCGGAGCGGGCGCGGCCCGGTATCACGGGCGCGCCGGCGCGGTCCCCGCCCGCCGCAGCTTCTCGATCGCCCGGTTCGCGCGGTCGGCCACCTTCGAGTTCGGGTCGGTCAGCAGCGGCGTCAGCTTCGGCGCGGCGTTCGTGTCGCCGAGCGCGGCCAGCAGGTCGCACACTGCGCCGCGCACGCTCGGGTCGCGGTCGTTCAGGTACGGGTAGAGGTCGGGCAGCGAGCGAGGGGCCGAGCTCGAGGATCAGGTCCTGCGCGTGCTGAGCCGAGCTGCCGGTGCCGCCGAGCGCGAGCACGAGCGAGTCGAGGAACGCGCGGTCGCCGAGCCTCACGATGCCGAAGCCGTAGGCCATCCGCACGTCGCTGTTCTTCTCGCGCTGGAAGTCGGTCTTGAACGCCGGCATCATCGAGGGGTCGGCGATCCGCGCCAGCCCCTCGACGGCGAGGCGGCGCTGCTCGGGGTCGTTCGAGAACAGCAGCTCGCGGTAGAGGTCGCCCTGCGCGGGGTCGCCCGTGCGGCTGAGGGCAGCAGGACGCGCGAGCCCAGCTCGCGCCGGCGGTGCTGCACGAACATCTCGCGCAGCGCCGGCCCGGCCTCGTGCACGCGCAGCACGCCGATCGACTGCAGCGCCCGATTGCGGACCGTCGTGTTGTCGTCGGCCAGCAGCGGGATGAGCGCGCGGCCTTCCACGGCCGTCGCGCACTTGCCGAGCGCCGTCGCCGCCGCGGCCCGGACCTCACCCTGGGGATCCTGGAGCGCCGCCACAAGGTCGGGGATCGAGGAGCCGCCGCCCAGGATCCCGATCGCGTACGCGGTATCGGCCCGGATGTTCGACTTCTCGTCCTTGAGCGCGCCCGACAGGCCGCGGAAGACCGACGGGTCGACCGTCGTGTAGGGCGGCACGGAGGAGCGCTCGTACTCGTCGGAGAACTTCTCGAGGAAGCCTCCCACCGGGCCCGTGCGGTCGCGCTCGGTGTAGATCTCGACGAGCGCCGAGATCGCCTCGTCACGCACGGTCGGGTCGCCGTCCTGCAGCGACGTGACGAGCGACGGCACGCCCGACAGGTCGCGCAGCGCGGTGAGCGCACGCACCACCTCGAGCCGCACCTTCGGCTCGGGATCGCGCACGAGCGCCGCGAGCGGCGCCACGGCCTCGCGCCGCCGGCTCTCGCCGAGCTTGCGCGCCGCTTCCAGCCGCGTGCGGGCCGTGGGCGACTTCAGGTTCGCCACCAGGTCGTCGAACGCGTCCTGGGCTCGCGCGGGAAGGCTCCCGAGCGCGAGGCCCAACGCGACCGCAAGGACCGCGCCGACGCGCGCGCGGTCGAGGATCGTGGGCACGGCGAGACGCTCCATTCTCATGATGAGGCGATGATAGCAGATAGGCTGGCGGCCTCCGGTCCGGAAGCCCTGAAGAATCAGGCGGTCGCGCCCTCGACGCGCTCGAGCACCGAGCGCAGGTAGCGAGCCGTGTGGCCGCGCCCGCTCGCGGCGAGCGCCTCCGGCGTGCCCTGGAAGACGAGGTTGCCGCCCTCGGCGCCGCCCTCGGGCCCGAGGTCGATCACCCAGTCGGCCTGCTTGACCACGTGCAGGTTGTGCTCGATCACGACCAGCGTGGCGCCGCCGTCGAGCAGACGCTGCAGCGCGTTCAGCAGCTCCGCGACGTCGCCCAGGTGGAGCCCTGTCGTCGGCTCGTCGAGCACGTAGAGCACGCGCGGGCCCGGGCGCCGCAGCAGGTGCGCGGCCAGCTTCACGCGCTGGGCCTCGCCGCCCGAGAGCGTGCTCGCGGGCTGTCCGAGGCGCAGATAGCCGAGGCCGATCTGCTCGAGCACCTTGAGCCTGCGCACCACGCGGTGCTGGCCCGCGAAGAGCAGGAGCGCCTCGTGCACCGTGAGGTCGAGCACCTGGTCGATCGAGCGGCCGCGCCACTTCACCTGCAGCACCGGCGCGCGGTAGCGCCGGCCGGAGCACGACTCGCAGAGCAGCCAGGCGTCCGCCAGGAACTGCAGCTCGACCCGCACGCGGCCGTCGCCGGCGCACGCCTCGCAGCGTCCGCCGGGCATGTTGAACGAGAAGTCGGGCGCCGTGAGCCCGAGCCGGCGCGCCTCGGGAGCCGCCGCGAACAGCTCGCGGATCGGGTCGAACGCCTTCATGTAGGTGACCGGGTTCGAGCGCGGGCTGCGACCGAGCGGCGACTGGTCGACGATCTCGAGCTCGTCGACGTAGTCGGCGCCCTCCACGACGCCGAGCGTCGCGCTCTCCGGCGCCCCGGCGCCGGCGCAGCCGCGCGCAGAGCACGTCGTGCACCAGCGTCGACTTGCCGGAGCCGGACACTCCGGTCACCGCCGTGAAGGCCCCGAGCGGGAAGCGCACGTCGAGCGACTTCAGGTTGTGGAGCGAGGCGCCCTTCACGTTCAGGAACAGCCCGTTGCCGCGGCGGCGGCGGGCCGGAACCGGGATCCGCAGGTCTCCGCGAAGGTACTTGGCCGTCAAGCTGCGCGGCTCGCCTCGAGCGACGACGTCGGGCCCTGATAGACCACCTTGCCGCCCTGCTCGCCCGCCCCCGGGCCCAGGTCGATCACGTGGTCGGCCGCTTCCACGAGCGACGTGTCGTGCTCGACGACGACGACCGTGTTGCCCTGATCGCGCAGCGCCTTCAGGATCCCGATCAGCCGATCCGTGTCGCGCGGGTGCAGGCCCACCGACGGCTCGTCCAGCACGAACAGGGTGCCCACGAGCCCGGTCCCGAGCGCGGCCGCCAGCGCGATCCGCTGCGACTCGCCGCCCGACAGCGTCGCCGAGGCGCGGTCGAGGCCGAGGTAGTCGAGCCCGACGTCCTCGAGGAAGCCGAGCCTGCGGTCGACCTCGTCGAGCACGCGGCTCGCGATGGCCTTCTCGGCGCCCTCGAGCCGCAGCTCGGCCAGGAAGCGGCGCGCCGCTCCGACCGGCATCGCCGAGATGTCGCGGATCGACTGGCCGCCGAGGCGCACGCGCAGCGCGTCGGGCCGCAGCCGCGCGCCCAGGCAGGCCGGGCAGCCCTGGTAGCCGCGGTAGCGGGCGAGGAACGCGCGCACCTGCACGCGGTACTTGCGCCCCTCGAGCCAGCGGAAGAAGCCGAGGACACCCGTGAACTCGTCGTCGCCCTCGAGCACGAGCCGGCGGTGGCCCTCGTCGAGGAAGGACCACGGCACGTCGAGCGGAATCCCCCGCCGCCGCGCGAAGCGCCGCAGCTGCGCGAGCAGGTTCCGGTAGTGCGGCTTGTTCCAGGGCTCGATGGCGCCCTCGGCCAGGCTCTTGTGCTTGTCGGGCACGACGAGGTCGAGGTCGACCTCGATCAGGTTCCCGAAGCCGTGGCAGGTCGGGCAGGCGCCGAACGGGTTGTTGAACGAGAACAGGCGCGGCTGCGGCTCGACGAAGGTCTTCTCGCAGCGGCTGCACTCGAAGCGCTCGCTGACGCGCAGCGGCTCCTGGCCCGGCCGCGCGACCACCGCACGCCCGCCGCCTTCGCGAAGCGCCGCCTCCAGCGACTCGACGAGGCGGCTGCGCTCGCCCTCGCGAAGCACCAGGCGGTCCACGAGGACGAGCGCATCCTGCGGGACGGGCCCGGCGAGGTCGGCCGTCTCGACGGCTTCCTCGCCGATCAGCAGGCGCGTGAAGCCGCGCTTGCGGAGCGCGCCGATCGCCTCGGCCGAGTAGACGTCCTCGCCTTCCACGGCCGGCGCCGGCCGGAAGGCGACGAGCAGGCGCGTCCCCTCCGGCTCCTGCAGCAGCCGTTCCGCCACCCGCGTGGGCGAGTCGCGTCCCACGTCCTGCCCGCAGCCGTCGCAGACGACGCGGCCCGCGCGGGCGAACAGCAGCCGCAAGTGGTCGTGGATCTCCGTCGCGGTGGCGACGGTCGAGCGGGGGCTGCGGGAGAGCGTCCGCTGGCGGATGGCGATGGCCGGGCAGATCCCCAGCACCTCGTCGACGCGCGGCTTCTCCATGCGCTCGAGGAACTGGCGGGCGTAGGACGACAGGCTCTCGACGTAGCGGCGCTGGCCCTCGGCGTAGAGGGTGTCGAAGGCCAGGCTGCTCTTGCCGGAGCCCGAGACGCCCGTGATCACCACCAGCTTGCGGGTGGGGATCGTGACGTCGATGCCTTTCAGGTTGTGGACGCGAACTCCCTGGAGGACGATGTCGGCAGGCATTTCAACCCGACATCCTATCACGCCCGGACGATTCGCGAAGCCCCGCTTGTCCGTCGGCTAGGCTTCGCGAATCGTCCGATCTGGCAATTTCATTGGGCCGTTTTCCTGGTGCGCCCGCGAGGTCAGTTCGATGCGGCCGCGGTCGCGTCCGCCAGGCGGCGCTCGCGCGAGCGCTCGGCCACGTAGGTCTTCGGGTCGCGCAGCAGCAGATCGGCCCGTGGTACGAGGTCGAGCGCCTTCTTGATCTGCGGGTCCCAGGTCATGCTGCGCCGGCGCGCCGCGCCCTCGCCGATCGCCTGCCGCAGCACCTCGTCCTCGATCAGGCGCACGATCGTGACCTTGTTCTCGTCGAGGTCCCCTTGCGTGTGGCGCAGCTTGCGGGTGTCGAGGTAGCCCTTGAACTCGGTAAGCACGGCGTCGTCGGCCTTGAAGTCCTTGGTGACGAAGCGCACCTTGGCCGAGGCACCCCGCGAGCGGGTCCCGGTACCGGCGATCTCGCCTGGCCGCGGCCCTCCTCCCCCTCGAAGCGGCGCGCGAAGCCGGTGAAGGCCTGGCGCCCGATCAGGTACGAGACGAACTTGGCGGGCGTCTCGGGCTCGACGCAGTAGTCGGGCGTGATGCCGTCGCCGCCGAAGACCTTGCGGCCCGAGTCGGTGAGCTTGGCCTCGCCGCCGCCCTGGTCGCAGGGCTTGCGGTCCTTGGGCGCGTAATACTCCTCGAGCGCCGTGCCGGCGTACTCGCGCTGGATCGAGCGGCCCGAAGGCGTGTAGTAGCGGGCGGTCGTGAGCGCGAGCGCGTAGCCGCGCACGTTCCGCAGCGGCATGATCGTCTGCACCAGGCCCTTGCCGAAGGTCGTCTCGCCCACGATCAGCGCGCGATCGTGGTCCTGCAGCGCGCCCGCGACGATCTCGCTGGCGCTCGCGCTGTGGCGCGAGGTCACGACCACGAGCGGCACGTTCGACCACGGGCTGTCCTGCTCGGTGATGTAGTTCGACTCGTCGCGGCGCGAGCGGCCGCGCGTGAACACCACGAGCTGGCCCTTCTTCAGGAACAGGTTCGAGACCGCGAACGCCTGGTCGAGCAGCCCGCCCGGGTTGTCGCGGATGTCGAGCAGGAACGCCTTGGCGCCCTCGCGCTTCAGGTCCTTGAGCGCCTTCTCGAGCTCGCGCTCGCAGTCGCCCTCGCCCGGCCGGCAGGCGGTCGTCTCGTTGAAGTCGGTGAGCCGGATGTAGCCGACCTCCTTGCTCACCATGAACGAGTACGGCACCGAGTGCAGCGGGATCGCGTCGCGGATCACGGTGAACTGCAGCGGCTCGTCGTAGCCCTGGCGCACGATCGTGATCCGCACCGGCGTTCCCTTCGGCCCGCGCAGTTTCTTCACGGCGTCATCGATGCTCAGGCCGCGCGCATCCTCGTCCTCGATGCGGCTGATCACGTCGCCGGCGCGGATCCCGAGCCTGTGAGCCGGCGTGCCCTCGAAGGGCGCCACCACGGTGATGTTGCCGTCGACCGACTGCACCGTGATCCCGAGCCCGTAGTACTGGCCCTTCTGGCGCTCCTGCATCGTCTGGTAGTCGCGCTGCTCGAAGAAGTTCGAGTGCGGGTCGAGCGTGCGCAGCAGCTCGCGGATCGAGCTCGAGACCAGCCGGTCGCTCGGCACCTCCTCCACGTACTCGGTCTCGACGGCGTTCATCATCGCCGTGTAGAGGTGCAGCTGCTCGTTGAGCCGCCCGCCTCCGGCGAGCGCCCGCTTGCCGAGCACGCCGCCCGCGAGCGTCGCCCCGAGGACCAAGCCAATGGATACGGCACCGAGCCGCGAAAGCTTCATGAAGGAATCATAGCAGGCGGCCGAACGTTTCCGGGCTGTCAGAAACGGAGATGCACGCCGCCGGTGAAGATCCAGCCCGACAGATCGATGCGGTTCACGAGGCCGGGCGCGTTGGGGAGGAAGTCGTCGCCCATGTCGTCGTGGGCCCACAGGTACTTGGCCTCGCCGACGATCGCGATGTCGCGGTTCACGTAGAAGCGGATCCCGCCCAGGGCGTGCACGCCGAACGCGGTGCTCTCGCTGATGAAGTGATCGGGCGTGATCGGCAGGTCCGGGTCGAAGAAGTCGATGAAGTCGCCGAACTCCTCGTACTTGTAGAAGACCGCATCGATGCCGCCGCCGACGTAGGGCGCGATCTTGTGCTTCTTGCCGGTCGGCAGGAGGCGCACCGACACGCCGAGCGGCAGGACCTGCAGCCGGATCGTCTGGAAGATGTCGCCGCCGCCGAGGCTCGGAGGCCGCTCGTAGTCGCGATAGAAGGTGTCGGTGGTCTCGGAATAGCCGTCGAAGTGCACGGCGACCTCGACGTTCTTCAGGACGACGTGGTTGTACTCGACGCCGCCGAACACGCTGCCGCCGAAGGGCGGATTGCCGGCGTTGAAGAAGCTCCCGTCGCTCGCCTTCGAGTAGAGGTCGCAGACGTCCTGGAACAGCGTGTACTCCGCCGGCACGCTCGACGGAATGCCGCAGTCGCGCTGGCGCGGGAGGAACGCGCCGATGCGGAGGTCGAGGCCCCCGGCTTGTGCCGCAGGCGCCGTCGCCAACAGGGCAAGAAGAAGAGTGATGCTCGCCGCAGCTCGTCGCACGGTGGACTCCTTTCGCGCCCGCTCACCCGCCCCGGGCCTCGGCCTCGTGCGATGCAGGATGGGTGCCACGGGGACACGACCGTAAATGCCCACGAACAGGGCCCTTCAGGATCCTAACGTGGCCGGCCTGTCCTCCCGAGGGGACGCCGGGGTTCAGGATTCGTCGTCGGGCTCGACGTCGACCGAGGGAGCCCACACGTGCTCGCGGCACGGCTCGCAGGCCCGTAGCAGCGCGCACTCACCAGGGTGAAGGTAGCTCAGGCCTTCGACCCGCGTCCGGCCGTCATCCGCGAGCGGCCAGCGGCACCACATGCAGTAATGAGTGGCGCGCCGCTCGGGCATCCGCAGAAGGATCGGCCCGCTGCCGTGGGCGGGTGTGAGCCGCGGCTCCCGAAGGCGAGAGTATGCCGCGAGCCCACCGTCGTGCGAGTCTTCGACATCCGAGCTCAAGGGCTGCACTCTCCGGGTGATGACTGTCGAGGGATCCGCAGGATGCAATGTCGTGCCGGCTCCGACGGTGACTCGGCTCACTCGGAGCGCCTCGTAGAAAGTCGGACAGCGTGGCCTATTTGCGATCCAAGATTTCTCGATCGGACAGGAATCGTCACACCGTTGCCGCGACGCTCGAGCATGATCTCTCGCTAGCCCGGACCCTCTCCAGGCGAGCCAGTCGAAAGCAGCGACCGGAGATGGCGAGCGATTCGTCGAACAGGGTGAGCGTCGGATTGGGCCAGCTCGTGGTCGAGGGGAAGGGATTGGTCGGCACCGTCGAGTACACCCTGCTCGAAACAATCACGCCTTCGGGATCGACGAGCAGCGACTTGACGGTGGCGGACGTCCTCTTCGGCAACGGCGGCCCCGATGGCGGGCGCAGGGTCGACTATCACGACCTTCAGAAGCAGAACGCGCCGCTCGTGCTGATCCACAACGGCGCGTCGTATCCGTGCTCGATCGCCGGCGTGGGCCAACGCAAAGCGACGCTCGTGCCACGCCCGAAGCCGTAGCGGGCGAGCTGCCGCACAACTCGTCGGCGAGAGTTGGAGGCGGCGGCCGGAGTCGAACCGGCGAATAGAGGTTTTGCAGACCTCCGCCTTACCACTTGGCTACGCCGCCTTCAGCAGATGACTATACGGGAGTTTCGTGCGGCGGTTCAACACGCTGGTTCGTCACAACCTGTGTCGATCCGCTGACTTGACCCGGCGACGGGGACCGGTTTATCTTGAGCCTTGCTCGCCGGGCGGGAATAGCTCAGTGGTAGAGTGCGACCTTGCCAAGGTCGAAGTCGCGGGTTCGAATCCCGTTTCCCGCTCCATCCCCTAACAGACAGTAGCACCGGTCTCGTCCGTCAAAGGGCAAGGCTCCCATCGCATCGAGGTGGAAGCCTCCCGAAGCCCAACTCCGAAGCGGTTCTTGCACTCGATGTCGAGTTCCCTAACAGGGTTTACGACGCGTGCGACGCCCGACTCGGCGGTGCGGCAGTCGCCGGGCGGCAGCGCCCTTTCCGTTTGAGGACAACGCCTTACGACGTTCGAACGAGCAAGTGACTACACAGTAGCCAGAAAATGGCAAGCGGCTTGCACCAATTCCAGGCCTCCGAAGCGGTCACTGGCGCTGGGAACTCGCGCAGGGAACCGAGCAGGGTAAGGGGAGCATCGGAAATCGACAGCGACAAACGACAACAATGCAATTGCCCTCCCAATTGCGTTGCCCCGTACATCAAGCGGCCTTCTGCATCACGGGGGCGCTCGAGGCTGACAAGGACGGGACGCTCCGCGCCTCGTGCGGATGCACGTTCCCGGTCCGCAGGGGGATTCCCCGGTTCGTCTGGGACGAAACCTACGCGGACGCTTTCGGTCTTCAGTGGAACAACTACCGAACGACGCAGCTCGACTCCCACACTGGAGTCCCCATCTCGAAGGACCGCCTCTCGCGCTGTGTCGGAGGCCACCTGGAGGATCTGTGCGGCGCGAGCGTGCTCGAAGTGGGCTGCGGCGCCGGACGCTTCACGGAGGTCCTGCTCAATGCCGGTGCCAGCGTGTTCGCCGTGGACCTGTCGAGCGCCGTCGAGGCCAACTACGCCAATTGCGGCGGTGCGCCGGGCTACTTCGTGTGTCAGGCGGACGTTCTGTCGCTGCCCGTAGCGCCCGCCTCCTTCGACGCCGTGATCGCGCTGGGGATGATCCAGCATACGCCTTCGCCGGAAGGAGCCATCGAGGCGCTCGCGAACAGCGTCCGGCCTGGCGGGCTCGTGGTGGTCGACCACTACCTCCCCTTGCCACGCGTCAAGCGGCTGCTTCGCGCGGTGACCCCGCGCGGCATCCTCCGGCAGGTCCTGGTCCGGCTGCCGCCGCGCACGTCGCTGCGTGCGACCGACGCCCTCGTTCACGCTCTGCTGCCCGTTCACCGCATGCTCTGGAGGCATGGCCCGGTTGCAGACCGGGTCAGGGCCGTCTGGCTCCGCCTGTCACCGCTCTTCGACTACTACGAGTCCTATCCCGAGCTCGGAGAGCACCTCGCCGAATGGGCTCTGCTCGACACTCACGACAGCCTGACCGACCACTACAAGCATGGGCGCACGCCTTCCGAGCTCGCGGGGGCGCTTCGCGCGGCCGGGCTCCACGTCATCGACTCACGGATCGGCGGCAACGGCGCCGAGGCCCGGGCGCGCCGGCCGGCAGGCCCGTCGAGTCCGGGCGGACATGCCGGCCATTGACGAGCCCTACCCCTCGCTGAAGGCGTTCTCGTCGTGGCGTAGCTGGGGTCCCTCGGGACCCCAGTCGATCGCCACGACGTCGAAGCGGATCGCCGACTCGGAAAGCCCTTTCGTCGCCGCGTAGATGCGGGCCGCGCGCACCACGCGGCTGCGCTTGCGCGCCGTGACCGCCTCCACCGCGTGGCCGTGCGAGTCGCCGCGGCGCTCCTTCACCTCCACGAACACGAGCGTGTCGCGGTCGGCCGCGACGATGTCGATCTCTCCGCTCCGGCAGCGGTAGTTCCGTGCCAGGATCCGGAGCCCCTTGCGGCGCAGGTGCTCGCAGGCGAGCTCCTCGCCCGGCTCGCCGCGGTGCGGGCCGCGCGCTTCCCGGCTCAGTGCTTCCGCTTCCAGCGCGTGCCCTGGGGAGTGTCCTCGAGCACGACGCCGAGCGCCTCGAGCTTCGCGCGAGCGGCGTCGGCCCGCGCGAACTCCCGCGCCTTGCGGGACTGCTGGCGCTCGTCGAAGAGCGCCTGCTCTTCGGCCGACAGCTGCTCCTCGGCGCCGCCCGGCAGCAGGACGCCGAAGATGCCGTCCATCGCCGCGATCTCGGCCTTCACGCGCAGGGCGCCCGCGCGCGTCAGGGCGCCCTCGGCGATCAGGCTGTTCGCCCGGCGCACGAGGCCGTGGAGGGCGGCGAGCGCCTCGGGCGTGTTGAGGTCGTCGATCAGCGCCCCCTCGAAGGCAGCGCGCGCCTCGGCGCAGGCTTCGGCGGCCGGACCCTCGGGTCCCTCGCCCGCGATCTCGTCGAGCCGCGTGACGAGGCCATGCACGCGCTCGAGCGCTCCCTTGGCGTGGTTGAGCGCCTCGAAGCCGAAGTTGAAGGGCTTGATGTAGTGGGCGCCGGCGAGCGCGTAGCGGATCGCCTCGGCCGAGTGCCCCTGCTCGAGCAGCGTCGGGATCGTCACGAAGTTGCCCTTGCTCTTCGACATCGTCTCGTTGTCGATCAGCAGGTGCTTGACGTGCAGCCAGTGGCGCGCGAAGAGCTTGCCGGTCCCGCACTGGCTCTGGGCGATCTCGTTCTCGTGGTGCGGGAAGATCAGGTCCTCGCCGCCCGCGTGGAGGTCGAAGGTCTCGCCCAGGTACTTCATGCTCATCGCCGAGCACTCGATGTGCCATCCCGGCCGGCCGTGGCCGAAGGCCGCCTCCCACTGCGCCCAGGCGGGCTCGTCGCTCTTGAGCTTCCAGAGCACGAAGTCGCGCGCGTTCTCCTTGTCGTACTTGTCGCTGTCGACGCGGGCGCCGTCCTGGATCCCGGCGGCGTCGAGGCGCGCCAGCTTTCCGTAGTCCGGAAAGCTCGCGATCCGGAAGTAGACCGAGCCGTCGGCCGTGTAGGTGTGCTCGCGAGCGGTGAGCCGCTCGACGAGCGCGATCATGTCCTGGATGTGCTCCGTGGCTCGGGGCATGTGCTCCGGGCGCTGGATCCGGAGCGTCTTCATGTCCTCCTCGAAGCCGTGGATGTGCGGCGCCGTGAAGCTCGCGAGGTCCTGCCCCGCTTCTGCCGCCAGCTGGATGATGCGGTCGTCCACGTCCGTCACGTTCATCACCTCGTGCACGAGGTAGCCGAGGTGCGTGAGCGTGCGCCGCAGCACGTCGATCGCCACGAAGGTGCGGAAGTTGCCGACGTGGGCACGGTTGTAGACGGTCGGCCCGCAGGCGTAGAAGCCGAGCTTGGGCGGCGAGAGCGGCTCCAGCGGCTCGATCTTTCCGCTCAAGGTGTTGAAGAGCCGTATCGGCCTCAGCATGTGGCCCTCAGGATGAGGGCAGTCAGGTCGTCGCTGCAACCGGCGGGGCCGGCCCACGCGTCGACGGCGCTCACGAGAGCCGGCGAGCGTTTCAGAGGCGCCCGCGCCCTTCCGCGCCGCGAGCGCCTGGCGCACACGCTCGTCGCCGAACTCGCGTCCTTGGCGTCGACCGCCTCGGTCACGCCGTCCGTCACCGCCACCAGCAGGTCGCCGGGATCGAGCTGCAGCTCGCCCGGCTCGAGCGCGACCTCGTCGAGCAGCCCCAGCACCGGCCCGCCCGAGCGCAGCCGCTCCTCGGACCCCTTCGAGCGCACCACGAACGGCGGCACGTGGCCGGCGTTCACGTAGACGAGCCGTCGCGTCGCGGGATCGAGCTCGCCGTAGAACAGCGTGACGTAGCGGCTCGTCTCGGTGCTCGCGTAGACGAAGCGGTTCAGCCGCTCGAGCACGCGCGGCGCCGGCTCGCTGCCGGCGAGCGCGCGCAGCCACGCGTGGACGGACGGCCATCATCAGGCTCGCGGGCGTGCCCTTGCCCGAGACGTCCGCGATCACGAGCCCGAGCCTGCCGTCGGCGAGCGGCACGTAGTCGAAGTAGTCGCCGCCCACCTGCAGGCACGAGCGGCTCTCACCGGCGATCTCGAAGCCGGCCAGGCTGGGCGCGGCCTTCGGGAGCAGCCCGAGCTGGATCTGCCGCGCGATCTGGAGGTCGCGGTCCTGGCGCTCCTTCTCGAGCCGGAGCTGGTGGAGCCGCGACCCCTCGAGCGCCGCCTGCGCCTGGCGTGCGAGCGCCGCCGCGAAGTCGAGGTCTCCCTGCTCGGGCGGCCTTCCGCCCGGTCTCGCACCCACGGCGATCAGCCCCTCGAGCCGGCCTGGCGTCACCAGCGGGACGACGAGCGCGAAGTCGCACGCCAGCAGGCGCGCCTTCAGCTCGGAGTCCGGCAGATCGGCGACTGCCCTCGGCCCGGCGAACTCGCGGGCGAGCCAGGCCGGCTCGCCCGTGAGACGCTCCGGAAGCGTCCCGGGCCGCGCGCCGCGCGCGTGACCCAGCTCGAGGCCGCGCGGGCGCAGGTGGTAGAGCGCCATGCGGGCCGCCAGGAAGTGACCCATCAGCGTCGTCACGATCAGCCGTTCGATCGCGTCCTCGTCGAGCGTCGCGGCGAGCTCGCGGCCGATGTCGAAGAGGTTCTGGAGCTGGTAGACCTTCACCGACAGGTCCCGGTTGGCGCGCCGCCTCTCGTCGTCGATCAGGCCTCCCTCGATCGGCGTCGCCGCCGTCGCCGTCAGGCTCTCGAGGTAGGCGAGGTCCTCCGGGGTGAACGGGGCCCCGTCGCTGCGCGGCCCCAGGCCGAAGAGCGCGATCATCCGCCCGGCCTTCACGACCGGGCACACGACGGCGACGCCCGCCCGGGCCAGCGCTTTCGTCTCGCCGCCCGGGGGCGCGGCCCCGCTCAGGTCCTCGGGCAGCTCGAGACGCTCGGGCGCCGGTTCAACGAGCCCGCGCAGGGCGCGGCGCTCGAAGGAGCGACGCGCCGCCGGTGAGGTAGAGCGCGCCTCCCGAGACCGCCATCTCCCCCATCACGAAGGCGAGCGCGGCGTCCGGGATCTCGCCGCCGCTCGGGGTCCAGCCGAGCCGCGTCGTCAGGTCGAGGAGCGACAGCAGCTGCGACAGCCGCGCGACGAGCGCCGGCTCGCGCCCCTCGCGGCGCAGCGACTCGAGCTCCTCGCGGCACTTCTGGACGACCGGGATCGTCACCGGGCCTCGCGCGCTTCCGCGGCAGGCAGCTTCTTCACCATGCTGCAGACGTTGCAGCGGCCGCGGCGCCTGAAGCTGACGCGGTCCATGATGCGGCCCATCAGGTGCATGCCGAAGCCGCCCCGCCGCCTCTCGCGCGCGTAGCGCCGGAGGTCCACGCGGGGCACCGCGCGGCGGTCCACGGGCCGGCCGTCGTCGACGATCTCGACCAGCAGCCCGTCGGGCTCGCACACGAAGGCGAGCTCCACGAAGCGGTCGCGCGCGCCGCCGTACGCGTGCTCGATCACGTTGGTCGAGGCCTCGTCGACGGCCAGCGCCACCTGCTCCGCGGTCGCCGCATCGAAGCCCGCGAGCTCGGCCACGCGCTTGGTGGTGTCCCGGATCGCCGCGAGAAACTCCGTGCCGCTCGGCACCCGCAGCACGACGACGGGTTGCGGCTTGCGCCTGCGGCCCGCACGGCGGGCGCCCGACCCCGGCCGGACGCCTCGCGGAAGCTCAGCACCGCCTCCTGCTCGGAGGGGAAGATGCGATAGAGGTGGTTGAAGCCGAGCATCTCGAAGATGTTGCGCACCGTGTCGTTGAGCTCGGCGAGCCGGATGTCGCCGCCGTTCGTGCGCACCTCCTCGATCACGCCCATGAGCGCGCCCAGCCCCGCGCTCGCGACGTAGCGCAGCCCGGCTCCGCTCACCACGATCTGGTAGCAGCCGCCGTCGAGCGCCTTCTGCAAAGCACCTTCGAACAGGCGCACGGTGTGCGCGTTGATGAAGCCGCTCGGGTAGAGCAGCATCACCCCTTCGCGCTCGAGGCTCTCGACCGACAGCTCGCTCACGCGGCGTCCTCCGGCTCGACTATACCGCCCCGCCGCCGGGCGGCGGAAGCCGCGCGCGCACCGCAGCGATGTCCCTCTGGATCTGCGCAACGAGCGCTTCCTTGCTCTCGAAGCGCTGCTCGCCGCGCAACCGCTCGTGAAACGCGACCCGCAGCCGTGCGCCGTAGAGGTCGCGGTCGAAGTCGAGCAGGTGTGCCTCGAGCGCCACGCGCCCCCCGCCGAAGGTCGGTCGCTCCCCCACGTTGACGGCGGCCGCGTGCCACGCATCGGCGCCCACGCGACAGCGGGCGGCGTAGACCCCGTGCGCCGGCAGGATCTGCTCCTCCGGCGCCAGGTTCGCCGTCGGAACGCCGATCGTGCGGCCGCGGCCGTCGCCGCGCACGACCTCCCGTCGACGAAATGGTCCCGGCCGAGGAGCGTCGCGCCCCGCCCACGTCTCCGCGCTCGAGCGCTTCGCGCACCCGGCTGCTGCTGATCGGGCGGCCGTCCTCGAGCAGCGGCGGCACCACCTCCACCGCGAAGCCGAGGCTCGCGCCCAGCGCCTCGAGCCGCCGCGGGTCCCCCTCGCGGCCGCGGCCGAAGCGGAACGACTCGCCCACCACCACGTGAGCGCGCGCCGAGCGCCTGCTGCAGCACCTCGCGGGCGAAGGCCTCCGGCGAGAGCGCGGCGAGCCGCGCGTCGAACTTGACCACCACCAGCCGGTCGATGCCCAGCGCCGCGACCAGCTCCTCCTTCTGTGCGAGCGTCGTGAGCGCGGCCGGCGCCTCCTGCGGGCGCAGCACGCGCGCCGGATGCGGGTCGAAGGTCAGCACCACGGCCGCGCCGCCGCTGGCGCGGGACCGCGCGACCGCGGCGGCCACGAGCGCCTGGTGTCCGCGGTGCACGCCGTCGAAGTTGCCGACGGCCACGGATGCGGGGCGCTCCATCCGGGACGGCCTCTGTGGCTAGCGGCCGCCGCGGCGATCGACGGTGCCGCCCGGGCGGGCCGCGCCGGACTGGTCGTTCGCGCTCAGCAGGTACCCCGCGGCGTCGGCTTCGTAGCGGATCGGCCGCGACCAGGGGTCCCGGAGGTACGCCGCCGGCACCAGGCCGGCCTGCACCAGCTCGTCGAGCGTCCCCGGCGGCTTGCCGTAGCTCGCGCGCCACGCCTCGACGCCGCGCTCCAGGCGCATGAGGCGCGAGTAGAGCGCCCCCTCGCGCAGCACGTCGTAGCTGCCGGCCGGCAGGTCGCCGACGCCGCTCACGGCGAAGGGCGCGTCACGGTGTACCAGCAGCCCGACGAGCGCCAGCACCGCGACCAGCCCCGCGACGGCGTAGCCGGGCACGGCCGATCCCGTCGGCTCGGCTTCCGCGGCGTCGGCCTCCTCCGCGCTGCCGTGGCCGGCGGGAGCGATCAGGTTGCGATTCAGGAAGTCGAAGAGCGTGCGGCAGACCTCGAACTCCCCCGAGCCGGTCGCGTCGATGATCGCCTGTACCGTGCGCACGCCGTCCACGCGGCGGAAGACGCGCTCCTCGTCGGGCCCCAGGCGGATCTTGCCCGTCGAGGTCAAGGAGACCCGCTCCTCGCCGGGCGAGCTGTCGGACGTCCCGTCGCTCCCGACCTGGATCTGTGCCGGATCCACCACGGGACGGAACACCATGTCGAAGGACGGGATCTTCTTCTCGATGATCGGCCACTCGTCGACCATCCGGATCCCTTCCATCAGGATGAAATCCGTGCTCATCGGGACGAAGTTCTCGCGGTCGTAGTCGACCGTGTCGGCGGCGTTGAACTGGTAGCGGCCGTCGCGCCAGCGGAAGACGCGGAAGACGATCTGCGCCACCTGGACCGAGAGCGCGTCGCGCAGGTCGCGCGTCGTGATCGCGCTGCTCGCGGCCAGGATGTGCCCGAGCCGCTGCAGCGTCTGCTTCTGGGTCGTGAGCGCGTCCTCGAGGCGCTCGCGGCTGAGCTTGCCCTGCTTGACGAGCACGTTGCCGAGCCGGTCCTCGAGCCTGCGCTGCGACGAGTCCGACATCACCACCATGCCGCTCTCGAAGGTGACGGTGACGGACTCCTTGTCCTTGTCGTTGGTCAGCATCAGGATGCCCGTCTTCCGCTGCAGGCCGATCAGCTGGAAGATGTCGGGCAGCCCGAAGTCCTTGATCGTGCCCTGGAGCGCCATGGCTAGCTCACTCCCTGCGACGCGCGCACGCGCGGCTTCGCCTGGGCGCGCGGCAGATCGAGCGCCGTGGCCGGGCGCAGGCGGTTGGCCGTGACCCAGAGCGCCGCGAGCACGAGGCCGGCCGCGAGCGGCAGCCAGGGCGGCGCGATCGCCGACGACACCTCGGTGAACGGCACGACGCGGCTCGCGGCGACGAGCCCGATGACGGCGTACCAGGCGACGGCGATGAGCGCGCCGCGCAGCGCCCAGCCCGCGTAGATCTGCCCGGTGCCCGGCGAGACGAGCGAGAGGATGCGCATCACGCGCTCGCGGCGGCTGTCGGCGTCCTGCACCTCGGCGAGCTTGCGGTTGCGCACGGGCGCCGAGACGCCGTCGCGCACGACGAACAGGTGATAGCACTGGGAGCAGAGACCGCCCATCACCTGGCCGAGGTGGCACTTCCGGCAGAAGGCGGTGCCGCAGCGGCGGCAGTGCAGCGTGAAGGCCCTCGGGCCGCGCCAGCGCGCGAGCAGCAGGCCGGCGAGCGCGAAGATCAAGAGCGCCACCGCGAAGCGGTTGAGCAGCGCGCCGGGCAGCAGCGACGGCGCGCGGCGCATCGGTGCCGTTGAGCAGGTTGCGGGCGCCGACGCCGGACTCGGCGCCCCGGAACTTGTCCCACACTTCCGCCTTCGTCAGCCCGAGATCGACCACCGCGTAGTCGCCGGTGTCGTAGCGCCAGCGGTCGTAGTCCGACACCAGTCCGGGCGCGAGGCGGTCGGCGCTCGACTTGGCCGTGTTGTAGTCCTGGTACTCGAACTTCCGCAGGTGCGCGAGCGAGAGGTTGTAGTAGGAGGTCGCCGCCACCGCCGGAACGCTCGACGTCGTCCCGGCCCGGTAACGCGCCCGCGCGGAGTCGTAGCTGCCGCGCACGAACTCGATGTTGGCGAGGTTGTTGCGCGCGACCGCGTCCTGCGGGTCGACCGCGAGCGCCTGCCGGTAGAGCTCGGCGGCGTCCTCGTAACGGCCCGTACGCTTGCGCGCCACGCCCACCAGGTACACGAGGTCGCGGTCCTGCGGATCGCGCTGGCGAGCCGCCTCGAGCCGCGCGACGTCGGCGCCGTCGGGAACCGATTCGGTGACGGCGAGCGCCGAGTGATAGAGCGGGTTGCGCGCCGTGCGCAGCCGCTCGTCGAGCGCGGATACGCCCGGCCCCACGGCCAGCGTGCAGACGCCGATCAGAAGCGCCAGCGCGCGCTCGCGCGAGTCGAGGTAGGCGAAGAGCAGCGCCAGCCACCAGAGCGGCAGCCAGCCCCACCCCTGGAACGTCGCGATCGGCAGCAGCAGGAGCAGAAGCAGCAGCGCGATCGACGCCGAGCGGTGGTGCGCCGGCCCGAGCCACTCCTGGAGGTCGTGGAACAGCAAGCCCCCCCGGCGCAGCAGCAGCGCGACCGCGATGGCCCACGCCAGGGCGAACGCCGCTGCGAACGCGCCGAGCGTCGCGAGGTCCCGCCCGTTCCGCGAGCCGTGCCCGGTCTCGAGGAACGCCGCGAGGCCGTCGAGCGTCGCGTTGATGCTCGGCACCACGCCGAGCGGTCCCTTCTTCAGGAGCGCCTTGGCCAGGCCCGCGTGCGTGTCGGGCAGCCCCGGCGCGAGCGTCACCGCCGTCGCGAACACCTGCTCGGCCGATGTCGCGCTCGCCCGCCTGGAGCTTGGCGGCGCCACGGGCCACGAAGGCGAGGCCCACGCTGCCGAGGCTTTCCACGTTGCGCTCCATGCGCGCGCGGCGGATGTTGCGCAGCGCCGCCGCCACGGCCTCGGGCTTGCCCGCGCTGTCCGCCGCCACGGTACTCGGACCAGAGCGCCTCGAAGGACGGCGCCGTCGGGCCGGCCGGAGCAGGCGTTGGGACGGAAGCGGGGGCCGCCTGGGGCGCAGCGAGAAGCAGCGCCAGCGCCAGGGGCGTGATCACGATTTCCCCGCGCGCGTCCGCTCGACGTACGCCATGCGCAGCTCGAAAAGCAGCTCCGCGACGAGCGCGTCTTCCTCCGCCGTCCGACGGCCTTCGGTCTTGTCCTTCAGCATCTCCAGGATCGCGATGATCGATCGCGCGCCGGAGAGCGCCTGCTCGGGCGTCGTCGCCTCCGGCAGCTCCTGCCCGGCGATCAGCTGGCCGGCCTGGGCGGCCAGTCCCAGCAGGAAATGGGAGAAATCCGCCGGGCCTTCGGACTCCTGGCCGGGGCCGGGCGCGGCAGCCCTCGCGTTGGTCTCGGCCGCCTGCTCCTCGCCTTCGAGCTCGGAGCCGTCGTCGCGCGGACGGCCCTCGGGGGTGAAGTGTCGCCGGTCGCTGACGGTGAAGGACTTCTCGCTCTGGCTCATCAGCGGTCGCGGGCCTTGTCTCGGCCGGTCCTGCGCCGGTCCGCAGCCCGGGGATCTTACCACAAGTGCCTCTCCGGTCAGCGGATGCGCCGTTCCTCCCCCTCCTCGGATCCTCGGACCCAGACGCGGCGGCCATCCGTCGCGACGAAGATCGTCCCGTCCCGGTCGGTGCGGAGCACCAGCGCCCCCGCCGATCGCCAGCGCTCGAGAACGTCGGCGTTCGGATGGCCGAAGGGGTTTCGCGCTCCGCACGAGACGATCGCGAGCCGGGCCGCTGCGGCCGCCACGAGCGGCGGCCGGCTGCTCGTGCGGCTGCCGTGATGCCCCACCTTCACGACCGTCGACGGCGGCGGGCGAAGCGCATCCTCGGCGTCGCCGCTCGCGTCGCCGGACAAGAGCAGGTGGACCTCGCCGAAGCCCACGTCGAGCACCACCGAGTCCTCGTTGCGCACCCGCAGCGGCGCTCGCGTCGGCGGCGCCGGGCCCAGAACCTCGAGGCGTGCCCCATCCCAGTCGAGGTGCTTTCCGCGGGCCACGCAGACCCGCTCCACCCCCTTCGAGCGCCGCGTCCAGCCTTCGCCACGACGAGTCCGCGAGTGCCGCCGGACCCTCGTAGACCGCCGCCACCCGGAAGGCGTGAAGCAGGAAGGGCACTCCGCCGACGTGATCGGGATGGGCGTGGGAAAGCACGATCCCGTCCAGCCGCCGGACGCCCTGACGCCACAGCTCGGGGGCCATGCGGCGCTCGCCGGGGTCGAAGCGTGGATCGCGCGAGCCGCCGGCGTCGACGACGATCGCGCGACCGCTCGGCGAGCGCAGAAGCGCGCCGTCGCCCTGGCCGACGTCGATCACGCTCAGGTGAAGCCGTCCGTCGGCGACGCGGGCCCACGGCCCGAGCGCCACGGCGAGATGCATCGCGGCGAGCAGCGCCAGGCCTCTCGCCCTCTTCCCGTGCAGCAGAAGCGAAAGCCCCGCGACCCAGAGCGCGAGTGCTCCGAACGAAGGCCCGGGCACCCGCAGGTCGAGCCACGGAGCCGCCGGCCCGAGATCGCCGGAAACGCGCAGCGCCCGGGCCGCGAGCCAGGCGAGCCCGCCCGACAGGCCGCCGAGACCGAGAGGCGTCGCGGCCAGCACGCCGAGGCCCGCGAGCAGCACCGCGCCCGAGAGCGGAACCGCCGCGATGTTCAGCAGGACCGCGGCCGGCGCGAGGCGATGAAAGTGCCCGGCGAGCAGCGGGGCGAGTGCGCACTGGGCGGCCACGGAGGCCGCGACGGCGAGGTCGAGGCGAAGCGGCAGGCGCGGCAGCCCGCGCGTGAGCGGCGCCGTGAGCGCGAGGATCCCGAGCGTCGCACCGAACGAGAGCTGGAAGCCGACGTCGCCAGCCGCGGCCGGGCTCGCGGCGAGGAGCACGAGCGCAGCCAGCCCCAGCAGGTTGCCGGTGTTCACGTCGACCTCGAGAGCGCGGCCGAGCAGCACGGCTCCGGCCATCACGGCCGCGCGCGCGATCGGCACGTCCCCGCCGACGAACAGCGCATAGGCCGCGACTGCGAGCGTGGTCACGCCCGCCTCCGTCCAGGGCCCCGCCTGCAGGCGGCGCAGCCCACCGGCGAGGAGAGCCGCCAGGAGCGCGACCTGGGCGCCCGAGAGCGCGAGCACGTGGTACGTCCCCGAGGCGCGGAAGGCCTCGGCCGTCGCCTCGTCGATCTCCGAGCGGTCGCCCAGCACCATCGCGAGCACGAGGCCGCGCTCGGTTCCCGCCGGCATCGCGCGCCGGAAGGCCTGACGCGCCGCCTCGCGCCCGCGCGCGGCGAAGCGCCGCAGCGCCGCGCCGCCCTCCTCGGGCTGCCGCTCCAGGAGCTGCGCGGACTTGCAGTAGCCGAACGCCGCGAGGCCGGAGCGGCTCTCGAGCGCCGGCCGCAGCGTCATCCAGGCCGCGACGGCGTCGCCGTCGAGCAGGCGCGGCTTCTCGGCCTCGCCGCCCACTTCGACGCGGACCCGCCCGTCGGCGCTCGTGGTCGCGCCGCCGCTCTCGATCCGGTGGAGCTCGAGCTGGAGCTCGAGACGTCCGTCGCGCAGGACCGCGTCGCCCGTCACGCGCCCGAACGCGCGGACGGGGCGGCCGTCGAGCGCGCCCTCACGCAGCGCGCGGCGCAGGCCTCCCGACTCGAACCGCAGCGCTTCGACCGAGGCCGACGCCGCGCCGAGCGCGAGCGCCCCCGCGCCCAGCGCCGCCATGGCCGAGCGCCTCGTGCGGGCCCAGGGCGCGCACGCGAGAGCGCTCGCCGCCAGCGTGAGCAGCACGATCGCCTCGCGCGCAGACTCCCGCCGGTCCGAGAGCAGGCAGCCCACGGTGAAGAGCGCGGCGAGGCCGAGCAGCGGACGGCGCACAGCGCGCAAGGGTATGGAGCGCCGCTCGCTTCCGAGCGATCGGCTGAGACGGTTTCCCGAGCGTCACACCGGAAGCAGCCGCACGACTGTTTCCAGATGGAACGTTTTCGGGAACATGTCGAAGAGGTGGACCGTGTCGGGACGGTAGCCGCGCGCCGCGAACAGCGAAAGGTCGCGCCCGAGCGTGGGCGGGTCGCACGAGACGTAGACGATCGCGTCCGGCCGGCGTGCCGCGAGCGCCTCGACCAGCGCGCGCGAGGCGCCGGTCCGCGGCGGATCGAGCACGACGCGCTCGCCCTCCCGGGGCGCGAGCCCCTGAAGCCCGGCCTCGACGTCGGCCTGACGCACCCTCAGGTGGCCCAGGCCCGCGCGGCGCGCCGCGAAGAGCGCGTCCTCGCACGCGAACGCCGACTGCTCCACCGCGACCGTCTCGCGCTCGCTGCGCGCGGCGAGCGGCAGCGCGAAGAGCCCGACGCCCGCGTAGAGGTCGACGACGCGCGAGCCGCCGTCCGGGACGAGAGCGACGACGGTGCTGGCGAGTGCCTCGTACAGGAAGCGGTTGGCCTGGAAGAAGGACGCCGCATGCGCCCGCAGCGACAGCCCCAGCACCTTCGCCTCGACGAAAGGCGAGCCGAAGAGCCACTCGACGCGCGCCCTCCCGCGTCCGCACGCCGAAGCCGGTGAGCTGGGGAGCGGCGGCCCGCAGCGGCAGGAGCGCGGGCGCCTCGCTCCGCGCGAGGCTCGTCTCGAGCGTGGCCACGAGCCCCGATCCATCGGGTGCCTCGAGGAGCTCGAGGCCGTGGACGCGCTCGGCCTGCGGCCGACCGGCGAGGGCGCCGTGGAGCGCGCGCGCCGCCCGGTTCATGGCCTCGGAGAGCTGAAGGCAGCTCAGGACGTCGATCACGCGCCGGGTGCCCTCCTGCCGCAGTCCGAGCAGGCGCATGCGCGCCGTGCGCCCCGCGCGCGAAGTGGAGCGACGCGCGCAGCCGCCAGCCGCTGACGGGCGAGGCGTGCCGCGTCACTTCCCCGTCCCACGCCGCCCCGGCGCGCGCCAGCGACTCGCGGAGCACCGACTCCTTGAGCCGGAGCTCGGCGGCGTCGTCGTAGTCCTGGTAGGCGCAGCCCCCGCAGCGCGGGACGTACGGGCAGGGCGAAGGCTTCCGCTCCGGCGACGGCTCGAGCACCTCGACGAGCGCCGCCTCGGCCCAGCCCGCGTGCACCTCGCTGACGCGCGCCCGCACGCGGTCGCCGGGGTGCGCGCGTGGAACGAAGAGCACGCGTCCCTCGTGGCGCGCGAGGCCGCGGCCGCGGTAGACGCCCTTCTCGATCGCCGCCTCGACGACGGCGCCGGCCCGGAGCGTTTCGCCGCTCACACGGCGCCCCCGCCCTCGAGGTGGAACAGGCTGAGCCGCGGCAGCCCGTGCGCCTCCAGCAGGCGCCGCGCCAGCGACTCGCGCCGCAGGGTCTCGACCACCTTCGCCGGCATGCGCGCGCGCCAGCGCTCGAGCCCCGCGTCGACCTCGGCTTCGATCGCCCGCAGGCGCTCGGCTCCGAGGTCGTCTCCGATCGCGCCGATCAGCCGGCCCTCGCGCTCGTAGAGCCAGCCCGTGACCTCGTCGAGCGAGCCGGCCTCGGCGCGCTCCCGGAGCTCCCGGGCGATCACGGACGCGAGCTGCGTCGCGCGCGGGCCGAGCTCCCGCGCCTCGTCGAGAGCGCTCGCGAAGCCGCGCGAGCGCCGCGAGCGCGTCCTGGCCCTCGTCGCCCCGCAGCGCGAGCGCCCGCTGCCACCGCTCCCCCGCCGTCTCGACCGCCAGCTTGCAGTAGGCGAGGCTCTTCACCTTGCGGTCGCGGCTCCAGCCGTGGGCGTGGGCGTCGAGCGCGTCGCGGATGCCGCGCAGCACGATGCGCAGCGGCAGCCCGGCGAGCCGCCAGCTCCGCACCAGGTTCCACTCCGCGTTCGAGAGGAAGAGCGGGTCGCCGCGGCACGAGACGAAGTACTCCTCCACCGCCTGGTAGTACGCCGCCTCGGGGTCCGCGCTCACCGGGGCCCCGGCTCGCTCAGGGCTCGATGGCACGCACGCGGCTCACCTCGCCCGAGACGAGGCGGATCCGCTCGCCAGCCGGCGTCTCGAGCCAAAGCGCGCCCTCCTCGTCGATCGCGGCGAGCCGGCCGCGACGCTCGCCGCCCGCGGTCCGGACCTCGACGAGCGCGCCCCACCACGCCACCGCCTGCGCACGCCACGCGGCCACCACGCGCGCCGGCTCCGTGCGGAGCGCATCGTACCAGACCGAAAGACGCGCGAGCGCCGCCGCCGCGACCGCGCTCGGCCGCGCGTCGCGGGCGCCGCAGGCGGCGAGCGACGTCGCGCTCTCCCGCAGCGCGTCCGGCAGCGCGTCCAGTTCCACCGCCACGTTCACGCCGATCCCCAGCACCACCCACTCGACGCCGCTGCCGCTCGACGAGGCCTCGGCGAGGATGCCGGCGAGCTTGCGGCCCGAGACGAGCACGTCGTTCGGCCACTTGAGCTCGGCGCGAACGCCGAACTCCAGGACCGCTTCCGCGACGGCGACTCCCGCCGCGAGCGGGATCAGCGACACCCGCTCGGACTCCGGCCGCAGCAGGACCGAGAGGTAGAGCCCGCCCTTCGGCGACTGCCACGTGCGGCCCTCGCGTCCGCGGCCGCCGGTCTGCCGCTCGCCGACCACCACGGTCCAGGCGGGAGCGCCGGCGCGGGCCAGGTCCTTGAGCCTGTCGCTCGTCGAGCCCAGCTCGTCGTGCCACTCGAGGGCCGGGAGCCGAGGTCCTCCGCGCGCCGCCAGGTCCTGGACGAGCGCTTTGGCCCGCTCCAACTCAGGCCTCGGCGCGAGGCGGCTTGTCCGCCAGCACCAGCTCGACCACCTCGAACGCGTCCGCCGCGAGGCCTTCGCGCGGCTCGAGGATCTCGCCTTCGGCGCGCGCGGCCGCCCGCAGGTCGGGCAGGCAGGCCCGCAGGCTCGCGACCGTGTCCGGGCTCGCCGCCACCCGCAGCGTCGCGAGCTGGCGTCCGACCGTCGCGCCCGCGGCGCTCTTGCCTCGCCTCACGGCGTCGAGGAACGCGCACGCGAGATCGAAGGCCCTGCCCGCGTCGGCGCCCGCCGGCACGCCAGCGAGCTCCGAGGCCTGCGGCCAGGGTGCTTTGTGGATGCTGCGCTCGCCGGTCGCGGAGGCGAAGCCCCACGACCACGCCTCCTCCGTCACGTACGGCAGGTACGGCGCGAAGAGCCGCAGCAGCACCGAGAGGCCCTGCTGCGCCGCGGCGACGGCCGAGCTGCGTCCGGCCGCGTCCGTCTCCGAGCGCGCGCGCGCCTTCACCAGCTCGAGGTAGTTGTCCGTGTAGCCGGACCAGAAGAAGCGCTCGACGGCGTCGAGCGCGCCGGCGTAGTCGAGCTCCTCGAAGAGCGCGCTCGCGCGCTCCACGGTGTCGCGCAGCCGCGCGAGGAAGCCGAGGTCGAGCGCGTGGGTCACCGGCCCCTCGCGCGCGCTCTGCGACAGTGCGTACTTGGCCGCGTTGTAGAGCTTCATCACGAGCCGGCGCCCGACGGCGAACACCTTCTCGTCGAAGGCGGTGTCGGTGCCGAGGCGCGCCGCGAGCGACCAGTAGCGCACCGCGTCCGCGCCGAACTGGTCGATCAGGTGGACGGGCGTCACCACGTTGCCCTTGCTCTTCGACATCTTCTTGCGGTCGGGGTCGAGCACCCAGCCCGAGATCGCGCGTGCCGCGCCACGGGATCTCGCGCTCGTGCAGCCAGCGCCTTCACGACCGTGTAGAAGGCCCAGGTGCGGATGATGTCGTGGGCCTGAGGCCGCAGGTCCGCCGGGAAGAGCCGCTTGTGGCGCTCGGGCGCCGTCGTCCAGCCGCTCGAGATCTGCGGCGTGAGCGACGACGTGAACCAGGTGTCGAAGACGTCGGCCTCCCCGGTGAAACCGCCGGGCTGGTCGCGCTGCGCCTCCGTGTAGCCGGGCGGCGCATCGGTCGTCGGATCGACCGGCAGCGCGCTCGCGTCGGCGAAGATCGGCTGGTCGAAGTCCGTCGCCCCGCCGGGCTTCACGCGGTACCAGACCGGGAACGGCACGCCGAAGAAGCGCTGGCGGCTCACGCACCAGTCGAGGTTCAGGTTCTCGGTCCAGTTGCGGAAGCGCAGCCCCATGTACGCGGGGTACCAGTGGATGCGCGTCGCCGGCCGCAAGCAGCGCCTCCTTGTGCTCGAGGAGCTTCACGAACCACTGGCGCGTCGTGATGAACTCGAGCGGGCGGTCGCCCTTCTCGTAGAACTTGACCGGGTGCTCGATCGGCTGCGGCTCGGAGACGAGCGGCGGCTCGGCGGCGCCGGTCGCCGATCCAGCCGGGTCGCGCAGCAGCTCGACGATCGTCTTCTGCGCCTCCTTGACCTTGAGCCCGGCGAGCCGCGCGTAGGCCTCGTTCGCCCGCGCCGCGTCGAGGCTCGGGAACTCGCTCGTCCCGAACTGCACCGGCGTCAGCAGGCCGTCCTTCCCGATCGCCTGCCGCAGCGCCAGTCCCTGCTCGCGCCACCACTGCACGTCGGTCGCGTCGCCGAAGGTGCACACCATCAGGATCCCGGTGCCCTTCTCGCGGTCCACGAGCTCGCTCGGGAAGATCGGCACCGGCACGCGGAAGAGCGGCGTGACGGCGCGCTTGCCGAAGAGCGGCTCGTAGCGCTCGTCCTGCGGGTGCGCGGCGACGCCCACGCACGCCGGAAGCAGCTCGGGGCGCGTGGTCGCGATCGTGAAGCTCCCTCCGCCCTCGACGCCGAAGCGCACGCTGTGGAAGGCACCCTTCTGCGGACGGTCCTCGACCTCGGCCTGCGCGACGGCGGTGCGGAAGTCCACGTCCCAGAGCGTCGGCGCCTCGACCTGGTAGACGTGGCCCTTCTGCTGGAGATCGAGGAAGCTCCACTGCGCGAGCTTCCGGCTCAGGTCGCCGATCGTGGAGTACTCGAGCTCCCAGTCGACCGATAGCCCGAGCCGCTGCCAGAGCGCCTTGAAGGCCTTCTCGTCCTCGGCCGTGAGCGCTATGCACAGCTCGATGAAGTTCTTGCGCGAGATGCGGCGCGCGGGCTGCTTGCGGGCCGCGTCGTCGGCCATCGCGAGCTCGAGGCCGGGCTCGAAGCGGCACGTGCGGCTCGCAGCGCACGTGGAAGTAGTTCTGCACGCGCCGCTCGGTCGGCAGGCCGTTGTCGTCCCAGCCCATCGGGTAGAAGACGTTCTTGCCGCGCATGCGCTGGTAGCGCGCGAGCACGTCGGTCTGCGTGTAGCTGAAGACGTGCCCGACGTGGAGGGATCCGGAGACGGTCGGCGGCGGCGTGTCGATCACGTAGCGGGGACCGGTTCCCTGCTCGTCGAAGCGGTGCACGCCCCACTCGCTCCAGAGGCGGTCCCACTTCTCCTCGGCCTGCCGCGGCTCGAAGTGCGGACCGAGAGCGGTCGTGTCGATGGTGACGATCACGGTCGGGCGGCCCTCGCCGGCTTCAGATCTTCTGGAGCTCGGCCTTGAGGCGCTCGATCTCCTGCTTGATGAGCGCCTCCGCGAGATCCGGAATGACCTCCCACGCGATCTCGCGCACGGCCTTCTCCGAGATCTGGGCGACGACGCGCTGGGCGATCTTCTCGACCATCTCGACCGGCACGGCGACCGCGGCGGCCTCGGAGATGGGCGGCGCCATCGGCGGAACGGTGGTCTCCTCCACGCTCGGCGCGACGTCCGCGAACGACTCGACGGGCGGCGCCTGCACGAGCGGCGGCTCGATGCGGGGCGGCGGCAGGAGGCGGCGCGACCGGCGGCAGCGCGACCGGCGGCGGGAGCGGCGGAGCCGGCGGACGCACCGCCTGCATCGGAGGCGGCGTGAGGCCGCGCGGCGCCGGAGGCGGTGGCGGAGGAGGCGGCGGCGGCACCGGCTCCGGCACGAAGACCGGGGGCGGCGGCACGAGCCTCACCGGCTCGGGTTCGGGTTCGGGTTCGGGCTCCGGCTCGGGCTCGAGGTCGCGGGCGGGCAGCGGCTCGAGGTCCGGCTCCTCGAACGTCATCTCCTCTTCGCGCGCGACGAAAGACGCGGTCGTCGCCGACGTCTCGGCGGGGGGCGTCGGCGGCGGTGTCGGCGGCAGCGTCCGACTGCTGAACATCACCGTCGCGCCGCCCGAGTCGGCCACCTCGTCGAACGCGGCGCCCGACGTCTGGAAGGCGAGATCGTCGGCCTTCGACGACTTCCTCGAAGACCGCCGTCTCCTCGACCACCTCGGCGGCGTCGAGCGCATCGGGCTCGAACTCCTGCTCCGGCTCGCGTACGAAAGACGGCGCGAGTGGCTCGGGCGCCGGCGACTTGACGGACGGAGTCGGTGCGGTGACCGGCGCAGGCGACATGTTCCACGGCAGGTCCGTCGCCTTGAACATGACGGTGGAGGTCGATTGCGGCTCGTCCGCTTCCTCCTCCGGTTCGACGGCAGGGGCGGCCATCAGCGTAGCCGTCTCCTCCTCGCTCATCGGTGCCAGCGGCGCGGGCGCTTCGCGGAAGGGCGTCGGCGGCGGGGCCACGGGGACGGGCTCGGGCGCGCTCGCGTCGAAAGGCTCGTCCGAGATGAACGACGGCGACTCCGCGCGGGGCGCGGGCGGCGGCGGCGGGGCCGCCACGAACGTGGGAGCGGCCGGGGCCGGCGTGGGCCGCGCGAACGGCACGACCGGCGGCGGCGCCGGCGGGGCCGCCACCTGTGCCCGCTGAGGCGCGCGGGCCAGCAGGTCACGCACCTTGGCGATCAGCGTCTCCGGCTCGAACGGCTTGGCGAGCGATCCGTCGTAGCCCGCGCGCGCGGCACGCTCCTGGTCGAAGGGCTCGAAGGCGCCCGTCAGCAGCAGCACCGGCACGTGCGAGAAGTTGGGATTCTTCTTGATCTGCTCGCAGACCTCGTAGCCGTCCTTCTCGGGCATGATGATGTCGCAGAGCACGATGTCGGGACGGACCTCCGACAGCTTCTCGAGCGCGAGCCGGCCGTTGCCGACCGTGACCACCTCGAAGTCTTCGTCCGAGAAGGTGAGTTCGATGACCTTCTGGATCGTGATGCTGTCGTCCGCGAGCAGAATCTTCTTGCCCATCCGTTATGGCGCCCCCAAGCCCCGTTGGAGTCGGATGAAGATAGCCCCTTCCCTCCCGTCTGTCAACGAGTTAGCGGGATAAGTCCGGGCTTCCGTGCTCAACCGGCCACGGAAGGGGCCAGCGATCGCGCGCACGACGTCCTGCGTGGAGGCACCCGGCAGGAACACCTCGGAGATGCCGAGCTGCTTCAACTCGGCGATGTCCTGGGCCGGGATGATGCCCCCCACGAACACGCGCACCGACTCCATGCGCTGCTCGCGCAGCAGCTCGACGATGCGCCGGCAGATCGGCAGGTGCGCGCCCGAAAGGATGCTGAGGCCGATCACGTCGGCGTCCTCCTGGACCGCCGCCGCGACGATCTGCTCGGGGCTCTGGCGCAGCCCGGTGTAGATCACCTCGAAGCCGGCGTCGCGCAGCGCCCGCGCGATCACCTTGGCGCCGCGGTCGTGCCCGTCGAGCCCGGGCTTGGCGATCACGACGCGTGTCTTGCGGGCGTTGTCGGCCATGCTAGAAGACCGGGGCCTCCTCGTACTCGCCGAACACCTCGCGCAGCGCGTCGCACATCTCGCCGACGGTGGCGTAGGCGCGGGAGGCCTCGAGGATCGCCGGCATCAGGTTGTCCGAGCCGCGCGCGGCCTCCTTCAAGGACGCGATGCGCGCGCGTGAACCTCGCCTGGTCGCGGCTCGCGCGGAGCGCCTGGACGCGCGCGACCTGCTCGTCCGCCACCTGCTCGTCGATGTACAGGATCGGGTGCGGCTTCTCGTCCATCTCGTACTCGTTGACGCCGACGATCACCTTGTCCTTGCGCTCGACCGCCTGCTGGAAGCGGAAGGCCGACTCCTGGATCTCGCGCTGCGGGTAGCCGCGCTCGACGGCCGCCACCATGCCGCCCATCGCGTCGATGCGACGGAAGTACTCGAGCGCCTCGGCCTCGAGGTCGCTCGTGAGCTTCTCGACGAACCAGGAGCCGCCGAGCGGGTCGGCGACGTTCGCGACCCCCGACTCGTGCGCGATGACCTGCTGCGTCCGGAGCGCGATCGTGACGGCCTCCTCGGTCGGCAGCGCGAGCGCCTCGTCGAGCGAGTTGGTGTGGAGCGACTGCGTGCCGCCCAGCACCCCGGCGAGCGCCTGCAGCGCCGTGCGCACGACGTTGTTGTAGGGCTGCTGCGCCGTCAGGCTCACGCCCGCGGTCTGGGTGTGGAAGCGCAGCATCCACGAGCGCGGGTTCTTCGCCTTGAAGCGCTCGCGCATGGTGCGCGCCCAGATCCGCCGCGCCGCGCGGTACTTGGCGATCTCCTCGAAGAAGTCGCTGTGCGAGTTGAAGAAGAACGACAGCCGCGGCGCGAAGCTGTCGACGTCCATCCCGGCGTCGACGCACCACTGCACGTACTCGATCCCGTCCCGCAGCGTGAAGGCCAGCTCCTGCGCCGCCGTCGCTCCCGCCTCGCGGATGTGGTAGCCCGAGATCGAGATCGTGTTCCACTTCGGCATCCGCTCGGTGCAGTAGCGGATCATGTCCACCACGATGCGCATGCTCGGCTTCGGCGGGTAGATGTACTCCTTCTGCGCGATGAACTCCTTCAGGATGTCCGCCTGCACCGTGCCCGAGAGCGCCTCCGGCGGGACGCCCTGCTCCTCCCCCACCAGGATGTAGAACGCCAGCAGCATCGCCGCCGGCGAGTTGATCGTCATCGAGGTGGTGACCTTGTCGAGCGGGATGCCCGCGAAGAGCGTCTCCATGTCGGCCAGCGAGGAGACCGCCACGCCGCACTTGCCGACCTCGCCGAGCGAGAGCGGGTGGTCCGGATCGCGGCCCATCAGCGTCGGGAGGTCGAAGGCCACCGACAGTCCGCGAGCCGCCGTGCTCGAGCAGGTACTTGAAGCGCGCGTTCGTCTGGGCGGCGCTGCCGTAGCCCGCGAACTGGCGCATCGTCCAGAGCCTGCCGCGGTACATCGTCTCGTGGATGCCGCGCGTGTACGGGTACTGGCCCGGGTCGCCGAGGTCGCGCGCGTAGTCGAGGCCTTGCGTGTCCGTCGGGCCGTAGACGGGGGCGACGGCCCGCCCCGAGATCGTCGTGTGGCGGGCGTGCGCGCCTTGCGCCGTGGCCTGGTCCTGCAGCAGCTTGCTCATCGGAACCTCGCGGGGCCTCCCCCTGGCATTCTAGCGGTCCGCGGGCGGCGCCGTGCCCGCTTTGTCCCCGCGCGACCGCAACACCCGCGCCGGCACACCCGCGGCGATCGCCCCGTCCGGGAGGTCCGCGTTCACGACGGCCCCGGCCCCCACCACGACGTCCTTGCCGATGCGGACGCCGTCGAGCACCTTGGCGCCCGTGCCGAGCCAGACGTTTTCGCCCAGCAGGATGCCGTGCGAGGTCCGCGGCTGGTCGATCACCGCCGCATCGCTCGCCTCGAACGCGTGGCCGCCCCCCACCAGGTAGACCTGCGCCGCGAAGAGCGCGTGGGCTCCCACCGTCACCGTGGATCCCGAGAAGATCTCGCAGTGAAAGCCGAGGTTCGCGTGGTCGCCGAGCGTGATGTCGCCGTCCTTGCAGGACAGGATCGTGCCGCGCCCGAGGAACGCGCCGTGTCCCACCTCGATCCCGCGGTTCGAGCGTCCCTTTGCGTCCAGGACCACGAGGTCGTCGAGCGTCACGCCGTCGCCGAGGCGGACCTTGTGCGGGTGGCGCAGCACGACGCCCTGGCCAAAGATCACGCCGCGCCCCGAAGCGCCGAGCAGCAGCGGGTAGAGCCACTTCCGGAGCAGCAGCCCGAGCGCGCCCGGCACCCAGGAGCTCGCCAGCATGACGAGCTCGTAGAGCAGGAGCCTGCCCAGGCTGCGGCTGCCGATCACGAGGTCCTGGTAGGCGCGCAGCGGCGAGCCGGTCACGGCCTGCTGGATGGCGATCTGCACGCTTGGCGCTCCGCGGAACGTACTGTAGCATGGCACCTTAGCTCATGAAGCGCACCGCGCTGGTGGGGCTGAAGGTAGCGGTCAGCCTCGCCCTGCTCGCCTATCTCTTCTCCGTCACCGACACCCGCGCCCTCGAGGAGCGGGTGCGTTCGGCCGACCTGCGTGATGCTGGTCGCGGCCGTGGCCTGCTACCTGGCGATGCTCGCCCTCGCCACCTTCCGCTGGCGCCTGCTGCTCGAGACGCTCGGCGTCGACGCGCCGATGCGGCCGCCTGCTGCAGTCCTACCTGGTGGCGACGTTCTTCAACAACTTCCTGCCGAGCAACATCGGCGGCGACGTCGTGCGCGTGCGCGACGGCTCCCGTCTCACCGGCTCGACGGCGGCCTCGCTCGCCGTCGTCGGCATCGACCGCATCCTGGGCTTCGGCGCCCTCTACGCGCTCGCGGCGAGCGCCTTCGTGCTCGGCGGTCCCATCGAGCGCGAGCTGGCGGGTGCGCGCGTCGTCCTCGGCGGGCTGGGGCTCGTCTTCCTGGCGCTCGCCTACCTCTTCTTCCGGCCGGGCACGGCGCGGTCGCTGCTCGCCGCCTCGCGGCTCGACAGGATCCCGTGGCTGCTCGAGCAGTTCGAGGCGGCGCAAGGCGCCGTCCACGAGCTACAGGCAGAGCGTCTCGACCGTGCTGTTCGCGCTCGCGGCGAGCCTCGCCGTCCAGGCGCTCGCGGTCTGGTACTACGTGTGCGTCGCGCGCGCCCTCCGCATCCCGCTGCCGGTGACGGCGGCCTTCCTGATGGTCCCGCTCTGCACCCTGCTGCAGGCCGTGCCGATCTCCTTCAACGGCTGGGGGCTGCGCGAGGGGCTCTTCACCCTGTACTTCGCCCAGGTGGGGCTGCCGCGCCACAGCGGGCTCGCCTTCTCGCTGGTCGGGGCGGGGCTGATGGTGCTGCTCTCGCTCTCGGGTGCCGTCGCCTGGCTCACGCGCGGCCGTCCCGTGCCCGCGGAGAGCGCGCCCGTCTGAGCGGATGGTCGTTCCCGTCCTCCACGTCTGCGACAAGTTCGGCGTCAGCGGATCGAGCATCCACGGCGTCTCGCGCCTCTTCTCGTGGTGGTTCCCGCGCTTCGACCGCGCGCGCTTCGACGTCTCGCTCTGCGGGCTCAAGCCGCCCGAGCCGGCGCGCGACTGGCTCGCCTCGCAGGGAATTCCCGTCCGACACCTCGGCCGCGGCCGCTTCGACCCGCGCATCCTGACGCGACCTCGTCGAGCTCGTGCACGCGCGGCGCGCGCGCGTGCTGCACGTCCACGGCTACGCGGCCGCCGACTTCGGGCGCGTCGCCGCTCGCCTCACCGGCGCGCAGCTGGTCCTGCACGAGCACTTCGCGGACCCGGCCCTGCCCGGCTACCAGGCCATGGCGGACCGCCTGCTCCGCCGCTGCACCGACGCGGCGATCGCGGTCAGCGGCTCGACGCGCGAGTTCCTGGTGCGTGAGCGCTTCGTCCCGCGCGAGCGCGTGCGCCTGATCTGGAACGGCGCGCCGCTCGACGAGTTCGCGCCGGTGTCCCGCGAGCGGGCGCTCGCCGCGCGCCGCGCGCTCGGGCTTCCGGACAACGCCGTCGTCTTCGGGACGATCGGCCGGCTCAGCGCCCAGAAGGGCCACAGCTTCCTGCTCGACGCGGCCCGCGAGGTGCTCGCGGCGCACGCGGCGGCACGGCTGCTGATCGTGGGCGACGGCGACCTGCTGGCTCCGCTGCGCGAGCAGGCGCACGCGCTCGGCATCGCCGACCGCACCGTCTTCGCGGGCCACCGCAGCGACGTGCCCGACCTGCTCGGGGTGCTCGACGTCTTCTGCATCTCGTCGCTCTACGAAGGCACGCCGCTCGCGCTCTTCGAGGCGATGGCGGCGGGCAAGGCGATCGTCTCGACCGCCGTCGACGGCTGCCGCGAGGTGCTGAGCGAGGGCGAGACGGGACTGCTGGTCCCGCCCCAGGACGCAACGGCGCTCGCGGCGGCCCTGGGGCGCGTCGTGGCCGATCCGAAGCTGCGCGTGGCGCTCGGGATGCGCGCGCGCGAGGCGTCGCGCCTCTACGACGTCCGCGCGTGCGTCGACGCGATGCAGGCGCTCTACGACGTCGTGCTGCGGGAGAGCTGACGTGGCCCTGCGCGGCCTCGGCCGCAGCGCGCTCGAGGCGTGGGAGGTCCCGCGCGACCTGCTGCTCGCCCGCTACCCCGCCTTCGTCACCGGCGGCCCGCTCGCGCGCGGCGAGGTCCCGGTCTTCGTGTTCCACGGGGCCGAGCCCGAGAGCTTCGCGCGGCAGCTCGACCACCTCGCCCGCAACGGCTACGTCACGCTGTCGATCGACGACTACGTCGGGCGTCCTGCGGGGAACCGTCTCGCCGCCCGAGCGAGCGGTGCTGCTCACCTTCGACGACGGGCGCGGCTCGGTGTGGAGCGTCGCGGCGCCGTTCCTGAAGCGGCACGGGATGCGGGCCGTCGTCTTCCTGGTGCCGGGGCGGGTGCCGTCGCACCCGCCGGGGCCCGACTGGGACGACGTCGCGGCCGGCCGTGCCGCTGCCGATGCGGCACTGTCTCGCGAGCGGGGCGAGCGCTCGCTCCTGTCGTGGGAGGAGATCGATGCGCTCGCGCGGGGAGGCCTCGTCGAGTTCCAGAGCCACACGCTGCTCCACGCGCGCATCCACACCGGGCCGGCGCTCGCCGGCTTCGCCACCCCGCGTACCCAGACGGGCTACGACGCCTTCGATCAGCCGCTCGATCCGCGACGCCGAGCGGGACCTGCTGGGGCGCGACGTCCCGCTCGGCACGCCGCTTCTCGTTTCGGCGCCGCGCACGTCCGATGCGCTCCGCTTCTTCGAGCCGGAGGAGTCGCGCCGCGCGTGCGTCGACGCCGTCGCGGAGGCGGGCGGCGCGGCCTTCTTCGAGCGTCCCGGCTGGGAGGGCACGCTGCGAGCGCTGGCCCGACGCTTCCCCGCGCGGGGCCGCATCGAGACCCGCGACGAGCAGGCGGCCGCGATCCGTCGCGAGCTCGCCGAAGCGCGCCGGTCGATCGAGGAGCGAACGGGCCGGCGCGTCGTGCACCTCTGCTACCCCTGGCACGTGGCGGGTGCCATTGGCGCGACGGCTCGCCGAAGAGACCGGCTACGAAACGGCCTTCTGCGGCAAGGTGCGGGGCGTGCCGCTCACGCGCCCGGGCGGCGACCTCGCGCCAGATCGCCCGGCTCGGCGAGGACTACGTGGAGCTGCTTCCCGGGAAGGGCCGCGCGAGCCTGACCGCGCTCCTGCGGCGCAAGTGGGGCCGCCGCTTCGGCGCCGCGCGGGCGTAAGATGGCGGCCGCGGACATGAGCCACAGCGAGGCGCGCGCCGCCGCCGGGGACACGCTGCTGCTCCCGGTGCTCCCCCTCGACGACGTGTGCCTGCTGCCGGGCGCGTCGCTCTCGCTGGTGCTCAACCGTCCCGCCGGCCATCGCGGCCGTTCAGCTCGCCACTCGCACGGGCGACCGGCTGCTCGCCGTCGCGCGCCGCGAGCCCGGCGGGCCCGCCGTTCCATTCGGTCGGCACGATCGCCGACGTGCGCGCGCTGCAGGCGCTGACCGCGCGCGAGGAGCGCATCGAGCTCGACGGCGTGTCGCGCGCGCGGGTCGGGCTGATCGTGGGCCTCGACGTGATGGTGGCCGAAGCGGTTCCGCTCCAGGAGGGCGACACCGGCGAGGAGTGGGGCGCCGCGGTCGAGGCGCTCGCCCGCTATCTCCACTCGCACGCCGACCTGCGCTCCTTCCTCGAGGCGCAGCGCCGCTCGCCGGACGCGATGTCCTGGGTCAACCTCGCCTGCCAGCACCTGCCGATCACGGCGTCGGCGCGCCAGAAGCTGCTCGAGGCCAGCGCGGCCGACCGCTGCCAGAAGATCAGCCGCGGCCTCGACGCGCTGCTCAAGAAGGAGCAGGCCTAGGCAGCTTCCTCCGGGTGCCGCACGAGCGGCGGCGCTCCCGGCCTCGGCCAGAGCAGCGAGCCCGCGATCCCGCCCGCGAGCAGCGCCGCCACGACGCCGAGCGACACCAGCACCGGGATCTCGAAGACGTCGGCCACCAGCATCTTGGCGCCGACGAAGCAGAGCACGAGGCCGAGCGCGATCTTGAGCAGGTGGAACTGGCTCATCGCCCCGGCGAGCACGAAGTAGAGCGCGCGCAGCCCGAGGATCGCGAAGATGTTCGAGGTGTAGACGATGAAGGGATCGGTCGTGATCGCGAAGATGGCCGGGATCGAATCGACGGCGAACACGACGTCGGTCGCCTCCACCACCACCAGCACCAGCAGGAGCGGCGTCGCGTAGCGCCGCCCGCCCTCCTTCACGAGGAAGCGGCTGCCGCGGTAGTCCTTGACCGCGGGCACGAAGCGGCTGAACAGCCGATAGACCGGGTTGTGCTCGGGATGGATCTCGATGCCGCGGTCGCGGACGAGGCGGATCCCGGTGAACAGCAGGAAGCCGCCGAACAGGTAGACGATCCAGTGGAACTTCGCGATGCAGCGCGGCGCCCGCCAGGATGAAGATCGCCCGCATCACGAGCGCGCCCAGGATGCCCCAGAAGAGCACGCGGTGCTGCAGCGCCGGCGGCACCTTGAAGTAGGTGAAGATGATCAGGAACACGAACATGTTGTCGACGGAGAGCGCCTCTTCGATCAGGTAGCCGGTCGTGAACTCGAGCGCGCGCTCCGGCCCGAACCAGTGGTAGACGAGCACGTTGAAGCCGAGCGCCAGGCTGACCCAGAAGGCGCACCAGCCGAGCGCCTCCCGGTAGCCGATCGCGTGGGCCTTGCGATGGAAGACCCCGAGGTCGAGCACCAGAAGGGTCAGGACGAACAGCGTGAACCCGATCCACAGACCGGGGCTGCCGACGCTGTCGACGGGCATCGAGTCGCACCACCACTTTCTGCGGCCGTGGTGGGCTTCTTCGGAAACCACCACGAGACCCGCGGTCACGTGGCAGTCTCGCGGGGGTCGCGAAGGCGACCTGGCCAGACCGGGAGCAAAAGCTCCGTGATGACGGCCTGGCCTCCCGCCTCGGGGGCGGGCGGCTACTCCCTACCGAGAACAGCTTAGGCGGGCGCCGTCGCCCGCGTCAACTTCCAGCGGCGGGCTCGACCTCGATCACGACGAACGAGCCGAGATCGCGCGTGTCGGTCGCGGTCGGCGCTCCGAAGCGCGAGCCGAGCTGCAGGCGGTAGAGGCTCGTGCCGTAGTACCCGACGAGCGCGCGCGGAGCCTCGAAGACCAGCTCCTGGGTCTTGAGCGGATTCAGGACGACGCGCTGGCGGGCGCTGCCGAGCCGCGCCGTGACGATGTCGCCGCCCGGGCCGGTCGTGACCTGGAGCTTCACCCGCGCCGCGGGCTTCGGCGTCTGTAGCACCACTTCGGCACCCTGGCCGCCGCGCAGCCAGAAGCCCTCGCGGCCGAACGAGCTCTCCTGCCCGAAGGTGCCGTCGTCGAGGAACCACAGGAAGTAGGGCTCCCCCGCCGGCGGGTGGTAGGGCCTGCGCTTGCGCCAGACGTCCGTGAAGACCGAAAGGTCGGAGAGCATCGTGAGCTCGGCCGGCAGCAGCCGGAAGGGCGTGCGCGTCGCGTGCTCGCCGGGCGAAAGCGACTGGCGGACCGGCGACGCGAGCAGCGGCAGCAGCAGCCCGCCCGTCACGATCGCCGCGAAGACGGCCGCGATCCACTCCCGTCCCCGCGGCAGGAGCAGCAGGCCGAGCGGGAGGAAGCCGAGCCAGTAGCGGTTGCCGATCGTGCCGGCGCCGCCGTACCAGTTGTCCGGGAATGATCAGGAGCGTTCCGAGCCACGCCACGAGGACGCCCGCGAGCGCGAGCCATCCGTGGCGCTCGCGTGGACCGACGGCGAGGAACAGCGCGAGTGCTCCGGCGAAGCCCGGAAAGTACGGCAGCGCTCCGGCGAAGCGCCCGACCCAGAAGTAGCCGAGGTTGAGCAGCAGCGAGCGGCGCAGCTCCTCGGGCGCGCGCGCAGGAGCGATGCGGTCGGACTGCTGGTCGTCGTCGCGGCCGGCCACGAGCGGGCCGACGTGGTCGGTGGTCATCCAGACGCCCGCCGAGTCGAAGCCGACGCCGGGGTCGAAGGGATAGCGGTCGTAGAAGGTCTTGCGCTCGCCGCCCTGGTAGTTGAGCTCGCCGGTCGCCAGCCACCCCAGTCCGAAGCAGGCGCCCGCGACGGCCGCCACGAGCCCCAGCGCGACGCGCCGATTCGAGCGCGCGAAGCGCGACGCCCGTGCCCGAGCTCACGAGCGGCGCGAGAAACAGCGGAAGCGCCGCGGCCAGATGCGTGGGCTTCGAGTAGACCGCGAGGCCCAGCGCCACCGCGGCGAGCGCGATGCGGCCGCGGCGGAACGCGACGAGCCCCGCGGTGACGAGCGCCAGGTTGAGGACCTCCGGCGTCTCCCACAGCAGATAGATGGGCGCAACGCCGAGCGCCAGGACCGCGAGCACGCCCAGGACGGCGCCGAGGCCCGAAGCCGAGCGCCGCAGCTCGCCGCAGCCGAGCCACAGCGCGAGCACGAACGCCACGGCGTTCAGGAACAGCAGCCCGCGGTCGACGCCCAGCAGCCGCACGAAGGGCGCGGCGAGCGCCGGATAGAGGGCCGCCTTCGCATACACCAGCCGGCTTTCGCCCTTCGCGTCGCTGACGCGCTTCAGGAAGACGCCCTGCGGTCCGCCGGGATAGACGCTCCTCACGCGCGCCAGGTCCTCGGCGGCGAACACCAGGTCGCGATCGAACGCGAGGCTGCCCGCCATCGCGTGATAGCTGGCGCCGTCGCTCCAGAAGCGTCCGTCCGCCGCCTGGGGCAGGTTCGTGGCCACGGCCAGCAGCAGCACCAGCCCCGAGACGACTCCGAGCACGACCCGAGCGAGGCGGTCGCTCACGGCGTCGCCGCCGAGCCGGCGAGCGGTCGCGTGACGAGGCGCAGCTCCGCGAAGGCCCCGACGACGCGGCCGTCGGGCAGCGCGGCGCCGCGCCGCGACTCGAGCCGCAGCACGTGGAGGTAGGTGTCGTAATAGCGCACGCCGCGGCCCGCCGCGAGCTCGAGCTCGCGCAGCTCGCCCGGTCCGACGCTCGCGCGCGCCGAGCGGCCGTCGAGGCGCGCGTCCACGGCGTCCCCGCGCGGCCCGCCGCGCAGCCGCACGACGATCGTCTCGAGCGGTGCGATGTCGAAGGCCCGCACCACGACCTCGGCGGAGGCGCCGCCGCGCAGCCAGAAGCCCGCCCGGCCGCCCCACTCCTCCTTGCCCCAGCTGCCGTCGTCCATGAAGTAGAGGAAGTAGGCGTCGGCGTCCGCGTGCTTCGTGGCGTCGCCGGTGAACCCGAACGGCCGCTTCTTGCGCCAGGTCTCCGTGAAGATCGAGAGGTCGTTCAGCATCGTGAGCTCGGCCGGCAGCGCCCGGAAGGGCGCCGCGAGCGTGTGGCGTCCCGGGAGCGAGCGAGTGCCGGATCGGGGATGCGAGCACCGGCGCCAGGAAGACGCCGCGTCGCCAGGACGCCGGCGAGCGCGAGCCAGGCCCGCGCCGCGGCGGCACCAGGAACAGGAAGCCGCGGCAGGATTCCCAGGAAGTAGCGGTTGCCGATCGTTCCGCCGCCGCCGTACCAGTTGTCCGGGATGACCCGGATGTAGGCGAGCCACGACAGGGCGATCGCGACGACGCAGAGCCACCCGACGCGGTCGCGCGGGCCGACCACGAGGAACAGCCCGATCGCGACGAGCGCCGGGAAGAAGTAGGCGAGCACGCCGCCGAAGCGGCCGAACCAGAAGTAGCCGAGGTTGAGCAGCACCGACTCGCGGATCTCGCCCGCGTCGCGCGCCGGCCCGCTCGCGGCGGTCACCTTCTCCTCGTCCTGCCCGGCGACGAGCGGCCCGACCTGGTTGGTCGTCATCCAGATGCCGGAGTCGTCGAAGGACGCGCCCGTCGCGTCGAAGGGAAAGCGGCCGTAGAAGGTCTTGCGCTCGCCGCCCTGGTAGTTGAGCTCGCCGGTGAAGGCGGTATTGAGCGCGTAGAACGAGCCGGCCGCTACGGCCGAGCACGGCCCCGCGCCGGAGCGATTCCAGGAGCCTGCGTCCGAACGACGGCCCGAGCCAGCGCTCGCCCGGCTGCGGCAGCAGCGGCTCGAGCCCGAGCGGCGCCGCCATCAGCACGTTGGGCGGCTTCAGGTAGCCGGCGATGCCGAAGAGCAGCGCCGAAAGCAGCGGCCGCCCGGCCGCCCACGCCGCGAGCCCGGCCGTGACGAGCGCGAAGCCGAAGATCTCGGGTGTCGGCCACACGAGATAGACCGGCACGACGGCGAGCAGGCCGAGCGCTATCGCCGCGGCGAGCGCCGAGCCGGGCGCGTGGCCGCGGCGCCGCAGCACCGCAAACGACAGCCACAGCGCCGATGCCAGCAGGAGGCCGTTGGCCAGCGTCAACCCCCGCGTTCCCAGCAGGAAGACGAACGGCGCCGCGAACAGCGGGTGGACGAAGCGGCTTGGCGTAGTAGAGCCGCGCCTCCTCGGGCCGCACGCGCCGCAGCCACGGGAAGCCGGAAGCGCCGTCGAAGGTGATCGCGCCGCTCGCGCGCTTCAGGAAGAGACCCTGCGGGCCGTTCGGGTATTCGGTGCGGATGCGCGCGAGGTCGCCCGCGTCGTAGCGCAGGTCGCGGTCGTGCGCGAGGCTCCAGGCCATCGCGTGATACGTCGCGCTGTCGCCCCACAGCTCGCCCCGCGCGGCGCTCGGCAGGTCGACCGCGAGCGTTCCCAGGCCGAGCGCGAGCGCCAGCACCGCGAGCGCGATTCGCGCGTGGCGCTCGCTCACAGCCACCCCGCCGCGCGGTACCACGCGGCCGTGCGCGCGATGCCCTCGTCGAGGCCGACCTTCGGGTCGTAGCCGAGCAGCCGCCTCGCCTTCTCGATCGTGAACGCCCGGCTCTTGGTCCAGAAGTCGACGCGCCTTCGGTGCAGCGGCGGCTCGATCCCGAGCGGCACGCAGACCGCCTCGACGAGGTCGCCCGCCCACTGGATCGGCCGCGCCGGGACCCGGAACGGGAGCACGCGGCCGCCCGTGTGCTTCGCCACCAGCGCGGCGAGGTCCTGCTGCGAGACGTAGCTCGGCCCGCAGATCAGGAACGCCTCCCCGACCGCCTGGTCGCGGTCGAGCGCGAGCAGGAAGCCCGCGACCAGGTCGTCGATGTACACGGGGTGGTAGAAGGTCCGTCCCGTGCCCACGATCGCGTAGCGCCCGCGGGCGATCGCGCGAAAGAGCTTGAGCAGCCGGGTCTCGCCGGGCCCGTAGATGGCGCCCGGTCGCACCACGGTGACGCGGCACTCCCCGCCGGCGGTGGTAGTCGAAGGCCAGCGCCTCCGCCTCCGCCTTCGTCTCCTGGTAGATGTCGCCCGGCGCGAGCGGCGCGCTCTCGTCGGCCGGAGGGTTCGCGACGTGGCCGTGGACGCCGACCGTCGAGGTGTGGACGAAGCGGCGCACGCCGTGGCGCGCGGCAGCCTCGAGCAGCCGCCCCGTTCCCCGCACGTTGACCTCGCGGTAGTAGTCGTCGGGGTGGCCGGCCGTGCGGTAGACCGCGGCGACGTGCAGCACGGCGTCCTGCCCGGCGACCAGGCGCTCGACCGCGCGGCGTCTGCGAGGTCGCCCTCCACCACGCTCGACGCCCGCGTCCGGATGGCGTCGGTCGTCGATGCGCGCGCGGACGAGCACCGTCACCTCGTCCCCGCGCTCGCGAAGCGCCGCGAGCAGGCGTCCGCCCGTGTATCCGGAGGCTCCTGTCAGCGCGACTCGCAAGCGCAGAAGTGTAACGGCACGGTCGCGTTCGACGTGAGCGGTGCGCGGCTCCGACTGCGGCCGCTCCTCAGGCTCGCGGCGCGGCCACCTCGCGGAAGAGCGCCCGGTACTGCTCGAGCACGTCGCGCTCGTCGAAGCGCTCACGGCCACGCCGCGCGCCTCGCGCCCCATCGCCGCGCGACGCCCGGGATCGGCGGCGAGCGTCGCCAGGGCCGCCGCCAGCGCCGCGGCGCTGCCGGGCGCTACGAGCAACCCCGAGCGGTCGTGATCGACGACGTCGACGATCCCACCCGTGCGCGACGCGACGGCGGGAAGGCCGCAGGCCGCCGCCTCGACGAGCGCGATGCCCGAGCGCCTCGAAGAGCGAGGGGAACACGAAGAGGTCGCCGGCGCGCAGGTAGTCCGCCACGTTCTCGACGCGGCCGGCGAAGAGCACGCGCCCGCCGAGGCCCCGCTCGCTCACCCGTCGCCGGAGCTCCGGCTCGACGTCGAGGCTGGCCCTCCCCCGAGCCCAGCAGCACGAGCCGAAGCGCCTCGGGCAGCGCGCGGCGAAGCCATGGCGTCGACGAGCGTCTCGAGGCCCTTGCCGCGCAGCAGGCGCCCCGAGTAGACGGCGAGCACTCCCTCGGGCAGGCCGAGCCGCGCGCGCAGCGCCTGCCTCTCCGGCGGCTCCGCCGGCCGGAAGCGCTCGACGTCCACGCCGTGCGGCAGCAGCCGGATCCTCTCGCGCGGGATCCCGGCCGCGCGCATCTCGTCCTGGATCTGCCGCGACATCGCGACGAAGCCGTCGGCGTCGCGGAGCAGCCAGTTGCGCGCCGCGACGGCGTCGCGCACCGCCGCGCCCAGCGGCCGCGCTCCAGGGCTTGCCCCACGTGAACGACCTCGCCCGACATCTCGCCGTTGATCTCCGGCTGCAGCACGACCGGACGTTCGCGCGCGCGCGCCGCCAGCAGACCGGGCAGGCCGAGCACGCGCGTGCCGCGCACCACCAGCACGTCGTAGCCGCCGCGCGCGCACGAGCGCGCGCGGAACGCGGCCGGCACCATCGCGGTACTTGCCCGCGCGCGCCGGGCCCGGCGGGCGGCACGCGCAGCACCCGGAGCCCGTCGAGCGTCTCCTCGACCGGCCACGCGGGGTCCGCCCGCCGCGTCACGACCGTGGCGGCATCGCCCGCCCCGCCAGCGCCGCGCCAGCCGGCGGATGTGCGTCTCACCGCCCCCGAGCGTCGGATGGAACGACTCGGTGAGGAAGAGGACGCGCGTCAACGCGCCTTTGGCGCGGCCCGGCTCCGCCACGGGCGCGGGTGACGCTCCTTGACGACGTAGATGGGCTTGCCCTGGCTCTCGTGATAGATGCGGACCAGCAGCTCGCCGATCAGGCCGAAGCTCACCAGGATCACGCCCGTCAGGAACAGGAGCGCGCCCAGCAGCAGCAGCGGCCGGCCGCCGATCGCCTCGTCCTGAACGAGCTTGAGTACGTGAGGTAGGCGAGGACCCCGAAGCCGGGCGCGCCGCAGGCGAGGCCCATCAGGCCGAAGAGGTGCGCGGGCCGCGTGCCGTAGGAGAGCAGGAACTTCACCGTGAACAGGTCGAGCAGCACGCGCAGCGTGCGGCCGATGCCGTACTTGCTGCTGCCGCGCGTGCGCGGGCGGTGGTTGACCGGAATCTCCGCCAGCGTGACGCCCATCCACGAGGCCACGGCGGGGATGAAGCGGTGCATCTCGCCGTAGAGCCGCAGGCCGCGCACGACCTCGCCGCGCATGGCCTTCAGCGAGCAGCCGTAGTCGTGGAGGTGCACGCCGGTCGACCAGGAGATCAGCCGGTTGGCGAAGCACGAGGGAATCCGCTTGCGAGAGCGGGTCCTGCCGCGTCTGGCGCCAGCCGCACACCATGTCGAAGCCTTCGCTCGAGCTTGCGCCACCAGGCGCGGGATGTCGGCGGGGTCGTTCTGCAGGTCGCCGTCCGAGGTCACCACGACGTCGCCCGCGGGCGTGGTCGAAGCCGGCCGAGAAGGCCGCGGTCTGGCCGAAGTTGCGGCGCAGGCGCAGCACGCGCACGCGCGGGTCGCGCCGCTCGATCTCGACGCAGGCGCTCGCGGCGTGCCGTCGCGGCGAGCCGTCGTCCACCAGCAGGATCTCGTAGGGCCGGCCGAGCGGCTCGAGCGCCGCCGTCAGCTCGCGGTGCAGGTCGTCCACGTTGTCGTTCTCGTTGTAGAGCGGGACGACGACGGAGACGGCGCGCGCACGCGTCGGCATCGCCGCGAGTATAAGCGACGGCCTGCGCGGCCGTAGCCGTCAGCGCCCGGCGGCGAGCAGGTAGGCCCAGTTCGCGACCACGGCGGCACGACGACGGCGACGCGCAGCGCCCGCGCCGGCGCGCGGCGACAGCTCGACGCGCGAGCGCGCCGCCTCGGCGGCAGCAGCGCGAGGTCGGCGGCCGCCCAGGGCAGCGAGCGCGAACGCGGCCGAGCGTCGGCCAGCGGGTTCATGCGCGAAGCGCGCCCGGCCAGGTCGCAGTGCGAAGAGCCGGCCCGAGCGCGCGCGTCGAGCCGCAGGTCGGGCACGGGCAGCCCGGTGAGCAGCTTGAAGTAGCAGAGCGCGAACGGCAGCCGGTCGAGGTGCAGCAGGCCGACCGCGCGCGCGCCCAGCGACCGCGATCGCCGCGAAGATCAGCGCCGAGCGGCAGCGCCCCCGGCCGCGGCGTGCAGGCGGACGGCGCGCGCGACGCCGGCGTGCGGCGTCGGCGCTCACTGCACTGGCTCAGGAGCGAGGCCAGCCCGCCGAGCGCGAGGACGAACCCCGCGCGCAGCAGCAGCAGCACGAGCACGACGGCAGCAGCACGGCCGCGGCCGCCGTCCGTGGCCGATCCCGTGCGCCCGCGGAGAGCCCGATGATGTCGAGCACGAGGACCACAGACGCCACGAGACCAGGCCGCACGGGCAGGAACACGGGGATCACGAAGAGGAGCATCGGCGCCTGCGCGAAGCACACCGCGCGGAAGGTGGCCTCGAACGTCTGCTGGCCGCCGCCCGAGCAGCATCAGGCATCAGGTGCAGGATGCCCGGACGACGAAGACCCCGATCGTGACGGAGATGCGGCCCGAACACGACCTGGCGACGAGGCCGGCCCAGCTCTCCATGAAGGCGAGGACCCGTGCGACTCCTCCCGCTCCATCCCGAACGGGAGCATCGACGGCCCACGATCGAGACCCAGACCGACTGGTAGAGCGCCGCGGCCACGAGCCCGATCCAGCCGGCGGTCACGGCGTAGAGGAGCGGCCCGCCGAGCCCGCCGGTCACCGGCATCCGGCGGAAGAACTCCGCGGGCCCGGTGAGCACCTGGCGCGTCGTCTCCACGAAGGCCGCGCGAAGCCGAGCCGCTCGCGATCGTCCCACGACCCCGGGGTCCGGCGGGTGAACCCCCCGGTGTCCGGCGCGTGGTGCCCCGGCCGGTCTGGCTGTCGTTTCCGTCGGTTCCGTCCCGTTCCGGTCCGGCGGAATTGGTGGCGGCCCTGGCTCTCGGGCGGCGGCCGCGTCGCCGGCGCCGACGCTCAGGATCGCGCCGCAGTTCGGGCAGATCGACGAAGTCGGCTCGGGAAGCGTCGCAGCGCAGTAGGGGCACAAAGCCATCGTTGTCTCCGGGTCGAATGCAGGAGCGGCGAGCGCAGTATAGAGTAGCCGGCGATGCCGCGGATCGACGAGAAGACGGTCGATCCGTCGCGCGCCTGGCGCGGCTCGAGCTCGGCTCCGACGAGCGCGCGCGCTTCGCCCGCGAGCTCGAGTCGATCCTGGCCTGGGCGGAGTCGCTGCAGGCGCTCGACACGACCGGCGTGCCGCCGATGGCAGGCGCCGCCGCGGCCGAGCTGCGCGACGACGCGCCGCGCGACGGCCTGTCCCGCGACGCGGCGCTCGGCCAGGCCCCGGACCACGAAGACGGGCTCTTCCGCGTTCCGCGCGTTCTGCCGGGATGACGGATCCCACAGGCCTCGGCGCCGCCGAGATCCAAAGACGTGTCGCCCGCCGCGAGCTGTCCGCCGAAGAGGTGATGCGCGCGCACCTCGACCGGAACGCGGGCCCTCGAGCCCCAGCTGGCGGCCTTTCTCGCGCTCGAGCCCGATCGGGCGCTCGACGAGGCGAGACGGCTCGATCGGGCGCTCGCGGGCGGCGCCAGCGCCGGAGCCCTCGCGGGCGTGCCGCTCGCGGTCAAGGACATCCTCCACGCGCCCGGCTTCGCCACCACCTGCGGCTCGAAGCTGCTCCGCGGACTACCGTCCTCCGTTCGCGGCCACCGTCGTGGCGCGGCTCGCGGCCGCCGGCGCGATCGTGGTCGGCAAGACGAACATGGACGAGTTCGCGATGGGCTCGTCCACCGAGAACAGCGCGTACGCGAAGACCCGCAATCCCTGGGACCGCGGGCGCGTGCCGGGCGGCTCGTCGGGCGGCTCCGCGGCGGCGGTGGCGGCGCGCATGGTGCCGCTCGCGCTCGGCACCGACACGGGCGGGTCGATCCGGCAGCCGGCCGCGCTCTGCGGCGTCGTCGGCCTCAAGCCGACCTAGGGTCGCGTCAGCCGCTACGGCGTCGTCGCGTTCGCGTCGTCGCTCGACCAGGTCGGGCCTCTCGCGCGCACGCGTCGAGGACGTCGCCGCTCGCCGCCTCGGTCCTCTGCGGACGCGACCCGCGCGACGCCACCAGCGCGACCGAGCCCGTTCCGGACTTCGCCGCGGCGCTTCCGCGAGGTGCGGCCGGCCTGCGCGTCGGCGTGCCCCGCGCGCTTCCTCGCGGAAGGCGTGGACGACGGACATGCTCGCGCGCTTCGACGAGGCGCTCGCGGGCGCTGCAGACGGCCGGAGCCGTGATCGTAGACGTCGAGCTCGCCCATCTCGACGCACGCGATCCCGACCTACTATCTCGTCGCGACCGCCGAGGCCTCGAGCAACCTCGCGCGCTTCGACGGCGTACGCTACGGCCGCGCGCGCCGAGGGCGCGCGCGACCTGCTGCGCCTCTACGGCGAGACGCGCGACCAGGGCTTCGGCGCCGAGGTCAAGCGCCGCATCCTGCTCGGGACGTTCGCGCTCTCGTCGGGCTACTACGACGCCTACTACCTGAAGGCCCAGCAGGTCCGCACGCTGATCCGGCGCGACTTCGAGCAGGCGTTCCGCGGCTGCGACGCGATCGCGACGCCGACGACGCCGGCGCCGGCCTTCCGCTTCGGCGAGAAGACGGACGACCCGCTGCAGATGTACCTCGCCGACATCTTCACGGTGCCGGCCAACCTCGCGGGCCTGCCGGCGCTGTCGCTGCCGTGCGGGCTCGCCGCGGGCCTGCCCGTGGGTCTCCAGCTCGTGGGCCGGCGCTTCGAGGAGGAGACGCTGCTTGCGCCTGGGCGCCGCCTGCAGGGCGCCACCTCGCACCACACGCTCGCGCCGCCGCTCTAGCCCGGCCTCTGCTGCGCGCGCCGGGCCAGGAGCGAGCGCAGCAGCAGGAACGCGACGAGCCCCGCCACCACCCCGAGCACGAGGTTCCCCACCACGAACGGCCAGACGAGCGGACGCAGCGTCGCCACGAGCGCCGAGTAGAAGGCGCGGCCCTTGAGGCTCCAGTCGATCGCGACGGGGCTCCCGGGGGCGACGCCGAGGAGCGCGCAGCCCAAGAGCGTCCCGGCGCTGTACATCGGCGCGATCGTCCAGGGGTTGTTGATCCAGCAGCCCACCAGGATCGCGACGCGGTTGAGCCGCAGCAGGATCGCGATCACCAGCGCCATCCCGGTGTGGATCCCGAGCAGCGGGAAGAAGGCGATGAAGACGCCCAGCCCGAACGCCGCGGCCACGCGCGTGGGGCTGTCCTCGACCTGCAGCAGGATCTGGCCCATCCGGCGCAGCCAACGCATGCCGCCGGCTAGCTGGACGCGAGCGCCCGGAAGTGATCGTGGCCGGCGGGAACCAGCGGCCGCTCCTCGCCCGAGGCTTCGCGCAGGCGCACCGACGGCTCGCCCTCGACGAAGCGCCCGACCGTCGTGATCTCCGCGCCGAAGACGCGCGCGAGCTCGCGCAGCTCCTCGAGGCCGTCGGGTGCGACCGCCAGCAGCAGCTGGTAGTCCTCGCCGCCGTGGAACGCGAGCTCGAAAGGGTCGCCGCCGCTCGCGCGCGCCAGGCCGGCGGCCTTGGGATCGACCGGGACCAGCGCGCGCTCGACGACCGCCGCGACGCCGCTCATCGCGCACATCTCGAAGAGGTCGCTCGAGAGCCCGTCCGACAGGTCCATGCCCGCGTGCGCCAGGCCGCGCTCCGCGACCGAGCGCGCCACCGCGAACGGCGGGCGCGGATCGAGCTGGGCGCGCAGGCACGCCACGACCGCCGCGGCCGACGACTCCGTCCAGATGCCCGTGGCGACCAGCTGGCCGTCGTCGTCGAGCCGCGCTCCTTCCTTCAGCAGGCGCACGCCCTCCGCCGCGGCGCCGAGGGTGCCCGTCACCACCGCGTGGTCGCCCGCGAGCGCGCCCGAGCGCAGCAGCAGGCGCGCGCCGTCGCCGATCAGCGTCACGTCCACGACGATACCTTCGCGCGAGCGCGCCAGGTTGCCGCCCACGATCGTGACGCCGGCCTCGGCGGCCTGCTCGAGCAGGCCGTCGTAGAGCGCGTCCACCCAGCCGAGCGTGACGTCGGGCGGGAGCAGCAGGCTGACGGTGGCGTAGCGGCCGATGCCGCCCATCGCGCCGATGTCCGAGAGGTTGACGGTGAGCGCCTTGCGCCCGACCAGCCGCGGCGGCGCGTTGTCGCGCGTGAAGTGCACGCCCTCGACCAGGCTGTCGGTGGTGACGAGCGCGACCGGCCCGATCTCGACGGCCGCGGCGTCGTCGCCGGCGCCCACCCTGACCCCCGCGCCGGCCGGCAGCCGGCCGCGGATGTGCCGGAGCAGGCCGCGCTCACCGAGCTCGGCGAGCGTCTGCGTGAGCGGGATCAAGAAAGAGGCTCTCCGCGCTGTCGTGTGGCGGGTGACCTGAACCGGGTCACAAAGTGGGAGCCCTGAGCCGCGCTTCAGGCTTCCTCGACGCGGAGGCATGCTCACCGCGAGGCGAATCGGGCCCCCTTATTGAGGACGTTGGTTCGAGGTTTCCGAAACCATCACGGGCAGAGCAGAGAGCCTCGACGCGGATGATAGCCGCCGCGGGCACGCTCCACAAGGTGCGATCCGCTACTCGCCGAGAGCCGCTCCCAGCTTGCGGGCGAGGCGCATCGCGCGCTCGTCGACGGCCGCCCCGCTCGAGTGCTTGCTGTCGGCCTCCTGGCGCAGCCGGAAGCACTCGTCCGCCAGGTTGAGCGCCGCGAGCACCGCGACCCTCAGGCTGTCGACGGCGCCGCTCGCGCGGCTCACGTCCTTCATCTCCTCGTCCACGTAGGCCGCGAGCTTCTCGACGTACGCCGGGTCGCCCCCCGACTTCACCGAGTAGGTCTGGCCGAAGATCTCGACCTGGACCTGGTTGCCTTTTTCCGCCATGGCCGGATTATAGGCGGTCGAGCAGGCCCGCGAGCTTCTCGACGCGCGCCCGCAGCTCCTCGCGCTCGGCGCGCAGGACCTTCACCTCGCGGGCGAGCGCCTCGGCCTGCTCGGCTTCGGCCGCCGAGCTGCCGGCCCGCTCCTTGAGCGCTCCGAGCTCGCGCTCGGCGCGCTCGGCGCGCTCGTTCGCGCGGGACGCCTCGCTCCGGAGCGCCTTGGTCTCGTTCGCCAGCTCCTTGAGCCGCTCGGCCGCACGCTGGATCCGCTCCTCGAGTACCTTGAAGCCCTCTTCCACGGTTCCTCCACCTACTCTCCCCGGATCTCGAGCCCCGCGGCGCGGAGCTCCCGGACGATGCCGTCGACGTCCGCCTGGACCTCCTCGCTCGTCAGCGTGCGCTCGTCGTTCTGGAAGCGCAGCCCGAGCGTGAGACTGACCTTGCCGGACGGGACCTGGTTCCCAGCATAGCGGTCCACGAGGCGAACCGAGCGAAGCCGACCGCCCGCTCCCCGCCGCACGCGCGCCAGCACCTCGGCCGCGGAGACGCCCTCGTCGCACAGGATCGACAGGTCGCGCTCCACGGCCGGGAAGCGGTCGAGCGCCTGGAAGCGCACGATGCGCTGCGCCTTCTCCAGCAGCTCCTCGATCGCGATCTCGACCACCACCGCTTCGTCCCTGAGCTCGAGCCGCGAGCGCAGCTCGGGGTGCAGCACGCCGGCGAAGCCGATCTCGCGGCCGCCCTGCACGAGGCGCGCGCCGCGTCCCGGGTGCAGGCAGCTCGGGCGGCGGCAGCTCGCGCGCGAGCTGCGGCGCGGGCTCTCCCAGCCGCTCGAACAGCACCTCCAGCAGCGCCGAGCGCGTCGTAGAGATCGAGCGGCCGCGGGCGCGCCGCCCATTGCAACGGGTGCGACTCGCCCGACAGCAGGATTCCGAGGCGCCGCTCCTCGCGCGGCCGCTCCGCTTCGGGCAGGAACACGCGCCCGAGCTCGAAAATCGCCACGTCGCGGTTGCCGAGGCGCACGTTCGTGCGCAGCGTGGTGACGAGGCCCGGCAGCAGCAGCGACGTTCGCAGCGTGTCCTGGTCGACCGAGAGCGGGTTCGCAAGGCGGATGCCCGGGGCCGGCGCCACCTCGGTGCCGGCGACGAAGGCATAGTTGATGACCTCGTCCAGCCCGAGGCCGGTCAGGATCTCCCGGATGCGCCGCTCCCGCCGCTGCGAGCGCCGCAGCACGCCGATCCGCCCCGACGGCGGAAGCGCTGCGGGAATGCGCGCGAGCCCGAAGTGCCGGCCGACCTCCTCGGCCAGGTCGGCCTCCCCCACCACGTCGAGCCGCCACGACGGCACGCGTGCGGTCGTGTCGTCGCCGGCGTCGTTCAGCTGGAAGCCGAGCGCCGTCAGCGTCTCGACCTGCTGCTTCGGCTCGACCGCAACACCGAGCAGCGCGTTCACGCGCGCGGGCCGGTGGCGCACGCTCCGCGCGGGCCGCTCGCCGTCCCGGCGCTCGACGAGCCCGGGCGCGCACGCGACCCGCGCCGATCTTCGCGGCCAGGTGCGCGAGGCGGTCGAGCGCCTCCGGGCCGGCTGCGATGTCGGCGCCGCGCTCGAAGCGGTGCGAGGCCTCCGTGTGCATGCCGAGCGCCCGGGCCGCCCGCCGGACGGCGAGCGGCTCCCACCAGGCGGCCTCGAGCGCGACGAGTGTCGTGGCGTCGTGGATCTCGCTCGACGCGCCGCCCATGATCCCGGCGAGCGCGAGCGCGGGCTCGCCGCCCTTGCCGGCGATCACGCCGACGCGCCCCGGCAGCGCGCGCTCCTGGCCGTCGAGCGTCGTCAGCGTCTCGCCCGCGCGCGACCAGCGCACGACGAGCGCGTTGCCCGGCACGCGCGCCAGGTCGAAGGCGTGGCTCGGCTGGCCGAGCTCGACCATCACGTAGTTCGTGAGGTCGACGACGTTGTTGATCGCCCGGATGCCGACCAGCTCGAGCCGGTCGCGCAGCCACGAAGGCGACGGGCCGATCGTCACGTCGAGCAGGCGCGCGCAGAAGCGGCCGCACAGCTCGGAAGCCTCGATCCGGACGTCGAAGGCCTCGTCGGCCCTGGCGCCCGCGGCGAGCCACCGTGGTGTCGGGCGTCCGCAGCGGCAGCCCGTAGAGCGCCGCCACCTCGCGCGCCACGCCGTAGACGTTCATGCAGTCGACGCGGTTCGTGGTGATGTCGAGCTCGAGCACCGTCTCCTGGCCGTGCGTCTCGATCCCGTCGACGGCGAGGCCGGCGAGCGTGAGGTCGTCCGCGAGCTTCCGGGGCTCGACCGTGAAGGCGACGTACTCCGCGAGCCACGACAGCGGCAGCCTCACGACGGGAACTGCTCCAGGAAGCGCAGGTCGTTCTCGTAGAAGCGGCGGATGTCGTCGATGCCGTGGCGCACCATCGCCACGCGCTCGATCCCGAGGCCGAAGGCGAAGCCGCTCACCAGCTCCGGGTCGTAGACCACGCGGCCGAGCCGCTGGTTCACGGCGTGGAACACCGCCGGGTTCACCATCCCCGAGCCGAGGATCTCGAGCCAGCCCGTCGTCTTGCAGATCCGGCAGGCGCTCTTGTCCGCGAGGCGCCCCGAGCCGCCGCAGGCGACGCACGCGAGGTCGGCCTCGACCGAGGGCTCGGTGTACGGGAAGTAGGACGCGCGGAAGCGCACCGGGTAGGCCTCGCCGAAGACCGCGTGCACCAGCGACTCCACCGTGCCCTTGAGGTGGCCGAGCGTGATGCCCTTCCCGACCACGAGGCCTTCCACCTGCTGGAACATCGGCACGTGGGTGACGTCGCTGTCGCGGCGGAACACCTTGCCCGGGCAGATGATCCGCACGTCGGGCGGCTCCGCGTTCTCCAGCATGTAGTGGATCTGCGCGGAGGACGTGTGCGTGCGCAGCAGCAGCCCGCCCGGGCCCTCGAGGTAGAAGGTGTCCTGCATGTCGCGCGCCGGGTGGTCGGGCGGCATGTTGAGCGCCTCGAAGTTGTAGTAGTCGTCCTCGACCTCGGGGCCGTCGTAGACCTCGTAGCCCATCGCCACGAAGATGTCCTCGAGCTCCTGGCGCACGACCGTCAGCGGATGCCGGTGCCCGGCGCGCGCGCGCCGCCCGGGCAGCGTGACGTCGAGCCGCTCACGCGCGAGCGCCTGCGTGCGCAGCCCGGTCTCGAGCCGCGTGCGCGCCTCCTCGAGCCGCGCCTCGATCTCGCTCTTGAGCTCGTTCAGCTCCTGGCCGACCTCGCGGCGCTCCGCGTCGGCCAGCTGCCCGAGCGACTTCAGCAGCCCGGAGAGCGCCCCGGACTTGCGCCCGAGGAAGCGGTCGCGCAGCGACTGCAGCGCCGCCCCATCCGAGATCGACTGGGCGAGGCGCTCGAACTCGGCGCGCAGCGCGCGCGCCGTCTCGCGAACCTCCTGGCTCTTGTCGGCCATGGCTCCTCGCTCGCGGCCGGGACGGTGCCAGGCACCGCCCGCGCCACGCGCCCGTCAGGCGCTGGCCGGCGCCGACTTGGCTGTCTGGACCAGCTTGGTGAACGCCGCCGCGTCGCGCGCGGCGATCTCGGCGAGCGACTTCCTGTCGAGCAGGATGCCCGCCCGCTTGAGGCCCGACATCAGCTGGCTGTAGCTGATCTCGTTGGCGCGCGCCGCCGCGTTGATGCGGATGATCCAGAGCCGGCGGAAGTCGCGCTTCTTGCGCTTGCGGCCGGCGTAGGCGAAGTTTCCCGCGCGGTCGGTCGCTTCCTTCGCGAACTTGTAGAGCTTGCTCTTCCCGAGGAAGTAGCCTTTCGCGCGCGCCAGCAGCTTCTTGCGCTTCTCGCGCCGCTTGGCGCCTCTTTTGACTCTCGGCATGGTCCTACTCGTCCCTTCGTCTGGCCGGGCCGAAAGCGGCCCGTCCCGTCGCTCTTCCAGGCGGCGACATCGGCCCGGGCAGCTCGACCGCTGCCCATTGTCGCGAGGCTTGGGGGTTCGGCGCCGTGCGGCTGGTGGCGCCAGGCGGGGCGCTCGCGCCCGCCTCGAACGACCAGTCTACTTCAGGCCAGCAGCATCCGCTTGACCTGCGCGACGTCGGCGTCCGACACCAGCACCATAGCACCCAGCCCGCGCTTCCTGCCCGGGGCCTTCTTCGTGAGGATGTGGCGCTTCATCGACTGCCCGCGCTTGATCTTGCCGTTGGCGGTCATCCTGAAGCGCTTGACCGCCGCACGCTTCGTCTTCAGCTTGAGCTTCCCCTTCTTCTTCGGCTTTCTCATGTCCTCACTCGCTCTTCGCGGCGGCGCTAGCCGCCTTGGCTTCGCTCGCGGCCTTCTTCGGCTCGCCAGCGGCCTTCTTCGTCTCGCCCGTCTTCTTGCCGTCGCTCTTCTTCGCGGCCGCGGCCTTCGGCTTGGCCGGCACGACTTCCTTCTTCGGCGCCAGGATCTGCACCATCGTGTTGCCCTCCTGGCGCGGCGGCGACTCGATCAGCACGGTGTCGCCGAGCTCCACGGCCAGCCGGTTCAGGATCTCGCGCCCGATCTCGCTGTGGACGATCTCGCGGCCGCGGAAGATCACGAGCGACTTCACCTTGTTGCCGTCCAGCAGGAAGCGTTCCACGTTGCGCCGCTTGAAAGCGAAGTCGTGCTCGTCGACCTTCGGTCGGAACTTCACTTCCTTGATCTTGATGTGGCGCTGGTGCTTCCTCGCCTCGGCGTCGCGCTTGGCCTGCTGGTAGAAGAACTTGCCGGAGTTCATGATCCGGCACACCGGCGGGTTCGCCGTCGCCGCGATTTCGACGAGGTCGAGCCCCTTCTCCTCCGCCAGCATCAGCGCCTGCGTGGGCGGCATGATGCCGAGCTGGGCCCCGTCCTCGTCGATCACCCGGACCTCCTTGGCCCGGATGCGGTCGTTGATGCGAACCGTCTTGCTATCTATGAGACACCCCCTCCAGAAGGAGCCTTGTCTTCCTCGCGGTTCGCGCGCTCGCGCGTGAGCGTGACGACGCGCGCTCCGAAGGCCGAAACGTCCTGCGCCCCGAGGTCACCGGCATGCCGGTGGCGCACGGAGACCGTCTTCGCCTCGACTTCCTTGTCCCCGACGACCAGCATGTAGGGGACCTTCTGCACCTGGGCCTCGCGAATGCGGTAGCCCAGCTTCTCGTTGCGGTCGTCGACGTGCACCCGCACGCCCTGCGCTCGCAGCGTGTCGCCCACCTCGCGCGCGTAGGCCTGCTGCTTCTCGCTCACCGGGATCACCACGGCTTGCAGCGGCGCGAGCCAGAGCGGGAAGGCGCCGCCGTAGTGCTCGATCAGCACGCCGAAGAAGCGCTCGAGGCTGCCGAGCAGCGCCCGGTGCACCATCACCGGCTGGTGCGCCTTGCCGTCCTCGCCGATGAACTCGAGCTCGAAGCGCGTCGGCAGGTTGAAGTCCACCTGGATCGTCGAGCACTGCCAGGCGCGCTCGAGCGAGTCCTTGATCTTGATGTCGATCTTCGGCCCGTAGAAGACGCCCTCGCCCGCGTCGACGATGTAACGAGCCCGCGCGCCTCGAGCGCCTCGAGCGCCGCCGTCGCCGCCTGCCACTGCTCGTCGGTGCCCGTCGACTTCTCGGGCCGGGTCGAGAGGTAGATGTCGTAGCGGTCGAAGCCGAAGGCGCGCAGCATGTTCGTGGTGAAGTCGAGCACCCGCAGGATCTCGTCCTCGAGCTGGTCCGGCCGGCAGAAGACGTGCGCGTCGTCCTGCGTGAAGCCGCGCACGCGCATCAGGCCGTGCAGCACCCCCGAGCGCTCGAAGCGGTAGACGGTCCCGAGCTCCGCCCAGCGATACGGCAGGTCGCGGTAGCTGCGCAGCCGCGACTTGTAGATCGTCAGGTGGAACGGGCAGTTCATCGGCTTGAGCTGGTACTCGACGTTCTCGATCTCGATCGGCGAGTACATGTTCGCCTTGTAGAAATCGGTGTGGCCGCTCGTCTTCCACAGGTCGAGCTTGGCGATGTGCGGCGTGTAGACGATGTCGTAGCCGCCCGCGTAGTGCTCGTCGCGCCAGTAGTCCTCGATCTGCTTGCGGATGAAGCCGCCCTTCGGGTGCCAGAGCGTGAGCCCGGCCCCGGTGTCGTCGGTGATCGAGAACAGGTCGAGCTCGCGGCCGAGCTTCCTGTGGTCGCGGCGCTTCGCCTCCTCGAGCCGGAAGAGGTGCTGGTCGAGCTCCTCCTTCGTGAAGAAGGCGTACCCGTAGATGCGCTGCATCGCCGGGTTGCCTTCCTTGCCCTTCCAGTAGGACTGCGAAGGCTCGGGCTTCAGCTTGAAGGCCTTGATCTGGTTGGTCGAGGGCAGGTGCGGCCCCAGGCAGAAGTCGATGAACTCGCCCATCGTGTAGCACTGCACGGGGTCGCCCGACTTCTCGTTGATCAGCTGGACCTTCAGCGTCTGGCCCTTCTTCCCGAAGAGCTCGAGCGCCTCGGCCTTCGGGATCAGCTTCTTCTCGATCGGCCGGTTCTGCTTGACGATGTGCGCCATCTTCTTCTCGATGGCGACGAGGTCCTCGGGCGTGAACGGGCGGCTCACGAGGAAGTCGTAGAAGAAGCCGTCGTCCGTGGGCGGACCGATGCCGCACTGCGCGTCCGGAAACAGCTCCGTGACCGCGGCGGCCAGCAGGTGAGCAGACGAGTGACGGTAGATCTCGATCGGAGAGTCGGCCGGCTTGGTCTCGCCGGAAGGACCTGTCGTGTCGAGGGGTTCCACTGCGCTCGACGACGACATCACAGGCAAGTCAACATGTCAGGTCCGCTTTGTTCCTCCGGACGGTCGTCGGCCTGCGCGAGGCCTGGTAGGCGCGGGTGGAATTGAACCACCGACCTCTTCCGTGTCAAGGAAGCGCTCTACCACTGAGCCACGCGCCTTTCGACCGGAAGGTTCAAGCTACCAGAGGGATAGGGGGCTGTCAATGAAACTGCGATCCATTGAACAGGCCGTTCGAGAATCCTTGTCCGGGATGGGCGTAGGACGGTATCCTCCACCCCACAACCCGATATTCGACCGCCGCTCGGAGGGCAAGCCCGAATGGATCCGACCGATCCCAGGGACGGCGCGCTGTCGCCGGGTGCTCATGTGGGTCCGTACATGGTTACGGACCGAATCGGCAGCGGCGGCATGGGTGAGGTCTATCGGGCGCGCGACGCGCGCTTCGGGCGCGACGTCGCGATCAAGGTCCTGCCTGTATCGTACGCCTCGGGACCCCGAGCGGCTCCGGCGCTTCGAGCAGGAGGCGCGGGCCGCCGGGGCGATCGACCATCCCGGCATCCTCGTCGTCCACGACTTCGGATCGCACGACGGGCGTCCGTACCTCGCCACAGAGCTCCTCGAGGGAGAAAGCTTGCGCGAGCGCCTCGCGTGGGGCGTGTTGCCGGCGCGCAAGGCTGTGGACCTCGCGGCTCAGATCGCGCGAGGCCTCGCGGCCGCGCACGAAAAGGGCATCGTCCACCGCGATCTGAAGCCCGACAACGTCTTCCTGACCAGGGAGGGCCGAGCCAAGATCCTCGACTTCGGCCTCGCGAAGGTCACCGTGGACGTGTCGGGCAGAGAAACCGAGACGACTTCTCTCAACCCCGTCTCGCCAGCACCGGGCACACATGCGGGCGCCCTCCTCGGCACGGTCGGCTATCTGTCGCCCGAGCAGGCCCGTGGAAGTCCTGCCGATGCTCGGAGCGACATCTTCGCCCTCGGTACGGTCTTCTTCGAGATGGTGACGGGTCGCCGAGCCTTGCCCGCGGCTCGACGATCGAGACCCTGAACGCGATCCTCACAGAGGACGTCGCAGAGATGACGACCGCTACCGGGCCCGTGCCGCCCCCACTGGAGCGCCTGTGTCGCCGCTGCCTCGAGAAGGACCCTGACGAGCGCTTTCAGACAGCCCGTGACCTGGCCTTCGCCCTTGAAGCAGTGAGCACGGATCATGGAAGCGGAGCCGTGGGCTCGCTCGCGCTGCAGACGGATGATCGCGACCGCCGGAACGTGGGCCGTCTGATGCGAGTCCTCGGCCTCATCGGCCTGGGTGCGCTTCTGCTGGCGAGCAGCTGCTTGTGCTTGTTCGAGCCGCCCCCGCCGCGGATCACGGGGTCGCGCGCTCTCCTGAATGGCTTCGGGAATCAGATTTATGGCTGGTCGTCACTGACGGAGACTGGGTCTACTTCTCGATGTTCCGCGATGGAAGAGTCCAAAGCTCCAGGTATCTCTAGCTGGAGGCGAACCCGCTCCCCTGATCCTGCCCACGAGACACGCGATCGTCTGCGACGTGTCGAAAAAGCGCTCGGCTCTGCTGGCCCTGGGGTGGGACGGGAGGTCTCGCGACATCTACTTCCACGATGTGCCTCTCTGGGTGATCCCTCTGCCGGCGGGGAGCCCAACGCGCCTCGGTGTAGACGGCGCATGGGCCACGTGGTCGCCCGACGGCGAGACGATCGCGTACTCCGGCGGATCGGATAACTACGCCCGGAAGGGCCCTGGCCTGCTCACGGCACGGGCCGACGGCTCGAGTTCCCGCTCGCTTTGGGCGCAGAAGAACGACGTGTGGCCCATATCGTGGTCGTCGGATGGGCGCCGGCTGCTGGTTCAGTACGTCGATCGCGGCAAAAAATTCGATCGCGGCAAGAGCGGCGGCCTGGATCGCGGCGGCGAGCTGCCCAAAGAAGCCTGGGTCGCGGAGATGCCCAGCGATGGACACGAAGCGCCCCGTCCCTTGATGAAAGGTTGGGCGAGATGGACGCCGGATCGGCGCTACTTGATCGGCCAGGTCGGCGGCGCGGTCACGAGCGCCCAGACGCCGAGCGAGCGTAGACGGGTCAACCTGGACGGCCCAGCGGCGCTGGCGCCTCGCTGACCTTTGGCGAGAGCCGCAGCCGGTGACGCTGAGCACCGGGCCACTCAGTTTGTCCGGTCCGATTGTCACCCCCGACGGGCGCAAGATCCTCGCTGTTGGCTCGCTCAGCCGAATGGAGCCACTGCGCTTCAATCGCACAACGGGCCAATTCGAGCGGCTTCCCGGGCGGCATCCCGGGTGGTTTCATCGATTACTCGCGCGACGGCCAGTGGGTGGCTTGGGTGGACGCCAACGACCGCACGCTCTGGCGGGCACGCCGCGACGGCGGCGAACGCCTGCAACTCACGCTGCCGCCCTCCAGGTCGGCCTCGTCAAGTGGGCGCCCGACGGCAGGCGCCTCGCCTTCGTCGGCAGCCGCGACTTGGATCTTCCCGATGTCGTCTACCTCGTGTCGCGGGACGGCGGCGCGCCCGAGGCGTTGTCGAAACCAGACCCGGCGAGCGTCTGGGACCCTTGTTGGCTGCCGGATGGACAGACGCTCGTCTGGGGCAACCTGGACGAATCGAAGAGGTCTGGTCAGGACGCTCGATACTCGGACCCAACAGGTCTCGGCGATCCCGGGGTCGGAGGGGATGACGAGCCCGAAGTGCTCCCCCCAGGGCACGATCCTCGCGGCGAAGGAGTGGGTATCAGGGTGGTGGCTTTACTCTCCCGACACGAGAGCCTGGAGGGAGATCGTCCCCGCGAGCAGCAGTGTGCACGTGAACTACCCGACCTGGTCACGTGACGGGCGGTTCATCTACGGACTCTCCCTCGACGAGCGAGCAATCGTTCGCTTGAGGGCCGACGGGTTCAGGCCAGAGACGTTCGCCGGTCTAGGCGCCATCGAGCCCACTGCACCATGGATGAGCCCTTGGATGGGCCTCGACTCCGAGGACGCGCCGCTCGTTCTGCGCGACACCGGCATGTCGGACATCTATGTCCTCGATTGGGAGGCGCCGTACGTCGGTCATCGGCCCTCTCGGTCCTCGGTAGAGCCGCGCTCGGGCGTGACGCGGAAGACGGAAGTACCCGGCCAAGGCGGAAGCGGGCACTGTCGGGCAGAGCTGTCGGCTCGCTGATCGGCGTCGTGGCGTCGCCCACGTACGTGCCGTTCTTGCTTCCGAGGTCCTCGATCGTGGCGCGCTCTCTCTCCACGTGGATACGAGCATGCCGCTGCGGGAGACCCCGGGCGCATCGACCCTCACCGTCGACATCCTCGTCGCGGCCCAGCACGTTGTCGCCCTCGACGAGCGGGATGACGCGCTTTTCCCAGAGGACCCGGGGCGCAGGTGCTCGCTACAGACGCCACGCCTACCGTCTTCCGCCTTCATGATCTCGCCCGCGAAGGCGTAGCCGAAGCCGTAGACCGTGCGCACGTAGCGAGGGTTCTTCGCGACGTCGCCGAGCGACGCTCGAAGCTCGGCCACCGCCACCGTGAGACTCGCATCGGCCACGGCTGTCTCCGGCCACAGGCGCTCCCGGATCTGCCTCTTGCTGAGCGCCTTCTGACCCGACTGAACGAGCAGATCCAGGAGCTCGAAGGTCTTCGGCTGGAGGTGCACTTCCACTCCGTCCCGAAAGAGCTGCCGGCGGTCGGAATCTAGAACGAAGTCCCCGAAGCGGACTTTCACGGACGACCTCACGCCCTCACAACCTGCTTGGAAGTCCTTAACGCGCTGCTGATGGTACGCGCCGCACCTTCCTGACAACAAGACGGTAGCGAGCCTGGCCAGGCGGCTCCCGAAGCGGACCTCGAAAGGAGTCGCCGATGTCCAAGAAGGCTGGTGGTGCCCGTCGAGCCTGGCCATCCTGACCTCCTCGATCCTTGCTTGAGCACCGCTGCATTCGTCAACGCGGACCCGCCCGACGAACGCTCACGGGCTGGGATGCGAGGGCGCGTGCGAAAACGGCTCGAGCGGGGGCGCTCGGAAACGCCTCGAGCGACGAGGAATGCCGGAGGCTATTTACCGACTTCACGGACACCCGCGGCCGGACGCTCCAGCAGAACCTCGACGAGTGGGGCGCCTCCCACGCCGACTACGTTGGCCTCATCCCTTTCCTCGACGGCTCATCGCAGCCGCTGTGCCGGAAGACGAAGACCGACCCTCGTCGCGAGCCCGGGGGTGCGCCGCGTCTTCGTTTGCAGGAGCTTCGCCGAGGTCCAGTTAAAGCAGCCGAGCATCGCCGAGAGCATGGTGATCCACGAGATCCTCCACACGCTCGGGCTCGGCGAAAACCCGCCAACCAGCCTGGAGATCACTCAGCGCGTCGAGTCGCGGTGCCGATAGCGCCCACTACCGCGACCCGTGCCTTCTACAGAATCTTCTTCCCGAGCAGCGAGCACAGCAGCTCGACCCCCAGCCGGGCCGTGCCGTTCTGCTGGTCGAGGATCGGGTTGACCTCGACGAGCTCGGCCGACAGGACCTTGCCCGTGTCGGCCAGCATCTCCATCGCGAGGTGGGCCTCGCGGTAGGAGATGCCGCCCGGCGACGGCGTGCCGACGCCGGGGGCGAGGTCGGGATCGATGCCGTCGAGGTCGAAGCTGACGTGGATGCCGGCGGTGCCGGAGGTCGCGCGCTGGATCGCCTCCTCCATCACCGTGCGCATCCCGCGCTCGTCGATGTCGCGCATCGTGAAGGCGCCGATGCCCGACGCCTTCACCGTCGCGCGCTCGGCCGGGTCCACGTCGCGCAGCCCCACGACCGAGGCGCGCGCCGCCTCGACCATCGGGGCCTCGCCCGCGAGGCTCACGAGCCGCGCGTCGCCGTAGCCGAGCGCCACGGCGAGCGGCATGCCGTGGATGTTGCCGCTCGGGCTCGTCTCGGGGGTGTTGGAGTCGGCATGCGCGTCGAACCAGACGAGCCCGAGCTTCTGCTGCTGCTTGCGCAGGTGGCGCGAGAGGCCCGCGATCGTCCCCATCGCGACCGAGTGATCGCCGCCCAGCACGATGGGCAGCGTCCCGGCCGCCGCGGCCTCGGCGACGCGGTCGCGCAGCAGGCCGCACACCTCGAGGATCTCCTTCAGGTACTTGAGCCGGGGATCGCCGGGACCCTGCGTCTCCTGGATCTTGACCGGGAGGTCGCCCCAGTCGTCGACCTCGTAGCCGAGCGCCTCGACGCGCGCCTCGCCCCCGCGGCGCGCAGCGCCGACGGCCCCATGTCGACGCCGCGGCGTCCGGCGCCGAGGTCGAGCGGGACGCCGATCAGCGTCACGCGCGGCTTCGCCATCCCGCGATCCTACCGCCAATGTCGTGAGCACGCTCACTCGGCGCGCCGCCGCTCGGTTGACGCTCCTCGGAGCGGCTCCGATAATTCTCGCGGGGTGCGGTCCATGACGAGCCCACAGGCGAAGAAGGCCGCGGCGGTGACGGCGCCGGAAGCGCCGGAGCTGCTTCCGTGCTCGTCACCCAGAACGTCCTGAGCGCCGAGCAGGCGGAGAAGGTCCGCCGCGCGCAGAAGGTGAACGGCTTCACCGCCGAGCAGGCGATGATCCAGCTCGGCATCGCGAGCGACGTCGCAGATCGCGCAGGCGCTCGCCGCGCACGCCGGGCTGCCCTACGTCAAGATCAACCCGCTCGACCTCGACCTCGACGTCGTCACGAAGGCGATCGCCGGGCCCGTTCGCGCGCCGCCACGGCATGGTCGCGATCGCCAAGAACGGCAACAGCATCACGATCGCGGTCCACAACCCGTTCGCGCCCTTCCCCTTCGAGGACGTCAAGCGCGTCACCGGCTGCGAGGTCGACCGCGTCGTCGCCACGCGCAACGACGTCGAGACGGTCAACAAGGGCTTCTACGACCTGAAGTCGAGCCTGCAGCACGCCGAGAAGCAGCTCAGCGAGAGCCGCATCGCGACCGTCGACCTCGGCAACCAGGAGTTCCTGTCGAAGGAGCAGACCGACCTCGACCCGGCGGCGGCGCCGGTCGTGAAGGCGCTCGACCACATCCTCGGCTACGCCTTCGAGCAGCGCGCCTCCGACATCCACTTCGAGCCCAAGCGCGAGCTGACGCTGGTGCGGCTGCGGATCGACGGCGTGCTGCACGACGTGCACGTGATCCCGAAGATCGTCTACGAGGCGGTCGTCTCGCGCATCAAGCTGCTGTCCGGCGCCAACCTGGCCGAGAAGCGCCGCCCGCAGGACGGCCGCATCAAGCGCGACCAGGGCGGCCGCGAGGTCGAGCTGCGCGTCAGCACCATGCCCACCGCGTTCGGCGAGAAGGCGGTGCTGCGCATCTTCGACCCCGACATCCTGCTGAAGACGATCGACGAGCTGGGGCTCTCGCCGCACGACCTGCCCAAGTTCAACGAGTTCATCGCGCGCCCGACCGGCATCATCCTGGTCACCGGCCCGACCGGCAGCGGCAAGACCACGACGCTCTACTCGGTGCTCAAGCACCTCTCGAAGCCCGAGGTCAACATCGTCACGATCGAGGACCCGATCGAGATGGTGTTCGAGGACTTCAACCAGGTGCAGGTGCGGCCGCTGATCGACGTGACCTTCGCCTCGAGCCTGCGCACCGTGCTGCGCCAGGATCCCGACATCATCATGGTCGGCGAGATCCGCGACAAGGAGACCGCCGACCACGCGGTGCAGGCCGCGCTCACCGGCCATCTGGTGATCTCGACGCTGCACACGAACGACGCGTCCTCCTCGATCACGCGCCTGCTCGACCTCGAGGTGCCCCACTTCCTGATCACCTCGACCCTGATCGGCGTCGTGGCGCAGCGGCTGGTGCGCGAGAACTGCAAGCACTGCGTGGAGGAGTACGAGCCGACCGAGGCCGAGGCCGCGGCGATGAAGATCCCGTTCGAGAAGCTGCGGCCCTACCGCTTCCGGCGCGGCAGGGGCTGCCTGCACTGCCGCGAGACCGGCTACATGGGGCGCACCGGCATCTACGAGATCCTGCCCATGAGCGAGAAGATCCGGCGGCTCATCTCGCAGCAGGCGGGCTCGCTCGAGATCTTCAAGACCGCGCGCGAGGAAGGCCTGCGCACGCTCAAGGAAGCCGGCATCGAGAAGGTGTTCCGCGGCGCCACCACCGTCACCGAGATGGTGCGGGTGACCGGCAAATGAACGACGACGGCCTCAAGGGCCGCGTGGTCATCGTGACCGGCAGCGGCCGCGGCCTGGGCCGGGCGCTCGCCTGCGCCGCCGGGGCCGAGAAGGCGCGCGTCGTCGTCAACACCCGGCGCGACGAGCGCGCGGCCGAGGCCGTCGCGGCGGAGGTCGCGCGCTGCGGGGGCGAGGCGCTCGCCGTGCGCGCCGACGTCACCGACTTCGACGAGGCGCGCGCGCTCGTCGAGCGCGCGCTCGCGAAGTGGAACCGGATCGACGTGCTCGTCAACACGGTCGGCCGCTTCCACTGGAACCCGCTCGTGGAGATGGAGCCGCCGGAGTGGCGCCGGATCGTCGCCACCAACCTCGACTCGGTGTTCCACATGTGCCGGCTGGTCGTGCCGCACATGCGCGAGCGCCGCTTCGGGCGCATCGTGAACCTCGCCGCGGTGGGCGCCGCCGGCTCGCAGGGCGAGCCGCAGATGACGGCCTACGGCGCCGCCAAGGCGGGTGTCGTGGCGCTGTCGCGCGCGCTGGCGCTCGAGGAGGCCCGCTGCGGGATCACCGTCAACGTGGTCTCGCCCGGCCTGCTCAGGGACGACAGCGGCGACAAGGCCCAGGCCGACGCCGACGCCATGCTCGGCGACCGCGTCCCGGTCGGCCACGCCGGCTGCGCCGCCGACGTGGTGCGGGCCGTCCTCTTCTTCTGCTCCCCCGCCGCCGACTTCGTCACCGGCCAGGTCGTCGAGGTCGCGGGCGGCGCGCGACTCTAGCAAGAGGGGTCAGTCGTCCGAGAAGACCGTGGCCGTGAAGCCCTGAAGCTGGGTGCCCGCGTGGGTCCAGGCGTCGGCCGCGAGCCCCGCCTTGCGGCAGGTCTGCGCCAGGAAGACGTCGCGGTCCCAGCCGTGGTCGACCGGCACGCGCGGCAGCAGCACGCCCCGCTTGTCGCCGGCGCGCACGAGCAGGCCGTGGCGCCCGAGCTCGATCTCGTCGGGCCGGATCGGCGCGAGCCGCGAGAGCGCCGAGATCTCGATCGACAGCTCCGCGAGCTCGGCGGCGGCCACCGGCCCGAAGCGGTCGTCCTGGGTCGCCGCCGCCACGGCCATGCGCGAGACGGCGGAGGCGAGCGGCTGCTCCGGGCGCAGCACGCCGACGCAGCCGCGCAGCTCGCCGTCGCTCCTGCGGTGAAGGGTCACGAAGGCGCCGCGCGGCTCGGCGAGCGCGCCCGTCACGCGCGGCGGCACGGCCTCGCGGCCGGCGAGGTGCGCGGCGATCGCCTCGCGCGCCGCCGCCAGCAGCGTGCGGCGCTCCTCCGCGCTCAGCCCCGGCTCGCCGCTCACGAGTCGGCCAGGACGGCCGCCGCGAGGTATCCGACGACGTGGCTCTTGTCCCGCTCGCCCACGTCGCCGCTGTCGGCGTAGCGCAGCACCGAGCAGTGGTCGGCGCCGAGCGCGCGCGCGGCCTTCAGCACCGCCACCATCGGCCCGCCTCCGCAGGCGACGTTGTCGCGCGTCTCGAGCCGGTGCATGAGCGCCTCGGGGTCGAGGCGCGCGCACCTCCTCCACCACCTCCGAGTCGAGCCGGCTCGCGACCGGCGCCGGCTGGTAGTGCGAGAGGTCGCTCGAAGCCACCAGCACGACCGCGCGTCCCTTCGCGGCCTTGGAGAGCGCGCCCGCCAGCGCGTCCGCCTCCTCCCGCGACTGCGTGCCCATCAGCAGCGGGACGATCCGCACGCCCGGCATCACGCGCTGGAGGAACGGGCAGCTGCATCTCGAGCGAGTGCTCGCTCGCGTGCGGCGCGGGATCGTCGAACAGCAGCGGCTCCGCGGCCAGCAGCGCCGCCGCGAGCTCGTCGTCGATCGGCGCCGTTCCGAGCGGCGTCTCCCAGCCGCCGCTCGCGTGGACCGCCACGCCCTCGAACGCGGCGCGGTGCGCGGGTCCCACCAGCACGACGCTCACGCCTTCCCGCGCGCGGAGCAGGGCGTAGCTGTGGGCGGCGACCGGGCCCGAGTAGTGGAGGCCGGCGTGGGGGCTGACGAGCGCGACCAGCCGCCCCTTCACCTCGGGGGCGCCCGCCGCGTCGAGATAGCGGTCCACCTCGTCCGTGATCGCGCCGGCGGTGCGCGGATACCAGCTCCCGGCGAAGGCCGCACGGCGCAGCGTGGCGCCCATCTCTCCCTTAACGGTACACGCGGTAGTCCAGCTGGGGGAAGATGTTGTCGCGCTCCTCGAACTCCCCGAGGATCGCCTGCTCCAGCATGCAGTCGCCCGTGAGCGAGCGGTAGAGGTAGTCGAAACGCGCGATGTGGTCGCGCGTGCGCTTCTTCGCGTACTCGACCGTGGTGTTGGTCTTCATGATGAAGGCCCAGTCGGACGACTGCGCGAGCAGCAGCTCGCGCGCCGCCTGGTTGAGCGCGCGCCACTCGATCGCCGAGGGCTGCTCGAAGCGGCGCGCCAGCTCGACCATCCGCTCGGCCGCCATGTCGAGGTGCGGGTAGATCCAGTCGTTCGAGGCGTTGAGCCACACCTCGGCGTAGCCCTGCGCTCCCCACGTGCACATCGGCGGCTGGGCCACTTCGAGATCGGGGAACATCGCGAGGTACTCGCTCGGCGTCACGGCCTTCACCACGTCCTGGTCGTAGTGCATCTTGCGGAACAGGTAGTCGAGGAACTGCGGGCCCTCGAACCACCAGTGCCCGTAGAGCTCGGCGTCGTAGGGGCTCACCACGATCGGCGGGCGGCCATCGTCCCCGCGAGGTGCTCGACCTGCTTCTGCCGGTTGCCCAGGAAGTTGCCCGCGTGCTGCGCCGCCTTCTCGAGCGCCCAGGCGCGCACGTACGGCTGCTTGTGCCCGAGGTCGGTGCCGCGGCCGGTGACGCGGTAGTACTTGATCCCGAGGTTCTTGCGCAGCCCGTCGGGCAGGAATTCCTCGAGGTCCCCCAGCGGCAGCTCGAAGCCGATGTCCTTGTAGAACTCGCGGTAGTCGAAGTCGCCGGGGTAGCCCGACTCGGCGCTCCACACCTGGCGCGACGACTCCATGTCGCGGCCGAAGAACACGATCCCGCCGGGCGACACGAGGGGCGCGTGGACGCCGAAGCTCGGCCGCGGGTGGGCGTCCGTGAGCCCGTGCGACTCGAGGAACGCGTAGCGGAGGCCGACCTCCTTCAGGTAGACCTCGTGGCCGGGCAGATAGCCGCATTCCGGAAGCCAGATGCCCTGCGCGTCGCGCGCCGAAGTGCTGGCGGTAGTGCTGCGCCGCGACGTGGACCTGCGCGCGCACGGCCTGCGGCACGGGGTCCATGAGCGGCAGGAAGCCGTGGGTGGCCCCGCAGGTGATGATCTCGAGCTTCCCGGCGTCGCGGTGCTTGCGGAAGGCGCCCAGCAGGTCGCCGCCGTACTCCTCGCGGAAGATGCGGCGCACGTCCTGGAACTCGCCGTGGTAGAAGCGCGCGAGGTCGGTGAAGTGCGGCTGCCAGCGCGAGGTGCGCTCGATCTCCCGCCGCGAGAGCTCGATCAGCGAATCGAGGTGGCGCAGGTAGCGGCCGATCAGGAGCTCGTCCGTCATCATCGAGACGAGCGGCGGCGACAGCGTCATCGTCAGCCGGTAGTCGACGCCGTCGCGCAGCAGGCCGTCGAGCACGCGGACGATCGGGACGTAGGTCTCGTTCAGCGCCTCGAAGAGCCAGTCCTCCTCGAGGAACGCCGGGTACTCGGGATGGCGGACGTACGGCAGGTGCGCGTGGAGTACCGGGCACCAGTACCCGACGGGCATGGGCCGCTACCTAACGCTTGAAGGCGTCGCTCGCGCCCCCTGGCCGGAAGGAGTCGCTCGCTCCCCCGCGCTCGGCCCGCGCCCGCGCGGGCGCTCCCGGAGTCGCGCCGGAGTCGCTCCGTCGAGAGACTCCGCCTCCCACGGCTCGCTCGCGAGGCCGTGCTCGCGGTCCTCGCCGCCCGGCGGCCGCCGCCGCGGCCGGCGCGAGCTCGCTCGCGTCGCGATAGCTCATGCGCCGGCGCGCGCGCTCGGGCGAAGGCCCGACGCGCGGCGTGACGACGGTGTTGCTCTCCGCCAGGCGCCGGAACTCCCCGGACGGCAGCGTGATGCCCAGCTCGGCGCGGTAGGTGCGCCGCGCCGAGTCGGTCCGCACGTACCACCAGCGCGCGCCGGCGGGGAGCAGGATGTCGCTCGATCCTCCGCTCACCGGGTCCACGACGCGCAGCGTGAGGCGCGACAGCGCGAGCGCGCGCTCGCCCACCCGCTTCGCGAGATCCTCGAGCGTCTGCGGCTTGACGTCCCAGTACGCGAAGATCCACTCGGGGTCGCGCACCAGCAGGCGGATGCGGTTCTGGCCGTAGGACTCCGGGAACAGGAAGCGCTCCTCCTCGAAGAGCCGCTTCGGCAGCTCGCGCGGCAGGAACTTCGCGGCGCGGATCTGGTCTTCCTCGCTGAGGCCGGGGACGGCGTGCGGCGGCTCGACCAGCGGCGTCTCGCCGCGCCTGGCCGCGGCGCCGCGACGATTCGAGCGTCTTGCGGCTCGCGCGCGCGGCCGGCGCGGCGGGCGTCTTGCGCGCCGTCTTCTTCGCCGCCGCCTTGGGAGCGGCCGGCTTCGCAGCGGCGCTCTTGCGTGCGCGAGCGGCGAGGGGGCGACGCCTTCTTCGCGGCGACCTTCGTGGCAGCGGCCTTCGTCGGCACGCGGCTTCGGCGCCGCCGCTTTGCGGGCGCCGGGGGTGCGCCCGACCGCCTGCTTCTTGCTGTTTGCCATAGGTGGGTCAGTATACTGCCGCCCGGTCCGGGCATGCCCGGATTTGGCCGTCGGCCCGCCCTTGCGCTACTCGGGCGGGGCGTTCTTGGGCCGTGGCCCCGGACGCGCGGCACGCGCGCGGTTCAGCAGCTCGCGCATCCGCTGCTCGACCTCGCTCTCCAGCACCCGGTACTTGGCCTGCTGGAGCGGCGTGAAGAGCGCGTCGAGCGCGTCGAGGTTGCGGCGCGTGCGCTCGGGGCCCTCGGCGTCGAGCGCCTTCGACTGCTTCAGCAGCTCGATCACCTGCGGCTCCACCGCGCCGTCCCTGGCGCAGCAGCCGACGCAGCTCGCGCATCACACGCCCGCGCTCGATCAGGTAGTCGCGGCGCTCGCGTCTGCAGCTTCTTCACGAGCGGGATGGCCTTGGCGAACTGCTCGTCGCTCAGCCCCAGGCTCTCCTGCATGTTGCTCACGACGTACGCGTCGACCATCCGGAACGCCTCTTCGCGCGGGTTGCGAGCCGCGGGCGCGTCCTCCTGCGCGGCCGCGGCGCGCGCCACCACCAAGAAGGCCATCGCCAGCCCCCGGCATCGCGTCACGACTGACCTCCCTGCCCGCGCAGCGTCTCCGCGAGCGTCCGTGAGTCCTCGTCCGTGAGGTCCGCGACGTAGGCAGAGAGCCCCTCGGGCTCGTCCCAGTCCGTGTCACCGTCGGCCGTCAGCGCCAGGCCCTCGAGCACGCGCAGCCCGTCGTCCTCCTCCGCGACCGGCAGCGGCGACCAGGCCGGCAGCGAAGGCGCGACCGCCGCGGGCTTCGTCCCGCCGCTCCACAGCACGAAGACGAGCGGCCGCGGCGGCGGCGAGCGGCACCAGCAGCGTCCACGCCGAGACGCGCCGCTTGTCGTCGGCGATCCGCTGGCGGACGCCGCTGCGCAGCGCCTCCCAGTAGAGCGGCGACGGCTCGGGCACGTCGGCGCGCTGCAGGAGCGCCAGCGCGTCGCGGATCTCCTGCACGCGGCGCGCGCAGGCCGCGCACGCGGCCGCGTGCGCGAGATCGCTCGTGCGGCCCTCCCCCGTCGAGAGCTCGATCACCGACTCGTCCGAAAGATGCGTCATGACCGCGCCTCTCCTGCCGCCCCCATCTGGCGCCTGAGGTTCGCGAGCGCGTGGAACAGGTTGGCCTTCACGGTGCCGACCGACGAGCCCAGGATCTCGGCCACCTCCTCGTGCGTGAGGTCGTGGTAGATCTTCAGGATCAAGGTCGCGCGCTGCCGATCGGGCAGCCGGCTCACCGCCGCGCGCACGCGCCGCGCCTCGTCGTCGCGCTCGGCATCGGCCTCGGCGCCGGGACGCGGATCGACCAGCACCTCCGGCAGCTCCTGCGTCAGCGGCCGCTTGAGCGCGCGGTGGTTGAGACACGCGTTCACGGCGATCCGGTAGAGCCAGGTCGAGAAGGCGCTCTCGCCGCGGAAGCTGGAGATCGCGCGCCAGGCCTTGAGGAACGCGTCCTGCGCCAGGTCGTTCGCGTCCTCGTGGTTGTTCACGTAGCGGTAGCAGAGCCTGTAGATCGGCCGCTGGTAGCGCGCGACGAGCACGTCGAACGCCTCGCGCTCCCCACGACGGCATGCCGCGACCGCCGCCCGCTCGGCGTCCCGTTCCAGGCCCACCTCGCCCCTCGGGGCGGAGCTCGACGCCAGGCCGAGCGGAAGGGCGATCGCGGAGCTGGTCATGCCGGGCGGATCCTCGCTTCCCTCACCGGATTGGACCCGTCCGGGGGTCCGAGGGTTGAATCGCGATCGAGAAGCCCCGCACCAGGGCGGGACCACCGCCTCGCAGCAGCAGGCTCACGGCTCGCTCTCCCGGTCGGACGACGAAATCGGCCTCCCAGCCGTCGGCTCGCAGCCGTGGGTGCGATTCACGGAGCGGAGCGCCGGGCGAGTCCGGTGCAACGACGAGCGACGGCGGAGTGTCCGCCAGCCGCTCTGCTTCGACGGCCAGCCGGTAGCTCCCGGGCGGCAAACGAAGACGGCGGCCCACCGGAGCACCGGCCGGATGGCGGTGGGGCTCATAAAGAGGAGGCGCGCCGAGCGCCTCCGGCGACCAGTGGGCGGGCGCCGGGCCCTCGCGAAAAGCCGGCGTGAGCAGCGCCTGGCGGCCGACGAGCCGAACCGCGTCCCGATCGCCGGTGGGCTGGCGCGAGAGCGCGGCCGCCGCTTGCGCCGCGAGCGCGAGGCCGAGACACGCGACGGCCAGCCGCGCCGCCGTCGGCGTGCGCGCCCGCCATGGGAGGGCGGCCAGGAGAGCCAGGCCCCAAACGGCGGCCAGCCGGTTTCGATCGGCGTCCTCGAGCACGTAGGCCGGGAGCAGGCCCGTCCACTCGCGCGCGCCGGACAGCTCGCGGAAGAGCGGCGCCGTGCCGTCGCGATCGCGGTGGACGAGCACCGGATCGCGGGCACCGGCGAGCCCGGTGAAGAGCGACCAGCCCACGAGCAGCGCCGCGCCCGCCGTGAAGCCACGCTTCTCCCAGACGAGCGCCACGGCCACGAGCAGGAGAGGTGCGATCGGAACCAGGAAGCGGCCGGGGGGGTTGAAGCCGCCGCGCCACATGTGCCACGCGCCCGCCGTCAGCGTCACCGCCAGAACGGCCGCGCCGATCGCGAGCGCCCCCCGGCGATCGCGGCGGAACCAGAAGAAGACGCCCGGCAGCGCCAGGGCGAGAAGCGGCGCGTAGACCAGCAGGCCGAACTCCTGGTCGAGCAGCAGGCCCGGGAGACCTTCCGGGAGCGTCGCGAGCGCGAACTCGGGGTTGCGGCCGTAGACGCGGCTCGGATTCCAGAAGCCGTAGAGGCTGTGGTGGTAGAGGAGGATCGCGGACGCGGAGAGCGCGCACGGAGCGAGCAGCGAGAGCAGCATCCGCCGACTCGGGTGTCGCCAGAGCGCGTAGAGCGACGACGACGGCCGCGAGCAGCGCATACCGCGCGTTGAGCCAGGGCAGGAGCGCCGCGGCGAGACCGATCGCAACTCCCCGCCCCACGCCGGGCTCGGCACGACGGGCGAGGCGCAGCCCCAGCGACAGCGCGAGCGCCGCCGGCACCTCGGTGAACACGAGCCCCGCGTAGTGAGCGAGCGGCGGCGTGAGGACGGCCAGCCAGCCTGCCGCCTCCGCGAGACCGTCGCGACCCGTGAGCTCGCGCACCCACTCGCGCGCTTCGCGCGCGACGAGCGCGGCGACCAGCGCCATGAAGACCGTGACCCCCGCGTAGCCGGCGACAGCCCACGCCGGCAGGATCAGGATCGAGAGGCCCACTGCGTGCAGCGAGTAGATCGCGCCCCCGCGGCCGCGGACCCGGAAGTGCGGCGCGAGCGGCGCATCGTGGAACGCGGCGTAACGGCCCTCGGCGTAGTCGCGCTCGAGCGACACGTCGAAGTCGCGGAGCAGGCTGTCCGCGACCATCAAGTAGTGCGGCTCGTCGCCCTGCGGACCCACCGCGACGTGGCTGCGGCCGGCTGCGATCACGAGGAGCGCGAAGGCCAGCGGCAGGAACAACCGGCGCCTCACCGGCACGTCGCCCCCCGCGATGACGAGTGCTAGGCCCGCGAGCGCGAGCGCCGCCAACGGCGGCCCCGAGAGCGCCCGCGACTCCCGCCAGCGGGAGGCCCGCGACGAGCGGCAGTATCACGGCGCCGAGCCCGGCAGCGATGGGCAGTCGCGCCGCCAGCCGGGGACGATCGTCAGCCCGACGACTCCCGCGACGATGCGGCCACGGAGCCCAGCCTCGGCAGCCCCAGCCAGAGGCTCGAGCCGTCCGCCGCCGCGCCGCCGGCTGCGAGCGCAGCCGTGACCGCGATCCCGAAAGCGCCGAGCAGCGGGCCGGTCAGTCGTGGCGTTGGCATGCGGCGGGATCGGCCGATTCTCGTCTGCCCGCCGGGGCAAGTCCATCCGACGCCTCCGGCCTCGCCGGGTATCAACGTGACGCCTGGAGATGACGGGCGCGGCCCGCGACAGGCCGCCTCCAAGGACTTGCGGACGCGGCGCGCGGGAATAGTCCTTGCTCTTGCCCGTCCGCGGGAGCACGATCAGCGAGGATCCGGAGGCGGCGATGCTGCAGTTCCGTCGGTTCACCGTAGCCTTTGGCGCGGCTCTGGTCGCGAGCAGCGCGCTCGCCGACGAGGTCCTGCTCCGGGGGGGCGGCCGCGTGAGCGGCGTCGTGGTCGAGCGGACCGCGACCGCGGTCGTGATCGAGACCGGTCCGGGCCGCGTGACGCTGCCGCTCTCGCGCGTCGAGCGCATCGTCGAAGGCCGCACGCACGCTCGTGGTCTTCCAGGAGCGCGCCGCGGCGATCCCCCACGGGGACGCGGCGGCCTGGGCCGCGCTCGCCCGCTGGGCCGCCGAGCGCGATCTCGTGACGCAGTCGCGCAGCGCCTGGCACCACGTGCTGGCGATCGACCCGCAGAACCCCGAGGCCAACGCCGCGCTCGGCAACGTCTCGCTCGACGGAGCCTGGTTGTCGGCCGACGACGCCTACCGCGCGCGCGGCTACGTCCAGTTCGAAGGCCGCTGGCTAACGCCCGCCGAGCACGAGGCCGCCGTGCGCGAGCGCGCGGCGGACCAGATGGCCGAGCTCCAGGCGCGCGAGGCCGACATGCGCGTTCGCGAGGCCGAGGCCCGCGCCCGCGAGGCGGAGGCGCGCGCGCGCGAGGCCGAGTCTGGGGCCGACTACTCGACGGATTCGGGCATCCCTTATTACCCGTACGTGTTCGGCGGCGGGTACGGCGTGGGTTATCCCGGCTATCCCGGTTATCCCGGCTACGGCCCGCGTCCCCCTTACGTGCGCCCGCCCGGGATGGGTCCGGGCCGGCCCGGGCCGCGCCACCCGAACGGCGGCATGCGGCCGGTGCCGCAGCCTCCGCCCGCCCCGAAGCCAGCCCCGAAGCCCGCGCCCGTGAAGCACTCGGCCGGAGTCGTCGACCCCTCGCGCGGCCAGCGTTGACTTTCGCCTGATTTTCGCCTACCCTCTTCTGGAGGGCAGGCGCCATGTACCTGACGCGACGGCAGAAGGAGATCCTGGACTTCCTCGACCGCCACATCTCCCGCAAGGGCTACGCGCCCACGATCGAGGAGATCGGCGAGCAGTTCGGCCTCAGCTCGCTCGCGACCGTCCACAAGCACCTCACGAATCTCCAGAAGAAGGGCGTCGTCAAGCGGGACTGGAACAGGAGCCGCGGGCTCGAGCTGGTGCCGACGCAGGTGGCCGTCAAGGCGGTCGAGCTGCCGCTGCTCGGCAGGGTCGCCGCCGGCTCGCCGATCGAGGCGATCACCGCGAGCGAGACGATCTTCGTGCCCGAGGACATGGTGGGCCGCCGCGACACCTACGTGCTGCAGGTCAAAGGCGACTCGATGATCGACGAGCAGATCCGCGACGGCGACTTCGTGATCGTGGAGAACCGCCGCACGGCCCGCGACGGCGAGATGGTGATCGCGCTCGTCGACGGGGACTCCGCGACGCTCAAGAAGCTCTACCGCGAAGGCGGCGGCACCGTCCGCCTGCAGCCGGCCAACGCCCGGCTCAAGCCGATCTACGTCGACCAGGACCGGCTCCGCATCCAGGGCGTCGTGATCGGCGTGCTCCGCAAGTACTAGAGCCCGCTGCGGGGTACACTCGGCCGAGGAGAGGCGACCCTTGGCCGAGGACAGGATTCAGCTCAACTTCACCGTGGTGCCCGACGAGGACGTGTCGGTGCCCCGCATCTACAGCAACTTCTGTGCGATCCAGAACTCGCCCTTCGACTTCACGCTGACCTTCTGCGAGATGCTGCCGCTCGGCGAGAAGCAGGTGCGCGAGGCGCAGTCGACCCAGACCGTGAAGGCTCCGGTGCGGGCGCGCCTGGTGGTCCCCGTCCAGATGGTCCCGGGCCTGATCGCCGCCCTCCAGGACAACTTCCGCCTCTACCAGGAGTCGTTCGGACCCCCCAAGGGCCAGGTCAACTAGGACTTCCGAGGGGCCCCTTCCAGCGGACCTCGGCCGGCGGGCGCCGGTCCTAGACTGGTCTCGTGAGGGAGAGACGCCACTTCGTGCTGCACGTGGACCTCGACCCGTTCTTCGTCTCGGTCGAGCGCAGCCTCGATCCCTCCCTGCGCGGGCGGGCGATGGTGATCGGCGGCGACGGCTCCGGGATGGGGTTCGTGGCCGCCGCCAGCGAGGAGGCCCGGGCGGCCGGCGTGCGCGTCGGGATGGCGCTCCTCCAGGCGCGGCACCTCTGCCCGGATGCGGCTTTCCGGCGCGGCGATCTCGACACCTACGGCCGCGTCGGCGAGGAGGTGACGGCGGTGCTGCTCGCCGCGAGCCGGCGCGTCGAGCGGCCGTCGGCCGACGAGGCCTTCGTCGACCTGAGCCCGGAGCACGGCAGCGTCCCGCCCGTGCGCGCGGCCGAGACGATCCGCGACGAGCTGCAGCGCCGCCTCGGGCTCGACGCCTCGCTCGGGCTCGCCACCTCGCGGCTCGCGGCACGGATCGCGTCGGGCTGGGCCAAGCCTCGGGGGCTGCTCGTGGTGCTGCCCGGCTACGAGCGCTCGTTCGTGGCCACGAAGCCGACCTCGCTCCTGGAGCTGCCGCCGCATCTCGAGTCGGCGCTCGAGCGCGCGGGCTTCGAGACGCTCGGCAAGCTGGCCGAGGCCGACGATGACGCGCTCGCGGCGGCGGTCGGCGCCGCAGCCGCGGAGCACGTGCGCGCGCTGGCGCGCGGCGAGGGCGAGCCGGAAATCGCCGTCGCGGCGCCGCCCGCCTTCCTGCAGGAAGAGGCGACGGTCCGCGACCGCAAGAGCGACCCCTTAGCACTCGCCGAGATCGCCGAGGCGCTGGCCCGCCGCGCGGCGCGCCGGCTGAAGCCGTTCCGCCTCGCCGCCGCCGGGGTCGCCGTCGAGGTCCGGCGTGCGAACGACAGCGCGCGGCGGGCGACGAACTTCACGGCCGCGACCGCCGACGAGGAGCGCATCACCGAGGCCGTGCGCGAGCTGGCGCTGCCGCTCGTCGAGCCGGCCGACGCCGTGCGCGGGCTTCTGGTCCGCCTCGCGCGGCTCGGCCCCGAGAGCTCGCAGGCTCCGCTCTTCGCGGCCACGCCGGCCTTCCGCCGCGCGCTGTAGGATCACGCGCGGTAGATCCCCCGTGGCCCGCCCCGCAGCGTTCCGGCCGACCCCGGCGTTCGCCGCGCGCATCCTCGACACGCTGGAGCAGGCGCACCCCGAGGCACGCTGCGCGCTCCACTACCGGAACGCCTTCGAGCTCTCCGTCGCGACGATCCTGTCGGCGCAGTGCACGGACGAGCGCGTCAACATGGTCACGCCCCGGCTCTTCGAGCGCTATCCCGACGCCGCCTCGCTCGCCCAGGCCTCGCCTGCCGAGCTCGAGGAGATCATCCGCTCGACCGGCTTCTTCCGCGCCAAGGCCAGGAGCCTGATCGGCTTCGCGAAGGGGCTCGTCGAGACGCACGGCGGCGAAGTGCCGCGGACGATGGCCGAGCTCGTGCCGCTGCCCGGCATCGGGCGCAAGACGGCGAACGTCGTGCTCGGCCACGCCTACGACGTGAACGAGGGCGTCGCCGTCGACACGCACGTCCGGCGCGTGGCGAACCGCCTCGGGCTCGTGAAGGTCGACGAGCCCGAAAAGATCGAGAAGGAGCTGATGGCGCTCGTCCCGCGCGAGCGCTGGACGCGCACGACCGACCTCCTGATCTTCCACGGCCGCAAGATCTGCGACGCCCGCAGGCCCGCGTGCGGCGTGTGCCCGCTCTTCCCGGTCTGCCGCTGGGAGAGCCGTCAGGCCTGGGCCTCCGGCCGTCCGCCCGTCGCGCGCCGCCCGAGCGGCGGCCCGCGTCGCCGCGCTGCGCGACAGGCCGCGCGCGCGAAGGCCCGGCCCGCCACGCGCCGGCGTCCGGCGCGGCCGGGCCCGCGGCGGAGGCGAGCGAAGCGATGAGCACGCCCGAGCGTGCCGTCGCTGCCGTCGTGCAGATGACCTCGACCGCCGACGTCGAGCGGAACCTGAACGCGGCCGAAGCACTCGTCGAGGAGGCCGCACGCCGCGGCGCCTCGTTCGTCGGCCTGCCCGAGAACTTCGCGTTCCTGCGCTCGGAGGGCCAGCCGGTGCCCGAGCCGCAGGCAATCGACGGGCCGTGGGTGCGGCGGATGGCCGACCTGGCGCGACGGCTCCGCATCACGCTGCTGCTCGGCAGCCTGCCCGAGCACGTCCCGGGCGACACCCGCGTGCGCAACACCTCGGTGCTGATCGGACCGGACGGCCAGACGCTCGCCTGCTACCGGAAGATCCACCTGTTCGACATCGACCTGCCGGGGATGGAGCACCTCAAGGAGTCGAAGGCGGTCGCGCCGGGCGACGAGATCGTCGTCGCCGACACGCCGCTCGGCCCGGTCGGCCTCACGATCTGCTACGACATGCGCTTTCCCGAGCTCTACCGCGAGCTCGTGCGGCGGGGCGCCCGCGTGCTCTGCGTGCCGTCCGCCTTCACCGAGCGGACGGGCAAGGCGCACTGGGAGGTGCTGCTGCGGGCCCGCGCGATCGAGAACCTGGCCTACGTCCTGGCCCCCGCGCAGGTGGGCCACCACGGCGGCGGCCGCGCCTCGCACGGCCAGGCCCTGATCGCCGACCCCTGGGGAGCCGTGGTGGCGCAGGTCCCGGACGGCGAGGGCATCGCACTCGCCGAGCTGGATTTCGCTCGCCTCGCACGGCTGCGGCGCGAGCTGCCGGCCCTCTCTCACGTCCGACTGCCCCTGTCCCCGGCCTTGACAGAAGGGGCGAAATGCCCTAAAAATCTGAGGTTTGCGTTCCCTGTGCCGAAAGGCGCCTGGGGGGCGCGTTTCGCAAAGCAACGGACGCACACAAGCGGAAGTCAGAGGTAAGAGAAAGCCCGTGCCGACCTACATCCCCAAGGTGGACGCGATCGAGCGCCGCTGGTTCGTGATCGACGCGAGCGGCAAGGTGCTCGGCAAGGTGGCCACGAAGGCCGCGAGCGTCCTGACCGGCAAGACCAAGCCGATCTACACGCCGTTCCTCGACACCGGCGACCACGTGGTCGTGATCAACGCGGACGCCGTCGTGCTGACCGGCAAGAAGGAGACCGACAAGGTCTACCGCCATCACTCCGGCTACCTGGGCGGGCTCAAGAGCCGCGCCGCGAAGGACGTGCGCAAGGAGCGCCCGCTCAAGATCGTCGAAGAGGCGATCCGCGGGATGCTGCCGAAGACCAAGCTCGGGCGCGCGATGTTCCTGAAGCTCAAGGTCTACGCCGGCGCCAAGCACCCTCACCAGGCCCAGAAGCCCCAGCCGCTCAACCTGTAGCAGGAGCAGAACGAAAGCCGTGAGCACCACTCCACTCGACTTCTACAGCACCGGGAAGCGCAAGACGTGTGTCGCCCGCGTGCACCTGCGCCCCGGCACGGGCGAGTTCCAGCTCAACGACCGCGGGCTCGACGAGTTCTTCGGCGGCTGGGAGGCCCTGAAGCAGATCGTCAAGCAGCCGTTCACGGTCACCGAGACGAACGACAAGTTCGACGTCGTGGCCACGATCCACGGCGGCGGCGTGTCGGCCCAGGCCGACGCGATCCGCCACGGGATCTCGAAGGCGCTCTGCGAGTGGAACGCGGAGGTGCGCGGCAAGCTCAAGAAGGCCGGCTTCCTGACGCGCGACGCGCGCATCAAGGAGCGCAAGAAGTACGGGCAGAAGGGCGCCCGTGCTCGGTTCCAGTTCAGCAAGCGTTAGTCGTCAAATTCGAGCCCCGCGAGGGGCCGGAAAGCCACGGAGCGCCGCTCTTGGCATCCGGGCTGCTACGAAGGAGGCCGTCGTTGTCCGAGACCACCGTTCCGACCGCCGCACCCGAGCTGTCGCCCGTCGCCACGAGCGTGTCGATCAAGGACCTGCTCGAGGCCGGCGTCCACTTCGGGCACCAGACCCGCCGCTGGAACCCGAAGATGAAGCAGTACATCTTCGGCGAGCGCAACGGGATCTACATCATCGACCTGCAGAAGACCCACCGGCTGCTGCAGGACGCGCTGCAGTTCGTGCAGGACCTCGCCGCGCAGGGCAAGAACGTGCTGTTCATCGGCACCAAGCGCCAGGCGCAGGAGGCGATCGCCGAGGAGGCCAAGCGCTGCGGCATGCCGTTCGTCACCGAGCGCTGGCTGGGCGGGCTGCTCACGAACTTCGTGACCGTGCGCCGCAGCCTCGAGCGGCTGCGCGAGCTCGAGATGACGCTCACCGGGCCGCAGGAGACGCAGCGCGAGCGGCTCACGAAGAAGGAGCTGGCGCACCTCGACAAGGAGCGCGGCAAGCTCGAGAAGAACCTCACCGGCATCAAGAGCATGAAGAGCGTGCCCGACGCCGTCTTCGTGATCGACACCCGCCGCGAGGCGATCGCGGTGGCCGAGGCGCGCAAGCTCAAGGTCCCGGTGATCGGGATCCTGGACACCAACTCGCGACCCCGACGAGGTCGACGTGCCGATCCCCGGCAACGACGACGCGCTGCGCGCGATCCGGCTGTTCGCGGGCAAGGTCGCCGACGCCGTCCTCGCCGGCCGTGGCCTGCGCGAGGCGCAGCTGGCCGAGACGGTGGCCGGCGGCGAGGCCAAGCACCGCGCCGCGGGTCGCCAGCCGGCGGCGCCGGCGCCGGCCGCGACCGTCTAGCCGCCTTCGCCGCTCGTACGGCGGGCCGCACGCGGAAGCGCGAGCGGCCCGCCCTCACTCTCACTCGAAGTCAGAAGGAAAGACGATGAGCATCACGGCTGAAGTCGTGCGCCAGCTCCGCGAGGAGACGGGCGCCGGCATGATGGACTGCAAGGCCGCCCTCGTGGAGACGAGCGGCGACATGGCGAAGGCGCGCGAGGTGCTGCGCAAGAAGGGGCTGGCCGCGGCCGCCAAGAAGGCGAGCCGCACGGCCTCCGACGGCGCCGTCGGCGCCCACATCGCCGCCGACGGCCGCAGCGGAGTCGTCGTCGAGGTCAACTGCGAGACCGACTTCGTCGCGAAGACGCCGGACTTCCAGGCGCTGGTCAAGGGCATCGCCGAGCACGTCTGGAAGAACGCCCCGGCCGACGTCGCCGCGCTGCTCGAGCAGCCGTTCGCCTCGGGGCAGACGGTCGGCCAGGCGGTGCAGGAAAAGATCGCGGTGATCAAGGAGAACATCGTGATCCGCCGCTTCGCGCGCTTCGAGCTCGCCACGGGCGACAGCGGGCACGGTCGCCGCCTACATCCACCCGCCCGCCGCCAAGGTCGGCGTGCTGGTCGAGCTCGCGGCGGAAGCGGGACGGCGCCGACCTGCCGGCGCTGGCGCGCGAGGTCGCGATGCACGTCGCCGCCGCGTCGCCCGCTGCGGCGCTCTACGTCTCGAAGGACGAGGTGCCCGCGGACGTGCTCGCCGCGGAGAAGGAGATCTACCGCGCGCAGGCGCTCGCCTCGGGCAAGCCGCCGAACGTGGTCGACAAGATCGCCGAGGGCAAGCTCAAGGAGTACTTCGCGACCTTCTGCCTGCTCGAGCAGCCCTACGTCCGCGAGCCGAAGATCACCGTCGGCCAGCACGTGAAGGGCAAGGCCGCCGTCCGCCGCTTCGCGCGGCTGCGGCTCGGCGAGGACGCGGCGGCCAAGGCCGCCACCGAACAGTAGTACCATTTGCGGCGATCCGGCCGCTCCGGCCGGGTCGCCACTGAGCTTTCTGAGGACTGATGCCCGGCAGCAAGAAGGCCCTCGCCTACAAGCGCGTCCTGCTCAAGCTCTCGGGCGAGTCACTTCTCGGAACCAAGACCTTCGGCATCGACCGCGACTTCGCCGACTACGTGGCGACCGAGATCAAGGAGGTCCACGACCTCGGCCTCCAGATCGCGGTGGTCTGCGGCGGCGGCAACATCTTCCGCGGCGTCTCCGACAGCGCCCAGGGCATGGACCGCGTCTCCGCCGACCACATGGGGATGCTCGCCACGGTGATCAACGCGCTCGCGCTCCAGGACGCGCTCGAGCGCGCCCAGTGTCTTCACGCGCGTGCTGTCGGCGATCGAGATGCAGGAGGTCTGCGAGCCGTTCATAAGGCGCCGCGCGCTGCGGCACATGGAGAAGGGCCGCGTCGTCGTGCTCGCGGCAGGCACCGGCAACCCCTACTTCTCGACCGACACCGCGGCCGCTCTGCGCGCGATGGAGCTCAAGGCCGACGTGATCCTGAAGGCGACCAAGGTCGACGGCATCTACGACGCCGACCCCGCCAAGCACCCGAAGGCCAAGAAGTTCACCGAGCTCAGCTATCTCGAGGTGCTGCAGAAGGGGCTGCGCGTGATGGACACCACCGCGATCTCTCTCTGCATGGACAACCACCTGCCGATCGTCGTCTACGACCTGAAGCGCAAGGGCAACCTCAGGCGCGTCGCGCTGGGCGAGCCGATCGGAACGCTGGTGAAGGAGTAGCGATGCCCACGAACCCCAAGCAGCTCGTCGCGGACGCGAAGGGACGCATGGATCACTCGGTCGAGACCGTGCTGCGCGAGCTCGCCACCATGCGCACCGGCCGCGCCTCGGTTTCGATGCTCGACATGATCCGCGTGGACTACTACGGCACGCCCACGCCGCTCAACCAGGTGGGCAACCTGACGGTGCCGGACCCCACGCTGATCACGCTGCAGCCGTGGGACGCCTCGCTGCTGCCGGCGATCGAGAAGGCGATCCGCGGCTCCGACCTCGACCTCAACCCGCAGAACGACGGCAAGCTGATCCGCATCCCGGTGCCGCAGCTCACCGAGGAGCGGCGCAAGAACCTGGTCAAGGTGGCCCACAAGCACGCCGAGGAAGGCAAGGTCGCGATCCGCAACGTGCGCCGCGACGTCAACGACCACCTCAAGAAGCTGATGAAGGACCACGAGCTCAGCGAGGACGACGAGAAGCACGCGCTCGCCGAGGTCCAGAAGCTCACGGACCAGCACACGAACGAGATCGACGCCGCCCTGAAGAAGAAGGAAGCGGAGATCATGGAGGTGTGACATCCTCGAGGGCCAGCCGAGCGCCTCGAGGAATCTCTGCGCTCGTCCCGTTCCATGCTCCTCCTCGTCCCGCTCGTCCGTGACCTCTCCAGCTCGTCGATTCCATCCTCGCCATCCCGCTCGCCGGCTGCCTCGAGGCGCCGGCCTGCCGTTCGTCATCGGCCAGGGCGAGCTGAAGCTCCGCTTCCGCGCGACGCTCGTGATGCCCGTCCCGATCGTGTCCGCCAACGCCTGCGTCAGCGGCGACACCGCGGTCTGGGAGTTCGACCAGGACGACCTCTACGGGCGCGGCTTCGAGATGAAGGCGAGCGCGGCCGCGCGCTGACGCTATAATCCGGCTCGCCCTTCGCGGGCGTTTCCCATGCTCACTCACCTGGACTGCACGAAGTGCGAAAGCGCTACGAGCCGGGACGCGTCTACACCGTCTGCAGCTGCGGCGCTCCGCTCTACGCCCGCTACGACCTCGCGCGCGCGGCCCTCGCATGCGCCCGGGGCACCTCGAGCTGCGCGAGCCGACGATGTGGCGCTACCGCGAGGTGCTGCCGCTGGACGACACCGCCAAGGTCAGCCTGGGCGAGGGCTTCACGCCGCTCCTCCCCGCCCCGCGCCTCGGCGCGCAGCTCGGCCTGCCGAGGCTCCTGATCAAGGAGGAGGCCGGCAACCCGACCGGCTCCTTCAAGGCGCGCGGGCGTCGCGTGGCGTGTCGATGGCGAAGGCGCTCGGCGCGACCGACGTCTGCCTGCCTTCGGCGGGCAACGCCGGCAGCGCGCTCGCGGCCTACGCGGCCGCCGCCGGCCTCGAGGCCCACGTCTTCCTGCCGCGCGACACGCCCGGCTCTTCGTGATGGAGACCGAGGCGTACGGCGCCCACGTCGGATGGTCGACGGCCTGATCACCGACGCCGGCCGCGTCTGCGCCGACGGCGCAAGGAGCACGGCTGGTTCGAGTGCGCGACGCTCAAGGAGCCCTACCGCGTCGAGGGCAAGAAGACGATGGGCTACGAGATCGCCGAGCAGCTCGACTGGACGCTGCCCGACGCCATCCTCTACCCCACCGGCGGCGGAACGGGGCTCGTCGGGATGTGGAAGGCGTTCGCCGAGATGGAGACGCTGGGATTCGTCGGCCCGGAGCGGCCGCGGATGTACGCGGTGCAGGCGGAAGGCTGCGCGCCGATCGTGAAGGCGTTCCAGGAGGGCACGGACGACGCGCCGATGTGGGAGGGCGCCACGACGCACGCCCACGGCCTGCGCGTGCCCAAGGCGCTCGGGGACTTCCTGATCCTGCGCGGCCTGCGCGAGAGCCACGGCGCCGCGATCGCGGTCTCCGAGGCGGAGATCGTCGCGGAGTGAAGCAGCCGCCGCGACCCAGGGCCTCTTCATGGCGCCCGAGGGCGGCGCCTGCGTCGCCGCCGCGCGCAAGCTCAAGTCCTCGGGCCACCTCTCCGCCGACGACTCGGTCGTCCTCTTCGACACCGGGACGGGCTACAAGTACGTCGAGAACATGGCGCCGCTCCTCGGCCCTCGCGATCTCGAGGACACGGACAAGATCGCAAGGATCGGTTTCAGACGCCATGCCTGAGTCTTACCTGGCCCTCGGCTCGTCTGCGTCGGGTCCGCCTCGCGTCCGAGGCGACCCCGAAGCGGGGACGCTACGGCTGCACGGTGATCACCGCCGCGCCCTCCGCCGGGTATGAGAGCCCCGACGAGCGCAAAGACTTCCCCGCCCTTCCCGATTGAAACCGCGATCGGCATCGTCAGGTCGGTCGCGACCGGGCACACGTTCCGGTGGCCAGGTCGCACGCGTTGACCGTTCCTCCGAGGGCCGCGCCTGTCAGCACTTCACGGCGAACCAGCTTGCCTCGTCGAGTTCGACCACGTAGAGCGTTCCGTCCCCACCGAAGGCGAGGTCCACGATCGACGTGAATCCGTCCAATACGACCGGGCAGGCGGGGCTGGTCCCGCACCTGGCGTGCCGCGTACCGGGCTCAATTCGCCAGACCTTCGATGCTCCCGTCGGTGCGGGGAAGCCCTTGAGCTCTCCCATGTAATAGGCGCCGTCAGGACCGATGGCGACGCTGGTCGCCACTGGCTGCGCGGGAATCTCTGCCGGAAGGTTGCAGATATCCGGCGGTCCGGCGGACATCCGAACAGCGTCTTTATGTTGTCCGTGGATACGGGTTCCACCGGCAGCGTGGCAATCCAATCGATCTCGCCCGAGTTGTTGACGATGAGCAGGTCGTTCCGCCCGCGTCCGACACCAGGGCTGCCCCACCTGACAGCGCGGCGACGTCGAAGGGGTTCGGGTTGACCTCCGGCGCGTCAGGGTCGACCGTGGCTTCGAACAGACCGAGATCGGCTATCAACTTCGCTCTTCCACGAGAGACGCGATAGAGCTTGCTGGCGCCTGCTCCGTGCCACCGCCGGTAATCGCGAACATTTCTCCGCGTCCGATCGGCGCCATGTCGGTCACACCGGGGACTCGGCGACCAGCGCGCCCTCACCTGTTGCAACTCGACGATGCCGGCGCCCGCATCCGCCACGAGAAGGCTGCCGTCAGGAGCGGTCGCGAGACCGAAGGCCGGAGTGGCGAAGGGATACGAGGGTTGGGCGCGAACGGCCACGGGCAAAAGCACCACACCGAGAGCGACGACGAGCGAGACCAGCCTCACGAATCGTGCGCGAAGGATCGACATCTTACACATCCTCTCTGCTGACGACGGGAGAGCTGACTGGTAGTCCCGGTTGTCCGTTACCACACGGAGGCATTCCACTGACCATGGCCGTGGAAGCGTTGTACCGACCCCCCACGCGACCAGGAACTTGTCCCCGCCAAGGCTCCTTGTTGACTGCTAACCAGGGAGTGTCGCCTTATTTCACGCGCGCTAAGCGTTTGTCAAGTGCAACGGTTGCCCGAGGTCAACAGATCGCCCGCGCTTGCACGCTCCGACGCAGGTGTCCTTCGTGGGGTCCATCCCCCGAATCCACCGGTGCCGCTCGGTGACCTTGTTGAGCCCGCAAGCGTCGGTCAGACTTCGTTGGTGACTCTGGGTACCCCGATCAAGATGTCCGTCGAGAACATGGCGCCGCTTTGGGGTGGACGCTGATCCCTCCGTCGACGCCAGTGCGGCCCTGAGGAGCCGGAACCCGTGGAAAGGGAGTTCCGGGTCGCGACGCGGGCGCTGGGCCGCGGCCTCGACGCCCTCGAGGCCGCGCTGCGCGGAGCGCGTCCGCGCGAGGAGACGGTCCTGGATCTGCGGCTCGTGGCCGAGGAGGTCCTCACCAACGTGGCGAAGTACGGGCACGACGACGGCGAGGAGCACCGGGTCCGGGTCAGGCTCACGCTCGTCGCCGACGAGGTGACGCTCGAGTTCACGGACGACGGCCGGCCCTTCGATCCGCTGCAACGGCGCCCCCGACCTCCAGGCCGAGGCGGAGAGCGGCCATCGGCGGGCTCGGCATCCACCTGACGCTGGCCCTGGTGGATGCCGCCGAGTACGCCCGCCGTGGCTCGGAGAACGTGCTCACCCTCAGGAAGCGCTGGGCGCGCCGCGACGGCGACGTGCCATAATCCGCGGGTCGCATGCCCCCATGAATGTGATCCGCGTCGAAGAAGGCCGCGCCCTGACCAGGACGCTGGTCCTCGAGGGCCGCCTCGACCACGAGAGCGTCAGCGTGCTCGACAAGGAGCTCGATCCGGTTCTCGCTCGCCGGTCAAGGTCCTGGTCTTCGACCTGGCAGGCTCGAGTACATCACCAGCGCCGGGCTGCGCTCGATCTTCCGCGCCCAGAAGGCCATGAACGCGCGGGCCGGCAAGTCCGTGCTGCTGAACCCGACGCCCCAGGTGCAGAAGGTGCTGGACATCGTCAAGGTCGCGGACCTCGGCGCGGTGTTCCGGAGCGTCCAGGAGCTCGACGACTACCTGGACGCGATGCAGAAGAAGGTCACGGAAGGCGAGTAGCCCCGACTCGGCGGGACGGGCTCTGGGGGCCAAACGGCCATGACCATCGCGCGACGCATCCTGCTGCTGGCCGGCGCGGCCCCCCTGGTGCTCGTCGCGCTGGGCGTGCTCACGCACCTCGAGCTGGCGCCGGATCGAGTCGCGCAGCCGGTTCGTGGCCGAGACCCAGGTCCCCAGCCTCTCCGCGCTCGGGAACATCTCCCGCGCCTTCGAGGAGATGCGCGTGGACCTGCGCGACCACCTGCTGGCGCGGGACGCGGCGGGCGGGCGAAGGCCCGGCAGGCCTTCGACGCCCGGCGGGACGAGCTCGACCAGCTGCTCCGGCGTACGCCGACACGCTGGTGTCGGACGACCGGGACCGCAGGCTGCTCGACGAGTTCCGGGCCTCGTACGGCGAGTGGACCACCGCGGCGGCGGAGGTGATGGCGCTGGCGGACGGCGGCCACCGCGACGAGGCCGCGCGCCTGCTGGCCAGCGCCGGCATGGCCGGCCTGGGCGCGCGCGTCGGCGATGCGCTGCGCGATTGGATCGCCCACAACCAGAGCCTGGCCGACGGCGCCGGCGCCGCCGCGGTCGGCCGGGCTCGAGGACGCACGGCGCCACAGCCGCATCGCGCTGGCCCTCGCCCTGATCCTGTCGGCCGGCCTGGGCCTGCTGACCTTCCGGAAGATCGTGGGCCCGGTGCGCGCCCTCAAGGCTCGGTGGAGTCCATCGCGGGCGGCGACTTCGGCGCGGCGGTGCCTTTCACCCGCGCGGCGGACGAGACTGGGGCGCTGGCGCGCTCGATCGACGTCCTGAGGCGCGGGGCCGCGGCCATGGAGGACCAGCGCTGGGTCAAGGCCAACGTGGCCACGCTGACCGGCGACGCTGCAAGGGGCCGCGACGCCTCGCCGAGTTCGGAGAGCGGCTGCTCTCGGGCCTGGTGCCGGCGCTGGGCGGCGGCGTGGCGGCCTTCTACGCCCTGGAGCCCGGCGAGACGCGCCTGCGGCGGATCGCCCACTACGGCCTGGCGGAGGCGGCGCAGAGCCAGGAGTGGATCGGGCTGGGCGAAGGGCTGGCCGGCCAGTGCGCGCGCGAAGGCAAGCCGGTGCACCTCGCCGGGTCTGCCTCCGGACTACCTGCGCATCTCCTCGGGCCTGGGCGAGGCGGCGCCGGCGCAGGCGGAAGCCTGGCCGCTCGCGTCGCGCGACGCGCTGCTGGCGGTGGTCGAGGTCGCCTCCTTCCGCGCGCTCGGCGCGCGCGAGCGGGCGCTGCTCGAGGAGCTGCTTCCCGCCGCGGCGCTGAACCTGCAGGTGCTGCAGCGCAACCTGAGCACGCAGGAGCTGCTGGTGCAGACGCGCGACCAGGCCGAGGAGCTGGAGGCCCAGCAGAAGAGCCTCCGGCGGGTGAACTTCCTCTCCGACAGCGCGCTGGACCTGACGAAGGCCGGCTACTGGCACGTGCCGCTGGACGGTTCCGGCTGGTACAACTCCTCCGAGCGGACGGTGCGGATCTTCGGCGACCCGCCCAGCCCCGACCACCGCTATCGCCTCGACCACTGGGCCGCGCAGGTCCACGCAGGCGACGAGGCCGCGGCCCAGGCCACGATGGCGAACTTCGCCTGCCGCGGTCGCCGGCGAGATCCCCGTCTACGACTCCACCTACGCCTACAAGCGCCCGGTGGACGGGCGCGTCGTCTGGATCCATGCGCTCGGCCACGTGGTGAAGGACGCCAGCGGCAAGCCGACCGACATGTTCGGCGTCACCCAGGACATCACCGACTTCAAGCAGCTGGAGGGCGAGCTGGTGGGCGCCCGGCAGAAGGCCGAGGAAGCCACCCAGATGAAGTCGATGTTCCTGGCCAACATGAGCCACGAGATCCGCACGCCCATGAACGCGATCATCGGCCTCTCCCACCTGGCGCTGAAGACCCAGCTCACGCCCAAGCAGCGCGACTACGTGGGCAAGATCCACAACGCCGGCACCTCGCTGCTCAGCGTCATCAACGACATCCTGGACTTCTCCAAGATCGAGGCCGGCCGGCTGGACATCGAGACGACCTCCTTCACGCTGGACCAGGTGGTCCAGCAGGTGGCGGTGGTCACGGGGCAGAAGGCGCACGAGAAGGGCCTGGAGTTCCTGGTGGACGTCCCCCGGGCGATCCCCCAGAACCTGCTCGGCGATCCGCTGCGCCTGGGCCAGATCCTGACGAACCTGATCAACAACGCGGTCAAGTTCACCGCCCAGGGAGAGGTCCGGCTGGGGGCGGAGCTGCTGGAGGAGACCGGGGACAAGGTGAAGCTGCGCTTCTCGGTCCGCGACACCGGCATCGGCATGACCGCGGAGCAGGTGGCCCGGCTGTTCCGGCCGTTCACGCAGGCGGACATGTCCACCACCCGCAAGCACGGCGGCACCGGCCTCGGCCTGACCATCTCGCGCCGGCTGGTGGAGCTGATGGGCGGGCAGATCTGGCTGGAGAGCACGCCCGGCGAGGGCAGCACGTTCATCTTCACCGCCTGGTTCGGCCTGGGCGCGAGCGCCGCCGCGTGGTGCCGGCCCGGCTCATGGAGCTGAGGGCGCTGGTGGTGGACGACAACGCTTCGGCGCGCGACATCCTCTCGGAGGCGCTTCGGGCGTGGTGGCCCGCGTGGACGCGGTGGGCGGCGGCGCCGAGGCCGTCGCCGCCGTGCAAGCAGCACGACGCGGCCGCTCCCTACGACGTCGTCTTCATGGACTGGCGGATGCCCGGCGTGGACGGGCTGGAGGCCACGCGGCGGATCAAGCAGGACGCCGCGATCCGCAGGCAGCCCGCGTGGTGATGGTGACCGCCTTCGGCCGCGAAGAGGTGCGCGACGAGGCGGAGCGGCTGGACATCGAGGGCTTCCTGCTGAAGCCGGTCACCAAGTCGATGCTGGTGGACACGCTGGTGACGCTGTTCAGCCCCGAGAGCGGCGAGACGGCGGCCGTCACCGCGCAGGCCGTGGAGCAGGGGGTCCGGCTGGACGGCCTGCGCGTGGTCCTGGTCGAGGACAACGAGATCAACCAGCAGGTCGCGGTGGAGCTGATCGAGGGCGTGGGCGGAGCCGTGACCGTGGCCAGCGACGGGCGCCAGGGTGTGGACCTGCTCGAAGCAGCGGGCGATCCCGTGCCGTACGACGTGGTCCTCATGGACATCCAGATGCCGGTGATGGACGGCTACCAGGCCACCGCCCGGCTGCGCTCGCAGGCGCGCTTCGCGAAGCTGCCCATCGTGGCCATGACCGCCCACGCCACGACCGAGGAGCGGCAGCGCTGCGTGGCCGCCGGGATGAACGACCACGTCGCCAAGCCCATCGACCCGCCGGCGCTGTACGCGGTGCTCGGCCGCTACCACGCGGCGGCCCGCCGGCGCGCCCGGCGGCCGCGAAGGCCCCGGCGCGGGCCGACGCCGCGGGGACCTGCCCGCGGTGGACGGCCTCGACGCCGCGCAGGGCCTGCGGCGCGTGGCGGGCAACCGCAAGCTCTATCTGAGCCTGCTGGGCCAGTTCCTGGACGGCCAGGCGGACGCCGCGGAGCGGATCCGCGAGAGCCTCGAGCGGGGCGAGCGGGCGGTGGCGGAACGGCTGGCCCACACCGTCAAGGGCACCGCGGGCAACCTGGCGGCGGGTCCCGTGCAGGCGGCGGCCGGCGCGCTCGAGAAGGCGATCCGCGACGGCGCCGAGACGGGGCGCGTGGAACCGCTGCGGGCGCCGCTGGGGGAGGCGTTGGCGCGCCTGTCCTCGGCGCTGCGGCCGTGGCTGGCCGACGCGGCCCCGAGCCCGCGCCGGCGGCCGGCCGCTGCGCCCATGGACCCCGCCGCGCTAGGCGGTGGTCACGCGCTGGTCGCGGCTGCTCGCCGAGTGCGACGCCCGCGCCAGCGACGACCTCGAGCGGGAGGGAAACGAGCTGCGCGCGCTCTTCGGAGGCCAGGAGGGCTTCGCCCGCTTCGCCAGGCAGGTGACGGCCTACGATTTCGACGGCGCGCTCGACGGCGTTGCGCCGCGCCGCCGGAGAGAAGGGGATCGAGGGATAGCGATGGCCGTCAAGGAACTGTCCGAGTGCCGCGTGCTGATCGTGGACGACGTCAAGGCCAACGTGGACATGCTGGTGGAGGCCCTGCGCGGCGACTTCAAGCTGAGCGTGGCCCTGGACGGGGAAGCGGCGCTGCGCGCGGTGGAGAAGGACCGCGCCCGACCTGCTGCTGCTCGACATCATGATGCCCGGGCATCGACGGCTACGAGGTCTGCCGCCGGCTGCGGGCGGATGCGGCCACGCGCGAGATCCCCATCATGTTCCTCAGCTCGCTGGAGGACGTCCAGGACAAGGCGCGCGGCTTCGAGCTGGGCGCGAACGACTACCTCACCAAGCCGTTCGAGATCCTGGAGGTGAAGGCGCGGGTGCGCTCGCTGCTCAAGGCCAAGGCCTACGCGGACGCCGTGCGCGCCGCCCAGGAGCGCGACCTGGCCATCGCCCGCGAGATCCAGATGGGGATCCTGCCCTCCGATCTCGCCGCGCTCAGCCGCGGATGGGGCTGGACGTCCACGCCACGATCGAGCCGGCGCGGCACGTGGGCGGTGACCTCTTCGAAGTCCTGCGCCTGTCCGACGACCGGCTGGTGGTGGCGGTGGGCGACGTGTGCGGCAAGGGCATCCCCGCCTCGTTGTTCATGGCGGTGACGGTGACGCTGCTGCGCACGCTGGCCCGCCAGCTCGACGGGCCGGCGCAGATCCTCGCGCGCCTCAACGAGGAGCTGGCCGCGCAGAACCCGCGCGGGATGTTCGTGACCATGGTCTGCCTCGACGTGCGCGGGACGGAGGTGACCTGCGCCAACGCCGGCCACGACACCGCGTTGCTGGTGGGGCCGTCGGGGGAGCCCCGGGCGGTGTTCCCTTCCTCGGGAACCGTGCTCGGCCTCTTCGCCGGCCAGGACTACACGGGCGAGACGCTGGAGCTCGGGGCCGGGGAGAGCCTGGTCCTCTACACGGACGGGGTGACCGAAGCCACGGACGCCGCCGGCGTCCTGTTCGGCGAGGAGCGCCTCCAGGCGTGCTTCGCGGGCGGGGCGGGGCGGACGGCCGCCGAGACGGTGGACCTGCTGCTGGGGGCGGTGCGCGCGTTCGCGGGGGGAGCGCCGCAGTCCGACGACATCACCATCCTCGCCCTGCGGCGCTCGGCAGCGCCCGCCTCCGCGCCGGGAGCCCCGTCATGAGCCACGCCGAACCTTCCGTGCTGATCGTCGACGACGAGCGGGTCAACATCGACCTGATGGTGGACCTGCTGAGGCCCCACTACCGGACGCTGGTGGCCACCAACGGCGAGCAGGCGCTGAGGCGCGCCGCCGCCGAGCCGCGCCCGGACATCCTGCTGCTGGACGTCATGATGCCGGACATGGACGGCTACGAGGTCTGCCGGCGGCTCAAGGCCGACGCGCCACCCAGCGTCATCCCCGTCATCTTCGTGACCGCCATGAGCGAGATGGGCGACGAGATGAAGGGCTTCGCCCTGGGCGCCGTGGACTACATCACCAAGCCCATCTCGCCGCCCATCGTGGAGGCCCGCGTCAAGGCGCACCTGGAGAACAAGCACGCCCGCGACTTCATCGAGGACCGCAACCGCGTGCTGCAGGGCATGGTGCTGGAGCGCACGCGCGAGCTGGCGGCCACGCAGGACGCGACCATCCTCAGCATGGCCACGCTGGCCGAGACGCGCGACCCGGAGACGGGCCACCACCTCCAGCGCACCCAGGGCTACGTGCGCAGCCTGGCGCGTGGGGCTGCGCGCGCACCCGCGCTTCCGCGACGAGCTCGACGACCACGCGATCGAGCTGCTCTTCAAGTCGGCGCCGCTCCACGACATCGGCAAGGTCGGGCGTGCCCGACCGCATCCTGCGCAAGCCGGCGAAGCTGATGCCGACGAGTAGGGGGAGATGAAGCGGCACGTCGTGTACGGCTACGAGGCGATCGTGGCCACCGAGAAGCTGCTGGCGCGCGCCGGGATCTCCAGCGCCGCCGCGTCGTTCCTCCGCTACGCCCGCGAGATCGCCCGCAGCCACCACGAGAAGTGGGACGGCACGGCTATCCCGACGGGCTCGGGGCCGACGAGATCCCGCTCTCCGCGCGACTCATGGCGATGGCCGACGTCTACGACGCGCTCACCTCGAAGCGCTGCTACAAGCCGGCCTACTCGCACGCGCAGGCGGTCGCCGAGATCCTGCCCGGCCGCGGCACCTATTTCGACCCCGACGTGGTCGACGCCTTCTGCGCCCTGGACGAGGAGTTCATGCAGATTGCCCGCAGCCACGCCGAATGACACGGCTGAACGCACCCGGCCGCGCATCAAACGACTCACGGATCGACCTGCGGATCGGATATATCATTCCGCGCCGTCGTGCACTCGGCACTCAACTGAATCGGTCGCATCGTGGAGATGGGTCCGGTAGTCAGGAGGATTCAATGACGAGAGTCGACTCCCTGAAACGCGTTTCGTCTGGGGTGTTGTGGGCCTGCTTCCTTGCCGTCCTGGCGCCGGCTGTCGCGCCGGCGCAGCAGGAGGCTCCGCCACGGCCGTTTCTCCGCAAGGTGATCCAGCTCGACGACGCCCAGCTCGCGGCCGTCGAGAAGGGCGAGGTGGTCACGAAGCTCCTGCCCACCACGGACAAGCCGGAGATCGCCGCGTTCGGCGTCGTCAAGACGGCAGGGACTCCGGACCAGCTCGTGGCGCTCGCCCGGGACGTGCGGAAGTTCAAGAAGGTGCCCCAGATCCCGGAGATGGGCCGCTTCTCGACCCCCGCGAAGATCGAGGACCTGGCGGGCCTCACCCATCCCCCGGACGACATCGCGGCCCTCAAGCGGTGCAAGCCGGGAAGCTGCGACGTGAAGATCGGGACGAAGGGGCTGGAGAGCGATCTCGAAGATCGACTGGAAGGCGGCCGACGCCGAGAAGCAGGCGATCGCGATCTTCAACCAGGCCATCGTCGACTACGTCACGGCCTACCAGCAGGGGGGCACGGACGCGATGGGCAACGTGCTCGACAAGAAGCAGGAGAAGTCCCGCGCCCAGGAGTACCGGACGCTGCTCGCGAACTCGCCCTACCTCGTCGACTACGTGAAGGAGTTCAACGACTACCTGGCGGCCTGGCCCAAGGGGAAGCTGGCCGGGGCCGAGGACGTCCTCTACTGGGCGAAGGACACCTTCGGCCTCAAGCCGGTGGTTTCCGCCTACCACGCGACCATCTACAGGAGCCCCCGCGGGACCTTGATCTCGAACAAGCTGCTCGGGGCCACCCACTTCTTCAATGCCGGCCTGGAGATCCTGGCTGCCGTGCCCACGGCCGACGGCAAGGGCCTCTACCTCCTGAACCTCTACCGGACGCGGATCGACCCGCCCACCGGGATGCTGTCGGGCGTCCTCATGGGCAAGGTCCGGGACGGGATCGAGACCGGCGTGAAAGAGAACCTGAAGATGGCCCGCGAGCGCCTCGCCGCGGCTCGCTGAACGCTAGACGAGCAGCTCGAGACGGCCCTTCAGGCCCTGGATTCGGGCTTGAAGAAGAGCTTCCGGACGAGGAGGAGGATCCCCACCGTCCCGACACCGAGGCAGGCCAGGACTGCGGCAAGGAGCTGAGCCAGACGCCAGATGGCGTGGTCGACCAGCTGGACGCCGACGCGCTCCATGTCGCGCTCGAGCGCGTTTCGCTCCTGGGACACCGCCTGGCTGATGGTGTTGAGGGCGGCGATCCGCTCCTCGGTGACCTGCTTCAGGGCCACGATGCGTTCCTTCTCGAGGAACGCGATCATCCGCGTCAGCTCCCCGCCCAGGTCGTCGATCGCGGCCTTCCGCTCCGAGGCGACGAAAGCCGGGCGTCGTCTCGGCGACGGCCGCGAGCCGCTCGAAGCCCGGCGCGATCCGGTCGAAAGCCGCCGCCAGGCTCTCCGCGGACTGCACGGTGCGCTCGGCGAGTGGCGGCACGTCGGCGAGCCTCAGGTCGGACGCGAGCAGCTCCGCTTCCCACCGGGCCTGCCGGAACACGTGCTCGTTGTAGACGTCGAGCTTGCGGTTGAGGTCGTCGATGGAGGTCGTGATCTCCGCCACCGCCTCGCCCGTGGACCAGGACTCGGGCACATCCCGCTCCAGCGCGCGGCCGAGCGCCGTTTCGCGGTCCCGGATCGCGTATCGGATGGGGTGGGCGGCCGCCCAGCTCTTCGCGAATGCGCGCACTCGGGAGACGTCGCGCGAAACCGTCATGGCGGCGAACACGTCGGCGATCTGCTGCTCGAGACGGCGGCTGGCCTCGACGGCGACGGGAGCCGAGTCACCGAGCTGCTCCTTTCCGGCCCCGGTCTCGAAGAAGTCGGCCATCTGGTTGAAGAACACCCAGCTGTCCAGCACGGCCGTCATGGGCTCGGGCTGGAAGAGCGCGGCGCTCAGGGCGGGCACCGCGTCGATCTTCCATCGGAGCGCCGCCTTCCGGACGGCGGGATCGCTCGTCCCGGCGGCGATCTGGTCCGCCGTCCGCTCGATCTCACCGCACATCGGGCCCACGAGCGAGCGCATCCTGAGCCGGGCCTGGTTGGCGTTCACCGCCACGCTCACCTCGGCCCGGCTGTCGACCTGGGGAGCGCGCATGGACACGGCGCAACCGACGCTCGACGTCGCGAGGGCGATCGAGACGGCACGGCCGACGATGGCCGACGCGGCGTAGCCCACGTAGCGCAACGGCTATCGGTCCTTCAGCGCTTCAGCACGTCGGGTCGGCTGAGGTGGCGTGCGCTCAGCTTCCAGGCATCGCCGTCCTTGGTCCACACGTCGACGACGGCGAATTCGCCGCTGCGGCCGAGACTGTCTCCTGCCACCGCCAGGCGGTACGGCTGCAGGCGGACGACCGCCACGTTGCCGAAGACGCGCGCAGCGAGATTCCGGATCTCGAAACCGATCAGCGCGTAGTGCTCGGAGGTCTTCAGCCACTCGCTGCGGCTCAGTACCACGGGCGCTCGCCCCTCGAGGAAGGCCATGAAGCCGAAGTCCTTCGCCAGGAGCTCGTCGAGAGCGGCGACGTTCTTCGCCTGGATCGCACCCGAGAGTTTGGTTTCGAGCGTCTGGAACGGCTCCTTCTCGGGGTCTACGGGCGCGGTCGACGAGGCGGCCTGGAGCAGCACGGCCACGAGGGCCGAGGCGATGAACATGGGGGTTCTCCTCGGGAGGGAGTCTAGCCTCCCGCCTGGAATCCCGCCAGCGTAGAGTGCGACGCGCTACACTCCGCAGGTTCCCATGGAGCCGTCGGAGCGGCATGGCCGGTCCTGACCTGCGCAGGTCGCCGACCGCACCGGCGTTCGCCGCCAAGGTCACGCTGCCGCCCGGGCTCACCGGGGAGTTCGCCTGGCGCGGGCTCACGCGGAAGCTCGCCCCCGGCGAGCAATCGTTCCGACTGCAGTAGCGTTCGCAATTGACGCATCCGCGCTCCGCCGTCAGACTCCCGGCGTGATCCGATTCGCATGACGGAGCGCCTCCACAGCGCCGACCCGTACCTGCTCGAGTTCGACGCCGCCGTCGTCGCGCGGCGCGAGCACGAGGGTCGCCCGGCCGTGGTCCTCGACCGGACAGCCTTCTACGCCGAGAGCGGCGGCCAGCCGTGGGACACCGGCACGCTCGGCGACGCGCGGGTCGTGGCCGTGGTCGAGGACGGGCCGGACGTGCTCCACGTCCTCGATCGGCCGCTCACGGGCGAGCGCGTGCACGGCCGGGTCGACGCGGAGCGCCGTCGCGACCACATGCAGCAGCACCACGGCCAGCACCTGCTGTCTCGAAGGCCTTCGTCGAGGTGGCCCAGGCCGAGACGCTGGCCTTCCACCTGGGCGGCTCCGACACCACGATCGACCTCGACCGACTCGTCAGCGAGGACGTCGCCCGCGCGGCCGAGAAGCGCACCAACGACGTCGTGTGGGCCGCCCGCCCCGTGCGCGTGACCGTGCTGAGCGCCGACCAGGCACGCGCCTCGGGCATCGAGCCTCCCGAGGGCGTGCTGAGCGGCATCCGCGTCGTCGAGGCCGAAGGCTTCGACCGCCAGCCCTGCGGCGGAACACATCCCCGCAGCACCGCCGAGGTGGGCGTGGTGCTCGTTACTGCGCTCGAGCGCTACAAGGGCGGCACCCGCGTCCACTTCGTCTGCGGCGACCGCGCGACGCGCATGTTCGCCGAGCGCCAGCAGGTCGTGGGACAGCTCGTCGCCACGCTTTCGGCCCCGCTCGAGGAGCTGCCGGCCGCCGCGCAGCGGCTGAAGGACGAGCTCGCCGATTCGGAGCGACGCGCGAAGGCGCTGCTCGCGCGCGCGCTCGAAGGGGATGCGCGTCGGCTGCTGGCCGAGGCACAGGGCGCGGGTGCCGCGCCGACTCTCGCCTCTCCCGCCGTCATCGTGGCCGTCTTCGACGGCTGGCCGGCGGACGACCTGCGCGTGCTGGCCCAGCAGCTCGTGGCGCTCGCGCCCTGCGTGGCCCTGCTCGCCAGCCGCTCCGACAAGGCCCAGCTCGTCTTCGCGCAATCCGAGGGCCTGCCGCACGACGTTCCCGGCACTGCTCAAAGCGGCCGTCCAGCACCTCGGCGGCCGCGGGGGCGGCCGCGGCAACCTCGCCCAGGGCGGCGGCGAGCGGGTCGAGCGTCTCGAGGAAGCGCTCGCGCAGCGCCCGCGCCTCGCTCGGCGCGGCCCGCTGAGCGGCCGATGGCCCCGACAATCGCGAGCCGCGCCCGACCCGTGTCCCCCTACGCGACGCTGGTGCTCGGCGTGCTGCTCGTCTCGGTCGGCGCCATCCTGGTGCGCCTCGCGGCGGCGCCGCCGCTCGCCGTGTCGTTCTACCGCATGGCGATCGCCTCGCTGCTGCTTTCGCCTTTCGCCTGGGCCGACGCGCGCCGGTCCTGGCCGACGCTCTCGGCTCGGCCCGCGCCTGCTGCTGCTGGCCTCCGGCGTCGCGCTGGCGCTCCACTTCGCCACCTGGATCGCGAGCCTGTCGCACACCTCGGTGGCCGCCTCGGTGCTGCTCGTCAACACGGCGCCGCTCTTCGCGATCGCGCTGTCGCTCGTCTTCCTGCGCGAGAAGCCCCCGCTCGCGGTCCAGGTCGCGATCCCGCTCGCAATGGTCGGCGCCGCCGTGATCGCGCTCGGCGATCGTGATTCCTCGCCCGGCCTCGCTCTTCGGGAACCTGCTGGCGGTGGCCGGAGCCGTCACGCTCGCGACCTACCAGGTGATCGGGCGCGGCCTGCGCGCGACGCTGCCGCTCAACGCCTACATGCTGGCGGTCTGGGGCACGGCGACGTTGACGCTCGCCGGGCTGATGGCGGCTTTCGGCACGCGCTTCGCGCCGTTCCCGCCCCGGACCTGGCTGGCCTTCGCGGCGCTCGCCGTCGTGCCGACGCTCGGAGGCCACGGCCTCACGAATCGCGCGCTGCGCTCGCTGCCGGCGCCGACCGTGGGGCTGTTCCTGCTGGGCGAGCCCGTGATCGCCTCGCTTCTCGCAATGGCCTCTGTTCCGCGAGACGCCCTCGCCGGCCACTCTCGTCGGCGGTGCCATCGTCCTCGCAGCACTGGGGCTGGTCCTGACGCGGCGGGGATGAGGCGCTCGGGTCAATTGAGCCGGTAGAGCGCGCCCCAGCTGCCCGACGCGGCCGGCGGGCCGAGAGCTTCCCAGGGGCGCGTCGACGCGGCGAATGCGGAGTCCTCGCGGGGGCCCCAGAACACGTGGCTGGCGCCGAGAGCCTCGGCGTCCTCGCGCCAGCCCGGCTCGCCCAGCATCAATCGCTTGAGCTGCGCCTCGACCCGGGACGCGTCGAGGCCGTGGCTCCAGAGGTGTCCGGCGTAGCCCGCCACGAGCGGCCGGCCGCAGAGCGCCACCGGGTGGTTGAAGGTCTGGAGCGTCGCGACGCGCGTGGTCGGCGTCTTCGCCAGGGCTTCGCACACGCCCACATACTCCGCCAGGTTCAGCACCTCGAGCCGCGGCAGGCGCCCGACGGAGGCCCAGAGCACGCTCGCGAAGCCCGACCCGAAGAGGAGCACGAGCGCGGCCGTGCGCCAGGCCGGGCGAAGACGGGCGAGCACGAGGCCGTCGAGCGCCGGCAGCATCGCCACCAGGCACCAGAGCATGACCTTGGTGTTGTCCCAGGCCCAGGGCGCGACGCGCACCAGGAAGAGCAGCGCGAAGAGCGCGAGCGACGGCGCCAGCAGCAGCAGCGGCTCGCGCCGCCGCGCGCGAACGCCGACGACCAGCGCTACGGCCGCGAGCGGCAGCCAGAAGCCGAAGTTGCGCACGAGGAAGAGCGCCGCGTTCTGGTCTCCGATCGCCCAGCCCGGCGCCCACCCGACGAGCCTCGCGGTCCCGGGACCACCCGTCACCAGGAGCACGCCCCAGGTGGCCGGAAGCAGGGCCTGGCCCGCGCTCGCGAACCCCTCGCGCCAGCGGCCGCTCGCCACCGTCCAGAGCGCGAAGACCAGCGACACGAAGCCGAACGTGTGAAGGTGGACGAGCGGCAGCGTCCCCCAGAGCAGCGCCTCGACCCAGCTCGGAAGTCCACGCTCGTTCCGCAGCAGGCGGCTGCGCCAGCTCGAGAGCAGCACGAGCCCGGCGGGCAGCGCGAGCAGGAAGCCTCGCTGCGGCACGAAGAGCGCGAGGTACAGGTTCTTCCAGGCCACCTGGGCGTCGACGTCGACGAGCCTTCCGCCGTGGAGCAGCCAGACGCCGGCGAGGCCGCCGCAGAAGCAGGAAGCCCGCGACCGCGAACGCCCCTCCCCAGCGCCGCAGCGCGAGCGCCGCGAGCAGCGAGCCGAAGAGGCCCATCGCCTTGAGCACGAGCGGCAGGCTCGGGCCGAGGCTCACGACGACGGCCGTCAGCAGGTCCACGCCGACCGGATAGCGCAGCCGTTCGTGCGTGAGGATCGGGTTCTCGGGCCAGAAGCGCGCGCCCGAGGCGAGCTGCTGCACGTAAGTCCAGTGCAGGGGCAGGTCGCCGTAGTTGTACGGCAGCAGCGTCAAGAGCGCGCCGTCCCGCTCGAAGACCAACCAGAGGAACTGGCGCAGAGACACGAGCGCGAAAGCGCCGACCGCGAGCCACTCCCAGGGGGTCCAGGGCTCGCTGGCGGCCTTCGCCTGCCGCGCGGCTGCGAATGCGGCGACGGCTCCCGCGACGAGCGAGACGACCGAGACCCACGGGTGAAGGGCGCCCGCGAGCCAGGCGAGCGCCGCAGCCGAAAGAACCGCTGCAGAGCCGAACGAGACGCCCCCGATCAGGACGGCTTCGGCCCGGCTAGCGCTTCCCACAGCTCATCCACAGGTCGTCCACAAAGTCCGGGCGCTTTTCCGCAGCGGCCGCACATGGTTTTCCGCGGCGGAGCCCGACTTTTCCACGCGAGCCGGCCGCTTTTCCACAGGCGCGCGGCCACTTCTCCACAGGCGATCCACGCGGCTTCCACAGCTTGTCGCCGCTTGCGCACAGGAGAGGTCACAGGAAACCCGCAGGAGCTTCGCCGGCTTTTCCGCAGGCCGTGCACAGCGCCGGCGCTCAGCGTCTCGCGAGATCCGAGGCGCAGGGCAGTCCCGGCAGGCTGGTGGCAGTGAGTGCGGCGCGAACGACAGCGCGCGCGACGACCTCGGCCGCGGCCGTACCGACCAGGAGCGCCGGATGCTCGAGCCGGACGGCGCCCGTCGAGAGCGCGAAGAGCGTGTCGCCGTCGACGGGCGTGTGCACCGGGCGGATCGACCGCGAGAAGCCGTCGTGGGCCATCCCGGCCACGCGGCTCGCCTCGCTCTTCGTCAGTGCGACGTTCGTGGCCACGACGCCGATCGCGGTGCTCTCGCCCGACCGGGGCGAGCCGCGCGTCTCTCCCGCGAGCAGCGCGGCGACCGTTCCTCGGAGCGCCTTGCCGTCCTCGCTGCGCAACCCCGCGATCGGCCGGCCGGTCTCGGGGTCGACGACGTCGCCAAACGGGTTCGCCGCCACCAGCGCGGCGACGACCGCGCCGTTCGGCAGCTTCAGCGAGGCGGTCCCGATCCCCGACTTCATCGCCCGCCCCATCCCGTGGAGAAAGCCACACGCGGCGCCCGCACCCGCTCCCACGCACCCCTCGGCGATCGTTCCGCTGGACGCCGCGCGCGCCGCGGCGTAGCCGGCGTTCGCGTCGGGTCGGACCTTCCAGTCGCCGATGCCCAGGTCGAACAGGATGGCGGCCGGAACGATCGGAATCTTCGCGCTGCCCCAGGGCACGCCAGCGCCCTTCTCCTCCAGGTAGCGCATCACGCCCGTCGCGGTGTCGAGGCCGAAGGCCGATCCCCCGGAGAGCACGATGCCGTGAACCTGCTCGACGGTATTGATGGGGTTGAGCAGGTCGGTCTCGCGTGTCCCGGGCGCGCCGCCCCGGACGTCCACTCCGCAGACGGCGCCGGCTTCCGCGAGGACCACAGTGCACCCGGTGGGACGCCGCGAGTCCGTGAAGTGGCCGACGCTCAGGCCGCCCACATCCGTCAGGCCGCCCGCCGGCGCGGGCGCGCCATCGGCGGCCCGAGCCGCCGCCGGCCACGCCCCGGACAGCGAGGCCGCAAGCGCTGCGGAGAAGCTGCGTCGGTTGATCTCGCTCATATGCTTTCGATGCTAGCACCCGCTTCGCGCGCCGGCCGCTTTCCGAGCCAGGCCGTGGCGAAGACGCAGGCGGCCGCCAGGATGCCCCCGACGGACGGCAGCCACTCCGCCTCGGGGCGGCCGCGCAGCACGGCGAAGAGCACGAGCGTCGCTGCGAGCGACGCGGTGATCGCGAGTCGCGCGTGCGACGCGCCCGGCCGCCGCGACAGCAGGCCCACCACCAGCGGCACGAAGAGCGCCGCGGTCAGGACGCCGTAGAAGAGCCGCAGCGCGGTCGCGACGGAAGGCAAGAGCAGCGCGAGGCCGGCGCCCAAAGCACCTCCGATCAGGATGGCGAGCCGGCCCACCTTCAGCAGCTCAGCGTCGGTCGCCTTCGGCCGCAGCAGCGTCTGGTACAGGTCGCGGCTGAGCGAAGTGGACAGCATGAAGAGCACGGCGTCGGCCGCCGAGAGCTCCGCGGCGAAGAGCGCCGCGAGCGCGAGCCCGCCGAGCCACGGCGGCAGCACGTCCGCTCGTGAGGCGCGGGCAGCGCCAGCTCCGGGTTCGCGAGACCGGGCTCGAGCCGCGCGCATGGCCATGCCGAGCAGCGCCGGCACGAAGGCGAAGACGGCCAGCGCTGCGGCGTTGCCCGAGCGCCGCCGCGCGCGCGGCGCCGCGACGTGCGGGCCGCCGAACGCCTTCTGGATCAGTCCCGGCGACACGATGAACGACGGCACGAACATGACCGCGAGCCCCAGGATGCCGCTCACGCCCATGCCGACGACGCTGCCGAAGTCGGCGGCGTGCTCGGCGCCGGCGGCCGCGCGCAGGCCGGACCAGCCGCCGGCAGCGGACCAGGCGAAAGGCACCGCGAGCGCGAAGCCGACCAGCTGCGACACCAGCTGGAGCACGTTCACGAGGCCGCGGCCAGGATGCCTCCGCGCCCGAAGTACGCGATCAGGATGACCGCCGCAGACGAGCAGCCCGCAGGCGCGCGGCGCGCCCAGTGAGCACGTCGAAGGCCCAGGCCATCGCGAGGAGCTGCCCGCGAGGAGCGAGAGCGTCCCGAGCCACAGCACGCCGGCGATCGCGCCGCGCACGACGCGGTCGAAGCGCCACTCGAGGAAGTCGCCCACCGTCAGGAAGCTCGTGCTCGGCGGCGAGCCGGTGGAAGCGCGGGCGCCACCAGGAGCCCCATCAGCAGGCAGCCGATCGCGGCGGAGCCCGACCACCACCAGGCGGAAAGCCCGTGGCGGTAGGCGAGGCCGGCGGCGCCCACCGTGGAGCCCGCCCCGATGTTGGCGGCCAGCATGGTGGCGAAGACCATCGGCCCCGGACAGCGAGCGGCCGGCGACGAAGAACTCGGCGGTGCGGCGCACGTGGCGCGAGACCCAGAGCCCCGCCGCCACGAGCGCCGCCCGTAGACGAGCAGCAGGACCAGCCGTGTTCCAGCGCCCGCTCCGCCCGGCCGCTAGACCCTCACGAGCGGGTCGAAGAGCTTGCGGTGCTCGTCCACGGCGAAGCGGTCGGTCATGCCGGCGATGTAGTCGCACACCACGCGGTGGAGCCCGTTGCGCTCGATCTGGCCCTGGTAGTGCGGCGGCAGCTGCGCGGCTCGCTCACGTACGACTCGAACAGGTCGCGCAGGATGCGGCCGGCCTTGTCGCCCATCCGCACCACGCGGTAGTGGCGGTACATGTTCTGGAGCAGGAAGTGCTTCAGCTCGCGCACCGCGCCGCCATCTCGTCCGAGTAGGCCACGAGCCTTCGGCCCGCGCGCGCGCACGTCCTCGACCGAAGCCGACGCGCGCCTCGGCCAGGTTCGCCTGGCTGGACTGCATCAGCTCGTGCACGCAGCGGTCGATGATGAGGCGCACCACCGCGTGGCGCTCGATGCGCTCGTCGCCGATGCGCCGCGCACGGCGCCGCGTCGTGCGCCTCGCGGAAGAGCGCCACCTCGCGGATCGCCTCGACGCTGAACATGCCCGAGCTCAGCCCGTCGTCGACGTCGTGGTTGTTGTAGGCGATCTCGTCCACGAAGTCGACGAGCTGCGCCTCGAGCGTGGGCGCCTCGCCCGGCGCGTACTCGGCGGGAGCGTGGGCGTCGCGTCCGGGCTGGTGCTTGACGATGCCCTCGCGCACCTCCCAGGTCAGGTTCAGGCCCGGGAACTCCGGATAGCGCCGCTCGAGCACCTCCAGGATCCGCAGCGTCTGCCGGTTGTGCTCGAAGCCGCCGTGGTCGCGCATCAGCTCGTTCATCACGCGCTCGCCGGAGTGCCCGAACGGCGTGTGGCCGAGGTCGTGGCCCGAGCACCAGGCACTCCGTCAGCTCCTCGTTGAGCCCCAGCGCGCGCGCGACGCGTGCGGCCGATCTGGGCGCCCTCGAGGCTGTGCGTGAGGCGCGTGCGGTAGTTGTCGCCCTCGTGGTTGACGAAGACCTGGGTCTTGTACTCGAGGCGCCGGAACGACGAGCTGTGGATGATGCGGTCGCGGTCCCGCTGGAAGCAGGTCCGCATCGGGTGCTCGGGCTCCGGATGGCGCCGGCCGCGGCTCGCGACGCTCCTCATTCCCCACGGAGCGAGCTGCGCCGCCTCGCGCGCTTCCTGGGCCTTGCGATCCACGAGCGCCACGCGCGCCTCCGCTCGAATCGATCCTATGCGGCGGCGAGCTGGAGCACGTAGTGGACCACGGCGCCCTGGGACTCGGGCAACGCGAGCCCGCCCGAGTGCAGCGCCATGATCGCGTAGACCGCGCTCATCTCCGCGTCGGCGTCCGCGTTGAAGGCTTCGGTCACGACCGGCGCTCCTACGGCGGCGGCGGCCTCGCCCACCCACACGTGGACGCGGACCTGGCCGTCCTCGGCGCCGGCGTAGACCCCGATCACCGGGATCATCGAGCGCTCGAGCGCCGCCGCCTCGCAGCGCGCGATCAGCGTGGCGATACCGAAGCGCAGCAGCGCCGGGTCCCCCGTCACGTTCGGAGTGCCTTCCGCGATGGTGACCGTCACCCCCGGCACGCGCATCGGCGCCAGCACGTCCTCGAGCGAGAGCGACGCGCGCCGGGCCGCGTTCGCCGGCAGCCGGGTCAGCAGGGACGCGATCGCGGCGGCCGAGGCGCGCGACACGGCGCGCATGCGGTCGACGCTCGCCTTGGCCTCGCGCGCAGCCGCGGCCTCGAGCGGGCCCGCCAGGATCCGGCCGAGGAAGCCGAGGTGGTCGAGCACGTCCGGGCGCGGCAGCGTCATGTGCGGCCCGTAATAGAGGAGGGCGAGCGCCAGCACGCGCTCCGACGAGCGCAACGGCACGAGCGCGACCGAGTCGAAGGCGGGCTCGCTCCCGGCGAGCGTCTTCTTGAGCTCGGCGATCTGGCTGCCCTCCTCGAGCCGCGCCTCGGCGAGGTTCTTGAGCTCGTACAGGTGGACGGCGCCCCAGGTCGACCGCGCCAGCGGATCGGTCACGAGCGGCGGAAGCACCAGGATCTGCGGCGGGTCGGTGGTGGTGAGCAGCAGGCTGGCTCCGCTGGCGTCCGCCGCGCGCATCAGGATCGAGAGGATCCGCTGCGCGCGGTCCTCCACTTCGCCTTCGCTGGGCGGCTGCTCGGCGAGCTCCAGCGCGAGCTTCAGCTCCACGAGACGCGAGCGCGCGACGTCTCGCTCCTCGCGCAGGTCGTTGACGCGTCCGCCGAGCTCGGCCGAGGCCTGGGCGTAGGACTCGGCGAGCATGTCGCTCGAGCGCGCGTCGGCGACGCCGTGCACGAGCTCGTCGGGCATCGAGAGCTTCAGCAGGTGGCGCGCCGAGGTCTCGTCGCCGGAGAGCGCGTCCCCGGGCAGCTCGACCGCGACCATCTCGTCCGAGCTCTCCGCCGGCGCGAGCTCCGCCGAGCCGAACATCGACTGGATGGCCTGCCCGGTCCAGTCCTCGAGCGACTCGCCGGGCGCGAGCGCCATCGCCGCGTGCTTCTTCGAAAGGTCCTGGAGCGTGAGGAGCACGATCTCGGCGAACGTCTCGAGCACTCCCTCGCCGCGCGTGGCGACCGCGCCGAAGTGCGGGGAGCGGCGCGAGTTCAGCCCGCGGTTGAGCGCCTCGAACTCCATCACGTCCGGCAGGTCGCGCTTGTTGTACTGCATGACCATCGGGATCGTGGCCGGGTCGAGCTGCTGCGCCAGCAGGTGCCCCTGGAGCTCGCGGAAGCACTGCTGGTTCTCGTGCCAGCGGTCGGTCGCCGAGTTGGCGACGAACACGACGCCGTCCGAGCCGCGCAGGACGACGCGGCGCGCGGGCGCGTAGATCGCCTGGCCGGGCACCGCCGCGAGCTGGAAGCGCAGGTCGTAGCCCATGAAGCCCGACGACTTGAGCGGCAGGAGGTCGCAGAGGATCGTGCGGTCCTGCTGCGAGTTCACCGACACGAACTCGCCGCGGCGGCCACTGCCGCGCGCGGTCGTAGAGCACCTTGAGGTTGGTGGTTTTGCCGCCGACCGCCGGGCCGTAGTAGGCGATCTTGACTCGGATCGTTCGCTCTTTGCGATTGAACTCGACCATGCTCGGTGTCGTGACCCGGTGCCCGGACTCTAGCAGATCGCTGCCGGGTTTGCCTCGTTCGCGCCGCGTCTGCTAGAACTTTCCTTCTCTTCTCGGGGCCGCTAGCTCAGCTGGGAGAGCGCCTGGTTCGCAATCAGGAGGTCGGGGGTTCGATCCCCCCGCGGTCCACCAACCACATCAACAACTTAGCGACAGCCGTCTCGACGGCTGCGGGCTGATTGCTACCGTTTTGCCACCGCTCGCCCTCGCAGCTGCCGAAATCGATCTGAGAGCTCCGGGGCTCATCTGAGTCCTTAATGCTGCTCCAGGCGATCCACACAGCGTAGCGGCAATGGCCGCAGGTGCCTACATTCTGGGGGGCGGGATAGCGTGGCGGGCAGCGGAGATGTCTGGCGATCTGGAGTTTCTGGGGTCTCGGGCTCGAGGAGCGGGGCTCGGGCAATCAAGAACCGCCAGCAGGCAGGTCGGAGTGTGCGTCCTGGTGGTGGCCTTGGCGCTTCGCTGCGGGGCTCGGCGTTCGCGCCTCAACCTGCCACTCGCGTCGACCAGCCCCCCCGCGACCGCCTTCTGACGACGCTCGCCTGCGGCCGCGAGCTGCACATTCGGCAAGGGCGCGGGCAAGAGGGAGTGCTGGCGCCGGCCTTCACTGACCAGCTACTATCGGCCATCGACACCGGATCGGTCTCGTCGCGCGGCCGCCGACCGGCATCCTGGACCTCACCGACGGAACCCGCGCGGCTCCCGCGAGTACCAGATCCTCGCCTAGCAGGCCTTCATGGGACGCCTTGCTCGCGAACCTGAGGGCGGCGGGGGCTCTGCGCACAAGCCTGACTATGACTTCTCGCTCGAGGGGATCTCGGTGACGAGCTCCGACCAGAGTTCTCGGAGGATTTCGTGACGGTCGAGTGGGGCGAATGGGTCAGGCGCGGGCCGACGTCCTATGGCTTCGGCACTGCAAGCCGGCTGCCTTTCTCGTCCATCCCGACCCCGGACTGGCCGCCTTCCGGAAGCGGATGCGGGAAACCGTACCCCGACTCCGATCCACCACTTCAACGCGAAGGTCGACATGAAAGGACGCGACTACCACACACTCGACTCGACTCCCATCGTGGGCCCCGAAGCGAACTACTGCGCTGCCATCGGCGACACGGACGGGCGGGCCTGGTGCCCCGTGCGCTTGGAAGGCAGCCGGGACCGCTGTGGAATGCGAAGAACTGGCGCGTCGGCAAGGCCAAGGACACAGGGCGCAGACGGCCCGAACTGGCAGTACAGGAAAGGTGAGACCCGTCGAGCACTACTGCAAGGGCCTCGAAAGGTCAACGGCTGTGAGAATCATCCCGCAGAACCAGTACGGGCTGCTGGCCGCCAGGGGCGGCACCTGACGTGATGTGCGCCCAGAACGGCGCCTGCGGCGAGGTCGGGGTCGACCCACTCCAGCGCGGTCGAACCTGTCTCCACGTTGATCTGGCTGCACGCGGCGGACCTGGCAACGCGAGCGGGAACAGCCAGGTTGTACGATCTAGCCGCGACGTCCCATCGACGTAGACGTCGATTCGAAGGAGAGCAAGCCCATGAAAGTTGCACGCGTGTTTCTGATTGCCATCTTGTCGCTGTCGCTGGTGGTGGACGCTCGGGCCAACACCTACGGCTCGGTCGAGCCGATCGCCAACTCGGCGGTGATCGATACCCGGCCCCTGCGGGACCAGGACCTGAGGGTCCGCGAGGCGTTCGCCGAGCGACTCCTCAAGTGCGGCATCGTGGACGACGTGATACGGTGCTGTCCTCGAAAGGCGCGATCACCACCGTCAACGACCTCAACACGCACTTCGAGGTCGGGGCGGGAGGCTTCGCCGGAAACACAAACCCCGCCTACGTCTACACGGTGATCGACAGGGGGCCGAACGCCGCGAGCAAGGACGACATCAAGGTGCTGACCGACAGCCTCGGGTACGTCCTGTCGCAGGGCAGCGCGTTCCTGCTCGATGCCGACGACACGGCGAGCTTCGACTTCCCCGCCAACTACGTCGTCCTGAACTTCGCCCGGCCCCCGTCGATCAGCAGGTCGGCGAGGCTCTTCGAGACCGTCGGCGAGATCGACCCCGACTCTTCGACACCGACACGAGCGGCTATACCCAGTACGGCCGCGCCTACCTCTCGCTGCAGTCCGACGTCGCGGATGCGCAGTTCATAGCGGGCTACGTGGCGGCGGCGGCGGGGTTCGGGGTCGAGTACACGCCGATCGTCGGGGGCATTCCCTCGCTCTTCCGGGGGGGCGCCGGGTTTCCCGGCAACGACTGGACCGCGAGCCCGGCGGGCGAGGAATACCTGGCCCGGATCCCGGCGCGGCCCACCGGGGCTCGGCCGCATCCGCGCCTTCCACCTGAGCGTCACCCGAAAGGTCCTCCGGCGGATCGAGCAGAGGGCGTCACGACGTGGTCGAGTTCAGCTGCCACTGAGCCGCCGGCCGATCGTGTGAGCCGCGGCTCGGGCCGTGCGCCGCGCCGCTCTCCCAAAAATACAAGGTTGTCGGGAAACCTCACCGTTTTCGTGAGTGGCCTGGGGCACGGTACGACATCCTAGTCACTGCTCTAGAAGCACTTACGACGAGGCCGGGCCGCCTGGCACGCATGATTGCCCTAGGAAGGTAGCGTGCTCGCGATTTCACCCTCCTCGAGCCGGGAGCTTTAAGATGAAGAAAGCTGAACCTTTGTAGGCTTGTGCGTCGCCCTCCTCTACGGCCCCGCTCTCTTCGGCGGCCTGCTGCTGGATCGACTTCTCGACTGGTACGGCAGGCGTCGGCGGAACCATCGTCGATCTAGGCTCGGGTGACGCTCAGGGCATCGATATTTTCATCGACACCCTTGTGGCAAACGCAACGGGGGCCGACGGCGTCTACAACGTCGACGGCGCTGCTGCGCCTGTGCGACGGGCGCCGGTGCCAGTTGCGCGGCCTTGTCCTTCGACACGGTCGCGGGAACGTTACTCGATCGTCGGCAGCGGCCCGGTCTCGGAGTTGGGGCGACGACCACTCATGGTCGGCACGATCGACTCCTTCTTCTTGTTCACCACGGCTGGCGGAATCGCGACGTTCTCTGCCACCGGCACTGATGTCAAGGATGCGCAGCTGCTCGCGAGCCTGGGTATCGATCCCAACACCACCTTCGGCTTCACGGGATTCAGTCTGGGGCTCGCACCCGTCGCGTGCGGTGGGGGCCAGACCTGCTACCAGGCCGTCAGCACCGAGCTTCCTGAACACTTCGGGGTCTCGGTGGTGAGGCCATCCCCGAGCCCGCAACGTTGGTCCTGCTCGGCGGCGGCCTGCTCGGCCTGCTCCGCGCCCGCAAGCGGATCGACTAGTTGTCGCCGCTCCTCCCGGGGGCCCCGGGGGCGTGGAAGGCTCTTTCAGAGCCGGCCGCTGCTTCCCGGCCCTCGGGCTCCTGAGGAGGAGCTGGAGCGTCTTCGCTTTCGTACTCCCAGCCTGACCTGCTCGAGTCCAGCACGCCGGCCCTCCCGCTCCGGGTAGGCAGTAGCCCCCCACCCCGCAACGGTGGCCTGTCTCAAGAACTGCCAAGGCCACCGACGAGACCGGCCTTGTGCATCCTCCATGCCAATCCCAAGTCCGTTCCCGTAGCCGTAGCTCGTCGTCCGGCGGCCCAACCCGCACCGGGGCGACTAGTACTCGTTGTCAAGGGCGTGTCCATGCTCCGAGTCTCCGATCTCGAGGCCAAGCAGGGCGGGCTTCCTGCCTGTAGGGTATCCTCCTGGCGCCATGAAACTGAAAGACCCGCTCTACCTGCTGACGATGCTTCTCGCCGCGAGCGCGATCGCCGCGGCGACCGCGCCGGAAGCCTCGGCCGCCGACCGCGTCTTCGAGCTGCGGACGTACACGGCGACCCCCGGAAAGCTCGACGCGCTCAACGCGCGCTTCCGGGACCACACGATCGCGCTCTTCAAGAAGCACGGGATGGAAGTCGTCGGCTTCTGGGAGCCCATCGACAAGGAAGCCGGGGCCGGCGAGAAGCTCATCTACCTGCTCGCCCACCCGAGCCGCGCGGCGGCACAGGCCAACTGGAAGGCCTTCCGCGAGGATCCGGAATGGGTCAAGGTCAAGGCCGAGTCCGAGGCTGGCGGTGTCCTGACCGCCAAGATCGAGAGCCTCTACCTCGCGGGGACGGACTACTCGCCTCTGAAGTAGCGCGCGACGCGCCGGCGTTACGTGTACATCGGTCGTCGCGCGCCGAGCCGCGCCCATCCGCGCACGATGCGGTACACGAACCAGATCGTGACGAGGGCGAGCGGCACCCAGACGACGAGGAGACCCAGGCCCAGCGTCAGGACCACGAGGACGCCGCAGAGGCCGACCCAGAGCACGCCGTACCAGAACGTGCGGATCTGCCAGCGGAAGTGCGACTCGAGCCAGGTGCCGCGCGTTTCGCCGCGCTTCACGTAGTTGAGGATGACGGCGATGATCGACGGCCAACCCGTGAGGAAGGCGCCGATCACGGTGGCTGTCCCGAGGATCCCGGTCAAGAGACTGAACGCATGCAAGGCATAGATCAGGGTGGTCCAGTTGACGAGCGAGCGATCGGCGCCGACGGCTTGGGGGACAGGGCTGGTCATCAGGTCTCCTTCGTCGCATTATGCCAACGCAGCGCGAAAGGCCCAGGGGAGGAGCCCAAATGAGTGATTGGAGACGCAGACTGGCAGTCGCGGCCGCCGCCGGGTGGCTCCTGAGCCTTCCCGCATGGCCGGGTGAAGCCGACGTCCCCTATCCCGAGGGCTACCGCAGCTGGATGCACGTGAAGAGCACGCTCGTCGGCCCGAGCGCCCCCGGCTTCGCGACGAACGGCGGGCTCCATCACTTCTACGCGAACGAAAAAGCGCTCGAGGGCTACCGGACGGGGCGATTCTCCGACGGCGCCGTCCTGATCGACGACCTGCTCGAGATGACCGAGAAGGGGGGCGTCGGATCGGAGGGCGCGCGCAAGCGTCTCGCCGTCATGGTGAAGCAGAGCTCGAAGTTCCCCGAAACGGGCGGGTGGGGCTTCGAGATCTTCAAGGGAGACGGAACCGTCGGCTCGTTGAACGCGGAGGCGAGAGCCGCCTGCTTCAAGTGCCACTCAGGCGCTCCCCGCGAATCGGTCTTCAGCGAGCTCCGCAAGTAGGGAGCCCACGGCCCGACGGTCTTATCCGCGGTGCGAAACCGGGAACGGGCCGCGCTCGGCATCAGCCCGAAGGTATTTCGCCTGGCGTTCACAATCGGCGACGACTTCGGCGAGCGCGCCGGCCCACACCCAGGCGATCGCGCCCTTCTCGCCGTCGTCAGTGACGTCGCCCTTTGCGAACGAAGCGGCCAGCTCCGTGTGCTCTCGGGTGCGCGAGAGCTCGGCAATCGCGCCCGCCGCGCGACGCCCGAGCTCCTCGAGGCTGTCGGCAATGTCCAGGAGTTCCGACCGCATCGCCGGCGCGTCGAGAGGTACGAACTCAGTCATGTTCGCCATGGGACACCTCCCTGATGTAACGGCGCCGGTAGTGTACAGAATCCGGTCGGGAAAGTGTCGGCAACTCGAAAACTGCCCAAGGTCGATCCGAGGCTAGAATCGCGCGAAGAGGTGCCGATGCTCGCTATCGTGTTCGCAGCACTCGCGGTCCTTGCGCCCGCCACCCAGGGTCCCCCCGTCATCACTCCGGATCAGGCGGCGAAGTACGTCGGCAAGGAGGTCATCGTCCAGGGCAAGATCACGCAGATCGCCCTGACGGTGAACCTGACCACCCACATCAACTTCGGCGGCCTCTACCCGAACCACACCTTCACCGTCACGATCTTCAAGGCCAAGCAGACGCAGTTCCCCGGCGTCAGGGACTACGAGGGCAAGGTCGTCCAGGTGCAGGGCGTCGTACACCTCTACCGCGGCAAGCCCGAGATCGTCTTGGAGGAGCGCTCGCAGATCCGCCTGGCGGAATAGCGCGCAGTCGCTTCGATGCGTAGAGGGAGCGGGGCGGCCGAACGCCGCCCCGCTCGGCGTCTAGCCCTTGGTGATCTTGAAGTCGCCCTTCCGGTCGTCGTGGCTCCACGAGCCGGTCATGGCCTTGCCGTCGACCTTGCCGTCGATCACGTAGTGGATGGTGTTGCCGCTGCGGCCCTTGGCGTCGGCCTCGAAGTGCACGGCGTTGGTCTTCGAGTCGAAGGTCGCCTTCTGCAGCGCCACGGCGTTCGGCCCGGGGTTCACCGTGCCGGTGAGCGCCTTGCCGTCCCACTTCAGCTCGACGGTCACGGGATTGCGATCGTTCGCGCTCGGCCCCCAATCGCCCTTCCAGGTTCCGCTCAGCGGATCGGACTGAGCGAGCGCTGACGTCGCGAGCGCCAGACTGAGAGCCAAGACAGACAGGCCGAGCTTTCTCATCATTCCCTCCTCGACAAACCGCGTGATTTCGGTCGCCCCCAAGGCTTCGATTGTGTCACCGAAGGCGTCCTCGCCACCACCCCCGTCTGCGCCCGTGCGACAATGCGCGCCTGGAGAAGGGACTCGCGGCATGCCCAAGGTCCTGATCGTCGACGACGAGCCCGGGATCCGATTCGGCGTCCGCGATTTCCTCGAGAGCGAGGGCTTCGAAGTCGAGGAGGCCGACTCCACCGCCGCCGCGGAGCGGCTCGTGCGCGAGTATCACCCCGACGCGCTCGTGCTGGACCACATGCTGCCGGACGGGACCGCGCTCGAGCTCTTGCCCCGGATCCGCGAGATCGACTCGACCTTGCCGGTGGTGGTCCTGACGGGCCACGCGACGATCGATCTGGCGGTGCGCGCGGTGAAGGAAGGCGCCGACCAGTTCCTGGCCAAGCCCGTGGAGCTGCCGGCGCTCGTGGTGATGCTGCGCCGGCTGCTCGAGACGCAGCGCGAGAAGCGCCGCCAGGCGGCCGGTCGCGCGCGCCAGGCCCGCGAGGCCGTCGATCCCTTCACGGGCACGTCGGCCGCGATCCGGCGGCTCGCCGAGGACGCGCGACGGCTGCAGGCGTCGAGCAGCCCGATCCTGATCGAGGGCGAGACCGGCAGCGGCAAGGGCGTGCTGGCGCGCTGGCTGCACCGGAACGGCCCGCGCGGCGACGAGCCGTTCGTCGACATGAACTGCGCCGGCCTCTCGCGCGAGTTCCTGGAGACGGAGCTCTTCGGCCACGAGAAGGGCGCCTACACGGGCGCGGTCAACAGCAAGCAGGGGCTGCTCGAGGTCGCCCACCGCGGCGTCGTGTTCCTCGACGAGATCGGCGACCTCGACCCGCAGGTGCAGCCCAAGCTGCTGAAGGTGCTCGAGGAGAAACGCTTCCGCCGGCTCGGCGAGGTGCGCGACCGCCAGGTCGACGTGCAGCTCGTCGCCGCGTCGCACCAGAGCCTGCCGCAGCTCGTGCAGGAGAGGAAGTTCCGGAGCGACCTCTACTTCCGGATCAGCACGATCCCGCTGCGGGTGCCGGCGCTGCGCGAGCGCGTCGAGGACATCCCGATCCTCGCGCGCCAGCTGCTCGCCGGGCTGTCGAACGACCTCGGCCGCCGCGGGCTCCGCCTGGCGCCCGAGGCCGAGCGCGCGCTCGCCGCCTACTCCTGGCCCGGCAACGTGCGCGAGCTGCGCAACGTGCTCGAGCGCGCCGCGCTGCTCTGCGGCCGGGACGTCCTCGAGGCCTCCGACCTGCGCTTCGAGACCGCCGCCGGCCCCGCCGCGCCGAGCGCGCCCATGCCGGGCTTCGCAGCCGCACCCGGGGCCAACCTGACCCTCGAAGAGCTGGAGCGCGCCCACATCGAGCGCGTGCTCTCGGAGCTGGGCGGTCGCGTGACCGAGGCCTCCCAGCGCCTCGGCATCCCCCGCAGCACCCTCTACCAGAAGATCAAGCGCTTCGGCCTGGCGGTTCCTCGGACACCCTAGACGCGTCTCGAATCTGGAGGGATGTCTCGGTCCTGGAAGCGGCGATGACGCTTCGGAAGCGACCGACCGCAACCCATTGCGTCGCCTGGGGCTAGATGACGGCTACTGGCCGTCGGTCTGCTGGCACGGCTCGTGCTCCGAAACGACCGCGTGGGCGCACACCTCGGAAAGCTCTTGATCGTCGACGACGAGGCCGCTATCCGCTTTGCGCTCGCCGAGTACTTTCGCGGCATCGGCTGGTCCGTCGACTCGGCCGCCGAGAAGGAAGAGGCGGAGGCGCTCCTGTCCTGCACGGCCTACGCCGTGGTGATCGCGGACCTGCGCCTCACGGGCGTGCACGGCATCGAGGGCCTCGACATCGTCCAGTGGTCGCGGCACCTCCGGCCCGAGACGCGCGTGGTGCTGCTCACCGGGAACGCCACGCCCGAGATCGAGGCCGAGGCCCGGCGCCTGGGCGCCGACGCGTTCCTGCAGAAGCCGCTGCCGCTGCCGCAGCTCGAAGCGATCGTCGACGGCCTCGTGGAGAAGGAGTCGTGAGCGCCTCCGTCACGCTGCCGATCGTGTGCGCCTGGTGCGAGCGCGTGCGCACGAGCGCGGGAGGCTGGGAAGAGTCGAGCGCTCCGCCGCGCGCCGAGCACGCCACCCACGGCATCTGCCCCGAGTGCCTGGCCACCGAGAAGAGCGCAGCCAAGGCAGAGCAGGAGATGGAGTGCCTGTGACGCTGCGCTGTCCGCGGGCCTGATCGCTAGCGACGCGCGGCCGCTGGCGTAGCGGTCGCCGGGGCGCCCACCGGCTCGAGCGCCAGCTCGACGCACGCGGCGGTTCCCGCTCCCGGCCCTTCCGACTCGAGCCACACGCGGCCGCCCTGCGACTCGAGGATCCGCTTCACCACCGCCAGGCCGACGCCCGCACCCTCGCCGCGCGGATCGAGCCTCTCGAAGATGTCGAGCACGCGCTCGCGGTGGCGCGGCTCGATGCCGATGCCCGCGTCCTGCACCACCAGCACCACGCGGCCTTCGTCGGCGGTTCGCGTGCAGACCCGCACGGGCCTGCCGCCGCCGAACTTCATCGCGTTGTCGAGCAGGTTGTGGAACACCTGGACCAGGCGGGCACGATCGCCGAACACCACCGGCAGCTCGGGATCGACTTCGACCCGCGTTCCCGTTTCCGTCGCGCGCTCGCGCAGCAGCCGCAGCGCCTCCTGCACCAGCTCCGCCGCCGGCACCGCGACCGGAGGGCCGACGGGCCGGCCGGCGCGCGACAGCTCGAACAGGCGGTCGAGCAGCCCCTGCAAGCGCGCCACCGCCTCCGTGATGCGCGCCGCGTCGGGGGCCAGGCGGTCGCTGCGGCCCTCGCGCGCGTCCCGCTCGAGGTACTCGGCGAAGCCGCGGATCGTGACCAGCGGCGCCTTGAGGTCGTGGGTGACGGCGTAGCCGAAGCGCTCGAGCTCGGCGTTCTTGGCCTCGAGCTCGCGAATCAGCGACTCGCGCACGCGCTCGGCGCGCTTGCGCTCGGAGATGTCGCGCACCGCGACGACGCGCAGCACCTGCCCGCGGTAGGGGAACGAGCGGGCCTGGATCTCGACCGGCACCCGGCTGCCGTCGCGCTTCAGCACCTCGATCTCGTAGGCACCCGTGTACTCGACGAGCAGGTTGCGGTACACGGCTTCGCGGTACTCGGGAACGATCAGCTCGAAGCCGTCGCGGCCCGCGAGCTCGTGCCAGGAGTAGCCGACGAGCTCGCACAGCGCGTGGTTGACGTCCACGATGCGCCCGCCGTCGTGGACCAGGATCGCCTCGAAGGCCGCCTCCGAGAGCCCGCGGAAGCGCTCCTCGCTCTCGCGCAGCTTCTGCTCGGCCTCCTTGCGGTCCGTGATGTCCAGCACCAGCCACAGCACGCGGTCCGCGCCGACGGTCGACGCGTGCACCAGGCAGTTGCGCAGCCGGCCGTCACGCCGCTTGACCTGGATCTCGTTGCTGCCGCTGCCGAGCGCGATCAGCCCGAGCAGGCGCTCGGCCAGCTGCCGCGGGTCGCCGCCCGCCAGCAGGTCGGCGATCTCCTGTCCGACGAGCTGCTCGCGCGCGTAGCCGGTGAGCGCGCAGGCGGCGCCGTTCACCTCCAGGTAGCGCCCGCGCGCGTCCGACACGAAGAGCGCGAGCGGCGACGAGGTGAAATAGGCTTCCGCGACCGAGGCGATCAGGCGTTGCGCCTCGAGCCGCCGGCCGAGTCCGGGATCGCTCGCCGCGCCAGCCGACACGCCGCGGCTCTTCGAGAGCCGCGCGAACCGCGCCCGCACCCACTTCAAGCCGTGGGCGATCACGCCCCCACCGCCCGCAGCCGCACCTTGACCACCGCTCCGCCCTCCGCGTGGTTCTCGGCGCTCACCTCGCCGCCGTGGTCGTACACGATGCGCTTGACGATCGACAAGCCGAGGCCGGTGCCGCCGCGCCGCCGCGTGAAGAACGGCTCGAACAGCCGAGGCAGGTCGGCGGGGTCGAAGCCCGGGCCGGAGTCGCGCACCGCGCACTCCACGAACGGCTCGCGGCCGTCGTGGCCCTCGCTGAGCGCCACGTCCACGCGCCCGCCGGGGGGCGAGAAGTGCACGGCGTTCTCGATCAGGTTCTGCAGCACCTGCGACACGCGCGCGCGGTCGACCAGCACCAGCGGCGCGCCGGCGCGCCGCGGCCAGTGGATCTCCACCGACTTGCGGCGTGCGAGCGTGCCGCAGGCGGAGACCGCCGCCTCGACCACGTCCTCGATGCTGCACTCGCTGAAGTCCGGGCGGCTCGGGCGCCCGAAGTCGAGCAGGTCGCTCATCAGGCCCGTGAGCCGCACGATCTCTCCGCGCAGCACGCTCAGGTAGCGCTCGTGGCCCTCGATGTTGCGGAAGCGCGACTCGAAGGCGTCGAGCGTCGCCGAGATGCTGAAGAGCGGATTGCGCACCTCGTGCGCGACGCCCGCCACGATCGAGCCGATCTCGGCCATCGTCTCGCTCTGCCGCAGCTGCTCCTTGAGCTGAACCGTCTCGGTGACGTCCTGGAAGTTGAGCACGGCGCTGCCGCTGCCCTGGACCTCGGGCGCGAGCACGCGCGCGCTCACCATGAACGTGCGGCGCGAGAGCGGATCGTTCACTTCCCTGGTCGCGGGCGCATCCTCCGGACCGAGCGTCGCCACCAGCTCGCCGAGCGTCGCCCACGGCTCGCCGGGCCCCAGGGCGGCGAGCGGCTTGTCGATCAGCTCGGTCCAACTCGAGCGGCCGCAGTGCTCGACGGCGGCACGGTTGACGCGCTGGATGCGGCCGTCCGCGTCGACCACCACCACGCCGAGCGGCAGGCCGTCGAAAGCCGCCCGCCACTCGAACGCCGCGTGGCGCAGGTCACGCTCGAGGCCGCGGCGCTCGATCTCGGCCGCGGCGCGCGCCGCGAACACCTGCAGCACACCTTCGGGCCGCACCACCTCGTCGAGCGGGCGGTCGTGGATCGCGTTCACCAGCCCGAGCAGCTCGCCGCTCGACGCGCGCAGCGCCACCCCCACGTAGCTCTGGGCCCCCATCCGGCGCAGGCCCTCGTCCATCGGGTAGCGATCGGCGGCGTCGCCGCGGACGTGGCAGACGCTGCCCGTGAGCACGTCGGCGCAGGGTGTGCCGGCGAGCTCGTACTCGACGGGCGGCATCAGCCGGCCGTCGACGGAGCGTGCGAGCGTCCGCACGCGGCCGGGCGCCACGAGCTCGGCGACCGACGCGTACTTCACGCGCAGCGCACGGGCCAGGCGCAGCACGAGCTCGCTGTAGAGCGCTTCGCCGCCGCTCGCCGCCGTGCCCGCCACCAGGTCGCCGAGCGCCTGCTCGATGCGCCGGTGGCGCACGGCGCGCTCGGCCAGGTGCGGCAGGTCGGCGAGCGCCGTCTCGCTCTTGACGACGTAGTCGACCGCTCCGGCGCGGATCGCCTCGACCGCGACGCGCTCGCTGCCGTGACTGGTCATGATCACGATCGGCGGCATCGCGCGCACGGGCTCGCTGCGCAGCAGGTCGAGGCCCTCGCCGTCCGGCAGCAGCCAGTCGGCGATCACAAGGTCGGGGGGAATCGCCCCGTGCAAAGCCTCGCGCGCCGCCCCGACCGTCTCGGCGATCGAGACGTCGAAGGCACCCGCCTGGCCTTCGAAGGCGCGGCGAGCGAGCTCGGCGTGGCCGGGCTCGTCCTCCACGAGCAGGACGCGAAGCGGCTCGCTGATCATGACACCGTCCGTGTCCCGTCCAGGAACGGGAAACCCGCTGTCTCGTTGCGAGACGTCACGCGACAGCGCTGTGTGAAGCATGGAGCGCGAAGTCCCATGAAATCAACGCCATTCTACTCCCGCCGCCCGGTCCCCAGGGCTCGGCTCCGCGTGGCATGTCCGGTGCAACAAGCGCATAGCGTGCCAACGGACGCGACGCTTCTCGACACGCTGCTCGAACCGGGGAAGCTCTCCGTCGTCTTCCAGCCGATCTTCGAGGTCGGGTCCGGCCAGCTCACGCTTCACGGCCTCGAGTGCCTGATCCGCGGGCCGCGCGGCACGAACGCCGAGCGGCCGGGAGTGCTCTTCGAGTACATCCGCAGGAAGCGCGCCGAGGCAGCGATCGACCGCGCCTGCATCTCGGCGGCTCTCGTCGAGGCATCGCGGCTTCCGGTCGCCGCCCGGCTCAACCTGAACGTCCACGCGTCGACCCTCGGCCGCGACCTCGGCTTCCCGGGATTCCTGCTCGATCGCGCCGCCGAGGCCGGAATCCCGCCCGGGCTGCTGGTGATCGAGATCGTGGAGCACGCTCCCCCGCTCGACGTGCCGGCCTTCCGCCGGGCGCTCGCCGAGCTGCGCGAGGCGGGCCTCACGATCGCGCTCGACGACGTCGGGCTCGGGCAGTCGAACTACAAGATGATCCTGGACGTGCGCCCGGACATCTACAAGCTCGACCGCTACCTGGTCGCGGGAGCCTGGAACGACCCCTACCGGCAGGTGATCCTCGACTCGCTCGCGCGCATGGTGCGACGGCTCGAGGCGCGGGCGGTCGCCGAGGGCGTCGAGGACACCCACGAGCTGGTGGCGGTCGAGGCGGCCGGCATCGACCTCGTGCAGGGCTTCCTCTTCGCGCGGCCCATGCCGCTCGAAGAGATCGTGAAGGCGGGCCTCCTGACGGGCCAGGTGCCCGTCGTCACGGCCCCTTGAGCGCCCCGCGGCTCCTGCTCTTCGACGACGACGCGGCGATCGTCGCCGTCGTCAAGCGCTACTTCATCGGCCGGAGCTGGCAGGTCGACACCGCCACCGACGCCGAGGGAGCGCTGAGTGTCCTGGCGGCGCGGCCGTTCGACGCGGTGATCTGCGACCTGCACTTCACGCCGGCGCGGCTCGCCGAGGGCCTCGAGATCGTGACGCGCGCGCGCGCCGCGCGCCCGCAGGCGGCAATCGTGCTCTTCACCGCCGCCGGAGGCGAAGCGGTGCGCCAGGAGGCCCTCCAGCACGGAGCCGACGACGTCGTGAGCAAGCCCGCTCCGCTGGCGACCTTGCACGACGCGACACTCCGTGCGATGAAGAAGCCGTGAGCCTGAGCGGGTCGGTCGAGGACCTGCCCCTGCTGGAGATCCTCCAGGTGGTCTCCTTCTGCCAGAAGACCGGCCACCTCACCGTGCGCGCCCCGGAAGGCGAGGCAGGCGTCGTCTTCGACTCCGGCCGCGTCGTCTCGGGCTACGCCTGGGACGTCCCGCCGCTGCCACCCCTCGATCCGCCGCAGGGCGCCGCGCGAGAGAGCGTCGTGCGCGGGCGGATCGCCTCCATCCTGGAGCGGCTGGTCCGGCTGCGCGACGGCGATTTCGCCTTCAACCTGACCCAGGAAGTGCCGGTGACGCTGGCCGGGCGCAACCTGACGGAGGAGATGCTGCCGTACGGCATCAATCCCGAAGAGATGGTGCTGGACCTCGCCAAGAAGCTCGACGAGGACCGGCGCGACGCGGCCGCGGCGCTCGAGGCGTCGTTCGTGACGCCGCCGGCTCCCGACCCCGCGCCGACCGAAGCCGCTCCTCCGTTCGAGCTCGACGAAGCACCCTCGCCGGCGGAGGCCGACGCCGACCTGGCGCTCGAGGAGCTGCTCGAGGAGCCGCCGCCCGAGGAGCCGCCGCTCGAGGAGCTGCTCGAGGAGCCGGCACAGCCGGCGGCCGTGGCCGCGGGGCCGACGGTGCTGCTGGTGGACGACGAGCCCGAGGTGCTGCGGGTGGTGGTCGAGCGGCTCGCTGCAGCGGGCTTCGTGGTCTCGCAGGCGTCCGACCTGTCCGAAGCGCGGGCGGAGATGGCGAAGCTCGCGTCGCGCAAGCAGCCGTTCTTCCTGGTTGCCGACGTCGGACTCCCCTCGGAAGCCGGGTCCTCGTTCCGCGGCGGCCTCGACGTCGCGCGCTACGCCTCCGGCCTGAAGCCGCCGCCTCCGGTGCTGCTGATGTCCGAGACGATCGACGAGAAGCTGCTCGCGCGCGCCAAGCGCGCGGGCGCCTCGCTGCTCGCCTTCAAGCCCGGGCTGTCGAAGCTCGACCCGCTCCAGTACGAGGCCGACCTGCGCGCCTTCGGCGACAAGCTGACGCGCGACCTGCTGCCGCGGCTCGAAGGCCGGCGCGACACTCGGCTGACGCGCGATCGCACGGCACCGCCTTCCGACGCGGGCAGCGCGGCGCGCGAGGCGCTCGTTCGCGCCGCCATCGCCGACCTCGGCGGGCAGCCCGATCCCGACATGGTGGCCTTCCTGCTGCTGCGCACCGCGCGGGCGTTCTTCCCGCGCGTCGTGCTGCTGCTGGTGCGGGACGAGCGGCTGAAAGGGCTCGCCGGCTTCGGCCCGGTCGCGAACGGCTCGAGCCTCGACCTCGTCGCGCGCGAGCTCACGGTGCCGCTCACGCCACCCTCGCCCTTCAGCGAGGCCGTGGCGTTCGGCAAGGTCTGGTCGGGCGCGCTGCCTGCGGACGGGCCGCTGGGCGCGCTCGTCGCGCAGCTCGGCGCCCTCGGTGCGGCCGAGGGTGCGGTGCTGCCGGTGCGCTCGCAGCACGAGACGCTCACGATCGTCTACGGCGACGCGCCGGGCGGAGGCCGGATACCGGATCTGGCGCCGCTCGTCAGCTTCATCGAGGCCGCCGGACGCGCGCTCGACTCGACGCTGCTCGCCCGCCGCTCCCCCACGCCGCTCGCCTGCTAAGATCGCCGCTCCCGATGCTCAACGTGCTGCGCGGCGCCCGAAGCCTGCTCTCCGTGCTGCTCGTCGGCCTGCTGTGGATGCTGATGAGCCTGCCGCTGCGCCTGCTCGTGATCCCGGGGGCGTACCTCTTTCCGAGCCAGCGCTTTCGGCTGGTGAGCCTGTTCATGAAGGCGATCTGCCACGGCATCTGGGCAGCGCCTCCGCCTCGGGGGCGCGCACGTCAGGCGCGTGGGGCGGGTTCCCACGGACGAGCCCGTGCTGGTCGTCGCCAATCACCAGTCGCTCCTCGACATCGTCCAGATCACGCTCATCGCGACACCGCGCGTACCGGCGTTCGTGACACGCGCGCGCTACCGGCGCTTCGTACCGCTCGTGTCCGCGACCATGCGCGTGCTCGGGTGTCCGATCGTCGACCCCAGGCGCGATCCCGAGGGCTCCAAGGCCGAGATCCGCCGCGGTGTCCTCGAGCTGCCGCACGGGCTCGCGATCTTCCCGGAGGGCCACCGGAGCCGCGACGGCGAGATCCTGCCCTTCCACTCCGCCGGCACGCGGGCGATCCTCGCGGACCGACAGATGCCGGTCTACCTCGTGGTCAACGACGGCGCGTGGCGCGTCGGCCGCCTCGGCGACCTGCTGTTCCGCGTCCACTGGATCGACGCCTACAGCGAGGTGCTCGGACCCTTCACGGCGCCTGCGGATCCCGCCGAGCGGACGGCGTTCGTGCGCGGGCTGCGCGACACGCTCGTCGAGGCGCTCGCGAGACATCGCTCCCGAACCCAGTCCGCCTGACCCGGCGTCTGCGTTTAAAGCGCGGACAGTGCTACACTTGCCGCACTTGCGGAGGTAGGGGTGGCACGACGGCTTGTGATCGCGAGCCAGAAAGGCGGCGTCGGCAAGACCACGGTCGCGCTGAACCTGGCGGTCGCCCTCGCCGAGCGCGGCCGGCGCATCCTGCTCACCGATCTCGATCCCCAGGGAGCGATCGGCCTTTCGCTCGCCAAGGGAGACACCGAGCTCGCCGGCCTCGCGGAGCTGCTGTCCGGCGTCGTGAGCCCGCACGAAGCGGTGATCGCGACGCGGCTCGCCGGGCTGAGCCTGCTGCCGCGCGGACGGCTCGACGCGACGGACGTGGACTCGTTCGAGGCGGCGATCGCGCAGCCGGGCGCCCTCGACGAGGCGCTCGCGGCGTGCGAGAAGGGCTATGACGTCGTGATCATCGACACGCCGTCGGGACTCGGGCGCGTGACGACGGCGGCGCTCGCCGCCACGAACTACGCACTGCTCGCGTTCCAGACCGAGAGCCTCGCGCTGCGCTCCGTCGGCCAGGCGCTCACGGTGATCGAGCACGTGCAGGCGACGCGCAATCCGCGCCTCAGGCTCGTGGGGATCCTGCCGACGCTCGTGGAGCGCGATCGCTCCGGCAGCCACGGCGTGCTCAGCGAGATCTGGAACGGCTTCCCGGACGCACTCGAGACGGTGGTGCCGCGCAGCGAGAGCTTCGTGCGTGCGAGCGCCCTGGGGATACCGGTGGGCTTCCTCGGCGGCGATGCCGGAGGCCCCGAAGCGAGGCGTTTCGACCTGCTGGCCGACGAGATCGAGGGACGGATGAGCCGCCTCGACGGCACGGAGAAGGTGCATGAAGCTCAGCCAGCCCGCCAGCTCCTCTGACATCGAGGTCGCGCGAGAGATCGCGCGGCGGCTGAACCAGCACCGCAGGCGCAACGATCGCTCCGCCGCCACGCCGCAGCCCGCCGCGTCGACCGACGAGGCGCTCTCGCCGCCGAAGCGGCTCAAGCCGCCGCCGCTGCCGCCACGGCTGGTACAGCCCCGGCCCGAACCGGCCGAGCCGATCGAGCCGCCCGTGGTGGAGATCGAGGAGCCGCCGGCTCCTGCCGAGCCCAGGCCCGCGCCAGCGCCCACGCCCGCGCGCGTACGGCCCAGCCCCGTGCGCGTCGAGGCTCCAAAGCACCCCGCGCCGCCTGCGCGCGTGGAGCTGCCCGAGCCTAGCAGACGAGTTCGAGGCGGAGTTCGATCCCGAGGAGCCGCCCGCCTTCAAGCGATCGTCGTGGGACGACGTGGGCGACGCACTCGACGAGGCGGCCGACGCCGAGGTGGAGCTTTCGGAGCCGGAGGACGACGAGCCGCTCGGAGCGCTGGCTGCGGCGCCGGCCTCCCCGGTGTTCCAGGCGCCGGACGGTGATCCGGCGCTCACTCCCGACGACTCGGGCGCCAGTCTCGACGTGGACGTCGAGGACGCCACGATCTCGCCCGAGGAGCTGGTGGGAGGCGCCGAGGCCGTCGAGGCGTCACCCTTCGACCAGCTCGCCGAGGCCGAGCGGTCCCCCTTCGACGACGCCCTGCTGGACGAGGCGCCGTCGGCCGAGGAGCCCGTCGGGCCCTCGTGGGACGAGATCGTGGAGACCTGCCGCGTGCTGGGCCAGGCGAACGGCGCGATGCTCGTCGATCCAGCGGGACAGGTGTTCGCGGCTCGCGGCGACTGGCCCACGCCCGGACCCAACGCCATCGCGACCAAGCTCGTGGCGATGATGGAGAAGACGCTCAAGGACGCCCCGACGCGCTCGATCTCGGCGCCGCTCATGGGGCTGCACCTCACCGCCTGGCGCGTTCAGCTGAACGAAGGCCTGATCACCGTGGCTTTCATCGCCCGCACGCCGGTGAAGACCGAAGCCCGGCCCGGGATCGACAGCGAGATCCACCGCGGCACCGGCGCCTAGGCGCCGCCGAGCCGGACCGGCCGTCCCTCCTTCGCGGAGCGCTGGAAGGCGACGAGCGCCGCGACGTTCGCACGGCTGTCGGCGAGGCTCATGCGCGGGGGCCGCCCGCTGCGGACAGCCGCGCACAGGTCCTCGATCTCGAGCAGGAAGCGGTCCTCGCCGGGAACGTGGATCTCCTCGGTGCCCCCCTCGCGGCTGAGCAGCAGCGGGTGGTCCTGTTCCGGCCGCCACGGGTGGTGGATCCGCAGCGAGCCCTTCGTACCCGAAAGCTCCATCTCCGCCCGCGAGGGCGAGCGGAAGCCGGCGTCGAACTGGAACAGCACGTCCCCCGGGAAGACCGCCTGTCCCGCGAAGGTCTCGTCGATCCCGGTCGGTCCCAGCACCTGCGAGCCGAAGACCTCGAGCGGCTCCTGGCCGACGAGCAGCCGCGCGAAGCTCACCGGATAGCAGCCGACGTCCCAGAGGCAGCCGCCACCCCACTCGGGCTTGAGGCGCACGTCGTTCGGCCGCGTGAGCTCGAAGGTGAAGGCGCCCCGCAGGTAGCGCAGCGTGCCGATCGCGCCCTCGTCGAGGAGCTGCTTGACCTTGAGCGTCTGCGGGTGGTGGCGGTACATGAAGCCCTCGGCGAGCACGACCTTCGCCGCGCGGCACGCCTCGACCATCGCGTCCACGTCCGCGACCGTCAGCGCGAGCGGCTTCTCGCACAGCACGTGCTTGCCGGCGCGCGCGGCCTTGATCGTCCACTCCGCGTGCAGGTGGTTCGGCAGCGGGATGTAGACGGCGTCGATCTCCGGATCGGCCAGCAGCGCCTCGTACGAGCCGTGAACGCGGCCGATCTCCCACTCGCGAGCATAGGCCTCGCCGCGCGCGAGATCGCGGCTGGCGACGGCCAGCAGGCGGTTGTCCGGCGAGACGCGCAGCGGCGGGATCAGCATCCGGTTGATGCGGCGCGGTGCCCAGGATTCCCCAGCGCAACGGTGTCGTCTCGGGCATGCTCGAAGTCTACCGGCAAAGTCCGCGCTCAGCGCCGCTTCCTGGCGCGATGCGTGGGCTCGGCGCTCCAGGGATCCTCGGGCCAGGGATGCCTCGGATAGCGACCGCGCAGCTCCTTGCGGACCTCCGGATAGGTCCGCTCCCAGAAGCTGCGAAGGTCCCGAGTCGTCTGCACGGGGCGCCCGTTCGGAGCGAGCAGCTCGAACACCACGGGCTCGCGGCGAGGGCCGATCCGCGGGTGTCTCGGCGAGCCCGAAGAGCTCCTGCAGCTTGACCGCCGCGAATACGCTGCCGTCCTCGCGATACTCGAGCGCCGCCGTGCGGCCGCTCGGCAGCACGAGACGCTCGGGCGCCAGCCGGTCGAGCCTCGCGCGCGTGCTCGCGTCGAGCCAGCGCTCGGGCGCGTCGAGCGCGGGCAGAGCTCGTGCGTCCGCGACAGGCCTCGAGCGACCGCGGCGTGGAGGTCCGCCTCCAGCCCCGCGAGCCGCAGCCTTCGCCGGAGCCGCTCCCCCGCCTCGCCGAGGCCCGCGTCGCTCGAGTGCAGCGGCGAGCAGCGGCGCGGCCTGGTCCGGATCGGCCGGAACCGGCCGCTCGGCCACGACCAGCGCCTCGTAGGTGTCCCGCAGCACGGCACGAACCGAGCCGGACTCCTCGTCGTAGCGATGGACGGTCTCGCTGCTCACGCCTTGAAGCCATGCGCGCTCGACGCGGCTCGCCACGCGGACGAGCGGCTCCCCCGAGACCCCGGCCGCCCCGCTCGTGATCTCGAGGGCGATCAGAGCTCGCCCTCCCGCACGCCGCTCTCGCGCCCGAGCAGCGCGCCGGTGCCCGCGCGAGCGCGAGGCGAGGCGAGCCGGGCTCGCGCCGGCGGGCGACGCGGTCGGGAAACCCCGCGAGCAGCGCACGCAGCAATCGCTCATCCGCACCGACGCTCGGCCCGCCGGCGCCGGATTCGGCCGCGATCTCCTGCAGCTCGCGGGCAGCCGCGCGAACGCCTGCGGGAGCGTCGCGGATGCGGTCCGCGGCCGAGAGCACGTCGGAGTCCGTGGTCGGAACGTCGCCGCTCGCGGCGGGCCGCCAGCGCCTCGGCGAGAACGGCGCACGCCGCGGCGGCGCGAGCTCCGCCCCCCGCCGAGAGCAGCACGCGCGCGAGCCGCGGATGCACGGGCAGGCGCTGCATCGAAGCGCCCTCCGTCGTGATGCGCCCCTGGGCGCTCGCTCCCAGCCGCTCGAGCAGCGCCATCGCCGCGGCGAGCGGCTCGGCTGGCGGCGCTTCGAACCACTCGAACGCGCGCGGGTCGGCGCCCCAGGCGAGCACTTCGAGCGCCGGGCGGCGCCAGGTCGACGCGCTCGATCTCCGGCTCGCGGCTGCGGCCGCAGGCGATCGCGCTCGTCCCAGAGCCGCAGCACCCGGCCGGGCCCCGTGCGTCCGGCGCGGCCCGCGCGCTGCGCCGCCGAGTCCGCGGGGATCCGCTCGAGCTCGAGCCGGTCGAGCGCGCGCTCGGGGTCGTAGCGCAGCACCTTGTGCTGGCCGCTGTCGATCACGTCGGTGACACCCTCGATCGTCAGCGAGGTCTCGGCGACGTTCGTGGCGAGGATCACCTTGCGCACGGCGCTCGGCGCGAGCGCGGCGTCCTGCTCCTCGGGCGGGAGGCGTTCCGTGAAGGGGCAGCACGCGCGCGCCCGGCACGGCAGCGAGCTCCGACTGCGACGCGACGGATCTCGGGCGCGCCGGGAAGGAAGCAGAGCACGTGGCCGCCCGGCCGCGCGAGCGTCGCGCGCACCGCGTCGGCCACGCGACGTGCGCGGCTCGTAGCGCACCTCGACCGGGTGAGGGCGCGCCTGGACCTCGACGACCGGGCAGTCGTCGAGGAAGCGCGCGACCGGTCCGGCGTCGAGCGTCGCCGACATCACGACGAGCCGAAGCTCCGGACGCGCCCGCCACGCCTGGCGCGCGAGCGCGAGCGCGAGGTCCGCGTGCAGGCTGCGCTCGTGGAACTCGTCGAGCACGATCGTGCGGAAGGCCGAGAGCAGCGGGTCGGACTGCAGGCGCCGCGTCAGCACGCCCTCCGTGGCCACCAGCAGCCGCGTGTCTTTCGAGAAGCGCCGCTCGAAGCGAACCTGGAAGCCCACCTCCTGGCCGAGCGTCCAGCCGCTGCTCCTCGGCGATCCGCCGGGCGATCGAGCGCGCGGCCACGCGCCGCGGCTGCAGCACGAAGACCGGCCCGTCGGCGACGAGCGCCGGCGGCACGCGCGTCGTCTTCCCCGATCCGGGCGGCGCCACGAGCACCAGCGCTCGCGAGCCGGCCAGCGCCTCGCGCATGCGGACGAGCTGCGGAGTCGATCGGAAGAGGAGAGAGCATCGGCCGCAGCGCGCCGAATGCTAACCCGCCGTCGTAGATCTTCGTCGAGCTGGAGGGCACGCGCGGCGTCATCGTCGCGCGGCGCGAGGCCGGATCCTGGCCGGCATCGGGATCGCGGCAGCGGTCTTCTCTATCTCGTGCGGGTTCGGGAGCCGACGGCCTCGCTGCGTCTCGCGTCGAAACCGGTGCCGGCGCTCGTCCTCGCCGGCTGGGTCGCGCAGCGCAACGACAGGGCACCTCGGCCGCCTGGTGTCGACGGGGCTCGTCGTCTCGGCGCTCGGCGACGTGCTGCTCGAGGCCGGCCGCTTCCTCCCCGGGCTCGTCGCCTTCCTCGCCGCGCACGTAGCCTATGTCGCCGCGTTCGTCGCGGACGAGCGCCGCCTCCGGCTCGCGCGCGCTCGTGCCGTTCGCGGTGTGGACCGCCTCGGCCTTCGGGCTGCTGCGACCGGGACTCGGCGAGATGATGGTGCCGGTCGCCGTCTACGTCAGCGTGATCACGGTGATGATGTGGCGAGCCGCCGCCCGCGTCGGCAGTCCGACAACGTATCGCCGCTCGCCGCCCGGCTCGGGCTCGCGGGCGCGATCGCCTTCGGCGCCAGCGACACGCTCCTCGCCTTCGACCGCTTCCTGCAGCCGATCACCGGAGTCCATTTCCCGATCCTCGTCCTCTACTGGCTCGGACAGTGGGGCATCGCCGCGTCCGCGGCGCTCGGCGCGCGAGCCGAGGTGAGCGCGAGGCGCGCCTCCATCTCACGCAGGCCTCAGCACGCGCTCATGCCGCTTACCCGCCCGTTGACGTAGCCTCCAGACAGCGAATCCTGGAGGAAAAATGAAGACCCCCACCGCCGTTCTCAAAGCGGCCTGCGTTCTTTCGATCGTCGCGGTCGCCGGCGTGAGCGAAGCCGGCCAGATCCCGATCACGACGTCCTCGGCCGAGGCGAAGCAGCTCTACCTAAGGGCCGCGACCTCCAGGAGAAGCTGCGCGCCACGGACGCGCGGCCGTTCTTCGAGCAGGCGCTCGCCAAGGACCCGGCCTTCACGATGGCGCAGGTCGGCCTCGCGAACTCGGCAGGCACTGCCAAGGAGTTCTTCGACGGCGTCAGCCGCGCGGTCACGCTCTCCGCGAAGGCCTCCGAGCCCGAGAAGCTCGTGGTCTGTGCGCTCGACGCCGGGGCCAAAGGCGAGCCCGCGCGGCAGAAGGACTGCCTCAGCCAGCTCGCCGCGGCTTGCCCCGACGACGCGCGCGCCCAGAATCTGATGGGCGCCTTTCACTTCGGGCGTCAGGACTACGAGGCGGCGATCGCCGCCTACGAGAAGGCGACGAGTCTCGACGCCGCGTTCTCCCAGCCGTACAACCAGATGGGCTACGCGTATCGCTTCCTCGGCAAGTACGACAAGGCCGAGCAGGCGTTCAAGAAGTACATCGAGCTCATCCCGGGCGACCCGAATCCCTACGACTCGTACGCCGAGTTCTTGATGAAGACGGGGCGCTTCGAGGAGTCGATCAAGGGCTACGAGAAGGCACTGTCGATCGACCCGAACTTCGTCGCCTCCTACATCGGGATCGGCAACAACCGGGTGTTCATGGGCCAGCCGGGGGAGGCCCGCAAGACCTACGCCAAGCTGCTACAGGTCGCTCGCAACGACGGCGAGAAGCTCGCAGCGCACTTCTGGACGGCGATGTCCTACGTGCACGAAGGCAACACGGACAGCCGCAGTCGCCGAGGTCGACAAGATGGCCGCGATCGACAAGGCGGGCAACGACCAGGTCGCGCTGGCCGGGACCTACGCGCAGGCGGGCAACATCCTGCTCGAGGCCGGCCGCGTGGACGAGGCCACGGCCCGCTTCAAGCAGCGCGACGCGACGATCGCGACCGCGGACGTTGCGGCGCAGGTCAAGGAAGCCGCGAAGCGGCAGGCCCTCTTCGACGAGGCGCGCACAGCGCTCGGCAAGAGCGATCTCGCCGCCGCCAAGGCGAAGGCCACGGCGTACGCCACCGCCGTCGGCGCGATCAAGATCCCGTTCGAGCTGCGGCAGAGCCGCGAGCTGGCGGGGCGCATCGCGCTCGCGGAGAAGGACTACAAGACGGCCGCCGCCGCGTTCCGCGAGGCCAACCAGCAGGACCCGCGCGTCCTCTATCTGACGGCGCTCGCCGACCGCGGCAAGGGCGACCTGGCCGCGGCCAAGCAGGCGAGCACGCAGGCTGCGGACTGGAACGCGCTCTCGCCGACCTACGGCTACGTGCGCGGAAAGGCCAAGGCGATGCTGCAGACGGCCGACAAGGACTGATCGGGGTGGTTCGATGTCGTCGAGGCGGCAGGGCTCACGGCAGCCGGGGTCGAGGCGATCAGTGCTGGTGTGGGACTTTCGTCAACGCAACACGCTGCGTGCTGGAGAGGTTGAGGTAAGGGTCGTGGACTCTAGGGTGGCGTTGCGCTGTGCAGCTGTTGGTGGTACGAGATCCAGCTGTTGGCTTTCGACGCTCACGAGAACGTCAGCGCCGGTCGAACGCGCGCTTTGGCAGGGCGTGACAGGACGTCGTCGGCGTTCGGCAGCGTGGAGAGGAAGGGCTCGTTGGGTTCGCCGTCAGGCGCGGCGGCGTTGCGGACGGTAATCGAGAGGCCGTTGTCGACGATATGCCGGCGTAGCGCCGAGCAGTTCCTCGTCGGTCAGCGGGGGTCGCGGCTCGTTCGGTCGCCATTAGCCGCTCACGCTCCTCGCGGAACGCTCGAGCCGCCTTGTTCGGGGAGAGCGTGGACATCTCGATGGCGTGCGCCCGCTCAGCTCCTCGTCAGGTCGATGGTCTTCGGGCGGGCGAATCGCGGAAGTAGTACAGGTGCATCACGCGCCGCTCGAGATCGTAGACGTTCGAGTACACGTCGGGTCTCGCCCCGACCTGGTCGCGGCCAGGATGTCCAATCCTCGACGGTGGCGCATCCCGCCGCTCGAGGCCGGGAGGCCGCCTGGGCGCGGACAGCTGATCGCGGCTCCGGGGTCGTCGACGCCGGAATCGTCGCCGACCAGGGCCCCGTCTGCGCCCATGCCGTCCGCGTCGATGGCGACCGCCTCCCCGCGGTGATCCACGAAAGGAGCCCCCGACCCAGGTTCGTGCGGTCGTAGCGCTCGTACAGCTGGACGACCTCCTCGACAGTGCGGCTCAGCCATCGCCTTGTCGGCCAGGGAACCCTCCAGCCGGGCTTGGCCTGCCGTTCGTGGCGGCCCGACGCTCGACGGCGACCCGTCGAGAAGAGACCGGCCTCGTTCATGCCACCCTGGGGGGAACCGTTCCCATAGCCCACGTACATGTGCCCGTACGCGCGACCTGCGCGCGGGACGACCAGATCCGCGTGTTCGGTCGTTGTAGTCCTCGTTGTGCCGACCAGGCGTGCGGCTCCTGCAGCTGGCAGTGAAGGCGGTGCACGGCAGGACGGGGGCGGCCGAGATGCGGCCAGCGCGACCGCAGTCCCGACGCCGCACACGTTCATGAGACCTCCGGAGCTCGCAAACCATGCCGATCACACCTGTCAGACGCCACAGGGTAGGACGCAGCGGGCGGCTCGGTCTCCCTCGCCCTCTGGCCCGGGCCTAGTTCCCATCCGTTGGACGGTACCGAATCCGGAACGCCGGATCCGCGGTATCAGTCAACGCACAGCCTAGCGCTTCAGCACGTCCTCGAAGAACGCGAGCGCCCGCGGGTCCTGGCTCTGGCCGAGCCAGAACATCGCCTGCTTGCGCACTTCGTAGCTCTTGTGCGTCTCCGCGACCTTGATCAGGAGGGGCACGCCCTCGTCCTTCGGCAGCTGGCTGAGCGCGAAGACGGCCTTCTTCTTCACCTCGACCTCGGGGTCGTCGTCGAGGCGCGGCCTTGATCGCCTCGGGCGCGCGCCGGGCGGCGCTCTGGGCCAGCCAGAAGAGAGCCTGGCCGCGCACGTGCGCGTCCGGGTCGCGGTGCGCGACCTCGATGATCACGTCGGTCGCCTTCGGCTCGCGGCTCTGCGTAAGCGCGAAGACGACGTGCTCGCGGAAGCGCCCGTCGGCGGTCGTCCTTCACCAGCCGTCGCAGCACCTCGTAGCCGCGCGCACCGCGCGACACGCCCATCCAGAAGGCCGCCTTCTTCCGGAGCTCGAGCGGCTGCTCCGGCGCCACGTAGCGCTCGAGCGCAGCGTCCGCGCTCGCGTCCGCGTGGGACGCGATCGCCGCGAGCGCGCCGTCGTCGAGGCGCTTGCCGCTCCTCGCGTCGCTCACGGGCTGGCCGACGAACGTCACCAGCTGTGCCACGCTGTCCGCGGGCCGGACGTCCTCGATCCAGACGAGCGGCAGGCCGCCCGCGTCCAGGGGACAGTCTTCCGAGAAGGCGCGGATCTTCGAGACGCGGCCGCCCTCGGCGCGCAGCAGCACGCGCAGGCGGTCGCTGCCCTCGAGCTTCACGGCCTCGTCGCTTCTCCCGACGACGTCGAACCGGCGCTCGCCCTCCAGGCGGCAGCCGCGACAGCTGGCACCGCCCGAGTCGTCGCCGGACCAGCAGCAGGAGGAGCCCCGGTCGGTCGTCGGCACCGACCAGCCGAGCCAGGCGGGCCCGCGTAGCACCGCGAGCTCGGCCTTGACGACGGCCGCCAGCCCGGCGGCGCCGGAGCGCGTCTCGATCTTCGCGTTCGTGACGCCGGGCGGCGGCGCGGCCGCGGCCGCCGTGGCGAGACCGACGACGCCGATGACCGACAGCAGCTCGCGCATGGCAGGCTCCTTACTTGTTCAGGATCTCGAGCAGGAACGCGGTCGCTTCCTTGGAGTGCATGTTCGCGAGGTGTGAGACCGCCTTCTTCTTGAGCTGCGGGTCCTTCTCGCTCTTCGCGATGTCGATGAGCGCAGAGACGCTGTTCGAGACGAAGAGGGCGCTGAGCGCGGCCTCCTTCACCCGGGGATCGCTCTCCGCCTTGTAGATCTCGACGATCGCGGGGCCCTTGGACGGACCGCCGAAGGGCCCGAGCAGGCGCAGCGCCGCGAGGCGCATCTCCGGGTCCTTGTCGCTGCGCGCGACCTCGACCAACCGGTCCGAGTCCCCGGCGACGCCCAACGACTGAAGCACCGCCTTCTTCGCCTCGGGGTCGGTCTCCGACTGGTACATGGCCAGGAGCTCCGGGCGCGCGCCCATGGCACCCAGCAGCTGCACGGCCTGGCGCCGCACCGCGGGATCCTTCTCGCTGCGCGCGGCCGCGAGCACCCGGTCCTTCTCGCCCGACACCATGAACGCCTGCAGCACGGACTTCTTCACGCTGGCGTCGCTGGTCGACGCGTAGATGTCCGACAGCACCTGGCGGCTCTCTGGGCTGCCGAACACGGCGAGCGCCTGGATCGCGCGGCGCTGGAGGTCCGGCTGCGCCTCGCCGCGCGCGACGCGCGTCACGATCTCGCGCGCTTTCGGCGAGCTGCTCTGGCACAGCACGAAGAGCGCGCGCTCCTGGAGCTTGCGCGAGGAGTTGCCCTGCAGGAACTTCTCGAGCAGCGGGATCGCCTGCTCGGGATCGCTGTTCATGAGGCCGTTGAGGGCCATCAGCTTCAGGTCCTCGTCGGCGACGTTCTCGGGGCGCGTCGGCTGGCCCGCGCGCTGGCGGAGCTCGAGCTCGAGCGCACTTCGCCTCCTTGAGCCAGCGGCTCTGCGGATAGCTGCGCCGCAGGTCCTCGAGCGTCGCGAGCGCCTCGGCGCTCTGGCCCTGCTTGCCCTTCGCGTAGGCCAGCCAGTAGAGCCCGGCGTCCGCGCGGCGGCCCTTCATCTCCGACACCTCGCGGAACGCCGTGACCGCGCGGTCCCAGGCGCCCTCGTCGAGCGCCTCGGTGCCCTCGTCGTAGAGCTCGTCCTCGCGCGCCTGCGCTCCTGCTCGCCCGGCTTGCGCTCGTCTTCACGCTCGCGGCGCTCGTCCTCGCGGGCCTGCTCCTCCTCGGAGATCCCGGGCGTGCCGACGCTCGGTGCTACAGGCGGCAGTGCGAGGGCGTAGCTCGACCCCGGGCTCTGGGAGAGCGCGGCGAGAGCGAGCAGGATGGCGAAATGCATGATGCTTCCTTTCCTAGGACGTCGTCAGCGGCCGCGGCAGGCGCTCCGTCTCCCGCTCGCGGACCTGCGTGCCGACGACACGAACCTTGAACAAGAGCCCCCTTGATTCGATGCGCTGCTGCAGCTTCTCGAGGTCCGCCGGCTGGAGCGCCTCCGGCCCCGCCGCGACCTCCACCAGCACGCGCTCGAGCTCCTCGAGCACGGCCGCGAGCGCGGGGTCGCCCGAACGCACGGCAGCCGCGCGGTAGAGACGGCCCGACGTCACGAGCTCGTCGGCGACGGCGCGCTGCGCGGAGAAGTTGAGCACCTCCCCCGCCGGCGCGTTCGCGAGCTCGATCAGCACCATCTGCGAGCGGTCCAGGTGCTCGCCCACGGCGACCAGCAGCACGCGCTCACGGACCTCGGCGGACAGCGGCTGCGGCTCCGCCGGGAAGCGCCTGCCGAGCAGGAACGCGAGCACCAGCGCCGCGGCGATCGCCGCGAAGCCGGCCACGTGCGGCCAGACCCGCCGCCGGAAGGGCACGACCTTCGGCGACTCGACCGGCGGCTCTGCGAGGCCGAGCTGCGGCCGCAGCCGCGCCCACACCGAAGCAGCGTAGTCGTCGCCGCGCTCGGGCGCGTCGGGCGCCGTCGCGAGCGACAGCGTCTCGGCCAGCGCGCGCAGCCGCGCCGCGCACTCCGCGCAGCCCGCGACGTGGGCCTCGGCGTCCCGGCCCGCGTCCTCGCGATAGTGCAGCAGCACCAGCTCGTCTTCGCTCACGTGACTCATGACACCGTTCCCGCCAGGGGGGCCAGCACCTGGCGCGCCTTTCTCACCGCGCGGCACACGCTCTGCTTGACCGCGGTCGTGTCGAGACCGAGCAGGAGCTCGATCTCCTTCACCGAGCGCCCCTCGAAGTGGCGCAGCACGAAGGCCGCGCGCTCGCGGGCGCTCATCGTCTCGAGCGCGGCCTCGAGGCTGCGCCGCACGTCGCCGCCGAGCGCGAGTCGATCAGGCCCCGGCGCCGCCGCCTGCGGCTCGGGCGCGTCCTCGACGTCGAGGCTGTCCACCGGGTTGTCGCGCCGCTTGCGCCTGCGCAGCACGTCGAAGGCGCAGTTCGAAGCGATCCGGTAGAGCCAGCTGCTCACCTGCGATCGCTCCTCGAAGCGGTCGAGGTTCCGGTAGGCCTTCAGGAAGGCCTCCTGGACCACGTCCTCGGCGTCGTGCTCGTTTCCAGTCATTCGATAGGCCAGCTTGAACAAGGCGCGGCTGTGGCGTTCGACGAGCAGGCGAAAGGCTTCGCTGTCGCCGGCTCTGGCCTGGGCCACCGCCGCCGCGTCGTCCATCCGAAAGATCAGACGCCCGGAAACTGCATTGGTTGTGTCGTTTTTCCCGCCTCGCGCACATTCTGCGCTCGCCGGGTCCAATCCTGAATGGGATATGCTGCGCCCTCAGGAACCTGTCCCGATGACGACTGCCATGACCACGCCCGCGGCGGCGAGCCTGGAGTCCATTCGCTCCCGATTCCCCGCCCTCGAAAGGCTCCACAACGGCCTGCCGGTCGCCTACTTCGACGGCCCGGGCGGCACCCAGGTCCCGCGCTCGGTCGCCGACGCGGTGAGCGACTACCTGCTCCACCACAACGCGAACACGCACTGGGCCTATCCGACGAGCGCCGAGACCGACGCCCTGCTCGAGGCCGCGCGCGGCGCGCTCGCGGACTTCCTCGGCGGCAAGCCGTCCGAGATCGCCTTCGGCGCCAACATGACGACGCTCACGTTGCACCTCGGGCGGGCGCTCGGCCGCCGGTGGGCCGCGGGCGACGAGATCGTGGTGACCGAGCTCGACCACCACGCCAACTCGGATACCTGGCGCCAGCTCGCGAAGGACCGGGGCCTCGTGGTCAAGGCCGTCCCCTTCCGGCGCGAGACCGGCCAGCTCGAGATGGATGCGCTGCGCGCGGCGATCGGCCCGAGGACGCGGCTCGTCGCGATCGGCGCGGCGTCGAACGCGCTCGGCACGATCAACGACGTGCGCGGGGCCGCGGATCTCGCTCACGCCGCGGGTGCCCTCGTCTTCGTGGATGCCGTCCACTACGCGCCGCACGCGCTCGTGGACGTGCGGCAGCTCGGCGCGGACTTCCTGGCCTGCTCCGCCTACAAGTTCTACGGCCCGCACGTCGGCGTGCTGTGGGGCCGCCAGGAGCTGGTGGACGGGCTCGATCTGCCACGGCTCGAGCCGGCGCCTTCGAGCTCGCCCGAGAACCTCGAGACCGGCACGCAGAATCACGAGGGCATCGTCGGCGCGGCGGCGGCGGTCGACTTCCTCGCTTCGCTCGCCCCCGGGCCCGACCGGCGGGCGCGACTCGAGGCCGCGTTCGCCGCGCTCCACGCGCGCGGCCAGGAGCTCGTCGAGCGGCTGTGGAGCGGCCTCCGTGGAATCGAAGGCGTGACGGTCTACGGTCCTGCGCCCGGCTCGCCGAGAACCCCGACCGTCTCCTTCAGCGTCCGCGGCGTGCCGTCCGAGTCCGTGGCGCGGGCGCTCGCCGAGCGCGCCGTCTTCGTCTCGCACGGCGACTTCTACGCCGCGACGGTCGTGGCGCGCCTCGGCCATGCCGAGGACGGCGTCGTGCGCGCCGGCTGCGCCTGCTACACGAGCGCGGACGAGGTCGCGCGCTTGCTCGAAGGCGTTCGCGCGCTCGCGTCCGCGGTCGCCCGCTCCTCGGCCATGAGGGCTACGAGCCAGATCCTGGCGCTGGTCTTCGCCGCCGTCCCCGCGTTCCCGCAGGCCGCGGCGCCGCCGCAGGAGATGCGCCACCGGCACGACGACCCGGTGGCGTACATCGCCTCGCTCGAGGACCCGAAGCGCGACGCCTACCAGAAGCCCGACGAGGTCATGAAGGCGCTGGCGCTCCGGCCGGGCGAGGTGGTCGCCGACATCGGCGCGGGATCGGGCTACTTCACGCTGCGCTTCGCGCGGGCCGTGGGCGACACGGGCCGGGTCTACGCGGTGGACATCAGCCCGGACATGGTCCGCCACGTGAACCGCCGCGTGCGCGACGCCGGCATTCGCAACGTCGTGAGCGTGCTCGCGGATCCCGATGACCCGCTGCTGCCGGACGCATCGGTCGACCGCTTCGTGATCGTCGACACCTGGCACCACGTCGAGGACCAGGCGAAGTACCTCGCGCTCATGAAGAGGATGCTGCAGGCCCGGCGGGCAGGTCGTCCACATCGACTTCCAGAAGCGCGAGCTGCCGCTCGGCCCGCCGCTCGCGATGAAGATCGCGCGCGAGGACCTCGTGAAGCAGATGCAAGGCGCCGGCTTCCGCCTCGCCGCGGAGCACACGTTCCTGCCGTACCAGTACTTCCTGGTGTTCGCCCCCGACCGCCGGACGGAGTAGCTCAGAAGCGTGAGCCTCACGAGCCGAGAGCCGGAGCTCTCCGAAGTCCTCGGCGGCGGCGATCCGGGCGCCGTGCGCTCGCACGCCAAGGGCCCGGCCGGAAGCCTGCCGCTCGAGCCCGAGCTGCTGCTGCGGTCGCCGAGCGGCGACCTCTTCGGCCTCACGCAGAACGCCGGCATGGGCTGGGACCCGCGCGAGGCCGCGCGCACCCCGTTCCTGATCCTCAGCACGCAGGGAGGCCTGCGCGGCGAGGACGGCCGGCCGATCGCGCTCGGCTACCACACCGGCCATTGGGAGGTGGGCCTGCTCGTCCGCGCCGCGGCGGAAGCGATCCGCGAGGCGAAAGGGCTTCCCTTCGCCGCCTCCTGCACCGATCCCTGCGACGGCCGCACCCAGGGCACGCCGGGCATGATGGACAGCCTGCCGTATCGGAACGACGCGGCGATGGTGATGCGGCGCCAGATCCGCTCGCTGCCGCGGCGCGCGGGTGTGCTCGGGATCGCGACCTGCGACAAGGGCCTGCCCGCGACGATGCTCGCGCTCGCCGGCTGCTCCGACCTGCCGGGCGTGATCGTGCCCGGGCGGCGTGACGCTGCCTTCCGACGACGCCGAGGACGCCGGCGCCGTGCAGACGCTCGGCGCGCGCTTCGCGCACGGGCTCGTGAGCCTCGAGGACGCGGCCGCGCTCGCCTGCCGCGCCTGCGGCTCGCCCGGCGGCGGCTGCCAGTTCCTCGGCACCGCCGCGACGGCGCAGGTCGTGGCCGAGGCGCTCGGGATGGCGCTCCCCCACACGGCCCTAGCACCTTCGGGCGAGCCGATCTGGCTCGAGATGGCGCGCCGCTCGGCGCTGGCGCTGCTGCGGCTCGCCGCGCGTGGGATCCCGCTCGCGCGCGTGCTCACGAGCGAGGCGGTCGAGAATGCCATGCTCGCCCACGCGGCCTTCGGCGGCTCGACCAACCTCGTGCTTCACTTGCCCGCCGTCGCGCACGCCGCGGGCCTGCGCGTGCCGACCGTAGCCGACTGGCAACGCGTGAACCGCGCAGCGCCGCGGCTCGTCGACGCGCTGCCGAACGGCCCGCGCAACCACCCGACGGTGCGCGTCTTCCTCGCCGGCGGGGTGCCCGAGGTGATGCTGCACCTGCGGCGCATGGGCCTGCTCAATCGCTCGGTGGCGACGGCAACCGGCGAGACGCTCGACCAGAACCTCGACTGGTGGGAGGCGAGCGAGAGGCGGCGCGTGCTGCGCGAGCGTCTGCGCGCGGACGGCGTCGATCCGGACGACGTCGTGATGGACGCCGACGGCGCGCGCCGGCGCGGGCTGGCCGGCGCCACCACCGTCTTCCCCCTCGGCAACCTCGCGCCTGGCGGCTCGCTCGTCAAGGCGACGGCGATCGACCCGTCGGTGGTGGTGAACGACGTCTACCGCCTGCGCGGCCCCGCGCGCGTCTTCACCTCCGAGGCCGCGGCGATCGCCGCGATCAAGGGCCAGACGCAGCCGAAGCTGCAGCCGGGCGACGTGCTCGTGCTCGCGGGCCTCGGCCCACGCGGCACCGGCATGGAGGAGACCTACCAGGTCACCTCTGCGCTCAAGTTCCTGCCGTGGGGCAAGCAGGTCGCCGTGCTGACCGACGCGCGCTTCTCGGGCGTCTCGACCGGCGCCTGCATCGGGCACGTCAGCCCGGAAGCGCTCGCCGGCGGGCCGATCGGCCGCCTGCGCGACGGCGACGTGATCGAGATCGAGATCGACCGTGCGGGCCACACGGGCCGCGTGAACCTGGTAGGAACCGCCGACGGCCCGCTCGACGCCGCGGCCGCCCAGGCGCTGCTCGACTCGCGGGAGCCGCATCCCGGCCTGGCGCCGCGCGCCGATCTGCCGGCCGACACTCGGCTCTGGGCGGCGCTCCAGGAGGCGAGCGGCGGGATCTGGGCCGGCGCCGTCTACGACGTCGAGCGCGTGGCGGGCGCCCTCGACGCCGCCCGCCGGCGCTAGCGCCTCAGTTCAGGTCGTTGTTGCTGACGAAGGCGAGCTTCTTGCCGTCGGGCGACCACGACGGCACGTTGATCGTGCCCTGCCCGCCGTAGACGTACGCGATCACGCGCGCGGGCCCGCGCTCGGTCGCGCGCAGCCGGATGTAGACCTGCTTGTAGTACGGGTGGTCGGCGGGGGCGACGTCCTTGCCGTAGCTGATGAACGCGAAGCGCTTGCCGTCGGGCGAGAAGTGCGCGAACCAGTTGTTGAGGTCGTCGTTCGTCACGGTCGCCTGCTCGCTTCCGTCGGGCTTCATGCGGAAGATCTGCATCGGCCCGTTCCGCACGGAGTTGAAGTAGATGTAGCGGCCGTCCGGGCGTGTACTCGGGGCCGTCGTCGAGCCCCTTCCACTTCGTGAGGTTCGTCTCCTCGCCGCTGCCGTCGGAGGCGCGCGCGTAGATGTCGAACTCGCCGTTCGCGGCCGCCCGTGTAGACGAGCGTCTTGCCGTCGGGCGACCAGCCGTGCAGGTACGACGGCGTGAGCGGCGTGATCTTCTTCGGCGTGCCCCCCGTCGCCGGCAGCACGTAGACGGTCGAGCGCCGCTCCTCCTGGCTCTGGTCGCTGATCCCGAGCAGCGTGCCGTCGAAGGACAGCACGTGGTCGTTGTTGTTGCGGATCGCGAAGCCGGTGTCGACGACCGTCGACTGGCGCGTGGCGAGGTCGAAGCGGTGGATCCGCCCGCGCCCGTCGCCGCCGCCGCTCGTGTTGTAGAGCAGCGCCTTGCCGTCGGTGCGTCCAGTTCGGCGCCTCGAAGGGCTCGGCCGAGCGGCGCACGACCTGGCGGCGGCCGCTCTCGACGTCGAGGATCTCGAGCACGCTGCCGATGTAGTCGCGGTAGGGCGTGAAGCCGACCTTCGCCGGCCGGATCACGCGCACGTCCTTGAAGATCGCCTTCTCGACCACGTCCACGTTGTGCGAGCACAGGAAGAGGCCGACGTAGACCTCGTCGCCGAGCGGCAGCTCCTCGAGCCGGCTCACCGTCAGCAGCTCGCCGAAGCGCGCGACCGACATGGTGAAGACGTTGCCGCGCCGCTCGAGCTGCAGGAAGTCCGCGCCCTTGGCCTCCGACACGACCTGCTCGGTGACGGCGCCCTTCGTCCGCCGGTACTGGAGCGACGTGAGGCCGTCTCCGTGCGTCACGGCGTCGGCGTAGGGCGAATCGTCGTCGAGGCTGCTCCGCACGAGCAGGCCGGCCTTGCGGTGGGGGTCCACCCCCTGGCCGACGAACTCGACGCGGGCCTGCAGGATGAAGTCGCCCGAGAGGCGCCGCCACGTGTAGTGGAACTCGTCGCGCTTGGCCCACAGGTTCGCACCGGCAGCCGTAAGCACGTACTCCTGCGACTCGGCGTTCCAGCTGGCCGAGCCCGCGAGCTTGGGCGACCCCACGTCGCCGTGCGTCTCGAAGTCGCCGAAGCGGCTCTCCTGCGCCGACCCGACCCGGGCGCCGATCAGCAGCACGACGAGCGCGGCGGCAGAAGCCAGCGGTGCGGCATTGTCATCCTCCCGTCCGAGGGGCGCTAGAAGCGCGCCATCCTGCCACTTCGGGCCCGGTCGCCACAACCCTCTGCGAGCCCGCGACTTGCCCTTCCAGCCCTGAAGCCCCATCATTGCCCCCATCGATGCCGTCGATGACGGCAGGTCAGGAGGATCTCTATGAAAAGGCTCTGCTTGCTTCTGGCCGTCCTGGCAATCGTTGCCGCCGTGACACCCGGAAGGGCTCAGACGAAGTCGCTGAAGATCGCGCTCATCGCGAAGAGCGAGGCGAACTTCGTGTTCCTCTCCGCCCGTCGCGGAGCCGAAGCCAAGGCCGCCGCCCTCTCCCGGCAGCTCGGCGCCGCCATCTCGGTCGCGTGGATGACGCCGCAGAAGGAGGACGCGGCCGTGCAGGCCGAGCTGATCCGCAAGGCGGTGAAGGACAAGGCCGACGCCATCCTGCTCTCGGCCTCCGACGGACCCGCCCTCGTGTCCGTCGTGAACGAGGCGGTCGACGCCGGCGTCGAGGTGATGACGTTCGACAGCGACGTCGCGGGCTCGAAGCGCTTCGCCTTCTACGGCCCCGACGACGGCGATCTGGGCGAGAAGGTCGCCCACGATCTCGTGACGCTGATGGGCGGCAAGGGGCAGGTCGCGGTCCTGGCCGGCAACCCCAACTCGAACAACCTCAAGGCGCGCGCCGAGGGCGCACGCAAGGGCTTCGCGAAGAGCGCGGACATCGACTTCGCGGGCGTCGTGACCCACGTCGAGACGCCGGCCGACGCCGTCAGCGAGATCCTGAAGTTCGACGCCGCCCATCCCCAGCTCACCGGCTGGGCGATGGTCGGAGGCTGGGCGCTCTTCCGCTCGAGCCAGTCACCGGCGATGATGAACGAGATCCAGAAGCGCAACCTGAAGGTCGTCGCGGTGGACGCGCTGCCCGAGCAGCTCGTCTATCTCGAGCGCGGCCTCGTGCCCGTGCTGTGGGCACAGCCGGTCTACGACTGGGGCACGCGTCGGCGTCTCCACGATCGCCGACAAGGTGCTGCTCAAGAAGACTCCGCCCCGGACGATCCGCATGGAGCCGATCCGCGTCACCCGCGACGACCTCAAGTCCTACGCCCAGAAGCTCCACGGCTGGGGCTTCACCGTGCCGCAGGAGTACCTCGCGAAATAGTCGCACGACCCGCGATACTCTTCGCGGGTGCGACTCTGCCTCGGCCGCCCGCTCGCCCTGTCGGTCGTCGTCTCCGCTGGCTTCGGAATCGCTGCGTCCGCGCAGCAGGCGATCGACCGCCGCGCGCTCGTGGACCGCCACGCGCCCGTGCTGCGCGGCTTCGATACCGGCTCGCCGCTGTCGGTCGGCAACGGCGAGTTCGCCTTCACGGTCGACGCGACCGGCCTCCAGACCTTCGCGGAGGCGTACGACGAAGGCGTCCCGCTCGGCACGCTCTCGCAGTGGGCATGGCACACGGACCCCAACCCGAACGGCTACTCGATCGACCGCTTCCGCCTCAAGCCGTTCGAGTCGCACGGCCGCCAGATCGGCTACGCCGACGTGCCGGGCGACCAGCGCACGCCCGAGGTCGAGTGGCTGCGGCGGAACCCGCACCGGCTGCACCTCGGGAGGATCGGCTTTCGCCTCCTGCTGAAGGACGGGCGCGAGGCGACCGCGGAGGACCTGAAGGACGTCGAGCAGCGTCTCGAGCTCTGGGACGGGACGCTGCTGACACGCTTCCGGCTGGACGGCGAGGAGGTCATGGTCGAGACCCTCTGCCATCCCACCCGGGACGCGATCGGAGTGCGCGTCGTCTCGCCGCTCGTCGGCCGCGGACAGATCGGGATCCGGCTGCGCTTCCCCTACGGCAGCGGCGAGAAGACGGCGGCGGACTGGACCCGGCCGCAGGCGCACCAGACCAAGCTCGTCCGCTCGACCTCGCGCAACGCGCTCTTCGAGCGCGAGCTGGACCACGACCGCTACCGGGTGAGCCTCGCCTGGTCGGTCGAGGGCCGCCTCAAGCGGAGCGCCGAGCACGACTACCTGCTGACGCCCGAGACCAAGGGCGACACGCTCGACCTGCTGGTCGGCTTCTCCCCCGGCGTGCCGGCACGCATGCTGCCCCCGTTCGAGGAGGTCCGCCGGCTCGCGCGGGAGTCCTGGAACAAGTTCTGGTCGCTGGGCGGCGCCGTCGACCTCTCGGAGAGCCGCGACCCGCGCTGGCGCGAGCTCGAGCGCCGCATCGTGCTGTCGCAGTACCTGACCGCGATCCAGTGCGCGGGACGCTATCCGCCGCAGGAGACGGGGCTCACGTTCAACAGCTGGTACGGCAAGTTCCACCTCGAGATGCACTGGTGGCACGCCGCGCAGTTCGCGCTCTGGGGCCGCCACGAGCTGCTCGAGCGCAGCCTCGGCTACTACGAGGGCATCCTGTCGCGCGCGCAGGCGACGGCGGCCAGCCAGGGCTACGCGGGCGCCCGCTGGCCGAAGATGACGGACCTGAGCGGACGCGAGTCGCCTTCGAGCATCGGCCCGTTCCTGGTCTGGCAGCAGCCGAACCCGATCTACCTCGCGGAGCTCGTCTACCGCGAGCAGCGCGATCGCACGACGCTCGAGCGCTACCGCAAGATCGTCGACGAGACCGCCGAGTTCATGGCGTCCTACGCGTACTGGGACGAGGCGGGCCGGCGCTACGAGCTCGGTCCGCCGCTGCAGGGCGCGCAGGAGATCTTCCCGAAGGAGAGCACGAAGAACACGCCGTTCGAGCTCGCCTACTGGCGCTTCGGCCTCGAGACCGCGCAGCGCTGGCGCGATCGGCTCGGCGTGCCCCGCGAGCCGCGCTGGCAGGGGGTGATCGATCGCCTGTCGCCGCTGCCGACGCGCGACGGCCGCTACCTCTTCGCCGAGACGGCGCCCGAGAGCTACAGCGACCCGCGCTTCGCGCGCGACCACCCGTCGGTCACCGCCGCCCTCGGCTTCCTGCCCGGGTCGGGCGTCGATCCCGAGACGATGCGCCGCACGCTCGACTGGATCTGGGGCCACTGGAGCTGGCCCGACACCTGGGGCTGGGACTACCCGATGCTCGCGATGTGCGCCGCGCGACTCGGGCAGCCCGAGCGCGCGGTCGACGCGCTCCTGAAGGACACGCCGAAGAACACCTACCGCGCGAACGGCCACAACTACCAGCGCCCCGGCCTCGAGATCTACCTGCCGGGAAACGGCGGCCTGCTGGCGGCCGTCGCCCTGATGGCGGCCGGCTGGGACGGCGCGCCCGACCGGCCCGCGCCGGGCTTTCCGGCGGACGGCAGCTGGACCGTGCGCGTCGAGCGGCTGCAGCGCATGCCGTAGGCCGCTTCCTGAGAGAATGGCTGCGTGACCCGCAAGGCCTCGCGGCCCGACGATTCGGAGCGGCTGGAGATCACGCCGCTCTCGCTCTACCTGCGGCGGCGCGAGTTCATGGCACTCGGCGCGGGCTCGGCTGTCGGCGCCTCGCTGCTGCGGCGGGACGCCCTCGCCGCGCCGGCCGAGCTGCCGGCGCTCGCGGGCGTCAAGCCGGGCCCGTTCGGCACCGACGAGAAGCGCACGCCCTACGAGGACGTGACGAGCTACAACAACTACTACGAGTTCGGCACGGACAAGGGCGACCCCGCCGCGAAGGCCGGCGCCTTGCGCACGCGCCCCTGGAAGGTCAGCTTCGAGGGCGAGATCGAGCATCCGCAGACGGTGGCGATCGACGAGCTCATGACCTGGTTCCCGCTCGAGGAGCGCGTCTACCGGATGCGCTGCGTCGAGGCCTGGTCGATGGTGATCCCGTGGGTGGGCTTCCCGCTCGCGGACCTGGTCGCGCGGCTCGGCCCGAAGCCGAAGGCGAAGTACGTCGCCTTCACGACGCTCCACGACCCGAGCCAGATGCCCGGGCAGCGCCGCGACGTCCTCGAATGGCCGTACGTCGAGGGCCTGCGCCTCGACGAGGCGATGCACCCGCTCGCGCTCCTCGCGGTCGGGCTCTACGGACGCGCGCTGCCCAACCAGAACGGCGCGCCGCTGCGGCTCGTCGTGCCCTGGAAGTACGGCTTCAAGGGCATCAAGGGGATCACCAGGGTGCGCTTCGTCGCGAACGAGCCGCCCACCACGTGGAGCCGGATGGCCCCGAGCGAGTACGGCTTCTACGCGAACGTCAACCCCGCGGTCGACCACCCGCGCTGGAGCCAGGCGAAGGAGCGGAGGATCGGCGAGTTCCTGAAGCGCGCGACGCTTCCGTTCAACGGCTACGCCGACCAGGTGGCGCAGCTCTACGCCGGCATGGACCTGCGCCGCAACTACTGAGGCGCCACCTCCCCGACATGGACGTGCGCGCGCGGCGGCGCCTCGTGGCCCTGCTGATCTTCGCCGCGAGCCTGGTGCCGCTCCTGCTCGTCGTCGCGGACGCGCTCCGCGGACGCCTCGGCGCCAACCCGATCGAGGCGATCCTCAACCGCTTCGGCTATTGGACGCTCGTCTTCGTGCTGCTGGCGCTCGTCCCGACGCCGCTCCAGAGGCTCTCCGGCTGGACCTGGCTCGCACCCCACCGGCGCATGATCGGCCTCTTCGCCTTCTTCTACGCCTGCCTGCACGTCGGCACGTACGTCGGAGTCGACCAGTTCTTCGACTGGCGCGCGATCGTGGCGGACGTCGTGAAGCGCAAGTTCATCACGATCGGCATGCTCGCCTTCGCGCTCCTCTTGCCGCTCGCGCTCACCTCGACGGACGGCTCCGTGAGGCGGCTCGGCTACGCGCGCTGGAAGCGCCTCCACCGGCTCGTGTACGCCGCCGCCGTCTGCGGCGTCGTCCACTTCATCTGGCGCGTGAAGGCCGACCTCCGCGAGCCGCTCCTCTTCGCGGCAGCGCTCGCGGTGCTGCTGGCGGTCCGCCTGATCGGCCGCCGCCCGCTCAGTTCGCGACCGTGAACCGCCCCCGCACGCGCAGGTCCGCGCTCGAGGCGCCGATCTCGACCTCGAACTCCCCTGCCGCAGCGGCGAGCGCCTTGCGTGCGTCGTCGTAGCGCGCGAGGTCGCGCTCGGGCACGAGCTTGAAGCGGACGGTCCGCAGCTCGCCGGCCTTGAGCGCGACGCGCTCGAACCCGCGCAGCGAGCGGTTCGGCCCCTTGTCGTCCGCGGCAGTGCCGCGCACGTAGAGCTGCACCACCTCGTCGCCCGCGCGGGCGCCCGTGTTCTTGACGTCGACCGAGACGTCGAGCGCCTCGCTCACGCCCATGCGCGTGCGCGACAGCTTCAGGCCCGAGTATGCGAAGCGCGTGTACGAGAGCCCGTGGCCGAACGCGTAGACCGGCTTGCCGCGGAAGTAGCGGTACGTGCGCCCCTCCATCGCATACTCGGAGAAGCCGGGGAGATCCGCCACCGACTCGTAGAAGGTGACCGGCAGCCGGCCCGCCGGGCTCACGTCGCCGAACAGCACGCCGGCGACCGCGTCCCCACCGCGCTGGCCCGGATACCAGGCGACCATGATCGCCGGCAGCGTCTCGTGCGCCCAGCGCAAGCCGAGCGCCGAGCCCGTCGTCAGCACGAGCACGACCGGCTTCCCGCTGGCGTGCAGCGCCTCCACGAGCTTGCGCTGCACCACGGGCAGCTCGATGTCGGTGCGATCGCCGCCGGCAAAGCCGGGATAGTTGACCCGCATCTCCTCGCCCTCGACCTCGGCCGTCAGCCCGCCCACGAACACCACGACGTCCGCGGCCTCCGCCGCGGCCACCGCCTCTTCGAAGGGCGTCCCCGCGCCCGGCAGCTTCCAGCCGAGCCTCACCTCGGCGTCGCGGATGTCCTCGTAGTATTCGAGCCTGAGCTCGTGCTCCTTGCCCTTCTCGAGCTTGACGCGGCCGCTCAGCGCGCGCGCGACGCTCGTGTCGCTCCAGTCCTCGAGCACCTTCTGCCCGTCGACGAGGAGCCGCGCGCCGTCGTTGGCCGTGACCGTGATCTCGTACTCGCCGCTCGCCGGCGGGACCAGGAGCCCGGTCCAGCGGATGCAGAAGCTGTCGCCGTCGAGCGCCTTCGCCGCGTCGAGCTCGCCGCGCGCCACCGCCTCGTCCGTCGGCGAGCTCCGGTCCCAGCGGAAGTCGGGCTTCGCGTCGACGCGCGTCAGCACCGGCTCGCCCGAGCACTCCTTGCCGCGGAAGTACTCGCCCTTGAGCCCGCGCTCGGAGGAGCCGCGGCCCGGACGCAGATACGAAGAATCGATCGCCATCGCCGCGCGCGGGTCCTGGCGTCCCTCAACCAGGTCGACGCCGCGCGCGTAGATCACGCGCGTCTTCGGCGAGACCGCCTTCTTGATGCCCGCCAGGATCGTCACCGGGTGCGTCGGCGTGCCGTGGTAGTTGCCGAGCAGCGTGACGAGGTCGTCCGCGGTGGGCCCGACGACCGCGATCGTGCCGATGTCCTTCTTCAGCGGCAGGACGCCGCCGTTCTTGAGCAGCACGATCGACTCCTGCGCGACCTTCAGCGCGAGGCGGTCGTGCTCGGGCGAGTCGTTGACCGAGTAGGGCGTCTGCGCGTAGCGCACGCGCTCGGGCGGGTCGAACATCCCCAGCCTGAAACGCGCGACGAACAGCCGCTGCAGCGCCACGTCGAGGTCGCTTTCCTTCAGCAGGCCGCGCTCGAGCGCCGTGCCGAGCGTCTTGTAGACGCTGCCGCACTCGAGGTCGCAGCCCTTCGTCACGCCGAGCGCCGCCGCTTCCTCCGGCGTCGCCACGATCTTGTGGCGCGCGTGGATGTCGTCGATGCTTCCGCAGTCGGAGACCACGTAGCCCGAGAATCCCCACTCGCGGCGCAGGATGTCGCCGAGCAGCCGCTGGCTCGCCGAGGCCGACTCGCCGTTGACGCGGTTGTAGGCGCCCATCACGGACGCCGCCTTCGCCTCCACCACGAGGTCCTTGAAGGCCGGCAGGTACGTCTCGTGGAGGTCGCGCTCGCTCGGGTGGACGTCGAAATGATGGCGGTCCTGCTCCGGGCCGCTGTGGACCGCGAAGTGCTTCGCGGTCGCGACGGTCTTGTAGTAGCGGGGATCGTCGCCCTGGAGCCCCTTCACGAAGGCCACACCCAGGCGGCCCGTCAGGTACGGATCCTCGCCGTAGGTCTCCTGCCCGCGGCCCCAGCGCGGGTCGCGGAAGATGTTGATGTTCGGCGACCAGAACGTGAGCCCCTGGTAGCGCGCGCGCTTGCCCTGGCGCACGAACTGGTGGTGCTTCGCGCGGCCCTCGTCGGCGATCACGACGGCCATCTCGTGGACGAGCGGCACGTCGAAGGTCGCGGCGAGCCCGATCGCCTGCGGGAAGACGGTGGCGACGCCGGCGCGCGCCACGCCGTGCAGCGCCTCGTTCCACCACTCGTAGGCCGGCACGTCCAGCCGCGGGATCGCCGCCGCCTGGTTCGTGAGCTGCGAGACCTTCTCGGCCACGGTCATCCGTGACACGAGATCGCGAGCGCGCGCCTCGAAGTCCAGCTCGGGGTTCCGGAACGGCTCGGCGCCCTGGGGCGGCGCCGCTGCCGCCGACCCGGCGGGGCTCGCTACGGCAGCGGCGGCGACAGCGCATGCCAGGAGGACCAGCGCGCCCTTCGCCCGGCTCCTGGGCGCGCCGCGACGCGCACCAGAGACCGCCTCAGTGCTTTCCGTAGTTCAGCTCCCCCGCCTCGACCCGGACCGGCATCCAGTTCGAAGGAGGCGGCAGCGGGCAGGTGGCGAATGCCGTGAAGGCGCACGGCGGGTTGTACGACTTGTTGAAGTCGAGCACGACCTTCCCCGCCTTCGGCAGGTCGGCGTACAGGAAGCGCCCGGCCGGATAGGTCTCCTTGCCGCTCGTCTGGTCGCGCAGGATGAACCAGAGCTCGGTGCTGTCCGGCGTCTCGAGCGCGCCCTCGAGCCGCACCGTCTTGCCGCCGAGCTCGAACTCGGCGTACCCGGGGGTCACCATCGACTCCGTCTCGCCCAGCACGTTCGGCACCTTGAGGCGCCGCGGGTGCACGTGCGCCACCCACTTCGCCTCGATCCGGTAGCCCTCCTTGATCTCGTACCAGCGGCAGCCGGTGAACTCGCGGCGCGCCGCCGCGTTCCTGTCCCGCAGCCGGATCGCGTGGCGGCCTCCGCGCTCGATCACCTGAAGCGTGACGTCGCCCATCTCGACTCGCTCGTTCGAGTCCGGCTTGAGCGGCGTCGGCCCGGTGACCGGATGACCGGCCACGCGGGCTTCGACGCCCGCCGCGAGCTCGACCCTCGTCTGGTCACCCTTCAGCACGAAAACGCCGGCGATGGGCGGCGCCGAGCCCTTCGGGAGCACCACCTCCACGCCCGGGCCGGTGCCGAACTTGTTCTCGCCGGGCTTCAGCCAGGTGAGCCCGGCGACGCTCAGCCAGCCGCCGTCGGCCTTGAGCCGCGCCTCGCGCGCGTCCCGCCACTTCTGGATCTCTCCCCGGTAGGCTTCGTCCGCCGCTCGCCCGCCTGCGGCCATCGTCAGGAGGAGCGCGCAGGCCGTCGCCACCGCGGATCTCATTCGCTTCAAACCCTCCGGGGGCCTAAGGTTACGCGAAAAGGCCGGCGAAGTGGGCTATCCTCGGTGCCGCCGGAGGCGCCGCGATACGCCGCTCGGCAGGAGGCGACGCCACTTTGGCAGACGCGACGCAGCGCGAGCTCAACTACAGGAAGAAACTGATCGAGATCGCGAACCAGATCAACGCCGCCTCCAGCATCCAGACGATCCTGGTGGACCTGCGGGACGAGATGGTCGACCTCGTCTCCGCCGAGCGCGTGACGATCTTCGCGCTCGACACCAAGAACCAGGAGCTGTTCTCGCTCTTCAAGGCCGGCCAGGAGGTGCGCGAGATCCGCGTGCCGAAGAGCTTCACCTCGATCGCCGGCTTCACCGCACTCTCGCGCAAGAGCGCCAACATCGCGAACGCCTACGACGCGGCCGAGCTCGCGAAGCTCCACGCGAGCCTGCGCTTCGACGCGCGCTGGGACAAGGCCTCCGGCTTCAAGACCGTGCAGATGCTCTCGACCCCGATCGTGTTCGACAAGTACCTGCTCGGCGTGCTCCAGCTCGTGAACAAGCGCGGCGGCGGCGCGTTCTCGCCGAAGGACGTCGAGGCGGCCGAGGAGCTCGGCAAGATCCTGGGCATCGCCTTCTACAACCAGCACCGTGCCGCGCGCACCAACAAGCCCTCGAAGTTCGGCGCCCTCGTGGACAAGGGCCTGATTTCCGAGAAGGACGTCGAGAAGGCGATCTCGGCCGCGCGCGTCAACCAGCTCGACGTCGCCAAGATCCTGATCGAGGAGATGAACGTCGCGAAGAACGAGGTGCTGGCGGCGCTCGGCCAGTTCTACGCGTGCGGCTACTGGGAGGGCGCGGGCACGATCCCGGAGGAGCTGAAGCAGCGCGTCTCGGCCGACTTCCTGAAGAAGAACTCGTGCGCGCCGCTCGAGCGGAAGGAAGGCACCGTGCGGGTGGCGGTCGAGGACCCCTACGACCTGACGCGCCTCGACGCGATCAAGGCGATGAACCTCGCTCCGCGCTGCGAGTTCCTGGTGGGCCTGCGCGAGGACATCCTGAGCTGCGTGCGCGCGAGCTACGGCGAGGCGGGGCCGATCGTCGAGGAGGCCGACCTCGGCCGCATCATCAACGACCTCGGCACCGGCGAGGAAGGCGAGCTCGAGGGCGACGGCGAGCGGGAAGCACAGCCCGAGCTCGACGAGACGGACAGCGGCGTCGTCAAGCTCTGCAACCAGATCATCATCGACGCGTACAACAAGGGCGCCTCCGACATCCACGTCGAGCCCTACGGCAAGACGATGCCCTGCATCGTGCGCCTGCGCGTCGACGGCGACTGCCAGAAGTACCTGGAGGTTCCCGCGCCGCACCGCAACGCGCTCGTGCAGCGGCTCAAGATCATGGCGAAGCTCGACATCGCCGAGAAGCGCAAGCCCCAGGACGGCAAGATCCGCTTCCGCGGACCGATGGGCACGATCGAGCTGCGCGTCGCCACGATCCCGACCTCCGGCGGCAACGAGGACGTCGTGATGCGCATCCTGGCGGCCAGCAAGCCGCTGCCGCTCGACAAGATGGGCTTCCTCGAGCGCAACCTGACCGAGTTCAAGATCCTGCTGCAGAAGCCCTACGGGATCGCGCTCGTGGTGGGCCCGACCGGCTCGGGCAAGACCACGACGCTGCACTCGGCGCTCGGCTTCATCAACACCGAGGACATGAAGATCTGGACCGCGGAGGACCCGGTCGAGATCACGCAGCCGGGCCTCAGGCAGGTGCAGGTCCACCCCAAGATCGACTTCACGTTCGCCGCGGCGATGCGCTCGTTCCTGCGCGCGGACCCCGACGTGATCATGGTCGGCGAGATGCGCGACCACGAGACGGCCGCGATCGGGATCGAGGCCTCGCTCACCGGCCACCTGGTGTTCTCGACGCTGCACACGAACTCGGCGCCGGAGACGATCGTGCGCCTGCTCGACATGGAGATCGACCCGTTCAACTTCGCCGACGCGCTGCTCGGGATCATGGCGCAGCGCCTGGTCCGCACGCTGTGCGCGGCCTGCAAGGAAGAGTACCCGCCGTCGGCCGAGGAGTTCGCGGAGCTGGTGCGGGAGTACGGCGCCGAGCACTGGGACCGCGTGGGAATCTCGTACTCGCCCTCGCTGCGCCTCTGCCGCGCGAATGGCTGCGCCAAGTGCGGCGACAGCGGCTACAAGGGACGCATGGGGATCCACGAGCTGCTGGTCGCTTCGGACGACATGAAGCGGATGATCCAGAAGCGCGCCTCCGTCGAGGAGATGCGCAAGCAGGCCGTGGCCGAAGGCATGACCACGCTGCTCCAGGACGGCATCATCAAGGTCCTGCGCGGCCAGACGGACTTCCAGCAGGTCCGCGCCGTCTGCATCAAGTAGGAGGCTCGAGATGGCCAACTGGCAGGGCGGCAGCTGTCCCGCGATGGCCGGCCAGATCGCCGGCGGTTATTGCTCGGTCACCGTGGCCAGCCTCCGGGGCTTTCTGCCGACGGAGCTGCACGCGCTCAAGCTCGAGCTCGAGAAGCAGCTCCGCAACACGCGCGCCGAGGTGCCGCCGCAGGACGACGCGCTCGCCCAGCAGGCGCGCAATCACAAGATCGGCCGTCTCAACTCGGCGCTGCAGGTCGTGCAACACCAGATGAGCGGCGGCCGCTAGAAGCGAATCGCTTTTGGGATCGCTGCCCGCGTCGGCGCTCATCGTCCTCGTCGGCTACGTGGCGGGCATCACGGCGTTCGGCACGTGGCTGGGCCGCCGCCAGCGCACGCTCGAGGGCTACTTCCTGGCGGGGCGCAGCGTGCCCTGGTGGGCGATCGCCGCGTGCGTGGTCGCCACCGAGACGAGCACGCTCACCTTCATCGGCGTGCCGGGGATGGCCTATCTCGGGAACTGGGGCTTCCTCCAGCTCGCCGCCGGCTACGTGCTCGGCCGCATCCTGGTGTCGGCCGTGCTGCTGCCCGCCTACTTCCGCGGGGCGATCTACACGTCGTACGAGGTGCTGCAGAAGCGCTTCGGGCTCGCCGTGCGCACCGTCGCCGCGGTGATCTTCCTGCTCTACCGGACGCTCGGCGACGGCATTCGGCTCCACGCCGCCGCGCTCGTGCTGGCCCTGGCCTTCGGCGGCAAGCAGCTCGAATGGATCTTCATCCTCGTGCTCGGCGTCGCGATGATCGTGTACACGGAAGAAGGCGGCGTCACGGCCACGATCTGGACGGACGCCATCCAGATGCTCGTCTACCTCGCGGGTGCTTTCGTGTGCCTGTTCGCCGTCGCCACGCGGCTCCCGCACGGCGTGGCTGGCGCGCTCGAGGCCGCCTGGCAGGCCGGCAAGCTGCAGGTGATCGACACGAGCTTCGACCTCACGCAGCCCTACACGCTCTGGGCCGGCCTGATCGGCGGCATGTTCCTGACGGTCGCGACTCACGGCACCGACCACTACCTCGTGCAGCGCCTGCTCGTCGCGCGCGGCCGGCGCGACGCCGCGATCGGCCTCGTGCTCTCGGGCGTGCTCGTCTTCGCCCAGTTCACGCTGTTCCTCGTGCTCGGCACGCTGCTCTGGGCCCACTACGGCGGGCGGGCGTTCCCGCGCGGCGACGAGGTGCTGCCGACCTTCGTGTCCACGGAGCTGCCGGGCGTCTTCGCGGGCGTGATCCTCGCCGCGATCGTCGCGGCCGCGCTGTCGCCGTCGCTCAACTCGATGGCGTCGGCGACCGTTCGCGACCTCTACCTGCCGTTCGTGCGGCCGGACGCCGACGAGCGCCGGCAGATGCGCGTGGCGCGCGCGTTCACCGCGATCTGGGGCGCCCTGCAGATCGGCGTCGCCGTGCTCGCCCAGGGCATCGATTCCGCGCTCAACGAGGGGCTCGCTGCCCTCGGCTACGCCTCGGGACCCACCGTCGGCGCCTTCCTGCTCGGCGTGCTCACCCGCAGCGCGCGCTCGGGCCCGACCATGATCGGCATGATCGTCGGCCTCGCGACGAGCCTCTCGGCCGGCAAGCTGGCTCCCTTCCTGTTCGGCCGCCCCGGCATCGCCTGGACCTGGAACGTCGCCGTGGGAGCGATCGTGACGGTCGCCGTCGGTTGGCTGCTGAGCCGGCTGACCCAGCCGCGCGCGCTCGGACGCGTGCCCGGATCCGCCGCGGCTGCCGTCGTCGTGGGGCTCGGCGTGCTGCTAGCCGGCGCGCCGGCGCGGGCGCAGGACTGGCACGAGGCCTACCGCGCCGGCGTCGCGGCGCTCGCGCGCGGCGACCACGCCCGCGCGGCCCAGGAGCTGCGGCGCGCGATCGCCCTCCACCCCGAGCCCGGACGCAACGTCCTGACCTACGGGACGAACGTCGAGCCGCGCTACTTTCCCTACCTGCGGCTGGCCGAAGCCAGCCTCGCGCTCGGACAGCTCGACGCGGCGCGCGAGGCGCTCGAGCGCTCCGCCCGCTGGGGCGCGCGCGAGCCCGCGGAGGAGCGGCAGGCGCTCGCCGCCAGGCTCGAAGCCGCGAGCGCGGCGAAACGGCCGGCGGCTCTACCGCCCGCGGCCGCGTCACCGACAGCCGCTCCGACGCCGGTTCCCACTCCCGCATCCACGCCGACGCCGGCACCGACCGCCACGCCCACCGTCGCTCCGGACCCTCCACCGGCGGCGGCGCTTCCTCCCGTCCGGCCCCCGTCACCGCCGACGCCGAGCCCGATTCCGTCGCCGAGACCGCGCGCGGACGAAAGCGCGCCGACAGGCTCCCTCGAGGTTCTCTCCGAGCCGGCGGGCGCCGCGGTCTATCTCGACGACGAGCCGATCGGCAGCACGGACCCCGGCACGGGACGCCTGGTGAAGTCGGGCTTGGCACCGGGGCGCCACCGCGTGCGCGTATCGCGCATCGACCACGCCGACGCGACCGTCGAGATCGAGGTCGTCGCGGGGACCACGCAGACGTTTCGCTCCGTCCTCAGCCCGCTGCGAGCGGAAACGGGCGGGGCGCGCGCCGGCCTGCTGGCGTTCGCGCTCCTCGCCGTCGTGGCCGTGGCCGCGATCGCGTGGCTCGCGCTGCGCCGGCCGCCACCCGATCCGGCACGGCGCGCCACGCAGCCGTCCGGCGTCATCACGGATTCGAGCAGCCTCGCGACGCCCCGCGCGCTCGTGAACCCGGGCGCGAGAATCGACACCCGCGGCCAGGAGTGGTTCGGCGAGTACCGCCTGCTCGAGGTGCTCGGCCGCGGCGGGATGGCCTCCGTCTACAAGGCCGAGCGCCGCCAGGACATCGTCGCGCTCAAACGCCCGCTCGGCAGCCTGCTCGACAACCCCGAGTTCATCGACCGCTTCCTGCGCGAGGCCGAGATCGGCCGCACGCTGAACCACCCGAACATCGTGCGCATCCTGGAGCGCGGGAACATCGAGGGCGTCCCCTACTTCACGATGGAGCTGGTGGCGGGCGAGACGCTGTTCAGCTACCTCGGACGCGAGGGCGCCGCCGCGCCGCGCTTCGCGGCGCGCGTGGTGGTGCAGGTGGCGGAGGCGCTCGACTTCGCCCACGGCAAGGGCGTCGTGCACCGCGATCTCAAGCCTTCGAACATCATGCTGCTCCCGGACGGCAGCGCCCGCGTGATGGACTTCGGCATCGCGCGCGCCGAGCGCTTCGGCACGCTCACCGCGACGTCCGCCTTCCTGGGGACGCCGCACTACGTCGCCCCGGAGATGATCGACGGGCCCGGGGCCGAGACGCGCAGCGACCTCTACGCGCTGGGCGTCGTCTTCTTCGAGCTGCTGACCGGCTCGCGGCCCTTCGTGGCGGAGACGCCGTTCGCGATCCTCAAGAAGCACTGCCTCGGAGGAGCCGCCGCCGCCGAGCCGCGTGCGTCCGGGCGTGCCGCCGGAGCTCGATGCGCTCGTGCTCCAGCTCCTGCGCAAGACCCCCGCCGAGCGGCCCGCCGGCGCCGAGGCGCTCGTGATCGCACTCCGGGATTTCCTGCACCGGGCGGCCTGAGCCATGCGAGCGCATTTCCTCCTGCGCATCGCGATCGTCGCGCTGCCGCTCGCCTGCGCGGCGACGGCCTCCGCGCAGATCGGTGTGAGCTTCAACCGTACCGGCTCAGGCGCGCGCGCCGCGGGGATGGCGAACGCCTTCATCGCCGTCTCCGACGACGGCACCGCGGCCTCCTGGAACCCGAGCGGGCTCGCGCAGCTCCGCAAGCCCGAGCTGTCGATCGTCAGCACGACCTCGGGCGACAGCGCGAGCGTCGCCGGGTTCCGTACGCGCGACGACCTGGCGTCCTTCTCGAAAGCCGAGTCGAACTACCGCAGCACCTACCCGGACTTCGCGAGCCTGGCGGTGCCGGTCACCCTCTGGGGGAAGCCCGTGACGTTCCAGGGCGCGTGGCGCCGCCTCTACTCGCTCGACTACCGGGAGCTTCTCTCGGTGACACGGATCCCGCTCACCCCCGGGGGGCCGCCCTCCGCCCGCCTCGAAAGCAACACCGACACTCTGGGCGCCGTGGACCTCTTCTCGGCCGCCGCGGCGGTGAAGCTCACGACGCGCCTGTCGCTCGGCGCGAGCTTCAACGGCTGGCGCGGCGAGTGGGACGAGACCGAGGTAAAGACGCGGACGCCGCTCGACGCGCCCGCCGTCACTGAGTTCGAGAGCACGACCGAGGCGAACCGCGTGCGCGGCCAGAGCTTCGTGCTCGGCATGATGCTCACCTACCCGCGCTGGAGCGCGGGCGTCGTCTACCAGAACGCGCTGGCTTCCGACTTCAGCGCCTCGGCCGTCGTCGTCTCGAGCGACCAGGAAGGCGAGGTCACGCAGGCGCTCGAGGGCGAGCTGCACTTCCCCCGCGCGTGGGGAATCGGAGGCGCGTGGCGGCCCGCGGCGCGCTGGACGCTCGCGCTCGACTTCACGTGGGACGACTGGACCGAAGCGGTGATCGACACGCCCCAGACCGGCCGCATCAGCCTGTTCGACGGCCTCCCGAGCGACCGCTCGGCGACGCGGGACACGTGGTCGGTGAACGCGGGCGCCGAGCGGCTCTTCGCCGGCGACGGCTTCGTGGTGCCGCTCCGCTTCGGACTCGCCTGGGAGCCGCAGGGCGCGCGCGATCCCTACACGCGCGACCCGGTCGACTTCGTGATGTTCGCGCTCGGCACCGGCTACAACACGAACTCGCTGAAGTTCGACGCCGCCTTCCAGTACCGCTGGGCGAGCTTCGAGTCGGGCGCCGCGTTCGGCCCGGGAGAGCAGATGGGCCTGCTGCCCGCCGCGGTGGGCGAACGCACGCAACTCGCAGTGGCGGCTCAAGCTGTCGCTGATCCTGCGGCTCACCGACACCGACAAGCTCAAGCGCACGCTCGGCAAGGTCTTCGGCTAGGTCGACTACCCGAGCGGCTGATCGCGATGGCCCATCCGCGCGTCCCCGCGACGGTCGAGGTGCCGGCAGCCGCGACGCTTTCCGGCTTCCACCTCGGCCGGACGCCCGTGACGAATGCCGAGTACGCGGCGTTCGTCGCGAGCGGCGCGCGCTCCCGAGCCGCCCTGGTGGCGCGATCCCGGCTTCGACGCCGCGGACCAGCCGGTCGTCGGCGTCACGTGGTTCGAGGCGGCCGACTTCGCCGCGTGGCTCACGGAGCTCACCCGCGAGCGCTGGCGCCTGCCGAGCGAAGCGGAATGGGAGCACGCGGCGCGCGGCGGCCTCGTCGGAGCGGCGACCGCCTGGGGCGACGCGCTGCCCGAGGGCGAGATCCCGGAAGGGCCGCTCGACGGACCCTGGCCGGCCGGCCGCGGCCGCCCCAACGGATTCGGCCTCTACGACATGGGCACGATCGTCCACGAGTGGTGCCTCGACTGGTCCGATGCCGCGCAGAGCCGGCGCGCGAGCCGCGGTGGCTCGTGGCGCCACCACGTACGCTGGTCTCCGCCTCAGGCGCGGAGCAGCCTGCCACCGGAGTACCGCTATGCCGACTACGGCTTCCGGGTGCTGCGCGAGCTCTGAGCGCCTTCAGACGTAGCGCCGCGCGACCCGGAGCGCCTCCGCTCCGTAGTGGCCGCCGAAGATCAGGTGGTGGTTGAGCAGGTGATAGAGCTGATAAAGCGGATTGCGCTCGCGCCATCCGGCCGGCAGCGGCAGCGCTTCGTCGTACGCCGCGAAGAAGCGCTCGCTGAAGCCGCCGAAGAGCGTCGTGATCCCGAACTCGAGCTCGCGGTCGCAGGCCGCGCAGGCCGGGTCGACGAGCGCGGGACCGAGCGCGCGTCGCGAGCACGTTGCCGGACCACAGGTCCCCGTGGATGAGCGCGGGCCGCGCGTCTTCGGCGACGAGCGACGGCAGGCGCTCGACGAGCCGATCGAAGACGGCCCAGTCGGCTTGCGCAAGCCCCCGCTCGGCCTCGAGCCGCGCCAGGAGTGGCAGCAGCCTGCGCTCGGCGTAGAACTCGCTCCACGAGGGCGCCTCGCGATTGTCCTGTGCCGTCGGCCCGCAGTAGGTCGTCACGGGAAAGCCGAAGCCGGCGGCGGGCCGCGCGTGGATCGCCGCAAGCCCGCGGCCGAGCGCCTCGTCGTCGCCCGCGCGGCCCGAGCCAGGTGCCAGGAACTCCATCAGGATGAAGGCGGGTCGATCGGCGGCGGGCTCCCGGGCCACGAGCACCTCGGGGATCCGCAGCGGACCGCCCGCCTCGCGCAGCGCGCGCAGCCCCGCGGCCTCGCTCAGGAAGAGATCCGGCGCGCAGTCGTCGTTCCACTTCGCGAACCAGTCGCCTTTCGAGGTGCGCAGCCGCAGCGCGTGGTGGATGCAGCCGCCGCCCACCGGCTCGGCCTGGCGCAGCTCGAGCAAAGGCTCCGCCAGCGCCTGCCGCAGCTCGGCTTCGAGGAACGCCGCGCGCCCGAGCGGGCGAGCGCCGGCGCTCACCGCTTCAGGTCTTGGAGCAGGTTCCGGCAGCAGCGGTCGAGCATCTCGTAGACGCGGACGAAGGCCTGCTCGTTCGAGTAGTACGGGTCCGGCACGTCGAGCTCGCCCGCAGGCTCGTCGAACTCGCGCATCAGCCGGATCCGATCGCGAAGCGGCTCCGGGCAGCGCGCCCGCAGGTCGCGGCGGTGGCCGCGGTCCATCGCCAGCAGCAGGTCGAAGCCCTCGAAGTCCGAGTCCTCGACCGTGCGCGCGATCGAGGTGACCGGCACTCCGCGATCCTCTCCGACGCGGCGGGCCCGCGGGTCGGCCTGCTCGCCCTCGTGGTAGTCGTGGGTTCCCGCCGAGTCGATCTCGAACTCGCCGCCGCGGCCGGCCTGCTCGGCCTGGTGCCGGAAGATGGCTTCCGCCAGCGGCGAGCGGCAGATGTTCCCGGTGCAGACGAAGAGCAGGCGACGGGGACGGGAGTCTCGGGATTCGGGAGCGGGCACACGCCATGATAGCCGTGCCCCTCTGAGGCGCGACACGCACGCCCGCCGCGAAGCATAATCCGGCGCCGCACGAAGCCCTGGAGGCCACTTTGATGGCGCGTCCCGCCGCTGCCGCCGCGTTCCTGCTCTCGCTCCTCGCCGCGCTGCCGGCGCTCGCCCGCGACGGCAAGAAGATCTTCGTCTCGGTCGACATGGAGGGCATCGACTCCGTCGTCACCGAGCAGCAGCTCGGGCCGCAGGGCTTCGAGTACGCCGCCGCGCGCGAGCTGATGACGCAGGAGGCCAACGCGGCGATCGCCGCGGCGCGCGAGGCCGGCGCGAGCGAGTTCGTGGTCGCGGACTCCCACGGCAGCATGCAGAACCTGCTGCCGGACAAGCTGCCGCCGGACGTCCAGCTCGTACGCGGCACGCCGCGCCCGCTCGGCATGATGCAGGGCATCGACGAGAGCTTCGACGGCGTGATCTTCGTGGGCTACCACGCAAGCACCACGAACCCGCAGGGCGTGCGCGCGCACAGCTTCTCGAGCGCCAACCTCGCCGACGTCAAGCTCAACGGCACGTCGGTGAGCGAGGGCGGCTGGAACGCGGCCGTCGCGGCTCACTTCGGCGTGCCGGTGCTCGCGGTCTCGGGCGACGAGGCGGCCGTGGCGGAGGTGAAGGCGCAGGCGCCGGGCGCCGAGGGCGCCGTCGTCAAGTGGCCATACGCCTTCCACTCCGCCCGATCGCTCACGCCCGCCGCCGCACGCACCGTGATCGCCGACGCGGTCCGCAAGGGCATGGCGCGCCGCGGCGCGACGAATCTTCCCCGCGTCACGAGCCCGGTCCGTGTCGAGATCCGCTTCAAGAGCTACAGGCCCGCCGAGCTGCTGAGCTGGTTGCCGGGTGCCGTCCGCGTGGACGCCCACGCCGTCGCGTACACGGTGAAGGACATGCCGGAGGCGAGCCGCTTCCTCGCCTTCGTCCTCGGCTACCAGGCCGACCTGACGCCCTAAAGGCGAGCCCGAAGACTGGCCGGCTGCGGCGTCAGCGCTGGCGCGCGAGCTCGGTCATGTGCGCGAGGTGGTGGTCGTCGTGCTCGGCCGTGAAGTACAGCATGTCGACGAGCCGCATCGGCTGCTGGAGCCGCGGGTGGACGGCCGCGACCAGGACGCGCTTCGGATCCCAGGCCTCGAGCCGCGCCACGAAGCGGCCGCGGACGCTGCGAAAGGCCTCGAGGAGCTCGGCGAGCGTGCGGTCGTTGTGGCGGGCCTCGTGGGTCTTGCGGTTCTGCAGATCGGCGGCGCGCAGCGCGGCCGCCCCCGCGAGGTAGTCGTCGAGCCTCCCGTCGTGCAGCCCGTCGAGGTCGACGAGGTGGCCCGCGTGCTCCTGGATCGACCAGGCGTCGCCGTCCTTGCGGATCAGCACTTCACGCGGAAGCGAGCGCGTCTTGTCTTCGACCCTCGCCGGGGCACCCCGCAGCCGCTCGACCAGGAACGGAAAGTCCTGCTCGCCCAGGTGCTGGAAGCTGAAGCGCCGCTCGAACCAGGGCCGCACGTTCAGCCCCTGGCGTCCTCGCGGTAGACGGGAGCGCACCAGTCGCGGTGCTTCGGGTTCTTGGCGCGCACGAGGTCGGCCATCGCGGGCTTCAGCTTCCGGCTGATCTCGCCCATGCGGCCCGAGCCGATCGTGCGGTTGTCGACGCGCGTCACCGCCACGATCTGGACGCCCGTGCCAGTCAGGAAGACCTCGTCCGACAGGTAGACCTCGGTGCGGTCGATCGGCCGCTCGACCACCGGGATCGCCGAGATCCTCGCGCAGCAGCTGGATCACCGTGCGGCGCGTGATGCCTTCGAGGATGTCCTGCGTCACGGGCGGCGTGACCACGGCGCCCCCGCGCACGACGAACAGGTTCTCGACCGAGCCCTCGCAGACGTGGCCGTCGTCGTTCAGCACCAGGGCCTCGTCGAAGCCGGCGAGCTGCGCATCCGACTTGGCGAGCGCCGAGTTCACGTAGCCGCCGGCGATCTTGCCGCGCGCCGGCAGCACGTTGTCGGAGATGCGCTGCCAGGAGGAGATGCAGGCGTGCGCGTTCTCGTCGTTCTGCACGAAGTGGCCGAACGGCAGCGCCACGATCGAGACTTCCGGCGTCAGGCCATGCAGCCGCACGCCGAGCGTCTCGTCGCCGTAGAAGGCGAGCGCCCGGACGTAGCAGTCGGTCCGCGAGCCCTGCTGGCGCAGCAGCTCGCGCAGGCCGCAGCCACGAGCGCCTCGGGCGTCGTAGCGAGCTCCATCCGCAGCAGCCGCGCCGAGTCGAGGAAGCGGCGGAAGTGGTCGAGCGGCCGGAAGACGAAGAGCTCCTTCTCGTCCTCGTTCCAGAACGCGCGCAGGCCCCCGAAGACCGCGGTGCCGTAGTTGAGCGCGTGGGTCAGGAGGCCGAGGCGCACCTCGGTGTACGGCACGACCTGCCCTCGGAAGTAGGCCATCTTCGGCAGCTCGACGGCAGCCGGCGCACTTCGAAGCCTTTCCATCCAATTGGTTCTTTTCGATCCACTGTGTCGCCATGGCTTGAAAACTAGTCCTGGGCGGCACTAGAATCAATAGCCAGTGATGCCAAAGTGGACTGATTCGCGCCTGGACGTGCTGCCCGTCCTCCGGAACTGGTCCGCGGGCACCGGCCCCATGTACTCGAGGCTGGCCCACGCGATGCGCAGCGCGATCGAGCGCGGCGAGCTTCCGGGCGGCACGCGGCTGCCGCCGGAGCGTCCGCTGGCCGAAGCGCTCGAGGTGAGCCGCACCACCGTCGTGCTCGCCTACCAGCGCTCTGCGGGACGAAGGGCTCGTCGAGAGCCGCCAGGGCAGCGGCACCTGGGTGCCGCGGCGCGCCGCGGCGCACGCGACGTCACGCCTCGACGAGCGCGACCGCACCTTCCTCGGCGACTCGCTCGCGCGGGCCGCCGCGTTCGAGCCGGAGGGCACGATCGGCTTCATGGGCGCCTGCCTGCCGGGAGCGAGCGTGCCGCTCGACGAGGAGTGGCGCGCGGCGGAGGCGGACGTCGCCGAGATCGCCTCTGGCGCCGGCTACGCGCCGCAGGGCTGGCCGCCGCTGCGCCGTGCGATCGCGGCCGACTTCGAGCGGCGCGGCGTGCCCACGGCCCCGGACGAGATCCTGGTCACCACCGGCGCGCAGCAGGCGATCGATCTCGTGGCGCGGCTGCTGGTCGCGCGTGATGCCAACGTCGTGCTCGAGGACCCGACCTACCTCGGCGCGATCGACGTGTTCGCGCTGGCGGGAGCGCGGCTCGTCCCGGTCCCGGTCGGAACCACGGGCAGAGCACTGCGACACGCCGTCGAGGCGGCCGCAGCCGCGCGCTCGTCTACCTGGTGCCGACCTACCAGAATCCCACCGGCAGCGTGCTGCCGGAGAGCGACCGCCGCGAGATCGCCCGCCTCAGCGAAGAGCACGGCACGCCCGTGATCGAGGACGAGACGCTCGCCGAGCTCAGCTTCGGCGCCGAGCCGCCGCCGCCGATCGCGCGCTTCGCGCCGCGCGCCAACGTGCTCACGGTGGGCTCGATGAGCAAGCTCTTCTGGGGCGGGCTGCGCGTGGGCTGGGTGCGCGGCCCGCGGCCGGTCATCGCGCGGCTCACGCGAGTCAAGGTCGTCTCCGACCTGAGCGGCGCGGTGCTGAGCCAGGCGCTCGCCGCGCGCCTGCTCGCCCGCCGCGAGGAGGTGGTCCGCGCCCGCCGAGTGGAGTCCCGCCGCCGCTACAAGAAGCTCGCCGAGCTCCTGCGCGAGTCGCTCCCCGACTGGTCCTGGACCGAGCCCTCGGGCGGCCTCACGGTCTGGGCCCGCCTGCCGACGCCGAGCGCCTACGAGCTCGCGCGCCTGGCGCCGCGCCACGGCGTCTCGATCGTGCCCGGGCCCGTGCACTCGCCTTCGCAGGGCCACGCCGACCGCGTGCGCCTGCCGTACGTCCTCGAAGAGAGCCTGCTCGCCGAGGGCATCGCCCGCCTCGCCCGCGCGTGGGAGTCCTGCCGCCACCCGGCTTCGGACCGGCGGCTCGGGGTGATCGTCTAGAAAGCTAGCGCCGTCTCGGGAAGAGGATCGCGCGCGCCTGCGACCCGGGAGCCCGCGTCCGCAGACAGGCGCGGCTCGTCGTCGAACGAAAACGCGTCGACGTTCGGCGGCTGGGGCGACCCGCTCCCCTCGATCGACTCGCGCACGTCCCAGCCGTTGCGCTCGCGCAGCGCTAGAGCGACCTCCCAGGCCTCGTGCCCGCGGTTTCGCAGCTCGAGCCCGAGCATGCGCCTCATCGCCTCGGCGCCCTCGACGCACGCTGTGCCCAATGACGGCGCGCCGGCCACAGTCATGCTCCCCAGCAGGCGCGCGGTCTGCTCCAGCGAGCGCGCCCCGACGAGGGCACTCGCACTCGCGATCGCCTGGCAGGCGTGGCTCAAGGCCTCGGTGCACGGCAGTGTCGTCCTGCGGGTCGCCCGCCCCCGAGGCCACGAGCCTCCGGGAGACGATCAGCGCGCGGCCGGCTTCCTCGACGAACCGGATCTTGGAGACCATGTCGACATCGAAGGGCTCGCGGGCGTCGTCGATCGAGAAGCGCTGCAGACCCATAAGTCGCTTCATTCGCGTTCGCAAGAACGATGCCGGCGTCCGAGGTCCCTCGCACGCAAGATGTTGGGGGTGTGGGGGCGGGCTTGGCCGTCCCGAGCCGGAAACCGGACAGGCGCTCAGTAGAGCAGGTAGGGCCGGCGCTCGCGACGCCACTGCTCCACGCCCGCAGCCGTCGCGGCGAGAATCGCCTCGACGGAATCCCCCGCTCGAACGCCGCACGCAGCGACCGGGTGCCGCTGAGCGTGTCGAGCCAGGCCCCTCGCGCACCCAGGCGAACTCAGCGTGTCGGCGCAGGGCCGCCAGCAGGCGGATGCCCGAGCGCGAACGGCTGGGCCGAGGCTGGATCGGTCACGCGGACGCGCACGCCGCGGCAGGCGACGTCGAGGAGCTTCGGCTTCGGCGCCGCTGCGGACGCCTTCGGCGTGAACTCGGCCGGCTCGAGCGCGAACCCCGGCGTCTGTGCCTCGCGCACGACCGCCTCCGGCTTCACCCAGGGCGCGCCGACCAGCAGAAAGGGTGCCTCCGTGCCGCGTCCCTCGGAGGCGCTGGTGGCCTCGACCAGGCAGGTCCCTGGATACGCGAGCGCGGCCTCGGCGCTGCGCAGGTTGGGCGACGGGTTCACCCAGGGCCGTTCGGTGTCGCGCCAGGTCATGCCGCGGCTCCAGCCCGCCATCGCCACGACGTTCACGGTCCCCGGCCGCGCGCGCCGCGCGTTGGCGAGGCGTGCCATCTCCCCGAGCGTGAGGCCGTGGACGAGCGGACCCGGCGCCTGCCGAGACCATGCTGAACGGCATCGCCGGGTCGCGCACGGGCCCTCGACGCGCTCGCCGCCGATCGGATTCGGCCGGTCGAGAACCACGAGCTCGAGCCCGGCGTCGGCGGCGGCCTCCAGGCAGAGGAGCATCGTGCTCGCGTAGGTGTAGAAGCGCACGCCCGCGTCCTGCAGGTCGACGACCAGCGCGTCGAGGCCCTGGAGATCCTCCGCCGTGGGCTTGGTGCGCTCGCCGTAAAGGCTGACGACCGGCAGGCCGCTCGGGGCGTCCACGCCGCTCGCGATCTTCTCCCCCGCCGCCGCCTGCGCCGCGCAGCCCGTGCTCGGGCGCGAACAGCCGCACCACGCGCACGCCCGCGTCGCGAAGCGCATCGATCGACATGGCGGCCGTCGGCGGTGACGCGACGCGGCGTGACCGAGCAGTCCGACGCGCCGGCCGCGAGCGGCTCGCCCTTCGACGCCACCACCTGCTCGAGGCCGACCGTCACGCGCAAGGAGACGCAACCACCCGCGCGCCTGCGAGAGGCGCGGCGCGGCAGCGCCCAGGAAGGTCCTGCGCCTCACGCGTCGGCGAGCGCGCGCACGGCCGCGTCGGCGGCGTCCGCCCGCACCTCCCGGATCTGGTTGTTCTCGCGCGTCGGGTGGACGCGGTTCGTGAGCAGGATGACGTAAGAGGTCGCGCTCGGGATCCATCCAGATCGACGTGCCGGTGAAGCCGGTGTGGCCGAACGAGCGCGCCGAGAAGAGCGAGCCGCCCGCCGAGGAGCCGGGCTCGCCGGGTGTCGAGCTGCGCCGGCCGGACTGTCGGCCGGCGTGTCCCAGCCGAGCGCCCGCGAGGCCTGCGGCACTCCGGCGCGCCGCGTGAAGAGCTCGAGCGTCGCGCGCGTGACGAGCGCCGACCCTCCGCGCGCCCCTCGCCCAGCAGCATCGCCGCGAAGCGCGCGAGGTCGGGCGCCGTGCCGAAGAGGCCGGCGTGCGGCGCGATCCCGCCGAGCGCGAACGCGTTCTCGTCGTGCACTTCGCCGTGCAGCACGCGGCCCGCCAGGGGTCGTTCTCGGTCGGTGCGATGCGCGAAACGAGCGCCGCGGGCGGGCGGTAGAGCGTGTCCTGCATGCCGAGCGGCTCGAGCAGGCGTCTCCGCGCCAGCTCGCCGAGCGCCGCTCGCCGCCTGGCGCTCGAGGATGTCGCCGAGCAGGATCATGCCCAGGTCGCTGTAGACCGCCTTGGTCCCCGGCTCGTAGGCCAGGTCCATGGCGACGATCCGCTCGAGATAGGCCTCTTTGCCCTGGAGCTCTTCGTAGAGCGGCGCCCACCAGAGAAGCCCGCCGAGTGCTCGAGCAGCTGGCGGACCGTGACGCTTCGTCCTTGTCCCGCCGCGGAAGCTTCGGCAGGAAGCTCGGACGCGCGCGTCGAGGTCGAGCTTGCCCTCGTCCACCAGCATCATCGCGAGCGTCGTGGTCACGATGACCTTGCGTCAGGCTCGCCAGGTCGTAGATCGTGTCGATCGGTGGTCTCGGCGCGCCCTCGTCGTACGAGAGCCGTCCGAACGCTCGCAGGTGGATGAGCGCGCCGAACCGCCCGATGGCCAGCATCGCGCCGGGGAATGCCCGCTCGGCGACGCCGCGCTCGACGACGGCGTCTACGGCGTCGAGTCCGCCGGAGCGGAAGCCGCGGGGCGCGCCTTCGGGTACGGAGCCGGCGGACACCGGCTCAGGATAGCGGAAGAGCGCTATGGCGGCCGCGACTCCCCCGCCCACCAGGCGGCGGCGCGACACGGCGCGCGCCGCGGCGCGCGTCATCGCGAGCCGACGGCTCCGCCACCGGCCGAAGCGCCCGGCGCCGACACCAGCTGGCGCCCGAACGCCCCGTCCCGCAGCGGACGCAGGTCCTGGGGCGCGAGCGACTCGTGCGAGAACAGCACGACGCCCTGGGCGCCCGCCTGCCGCGCGAGCGTCACCTTCTCCACGATGCCGGCCACGTCGAGCCGGTAGGCCGCGATCCCGGCCCAGAGCGGCTGGGTGGGCCCGGTGCGTTCACGCACGGCGGCGAGCTGCATCGAGAAGAGCCGGCTGTCGGGCGTGTAGGTCATCGGGCAGAGCGCCTGCAACACGCCGGTCGCGCAGCCAGCGCGGCCAGTCCTGGAACTTGTTGTTGACGGCCTGCGCCTCGTCGGGCGCGACCGCAGCGGAGAGCACGAGCCCGGGCCGCTCCTGGCGCGCGGCGTCGGCCAGACGCGTCGTGAGCGCGCGTGAGCAGCTCGCGCCGGTCGGCGTCCCACTCGGCCGGGTGCGCGGTGGGCTGCGCCATCAGATCGCCGCCGCCGGTGCGCTGGCGAAAGCCCTCGAGCATGGCCTTCGAGTAGTCGAACGTCGGCCCGGGGTAGCGGATGAAGTCGAGGTGCAGACCGTCCACGGGATAGGCGCGAACGATCTCGCGCACCACGGCCTCGAGGTGCTCCGTCACTCCCGGCGACGCGGGTGTCAGGTAGTAGCCCTCGACGTCGCCTTCGGCGCGACCGGCGGCCGCGATCAGCGGGAGCCTTCTGGGCCCGCTCGCCACCAGCGCCGCCGTCGCCTGCGACCTCGGCACCATCGCCCACTCCGGATGCTTCTCGAGCACGTGGCCGTCCGGCAGCGGCTGGCCGAAGTGCGCGGCGAGCAGCACGTTGACCCAGGCGTGAACCTGCAGCCGCCGCATGCGGGCGCGCGCGATCAGATGCTTCAGCGGATCGAACTTCTGCGGCTGGCGCTCGAGCAGGGGGCTCCGCGGCGCGAGCGAGGAGCGGTAGAAGGCGTCTCCCCGGCCGCGGACCTGCACGAAGAGCGCGTTGAGGCCCGCCGCTTCCGCCTCGTCCACGACGCGGTCGACGGCCTGGGGAGAGACGAGCGCGGTCCGGACGACCCACAGCCCGCGCAGCTCCCCTTGGGGAGCGGGGAGGCGCTCGCCGGGGCGGCGGCTGCCAGGGCGAGCATGCCGCCCGCGAAGAACGTGGAGCACGAAAATCAGTAACAGAGCCGGCCCCGACCAGCAAGCGGAACTTCCCGTCTCCCAACGGTTTGCGCTATGATGATGGGTGGAGCATGCGCGCCGCCTTCACGGCTTCTCTCCTCCTCGCGGCACAGGTTCAGGCTCGGACGAGAGCCTGGCCCGTGAACCTGTTCGCGCGATCGAGCAGCACCATGCACAGACGCACGGACCTCGTGGCCCGCTTCTCGCAGAGCTACCGCTCGGGCTTGCTCGGCCGGGAGATCACGGAGCGCGGTACGTGCAGCATCAAGCCCCCGGGCCGCATGCGCTGGGAGTACGAGGACCCGAGGACGAAGACTTCGTCTCCGACGGCGCACACCTTCTACTTCTACGTCCCCGCCGACCAGCAGGTGGTCGTGAGCGAGCAGGACGGCGAGCGCTCGCTCGCCGTCGCGGCTGCTCTCGGGCGAGGGCGGGATCCTCGACGAGTTCGACCGCCGACGGTCGAGAGCCGGAGGGGGAGGGCGTGCTGCGCCTCAAGCTCGTGCCGCGCCAGCCGCAGGCCGACGTGGAGCGCGCCACGCTGGACGTCGAGCCGCGCGGGCGCATCCGCGCGATCCTGCTCGAGGACGTCCAGGGCAACCGCAGCCGCTTCCGCTTCGACGGGCGTTCGCGAGAACACGGGCGTCGCGGACCACCTGTTCCGCTTCCAGGTGCCGAAGGGCGTCGAGGTGATCCAGGGATGAGGCGGCGTCTGGCTGACGCTCGCGCTCGGCCTGGGCCTCGCCGGCTGCGCCACCTCGTCGGCCTTCCGCGCCGGCGAGAAGCGCGGAGCGGCTGCCAGGACTACGACCGCGCCGTGCTCGAGTACCAGCGGGCGGTCCAGGCCGCACCCGACAACGTCGACTACCGCCGCGCGCTCGAGCGCGCCCGCCTGCGCGCCTCGACGGACCACACCAACCGCGGCGCGACGGCTGGTGGCGAACGGGCCAGTACAACGAGGCGCTCAACGAGTACCGGCTCGCGCTCGAGCTGAGCCCGGGCGCCTCGCGGTCTCCGAGGAGATGAAGGACGCCGCGGCGTACCGTGAGCGCGGGCGCGCGCCTCGCTCGACGAGCTCAAGGCGCGCGCGCGCGAGCGCGCGCTGCCCGGGCTCGAGCTCGGGCCCGACGCCCAGCAGCCGCTCGGCCTGGTGTTCCGCGGGGCGAGCCTGCGCGAGGCCTACCTGGCGCTGGCACGCGCCGCCGCGATCAACTTGACCTTCGACCCGTCGTTCCAGGATCCGATCGGTCACGCTCGACCTGCAGGAGGTCGGCTTCGACCAGGCGCTCGCGGCGCTCGGCCGGCCGCCGGGCACACCTTCCACCGCGTGGTCGACGCGAAGGTGCTGAACGTCGTCCCCGACACGCCGAGCAAGCGCCGCGAGTTCGAGCAGCAGGTGGTGAAGACGCTGTTCCTCTCGAACGCCGACCTCAAGGAGACGATCGACCTCCTGCGCGTGGTGCTCGGCGCGCGGCGCGTGGCGCCGGTCGCCGCAGCAACGCGCTCACGATCAGCGACACGCCCGACAAGGTGGCGGCGGCCGAGCGCATCGTCGAGATCGTCGACAAGCGCCGCGCCGAGATGGTGGTCGAGGTCGGGATCCTCGAGGTGAATCGCGCAACGGCTCAAGGAGTACGGCGTCTAGATGACCTCCGGGCTCGACGCCCAGGGCATCGAGGGCATCGCCGCGGGCATCTTCCCCGACCCGCGCGTCAGGAACCTCGACGAGCAACCCCTACGACAAGGACAACCTGGTGGTGACCGCGCTGCCGGGCGTCGATCTGCGGCTGCTCGAGACCGACACCTCCACACGGCTGCTCGCGAACCCGCAGCTGCGCAGCTCGGAGGGCCAGACGGCGCAGGCGCGCTTCGGCGACCAGGTGCCGGTCCCGGTCACCACCTTCCCCGCGATCGCGACGGGCGGCATGCCGCAGCAGCCGATCACCTCGTTCGAGTACAAGAACGTCGGCGTCAACATCGACATGACGCCGCGCGTGCACCACGACGGCGAGGTCACGCTCACGCTCAAGCTCGACATCTCGGCCGTCGGCGCCCCGGCTACCAGGGCCTGCCGACCTTCAACAGCCGCACCGTCACCGCGTCGATCCGGCTGCGCGACGGCGAGACCAACCTGCTGGCGGGGCTGATCCTCGACAACGAGCGGCGCGGGCTGACCGGGCTGCCGGGCGCTGGCGAGCGTGCCGTTCCTCGGCCGGCTGTTCGCGCGGAACAGGACGAGTCGCAGCAGACCGACATCGTGATGACGCTGACCCCGCACGTGATCCGCCGCAGCGACATCGGCGAGGACGACCTGCGCTCGTTCCTGGTCGGCGGCGAGGTCTCGCCGCTCCTCTTCGAGGTGCCGTCGACCCGCCCCACTGCGCCGGCGCCGACGCGCCCGGACCCGCCGCGCGTCGAGCCGATCCGGCCGCCGCAGCCGACGACGCCGCCCCAGCGCTAGACCGCGCCGGTCAGATAGACGTCCAGGTCCCGGCCAACCACGACCTGTCCGGCGTACGGCGACATCTCACGCAGCAGCGCCGCGGGCGTCGACCGCTCGGAGTCGACGGCCGGCCGGAGCGACAGCGAGGCGTGATAGAGGATCAACAGGCGCGGCCTGGCCTTGGTCGCCAGCTCGACGAGCTGCGCCGTCGTCGTGTGGAATTGCGCGGCATAGGCCTGGAAGTCGGGCCGCTTCGCCAGCCAGTCCAGCGTCAGCACCTCGTGGACCAGCACGTCGCACCCATGGCACGCGTCGATCGTCGCCTGAGTGGGATTGGTGTCGCCTGAGATGACGATGCTGCGGTCGGCCGTGTCGAAGCGATACCCGTAGCTCTCCATCGCGTGTTTGGTCGCGAACGCCGTCACGGTGACGTTGGCATCCTTGTAGACGACGCCCGGCGCGGATCTCGTGCGCATTCACGGCATGGCCTTCCGGAAACGCGCCCACGGTGTACAGCGCACGGTCCTTCGTCCGCGTCTCGAAGTCGGCCCGGTACGCCTCGAGCACGTGCTCGGTCATCGCCTTGATCCCGCGGGACCGTATACCTCCAGCGGCACGCGCCGTCCGATGCACCCACGGCGTCAGGATCAGATCCGGGTATCCGACCGTGTGGTCGGAGTGCAGATGGGTGACGAAGACCACGCGCAGCTTCGACCGGATCCAGCGCGGCGACGCCCTTGTCGACCACCGCCGACTTCGCGCGTCGCACGACTCCCGCGCCGAAGTCGACCAGGTACGGTGTGTCGTTGACCACGACCGCCGTCGCCGGTCCCGGAGCGGTCAGGATCGGCCGGAGGGGTTCCGGTGCCCAGCAGCACGACCTGCGTCTTGGTCGGTGCCGTCGTCGGCGCGGGGGGTGGAGGCGGTGGCGTGACGCCTTGTGCCCAACCCAGGCTAGCCAAGGCGAGTGCGAACAAGTCCACCTCTCATACGCGCCTCGCTTTCAGCGTTCGCTTAACGAACCCTTCTCAATCTCCGCCGTCCGGCGGTGTGCATGCCAAGACAGATATTGACGAGCCCAATCAGCCCACTCCCGGTCATCCTTGCCTGGATCCCTCAGGGCCTCGATTTCCTCCTCCCGAACTCGTACGCGAGGAAGCCTCCGCATCGCCTTGGCTTCAGTGCATCAGAAACCGATAGAGCGCGGGGCAAATGCTGCAGGAGCGATACGAC
>CAVUTB010000002.1:0-166485 GCA_963744315.1 uncultured Acidobacteriota bacterium
CTTCACGCCATTGGCGTCCAGCATCTGTGTTCCGGCCACGACCGCGGCCTTCACGGTGAGCGCCGGGTTGTCCTTGGCGAAGTCCACCAGCACCTTGGCGAGCGCCACGGGGTCGTCGCCGGTGTAGGCGATGCCCGTCGTGCCCTCGAGCTTCGCCTCGAGCCGCTCGAGCGCCGTGCCCTTCGCGGCACGGAGCGCGAGCGAGTTCTTGACCACGCGATAGCGCGAGCCCGAGGCCCGCATCTTCTTGCGGAACTCGGTCGCCGCCGGCACGGAGAGCCCCTTGAAGTCGAGGAGCACCGCGTTCGGCGCCTGCTCGAGCTCCTTGTGGAGCTCGTCGATCAGTTGCTGCTTCTCGCTGCGATTCATGTCCTCACCCGCCTCACGAGTGTCCTTCGACGGAGGCGAGGTCCACCCGCACCCCGGGGCCCATCGTCGACGACAGCGCGATCGACTTCACGTAGCGGCCCTTCGCGGCGGCCGGCTTCGCCTTGATCACCATGTCGATCAGCGTCTTCGCGTTCTCCAGCAGCTTCTCGGGTCCGAACGAGACCTTGCCCACCGGCGCGTGGATGATCGCGGTCTTGTCGACCCGGAACTCCACCTTGCCGGCCTTGATCTCGCGCACCGCCTTGCCGACCTCGAACGTCACGGTGCCGGTCTTCGGGTTCGGCATCAGCCCGCGCGGGCCCAGCACCTTGCCCAGCCGGCCGACCGACTTCATCATCTCGGGCGTCGCCACGACCGCGTCGAAATCGAGCCAGCCCTCGTTGATCTTCTGCACCATCTCCTCGCCGCCCACGTGGTCGGCGCCGGCATCCTGGGCTTCCTTCAGCTTCTCGCCGGAGGCGATCACCAGGACCTTCTTCGACTTCCCGCCGAGCCCGTGGGGCAGCACGACGGTGCCGCGGACCATCTGGTCGGCGTGCTTGGGATCGACTCCCAGGCGCAGCGCCACCTCGACCGTCTCGTCGAACTTCGCGAAGGCGCTCTTGGTGACCGCCGCGACGGCTTCCGGAAGCGGGTAGGTGGGCTTCGCCGCCACGACCTCCTTGGCCTTCCGGTACTTCTTTCCGACTCGACCCATCATCGACTCCTTCCGCGCGCTCACGCAGCGCTACCACCAGAATCCGAAGAGCCTCCTCCGGCAGGTGGTGCCCTCTTGCGAACGACTAGCCCGAAATCTCCACTCCCATGCTGCGGGCGGTCCCCAGCACCGTGTTGACCGCGGCCTTCAGGTCCGCAGCCGTGAGGTCCGGCAGCTTCAGCTTCGCGATCGCCTCGACCTGCTTCATCGTGATCTTGCCGACCTTGTTGCGGTTCGGCTCGCCGCTGCCCTTCGCGATGCCCGCCTCGCGCTTGATCAGCACCGCGACCGGCGGCGTCTTGGTGATGAAGGTGTAGGAGCGGTCCGCGTAGACCGTGATCACCACCGGGATGATCAGCCCCTCGTCCTTCTGCGTCTTGGCGTTGAACGCCTTGCAGAAGTCCATGATGTTGACGCCCGCCTGGCCGAGCGCGGGGCCCACCGGCGGGGCCGGCGTCGCCTTCCCCGCTGGAATCTGCAGCTTGATCTGTCCGACGACCTTCTTCATGAAGCCTATGTCTCCTGCGGCCCGCTACAGCTTCTCGACCTGGAGGAAGTCGAGCTCGACCGGCGTCGACCGGCCGAAGATGGTCACCATCACCTTGAGCGTGTTGCGGTCGAGGTTGACCTCCTCGACCACGCCCTGGAAGTTCGAGAACGGACCGTCGATGATCCGCACGCTCTCGCCGCGCTCGAAGGTGTACTTCGGCTTCGGCTTCTCGATCGACTCCTTCACCTGGTTGAAGATCTGGTCCGCCTCTTCCTGCGAGAGCGGGACCGGACGGTTGCCGGAGCCGACGAAGCCCGTCACCTTGGGCGTGTTGCGCACCAGGTGCCAGGTCGCGTCGGGGATCTTCTTGCCGTCGGAGCCGTCCTCGGTCTCGATCTCCACCAGGATGTAGCCGGGGAAGAAGCGGGTCGCGGTCTGGACCTTGCGCCCCGCCTTCATCTCCACGACCTCCTCGGTCGGGATCTCGATGCGGCCGATCTGGTCCTCGAGGTCGTAGGCCTTCGCCCGCTGGCGGAGGCTCTCCGACACCTTCTTCTCGAACCCCGAGTAGGTGTGGACGATGTACCAGAGCTTGGCCGTGGTCCCCGTCGTCACGCTCATTTACCTCGCCAGCACCAGTGACATCACACGCGAGAACGCCAGGTCCAGGCCCCAGAGATAGAAGCCGAACAGGATCGAGGTCGCGATCACCACCAGCGTCGTGGAGTAGACCTCCTTGCGCGAGGGCCAGGTCACCTTCTTGAGCTCGCTGCGCACCTCGGTGAAGAAGGCGCGCAGCTCCGCGAGCTTGCGGCCCGGCCAGCCCAGGAAGCCCGGGAGGCCACCGCCGTGCGACGGCTTGCCCTCGTCCGGTTTCTCCGGAGTGTCCACCTTCCCGACCCTTTCGACTTCAGCTACGGCCATTGAAAATCGCCGCTCCAGAACATCGAGCCCCGTTCGTGGGAGCCCGCCGCCTTCCGGCGGCTGGCAGGCCAGGAGGGACTCGAACCCCCAACCCCCGGTTTTGGAGACCGGTGCTCCACCAATTGAGCTACTGGCCTGTAACCCCCGGAACCAACTAGTCTACCTCTACTTCGTTTCCTTGTGGGCGGTGTGCTTCCGGCAGAAGCGGCAGTACTTGCTGAGCTCCAGCCGCTCCGTGGTCTTCTTCTTGTTCTTCGTGGTGTTGTAGTTGCGCCGCTTGCAATCGGGGCACTGCAACACGATGTGGTCGCGCATCGGCCTACTCCAGGATCTCGCTGACGGTGCCGGAGCCGACGGTGCGGCCGCCCTCGCGAATCGCGAAGCGCAGCCCCTTCTCCATCGCGATCGGCGTGATCAGCTCGACCGACACCTGCGTGTTGTCCCCCGGCATCACCATCTCGACGCCGTCCGGAAGCTTCGCCACTCCCGTCACGTCCGTCGTCCGGAAGTAGAACTGCGGGCGGTAGCCGGTGAAGAACGGCGTGTGACGGCCGCCCTCCTCCTTCGTCAGCACGTAGACCTCGCCCTTGAACTTCGTGTGCGGCGTGATCGAGCCCGGCTTCGCCAGCACCATCCCGCGCTCGATCTCCTCGCGCTCCGTGCCGCGCAGCAGCACGCCGATGTTGTCGCCCGGCCATGCCCTCGTCGAGCAGCTTCTTGAACATCTCGACGCCCGTCACGACCTTCTTCGGGCTCTCCGGGCGAAGGCCCACCAGCTCGATCTCCTCGCCCACCTTCACCTTGCCGCGCTCCACGCGGCCCGTCGCCACCGTTCCGCGGCCCGAGATCGTGAAGATGTCCTCGACCGGCATCAGGAACGGCTTGTCGATCTCGCGCTGTCGGCATCGGAATGTACTTGTCGACCGCCTCCATCAGCTCCAGGATCGGCTTCGCCCGAGTCGTCCGGCTTGCCCGACCCCTCGAGCGCCTTCAGCGCCGAGCCCCGGATCACGGGGATCTGCGTCGCCCGGGAACTCGTAGGTCTTCAGCAGCTCGCGCACCTCGAGCTCGACGAGGTCGAGCAGCTCCGGGTCGTCCACCATGTCCACCTTGTTCAGGAACACCACGATGAAGGGCACGCCCACCTGGCGCGCCAGCAGGATGTGCTCGCGCGTCTGCGGCATCGGGCCGTCCGCGGCCGACACCACCAGGATCGACGCCGTCCATCTGCGCCGCACCCGTGATCATGTTCTTGATGTAGTCGGCGTGGCCCGGGCAGTCGACGTGGGCGTAGTGACGGTTCGCCGTCTCGTACTCCACGTGCGACGCGTTGATCGTCACGCCGCGCTCGCGCTCCTCGGGCGCGTTGTCGATCTGGTCGTACGCCTTGAACTGAACCTTCGGGTTCGACGCCGCGAGCACCTTGGTGATCGCCGCCGTCAACGACGTCTTCCCGTGGTCCACGTGACCGATCGTCCCGATGTTCACGTGCGGCTTGCTACGGTCGAACTTCTCCTTGGCCATTGCTGCCCTTACCTCGAAACCTTCCCGCCCGACAGATTGGAGCCCACGATCAGAATCGAACTGATGACCTCGTCCTTACCAAGGACGCGCTCTGCCGACTGAGCTACGTGGGCGTTTCTTCGCTTCACCCCGCAACCGGCCCGGGTGATCTCCTTCGTTTCTGTTTCTCGTCCGTTTCTCGCCTGCCGCCCGTCGTTCCGATCCGCCGTGTGGAGCGGGCGACGGGATTCGAACCCGTGACATCCAGCTTGGAAGGCTGGAGCTCTACCAGCTGAGCTACGCCCGCCTTGCACTGCTCGTCTCCCCGGTCTCTCCCGTCCCGAACGGCTGCAAGTGGTGGGGAGGGAAGGATTCGAACCTTCGAAGGCCGAGGGCCGTCAGATTTACAGTCTGATGCGTTTGACCGCTTCGCTACCTCCCCGCCGGGTGTCGTCTGACTCTTGCCCTCGCGACCCGCCCACGCCTCTCGGCGCTTCGGCAGCGGTTGGAGCTGGCGGAGGGAATTGAACCCCCGACCCGCTGATTACAAATCAGCCGCTCTACCGCTGAGCTACGCCAGCGACAAACGATGAGTCTAGCAAACGGACCCACTCCCGTGCAAGCCCGATGCCGGCTCGGGCTCTAACGGCGCCTGCGGCGTCGCCGCCGCCTGCCGCCACCCCCGCCTCCGGGGGCTCCGCCCGGGGCCGCGGAATCGCTCGGACCCGCGCCGGAAGGCCCATTCTGGGGCTCCGGACCGCCTGCCTGGGGCGCGCCGCCGCCGCCCGGAGCGCCTTCGCGCCGCCGCCCGCGCCGTCGCCTGCGGCCCTTGCGCTGCGGTGCGTCGCCCGGCGGAGGCGCGTCGCCACCGGTGGCCTCGGGCGGCGCCGGAACTGTGCCGCTCCTGTCCCTGCGGGTGCGGCCCACGCCGCTCGCCGTGCGGCCCGTGCCTTCGTCCCTGGCGTCTGCGGCCGTCGTTGCGGCGCGCGCGGTCGAAGCCGACCGGCTTGAGCACGATCGGTCCCTGTCCCCAGGCCACGTCGTCGTGCAGGTCCACGTGCCGCACCGACGGCGTGGCTTCGTCTCCATCGTCCTCCGCGCCGTCGCCGTCGTTCGAGAGGTAGGGACGCGCGCCCGGATCGGCCTCGGCGTCGTCCGCGGCCGGCCCGACGATGTGGTTCTGCGCGGAGGGCCGCGACGGGATCGGCCGCACCAGGCTCGGCACGGCGCGCCGCTGGCGCACGGCCTCGTAGAGCGCGATCCCGGCGGCGACGGACACGTTGAGCGAGCTCACGTGGCCGAAGTGCGGGATCGAGACCAGATGGTCGCAGTGCTCGCGGACGAGCCGCCGGATGCCGCGCCCTTCCCCGCCGAGCACGAGCGCCACCGGCCGCGTCAGATCGACGGCGTCCCAGCGCTCGGTGCCGGCCGCGTCGAAGCCCACGACCCAGATGCCGCGCGCCTTGAGCGCCTCGAGCGCCTGCACCAGGTTGCCGATGCGCGCGACCTTCACGTGCTCGAGCGCTCCCGCCGACGCGCGCCCCACCGTCTCGGAGAGCCCGGCGCTGTGGCGGTCGGGCAGCAGCACGCCGTCGGCGCCAGCGGCCTCGACCGTGCGCAGGATGGCGCCGAGGTTGCGCGGGTCCTCGACGCCGTCGAGTGCGATGACGAGCGCGGGCTCGCGCGCCGAGCCGAGCAGGCTCTCGAGCGACAGCACCGGCTTCTCGGAGACCACGGCGATGATGCCCTGGTGCGGGACGCCGCTCGCCATGCGGTCGAGCGTCTCGCGCATCTCGAAGCGGAGCGGGATGCCGAGGTTGGTCGCCCGGCGGATCGCCTCGGAGAGCCGCCGGCTGCGCAGGCCCTTCACGATCAGCAAGCGGTCGAAGTGGCGCGTCGAGGCGGCGAGCGCCTCGAGCACCGGGTTGATGCCGCAGATCAGGTTCATGAGTCCTTGTTCTCTTTCACGAGCAGCACGGTCGCGAAGGCCGCGATGCCCTCGCCGCGGCCGAGCGCTCCCAGGTGGTCGCTGCTCTTCGCCTTCACCGAGACGCAGCTCGGCGCGCGCGCCGAGCAGGCCGGCGATCAGTCTCGCGCATGGCGTCGAGGTGCGGCGCGAGCACGGGCTCCTGCGCGACCACGGTCACGTCGAGATTGCCGAGGCCGTAGCCGTCGGCCTTCACCAGCCTGGCGACTTCCTCCACGAACACGCGGCTCGCCACGCCCCGCCAGCGGGGGTCGCGGCTCGGGAAGTGACGGCCCATGTCGCCGGCGCCGATCGCGCCGAGCAGAGCGTCGCAGACCGCGTGCAGCACGCAGTCGCCGTCCGAATGCCCTTCGAGGCCGCGCGGGTGCTCGACCTCGACGCCGCCGAGGCGCAGCGGGCGTCCGGCCACCAGCCGGTGGACGTCGAAGCCCTGCCCGACTCGCACTCATTCTGGGGGATGCTGCGTCGCATCCCCCAGACCCCCTCTCCGCTCCGCGGGAGTGAATCCCGCTCCGCTCCGCGCCGGTTTCACGTACGCAGGATACCCGCAACCACGCCTTCGGCCCACGCGAGGTCGTCGGGCGTCGTCAGCTTGCGGTTCCGCTTGGAGCCGGGGACGGCGTCGACCGCGTGGCCGAGCCGCTCGACGGCCATCGCCTCGTCGGTCAGCTCGAGGCCCGCTCGCGTCGCGGCCTCGAGCGCCTCGCGCAGCAGTGCTATGCGGAAGCCCTGCGGCGTCTGCGCTCCGCCCAGCTCGCTGCGGTCGAGCGTCTCCACCACGCGCCCGCCGCGCACGCGCTTCACGGTGTCCACGAGCGGCAGCACCGGCAGCGCCGCTCCCGTCGCGAGCGCCCGCTGCGTCACGGCCTCGACCAGCTCGACCTCCACGAGCGGCCGCGCCGCGTCGTGGATCAGCACCACGCCCTCGAACCCCTCGGGCAGCTGGGCGAGTCCCGCCAGCACCGAGTCCTGGCGCCGCTCGCCGCCCGCCACCACGGCGCGGAGCTTGGCGAGCGGAGCGAGCAGCGCGCGCGCCGCGCCCGTTTCCGCGTCCGGCACCACCGCGACCAGGCTCCCGACCGAAGGCGCCGCCTCGAACGCGCGCGCCGCGCGCAGCAGGAGCGGCTCGCCCCCGAGCTCGAGGAACGCCTTCGGCCGTTCGGCGCCCATGCGCTCGCCGCGCCCCGCGGCGACGACGATCGCGACCGCCTTCGTCACGAAGGCTCGCCCGCCGCGCGCTCGAGCGTCTTGACGACGGCGCAGATGTCCTCGCGGCCGAAGCCCTGGGCGCGCGCCGACTGGAACACCTCCCGCACGGCGGCGAGGCCCGGCATCGGCACGCGCGCGGCGGCCGCGGTCTCGAGCATCAGGGTCTGGTCCTTGACCAGGAGGTCGATCGCGAAGTGCTCGCTCCAGTCGCGCTTGCCGATCGCGGCGCCCTTGAAGGCGAAGTACGGCGACGCGAAGCCGGAGGCCTGCACGACCTCGAGGATCGTCTCGAGCGGCAGCCCGTGCTTCCTGCCGACGACGACGCCCTCGCAGAGCGCCTCGAGCATCAGCGAGATGAAGTGGTTGCCGATCAGCTTCATCGTGGAGCCCTGGCCCATCTCGCCGCAGTAGATCGCCTTCGTGCCCATCGCCATCATCACGGGCATCAGCTCGTCGTGGACCGCGCGCGGCCCGCCTGTCATGAAGAGCAGCGTCCCCTGGTCGGCCCCGTTCTTCGAGCCGGTGACGGGAGCCTCGAGCGCGTCGGCGCCCTTCTCGCGCAGCGCCGCCTGCACGCGCTTCGTGGTCTCGGGGCTCACGGTCGAGCACTCGAGGTAGCGAAAGCCATTCCTCACGGTGTGGATCAGCCCGTCCTCGGCGAACACCAGCCGCTCGACGGCGGGCGGATCGGCGACGCAGGCCACCACCACGTCCGAACGCTCGGCGAGCTCGCGCGGCGTCGCCGCGACCCTGGCGCCCTCGGCCGCGAGCGGCGCCGTGCGGGCGGGCGTGCGGTTCCAGACCGTCGTCTCGAAGCCCTTCTTGACCAGGTTCCGGGCCATGCGGCTGCCCATCAGGCCCAGGCCTGCGAATCCGATCCTCTGGCTCATCGCCTCTCGACTCCTCTCATTCCCGGGCTTCGCCCGCCGTCTCTCCCCAGGCCGTGTGCGGACAGATCTCGCGGAAGGGGCACTGGCTGCAGGCGAAGAACGTCGGCCGCGCCTCGAACGCGCGCTTGCGGATGGCGGTCGCCGCCGTGCGGATCCGCGTCTCGGTCGCGAGCGCGTCGGCATCGGTCGGGCGCCGCGAGGCGACGAGGTCGCTCTCCAGGAAGCGCAGCTCGACCTTGTCCGGCAGCCGGCCCTGGGTCTTCAGCTGTGCGAGCGCGTAGATGTCGAGCTGCAGGCTCTCTCGCGCGCGCCGGTCGGCGGCCTTCTGGTCGCGCACGTCGCCGGTCTTGAAATCGACGACGGCCGTCTCGCCCGCGCTCTCGAGCACGAGATCGTAGCGGCCCTGGACGCGGTTGCGCTCCAGCGTGAACGCGAACTCCTGCTCGACCGCGAGCGGGCGCCAGGGGTCGCTAGCCTGCTGCGCGTGGAAGCGCCGCAGCATCGCCTCGCCCTCGCGCAGGCGCTCGTCCTCGTGCTCGCGCGAGAGGAAGCCCTCCGAGACCCACGCCGCGCGGAACGCCGCCACCAGCGCGTCCGCGTCGGGGCGACTCGCCCGCGAGGCGCCGCTCGAAGTGGCTGCGCACGGCCTCGTGGACCGCATGGCCGTAGACGACGGCGTGATGAGCCAGGAGCGGCACGCGCAGCACGTGCAGGTAGCGGTACTTGAGCGGGCAGGTCTCGTAGTCGTCGATCTGGCGGTAGCTGAGCCGCAGCAGCTCGTCTTCCGGGATCTCGGCTTCCGCGGCGGGCCGCGGCTCCGGGGCGGGCGCCTCGCGCGCGAGGGCTTCGAGCGGGGCCGTCTTGCGCGAGATCGGGCGCGGCGACGGCAGGTCGAGCGCCTCGACCACGAAGCGCGAGAGCTTGCGCGCGCGCGACGTGCCGTAGTCGGCCGCCGACGTCAGCACCAGCTCGTCCATCGCCCGGGTCATCGCCACGTAGAAGAGCCGCCGCTCCTCGAGCAGGTGGCTGCCACCGCTCAGGTCGAGCTCCTCCTTGGCGAGCTCGCTCGGCAAGCCGAGCGCCTCGCCGTGCCGCTGCAGCGGGAACTTCGACTCGGCGCAGCCGACCAGGAACACCACCGGAAACTCGAGCCCCTTGGCCTTGTGCACGGTCAGCACGTGGACGGCGTCCTCGTCGAGCGCCACCTCGGCGACCGCGGGGTCGTCGCCGGCCTCGCGCAGGAGCTCGAGGTGCTCGACGAACGCCGGCACGCGGTCGTGCTCGGCGACGTCGCCGTAGGCCTTCACGGCGTCGAAGAAGCGCGCGATGTTGCGGACCTTCGCCTCGCTCTCCGCGCTCGCCTCCTTCGCCAGCTTCGCGAGCAGCCCCGACCACTGCAGAAAGCCGTAGAGCACCTCGCCGGTGCGCCGCCTCGGGACCTCGCCGGCCGCACGCTCGACGTCGGCGATCAGCCGCTCGGCCGCCGCCCGCGCACGCCCCGAGACCGAGGCCAGCTCCTCGTTCGCGGGAAGCTCGCGCAGCACCTCGAGCAGCGGCCGCGTCTTGCGGCGCGCGTAGTGGTTGAGGCGCAGCAGGTCGGTCTCGGGCAGGCGGTAGAGCTCCGACCCCGCGAGGTAGAAGAGCGCCACCGAGTCGTCCGGGTTCGCGAGCACCTTCAGGAACGAGACCAGCAGCCGGATCTCCTCGCGCGCGTAGAGCCCGCGGCTGCCGCTGAAGCGATGCGGCACGCCGCGCACGTTGAGCGCGCGCAGGAACGGATCGGCGTCCGCGTTGCTGCGCACCAGGATCGCGAAGTCGCGCGGGCGCCGGCCCTGCGCGAGGCGCTCCTCGATCTGCGCGGCGACGGCGTCGGCCTCCGCCGAAACGGTGTCGAACGCGCCGTGGCGGACGGGCGGGCCGTCCGGCCGCGGCGAGCGCAGGCGCTTGTCGATGCCGAGGCTCGCCTCCAGCCGGTGCGGGTTGTTGTAGCCGACGAGGCGCGCGGCCGCGTCGAGGATCACCTGGGTCGAGCGGTAGTTCTCGGTCAGCACCACCTCGCGCGCCCCCGCGTAGTGGCGGCGGAACGCGAGCAGGTTGGCCGCGGCCGCGCCGCGCCAGCGGTAGATGGCCTGGTCGTCGTCTCCGACGACGGTCAGGTTGCCGGTCGTGCCGGCGATGAGCCCCAGCATCTCGAGCTGGGCGTGGTTCGTGTCCTGGAACTCGTCGACCAGGATGTACGCGTAGCGGGCGCGCAGGCGCGCGAGCGCGTCCTTCCGCTCGCGCAGCAGCGAGAGCGTCCTTCCGATCTGGTCGCCGAAGTCCACGAGCCCGGCCTCGCCGAGCAGGCGCTGGTACGCTTCGTAGAAGGCCGCGAGCTCGAGGTGGGACGAGGCGAAGTCGCGCTCCTCCTCGGTCGTGGCCCCCGCGAGGCGGGCCTCGGCCCACTCGCGGTACTGCCGCGGCGAGACGTCCTCGTCCTTGGCGCGGCTCACGAGCGTCGTGAGCGCCTGGAGATGCCGCGTCGGGTCGCCGAGCGGACGGAAGCGGTCGAGCGGCAGCCGGAACAGCCGCTCGCGCAGGAAGATCACCTGCTCGGGCTGCGAGAGCACGCGGAACTGCGGATCGAGGCCGATCTCGAGCGCCCACTCGCGCAGGACCGAGTCGCCGAACGCGTGGAAGGTCGCGATCTGCGTCTCGGCGTAGCCCCACGGGATCAGCTGGTCGACGCGCTCCGCCATCTCCGCCGCGGCCTTCTCGGTGAACGTGAGCGCCAGGATCTCCTCCGGCTTCGCCCGCTTGGTGGCGATGAGGTGCGCGATCCGGCGCGTGAGCACCGTGGTCTTGCCCGTCCCGGCGCCGGCGATGATCAGGAGCGGCCCCTCGCCGTGCAGCACGGCCTCGCGCTGGGCCGGGTTCAGGCCCTCGAGAATCCGCTCCTCGGCGGTCACGAGCGCAGGGGCTCCGCTAGTCACTCTGCGCATCTTATAAGCGGCCCGCGTACGCCGGGGTCCGGACCCGGCTCAGGGCAAGCGGCGGCGCAGCACCACCTCGCCGCCGCAGGCGCGGACGAGCGTCGCCGCCGTGCGGTCGAGCACCTCGTCGAGCCGCGCGGGCGAATACGAGGCGGGCGCGTACGCCACGGCGAGGCAGCGCATCGTGGCGAGCGTGATCGACGTGCGCAGCGAATCGGAGGTGGGGTTGCCGAAGGGACCCTCGGCGTCGACCAGCACCGGGCGCCCGGCGACCTGCACCGGACCCTTGCGGATGCCTTCGTACGACTCGGCCTCGCCACCGAGGCGGAGCGTCACGGGCGGCCGGACGCGGTCGAGATCGTAGAGCCCGAACGGCAGCTGCTCGCGCAGCGACGCGAGGTTGAGCGCGTCCACGAGCGTGTTGATGCGGTAGAGCCCCTCGCCCTTGAGCGCCCGGCGCAGCAGCGCCTCGTTCGAGGGCCGCGTCTTGGTGGGATCGATCCGAGCGCCTTGTAGAGCGTGCGCGCGTCGGCGGCGCCGGGCACCTCGGAGCTCTTGCCCTCGCCGTAGCGGGCCCGCAGCGCCAGGCACTCGGCGTCGACCTCGGCGGCGAGCGCCGGATCGCCCTCGCGCACGCTGGTGCCCGCGACGACGACGAGCCCGATGCGCACGCGCCCCGCGAGGCTCGGCGCGATCTCGAAGGCGAGCTCCATCGGCGCGCCTCCGCGAGCGCGATCGCGACGCGGTCGATCGCGCGGATCGCCTCGCGGCTCTTGCCCGCGTGGTTGTTGACGAAACCGCGAACGCCAGCCGCTCTCCGCGCGCGGTCGTGACGTAGCCCGCGAGCGCGTTGATGAGCTGCGAGGTGCCGGTCTTGGCGAGCACGCGCTTCTCGGCGGCGTGCCGCGCATCCGCGTCTCGAGCGTGCCGTCGACGCCGGCGATCGGCAGCGAGTCCCGGAACGCGGCCGCGTGGGGATGGCGGTCCATCGCCACGAGCAGCGCGGCGAGCCCCGCGGGGGTGAGCAGGTCGGCGCGCGACAGCCCGGAGCCGTCCTGGATCGACCAGCCCGCCGCGGGGACGTGGAGGCGCTCCGCGAGCGCGAGCGCGGCGAGAGCACCCTTCTCCACGCTGCCCTCGCCGTTCTGCTTCAGGCCGAGCGAGCCGCAGCAGCATCTCGGCGTGCAGGTTCTGGCTCTCCTTGTTGACGACCTTGACCATCTCCGCCATCGGCAAGCCTTCGTAGGCGGCGAGAACGCGCGCGCCCGTGGGGAGCGCGTCGCGCGACGTCGTGACTCCCGAAGCGACCGCGATGCCCTTCGCCTCGAGGACCGAGGCGAACACCGCGGCCGTGCAGCTCGCCGGATCCGCGACCGCGAGGCGGCCGTCCCAGCCTCCAGCGAGCGGCAGCCGCCCCGTGAAACGCACGTCGTTCGAGCCGGGCTCGCGCAGCAGCGTCACCTCGTCGTAGAGGGGGCGCGGCTTCCATCGTGGAGACGGTCGAGACGACGTTCAGGCAGCCCGAGTCCGGCACGAGCTTCAGGACCGCGGGGTCCGAGAGCCGCTCGCCCGGGGCGAGCTGTGCCTCGACGAGGTTGTCGGCGTACGACAGCGCCGAGATCTCGGTCCCGTAGCCCCAGGCGAGGTCCTCCCAGGTCCAGGACGATCCGCGGCGATCGCCGACGAACGCGCCCTCGTGCCCGATCACGTGGCCCTCGATGCGCTTGACGCCCGCGGCCACGAGCGCTTCGGCCATCGCCTCGAACGCGGCCGTGGGCCGTCCCGGTGAGAAGCGTGCCGAGAGGTTGGGGTCGCCGCGCCCCACCAGGAACACGTCGCCGAGGATCCGGCCCAGGGAGTCGAGCCGGCCCGCGGTCTCGAGCGTCGTGCGGATCCGCGCGTCGGCGCCGTAGGCGTCGAGCGCTGCCGCCGTCGTCACGAGCTTGAGCGTCGAAGCCGGCCGGAAGGCCTTCCCGGAGTTGAGCGCATAGAGCGTGCGGCCCGACTCGAGGCTGCGCACCTCGATCCCCCAGAACGCCGCCGCCAGCTCGCCGCTCGACACGATCGGCTCGATCGTCTTGCGCAGCCGCCGCGGTCCGCCCGCGAGTACCGCCGGCCGCGACGAGCCAGGCGCAAGGGGGGCCTGGGGGCCAGCCCCCCAGAACATGCACGAGCCAGCGCGCCTCACGAGCCTGTCCCCTCCTCGCATCCACGCCCGCGCACGACCTGCCGCACCTGCTCCGCGAGCGCCTGCGCGGAGTCCGCCGCCATCCCGGCGACCGGAGTCGCCGGATGAACACGCATGCGCACCGTGCCGGGGCGCATGCTGAGCAGGCCGCGCGGCACGAGCGCCTTCACGCCGACGAGCGAGACGGGCACCACGGGTGCGCCGGCCTCGATCGCCAGGCTGAAGCTGCCGCGCTTGAAGTGCCCCACGGCGCCGTCGCGGCTGCGGGTTCCCTCGGGGAACACCAGCACACTCTCGCCCGCGCGGATTCGCTCGGCCGCCGCGTCGAGGCTGCGCCGGGCGCGGAACGGGTTCGAGCGATCGATCGGGATGTGGCCCCCGAGCGCGATGGTCCAGCCGATCAGCGGCACGAGCGAGAGCGATTTCTTGTGGATGATCCTGACGTCGACCGGCAGCCTCGCCAGCAGGACGAGGATGTCGAGCGAGCTCGAGTGGTTCGCGGCGTAGACCGCGGGCCCCCGCGGCAGCTGAGCCAGGCCCTCGCTCGTCACGCGCAACCCGGAAGAGCCACAACAGCAGCCGGCCCCAGGACGTGCGAGAGCGCTCTCGCCCCGGCAGGGCTCAGCAGGCCGATGACGCACGCGGCCGACGACAGGACGAGCGTCGCCAGGACCGCCAGCGGCGCCTGGACGGCGAAGAAGACCAGGGACCGGACCACCCGCGTCGTGGCGGCTCAATCGCCGCTGCGCGCGGGCGCGGGCGCTGGCGCGTCGGCGGCCGGCGGGACGGCCGGTCCCGCCTGCGCCGCGGGAGGGGTCGGCACCGCGGACGCGTCGGCGGCGCGCACCGGCTCGACCACTGGCGCCCGCTCGGCAGGCCGGGGGTCCGACTCGCGCCGGCTCTCGCCGCGGTAGTCGCGCCCGTTTCGCGGATCGCGCCTGTCGGGCGGGCGGCTCTCGCGCCGCTCGCCCTCGGGCTGGCTGGCGAGCCCCTCCGGCCACTTGCAGAAGATCATCTTGCCGGCCGGCAGCTGCAGAACGCTCGTCACCGTCACCTCGATCATGCGGCCGATCGCGCGGCGGCCCTGCTCGACCACGACCATCGTGCCGTCGTCGAGGTAGGCGACGCCCTGGCCCGCTTCCTTGCCCTCCTTCACCACCAGCACGCGCAGCACCTCGCCCGGCAGCACCACGGGCTTGAGCGAGTTCGCGAGCTCGTTGATGTTGAGCACGGCCACGCCGCGCAGCTGCGCGACCTTGTTGAGGTTGAAGTCGTTGGTGACGATCTTGCCGGACAGCCGCTTGGCGAGCTCGATCAGCTTGAGGTCGACCTCCTTCACCTCCGGAAAGTCGGTCTCGACGATCTGGACCAGCACACCCGTCATCTTCTGGATGCGCTGCAGCACGTCGAGCCCGCGGCGTCCGCGGTTGCGCTTCAGCGAGTCGGAGGAGTCGGCCACCTGCTGCAGCTCGCGCAGCACGAACTGCGGCACCACCAGCGTGCCGTCGAGGAAGCCGGTCTCGCAGATGTCGGCGATGCGGCCGTCGATGATCACCGAGGTGTCGAGCACCTTGTACTGGTGCAGGCGCGAGGCGTCCTTGAACGCGGCGATGATGCGCGCCGGCTCGAACCACTCGCCGCGACGCGCGCCGACCACGATCCCGATGTAGATCAGGAACACGATCAGCACCGAATGGATGAAGTGCTGGGCCACGAGGTCGAGGCCCTGGATCACGCCCCACACCAGGCTCGCGCCCAGCAGGCCGGTGACGCCGCCGACGAGCGCCCCCACCATGTTGTGCGCCGGCACGCGGTGGAGCCGCAGCTCCAGCGCGATGATGAGGAAGGCGGCCGCTACGCCGAGCGCGGCTCCAAACAGCGGCTGACCTGGCAGCGGGTCATAGTGCCAGCCGGCCCACGCCAGAGACGCGACGACCAGGCAACGGAACAGGACGAGCCACATGAGGTTGGCCTTTCGGGCGGGGGCCCGGGACGGCGAAGGAGTATGAAGGGCTGTGTGTCATGGCTGTGTGTCGCGCAATGATACAGCCGGCGGCGGCGGGCACAAGGCCCCGGTCGACTATCATGATCCGATGACCGGCACGGCCCGCGGATGAACCCCGCCTCCTCCAGCGGGCGCGAGTGGCTCCGCGCGATCGCCCGCCGCGCGATGACGGAGCGGGGCTTCGAGCCGGACTTCCCCCCCGAGGTCGTGCGCGAGGCGAACGCGCTCCTCGAGCCCCAGGGCCCGCCCGGCGGCGCCGTCGACGACCTGCGCCGGCTCGACTGGGTCTCGATCGACAACGACGACTCGCGCGACCTCGACCAGCTCTCCGTGGCGGAGGCGCTCGACGGCGCCTCGGTGCGCCTGCTGGTCGCGGTGGCCGACGTCGACTCGGCCGTAAAGCGCGACGGTGCGATCGACGAGCGGGCGCGGACCAACACGACTTCCGTCTACACGCCCGCCGAGATCTTCCCGATGCTGCCGGAGCGGCTCTCGACCGACCTCACGTCGCTCAATCCGGACGAGGACCGGCTGGCCGTGGTGGTCGCGCTGGACGTGCAGCGGGACGGCACGGTGGCGTCCTCGGCCCTGCGCCGCGCGCTGGTGCGCAACAAGGCGAAGCTGGCATACGACTCGGTGGCCGCCTGGCTCGACGGGAAGGAGAAGGCGCCAGAGGCGGTGGCGGCTTCGAAGGCGCTCGCGGCGCAGCTGCGCCTGCAGGACGGCGTCGCGGCGGCGATGAAGGAGCGCCGGGAGGAGCGCGGCGCGCTCGCGCTCGCGACGAGCGAGTCGAGCGTCGTCTTCGACGGCGACCTGCTCGCCGACCTGCGGCCGCACGAGGCGAACCGCGCGAAGGAGCTGATCCAGGACTTCATGATCGCGGCCAACACCGCGACCGCGCAGTTCCTGGACGCGAAGGGCTTCCCGTCGATAAGGCGCGTGCTGCGCGTGCCCGAGCGCTGGGGGCGGATCGTCTCGCTCGCCGCCGAGCTCGGCGAGAAGCTAGAGGCGGCGCCGAGCGCGCCGGCGCTCCAGGCCTTCCTGCTGAAGCGGCGCGCCGCGGATCCCGAGCGCTTCCCGGATCTCTCGCTCGCCGTCGTCAAGCTTCTCGGCTCCGGCGAGTACGGCGTCGAGCTGCCGGGGCAGGAGGCGCCGGGCCACTTCGGCCTGTCGGTGAAGGACTACGCCCACTCCACGGCGCCGAACCGCCGCTACCCGGACCTCGTGACCCAGCGGCTGGTGAAGGCGGCGCTCGCGGGGGCGCCCTGCCCCTACAGCGTCGACCAGCTGCGCGAGCTCGCGCGCCACTGCACGGAGCAGGAGGACGACGCGGCCAAGGTCGAACGGCAGGTCAAGAAGTCGGCGGCGGCGATGCTGCTCGCTCCGCGCAAGGGCGAGCGCTTCGACGGCATCGTGACCGGCGCCTCCCCGAAGGGGACCTGGGTGCGGGTATTCCACCCGCCGGTCGAGGGCCGGGTCGTGCGCGGCGAGCACGGTCTCGACGTCGGCGAGCGCGTGCGGGTGGAGCTCATCGGCACCGACGTCGAGCGCGGCTTCATCGATTTCGCGCGGGCCTGACGCGGGAGGCTTCGGGCCTGCGGGCGGCTCAGTCGGCGAGCCGCTCCAGCGCCTCTTCGAGGCTGCGCACGCCGACGAGCTGGATCCCGGCCGGCGGATCGTCGGGCACGTTGCGCGCGGGCAGCAGGCAGCGGGTGAAGCCCATCTGGGCGGCCTCGCGGACGCGCAGGCCGGCCTGGCTCGCGCCGCGCACCTCGCCGCCGAGCCCCACCTCGCCGAAGAGCACGGTGTGCTGCGGCAGCGCGCGGTTGCGGAACGACGACGCCACGGCGGCGGCGACGCCCAGATCGGCCGCGGGCTCGTCCACCTCGAGCCCGCCGGCGACGCTCACGAAGACGTCGTCGCCCAGGAGCTCCAGCCCGACGCGCTTCTCGAGCACGGCCAGCAGCAGGTTGGTCCGATTCGGGTCGATGCCGAGCGACATCCGGCGCGGCGTGCCGAACGAGGTCGGCGAGACGAGCGCCTGCACCTCGACCAGCACCGGCCGCGTGCCCTCGACGGTGGCGACGACCGCCGAGCCTGGCGACGTGGCCTGCCGCTCCGCCAGGAACAGCGCCGAGGGATTGGCGACCGGCTGCAGGCCCGTCCCGGTCATCTCGAAGACGCCCAGCTCCGAGACCGCGCCGAAGCGGTTCTTGACCGCGCGCACGATGCGGTGGTGCTGGCGCTTCTCGCCCTCGAAGTAGAGCACGGTGTCGACGATGTGCTCGAGCGACTTCGGCCCCGCCAGGCTGCCGTCCTTGGTGACGTGGCCGATCAGGAACGTGGTGATGCCGCGGCTCTTGGCGACGAACAGCAGCTGCGTCGCCACCTCGCGCACCTGGCTGATGCTGCCGGGGGCCGAGGGGAAGCGCGCCGAGTACACGGTCTGCACCGAGTCGACCACCAGCGCCTGCGGCTTCAGGCTCTCGACCTCCTGCAGGATGCGCTCGAGCGCGGTCTCGGCCATCACGTAGAGCCCGCCGCCCTCGATCCCGAGCCGCTCGCCGCGCAGCTTGACCTGGCGCTCGGACTCCTCGCCCGAGACGTAGAGCACGTTGCCGTGCGAGCGGCCGAGCAGGTGCGCCACCTGCAGGATCAGCGTGCTCTTGCCGATCCCCGGCTCGCCGCCGATCAGCACCATCGAGCCCGGCACGATCCCGCCGCCGAGCACGCGGTCGAACTCGCCGATCCCCGACGCGATGCGCGGCGCCTCGCTCGCGTCGATCAGGTCCCAGGGCTTGGGGCGCGACGCGGCCGCGCCGGCGAGCTGCGGGTCGGGGCGGCCCTTGCCCGGGGCCGGCAGGGCTTCCTGTCGCTCCTCGGCGAAGCTGTTCCACTCGCCGCAGTCGGGGCAGCGCCCGAGCCACTTCGAGCTCTCGAAGCCGCAGGCCTGGCAGGCGAAGAAGACCCTGGCCTTCGTCAGGCGGCCCCTCCGCGCCACTCGAGGTTCTCGAAGCGCGTGAATTCCTTGATGAACGCGAGCTTGCGCGAGCCGGTCGGCCCGTTGCGCTGCTTGCCGATGATGATCTCCGCGATGCCGCGGTTCTCGTCCGTCGGCTTGTACTCCTCCTCGCGGTAGATGAACATCACGATGTCCGCGTCCTGCTCGATGGCTCCGCTCTCGCGAAGGTCCGACAGCTGGGGGCGGCGGTCGGTGCGCGCTTCCGGCGCGCGCGACAGCTGCGAGAGCGCGATCACCGGGCAGGCGAGCTCCTTGGCGAGGCCCTTCATCGAGCGGCTGATCGCCGACAGCTCCTGCTGGCGGTTCTCGCTGCGGCCGGCCGACGTCACCAGCTGCAGATAGTCGACGATGATCAGGGCGAGGCCGTGCTCCGCCTTGAGGCGACGGCACTTGGCGCGCATCTCGAGCGGCGAGATGGTGGCCGAGTCGTCGATGAAGAGCCGCGACTGCGAGAGGTCGTTGTAGGACTTGGCGAGGCGGGCCCAGTCCTTCTCGTTGAGCTTGCCGGTGCGCAGGCGGTGGGCGTCGATCCGCGCGTCGGCGCACAGCAGGCGCAGCGCGAGCTGCTCCTTCGACATCTCGAGCGAGAAGAGCCCGACCGTCTCGCCCACGCGCAGCGCCACGTGCTGCGCGACGTTGAGGCAGAACGAGGTCTTGCCCATGGCCGGGCGCGCGGCCACGATCACCAGGTCGCCCTTCTGCAGCCCGCTCGTCATCTCGTCGATGTCGACGAAGCCGGTGGCGAGCCCGGTCACCACGTCCTTCGACTGCGAGAGCTGGTCGATCGTGCGGAAGCTCTCCTTGACGATCTCGCGCATCGACTGGAAGCCGGCGCGGATCCGCTTCTCGGCGATGCTGAAGATCGACTGCTCGGCCTGGTCGAGCAGCGCCGCCGCCTCCTCCTCGCCCTCGAGGCAGGACTGCACGATGCGGTTGCCGGCGTGGATCAGGTTCCGGAGGACCGCCTTCTCCTTGATGATCCGGCTCCAGTGCTCGACGTTCGTGATGCGCGGGACGCCGTCCACGAGCGCACGCCAGGTACTGGGCGCCGCCCACCGCCTCGAGCGCCGACTCGCGCACCAGCTCGTCCTTGAGCGTCACCAGGTCGATCGGCTGGCTGCGCTCGGCGAGCGCCGCCATCGCGTCGAAGATGCGGCGGTGCGCGTCGCGGTAGAAGTCCTCCTTGGTCAGGAGCTCGGCCGCGGAGTTGAACGCCTGGTTGTCGACCAGCACCGCCCCGAGCACGGTGCGCTCGGCCTCGTGGTTGTGCGGGAGCGTGCGCTCCCTCGGGGGGGCCTCGGTGGTCAAGGCTCGGACGATATCAGAGGAGGTGGGCGAAACGGGACCGGAAAAATTGCTACGGAACGGACGAACTAGACGGACAACGGACTACCGAAACGGACAACGGAAACGAACAACGGAAACCAACAACAGCAGAGCTCGCGCCTCCGCGCTCGGCGGGCGGAGGCACGAGGACTAACCCTCTTTGGTGACCAGCAGCTTGAGCGTCGCTGTGACCTCGGGGTGGAGCTTGATCTTGAGCTCGTGCTCGCCGAGGTGCTTGATCGGCTCGTCGAGCTGGACCTTGCGCTTGTCGATCTCGATGCCCTTCGACCTCAGGAACTCCCCGACGTCGCCCGCGGTCACCGAGCCGTAGAGCACGTCGTTCTCGCCCACCTTGCGCGGGGCGATGAAGCGCAGCGTGGCGACGCGCTCGGCGAGCTGCTCGAACTCGGCCTTCTCCTTGGCGAGCCGGGCCAGGTGCGATTTCTGCTCCTTGTCGATCATCGCCTTGTTGGCGGCGGTGACCGGCATGCCGAGGCCCCTCGGCAGCAGGAAGTTGCGCGCGAAGCCGTCCTTCACCTTCACGATCTCGCCGCGGCGGCCCAGCTTTTCGACGTCGTCCCTCAGGATCAGTTCCATGACCTATCGTCCTCGCGTTTGAATCACGACACAGGCCCGGACCCGGACGGCCCCTTCGGGGGCTCGGCCCAGTGCCGGAAATCGAACCAGTTGTCGAACAGCCCCAAGAGCGCCAGCATCTGCGGGGCCCACGGATTGACGAGCACCAGCACCAGCGCGAGCGCGCGCACGAGCGGCGGCGCCGCCAGCCGGCGCGCGTAGAAGCCCACGACGGCGAGCCCCTGCAGCAGGAAGAAGAAGCCCACCACCAGCAGCACGTTGTAGGCGGCGGGCCGCATCACCGGCAGCGCCACCGCCGCGCCGGCCAGCACGAACGCCACCACGAGCGGCAGCGGGAAGCGCACCCGCTCGAACTCGCCGTCCTCGAGCCAGCCCGGGTCGCGGCGCAGCAGGTAGAGCCGCAGGAGCGCGGCGTTCACGCCCACGAGCACCGCCGCCGCGATCACCCAGAACGCCGGGTACACGACGCCGAGCGCGCCGTGGAGCGACGCGACCTGGTCCTTGAACTCGGCGATCGCGTCGGCCGGCATTCCGGAGGCGACGAGCTCCTTCAGCACCGCTTCCGAGCGCAGGCGGTCGATCGGCTCGAGCACGCGCTCGGCCATCGCGCTCGGCACGACGGCGAGCCCCGCGGCGACCTGGGCCACGAGGGCGAAGAACGCGAACGAGCAGCCGCGCAGCAGGCCGCGGCCGCGGGCGAGCGCCTCGGCGATCAGCAGCCCCGGAACCGCCATCGCCAGCAGGAAGACGGTCGCGGCGGCCGGCACGCTGGCCGCCGCCACGAGCGCCGCGGCGAGCGCCGCCGCCAGCCACGCGCTCGCGGCGCCGCCCTGGAGGCGCTGGACGCTGAGCGGCAGCGCGGAGACGAGCGAGAGCGGAACCAGCGGAGGCAGGAACCCGCCGACGCCGAACAGCAGCGCCGAGGCGAACCCCGCCCCGACGAGGCCGCCGAGGCGCGGCTCGAGCCCGGCTCCGGTTCCGGCCGAAACGGGTCCCCGCTCCGCCATCACGCGCCCTCTTCGCCTCGGACGGGTTCAGTCCGCGGCGTACGGGAGCAGCGCGATGTGGCGGGCCCGGTTGATCGCCTCGGTGAGCTTGCGCTGGTGCTCCGCGCAGGTCCCGAACATGCGCCGCGGCAGGATCTTGCCGCGCTCGGGCACGAACTGCGAGATCAGCTTGACGTCCTTGTAGTCGACGTAGTCGATCTTGTCCGCGCAGAACTTGCAGACCTTGCGACGCCGGAAGAAGAAGCGCTTGCCGCCCTCCTTGCCCTTGTCATCGCGGCCGCCGCCCCCCGCACCGCGGCCGCCACCGCCACCAAAGCCGCCGCTGCCGCGCGGACGGCCGATTCCCCTGGGCTCGTCGCTCATCGACTGGGAGCTCACTGCTGCACCTCCTGCTCGCGCGGCGCCGCAGCGCCCGGCCGCGACTTGCGCTTCTCCTCGGCGAGCGTCCGCTTGGCCTTGCGCCGCTCGGCCTTGCGCAGCTCCTCGTCGACCCGCACCGTCAGGAAGCGGAAGATGCCGTCCGTCACCCGCAGCCGGCGCTCGACTTCCTTCACGAGAGCACCCGGCCCCGCCGTGGCGATCAGCACGTAGTAGCCCTCGCGGTGGCGGCCCACGGTGTAGGCGAGGCGCTTCTTGCCCCACATCTCGCGCTTCTGGATCGTGCCGCCCTCTTTTTCGACGAAGCCCTGAACCTGCGCGGCGAGGGCCTCCACCTCCGGCTCCCCGAGGTTGGGGTCGGCGATGAACAGGATCTCGTAGACTCTTTCGCTCAAAATCTGGTCCTCCTCCTGGATCGCCTGCGCCACCCCAGGTGACGCCGGCGAGCCCCTTTCGGGCCCGAAGGGCCCTACCGGGAGCAAGGGTTCCGCAACCGGACGACAACCGTCCGATCGCGGGAACGTCGAGTATACCTCAGGCGCTTCGGCCGTTGAAGCGGTTCATGGCCTCGGCCGGTCCCTCCTGCACCAGGCAGGCGACGGCGTCCGCCGCGAGGCCGATCACCTCGCGCAGGCGCTCGACCTCCTCGGGCAGGAAGTCAGCCAGCACGAAGTCGCGGAGCTCCATGTCGGGCGGCGGGTCGATCCCCACCCCGATCCGAACGCGCATGAAGGCGTCGGTTCCGAGCGAGGTGATGAGCGAGAGCAGGCCGTTGTGGCCGCCGTCGCTCCCCTCCGGCCGCACGCGCAGCCGGCCGAGCGGAAGCGCGACGTCGTCGACGATCACGACGAGGTCGGCGGGCGAGGCGGAGGCTTCGGCGAGCAGCCGGGCGACGGGCTCGCCGCTCAGGTTCATGAAGCTCTGCGGCTTGACGAGCAGCGCGTCCTGGCCGGCGAGCTGCGTCTCGGCGAGCCAGGCGTCGCGGTCGACGCGGCCCGCCGCCCGGGTGCGGGCGGCGAGCTCGTCGATCACCATGAAGCCGGCGTTGTGGCGGGTCCGTGAGTAGCGCGCGCCGGGGTTGCCAAGCCCCACCACGAAGCGCGTTACTTCTTCTCCTTCTTCTCGCCCTTCTCCGCCTTCTCGGGCTTGGCGTCCGCGGCCTCGCCCTCGACCTTGTCGGTCTTGCCCTTCTTGATGACCTCGGGCTCGGCAGCGGCCGCGCCCTCGGCCACGGCGCCCTCCGCCGGCGCGGCTTCCGCGACGACCTCTTCGGCGCGCGGCATCACGACGTGGACGATCACGACATCGGGCTCCATCAGCACGTCCACCTTGTCGGACACCTTGAGGTCCGACACCCGCAGGTGCTTGCCGAGCTCGAGGTGCGAGATGTCGACCACGATCTTCTCCGGGATGTCGGCCGGCAGGCACTCGATCTCGAGCTCGCGCGTGACGAAGTCGACGATGCCGCCCTGCAGCTTGACGCCCACGGGCGTGCCCTCGAGCTCGATGTGCACCTTGACCTCGAGCTTCTTGTCGAGCGCCACCTCGTAGAAGTCGGCGTGCAGCAGCTTGCCGCGCAGCGGCTCGCGCTGGAACTCCTTCAGGATCACCTTGCGGCGCTTGCCGGAGATGTCCAGGTCGAAGATGGTGTTCTCGCCCGCAGCGCTCTTCAGGATCGTGCCGATCTCGCCGGGCGAGACCTGGACGGCCTGAGCGGCCTTGCCCGTGGCGTACAGCACGCCCGGGATCATGCCGCGGCTGCGGAGCTTGCGGTTGGCGTTCTTTCCGGTATCCGTCCGGCTCTCGGCCGGCACGACGAATTCAGGCATTTGGCGCTCCTACGGAACCAACAACTATATCGGAAAATTCAGACGAACAGGCTGGTGACCGACGTCTCCTCGTGTATGTTCTTGATCGCACGGGACAAAAGCCCTGCGACCCCGAGCACCACGATCCGCCCGTTCTTCAGCTTCTCGGGCCCGAGCGGGATCGAGTCGGTGGTGATGAGTCGGGCGAGCGAGCTCTTCTCGATCCGCTCGATCGCGTGGCCGGACAGCACCGGGTGCGAGCAGGAGGCGAGCACCTCGCGGGCGCCGGCGGCCTTGAGCGCTTCGGCGACCTTCGTGAGCGTGCCGGCGGTGTCGACCATGTCGTCGACCACGAGCGCGGTCTTGCCCGCGACGTCGCCGATCACGTTGTGGACCTCGGCCACGTTCGGCTGGTCGCGGCGCTTGTCGACGATCGCGAGGCTGGCGTCGAGCCGCTTGGCGTACGCGCGCGCGCGCTCCACGCCGCCGGCGTCGGGCGAGACCACCACCAGCTCGGGCAGCTTCAGCTGCTGCACGTACTCGATGATCACCGCCGCCGCGAACAGGTGGTCGACCGGGATGTCGAAGAAGCCCTGGATCTGCGCGGCGTGCAGGTCCATCGTCAGCACGCGGTCGGCGCCGGCGGTCTGCAGCAGGTCGGCCACCAGCTTGGCGGAGATCGGCACGCGCGGCTTGTCCTTGCGGTCCTGGCGGCCGTAGCCGTAGTACGGAATCACGGCCGTGAGCCGGGCGGCGCTCGCGCGCTTGAACGCGTCGAGCATCAGCAGCATCTCCATCAGATGCTCGTTGACCGGCGCGCAGGTGGGCTGCACCACGAACACGTCCGCCCCGCGCACGTTGTCGTGGATCTGGAACCAGACCTCGCCGTCGCTGAAGCGGGCGAGATGCGCCCGGCCGAGCGGAACGCTCAGGTTCTGAGCGATCGCCTCGCCGAGCGCGGGATGGGCGCTGCCTGTGAAGACCTTCAGCTCTCGACGCATGAACGAACGCTCGTGCCGCCTTTTCGGGGTGGCTGGGGCGGAAGGATTCGAACCTTCGGTCCGGGGTCCAAAGCCCCGCGCCTTACCACTTGGCCACGCCCCAACGCGGGGGGTTTGCTACCCCTGCGAGCCCTCCTTTGCGGCGGCTTCGCCAGAGGATTGATGAGACGAAGGACTCGCGCCGACGGCGACCTGCTGCTTGTAGACGCCGAGAATCTTCTCCTCGAGGTACTGACGCATCTGGTTGTTGAGCGGATGGGCGATGTCCTTGAACGTCCCGTCCTTCCGCTTCTTGCTCGGCATCGAGACGAACAACCCCTTCGGACCGTGAATCACCTTGAGGTCCGTCACGACGAAGCAGTGATCGAAGACGATCGACACGAACGCCTTCAGCTTCTCGTCGTCCACCGGGATGACTTTGACGTCGGTGATCTCCATGCTGACCGCTCCTCCTCACTGCGTGAGTCGGTTCCGCGAGCGTCCCCATGCGCCGCGGTATTGCTCGAGCGTCAGCGTCCGAGCGCCGAGAGCCCGGAAGCCCTCGGCGGCGAGCGCCGCGCGCGCCCGTTTCGCGGGACGCGCATCCTCGAACAGCCCGAAGTAACTCGACCCGCTCCCGGAGAGAGACGCGAGGCACGCGCCCTCCCTCAGGAGAACGGCCCGAATACGGCCCGTCTGCACACGCAGCTCGGGCGCTTCTTCGAGCGCCGCCTCCTCGAGGTCATTCTGCAGGAACCGGTACCCCCCCGGGCCCTCCAACTCCCTCGATACAAAGTAGTAAATGCTATTACTGTTCTCACGGGTAGTCAATCTTCCGTCCAAGCGGGCGAAGACACGGGCCGTCGAGACGTGTATTCCGGGATCCACAATCACAATGTGTCCGCGTATTTGACGCCTGAGTGGATACACCTCGTCCCCGCGCGCGAGGCCGAGCGCGGTGCCGCCCAACAGGAAGTATGGCACGTCCGCGCCGAGCTTGACCGCGAGCCGATGCATTCCGTCGGGACCCAGGCCGAGCTTCCACAGGCGGTCGAGGCCGAGCAGCACCGCAGCGGCGTTGCTCGAGCCGCCGCCGAGCCCGCCGCCGACGGGAATGCGCTTCTTGATCCGGATCTCGACTCCCTGGCCGACCTTGCCGAAGCTGCGCAGCAGCTCGGCGGCTCGCGCCGCGAGGTTGGAGTCGTCCTGCGGCACGAGCGGGTGGTCACACACGACGCGGACGCCGCGCCGTGACGGCAGCAGCACGATCTCGTCGGCGAGGTCGATCGTCTGGAACAGCGTGCGCAGCTCGTGGTAGCCGTCCTCGCGGACGCCGAGCACCTCGAGGCCGAGGTTCACTTTCGCGAACGAACGCAGACGCAGCGACCTCACTATCGTCCTCCCAGCAGGCGTCTGGCTTCGTCGGCGTCGATCGTGCGGCAGCCCGGGCAGGGCGGGGGCTCGAAGGCGGCCGGCGGAAGCTCGACGTCCTGCTCGGCCTCGTCGACCCTGGCGTCGAGGCGGGTGCCGTCCAGCAGCTCGGCGCGCACCCGGCGCGGGAGCGTCTCGCCCCACTCGGCCTTGTAGGTCCTGACGCTGTTCGGCGGAGCGCCCACCAGCACGTCCATCAGCTCCGAGGGCGCGAGTGCTATGCCGATGAGCGCCTCGAGCTCGTGCGGGCCGGCGGCGCTCGCGAGCATCGCGCGCTCGGCGGGAAGCACGGCGGTCAGCCTTCCGGCCGCCGTCACGGCGACGAGGCGCGCACCCGAGGGGCCGGGGATCTCGATCCTCACGTTGTCGGGCCGGCGGAAGGCGACGAGCGCGCGCGAGCGCCCGCGCAGCTCCGGACCGCGCACCGACACGCGCAGGCTGCCCGACCAGGAGTGCGCGGCCCGGGCTTTCTCGGCGACGCCCGGTGCCGGCGGCCGCGCCGTCGCACAGGCGGCGGCGATCAGCAGCGCGGCGGCGGCGAGCTCAGGGCGTGGGCGGCGGGGTGCTCTGCTGTTGGGCTTGAAGCGCCCCCTGAGCCTCACGGATCTTCGCCTCCACGCGCGTTCGGTCGAGCTCGCCCTCGTCGTCCTCGCCCTTGACCGCCTGCTGCCAGTAGCCGAGCGCTTCGGCCACGCGGCCGCGCTTGGCGAGGATGTCGCCGAGGTGGTCGAGGATCACCGCGTTGCCGGAGTCCCGCTCGAGCGCGCGGCGGACGGCCTCCTCGGCGGCGTCCAGGCGGTTCAGGCGGTAGAGCGCCCAGCCGAGGCTGTCCTGGTAGGCCGCGCTCTGCGGCTCGATCGCGACCGCCTTCTGGATGAGCGTGTAGGCCTCCTCGACCCGCACGCCGCGGTCGGCGTTCATGTAGCCCAGGTAGTTCAGCACCGGCGCCGATTCCGGCTCGAGCTGCAGCGCCTGGCGGAAGATGCCCTCGGCCGCGTCGTGCTTCTTCTGCCGCTCCAGCACGGCGCCGAGCTGGAACAGCGTCCCGAGGCTCTTGGAGTCGGCCGCCAGGGCCTGCCGCAAGGCGCTCTCGGCCTCGCTGAAGTCGCCGGCGCGGCGATAGAAGTCGGCGATCCGCGCGAGCACCTTGGGGTCATTCGGCGACTTCGCCCGCAGCTCCGAAACGATGGCGAGCGCCGCGTTCTTGTCGCCCTTCTCGCGCAGCAGCGTCGCCTCCAGCGTCGCGAGGTCCAGGTCGTCCGGGAAGCGCGCGCGCGCCGCGCGCGTCGCCGCGAGCGCCTCGTCCTTCTGCTTCGCGAGCGAGAGCGACTCGGCGTGCAGCGTCAGCAGGTTGGCGTCGGCCGGCGCGCCAGCCGCGATCGCCTGGCCGAACTCGCGCGCGGCGTCCTTGTGGCGGCCGAGCTGCTGGTACGCGAAGCCCAGGTGCACGTGGAACAGGCGCTGGTTGCCCGGATCCTCGGAGGCCGCGGGGCCCGCCAGGATCGCCTCGAGCAGAGCCGCCGCGCGCACGTAGTCGCGGCGCTGCTCCGCGATCGTGACCTTCAGGTAGTTCGTCTTCAGGTCGTTGCGGTCGGCGGCGAGCAGCCGGTCCGCGAGCGCGTCGGCCTCGTCGAACCGGCGCAGGTCGCGGAGCGCGCGCGCCTTGAGGTCGAGCGCGAAGCGGTTCTGCGGATCGCTGCCGAGCACGGCCTCGGCCTCGGCGAGCGCGTCCTGCGGCCGCTTGGCGTCGATCAGCACGTCGCCGAGACCGAGCCGGATCCGCACGTTGCCCGGATCGACCTCGAGCGCCTGCTTGTAGTTCTGGACCGCCTCGTCGGACTTGCCGGCGCGGCCGTTGATCTCGCCCAGCATCTGGTAGGCGCGCGCCGAGCCGGGCTGCAGCTGCAGCGCCGTCTGCATCGCCGCGGCGGCCTCCTCCGACTTGCCGGCGAGCAGCAGGTGCGTGCCGCGCTGGATGTGCGCCTCGAAGTTGCCCGGGTCGAGCGCGAGGTACATCTCCCAGGCGCGCGCGGCCTCGGCGTGCTGCTGGAGCTGGCCGTAGAGGCCGGCGAGGTTCAGCAGCGACTGGCCGTCGGTCGGGCGCAGCCGGATCACCTCGCGGTACTGCTCGATCGCGCGCTGCAGCGCCTTCTCGGCCTCGGGGCCCGCCGCCTGGATCTGCTCGAGCTGCGCGAGGATCAGGTGCGCGTCGGGATCGTCGCGATCGAGCGCGATCGCCGCCCTCGCCTCCTGCGAGGCTTCGTCGAGCCGCCCCATCTCACGCAGCAGGCGGGACGTCTCGACGCGGATCGTGGACGTCGCCGGATCGAGCTTCTGCGCCCTGCGGTACTCGGCGAGCGCGGCGTCTACGTTTCCGGAGAGGCGCTCCTGCAGCCCGAGCGAGAAGTGGTAGTAGGCCTCGGCGCGAGCGGAGTTGTGCGGAGTGGCGCTCTGGGCCGCAGAGGTCCCGGGCGACACGGCGAGCGATAACAGCGAAAGGATTAGGACCACGGGTGAGAGGACCCCCTCAGGATCGATTCTCCCACGCGTTTTCCGAACGAGTCAAAAAAACTTGTTTCGGCCCCGATTCACGCACATCCAGGGCTCTGGGTCTGGGGGTGCGGCGTAGCGCTGCAATCAGCCGAGGCGCGGAGCGAAGCGGGATTCACTCCCGCGTAGCGGAGGGGGGTCTGGGGGGCGCGGCGCAGCACCCCCCAGAACAGACTAAGCCGCGTTCTCGCGCTGTGTTCGAAACTCGTCGAGGATCCAGGCCTTGACGCGCTTGGTGTCGGCGCCATTGCCCTCGATCGACCGCAGGTAATCGAAGAAGCGCCGCTCGTTGCCGTTGCCGAAGGCCCGGCTCGGAAACGTGACGTAAACCTCGCCTTCCGGCGAGCGCCAGAGCGAGAAGCCCACCAGCTTCATCCCGGCGAGCGGCCCGGCGTCGGCCTCGAACATCACCTCGGCCTCGCACACCAGCCGTTCCGGCGCGCTCTCCCGCACCACGAAATTGACACGCATCGCACCCTCCTTGGGTTGACTGCAAGCGCCGGAGGGGAGAGCTGCCCGGCAGCGGCAGCCTACCCCGCGCCGCTGCCGGCCGAGGTCCGCTCCCGCTAGCTCCGTTCCGCGGCCGTACGCTAAACTCGGCGCCATGCCGATCGACCCGGAGCTTCTGGAAATCCTCGCCTGCCCGGTGTGCAAGACGCCGGTCCAGGTCGTGAAGGACGGCGCCGGCCTGCGCTGCGCGACGTGCCGCCGGGTCTACCCCGTCCAGGACGACATCCCCGTGATGCTCGTGGACGAGGCGAAGATCGAGGAGTAGCCCGGGCGCCGGGCGTCCTCTTTGACACTGGAGCGGGCCCGGCTCGGACTGCTCGCCGCCCTCGCGGCCACGATCCCCGTCTCGATCTTCGCGAGCGAGCTGCTGCTGCTGCTGAGCGCGGTGGTGCTCGCCGTCCGGATCCTCAGGCGAAGCGCCTCGTTTCCGCGCACGCCGCTCGACGGCCCGCTGCTCGCGCTCGCCGTCTGGACGCTGCTCGCCGCTTCGTTCGCGAGCGAGCCGGTCGTCGCGCACGAGGAGTCGAAGAAGCTCGTGTTGTTCGCGCTTCTCTACGTGGCGGTCGAGACGCTCGCCCTGCGCGAAGAGCGCGAGCGCGTGCTGGCGGCCGCTCTCATGGGCGGACTCGCCCAGGCCGGGCCTGATGCTGCTGCAGCGCTACGCGCTCGGCTTCGACGCGCTCACCCGGCGCCCGCCCGGCTTTCTCGGCCACTACATGTCGGCCGCCGGCGTGACGATGGCGCTCCTGCTGCTGGCCATAGCACGCCTCGCGACCGGTCCACGGGAGCGCGTGCGAGCGGCCGATCTCGCGCTGCCCCTGGGCGTGCTGCTGGGCGTCCTCGCCGTGGCGTTCGCGGCGGTGCACGGGCGCGGAGTGATCGCGACGCGCGTGTTCGTGCTGGCGCTCGCCGGGCTCGCGGGCTTCATGGCCCTCTCGCGAGGCGCCCTCGCCCGCGCGGCGCCAGCGGCCGTCCCCTACGTGGTGCTGCCGGTCGCCGTCTGGGCTCTCGTCGTCTCGCAGACGCGCAGCGCGTGGATCGGGGCGGCCTGCGGCCTCGGCGCGCTCGGAGCGCTCGCGCTGCTGCGCGCGCCGCGCTGGGCCTGGCCGGCGCTCGCCGCCGGGGCGGCGCTCGTGCTGCTCGTCCCCGGCGCGATCCGCTCCCGGCTCACGGTCGTCGACGAGAGCAGCCGCGACCGCTACTACATGTGGCAGGCCGGCGTCGACATGGTGATGGAGCGGCCGGTGTTCGGGCAGGGGCCGGGCATGGTCGAGGTGGTCTACCCGCGCTTCAAGTGGCCCGAGGCCCCGAATCCCCGCCAGCCGCACCTGCACAACAACGTGCTCCAGATCGCGGCCGAGCGCGGCCTGCCCGGGCTCGTGTTCTTCCTCTGGTGGGTGGGCGTCGCCTTCCTGGCGGCGCTGCGCGAGGCGCGCCGGGCGGCGGTCGAGCGGCGCGGACCGCGCTGGGCCGCGGCGGGCGCCCTCGCCGCGCTCAGCGCGGTCTTCGTGGCCGGGCTCTTCGAATACAATCTCGGCGACTCCGAGGTGCTGATGCTCGTGCTGCTGCTGACCGCGGTGCCGTTCGCCACCCGGCGCGAGCCGGCGCGCGGCCTGACCCGCTTGCCGCTCATCGGGCTCCGCCGCGCGAAGGCGCTCGTCGCCGCGATGCGCGACAAGCGCGTGCTCGTCGTCGGCGACGTGATGCTCGACGAGTTCGTCTGGGGCAAGGTCTCGCGCATCTCCCCCGAGGCGCCGGTGCCCGTGGTCCAGGTGACCGGCCAGAGCTTCCACCTGGGCGGCGCGGGCAACGTGGCGGCCAACGTGCGCGCGCTCGGCGGCGCGGCCGCCCTGGTCGGGCTCGTGGGCCGCGACGCGGCGGGCGGGCGCGTGCGCGAGGCGCTCGCCACGAGTGACGTGGCGTCGCGGCTGGTCGATGCGGGGACGTCCCGGCGCACCACGCTCAAGACCCGCATCGTCGCGCACGGACAGCAGGTCGTGCGGGCCGACCAGGAGGACACGGGCGAGCTGCCGCGCGCGCTCGAGCGGGCGCTCGTCGCCGCCGTGCGCAAGGAGCTGCCGGAGTCCGCGGCGCTCGTCGTCTCCGACTACGAGAAGGGTGTCGTCACGGCCGGGCTGCTGCGGCGCGTGCTGCCCCTCGCCCGCAAGCTGCGCGTGCCGGTGCTGGTGGACCCCAAGCCGCGCCACTTCCGCTTCTATCGCGGCGCGACGCTGGTGACGCCGAACCAGCTGGAGACCGAGCAGGTGACGGGGCTGCGCCTCTCGGGGCCGGGGGAGCTCGCGGCGGCCGGAAGCCGCATCCTGGCGACCCTCGGATGCCGGGCCGTGCTCGTCACCCGCGGCGAGCACGGGATGAGCCTGTTCGAGCGCGGCCAGCCGGCCCGGCACGTCCCCGCCTCGGCGCGCGAGGTGTTCGACGTGACCGGCGCCGGCGACAGCGTGATCGCCACGGCCGCGCTCGCGCTCGCGGCCGGCGCCTCGCTCACGGAAGCGGCCGTGCTCGCGAACGCCGCCGCCTCGGTGGTGGTCGGCAAGCTGGGAACCGCGCAGGCGACGCCGCTCGAGCTGCTCCAGGCGCTGCGCACGAGCCCGAGGCGCGGCAGACGCGCCGCGAAGCGCGCGCCGCGGCGGCCCCGCTAGCGCATCGCCAGCCGCTCGGCGCGCGCCGAGGCGAGGACGGGAAGCTCGGGATCCGCCTCCGCCCAGGCTGCGAGGAAGGCGTCGTATGCGGCGCGGCCGCCGGCCGCGTCGCCGGTCTGCGCACGCGCGCGGGCGAGCTGGAGCCCCGCGAGTGCTTCGAGCGGCGAGAACGGATCGACGCCGCGATGGTCGAGCACCTGCTGGAACTGCTCGCGCGCCGCCGCGGCGGCGCCGTGCTGCAGCAGCGCGAGGCCGCGGAGGAAGACGGGCGCGAGCACGGCGATCGAGCCGAGCTCGTAGGGCTGCGCCGGCTGGAGCGCCTCGAGGGCGCGCGCCGGCTCACCGCGCGCGAGGTGCACCGCGGCCTGGGCGACCGGCACGTGGACCCTGGACACGAAGAGGTCGTCCGCCTCGCTCGCCTTCACCGCCGCGATCGCGCGCTCCGCTCCGGCCGGGTCTCCCGAGAGCGCGAGCGCCGCGGCGGCGCGCAGGCGCGGCGCCGCGCTCGGGTCCGCGTCGAGCACCGCGCGCGACTGCTTCACGGCGAGCGCGCGGTTGCCGTAGAGCGCCTCGGTCCAGGCGGCCTGCGCCGCGTAGCCGAGCCCCACCTGGAGCAGGCCCTGGGCCCGCGCCAGCTCGGCGGTCTTCTCGTAGAGCGGGCGCGCGCGCGACAGCTGCCCGAGGAACGCGACCGCCTGGGCCTGTGCGCCGATCAGGTCGAACTCGCGCGGGCGCCCCCTGCCCCACTCGAGCGTCGCGTCCGCCAGCGCGCGGTCGCCGTCCATCAGCGCGAGCTGGTAGAGCAGCCGGCGCAGCGGCAGCGTCTCCGTCTTGCGCGCCACGGCCTCCTCCGCGGTGCGCCGGGCGTCGGCGAAGCGGTTCGCGCCGCGGTAGGCGTAGGCCAGGTTCGAGCGCGGGAACGGGTGCTCGGGGTTTCGGCGCTGGGCCTCGAGCGCCTCCTGGATCGCGCGGTCGTACTGGCCGAAGCGGTTGAGCGACAGCGCGAGCGCGTTGGGCGCGCGGTAGTCGCGCGGGTAGAGCTGCTTCCAGACCTCGAGGATCTCGCTCGCGCGCCGCTCGTCGCCCGTCGCGTCGTAGTGCTGGTACTCGATGAAGAGCCGCTCGCGCTCCGTCACGTGGGCGCGGTTCTCGTAGGCGAGCCGCGCGTGGCTCGCGCGCTCCTCGGGCTCGCCGAAGCCGCCGAAGATCGCGCTGAGCGCGCTGTGCGCGGAGGCGAACGCGGGGTCGAGCATCACCGCGTGCTCGAGGAACGGGATCGCGCCGAAGTCGTCGCCCTTCGCGCGCTGCGCGACCCCGAGCGCGTAGGCCTTGAGCGCCTCGAGCGAGCGCGTGGTCGCCTGCTCGATCGGCACGTCGAACTGGCGCACCGTCGCGAGCGACTCGCCGAGCTGGCTGCGCATCGAAGACGCCATCGGGCCGAGCGCGCGGAGCACCTGCTCCTTGCTGTCGACCTGCGCCTGCTCGCGGGCGAGCGACTCGCCCGCGCTGCAGCCGATCGCCTCGAGCGTCGCCACGTAGCTCGTGCCGATCCGGTCGAGCTGGCCCTCGAGCAGCGCCTTGGCGCCGGTGCGCTCGCACACCTCGCGCGCGAGCGCGTGGGTCAGCCGCTCGTCGGCGGGGCGCGTCATCATGCGCAGCGTCTCGCGGACGCGGTCGTCGGCCACGATCGCGAGGAACGGCGACTGGCTCAGCTGGACCGCCAGCGCCTCGCGCAGCGTCAGGTCGAACACCGGGTCGCCGGTGTTGTTGACGAAGTCGGCGAGCAGCACGAAGTCCTTCTCGGTGAGCGGAGCGCGCGCGAGCCGCCCCCGCCACACGAGCCCTCCCGCGACGAGCAGCAGCGCGAGGCCCGCCAGCAGCCATCCCCGCGACCGTCGCCAGGCGCGGCGGTAGCGCAGGAGCGCCGCCAGCTCGAGCGTGGAGGTCGAGGCGCCTTCGAGCCTGCGCCGGATCCGCCGCAGGTCGAACGCCAACCCCGCGCTCGTGGGATAGCGCTGCTCGCGGTCCTTCTCGAGCGCCTTCGTGATCACCGCCTCGAGCTCGACCGGCACCTCGGGGTTGAGCGAGGTCGGGACGGCGGGGGCGCGGTTCAGGATCGCGTCGTAGACCGCGGCCGGCGTCGTGCCCGCGAAGGCGCGCTGCCCCGTCGTCATCTCGTAGAGCACGGCGCCGAACGAGAAGATGTCGGTGCGCTCGTCGAGCGGCTCGCCGCGCGCGAGCTCCGGCGAAGCGTAGGCCGGCGCCTGCGAGCCGAGGCCGCTGCGCGTGGCCACCGAGGGTGTCGTGTCCTGCTCGGCGAAGGGCGGCGGCTGGATCCGCTTCGGGTGCCCGCTGCGGAGCTGCGGCAGCCCGAAATCGAGCACCTTGGCGTGGCGGCCGTCGTTCGAGACGAAGACGTTGGCCGGCTTCAGGTCGCGGTGGATCACGCGCTGGGCGTGCGCGGCCTCGAGCGCCTCGGCGATCCCGATCCCGAGGTCCAGCACCTGCTCGCGCGGCAGCGCGCCGCCGCGCAGCAGCTCGCGCAGCGGCTGGCCCTCGAGCAGCTCCATCACGATGTAGGGGCGGCCGAGGTGGTCGCCGACGTCGTGGATCGTGCAGATGTTGGGGTGGTTGAGCGCGGCGGCGACGCGCGCTTCGCGCTTGAACCACTCGAGCGCCTCCGGCTCGGCGAGCAGGTCCGCGGACAGCACCTTGACCGCGACCGGCCGCTTCAGGCGCAGGTCCTCCGCCCGGTAAACCGTGCCCATCCCGCCCCCGCCCAGCTCCTCGAGCAGGCGGTAGTGACCGAGCGTCTCCCCGATCATCCGCAGAGCTCGACCGACGGGGCGGGCGCCATGCGTGGCTACGATACACCGCCGCGCGCCGCTCAGGAGCCGCGCGCCGGGCGAGCCGTCGTCAGCGCGAGCGCACGCCGCTCTCGCGCTTCTGGTGCTCCGCGCGGGCTTCGGCGAGGACCGGAAGGTCGCTCGTCGGCCTCCCGCCACGCCTCGAGGAAGACCTCGTAGGCCTCGGCCGCCTGGTCGTGCTCGCCCGCCGCGCGCAGCGCGCGCGCCACGCCGAGCGGCGCCAGCGCGCACACCGGCGAGAACGGGTCGGGGCCGCGGTTCGCGAGCAGCTTCCGGTACTCGTCGAGCGCCTTGCGCGCCTCGCCCGCCCGCAGGTAGGCCTCGGCTCGCAGGTAGAGCGGAATCAGGGCGGCGACGGCGCCGGTCTGGTAGTCGGCGGCCGCGCGCAGCTCCTCGATCGCCGCCGCCGGACGGGCCTGCCCGAGCGCGATCGCGCCGCGCGTCGTGGGCAGGATCACGCCCTTGACCAGCGTCGACTCGGGCATCTGCTCGGCGAGCGCTTCGGCCATCCGCGCCGCCTCCGGCGCGCCGAGCAGCCCGAGCACGGCCAGCAGGCGCACGCGCGGCAGCGCGTCCGACGGCACGCGCCCGTCCTGGCGCTCGAGCGCCCCGCGCGCGAGCGCCAGCGCCTCTCTGGGACGCCCGTAGAGCGCGCGCGTGAGCGCGTCGTGCGCGACGTAGGAGAGCCCCGTCTCCGCGAGCCCCTGGCCGTCGGCGAGCGCGACGCTGCGGCCGTAGAGCTCGCTCGCGCGGCGCAGCTGCCCCGAGAAGGCCGCCACCTGCGCTTCGGCCGCCACGATGTCGAACTCGCGCGACTTGCCCTTCGCCCATTCGAGCTGCCGGGCGGCGGCGGCCGCGTCGCCGCGCATGACGGCGAGCTGGTAGACGAGCCGCCGGGTCGGGACGGTCGCCACACCGCGCGCCACCGCTTCCTCGGCGACCTGCCGCGCCTCGTCGTAGCGGCCGAGGCCGCGATACGCGTGCGCCAGCTGCGAGACGGCGAAGGGGTGCCCGGGCGTCCGCACGAGGGCGTCCTTCGCCTGCTCGACCCCGCGCTCGTAGCGGCCGAGCCGGTTGTCGATGATGGCGAGCGCGTTCGGCGGCTGGAAGTCGTTCGGGTAGGTGCGCTTCCAGACCTCGAGCGTGTCGGCCGCCTGCGAGAAGTTGCCGGTGACGCGGTCGTGGTACTGGTAGACGATGAAGAGCCGCTCGCGCTGGCTCACGCGGTCGCGCTGGGCGTAGGCGAGCCGCGCGTAGTCGACGCTCTTCGTGCCCTCGCCGAGGTTGCCGTAGACCGTCGACAGCGTGGTGGCCGCCGCCGCGAACGCCGGATCGAGCTCGAGCGCGCGCTCGAGGAACGGGATCGCCTCGACCTCGCCGCCGCGCCGGCGCTGCTCGATCGCGAGCGTGTAGGAGCGCAGCGCCTCGAGCGACGGCGTCGTCGCCTGCTCCACCGGCACGTCGAACGCCTGCACCGACTTGATCGACTCCCCCACCCGCGTGCGCAGGCGGGTCGCCATCTGGCCGAGCGTCGGCAGCACCTGCTCCGCGCTCGGGGCCTCGCCCTGCTCGCGCGCGAGCGACGCGCCGCTCGCGCACTCGGTGGCCTCGAGCAGCAGCACGTAGAGCGCGCCCAGCTTCGAGATCGAGCCGCGCACCATCGCGCGCGTCGCCAGGCGCTGGCACACCTCGCGCGCGAGCTCGGGCGTCAGCCGCTCGTTCGGGTCGCGGCCCATGAGCGGCAGCGTCTCGCGCACGCGGTCGTCGGTCACGATGTTGAGGAAGGGCGACTGCCCGAGCTGCACGGCGAGCGCATAGGGCAGCGTCTGGTCGAACACCGCTTCGCCGGTCTTGTTCTCGAAGCCGGCGAGCAGCACCGGGTCGCGCCCGCTCAGCGGGCGCGGCCGCTTCCACAGCAGCACCCCCGCGAGCACCAGAAAGGCGGCGAGCGCCACCAGCGCCATCGCAGCGAGCGAGCGCCGGTGCGCGCCGAGCCAGACGGCCGAGCTCGCCTCCGCGGCGCTCGAGGTCGTGCTGCTGCGCGGCTCCTGCGCGGCGAGGATGCGCGCAGACCTGCGCCGAGCTCGGCGATCAGCTCGCCCGCGCTCGGATGGCGCTGCTCGGGCGGCTTGGCGAGCAGGCGGTCGAGCACCACCTCGAGCTCGACGGGCACGCGCGGGTCGACCTTGCGCACGCGGCGCGGCTCGCGGTTCAGGATGCGGTCGAACACCGCGCCGGGCGTCGTGCCCGGAAAGGCGCGCTCGCCCGTCACCATCTCGTAGAGCACCGCGCCGAGCGAGAACAGGTCGGAGCGCGGGTCGACCGTCTGGCCGAGCGCCTGCTCCGGCGACATGTAGGCGACGGTGCCGATCGCCATGCCGGGGCGCGTCAGCTCGGTCGGATCCTCCGCGCCGCGGTCGGTGTCGGCCGTGGGCGAGACGGGCTGATCGTCGGCCTCGGAGAGCTTGGCGAGCCCGAAGTCGAGCACCTTGAGCTGGCCCGACGGCGCTCACGAACAGGTTCGCCGGCTTGATGTCGCGGTGGACGATGCCGCGCTGGTGCGCGGCGTCGAGCGCGCCCGCCATCTGCATCGCGAGGTCGACGCGCCTGTGCGAGCGGGACCGGACCCTGCTTCAGCAGCTGCTTGACGCTCTGCCCGTGGCACAGCTCCATGACGATGAACGGCCGCCCGTCGTGCTGCTCGACGTCGTGGACGATGCAGATGTTCGGGTGGTTGAGCGAGGAGGCGAGCCTGGCCTCGCGGTCGAAGCGCGCGAGCGCGGCCGGGTCGGCCGACAGCCGCGGCGGCAGGAACTTGAGCGCCACGTCGCGGCCGAGCTCGAGATCGTGCGCGCGGTAGACGACACCCATCCCGCCGGCGCCCAGCTCGGCCTCGATCCGATAGCGCGAGACGGTCTCGCCGATCATCGAGACCTCATGATAGCCGCCGGAAGCGGCGGGGTCGGGCGGAGGAAACGTCCCCAGGGGGGAAGGCAGTGGGAGTACGGACCAAAGCCGACGGACCGGGACCGGCTTCGGGGGCTCCGCCCCCCGAGCCCCCGGGGGCGTCAATGTTTGAAATGGCGCACGCCCGTGAAGACCATGGCGAGCTCGTGCTCGTCGGCGGCCGCGATGGTCTCTTCGTCGCGGACGGATCCGCCGGGCTGGATGATCGCCGACGGCGCCGGCCTTCGCGATCTCGTCGATCCCGTCGCGGAAGGGGAAGAAGGCATCCGAGCCGACGGCGGTCCCGGCGAGCGGCAGCACGGCCTTCTGCGCGGCGATGCGGGTCGAGTCGACGCGGCTCATCTGGCCGGCCCCGACGCCGACCGTCTGGTGCTCGTTGGCGAAGACGATGGCGTTCGACTTCACGTGCTTCGCCACCGTCCACGCCAGCAGCAGCGCCTTCCACTCCGCGTCGGTCGGCTTGCGCTTGGTGACGGCCTCGCAGCGCTCGCGCTCGAGGCGGTGCTGGTCCCACTGCTGCGCCAGCAACCCGCCCACCACGCGGCGCAGGTCGAAGCCGCTCAGCTTGTGGAGCCCGGTCGTGTCCATGCTCATCACGCGCAGGTTCGTCTTCTTCGCGAGCGCCTTCAGGGCTTCGGCCTCGATGCCGGGGGCGATCACCGCCTCGACGAAGCGCTCGCCGAGCGCGCGCGCCGCGGCGGCGTCCAGCTTGACGTTGAACGCGATCACGCCGCCGAACGCCGAGGTCGGGTCCCCCGCCCAGGCGCGCTCGTACGCCTCGAGCGGGCCCGCGCCGAGGCCGGTGCCGCACGGGTTCGTGTGCTTGACGATCACGCACGCCGGCTCGTCGAGCTCGGTCACCAGGCGCCAGGCCGAGTCGAGGTCGAGGATGTTGTTGAACGAGAGCTCCTTGCCCTGCAGCTGGCGCGCCGCCGCCACCGAGTAGAGCGTCGAGCCGAGATCGCTGTAGAAGGCCGCGCGCTGGTGCGGGTTCTCGCCGTAGCGCAGGTCCTGCACCTTCTCGAAGCCCAGGTTGAGGCGGTACGGGAACGTCTCGTCGGACTCGGCCGGCACGAAGCGCCCGTCGCGCACCTCGACCTGCGCGAAGTAGGCCGCGATCGCGGCCTCGTAGCGGCCGGTGTGCCGGAACGCCTTCTGCGCGAAGTAGAGCCGCGTCGCCGCGTCGATCCCGCCCTCGCGGTCGAGCTGCTCCAAGAGCAGCGAGTAGTCGGCGGGGTCGACCACCACCGCCACCGACTCGAAGTTCTTGGCCGCCGCGCGCACCATCGTGGGGCCGCCGATGTCGACGTGCTCGATCGCCTCGGCGAAGCTCGCGCCCTTGGCGACCTTGTCCTCGAAGGGGTAGAGGTTCACGACCACCACGTCGATCGGCGGGATGCCGTGCTTCTCGAGCGCCTGCAGGTGCTCGGGCAGGTCCCGGCGCGCGAGGATCCCGCCGTGGATCTTCGGGTGCAGCGTCTTCACGCGCCCGTCGAGGATCTCCGGCGATCCCGTGGCCTTCGAGACCCCGGTCACCTTGACGCCCGCCTTCTCGAGCTCGCTCGCGGTACCGCCCGTCGACAGCACCTCGAAGCCGCGCTCGACGAGGCCGCGCGCGAGCTCGACGATGCCCTCCTTCCGCGACACGGACAGCAGCGCTCTGCGGGCGAGGGCGGTCATGGGGCCTCCGGGTTGGGGCGCAATTCCTTGGCCCGCGGAGTGTGGGTGGTGTCGCCGTGCGCCTCGCGCCACACCGCGAGCCAGCTGCCGGCCACAGCCGTCACCGCGCGCGAGTAGGCGAGCGAGGACACGGCCCAGGCGGGCGAGCGGTAGTCGAGGCGGCGGTGGTCGACGACGCGGCCGTTCACGAACAGCTCGCCGCGGATCACCGGCGCCTGGTCGCGGCCGCGGTCGACGAGCGACTGCCAGAGCACCGGCAGCTGCTGGCGCTTGAGCTCGAGCGTCTTGGGATCGTCGAGCACGACCGGCATCTTGGCGAAATTCGCGGCGAAGAGCGCGTAGTACTCGCGGGTGACGCCGGGCGGCCAGCCCTCGGGACCCACCGCCAGCACCGGGTCCGAGAGATCCGCGGCGATGCGCAGCAGCCCGCCGAGGCGAATCAGGCCCTCGCTCGCCTGGCCCTGCTTCAGGAGCGAGAGCGCGGCGTCGGCCTGGGACTCGAGCGCCTGGATCGTCTCGGGGCGCAGCCGGCCCGTCGGCAGGTCCAGCGCCAGCGCGCGCGAGATGTCCGGCGGAAGGCGCCTCGCCTCGTCGAGCACCTGGCTCTCGCGCTCGCCCAGCAGCCGGTTGAGCGAGCGCGGCAGCAGCTTGCGCGCGTCGCGCGACAGGGCCGTGATCGTCTCGACCGGCCAGGCCGAGGCCCGCGGCGCGACGAGCAGGATGGGCAGCAGGACGGCGAGCGCGCGCCTCACGGCCTCACTTCACCACCTTGGCCTTGAGCGACACCTTGCCGTCCTTGGTCTCGAGCCGGAAGTCCACGGCCGCCGCACCCTTCTCGGCGCGGATCTTCTCCGCCTGCTTGCCGATCAGCGCCTGGAAGCTGTCGAAGGCCGGCGCCGCCTCGCCGACGCGCCTTCGCTCCTCGACGTAGTGGTCGTAGAGCGCGCGCACCGCGCTGGCGTCGCGCCCGGCGTCCACCACGCGGAACTCACGGGGCGTCTCGGAGTGCGGCACCAGGATGAGCGCATCGGCGAGCGCCGTCGGGCGCATGGGGGCGCTCTCCTCCGCCTTGATGCCGTGGCGCCCGAACGCGCGGCCCTCCTCGCGCGCGCGCAGCTTCTTCTGCCAGAGCTCGTTGAAGGTCGTGTAGCGCGCGCTCAGGCCCTGGAAGCGGAAGCGGTCGCCGTTGTTGCGGATCTCGCTGTTGGCGAGCCGCTTGATCAGCGTCTCGACCTGGGTCTGCAGCTCGGAGGGCGGCTTCCTCTCGGCGCCGTTGAAGAACAGGTCCCACTTGACCTGCAGCTGACGCAGCATCACGTCGATGCGGTCGAAGTCCTCCTGGATCGTCGCCACTACGCCTCGCCTCCGACGAACATCCACACGAGCGGCAGCCACAGCTCGTGCGCGTACGGCAGCTTCTTGCCGTCGATGCGCACCTCGAGGTCGGGGCGCTCCTTGACGATCTCGAACAGGTCGCGGAGCGTCCGCGCGTCCTTCGCCTCGAAGGCGGCGTGGTACTCGGGGCCCTCGCTTCCGATGCTCTCGCGGAACTCGGGCGACTTGCGCGCGAGCTCGAGCGCCGGCGCCAGCCCGGGGCCGTCGAAGCGGTCGAAGCGCAGGCCGACGCGGAACGGCCGCGGCCGCCGGCCCGGGTAGAGCAGCTCCGACATCTCGTCGGAGAGCGACGAGATGTCCGCTTCCTCCTTGGGGACGACGCGCGGCAGGCGATCAGCGTAGCCCGGCGGGCGCTCGCGAGCCATGGGCGCGAGGATATCACGTGTATATTCGGGGGATGCCCGCGACGACCGACGTCGACCCGCGGCGGCTGCTGCCCTCCGTCGACCAGGCGCTGCAGCGACCCGAGCTCGCGCCGCTCATCGCCGAGCACGGGCGCGAGACCGTGCTGCAGGCGCTGCGCAAAGCACTCGCGGCGCTGCGCGAGCGGGCCGCAACGGGCGACGCGGGAGTGGCCGAGGCGCTCGCGGGCCTCGAAGCCGACGTCGCGGAGCGGATCGCGGCGGCGGGCCGGCCTTCGCTCGTGCGCGTGCTGAACGCGACCGGCGTCGTGGTGCACACGAACCTCGGACGCGCCCCGCTCTCGCGCGAGGCGGCGGCCCGGGTGGCCGAGATCGCGTCCTCCTATTCCAACCTGGAGTACGACCTCGAGAGCGGCGAGCGCGGCTCGCGCGAGAGTCACGCCGAGGCCCGCCTGCGCGAGCTGCTCGGCGTCGAGGCGGTCGTGGTCGTCAACAACTGCGCCGCCGCCGTGCTGCTCGCCGTCAACACCCATGCCGAGGGACGCGCCGTGCTGGTGAGCCGGGGCGAGCTCGTCGAGATCGGGGGCTCCTTCCGGATTCCCGACGTGATCCGCAAGGGCGGCGCCCGGCTCGTCGAGGTGGGCACCACCAATCGCACGCGCATCTCCGACTTCAAGGACGCGGCCCTTGGCTGCGGCGGCCTCGGCCTGATCCTGAAGGTGCACCCGAGCAATTTCCGGATCGTCGGCTTCACCGAGCAGCCGAGCCGCGGCGAGCTCGCGGGAGTGGCACGCGAGGCCGGACGGCCGCTGCTCGAGGACCAGGGCAGCGGGCTCGTCGCTCCGCTCCCCGGAGCGCTCGCCGACGAGCCGCGCGTCGCGGACGCGATCGCCGACGGGGCCGACATCGTCACCTTCAGCGGGGACAAGCTGCTCGGCGGACCGCAGGCGGGAGTGGCAGCGGGCCTGCGCGCATACGTCGAGCCGATGCGGAGGAACCCGCTCTACCGCGCGCTGCGCGTCGACAAGATGACGCTCGCCGCGCTCGACGCCACGCTGGTCGAGCACCAGCTGCGGGGCGAGGACGCGCGGCTCCCGGTGCTGCGGATGATCGCGGCGACGGCGGAGGAGCTGCGCGGGCGCGCCGCGGCGCTGGCCGGCCGGCTCGCAGCCAGCGCACCCGCGCTCGCGCCTTCGCTCGTGGCGGGCGAGTCGATGGTCGGCGGCGGCGCGGCCCCCGACCGCGGCGTGCCGACGACGCTCATAGCACTCGAGCCCGGCCCGCGCGGCGCCGACCGCATGGCACGCGCGCTGCGGCACGGGACGCCCCCCGTCGTCGCGCGTGTGGCGGAGGGCCGTGTGCTGGTGGACCTGCGCACGATCCATCCGGACGAGGACGAGCTGCTGCTCGCCGCGCTGGTGGCCGCCGCTCGATGAAGCTCGACGTCTCGAGCCGCATCGTCCGCTCCTTGTCGCTGCTCCTCCTTCTGCTCCAGCTGCCCGTTGCCGCCTCGGCACAGGAGGTCGTGCGCCGCGTCGGCAACGTCAGCTTCCGGGTCGACGTGACGCAGGCCTTTCCGGGCGGAGTCGTCGTGGTGCGGCTTTCGTCGCGCGGGCGCCTGGGCGCGGCGTGGGCGCTGCTCGACGGCCGCCGAGCGCCCTTCTACTCGGACGGCGGCGTGCCGCGCGCGCTCGTGCCGGTGGCGATCACGACCGCGCCCGGCCCCGCGACCCTCGGCGTCGGCGTCGCCGCGCGCGGCGGCGAGCAGCGCATCGCGATTCCGATCACGATCGCAGCGCGCGAGTACCATCCGCGCCACGTCTACCTGAGCGAGGAGCAGCGCCGGCTCGCCATGCGGGAGGACGCGCTGCGCGACGCGCGACGGCTGCTGGGCGAGATCCGGACGGAGTCGAAGAGTCCCGCGCCCGGCCCGTTCGCGCCGCCGGTGCGCGGGCTCGGCAGCGGCTTCGGCGATCCCCGCACCTACACCGGCGTGCCGGACGTCGAGACGCGCTTCGACTCGCTCTCGAGCGAGCGCCACCGCGGGATCGACTACACCGTGCCGCTCGACACGCCGGTGCACGCGCCGGCCGCCGGCGTCGTGCTACACGCCGGCAGCCTCGGCCTCGGCGGCGGCTGCGTGGTGATCGACCACGGCCAGGGCGTCGTGAGCGTGCTCCAGCACCTCAGGACGATCTCTGTGCGTGAAGGGGACAGCGTGAGCGCCGCCGCGGTCCTCGGCCTTTCGGGCCAGACCGGACTCGCCCCGGAGCCGATGCTCCAGTGGCGCGTCTACATCCACGCGGTCGCCGTCGACCCGCTGGTGCTGGGACTGCTTTGCTCTAGAACAAGCCCCGGCTCGCGAGGCGCGCGAGCGTCAGCACCGGCGTGGGCCAGAGGCCGAAGAGCAGCGTGACGCCCGCCGAGAGCACGAGCGCCAGCACGGCGCCCGCCGGGACCGCGGGGAAGTTGTCCTCGCCGAGCGGCGGCTCCATGTACATCGCGACGACGACGCGCAGGTAGTAGTAGGCCGAGACGACGCTCGTCAGCACGCCCACGATCGCGAGCACCACCCTAGCCCGAGCTGACCGCCGCGCCGAACAGGTAGAACTTGCCGACGAAGCCCGCCGTGACCGGGATCCCGGTGAGCGAGACCAGGAACACCGTGAGCGCGGCCGCCAGCGCCGGGCGGCGCTCGGAGAGGCCCGCCAGGTCGGCGACGGTCGCGGGCTCGCGGCCGTCGCGCGCGAGCGCGGCGATCACGCCGAAGGCGCCCAGGTTCACGGCTGCGTACGCGACCAGATAGAAGAGGATGGCCTCGGTCGCGAGCGCCGGACGGGCGACGAGTGCCGTCATCAGGTAGCCCGCGTGCGCGATCGACGAGTAGGCGAGCAGCCGCTTCAGGCTGGTCTGCGCGAGCGCCGCCAGGTTGCCCACCAGCATCGTGACGATCGCGAGCGCCGCCACCAGCGGCTGCCAGTGGCTCGCCAGGCTCGTGAGCCCGCTGTCGAAGACGCGCAGCAGCGCCCCGAAGGCGGCCGCCTTCACGCCCGCGGACATGAAGGCCGTGACGGTGGTCGGAGCCCCTTCGTAGACGTCCGGCGTCCACATGTGGAACGGGACGCTCGCGATCTTGAAGCCGAAGCCCACCAGCAGCATCGCGGCTCCGAGCACCGCGAGCGGCAGCGCCTGCGGACCCATCACGCCGAGCGCGCGCGTGACGCGCTCGATCGAGGTGCTGCCGGTCACGCCGTACACCAGCGCGACGCCATAGAGGAAGAAGGCCGACGCGAACGATCCGGTGACGAAGTACTTGAGCGCCGCCTCCTGGCTCTCGCGCCGCGCGCGGTCGATGCCCGCGAGGCCGTAGAGCGCCACCGACATGATCTCGAGCGCCACGAACATCGAGACGAGCTCGAGGCTCGAGACGAGGCCGAGCATGCCCACCACCGAGAACAGCAGCAGCGCGTAGTGCTCGCCGCGCTCGATCCCGTTCGCGCTCAGGTAGCCGGGCGTGAGCAGCACGGTGACGATCGCCACCGCCAGGATCACGGCCTGCAGGAAGAGCGACAAGCCGTCGGCCGTGAGCGCGCCCGCCAGCACGGCGCCGCGCGTCGGCTCCTGCCCGAGCAGCCACACCGAGGCGAGCGCGCCCGAGAGGCCCGCCAGCGACAGCGCGGCCGAGGGCGCGCGCTGCCCCTTGGGCGTGAAGGCCTGGGCGAGCAGCGTCACGAGGCCGGTCAGCGCCACGAGCGCGGCCGGGATCACCGGCCTGAGGTCGAGCGTCTCGCTCATCGCCGCGCCTCCGCGACGGGCGTCGCGGCCGGCGCTGGCGCGACCGCTGCCGTCACTCCGGCCGGAGCCGCCTGCGTGCGCGCGCGGACCTGGCGCACCAGCGCGTCGGCCGACGGCTCGATCCGCCGCGTGAAGATCGGGCTCATCACGCCCATCACGATCGTGAGCGCCACGAGCGGCAGCAGCACCGCGGTCTCGCGCGGCGACAGGTCGGGCAGGCCCTGGTTCTTCGCGTTCGTGAGCTCGCCGTAGAACACGCGCTTCACCATCCAGAGGACGTAGGCCGCCGCCAGGATCACGCCCAGCGACGCCACCGCCACGAGCGTCGGGCTGAAGCTCCAGGCGCCCATCAGGATCAGGAACTCGCCCACGAAGCCGTTCGTGCCGGGCACCGCGATCGAGGAGAGGCTCGTCAGCAGGAACATCACGAAGTACCAGGGCATCACCGAGCGCAGCCCGCCGAACTCGGCGATCTGCCGCGTGTGACGGCGCTCGTAGAGCATCCCGACCAGGAAGAAGAGCGCGCCCGTCGAGATGCCGTGGTTCAGCATCTGGTAGACCGCCCCCGTCACGCCGATCGTGGAGAGCCCCGCGATCCCGAGCATGACGAAGCCGAGGTGGGACACCGACGAGTAGGCGACGAGCTTCTTGAGGTCGGGCTGGACGAGCGAGACGAGCGCGCCGTAGACGACGCCGATCACGGCGAGCACGCCGACGAGCGGCGCGAGCCGCACGGCCGCGTCCGGGAAGAGCGGGATCGCGAGGCGCAGGAAGCCGTAGCCGCCCATCTTGAGCAGCACGCCCGCCAGGATCACCGAGCCGGCCGTGGGCGCCTCGACGTGCGCGTCGGGCAGCCAGGTGTGGAACGGCCACATCGGCACCTTGATCGCGAACGCGAGCGCGCAGGCGAGGAACAGCCACGTCTGCAGCGCCGGGTCGACGGGCGTCTCGACGAGCTTGGGGATGTCGAACGTCCAGGAGCCCGTGTTGCGCGTAGAGCACCAGGAACGCGACCAGCATCAGCACGCTGCCGGCGAACGTGTAGAGGAAGAACTTGACCGCGGCGTAGATGCGGCGGTCGTGGCCCCAGATCCCGATCAGGAAGTACATCGGGATCAGCATCGCCTCCCAGAACACGTAGAACAGGAAGAGGTCGAGCGCCACGAACACGCCGATCATGCCGGCCTCGAGCAGCAGCATGAACAGCACGAACTCGCGCACGCGCGACTCGATCTGCGTCCAGGAGCCGAGCAGGCACGAGCGGCGTCAGGAACGTCGTCAGGATCACGAGCCAGAGCGAGAGCCCGTCGATCCCCACGTGGTAGCTGATGCCCCAGCTCGGGATCCACGACACCCGCTCCTCGAACTGGTAGCTCGCGACGTCGCCTGAAGCCCTTGACGAGCCCGAGCGAGATCACGAACGTCGCGAGCGTGACCGCGAGGCCGACGAGCTTCTGCAGCGACACGGACTCGCGCCGCGTCAGCGCGACCACGAGCGCACCCGCGAGCGGGAGCAGGATCAGAAGCGAGAGCAGGTGCGGGAGCTGCGGGATCACGGGTGCACCCGTCCGGCGGAAGAGAGCAGGTAGGAGACCACGGCCACCGCTCCCGCCAGCAGCAGCAGCGCGTAGTGCCGCACGAAGCCGGTCTGGACCGGCCGCAGCGAGCGCGCCAGCGAGCGCATCAGCGTCCCCAGGCCGTTGACGGTGCCGTCGATGAAGCCGGCGTCGACGCGCGTCCAGAGCAGGAGCTCGCTGCCCTTGACGACCACGTGCCGCACGAAGCCGTCGTAGACGTGGTCGAAGTAGTACTTGGCCGAGAAGACGGCGAGCGCCGGCCGCAGCGCGCGCGCGAGCCCCGCGCGCACGCCGGGCATCGCCAGGTAGAGGTACCAGGCGATCAGGATGCCGAGCACGGCGCTGAGCGTCGCTGCGACCGGCAGCCAACCTACGTGCTCGAGGTGCGGCTCGGGCAGGCGGAACACGGGCTGCAGGACCTCCGGGAGCCGGACGCGCGCGCCTGCGTGGCCCGGGAACAGCTCGTAGCCGGCGACCACCGAGCCGATCGCGAGGATCACGAGCGGCCCGAGCATCGTCCAGGGCGACTCGTGCAGGTGGTGCTCGGCCTCGTGGCCGCCGCGGAACTCGCCGAAGAAGGTGAGGAACAGCAGCCGCGACATGTAGGCCGCCGTCAGCAGCGCCGTGAAGAGCGCGATCCCGAACAGCGTCGGATGGTGGATCGCCGACAGCAGGATCTCGTCCTTGCTGAAGAAGCCGGCGAAGCGCCGGGATCCCGGCGATCGCGAGCGTCCCGATCAGGAAGGTCCCGAACGTCCAGGGGATCTTCGTGCGCAGCCCGCCCATGCGGCGCATGTCCTGCTCGCCCGACATCGCGTGGATCACCGAGCCCGAGCCGAGGAACAGGAGCGCCTTGAAGAAGGCGTGCGTGAAGAGGTGGAACACCGCGACGCCGAAGGCTCCCATGCCGGCGGCCAGGAACATGAAGCCGAGCTGGCTGACGGTCGAGTACGCCAGCACGCGCTTGATGTCGGTCTGCGCGATCGCGATCGTGCCGGCCATGAGCGCCGTGACCGCGCCGACGACCGCCACCACCATGAGCGCCGTCTGCGGACTGGTGGTAGAGCGGGCCGAGCCGCGCGATCAGGTAGACGCCGGCGGTCACCATCGTCGCGGCGTGGATGAGCGCGCTGACCGGCGTCGGGCCTTCCATCGCGTCGGGCAGCCAGACGTGGAGCGGGATCTGCGCGCTCTTGCCGCATCGCGCCCACGAACAGCAGCAGGCACGCGATCGTCACGGGCCCGAACACGCCGAGGCCTCGGGCGCGAGCGCGCCCGCGTTGTCGGCGATGTCGACGAGGTCGAGGCTGCCGAAGGCGTGGAAGATGAAGATCATCCCGAGGATCAGGCCGACGTCGCCGATGCGGTTGACGACGAAGGCCTTGAGCCCGGCGGCCGAGGCGCTGTCCTTCTTGTACCAGAACCCGATCAGCAGGTAGGAGCAGAGCCCGACGCCCTCCCAGCCGACGAACAGCAGCGGCAGGCTGCCGCCCATCACGAGCAGCAGCATGAAGAACGTGAACAGGTTCAGGTACGAGAAGAAGCGCACGCGCTCCTCGTCGTGCGCCATGTAGCCGACCGAGTAGATGTGGATCAGCGAGCCGATCGCCGGTGACGACCAGCATCATCACGCACGAGAGCGGGTCGATCAGCAGGTTCAAGGGCACGCGGAAGCTCGCGGCCTCGATCCACTCGAAGCCGAGGTAGGGCTGGGTGAAGCGCAGCCCCTCCTTGCCGCCCGCGACGGCGTAGAGCCGCAGGCTGGTCGCGACGGCGAAGCCGAACGCGGCGAGCACCGTGCCGCACGCGAGCCAGCAGGCGCCGCTCTGCTCCTTGTCCTTGTTGATCCAGTCGCCGAAGAGGGCGAGCACGACGAAGCCCGCGAGCGGCAGCAGCAGGACCGCGAACGGCAGCAGCAGGTCGAGGGTGGTGAGCTCGCTCACGCTAGCCCTTCATCACGTTGAAGGCGTCGACGTCGAGCGTGTCCCTGTGGCGGTGGAGCGCGATCACGATCGCGAGGCCGACGGCGGCCTCCGCCGCGGCCACCACCATCACGAAGAACACCAGCACCTGCCCGTCGAGCGTGCCCGCCGCGCGCGAGAAGGCGACGAAGGCCAGGTTGGCGCCGTTCAGCATCAGCTCGATGCACATCAGCACGGTGATCACGTTGCGGCGCAGGAAGACGCCGAGCGCGCCGATCCCGAACAGCACGAGGCTCAGCAGCACGGCGTGGTGGACGAAGGCGGGCTCCGCCATCAGGCGTCCTTCTTCGCGAGCGCCACGGCGCCCACCAGCGCGGCCAGGATCAGGATCGAGGTGGCCTCGAACACGTAGAGGAAGTGCGGCGAGAACAGGATCTCGGACATCCGGCGCGTCGAGGCGTCGAACGCGGCCGCCGGCGCGAGCGTGGTGTTCCAGAGCACGAAGCCGGCCTGGCCGGCCAGCAGCGCGACCAGCACCACCGCGACCCCCGCGAGCGTGCGTCCGCCGCGGCCGGGGACGTCCTCCTCGCGCTTGACGTTGAGCAGCATCAGCACGAACAGGAACAGCACCATGATGGCGCCGGCGTAGACGATCACCTGCAGCGCGGCGATGAACGGCGAGCCCAGCAGCCCGAAGATCACGGAGAGCGAGCAGAGCGTCACGATGAGCGCGAAGGCGGAGTAGATCGGGTTCTTCTGGCCGATCACCACCAGCGCGGAGACGACCGCGAGCAGGGCCGCCGCGTAGAAGAGCGCCTGGTCCATCGCGCTACCAGCCCGCCAGCGCCACGCCGGCGGCGGTGACGAAGATCCAGACGGCCGCGACGGGGATCAGCACCTTCCAGCCGAAGTGCATCAGCTGGTCGTAGCGGAAGCGCGGCAGCGTTCCGCGCAGCCAGATGAACACGAACAGCAGGAAGGCCACCTTGGCGCCCCAGAACACGAAGCCGAGCAGGCCCTCGGACGGCACGCCGGGAATGCCCGAGTGCCAGCCGCCGAGGAACAGGTTGGTGGCGAGCACCGTGACCGTGATCATGTTGACGTACTCGGCCATCTGGATGAGCGCGAAGCGCATCGACGAGTACTCGGTGTGGAAGCCGGCGACGAGCTCGGTCTCGCCCTCGGGGAGGTCGAACGGCGTGCGCGCCACCTCGGCGGCCGCCGCGATGAAGTAGACGAGGAAGGCCGGGAACTGCCGAATGCAGTTCCAGCGCCAGAAGCCCGCCCGCCTGCGCCGCGACGATGTCGCCGATCTGGAACGAGCCGGCCAGCATGATCACGGTCACGAAGCTCAGCCCGAGCGCGAGCTCGTAGGAGAACATCTGCGCGGAGGAGCGCAGCGCGCCGAGCATGCTGTACTTGTTGTTGGCGGCCCAGCCGGCGAGCACGACGCCGTACACGCCGAGCGCCGTGATCGCGAAGATGAAGAGCAGCCCGACGTCGATCGTGGCGATCTGGAACTGGAAGTCGCGCCCCTGCAGCCAATCGGGCAGGAAGCCCCAGCGTCGGCAGCTTGAACGGCGGCCCGAAGGGCAGCACCGCCACCGCCAGGAACGCAGTGGTGACCGCCACGACCGGCGCCGCGAGGAAGGCCCACTTGTTGGCGCGCCGCCGGCATCACCTCTTCCTTGAAGAAGAGCTTGATGCCGTCGGCGATGGGCTGGAGAATCCCGAACGGGCCGGTGCGGTTGGGACCGAGCCGGAACTGCATGAACGCGAGCACGCGCCGCTCGATCCAGGTCATCAGCGAGAAGACGCCCAGCAGCGCGCCGACGATCAGCGCGCACCTTCACGGCCGCCAGGATCAGCTCCTGCAGCGCCGGGCTCAACGGCGAAGCGTCGGGCCCGGGTTCACGCGCCCACCGTCGCGCCGCTCTTCGCGAGCGCCTGCTCGAACGTGGGGGCGACCGACTTCCAGCAGCGCTTCTCGCGCACGTGGTAGTCGAACTCGGCGCGGAACTTCTGGAGCGACGACTGCGGCGGCGCGATCGCGGCGTCGCCGAACGGGCAGACGGTCTTGCCGCCGATCGAGTCGGCCACCTTGAAGAGCAGGTCGATGTCGCTCTGCTGCCCCTGGCCCGCCTCGATCTTCGTCAGCAGCCGCAGCATCCAGCCGGTGCCCTCGCGGCACGGCGAGCACTTGCCGCACGACTCGTGCTTGTAGAAGTAGGTGAGGTTCTTGCGCCATCCACACCATGCAGGTGGAGTCGTCCATCACGATGGTGCCGGCGGAGCCGAGCATCGAGCCGGCCTTGGCGACGCCGTCGAAGTCCATCGGGATGTCGATCTCGGCCGCCGTCAGCACCGGCGTCGAGGAGCCGCCCGGGACGACGGCCTTCAGCTTGCCGCCGCCGCGCATGCCCTGCGCGTAGCCCTGGCCGTAGATCAGCTCGCGCAGCGTGATCGTGCCCATCGGCGCCTCGTAGCTGCCGGGGCGCGCCACGTGGCCGCTGATCGAGTAGAGCTTGGGCCCGCCGTTCTTCTCGGTGCCGTAGGCCGCGAACCACTCGGGGCCGCGCGTCAGCACGAGCGGCACGTTCACGAGCGTCTCGACGTTGTTGACGATCGTCGGGCAGCCGTAGAGGCCGACCACCGCCGGGAACGGCGGCTTGATGCGCGGCTGGCCGCGCTTGCCCTCGAGCGACTCGATGAGCGCCGTCTCCTCGCCGCACTCGTAGGCGCCCGCGCCGCGGTGGACGTGGATCTCCACGTCGACGCCGGTGCCGAGGATGTTCTTGCCGACGTAGCCCTTCGCGCGCGCCTCGGCGAGCGCCTTCTCGAGCGTGCGCGCGCCCTCGTGGAACTCGCCGCGGATGTAGATGTAGGCCGTCTTCGAGCGGATCGCGTGGCAGCTCACGACCGTGCCCTCGATCAGCCGGTGCGGGTCGCGCTCGATGATCACGCGGTCCTTGTAGGTCCCGGGCTCGCTCTCGTCGGCGTTCACGCACATGTAGCGCGGCTTCGGGTTGTCCTTGGGCAGGAAGCCCCACTTCATGCCGGTCGGGAAGCCGGCCCCGCCGCGCCCGCGCAGGCCCGACTTCTTGACCTCGTCGACGATCGCCTCGGGCTCGCGCTTCAGCCACTCGCCGAGCTTGGCGTAGCCGCCGCCCGCCTCGTAGACCGCGAGCGAGGTCGAGCCTTCCTTCCAGACGTTCGCGAACAGGATGTGCTCGCCCGGGCTCTTGGGCCACGCGAAGCTGCGCGCGACCTTCTCGCCGGCGATCACCTTGTCGACGTCGGCGCTCGTCGCGTGCTCGAGCCACTCGCCGTTCACCTGCACCGCCGGCGCCCCGCCGCACGCGGCCAGGCACTCGACGCCCTTCACCGTGAACTTGCCGTCGGCCGTCGTCTCGCCCGGCTTCACGCCGAGCTTGCGGCAGGCGTGCTCGACGAGCTCTTCGGCGCCGCCGAGCGCGCACGACAAGGTCGTGCACACCTCGATCAGCGTCTTGCCCTCCGGCTTCAGCCGGAACATCGTGTAGAAGCTCGCCGTGTCGTGGACCTGGGCCGGCGACAGGCCGAGCAGGCTGCCGACGTAGACGAGCGCCTCGCGGCTCAGCCAGCCCTCCTGCTCCTGCACGAGGTGCAGCGCGGGCAGGAGCGCCGAGCGCTTCACCGGGTAGCGCGCGACGATCTCGTCGAAGCGGGCCTTGTTCTGGGGCGTGAGCTGCATCGCGGGCGGTCGGCTACCAGTCGAGCGCGCCGGACTTCCAGGCGTACACGAATCCCCCGCCGAGCAGCGCCATGAAGACGCCCATCTCGACCAGGCCGAAGACGCCCAGCTCGCGGAAGTTGAGCGCCCACGGATAGAGGAAGGCGGCGTCGACGTCGAGCAGGATGAAGATCATGCAGACGAGGTAGAACTTGATCGGGTAGCGCTCGCGCGCGTTGCCGATCGGGGGCACGCCGCACTCGTAGGTCGCGCTCTTGGCGGCCGTCGGACGCGGCCGGCCGAGCAGGTACGAGAGCGCGAGCGTGAAGACGCCGAAGCCGAGGGCGGCGGCACCCAAGATCAGGATCGGGGCATAGCTGGGCATGAGGGTCTGAGTACCGCCGAAGTCCTGCAAGGCGGTGAGCCGCCGAACTATAGCGTTCGGTCGAACGGAGTGTCAATCTAGCCTCTATACTTCCCGCAACCATGCGCCGGACCAAGATCGTCGCGACCGTGGGCCCGGCGTCCCGCAGCCCCCAGAAGCTCGAGCAGCTCGTCCAGGCGGGCGTCAACGTCTTCCGCCTGAACTTCTCGCACGGCAGCCACGACGAGCACCTCGCGGTGATCACGAGCGTCCGGGAGATCGCGACGCGCCTGCGCAAGCCGATAGCGCTGCTGCAGGACCTCTCGGGCCCCAAGATCCGCACCGGCAAGGTGAAGGACGGCGTCGAGCTCGTGAACGGCGCCCGCATCGCGATCACGACCGAGCCGCTCGTCGAGGGAGACGCCGAGCTCATCTCCACCACCTACGAGGCGCTGCCGCACGACGTCAAGCCCGGCGACCGCGTGCTGCTCGACGACGGCAACCTGGAGCTCCGCGTCCAGCGCACGTCCGGCACGCGCGTCGAGTGCGAGGTGGTGGACGGCGGCCCGCTCCGCTCGAACAAGGGCATCAACCTGCCGGGCGTCGCGCTCTCGACCCCGGCGCTGACGGAGAAGGACCGCCGCGACCTCGCGTTCGGCATCGAGCACGGCGTCGACTTCATCGCGCTGTCCTTCGTGCGCCAGGCGCAGGACCTCGAGCAGGCGCGGGAGCTGGTGCGCTCGCTGGGCGCGCGACACCTCGCTGATCGCGAAGATCGAGAAGCCCCAGGCGCTCGACAACCTGGAGGCGATCCTCGCGGCCGCGGACGGCGTGATGGTCGCCCGCGGCGACCTGGGCGTCGAGCTCGGCACCGAGAACGTGCCGATCGCGCAGAAGCGGATCATCGCCGCCGCGAACAACGCCGGGCGCGTGGTGATCACCGCGACCCAGATGCTCGAGAGCATGATCGAGAACCCGCGGCCGACGCGCGCCGAGGCTTCCGACGTCGCGAACGCCATCCTCGACGGGACCGACGCGGTGATGCTGTCGGGCGAGAGCGCCGTCGGCAAGTTCCCGGTCGAGACGGTCGAGACGATGGCGCGCATCGCGCTCTTCACCGAGGAGCACGGCGCGAGCTCGATCAGGCGCCGCGACAGCCGAAGGAGCGATCAGCCGCGCGGACCCCAGGCACCTGGGACACCCATCACGCGCAGCCTGACGCGCGTCGCCGTCTCGGTGGCCGAGGAGCTCGGGTGCAAGCTGATCCTGGCCTTCACCGAGTCCGGCATCACGGCACGCCTGCTGGCCATGCATCGGCCGCGCGTGCCGGTCGTCGCGGTCACGCCCTCGGATCAGGTCTACCGCCAGCTCGCGCTGTCCTGGGGCGTCGTGCCGGTCGCGCGCCGACCTCGCGGGCAGCACCGACGACCTGCTCACGATCGGCGAGCAGCAGCTGCGCGCGCGCGGCATCGTCGAGAGCGGCGACACGATCCTGATGCTGTCCGGGCACTCCGCCGCCGCGGCCGCGACGAACATGCTGCGCGTGCACACGGTGGCATGAAGCGGCCGCTTGCCCTGGCCGTCACCGTGGGACTGTTGGGCGCTTGCTCGCACAATCCGAACCCCAAGGACTACAAGTTTCCGCCGCCGGAGCTGGCGGCTCGCGGGACGATCGTCGAGGGGGTCGCGTCCTGGTACGGCCCCGGCTTCGACGGAAAGAAGACCGCGAGCGGCGAGAAGTTCGACCAGGACGCGCTCACGGCCGCCCACGCCTACTGGGCGTTCGGCACTCTCGTGAAGGTGACCTTCCCGTCCACCGGCAGGAGCGTCGTGGTGCGGATCAACGACCGCTTCCCCTCGCACAAGGGGCGCGCGATCGACCTCTCGAAGGCCGCGGCCAAGGCCATCGGCCTGATCGGCCCCGGCACGGGCGTCGTGCGGCTCGAGGTGATCGGCTAGCCGCCTACGGTGCTATGGGCTTCGCGAGCGCCGGGTCGACGAGCGCCGCGAGAGCGTCGGTGAAGCGCGCGGGCTCGGCCTGCGCGAGGTTGCAGAGCACGATCACGGTGAGATCGCTGCCCAGGAAGCGCGCGATCTCGGTCTTGAAGCCCTGCCAGGCGCCGGCGTGGCGCTCGACCTTCTGGCCCGCCACCTCGAAGAGCCGCCAGCCGAAGCCGTACTTTGTTCGAGTGCCGTCGCGGAGCGTCGCGGGCGTGAAGACCTGCTCCCAGCTCGCGGGCTTCAGCACGGCTCGCGCCCGCAGCCCGCGGTCCCAGGCCACGAGGTCGAGCAGGCTCAGGTAGAGCGAGCCGTCGGCCATGGTGTTGAGCTGCGGCGACACCCAGTCCTGGTTCTTGAGCTCGCCGTCCTTCAGCTCGTAGCCCGCCGCACGGTTGGGCACGATGTCCGCCTCGCCGATCACGCGCGCCGTCTTCATCCCGAGCGGCGCGAACACGCGTTCCGCCAGCACGTCGCCGTAGAAGCGGCCCGAGACCTTGCGCACGATGAAGCCGAGGAGCGCGTAGCCGGTGTTGGAGTAGCTGAAGCGCGTGCCCGGAGGGAACTCGAGCTTCAGGCCGAACGCCACGCGCGCGAACTCGTCGTCGCCGTAGTCCCTGCGGTAGTCGACGTTCGCCTGCCCGTAGTCGGCGATGCCCGAGGTGTGGTTGAGCAGGTTCCGGATCGTGATGCGGCTCCAGCCCGGCGGAGCGTCCGGGAAGAAGCGCGTCAGCGGATCGTCGAGCGCGAGCGTGCCGTCCTCCACCTGGAGCATGACGGCCGCGGCCGTGAACTGCTTCCCGAGCGAGCCCGACTGGAAGATCGTCTCGGGCTTCACGGGCACCTGGTGCTCGACGTTCGCGAGCCCGTAGCCCTGGAGCTTCACCACTTCCCCGCCGCGCACGATCGCGATCCCGACGCCGGGAACCCGCTGCGTCGCACGCTCGGCCTCGACGAGCGCATCGAAGCGATCGGGTTCGGCCGCGCGCGCCGGACCGATCGCGAGCGCGAGAAAGACGAAGGAGGAGAGGGCGAATCGGCGCATCGAGGCTGCTCGCGGCACGCGCTATGATGGGCGACGCCGCGCCCGTAGCTCAACCGGATAGAGCACCAGGCTTCGAACCTGGGGGTTGGGGGTTCGAGTCCCTCCGGGCGCGCCAATTTTCTCAGCGACTTACAGCGATTTGGTTGACTGCCTCACACGCTCGGGGTTTGCCAGGGGTTCGGAGGCAGGCCGGGCGGCTCGCTTCGAGGGGCTGCCACACGGTGGGCCCGTAGCTTCTTCGCCGCAAAGGTCGAGAGCGAAACTCCGGTGGCCCAAGGAGAGGCTGTTCAGACGGCGGCGTCCGCTGGTGCATGCTCCTGTTGAGCGAGATCTGCTACTTGCGGTGGCCTCATCTCCAGCCACTTCTGGTTGAAGACCCGCTCTCGTGTCGACGTCAACACGGTACGGCCGCATAGTGCCTTGAAGAATCTGACGCCGGAGGAATTTGTGGCGAGGATGGCGGGTTCGCCGGTGGCCGCCGGGGCCAGCACCCTCGTGTAGCGGAGGGTGTGCAGGCGAGGAGGAGGCACGCTGGTAGCCAGCCGGCACAGGAGAGACAGCGGGTCAATGTCGACTGCGATCGTCCCGTCGGTATAGGCCTTCTTCAGTCCGCACCGGCGAAGGTGCCTCTCCATGCGCCGGACCAGGCGCTCCAGCGCCTCGCCCACTTCGCTGGTCCCAAGGTGCCCGAGCCCTTCCCAGGCGAACTCGCCGGCCTTCTCGCACCAGGTGCCATCGAGCACGACCATGTGGAGGTGCGGATTCAATCGCAAACCGGACGACGTCCTCTGCAGGGCGGTGACCGCGCCGCTCTTCGCGCCGAGCCCACCCTCCTCCCCGCGCGGGCGGCGTAGAACGTCAGCACCGTGTCCACGGCGAGGCGCGTGAGCCGGCCGAGCAATGCTCCGTCCTGGGCCAGGCGCAGCCGCCACGAGAACGGGAAGGTCAGGACCCACTGGCGCAGTCCGCTCTGCGGCGGCAGCACCCGCTCGATCAGGTTCGCGGCCGTCGCGTTCATCCGCCGGCCGGTGCACGACGGGCAGAAGCCAGCACACTCTAGCTCGACGGTCCTCCTGCGGAAAACGGGAAAGGGGCGAACCCGCTCGCCCCTGCATTGACTCCCATCGGCCTCCAGTCTGGCCAATCTTCCGCCACTTATTCGAAGCGACTCCCGACGCTCGTGGCACAGCCCGTCACAATCACGTTACCGTTGGTGTCGAAGATTTGAAGCGCAACTGTATCGGTGAACTCGTCCTCGTTATTACCGACCTCGATGGCCCGCGTGAGCCTGTGTGTCTGCGTCCAGACGCCCGCAGTGCTAAAAACGAAGGCTTCCGACACCGCGCTGTAAGCGTGGCCGTCCGTGTGCCGCCAGACGCCCAGGCCGGTAGTGCTTAGCGAGGGGAGTTGGCCTGCGGTCGTCACGGATAGCGTACCCCCTTTGGCGAAGGCAAACAGGGCCGGGAAGGTTCTCAGAGCCACGCCTGTCTGACAGTCGCGAACCGTGAGCTGCACGCGCCATGTTCCTTCAAGGCCATTCTGAGACTCAGCATCCTGCGCCCGAGCCCTGGCTGTTAATCCTGACCCTGGAACGAGCATGCCGGCTAGAACCAGTGCTGCTGTCCCGCCGAAAGCTGCAAGTCGCTTCACGTTTCTTGATTGCATGCGAGTTTCTCCTTCTGTCGAATATCGCTGATGGGTTCCGCCGCTGTGGCGAAACACCAGCGGCACAGTGACATTGGCCAGCATGGATGACCATGGAGAGCGCGTGAAGTTAATCTGGAGTTTTTCTGACGGGGTGGATAGCATGGTCGGGAGGGGTGGCATCTCGGGTCGATGCAGCAGCCTAATTCACAGTCGACGTTTCGATTTGGTGAGTTCGAGCTCGACATACCGGCCTACCAGCTGCGCCGAGGCGGCCAGCCGGTCCACCTTGAGCGCCACCCGATGGACCTGCTCATCCTTCTAGTAGAACGCCGTCGTCAGCTCGTCTCCCGAGCCGACATCGTAAAGCGGTTGTGGGATCCTAGTGTCTTCGTAGACGTCGAAATCGGAGTTAATACAGCGATCCGCAAGCTGCGGCAAGCCCTGGGGGATTCGCGAGAGGCGCCGGCATTCGTTGAAACGATTTCGGGCAAGGGATACCGTTTCATCGCCCCGGTCAACGCGATGCTGGGGCGCCACCAGGACGCCATCGACTCGGTAGCGGTGCTGCCCTTCGCCAATGACAGCGCCGATCCCGACGCGGAATACTTGAGCGACGGCATCACCGAAACCCTAATCAACAATCTCTCGCAGATCTGGAACCTGCGCGTAGTGGCACGCAGCACGGTGTTCCGCTACCAAGGAAAGGATATCGACCCCCAAGAGGCAGGGAACGATCTGCATGTTCGCGCCGTGGTCTCGGGGAGATTGCTGCAGCGCGGGAGTACGTTGATCGTCCGGGCGGAACTGATGGATGTTGCAACGGGCGCGCAGTTGTGGGGAGGCCAATACAACCGCAAGGCGGAGGACGTTCTTGCCCTCCAAGACGATCTTTCGAGAGAAATTTCTGAGAAGTTGCGGCTGCAGTTGACCGGCGATGAGAAGCAGCGACTGACGAAACGCTACACGGGGGACGCCGAAGCGTATCGGCTTTACCTGAAGGGACGCTACCACTGGAACACCCGGAGCCCAGCAGGCTTGCACAAGGCCGTTGCATATTTCCGGCAGGCTCTCGACAAAGACCCAGCTTTTTCGCTGGCTTACGCAGGCGTGGCCGACACCTACGCCTATTTGTCGTTATTCAATGTCGTTGCGCCACGGGAGGCGATGCCGAAAGCGAAGACCGCCGCGGCGAAGGGGCTGGAGATAGACAAGGACCTCGCGGAAGCTCACGTTTCACTGGGATACGTCAGCTTCACATACGATGGGGATTGGCCGGCCGCCGGAAAGCACTTTGAGCAAGCGCTCGTCCTGAATCCGGTCTATTCCAGAAATCACACGTTCTATGCTTTCTTTCTCAGCTCCCTCGGACGATCAGCGGAAGCCTTGGAGGTGGCGAAAGGCGCCCTAGATCTCGATCCTGCTTCCCCTGCTGTCAGCCATAGCCTGGCGGTACAGCTTTACCTCGCCCGGAAATTTGACCGGGCGATCGAGCAGGCCCATGACACGCTGGAGATGGATGCGAATTTTGCCATTTCATACGCGGTGCTGGGAGAGGCGTATCTCTCGAAAGGAATGTACCAGGAAGGTCAGCCCGCGCTGGAAAAGTATTCCGCACTAAGCCATACGAGCGCCACTGCTCTCGCCCTTCTTGGATACTCGCATGCTCGATTAGGCGAGCGAAAGGAGGCGCTACAGATGATCGAGGAGCTTAAGGCGGCTTCGAAGCAGAGTTTTGTACCTGCCCTTTTCATCGCGCTGGTTTACGCCGGGCTAGAAGACAAAGATCAGGCCTTCACTTGGCTAGAAAAGGCTCACGAGGAACGGTTCAATCGTCTCGCTTACCTCAAAGTAGAGGCGCTTTGGGACCCCCTTCGTTCCGATCCGCGATTCGCCGACCTGCTTCGCCGCGTCGGCATCCCGCCGTAAGCTCGTTTCATGGACATGGCCTATCGAGTGCCACACTCCCGGGCTTATTAGACGTCGTTCAGGATTTCTATTGAAAAGAGCGTAAGTAATACAAGGCGGTTGGCCAGTCAAGCCGCGTCGTCGCGCCGACCCCGAGCCTCGCGCGGATTCGACCACCCCACGCTGTCTCGCGCGGCTACGCTGCCTCCTCGCCTGCCCCGTGGCCACGCCCTGCGCCCGCGTCCTCGTCACCGAGCACCTTAAGGCGTAGCACGCGGCTCTTCCAATGCGGCGGACCCCGACCGGGCGACCGCCGAGGCACCTCGGTCGCCTCCCCCACCTTGGCGAGGTACCGAGCGATGCTCGCCGGCTTCGAACCTGGGGGTTGGGGGTTCGAGTCCCTCCGGGCGCGCCAACTTACGAGCCGTCGCCCGGCCGGGGTTGCGCGGGGGTTGCCGAGGTCGGACGGCGGGTGTGAACAGCTGAGGCAGGCAGCTGAGTCCGGACGCTCCAGGGTCGCCTTCCTTTTGAGCGCTGCCTGTGCAGGGGGCAGGCCGGATGAAGAAGGGGCGAGCCCGGGGGCGGCACCGAACGAGGCGTGCGCGGCGGCCGCTTTCGACACGCCAAAGGCCGGGGGCAAGGTGAGCGCGACGAATCTGACCCAGGTCGGAGAGACGTTGGCTCGGCTGCGAGTCGAGCACATGGCCAGCCGACACAGCAGCGACAGCGGCTCCATGTCGGCGGAGCAACGCGCCGGACGTCCGGGGATCGGACCTGGTCAGGGTGTCAGGATGATGCGGTACGAGACGGACTCGTTGCCGGTGCCGGCGTTCACCACCACGAGCGAGTAGGTCCCGGCCGATGCGTTCACCGCGCTCACAATCTTGGGCTTGGCCGTCGTCTTGTTCTCCGCGATCGTCCCGCAGGTGGGGTTCTGCTGGCAATCGCCGCGCGCCCAGGCGATGTTCACGGGGTTGGAGGCGAATGTCCAGTCCACCGACCCCTCCAGCGTCCCGGAGACCGTCGTCTTGACGACCACGACAAAGGCGGCTCCCCCTGAGGTCAGGAAGGGGGGAATGCCCCGACTGAGACCCTTCGGTGATGAGGGACGATTGACCGCCCAGGCCCGGCCCCACCACCGACCCGGCTCCGCAGGCCGGGAAGAGCGCCGGCGCGGCGCCGACGAGAAACAACAGCCGCCAACGGGAGCGGATCATTGTGACCTCCTTGGGACGAGAGCGCAGCTGCTTTGGTGATTGGACGGACGCGGAGGCGGCTCTTCCGGCCCGCGACCTCCCGCGCAGGAGGCGGCCCGAGGGGGTCTTCGGCGGTGACCCCTTCGGATCACGTCACGCGCCTCGGCTACACGGCTCGACTCACGGATGAGGATCGCCTTGGACTGGCTCGCTGGCGATGAAACTCAGGATCACCGTCCCGAGCTTCACGATCGAGGTTGAAACCGTCGAGCGCGAGCCCAAGCTGCGGCCGGCTTCCGCAGTTTCCTCAGTAGACCTCGCCGCGTGAGGACGTGAGCACTCCCGCCTCCACCGTCAGGGTGTAGGCGATGCCCCCGTGGCCGCGCCAGCGCTCGAGGTCGAACGAGTCGCCCGGACCGATGCGGTAGACCTCCACGTTGCGGTAGGTCAGCGGAACCCCGGGCTGGCACACCTCGGGCGGGCCGGGAGTGCGGAGGAAGTAGACGAACGGCGTGGTGTGGGTGGGCGTGGCCAGCACCTCCGCCTGCCCCGTGTCCGGGTCCACGTGCAGCGCCGTCTCGCGGTCGGCCGCGACGGCCAGTCCCAATGACGTCCATCCGTCGCGCACCAGTCGGGCCAGGAACGTCACGGTGCGGCCCATGCGGTCGCGCTCCTGCAGGTGCTGATCCGTGATCATGCCGCCGACCACGGGCAGCGCCAGGAAGTCGCGGTCCAGCGTCAGGTCGCGGTGGAAGGGGTCCGCCAGCGCTTCGTCCGAGGTGAGGCTGCTGTTGCTCATGGCCGAGTACAGGAACTCGCTCAGGATGGCCATGCCGGCGCTGGTCCCGCCGACGGGGGACCCTCTTCACGTTGGCCAGCGTGTTGATGGCGTCCTCCACGGGTGTGTTTTTCCAGAACAGCACGTACTCCGACTGGTCGCCGCCGGCGATGAACAACGCTTCGGCGTTGCCGATCCGCTGCAGCACGAAGGCGTCGAAGGCCGCGTTGCGGTTCTTGAAGATGATGGTCTCCACGGAGTCGCAGCCGCACAGGCCGAGAATATAGGGGTTGTAGGCGTCGGTGCCCGAGGCGCGGATGACCACGAAATCACCGCCGCCGGCCGCGGCGCCCATGCGCACGAAGTTCTCGTCCACGTCCGTCCCGCCGCCCTGCAGGACCAGCAGCGGCGTCGTGGTGGTAACGACGTCCGCCGGGTTACCCACCACGAAGTGCTGGTATCCGGGGGCGGCGTACGCCATCGGGACGACGAGGAGAAGGCCGGCAAGGGCCACTGTCAAGCGCCCGAGAGTCTGCGGCATGATTCCTCCCACGGCCCGGATATGTCTCGAAACAGGTTGTCGGGGGAAAGGAATGCTAGCACGCGGCCGGCACTTCGCCTCGGCGCCGCACATCAGGTCACGTCAAACCACCTACAAGACTCAGTGATCCTGTTGCTACCGGTCCCCCTGAGAAAATAGGGCTCGATGACATCAGGGGTCGCGGGATTGTCTCCGCGCACGAGTCTCGGTCGGCTCGTCACTTCCGCAATGCTGACGAGACGGCCAAGGGCGTCAAACACGTGGAAGCGGAAGATCACGAGAAAGGTGTGACCGCCCGTACGCTGCCATATGCCGTGGCCCGCGCTCCGCGTGACCGCCGGAGGCGCACCGGCAGGGGCGCCGCCTTCGATCACGGTGCCGCCGGGTATGTGGGTGATCATGCTCTGGAAGGCTACAAAAACGACGGGTGGCGCCGGGGCGCACGCCACGATTTCGACGTCATTCACCCAGGTGCCTTCGAACCTGGCGGCGGCGGAGCTTTCGAGGCCATCTGCTTGCACCGCTGGTCCAAAGCCCAGAACGCAGGCTCCCGCCAGCGCAAGCACGCCGACGGGTGTCATGCGGGAGACCCGTGCGAACGGTTTCGTCTTCATTGCTAGGTTCCTTTCGTCATTTTCGACGATCGACGGAGATCGCCGACCGGGCGTGTTCCGGCCAACACGGGTGACGTGACGTGTGAGCGAGCCAGTATCAGGGGACACCGAGGCGGTGTAGTCGAGGTTTCGTCATTTGGCACGGTCGTGTTGCCCGAGGTGTTCGAGACCCTGTCGGGAGAGGCGCCGCCCGACCGGCTTGCGGGCTCAGGAGGGTGAAGGCGGCCGTCCCGCGGCCGTCGGCACGAAACGATAGCCGCGGCCGGGAACCGTGGCGATGTACCTCGGCCGACGAGAATGGTTCTGCAGCTTGGTGCGCAGGTTGCGGATGTGGCGGTCGACCACGTTGCTCTCCGCCACGTAGTCGGCGCCCCAGAGGTAGTCCAGGATCTCGTCGCGCGTGAGCAGACGCCCGGCGTTGGCCGCCAGCAGATAGAGCAGGCTCTGCTCGAGCGGGGTGAGGTGCAGCTCCGTTCCGCCGGCGCGGACATGGCGGTTCAGGATGTCGATCTCCAGATCCCCGAGCCGCAGCACCGGCGTGAACTCCACGGCCTCGCTGTAGCTCCGCCGCATGACCGCCAGAGTCCGCGCGACGAACTCCTCGGGCGAGAAGGGCACGGTCAGGATGTCGTCCACGCCTCGCTCGAACGCCGCCAGCTTGGCCTTGAGGTCGCCCCGCCGCGTGAGGGCGATGACCGGGAGGCGGCGGCCCTCCTGCGCGGGGCGGAGCCGCTCCAGGATCGCGCTCCCGGCGATGTCCATGTCGAGGACGACGAGATGGGGCCGCCACACGGTGAGCGCCGCGGCGGCTTCCTCGGTCGTCTGGGCCACGCGGGTGCTGTAGTCGCCGTGATTGAGCGCGAGCTTAACGACCTCGGCCAGCACGGGCTGCTCGATCACCAGCAGCGCGCGGGCCGGCTGCGCAGGCGCTGGTCATGCGAGGTGCTTCTCCTGAGGGGTCCTACACGTGCGTGGCGCATCATAGAGGCCACCTCGTCGAGCACTCGCGGGGTGCCCAACACAGAGTTAAGCTGCGAAGTTCCAATTATGCTCGGCTTCGTCAGCTTCAATTCCTGTTCGGTGGCATCGTCATTCACTTGAGAAGCGGAAGTCTTCGCATGGTCCCGCTCGAGAGCTTCTACTAGCCGCTGCAAGTTTTCGGGTTCGGTTTCGAGAAGAGCAACATATCGCTCGAGGGCACTCCGCACCTCGTTGGTCAGAAAGCGCGGATTGATTAGCAGCAAACCATTGAGCTCTTCGACGGTCTGCCCGATGTCAGGTGAGAACTGACTGCCCTCCTTTAAGCCCCGGTGCCGCTCGCGGACGAGGACGAGTTCCGGCTCGGCCACGTCAGCCTGAAGCTGCGGATCCTGACGATCGACGCAGCCACGCACACAGGCCCGGCGCGCTGAGCCGGCACCGGCGCGCCAGGTGGCGCAGTCCGCCCGGACAAGCCGGTCCAGACGCTTCCCAAACCGTCACAAGGCCCAGTGTCCGTTGGCCTTCGGTGAGTCAGAGTGCCCGGCCATGCGCTACTTCATCGTTCGGAAGGATGGCTGGCCGGCGATCGTCCGCGAAGACGAGGTCCTCGACGGCCCGGACCGGAGGCCCGTGGCGGTGTGCGAAACGCGGGAGGGGGCGCTCCGGATCGCGGAGGAGCTCACGCGAAGGGCGGTAGCGCGGCGAGGCACGCTCGCGAGGCTCCAGTGGGCGCTACGGTCCTTGCTGCGGGGGACCTCCGCCGCAGTCGTCGGTGGGAGCTACCGGCCGAGCCGGTAGACGAAGCCGACCGCGAAGCGGGGATCGGCGTCCCAGTTCCCCTCGCCCGACAGGAGCCGCAGGTGGAACAGGCCGCGAACCGACCAGCGGTCGCTCAGCCCGAAGTCGAGGCCGCCTCCGAGAGCGAATCCCCAGTCCGAGTCGGCGTCGCTCACGGACGCGTCTCCCGTGTCGACGCTCAGCGACGTGCGGACGATGCCGACGAGCCCGTCGGCGAACGGCTGCAGCCGTCCCCGTAGCGGACTCCAGCGGCCGCCGGCCATGAGGCCGATCTGGTCGAAGTCGGCGCCGGCGAACGAGCCGTCGTGGCCCGAGAGGTCGAGCACCAGCCTGAACGTGTCGCCGACCGGCAAGGTGCCCTGGAGGCCGATGCCGTTGAGGCTCGCGTCGCCGGCCTCGGTGTAGGAGTAGCCCAGGAAGACGTCCGGCGAAGGCGGAGTCGCCGGCGCCGCCTTCTGGGGGGCAGCGCCGGCGAGGCTGGCCGCGAGCCCGAGGCCCGCGGCCAGCGTGAGCACGCGCCGGGCGCGCATCAATCCTTCTGGACCTTCACCTCGGTCGCGGTCACGTTCGCGGTGGACGTCGTGCACGTCATCAGCGTGCCGCTCACGTGGACCTTCGCGCCGGACTTCACGGACGCCTTGCACTCGGCGTCGCTCGACGTCTTGGCGCCGCCGATGCACTTGAAGCTCGCGGACGCCGCGTTCACGTCGATCGGGAAGCCGGCGCGGCCGTTGACCGACAACTTGAACGCGCGGAGCTGCCGGAGTCGACGTTGCCTTCGAGCTCGATCTTCTGGCCCAGCGTGCCGCCGTTGACCGAGCAGCTGCTCGTGTTCGCGGGGTCCGTGTTGGATCCGGAGCCGTCCTCGATCTTGATCTCGACCACGATCAGCTGACCCGCCGTCACCTGGACGACGATCTTGACCTCGGAGCCGTCGCCCGCGGTCACGACCACGCGGCCGACCTCGACTCCGTCGGCCAGGAACACCAGCGTGAAGGTTCCACTCGGGATGCCCGTGAGCTGGAAGGTGCCGTTCGCGTTCACGTCCACGCTGAAGGTGGTGCCGTCCACCTTCACCGTCACCTTCTTGGCCTGCGCCGCCTGCGGGGACCGCGTATCGGCGGCGCTGACCGACGCGCCGTCCCCAAGCACCACGCCCTGGACCACGACACCGCCGACTTGGCGCCCGTGGGGCTCTCGCCCCCGCAGGCCACGGCCGTGAGGGCCGCGATGACGACGGCCGCCCACCGCATCAGGACTAGACGTTCCATGACGATCCTCCCAAAAAAACGTCAAAGCCAGACTAGCGGAGGGGTCTCCAATCAGTTGTGCGAGCCCTCACCGGTGTGACGTCGCTCACGCAAAAGATCGTGGCGGGACCAAGGCTGCCAGTGGCGGCCAAAGCGCTCGAAAGAGCCGTGTTAGACTCCCCGCTGGCGGAGGAGACCGAGCATGAAGAAACGCCCGACGCGCCAGGCTTACGAGCGCCCGAAGGTGGTTCGCGTGCGCATCGTCTCCGGCGAGATGGCCGTCACGGGTTGCAAGACCCGCGTGAGCACGACCGGGCCGACGACGGGCTGCTTGCGCGGCGCCTGCCGCGCCATCGGCAGCTAGCCCAGCGTGGCCTCGCCCGCCGCCTCGAGCCGCGTCCCGGAGGTCTCCTTCCTGGAGTTCCGCGAGCGCGCGGGGCTCGACCGCCACCGCATCCCGCTCGAGGGGACGATCGAGACGACCTATCGCTGCAACCTCAACTGCGTCCACTGCTACGTGAACCAGCCCGCGGGCTCGCGCGAGGAGCGCGCGCGCGAGCTGAGCCTCGAGCGGCTGAAGCAGCTCGTCGACGAGATGGTGGCCGAGGGCACGCTGTTCGTGCTGTTCACCGGCGGCGAGGTGCTGGTGCGGCGCGACTTCCCCGAGCTCTATCTCTATGCGCGCGCCAAGGGGCTGCTGGTCACGATCTTCACGAACGGCACGCTCGTCACCGAGCGGATCGCCGACCTCTTCGCCGAGCACCGCCCCGAGAAGATCGAGATCAGCCTCTACGGCATGACGCGCGAGACGTACGACCGCGTCACGCGCGTGCCGGGCTCCTTCGACAAGTGCATGGACGGGATCGGGCGCCTCGTCGAGCGCGGGATTCCGCTGACGCTCAAGACGATGGCGCTCGCCTGGAACCACCACGAGATCGAGGCGATGGAGCGCGTACGCGAAAGAGCCTCGGGCTCGTGTTCCGCTTCGACAGCTCGCTCAACCCGCGCGTCGACTGCGGCGCCAACCGCAACTCCGAGCTGCAGCTCGATCCCGAGCGCGCGCTCGCGCTCGACCTCGGCAACCCCGAGCGGATGCAGGACTTCCGCGACTTCTGCGAGCGCTTCGCGCGTCCCGACCGCGAATACGGCACCGAGCAGGTCTACAGCTGCGGCGCGGGCCAGAGCTCGTTCACGGTCGACCCCTACGGCCGGCTGCAGATGTGCCAGCTCTCGCGCAAGAGCTTCCACGACCTGAAGCGCGGCCGCTTCGCGGAGGGCTGGCACGAGCTCTTCCCGATGCTGCGCGCACGCACCTGGCAGAAGAACGAGATCTGCCGCAAGTGCAGCCTGATGTCGCTCTGCGGGAGCTGCCCGGGCGCCGCCGAGATGGAGACGGGCGACATCGAAGGCGTGGTGCCCGGCTTCTGCGAGCTCGCGCACCTGCGAGCCTGGGCCGTGATGGGCGAGGGCTCGGGCCACCGCCGCGACGCGACCTGCTGCTTCGGCACGGGGGCGCTCGCCGCGCGGCCCGACGCCGAGGCGAAGGCCGCGCTGTCGGGGGGCTGCGGCTCGTGCGGCCACGCCGATCCCGGCGCGACCGAGCCCAAGCTGATCCAGCTCGAGCGCCGTCCGCCGCAGCGGGCCTGAGCGCTTGCCGCGGCGGACGCTGCGGCTGCGCGTCGGCGGCCTCGTGCTGCTCGTCGAGGCCGAAAAGCCGGTGGCGGCGCTCGACCCGCCCGACGCGCTGCGGCCGTTCCTGACGAGCCGCGGCGGCGACATCCGCCTGCGCTACCGCGAGCGCCGGCCGACGCGCCCCGCCAACGGCGAGCCGCTCTTCGACTCGGGCGGCGTCTGGCGCGTCGAGCGCTCCGGCCGACGGCTCGTCTACAGCTTCAGCACGCGCAAGCGGCGCGCCGCCACTCTACAAGCTCGTGTCGATCGACGAGGCGCTGCGGCGCGGCACGCTCGACTTCGAGGATGCGCCGCGGCGGCCCGCGCTACGCGCTCGACTACCCGCTCGACGAGCTCTTGTTCCAGCACCGGCTCGCCCGCGACGGGGCGATCGAGGTGCACGGCTGCGGCGTCGTGTGGCGGGGCCGCGCGCTCGTCTTCTGCGGCCAGTCCGGCGCGGGCAAGTCGACGACGGCGCGGCTCTGGCGCCGTCACGCGACGCAGGCCCGCCTGCTCTCCGACGACCGGCTGGTCCTGCGTCCGGGCCGCCGCTCGGTCCGCGTCTACGGCACGCCCTGGCACGGCGACGGCGGCTTCGCATCGCCCAAGGACGCCCCGCTCGGTGCGCTCTTCTTCCTGCGCCACGCGAAGCGCACCCGGCTCGTGCCGCTCTCGCGCGGCGAGGCCGCCGCCCGGCTCTTCGCGCGCAGCTTCCCGCCGCCGTGGGACGCTTTCGGCGTGGCGCGCGCGCTCGACGCCTGCGCCGACGCCGCGGCGCTCGCGCCGGCATACGAGCTCTCCTTCCGGCCCGACCGCGCGGCGGTCGCCGCCGTGCAGGAGCTCGCGCGGACGCTCCGCCGCTGAGCCCCTGAAGAACGGGGCGCTATACTGAGCCCTCCGCCGCATGAGCCCACGCCGACCATGAACGAGAACGTGCGACGGGTGTATTCCGTCCGCCGCTTCAAGATCGTCGTCGCCCTGCTCACGGCGATCTTCCTGCCGATCGTGGTCGGCAGCGCGCTGCTCATCTACCAGTACATGCGCTTCAGCGTGATGGTGCAGCAGCGGCTCTCCGGCGAGAAGGGACGCCTGCCGGCGCGCGTCTACGCGCGGCCGCTCGTGCTGCGGTCGAGCATGGAGCTCACCGAGGACGAGCTCGTGAAGGCGCTCAACGGGCTGCGCTACGCCGAGCGCCAGCTGCCGAGCGAGCCGGGGCAGTTCTCGGTGTCCGAGGCCGGCGTCACGCTCTTCCCGCGGCCGGTGCTCGACGGCGCCAGCGAGCCGCTGCTCGTGTCCTTCGCGACCGACAAGCAGAAGGTCACGCGCGTGAAGGACATCCGCAACCGCGCCAAGCGCAGGGTCGCGCAGCAGACGCTCGAGCCCCAGCTCGTCACCTACCTCTACGGCGAGGACCGCGAGAAGCGCCGCCGCGTGCGCTACGAGGAGCTGCCCCAGCACCTGGTGCGGGCGGTGCTGGCGATCGAGGACCGCCGCTTCTTCAGCCACCCCGGGCTCGACCCGATCGGGCTCACGCGCGCGGTGATCCACAACCTGCGCAGCGACACCAGCACGCAGGGCGCCAGCACCATCACGCAGCAGCTCTGCAAGAACTTCTTCCTGCGGCGCACCGACGAGCGCGGCTACCGGACGGCCGAGCGCAGCCTCAGGCGCAAGGCGCAGGAGGCCCTGCTCGCCTTCGTGCTCGAGCGCAGCGCGACGAAGCAGGAGATCCTCGAGATGTACCTGAACGAGGTCTACCTGGGCCAGTCGGGCTCGTTCGGGATCAACGGCATCGGCGAGGCGGCGCGCATCTACTTCGGCAAGGACGTGACGAACCTGACGCTGCCCGAGTCGGCGCTGCTCGCCGGCATGATCCAGTCGCCCAACCCCTACAACCCGTTCCGCCACGAGGCGCGCGCGACCGAGCGCAGGAGCGAGGTCCTGCGCGCGATGCAGGACTCGGGCTTCATCGACCAGGCGACGATGGAGGAGACGCTCAAGGCGCCGCTGCTCGTCGAGCGGCCGACGAGCGACAGCACGGACGCACCGTACTTCGTCGACCTGGTCGGCCAGCAGCTCGCCGAGCGCTACGTGGCGAAGGACCTGGCGACGCGCAACCTCTCGATCTACACGACGCTCGACCTGCACCTGCAGGGGCTCGCGCAGCAGGCGCTGCAGCGCGGGCTCGCGCGCGTCCAGGAGATGATCAAGAAGCGCACCACGCAGACGGTCGAGGGCAGCCTGCTGGCGCTCGAGCCCGCGAGCGGGCGCATCGTCGCGATGGTCGGCGGGCGCTCCTACGGCCGCAGCCAGTACAACCGCGTGATGCAGGCGCGCCGCCAGCCGGGAAGCACCTTCAAGCCGTTCGTCTACCTGACCGCGTTCGAGGCCACCTTCGACGACCCGAGCCTGCCGCCGATCACGCCGGCGACCGTGGTCGAGGACGCTCCCGCCGTCTTCTTCTACGAGGACAAGGAGTACATCCCGACCAACTACGAGGACGCCTACTTCGGGATGGTCACGCTGCGCACGGCGCTCGCCAGGAGCCTGAACGTCGCGACCGTCAAGGTGGCGGAGATGGTCGGCTACGACAAGGTGGCGACGCTGTGGTCGCAGAAGATCGGGATCGGCGCGCCGATCCAGCCCTATCCCGCGGTGGCGCTCGGCGCCTTCGAGGCGACGCCTTTCGAGATGGCGAGCGCCTACAACATCATCGCGAACGGCGGGCTCAAGGTGCCGCCCGCCACGATCCTGAGCGTCGCCGACGACAAGAACGTCGTGCTCGAGCAGCTCCAGAGCCCGCCGCCCGAGCGGGTGCTGCACGAGGAGTCGACCTACCTGGTGACGAGCATGCTGCAGAGCGTGATCCGGGAAGGCACCGCCGCGAGCGCCGCGGCGCTCGGCTTCACCGCCGAAGCCGCGGGCAAGACGGGCACCACCAACGACTACCGCGACGCCTGGTTCGCGGGCTTCACGCCGGACCTGCTGTGCGTCGTGTGGGTGGGCTTCGACGACAACACTCCGGTGGGCCTCTCGGGCACGCGCGCGGCGCTGCCGATATGGGTCGACTTCATGAAGGCGGCCCTCGACGGCCGCACTCCCACCGAGTTCCCGCCCGCGCCCGAGGGCATCGTCTACGTCGAGATCGACAAGGACACGGGCCTGCTGGCGCGGCCGGGCTGCCCGCACAAGCGCCTCGAGCTGTTCGTGGCCGGCACCGAGCCCCGGGAGCCCTGCGGCGCCCATTGAGCCGGAAAGCCTTGTCAGGGCCTCCGCGGAGCGCTACGCTCGAACCTTAATCGTCTCGGGCTTCATTTCGGGCCGGGATCTATCGGTAAGGATCGTCCGATGCGCGCAATCCCTCTCGCTCGCATGGCGGCCGTAGGCGTTGCTGCCGCTCTGCTCCATTCCTCGTGCGGAGACTCGGGTCCTTCGTCGTCCACTCCGCCCACTACGATCGCGCGGCCGAGCCCCAGCCCCAGCGTGCCGGCCGGCGGCGATCCCTTCCACGACGCGAGCTGCACCTTCGGCCCGGGCGACCCCGATGCCGAGTGCGGGCGGAACAGGGCGGGGTCGGGGGACCTGCTCAACGAGTACGAGGACGCGATCGACCTCTTGGCCCAGCAGAAGCCGAACATCTTCGACATGAACGACCAGTCCGCTCCCGACACGCGCACCTACAAGGTGCTCGACAAGGACGCCTACATGGACGGGCTGGTGCGGAACCTGCGCGCGGCGCACCTGTGCGCCGAGCGCGATCCCGACGACGGCGAGCAGCAGACGATAAGGATCAAGAACGCGAGCGACTTCTCCGAGGACTACGACACGCTGACCTCGGACATGCACGCGCGCCGGGGGCACGGCGCCTACCGCCAGAGCTGTATGCCGTCCGCCTTCCCCGTGAACCGTGAGGAGAACGCCCCGCCGATCGGCAGCGGCTGCGGCCGGCCGTATCCGCCCGAGGTCACGCGCTTCAACTGCAAGGTGCACATCAAGGCGCCGGATCGCTACACGCTCGATTCGACGCCGCTCGTGGGACCCGACGGGGCGTACTGCGCCGCGATCGGCTACACGGACGGCCGCACGATCTGCCCGGTGCGCCCGGAGGGCACGGCGGATCGCGAGGCCTGCGAGAACTGGCGCGTCGGCCACGCCCGCGACACCGGCCGCCCGGGTCCCACCTGGACCAAGGCGGACGGCAGCTTCTGCACGGGCCCGGCGAGCGGCTGCGAGAACCACCCGTCCTCGCAGTACTCGCTCTTCACCTACGTGCCGGGCACCTACATCGTGACCGCCGAGAACGGGGCCGAGTGCACGGTCAGCCACTGACCGCCCGGCTTGACCCCCGGCGGCGGAGGCCTTTATCCTTTCGTTTGCCCTGACGGGCGCTTAACTCAGCGGTAGAGTGCCACCTTCACACGGTGGAAGTCGTAGGTTCGAATCCTACAGCGCCCACCATCCTTCAAGAACCTACGGGCACCACGCCAGCAACTTGGCGACCGCCCGCCATGCCGGGAGGTTTCATGAGCCTCGGCGTCCGCGATCTTGCTGCGACCATCCGGGCCACCAAGCAGCGCCTCAAGGCGCAGATCGCCGATCGCAGGAAGGTCTTTGCCGAGGTCGAAGAGGACATGCGCCGCGAGGTGGAGGGGATCCGCGACGCGCGGGCGCAGGGCCGGCCGGTGATTCCGTCGGTCGATTACGCGAAGCTGCGGAGCGGCGGCGTGCCGGAGGAGGTCAGGCAGGAGATCCGGCGGCGCGGCGCGGTCGTCGTGAGGGGCGTGTTCTCGGGTGCGGAGGCCACGGCATGGAACTCGGCCATTGGCGAGTACCTCGCTCGCAACCGCTATTACGAGCAGCCGGCCGATCCGTCGCTCGACAAGTACTTCAGCAAGCTGGAGTCGGGCCGGCCGCAGATCTTCGGCATCTACTGGTCGAAGCCGCAGATCGAAGCGCGCCAGCATCCGGCCCTCGCCGAGACGCGCGCCTTCCTGAACCGGCTGTGGCGGCATGGGGGCGAAGGTGCTTTGCATTTCGACCCAGACCGCGAATGCACGTACGCCGATCGCATCCGCCGCCGTGAGCCCGGCGATCGGACCCTCGGCCTGTCGCCGCACATGGATGCGGGCTCTGTCGAGCGCTGGATCGACCCGGCCTATCGCCAGGTCTACCGCCACGTGTTCGCCGGCGACTGGCGGTCCTACGACCCCTTCGACGGCGCGTTCCGGACGGCGACCGAGGAGATCCCCTCGCCCGCCGTCTGCAGCATGTTCCGCACGTACCAGGGCTGGACGGCGCTCACGGCGCAGGGGCCGGGGGACGGCACGCTGCAACTGATGCCGATCGCCCGGGCGATCGTCTATCTGCTGCTTCGGCCTCTTCTGGACGACGTGCCGGAGGACGTGCTGTGCGGTGCCGAGCCGGGCCGCGCGCTCTCCATCACGCCCGATTGGCACCCTACCCTGATGCCGGCTCTCTCGCCCATTCCGCAGGTCGAGCCGGGCGACACGGTGTGGTGGCACCCGGATGTCGTGCATGCCGTCGAAGACGTGCACGAGGGCCGCGGCTACAGCAACGTGATCTACATCGGCGCGGCTCCCCGTTGCGCCAAGAACGCCGCCTATCTCGAGCGGCAGAAGGAGGCCTTCCTCAAGGGCGAGAGCGCGCCCGACTTTGCTGCCGAGAACTACGAGGTGCGCTTCGATGGGCGGGCAACGGTGGACGACGTGAGCGAGCTGGGCAGGAGGCAGATGGGGATCGAGCGGTGGTAAGGCTCCGCCGAGGTGGTCGCGACGCTTCGCCGAGACACAGGCCTGGCACGTCCGCATCCCAGAGCGGTACCCTATTCCGCGCATGAGTCGTCTGACTAGCGCTGGCACCCGTAGCGGTGTCGAGTCGGGTTCATGCGAACCCGAGCATCCGGGTCAGCAAGGAAACGGGCATGTGCGATCGAGGTCATGAGTCCAGACGCGATAATGCCCGAGCCCTCGCGAGCCGGCGTGAAGTGCTGGTCGCCGGTGTGACCCTGGTCGCAGCACCTTTGATTCAGAAACAGTCCGCTACGGTGCAGGCCTCCCAGGCCGCCGCGCCGTCCGTCGGCGGCACCGTGGGCTGGGGGAGCTATGGCGGCGACAAGGCCAGCGCGAAGTACTCGGCCCTTGCGCAGATCGACCGCAACAACTTCAGTCGGTTGAGAGTGGCGTGGACATGGCAATCCGCCGAAGCCGAGATCGTGAAGGCGAATCCTCAGCTGCGCACCTGGGCCTGGGAGTCGACGCCCCTCATGGTCGATGGCGTTCTGTATGTCAGCACGTCCCTCTCTCAGGTTGCGGCGCTCGACGCGGCGACGGGCAAGGCCAAGTGGGTCTACGACCCGAGACCTGGAAGAACGGGACGCCCTCCAACAACGGCTTCGTGCATCGCGGCGTCGCCTACTGGGCGGACGGGAAGGAACAGCGCATTCTCTTCGGAACCGGTGACGGCTACCTGATCTGCCTGAACGCGCAGACCGGCACGCCGATCTCCAGCTTCGGCCAGAACGGGCGCATCGATCTGACGCAGGGCCTGGGACGGAGCGTCAACCGGCGGCACTACGGCGTCTCTTCGCCGCCCATCATCTGTCGCGACGTCGTCGTGATGGGGTCGAAGGTGCACGACATCCCGCTCGTGAAGGCGATGCCACCCGGCGATGTGCGTGGCTTCGACGTCCGGACCGGCCGGCAGCTGTGGCAGTTCAACGCAGTGCCCGGCGAGGGCGAGTTCGGGAACGAGACATGGGAGCAAGGCTCCTGGAAGACCACGGGGGGTGCGAACGTCTGGACGCTGATGAGCGCGGACGATGAGCTCGGCTACGTCTACCTGCCGTTCAGCACGCCGTCCAACGACTGGTACGGAGGTCAACGACCGGGCGCAGGCCTGTTCGGAGAGAGCCTCGTCTGCCTCGAGGCCCGGACCGGTGAGCGCGTCTGGCACTTTCAGATGGTGCACCACGGCCTGTGGGACTACGACCCGCCCGCGGCGCCGAACCTGATCGACGTCCGCGTGAACGGCTCGCCCGTCAAGGCCGTGGCCCAGGTGAGCAAGCAGGGCTTCGTGTACGTGTTCGATCGCGTCACGGGCCGCCCGATCTGGCCGATCGAGGAGCGACCCGGTTCCGCAATCGACGGTACCCGGCGAGAAGACTTCAAGGACGCAGCCCGTCCCGACGAAGCCGGCGCCGTTCGACCGGCAGGGCGTCACGGAGGACGATGTCGTCGACTTCACTCCGGAGCTGCGCAAGGATGCGATGGCGGTGTTGAGCAAGTACAACTACGGCCCGCTGTACACGCCGCCATCGCTCGAGAAGCCGATGATCCAGATGCCGGGCTGGGCTGGCGGCGCGAGCTGGGCGGGTGCGGCGTGCGATCCCGAAACCGGGTTGATGTACATCCCATCGATCACGAGCCCATTGGCGGTCACGATCGTGAATCAGGGGCCGCAGTCGCCAGCGCCGTATGTCGGAACAGGTGCGCCGATGGAAACCCTGCAGGGGGTGCCCCTGTGGAAACCACCCTACGGACGCGTGACGGCCATCGATCTCAACACGGGCAATCACCGGTGGATGGTGCCGCTCGGAGACCCCGTCCATCCGCGGTTGCGGCCGCTCGGCCTCTTTCCGCCTGGGGCGGGCCATGCGCGGGCACACGCTGTTGACGAAGACATTGCTCATCATCGGACAGGAGGGCACCACGCAGCGCGCGGAAGGCGGCGCTGCAGCGGCACCGGGCTTCGAAGATTCGCGACGCCAGTCTGAGCGCTTACGACAAGGCCACGGGGGAGGTCGTCGGGCAGGTGGCGCTGCCACGCAACGCCACGGCAGCGCCGATGACCTACATGCTGAACGGTGAACAGTTCATCGTCGTCGCGACCGGCGGCGCCAATCTGCCTGCGGAACTGATCGCGTTGGCCCTGCCCTGACAGGGTGCACGGCACGCCAGACTGACCGAAGAGGTAACCATGCGAGGAGCTCTGCTTGCGATCGTCGCGCTGCCGTTCGGGTTCCTGGCCTGGGGAGACGCTCGTGCGGACATGCCGCCCGCGGGTGTCGTCGTCCGCATCGCAGAGCTCGAGATCGATCCCGCGCAGCTCGAGAGCTACGAGGCGGCGGTCAAGGAGGAGATGGAGGCCGCGGTGCGCCTCGAACCCGGCGTCCTCGCGATCTACGCGGTGGCCGAGAAGGATCACCCGACGCGCCTGCGATTCTTCGAGATCTACGCGAGTGAAGAGGCCTACAGGTCGCATATCGATTCGCCACACTTCAAGAAGTACGTGGCGGTCACGAAGCCGATGATCCGGTCCCGCAAATTGATCGAGACGGTGCCGGTCCTACTGAGCGCGAAGGAGAAGGTCAGCACCGAGAAGTAGCGCCGCGGCTTGGCGAGCAACGCCGAGCGAGCTAGGATCCGACGCCCTCCCCCCATGACGACACTCGCCAGTCGCTCGGAGCCGGGCGCCCCGCGCCAGTACCGCTACTACGACCTCGTGATGGCGGCGTTCGTCACGGTGCTGCTGTGCGCGAACGTGATCGGCGCCGCCAAGGTGGCCGCCTCGGCGGCTTCACCTTCGGCGCCGGCGTGCTCTTCTTCCCCATCAGCTACGTGTTCGGCGACATGCTGACCGAGGTCTACGGCTACGCGCGGGCGCGCAAGGTGGTGTGGGCGGGCTTCGGCGCGCTCGCCTTCGCCTCGTTCATGAGCTGGGCGGTGCTCGCGTTCCCGCCGGCTCCCGGCTGGCCGCACCAGGCGGCGTACGAGACGGTCTTCGGCGGCACGCCGCGCATCGTGCTCGCCTCGCTCGTCGCGTACTTCTGCGGCGAGTTCTGCAACTCCTACGTGCTCGCGAAGATGAAGCTCGTGCACCGCGGGGCGGCAGCTGTGGAGCCGCACGATCGGCTCGACGATCGTGGGCGAGGCGGTCGACTCGGTGGTCTTCTACCCGCTCGCGTTCCTGGGGGTGTGGGAGAGCGAGCTCGTCGTGCGCGTGATGCTCACCAACTACGTGCTCAAGGTGCTGCTGGGAGGTCGTGATGACGCCGGTCACCTACCGCGTCGTCAACTTCCTGAAGCGCGCCGAGCAGCGAGGACTACTTCGACCGCACGACCGACTTCACGCCGTTCTCGCTGCAGACCTGATCAGTCGAAGTCCGTGGCCCGTGCCGGGTCGTCGTGGTGGGCCCAGGCGAGGGCGACCTGGCCGGGCGTCGTGCGGTCGAGGTCGAGCTCGGGGAGCTCGCCGCGCGGGAAGAACGCGACCGCGTCGACCTCGTGGCTGGTGGCGGGCTCGCCGTCGAGCAGCCGGCAGCCGATCAGCACCTTGTAGGTGTAGTCGATCGACACCGGGTGCTCGTGGCGCGCCTTGTCGAGCAGCGCGACCAGCTTGTGCGCCTGCACGCGATAGCCGCTCTCCTCGAGCGTCTCGCGCTCGGCCGCCCGCCCCGGCGTATCGCCTATGTCCGCCCAGCCGCCGGGGAACGTCCAGCGTCCGCTCTTGCGCTCGCGCACCAGCAGGAGCTCCTCGCTCCGGAACACGACCGCGCGCACGTCGACCTTCGGCGTCGGGTAGCCGAGCGCCGAGGCGAAGACCACCCGCACCTCCTCGACCGGAAGCTCGACGCCGGCGGCCGCGATCTCGAGCGCGATCCGCCGCAGCTCGCCGTAGCGCTCGAGGTCGTAGGGATCCTTGGCGTAGGTGAGGCCCGTCTGCGCGATCGCCTGCAGGCGCTCGGCCCAGCGCAGCCAGGCCGGGCGCGGCGTCACTGCGACGCGGTCCGCGTCTTCGCCCCCGTGCGGACGAGCTCGTCCTCGATCACCTGCTGGAACGCCTCGAACGGCAGCGCTCCCACGAGCGGCCGGCCGTTGACGAAGAACGCCGGCGTTCCCGAGACGCCGTACGCCTGGCCGGCGCGCAGGTCGCCCTCGACCGCGTCGGCGAAGCGACCGGAGTCGAGGCAGGTCGCGAACTCCGGGGCCGCGAGCCCGAGCGTCTGGGCGTGTGCCTTGAGGTCGTCCACCTGGAGCTTGCTCGTGTTGTCCCAGAGCCGATCGTGCATCTCCCAGAACTTGCCCTGCTCGCCGGCGCACGCCGCGGCCTCGCCCGCCTTCTGGGCCTGCGGGTGGAAGTCGAGCGGGTAGTGCCGGAAGGCGAAGCGGACGCGGTCGCGCGTAGACCTCGCGCAGCCGCGTCATCGTCGGCCGCACGCGCTGGCAGTAAGGACACTGGAAGTCCGAGAACTCGATCACCGTGACGGTCGCCTTCGGGTTGCCGCGCACGGGCGCCTGGGCGAGCTCCACCGGGACGCGGAACGGCTCGATCAGCACGCGCACGTCGTAGCGCCCGCGCAGCTCGCGCGTGTAGGCGGTGCGACGCTCGGTCTGTCGCTGCTGAAGGAGCGCGGCGCGGACCTGCTCGAGCGCCGCCGCCTCGGCCACGTTCGGGAAGCGGGACTTGTTGTTGGCGTAGGCCGTCTTCACGTCGGCGTCGGTCACGACTGCCTTGGCCACCACCTCCGCCTGGTCGAGCGCCTCGGGCGTCATGCCGCGGGCCTTGGCCTCCTTCTCGATCAGCGTGCGGCCGATCAGCACCTCGACCGCCTGGCTGCGCAGCTGGTACTCGCGCGAGCGCATCTCGAGGAGCTGGGGCTTGATGAGCTCGTCCACCTCGGCGAGCTCGATCGGCGTCCCGGCCACGGTCGCCACGGCTGCCGAGGGGGCCTTGTGGCCCGGGGGTGGCGCTTCCGCCTTTACCTGGGCCGAGGCGGAGGCCGCAACGACGACTGCGAGCGCCAGGGTGCTCTCAAAGGCTCTGCCGACCATGACCCCTCCTGAGCCGCCCGCACCACTTGCGACCGGATTCAGTCATGGTACAACGCCGCATGCAGATTACCCGCCCGGCCGCCCTCTTGATCCCGCTCGTCCTCACCGTGCCCCTGCTGGTCGATGCCCGCGCCACCGAGCCCGGCTCCGCCCCGGCCGGCCAGCGTGCCCTGCTCGCCCACGAGAAGGAGATCGACGCGCTCATCGCGCAGATGACGCTCGACGAGAAGGTCGGCCAGATGACGCAGCCCGACCAGATGTTCCTCGCGGCCCCGACCGACGTCGCGACCTATCACCTGGGCTCGCTGCTCTCGGGAGGCGACTCCGACCCCAAGAAGTCCAACTCGTTCGCCGACTGGCGCGAGATGGTCGACGGCTACCACGCGCAGACGCCGCAGTCGCGGCTCAAGATCCCGCTGCTCTACGGCGTCGACGCGGTCCACGGCCACAACAACGTCGTGGGCGCCGTCGTCTTCCCGCACAACGTGGGGCTCGGGGCGACGCGCAACGCGAAGCTGGTCGAGGAGATCTCGCGCATCACGGCGCAGGAGGTGCGCGCGACCGGCGCCAACTGGACGTTCGCGCCGTGCGTGACCGTGCCGCGCGACGAGCGCTGGGGCAGGAGCTACGAGGGCTTCGGCGAGGATCCCGCGCTCGCGAAGGAGCTGGGCGCGGCCGCGGTGCGCGGCTTCCAGGGCGCGGACCTCAAAGGGCCGACGCGCGTGGCGGCATGCGCGAAGCACTACGTCGGCGACGGCGGCACCACCTGGGGCACCGGCAGCAAGGACGCCTCGGGCGCGCGCCGGATCGACCAGGGCGACACGCAGGTGGACGAGGCGACGCTGCGCAAGATCCACATAGCGCCCTACTCCGACGCGATCGCGGCCGGCGTCGCGACGATCATGCCGTCGTACTCGAGCTGGAACGGCGTGAAGTGCTCGGGCAGCAAGCAGCTGATGACCGACATCCTGAAGGGCGAGCTCGGCTTCCAGGGCTTCCTGATCTCCGACTACGCCGCGATCGATCAGCTGCCCGGCGACTATCGCAGCGACGTCAAGACCTCGATCAGCGCCGGCATGGACATGGTGATGGTCCCGCAGAAGTACCAGGAGTTCATCGCGACGCTCAAGAGCCTCGTCGAGGCCGGCGAGGTCCCCCAGTCGCGCATCGACGACGCGGTTCGCCGGATCCTGCGCGTGAAGTTCGCGATGGGCCTCAAGCCGGGCGCCACGGCGGCCTCGGACGCGGCGAGCGTCGCGAGCTTCGGCTCGGCCGAGCACCGCGCGGTGGCGCGGCGCGCCGTGCGCGAGTCGCTCGTGCTGCTGAAGAACGCCCGCAACGCGCTTCCGCTCAAGAAGACGGCGAAGCGGATCCACGTGGCGGGGCGCGGCGCCGACGACATGCCGATGCAGGCCGGCGGCTGGACCGTGCGCTGGCAGGGCCTGCGCGTCAAGGACAAGCCGGACATCGCGATCCCGGGCACCACGATCCTGGCGGCGATCAAGGCGGCCGTTCCGGCGACGACGAGCGTGACCTACTCGAAGGACGCGTCGGGTGCCGCGGGCGCCGACGCCGTCGTCGTGGTCGTCGGAGAGGAGCCGTACGCGGAGTTCGAGGGCGACCGCTCCGATCTCTCGCTCGGCGCCGAGGACAAAGCGGCGATCGCGGCGGCGAAGCAGAGCGGCGCTGCGGTCGTCGTGGTGCTGCTCTCCGGCCGCGCGATGATCGTCACGGGCGAGCTCGATCAGGCCGACGCCTTCGTGGCGGCCTTCCTGCCGGGCACCGAAGGCGGGGGCGTCGCCGACGTGCTGTTCGGCGACTACAAGCCGACGGGCAAGCTGCCGGTCAGCTGGCCCCGCTCGATGGCCCAGATCCCGACGAACGTCGGCGACGCCGGCTACGACCCGCTCTTCAAATACGGCTACGGGCTGACGTACTAGCGGCGATCGCGGTCGAGCCAGGCCTCGAGGCCCTGGGCGTTGAGCTCGATGTCGACGTCCAGCAGGGCGTCGACCGCGGGTAGAGGGAGCGGCGTGCCGTGGTCGCTGCACCCATCCGTGCACGAGCTCCCGCACGCCCTGGCGCAGCCGCGCGGCGCGGTCGGGCGTGCCGTCGGCGGCCAGACCGAGTGTCGCGAGCTCGCCGATCTGGTGGCGCAGCTCTCCGGCGAGGCGCTCGATCTCGGTCACCCGCGAGTAGTGCGTGAGCAGCATCGCCTGCGGCTCGTGGCCGACGAGGCGGTCGATCGAGGCCACGAGCGCCTCGGGCTCGAACTGCACCGGCGTCGTCGTGGGCATCACGAAGCGTCCGCGCTCGGACGCGAGCTCGCGGTACGCCAGGCCGAAGGTGTCGCCGGTGAACATCGAACGCGAGGCTTCGTCCCAGATGCAGAAGTGGTGGCGGGCGTGGCCGGGCGTGTCGAGGAAGCGGAGCGGACGGCCGCCGAGCTCGAGCGTGAAGCCGTCGGGGGCCTCGACGACGCGCGCCGGGTCGACCGGAACGAGCGTGCCGTAGTTGCGGCGCATGACCTCGTCGCCGTAGACGGCCATCGCCCCCGCCCAGAGCCGGCGCGGGTCGATCATGTGGCGCGCGCCGCGGGGGTGGACGACGAGCTTCGCGTGCGGCAGCAGCCGCATCATCTCGCCCGCGCCGCCGGCGTGGTCGAGGTGGACGTGCGTGACGATCACGTAGTCGACCGCCTCGTGCGGAAGCCCGAGGCCGGAGAGCGCCTCCAGCAAGCCGGGGACGGAGAAGTTGGTCCCCACGTCCACGAACGCGGCGCGGCCGCGCTCGACGACGAGGTGGCTCGCGTCGAAGTACGGCCTCACGAAGCCGGTGTCGATCGCGTGGATGCCGTGGCCGAGAGCTTCGATCGCCGGCATGTCCGCATTCTCACCCAGGTTGGAGCGGCCCCGCCCGAGTGTGGGCGATCACCCCACCCCCGGCGGAGCCTGCGCTAGGATCAAGGATCGTGGCGACCGCGACTCCCCACAGCTGGGTGTGCCCGTCCTGCGGGCGGCGCGTGCCGCTGCGCGCGGAGTCGTGCCACTGCGGCATGACCCGGGCGCGCGCCGAGGCCGTGCAGGCCGCGCAGCCCCCGCAGGCCGAGCCTGTGGTCCAAAGGCGCCCGAGCCTGGTGAGCGCCCGCGATCGCCAGGAGGCCGTCGCTGCCATGACGGGCGACGTGAAGCTGCTGCTCGCCGGAAGCGCCCTCGCGCTCGTGGCCGGGCTCGGCTTCATGATGTTCGGACCGAAGCCAAAGGCCGTCCCCGCGGTGCTCGGTTACGTGGATCCCGGGCCGCCCCGGCCCAAAGCGACTCCGGAGCCGAAGCCGCCGTTCAAACTTCCGTGGTGGAAGTAGGGGCCCGCAGCCTCGGGCGCGCTCGTATCTCGCTGATCCTTCGGTCGTTGGCGTCTCATCCGGGGCTCAGGCAGGTCTCAGCATTCAAGTCTTGCGTTGCCCCTTGAAAGCCTCCATCTTGTAGGAGATCGGAAAAGTCGATTCCTGCGCTCGAAAGGGCTGACATCAGGAGATCGATCGTCGGTGTCGCACCTCTTCGTTCAGACCCGTCCCGCTGCGCCGTGAGAGTCGGCGAATCGGCAGGGATGCTGCCCGAGCTTCACCCGCCTCTCCGGGGATAGCCGGGCTCCACGGCGCCAAACCGGCGCCTATTCGGCGCGGGAAGGGCCACGCAAGCGCCCCCACCGAAAGCCGGAAAACGGCGCTCGTGCGCGCCGGCCAGCAAGGCCGGCCGTGTCGAGCGATGGTCAACGTCTGAACAGGAGCTCGTGAGTCATGAGATTCGCAGCAAAGCTGGTTGCATTCGCACTGGCGTTCGCGCTGGTCGCGGGCCTGGCGCCCGCGGCGTTCGCGCAGATCTCGTCGGGTAGCATCTACGGGAAGGTCACGGACGAGCAGACGGCCGTGCTTCCCGGCGCCACCGCTACCATCACCGGCGCCACGATCGGCGCCCGCACCACTCCTTCAGGCCCGGGCGGAGAGTTCCGCTTCCTGAACCTCGACCCGGGCACCTACACGGTGACGGTGGCCCTCAGCGGCTTCGCGACCACCCAGCGCACCGTGATCGTCAGCACCGGCGTCAACGTCGAGGTCCCCTTCACGATGAAGGTGGCGAGCGTCGCCGAGACCGTGACGGTCGACGCCGAGACGCCGGTGATCGACTCCAAGAAGATGGGCACCGGCACCACGGTCAACAGCGACGAGCTCAGCAAGCTGCCCAACTCGCGCGACCCGTGGGCGTTCATGCGCACGGTGCCGGGCGTGCAGATCGACCGCGTCAACCAGGCCGGCTCCGAGAGCGGCCAGCAGTCGGGCTTCATCGGCAAGGGCTCGTCCCAGACCGACGCGATGTGGGTGCTCGACGGCGTCGTGATCACCGACCCGGCAGCCGTGGGCGCGAGCCCGACCTACTTCGACTTCGACGCCTTCGACGAGGTCGCGATCACGACCGGCGGCGCGGACGTGCGCGTCGCGACGGGCGGCGTCGGCATCAACCTGGTGACCAAGCGCGGCACCAACGCGTTTCACGGCGGCGTGAGCGGCTTCTACGCCTCCGAGAAGCTCGAGGCCTCGAACCTGCCGAGCGAGCTCGAGGGCGACCCGCGGCTCCAGGGCAACGACAAGGCCGACCACGCCGAGCAGCTCGCCGAGTACGGCGCCGAGCTCGGGGGTCCGATCATCAAGGACAAGCTCTGGTTCTGGGGCTCCTACGGCAAGCAGGACCTGCGCATCCAGCGCCTCACCCAGACCCAGGACAAGACCGTGCTCAAGGACTACAACGCCAAGCTGAACTGGCAGGTCGCCTCGTCGAACATGTTCTCGGCCTTCTGGTTCCTGGGACAGAAGATCAAGCTCGGCCGCGCCAACAACCGCGGGCTCGGCACCGAGACCGCGTCGCACACGCGCGACCAGGGCGGCATCTACTCGGACGACAACTGGCCGCACGGGTTCCTGAAGATCGAGGACAACCACGTCTTCAGCCCGAACTTCATGCTGAACGTCAAGCTGTCGCACTACAACCAGGGCTTCGGGCTCGTGCCGCAGGGCGGGCTCGACCAGGGAGAGGTGCTCGACATCGTGAACTCGGTCGCCTCCGGCTCCGTCGAAGCAGTACCAGTCGGTGCGGCCGTCGGACACGATCAACGCGGACGCCACCTACTTCTCGGGCCGCCACGAGTTCAAGTTCGGCTACGCGCTGCGCCGCGCCTCGACCAACAGCTCGAGCCTGCTCCCCGGCAACGGCATCGAGGCCCGCATCGAGACCGCGCGCGGCAAGATCGCGCGCATCCAGCGCGAGCTCGGTCTCCTCGTTCAAGGGCAGCTACAACTCGCTCTACCTGCAGGACACCTTCAGCACCAGCCGCCTCACGCTGACGGGCGGCGTGCGCTGGGACCTGCAGAAGGCCGAGAACGCGGCGTCCACCGCGGCCGCCAACCCGCTCTTCCCCGAGATCCTGCCCGACCTCGTCTACGACGGCGCCGGCACCAAGATCTCGTGGAGCGACATCTCGCCCCGCTTCGGCTTCACCTACGCGCTCAACGACTCGCACAAGACCCAGGTGCGCGGGAACTTCTCGATCTTCACCCAGCAGCTCGCCCACCCCGACGTCACCGTCGTCAACCCGATCGGCGGCGTCGCGCGCGTGGACTACCGCTGGATCGACGCCAACAACAACAACCTCGTCGACGACCGCAGCGAGGTCGACATCGCCGGCGGCTCGCTCGGCGCGCCGGTGAACGCCTCGCTCAGCACCGTCAACGAGATCGACCCGGACTACAAGGCGCCGCGCGACATGGAGGTGCTGTTCGGGATCGACCACGAGCTGGCGCCGAACTTCGCGGTGAGCGCCACCTACACGTACCGCCGCGGGACGAACTCTCCCTACATGTCCTACATCGGCGTGAACGGCAGCGACTGGGTGGCGTGCGACTCCGTGAGCGGCAACGGCTACACGCGTGCCCTGCCTCGACCTCGGGCCGCGAGAACGCGGCGGCCGCCGATGCCGCCGGGCTTCGGCCAGCAGCCTCAGCAACCGGCCCGGCTACCACCGCACCTACAACGGCCTCGAGCTGACCGCGGTCAAGCGGCTCTCGAACCGCTGGATGGGCCGCGTGGGCTTCGGGTACAGCAACTGGACCGAGTCGTTCGACGGCACGGGCGGCATCCAGAACCCGCTGCCGGTCCTCTACGACGGCTACGGCTACTACGGCCTCAGCACGATCCTCACCGACGCCAAGAAGAGCGGCGGCCAGGTGGGCTACTACAGCACGGGGTCGGGAACGCTCTACTGGATGCCGTCGAAGTGGCAGTTCTCCGCCAACGCCCTCTACCAGATCGGCAAGGGCTTCGAGATCGCGGGCAACCTGTACGCGCGTGAGGGCTACATCCGGCCGTTCAACGTGACGGTCAACAACACGTTCGCGGACTCGGTCCTCGCCGTCGACGTCGGCGACGACCGGCTGCCGAACATCTGGAACCTCGACATGCGGCTCGCCTGGAACAAGGCGATCGGCGGGGCCCAGCTCAACCTCAGTGCGGACGTGTTCAACGTGTTCAACTCCGGTACGGTGCTGCGACGGGTGGACGCGGCGGACTCGAGCTCGTTCAACCGCATCGACCAGATCCTGAACCCGCTGCTCGTACGCTTCGGAGCGCGTCTCAGCTTCTAGGAGGGGGGCACTGCGTCGTGCCCCCCTCACCCCCCGCTACGCTCACCCGAGTGAATCGGGCTCGCTCCGCAGCCCGTTGCTCAGGCGCTTCGTGGTCGGCGCGGCCTCCGGGAGATACTGGCTCCCGGGGGTCGCGCCTTTCCTGTCTCTGCCGATGCTCTCTTCACGACGAGCCGTCCGCCTCTTGCGTCCCGTGCTGCCCGCGCTGCTCGTCGCGGCGTGCGGCGTTGGTCGCTCCCCTTCCGGCGGGCCGGCTCGCTCCTCGAATGCGCCGGTCGTGCTCGTCTCGATCGACACCCTGCGCGCCGACCGCCTGCCCGCCTACGGCTACAAGGGGGTGGAGACCCCGGCGATCGACCGCCTGCAGCGGGACGCGATCGTGTTCGAGAACGCCTACAGCCACTCGCCGCTCACGTTCCCGTCGCACGCCTCGCTGCTCACCGGCCTGCTGCCGCCCGAGCACGGCGTGCGCAACAACATCGGCTACAAGCTCGAGCCGAAGCACGAGACGCTCGCCTCCGTGCTGCGCGCGCGCGGCTACGCGACGGGGGCCGCCGTCTCGGCATTCGTCCTGCGCCGCGCGACGGGCCTCGACCAGGGATTCGACTCCTACGACGAGGTGGTGACGGCCGGGGGGGCCAAGGCCGTCGGCGAGGTGCAGCGCGACGGGAAGACGACCGTGGCGCACGCGCTCACCTGGCTGCGCGGCGTGGGCGGCCGACCCTTCTTCCTCTTCGTTCACCTCTACGAGCCGCACACGCCGTGGACGCCGCCCGCCGCGGAGCTCGCCCGCTACGGCGCGAGCTACGAGGGCGAGATCGCGGCGGCCGACGCGGCGCTCGGCGAGCTGCTCGACGGGCTGCGCGCGCTCGGCCGCTACGACGAGGCGCTCGTCGTGCTCGTCTCGGACCACGGCGAGGGGCTCTCCGACCACGGCGAGGCGGAGCACGGGATCCTGCTCTACCGCGAGGCGATCCACGTCCCGCTGCTCCTGAAGCTGCCGCGCGCCGAGCGCGGCGGGAGCCGGCAGGCGGCGCTCGCGGGACTGCGCGACATGGCACCCACGATCGCGGCGGCTCTCGGCGCAGCGCCGCCCAAGGGCGCGCACGGCCGCAACCTGCTCGACGCCGCGGGCGCCGCGACGGCATCGGTCTACAGCGAGACCTACTACCCGCGGATCCACCTCGGCTGGAGCGAGCTGCGCTCGCTCGTCGACGCGCGCTACCACCTGATCGACGGGCCGCGGCCGGAGCTCTACGACGTCGAGCGCGACCCTGCCGAGACGAGCGACATCCTCGCCGAGAAGGCGCAGACCGCGACCGCGATGCGCATAGCACTCGCGAGCGGCATCGCCGACTTCGAGCCGCCCGCTCCCGCCACGAAGGAAGAGCGCGAGAAGCTGATGAGCCTCGGCTACCTCGCCGGAGGAGCGGCGCTCCCGGAGCCGGGCTCGGCGCTACCCAACCCGCGCGACCGCATCGCGAGCTACACGCGCGCCCGCGCCGCCTTCGCTCTCGTGGAAGCGGGCAAGGACGCCGAGGCCGTGCGGGCTTTCGACGCCGTCCTCAAGGAGAACCCGGGGTTCGTCGACGCGCTCACGGAGCGCGCGGCCGCGCTCGGACGGCTCGGCCGCTATCGCGACTCCGCGCGCGCGTACGAGAGCGCGATCGCGAGGTCGCCGGACCTCGCCGCCCCGCTCTCGCTCACGCTCGCGCGCATCGAGCTCGAGATGGGCGACTTCGCGAAGGCCTCGGCTTCGGCCCGCAAGGCGCTCGCGGCCGAGCCGGCCACGGCGCACGAGCTGCTCGCGACGATCGCGCTCGCCCAGGGCCAGGTGGACGAGGCCGAGCGCGAGGCCGCGCTCGTCGCCGGCGACAAGGGCGCCGAGGCGCGCGCGGCCGTCGTGCTGGCCGAAGTGACCGCGCGCCGGGGGCGGCCCCAGGAGGCGCTCGAGCGGCTGCAGTCGGTCCACGCCACGAGCGCGGCGCTCGGTCCGGTGCCCTGGCTCGAGTTCGTGCGCGGAGACGTGCTCGCGCGCCTGGGGCGTCACGCGGAGGCCGAAAAGGCGCTGCGTGAGGAGATCCAGGCGTTCCCGAACCACGCGCGCGCCTACGCGAGCCTGGCGATCGTGATGGCGCTTTCGGGCCGGCCGCTGGCGGAGAGCCGCAGCCTGCTGGTCGAGATGAACCGCAAAGCACCCGGCCCCGGCTCGCGCAGCCTCGCCGCCAAGGCGCTCGAGTTCATCGGGGACAACGAAGGCGCCGCGGGCTGGCGGCAGAAGTCCGACGCCGAGCTCGCCGCGCGCTAGCAGCGCGGGGCGCGCTACGCGCCGGTGCCGGTGTGCTTGCGGTCCTGGCTCGACCGGCAGGGGCCGGCGCAGAGCAAGCCCCACTCGTACATCGCACCCACCACCGGCCGCAGCGTCTCGCCGAAGGGGCTGAGCGAGTAGGAGGCGCGCCGGTTCGAGTCGGGCCGCACCTCGCGCAGCACCAGGCCGATGCGCTCCATCTCGGCGAGCTCGCGGCGCAGCGTCTTCTTGGTCACGTCCGGGACGTGGCGCATCAGCTCCGAGAAGGGGCGCGGGCCCCAGAACGAGCGCCCACACGATCAGCGGACGGAACGGGCCGCGCAGCACCTCGACCGTCAGCTCGATCGGCGTGCGCGACCGGGGCAGCGGTCGCGGCGCCTCATGCGGGAGCGCGGCCGGGCGCGGCGCGAGGCGCGGCGCCGGCACGGGCCGCAGGACACGGAACTCGGCTGGGCTGCTCATGACTCAGGCTCCTCTCGGCTGCTCTCGGCGGCCAGGATGGTGGCCGTCGGCGGGGCGACGGGGCGGATGCCGGCGAGCGCGGCGCGCACCGCGAGGCCGACGTCCGCATCGACGGGGATGCTCGGGCCGGTCAGCATGCGGCGGTCGAGGCGCGCCGCCATCAGCCCCTTGCCGTGCGGCAGGGCGGGCACCAGCGCGTGCACCAGCTCGTGGGCGACGACGCGCGACAGGCCGGTGCCGAGGCGCCGGGCCGCGTGGACGTCGAGCCGCATGCCGGGACGCATGCGGTCGATGCCGACCGCGCTTCCGACGCTCGGCACGTGCACCCACACGTGGGGCTCGCCGGCGAACTGCGTCGGCGTCGCGCCCAGCACGGGCAGGCCGTTCTCGAAAACCCCCGGGCGCGGCAGCAGGATGATGCGCAGCTCCCCAGGCCGCGACAGCTCGTGCGGATCGCCGCGGCGCCAGCGGGCCTCGACGCCCATCTCGCGCAGCAGCTCGGTCACCGCCGGCTGCGCGACCTGGTCGGCCCCCAGCCCGATGCCCGCCGGATCGAGCCACACGAGCCGCGCGACCGGCATCGCCGGCCGCTCGAGCTCGGGAACGAGCAGCGGCTCGGCGGGACGGGCGGGCGTCACTGGCGTCACGGAGGTGGTACCCGTCGACAGGAACAGCTCAGGCACGGGGAACTCGGTCGCGGTCGCAGCGGCGGGAACCCAGAGCGAAGCGGAAGCGAGAGCCAGTGCGGCGAAGCGGCCCGTCATGCGTCCTCCCTGGAGCGGCCTCGGCCCCCCGGTCCCTCCGCTCCAATCGCGACTCGACGCGGCGACTACTGACCCGAAGACGCCGGCCGTGCGGACACAGTTGCCTTATTTGGCAGAAGGCGGAGACGAGCTAGGGCTGAGCGGACAACACGAGCGGAGCGAACGGCTTGCCGAAAGCTGTGAGGACGCAAGCGCAACACGGGATGCAGCCGCTGACTTCAAGCGACTGGACGCGCGGACACATCGTTGGATGCGCCGTTTATCGCGCTGGATGGGGCTTACTTGAGGCCGGTGACGATGTGCAGATCGGAGAGCCGGCGCTGGAAGGTGTAGGCCCAGGCCTCTCCGTCCGCGGCGACGTTCACGTCCAGCACACCGAAGACGCCGGCACGGTCGCGCGGCGCCAGCTCGGCGAGCGTCGTGGCCTTGCCCGTCTTCGGCTCGAGCCGCAGCAGCGACTCGGCCTTGTCCGCTGCGCGGTCGCGGTAGTAGAGGCGGCCCTGCGCGTCGACGCTGATCGCGATCCACTCCTTGTGCGCGCCGGGCACGGGCGTGGGCTTGCCCAGGGCGGCGTCGTAGAAGCAGCTGCCCCCGTAGCCGACGCCCTCCGGACACGAGGCCACGAAGCGCGAGCCGTCCTGCGAGAAGGTGTTCTGCCGCAGGATGCGCCCGTCCGGCAGCGGGAGCAGCCGCGGCTCGCGGCCCTGGACGTCCGTGAGCCAGGTCGCGCGCTTGCCCGCGGCGTCGCGCCCGGTCACGAAGATGCGCGTGCTGTCGGCCAGGAAGCCCGCGTCCTCGTGCGCGGCGATTCCCGGAATGCGCACGTGGCGGATCTCGCCGGGGCCGGTCGGCGTCAGATCGAGGCCGGCCGCGCTGCGGATGTCGACCGACATCACGAAGCGGCCGTCGGGCGAGAGATCGAGCGCGCGCCCCGCGCCCAGCCGCACGGGCGGAGAGCCGTCGGTCTTGCGCAGGAAGGTCGCGTACTCCGGACCGCCGCCCTCGCCGCTCTCGTAGAAGAGCACGGTGTCGCCTTTCGGGCTGATCCCGACCACGGCGGAGAAGTCGAGCCAGGACAGGTCGCGATCCTCGTGCTCCGCCTCACGGCGGAACACGATCTCCGAGCGGAACGACGCGCGCTCGAGCAGCACGCGTCCGTCGGGCGCGGTGTCGTGCAGCACGAAGCGCCCGCTGCCCGAAAGCACCATCCGCACCTTGCCGTCGAGCGAGAGGCTGCGCAGCGAGTTGTCGGCCCCGGCCTCCGAGGCCGTGAAGTAGACCTCGCTACCGCTCGGCGCCCAGGCGATCCCGTCGAGGCTCGCCCACTCGGGGCTCGCGGCGACGCGGCGGCCGTCGCGGTCCACCACGACCACGAGCCCGCGGTCGTCGTTCAGCACCGGATGCTCGGTGTAGGCGACGTAGCGCCCGTCGGGCGAGATCCGGAGCCGGCCCAGCCGCGCGGGCGTCTCTGCGAGCACGCGACCGGCAGGGAACTCGATCTTGGTGCGGACCGCCTCCCAGCGCGAGACGGCGAAGTCGCGGCCGTCCGCGGTCCAGTCGGCCGCCCCGATGTCCTTCAGGACCTCCTTCGCGGGTCCGCCGGCGAGCGGTGCGCGGGCCAGCACTCCCGCGCGCAGGAACGCGACCTCGCCCGAGCTCGCGACGCCGACGACCATGGCTTCCTTGATGTCGAGTGTCCGGAAGTCGCGCCCGTCGGAGCGCGTCACCTGCAGCTCGCGCGGCGCGCCGTCCCACGCCGCCGAGTACACCACCTGGCCGTCGGGCGCGAAGCGCGCCGAGTTGAGTGCGCCGCGCCTGAAGGTGATGCGGTGGAAGGTCGGCGCCGAGGGCGGCTCGGCCGGTCGCTGCCGCCACAGGACGAAGGCCACCGCGAGCAGTCCTGCGAGCGCCACGAGCGCGAGGGCGAGCGAGCCGCTGGGCCGCGCGGCGGGCGAGGCCGCGGGCAGGGCCGCCGTGATGGCTCCCGACGAGGCGTCGAGCGCCGGCTGCGCCCCGGAGGCGTCGGTGGCGATCGGACGCGGCCACTCGCGCACGACGGCGCCCGACGTCTCCGACTGCACGGGGCCGGCCACCCAGCGGTAGCCGCGCCGCGGCAGCGTCTCGACGTAGCGCGGCGCGTTGGCGTCGTCGCGCAGCGCCGCGCGGATCTGGCGGATGCAGAAGTTGAGCGACTGCTCGAAGTCGACGAAGGTGCCCGCGGGCCAGATCTCGGCCTGGATCTCCTCGCGCGTGACGACGTCGCCGGGACGCCCCGCGAGCAGCAGCAGGACCTTGAGCGGCTGGGGCTGCAGGCGCACGGTGGTGCCATTGCGCCGCAGCTCGCCGCTGCGCACGTCGAGCTCGAAAGGACCGAAGCGCAGCGCGAGCAGCCGCGGCTCCGATGTGTCGTTCAACGAGTTGGACGCGCGCTGCATCACGGATCCTCGTCAGCTAGACTCCGCCTTGTATGTCTAAGACGCAGTATGAGCCTTGGACGTTCATTTCGTCTCTTATCTTTTGCGCCGCCGCTCTTTTGACCGCGAGCGCGAGCCGCTCGCGCGCCGACGTCGACCCGCTCGCGCGGATCCGAGCCGCTGCTCGCACGCCATCCCGTGATCGACGGGCACAACGACCTGCCCTGGGCGATCCGCGAGAGCACGGCGGCGCCCCGCGACGTGCCCGCCTACGACCTGCGCCGCCGACGACCGGCAACACCGACCTCGCGCGCCTGCGCCAGGGCGGCGTGGGCGGACAGTTCTGGTCGGTCTACGTCCCGGCCGAGAAGGTCGGCCGCGAAGACGCAGCTCGAGCAGATCGACATCGCGCGGCGCGTGATCGCGCGCTACCCCGACCGGCTCGCGCTCGCGACGAGCGCCGGCGAGGTCGAGCGGGCGATGCGGGAGCGGGCGGATCGCCTCGCTGCTGGGCATGGAGGGCGGCCACGCGATCGAGAACTCGCTCGGCGCGCTGCGCGCCTACTACGACGCTCGGCGCGCGCTACATGACCCTCACCCACTCGCAGACGCTCGACTGGGCCGACTCCGCCACCGACGACGCCGCGCCACGGCGGGCCTCACGCGCTTCGGCGAGGAGGTGGTGCGCGAGATGAACCGGCTCGGCATGCTGGTCGACCTCTCGCACGTCTCGCCCGGCGACCATGGAGGACGCGCTGCGCGTCTCCGAGGCGCCGGTGATCTTCTCGCACTCCTCGGCGCGCGCGCTCTGCGACCATCCGCGCAACGTCCCCGACGACGTGCTGCAGGCGGTGCAGGCGAACGGCGGCGTCGTGATGGTGACGTTCGTGACCGCGTTCATCTCCCCCGAGCTGGCGCGCGCCAGCCTCCCGCTCTGGAAGGAGTACGAGGAGCGCGCGAAGACCCTGAAGGACCCGAAGCGACCGCGAGAAGCTTCGCAAGGAGATCCAGGACCGCATGCCGAAGGTGCGGGTCACGATCGCGGACGTGGCCGACCACGTCGATCACATCCGGAAGGTGGCGGGCGCCGAGCACGTCGGCCTCGGCGGCGACTACGACGGCAACGACAGCTGGCCCGAGGGGCTCGAGGACGTCTCCGACTACCCGCGGCTCTTCGCCGAGCTGGCGCGCCGGGGCTGGAGCGACGAGGACCTCGGACGCCTGCGCGAGCGGCAACGTCCTGCGGGTGCTGCGGAAAGCCGAAGAGGTGGCCGCCCGCCTGCAGAAGGCGCGCCCGGCCTCGACCGCGACGATCGAAGAGCTCGACGGCCCGCGCTGAGGCCCGCGGACCGCCCTCCGCCGGGCGTTGCGGTATAGTCCTTCTGCCCGGAGGACGGCGTGGCGGAGACGACTCTCAAGACCCTCATCGACAGATTCCGGGGCCGGCCCGAGTGGCAGCACAGCGATCCCGCCGTACGGGCCGAGGCGGTGCTGCGCCTGCCCGCCTCCGACCGCGAGCTGATCCTGGCGCTCGCGCGCGAGGACGCCGACGCGCGGGTGCGGCGAGCCGCCGTCAAGCGCATCGACGAGGTGGCGCTGCTGGTCGAGATCGCCGGCTCCGACGCCGACGGCGGAGTGCGGGAGGAAGCCGCGGGGCGCATCGCGCACGCCGCGCTCCACGCCCACGACGAGGCCGCGGCGCAGGCGGCGGTCGCGGGGCTTTCCGATCCTCGACACCTCGCGAGCGTCGCGAAGGGTGCCCAGCACGCCGCCGCGCGCGAGGCGGCGATCCGCGCGCTCGCCGACCCGAAGGCGCTCGCCTCCGTGGTGCGCGAGGCACAGGACGCACGCGCGCGCCTGCTCGCGCTCGGCCGCATCGAGGACGCCGCGACGCTCCAGGCGCTCGCGCAGAACCTCGAGCAGAAGGCGCTCGCGGTGGCCGCGGTCGACCGCCTCTCCGACACCGCGGCACTCGCCGCCGTGGCAGCCAAAGCCCGCGTTGCCGCCGCCGCGAGGCGCGCGCGCGCGCGGCTCGAGACCGGGGAGCCGGCGCTCCCCGCGGCGCCGCCCCCGCCCCCGCCGGTGGACGACGAGAGCGAGCGACGAGCCTACGAGGAGGCCCGCATCGCGCTCGAGCGCGAGGTGAGGGCCGCGCGCGAGCGCGAGGCCGCGGCGCGCGCGGCGCAGGAGCGGCGCAGGAAGCCGAGGCGCAGGGCCAGGCCGGGCAGGCGGCGCTCGCGCGACGGGAGACGCTCGCGGCGCTCGTCGCCGAGGCGGAGGCGCTCGCCGCCCAGGAGCTCGCGGCGGCCCGCGCGGCCTTCCAGGGCCTCGAGGCGCGCTGGCGCGAGGCCGCGAGCGGCGCCCCGGCGGGCGAGCTCGGCTCGCGCTTCGACGAGATCGCGGCGTCGCTGCGCGCGCGCGCCGACGCCGCGCGAGCCGAGATCGCCGCGAAGGAGCGCGGCCACGTCGAGGCGCTGAAGGCGCTCGCCGAGCGAGCCGACGGGCTGATCGCGGCGGACACCCACGCCTCGCTCCGCGACACCGACCACGCGCTGCGCGAGATCAAGGAGGCGCTCGAGCACCCGGGGCACTTCCCGAGCCGCCGCGAGCGCGACCAGCTGCTCGCGCGGCTCGAGAGCGCGCGCCGCAAGCTCTATCCCCTGCTCCAGCAGCTGCGCGAGGACGCCGACTGGAAGCGCTGGGCCAACGTGTCGGTGCAGGAGGAGCTCGCGCAGCGCGCCGAGAAGCTGCGCGACGAGCCGAACCTCGACCGCGCGGGGGCGGCGCTGCGCGAGCTCGAGCACAGCTGGCGGCAGGCGAAGGAAGCCCCGAAGGACAAGGGCGAAGCGCTCTGGACGCGCTTCAAGGCCGCGCGCGACGAGGTCCGGGCCAAGGTCGACGCCCACCTCGCGAAGCAGGCCGAGGAGCAGGCCGCGAACCTCCGCAACAAGGAAGCGCTCTGCGAGAAAGCCGAGGCGCTCGCGGAGTCCACGGACTGGATCAAGACGGCCGAGGCGCTGCGCGCGCTCCAGGCCGAGTGGAAGGCGAGCGGCCCCGTCGCGCACGCCTTGTCGCAGCGCATCTGGGAGCGCTTCCGCAAGCCCTGCGACCGCTTCTTCACGCGCTTCCAGGAGCATCGCGAGGAGCGCGGACGCGAGTGGGAGCAGAACCTCCACAAGAAGGAAGCCCTCTGCGAGAAGGCCGAGGCGCTCGCGGCCTCGACGCTCTGGGAGGAGGCGGCTGCCGGGATCAAGCAGCTGCAGGCGGAGTGGCGCGCGATCGGCCCCGTCAAGAAGAGCCGCGCCGACGCGGTGTGGCAGCGCTTCCGCGCCGCCTGCGACCTCTTCTTCGACCGCTACAAGAACCGCGACGCGCACGCCCGCGAGGCCGCGCGCCAGGCGCGCGAGGGCATCTGCGCCGAGCTCGAGGCGCTGGCACCCGCGGACGCGCCGCTCGCCGAGCCACCCGGCGACCTGGTGGGCCGGGTGCAAGCGGCGCAGACGGCCTGGCGCCAGGCGGGCGGGCTGCCCCAGGACGAGATGGCCGCGCTCGACCAGCGCTTCCTGACGCGCGCGACCGGCTGCTGGAGGTCTACCCGCGCGCGTTCGAGGGCAGCGAGCTCGACCCCGAGGCGAGCCGCAAGCGGGGCGAGAAGCTGGTCGCGCGCGTCGAGGCGCTGCTCGCGGAGCTTTCGCCGGCGAAGGCGAGCGAAGCGCAGTCGGCGCTCGACCTCGCCGCCCGCCTGCGCGACGCGCTCGCCTCCAACACGATCGGCGGCCGCGAGGCGGTCGAGCAGCGCTGGCAGGCGGCCGCGAACGACATCGAGGCCGCGCAGACGGCCTGGAAGCGGCTCGGGCCGATGCCCGGCGCCGAGGGCCGCGCGCTCGTGGAGCGCTTCGAGAGCGCCTGCCGGCGCTTCGCCGAGCAGCGACCGAAGAGCGAGCGGCCGCGCGCCGAGGGGCCGCGGCCCGAACGGCCGCGGCGCGACCGCGAGCGCCGCGACGGCCCGCGCTCGGAGCGAAGGCCGCGGCACTGAACGTGCGCCGCGCCGCTCGCGGACCCGCCGACCTCTTCGAGCTCTTCGTGCTCGCGCCGGACCCGGGTCAGGAGGAGGCCGCGATCCTGGCGAGCTATAGGAGCGCGCGCGTGCTCGAGCGCTTCCCGCGACGCGGCGGCGAGAGCGGCGCACGCTGGCGCCGCATCATCGGGATGCACGAGCGGACGCTCGCCGAGCTCGACGGCCGCGGCAAGGGACGCGGGCTGCCGGACGGCCGCGAGCTGCGCGCCTTCGGCCGCGACCTCTTCGAGACGCTGCTGCCCGGCGACGTGCGGCGGCTCTTCGACGTGGCGCGCGAGCAGCGGCGCAGCCGCCCGCTCGACCTCGTGTTCACGTCGATGCTCGACTGGGTCGCCGACAAGCCGTGGGAGCTCGCCTTCGACCCGTCGCGGCGGGAGTTCCTCGCCATCTCTTCCGTCAACTTCGTCCGCAACGCCTACACCGCCGTGCCCGCCGACTGGCCGGCGCGGCGCCGCGGCCGGCTGCGCGTGCTGGTGGCCGTGTCGCGCCCGAAGGGCCAGCCGCCGCTCGACGACCGCACGGAGACGGCCGGGCTGCGCAAGGCGTTCGCGCCGCTCGTGGACAAGGGTGTCGTCGAGATCGAGCTGGTGACGCGCCCGACGCCGGGCGCATTGCAGCAGCGGCTCGCCAAGGGCGGCATCGACGTGCTCCACTTCGTCGGTCACGGCCACTACGACGCGAGCCAGCGCGAAGGCTTCGTCGTGCTGGAGGACGACCGCGGCGGCGCCCGCCCGTTCGGGGCCGAGGCGCTCGGCCAGGTGGTGTGCAAGCGCGGGCTCAGCCTCGTGTTCCTGAACGCCTGCGAGACCGGGCGCGGCGGCCGCGTCGACTGGAACCGCGGCACGGCTCCCGCGCTGGTGGCGGCCGGTGTTCCCGCCGTGGTCGCGAACCAGTACGCCGTGCTCGACAACGCAGCGACCCTCTTCGCGCGCGAGCTCTACGCGGAGCTCGCGCAGGGCCGGGCGATCGGCGACGCCGCGCGCGAGGCGCGCATCGCGCTCGGCCGCGAGCTCGGCGCCGCGCGGCTCGACTGGGCGGTGCCGGTGGTCTTCGCGCGCGACCCGCGCGAGCCGCTCCGGTGACGCGGACGGCGCTCGCCCCGCTCGCGATCGCGCTCGTGCTGCGGCTCGCCGTGATCTTCGCCTGCGACGGCGTCGTCGCGGACGTCGAGCGCTACCAGAGGGTCGGCCGCCACCTGCTCGACGTCTCGTGGAACCCCTACGAGACGCAACGGCTCTACCCGTATCCGCCGCCCTGGGCGGCCGTCGAGGCCGGGGCGCTCTGGCTCGAGCGGCAGGGGGTCGGCCGCTTCGCCGTCAACGTGAAGCTTCCGGTGCTCGCGGCCGACCTCGCGATGGTCGCCGTCTTCGCACGCGCGGCGGCGCTCGGGATGGCCTCGCCGCTCGCCGCGTGGCTCTACGCGCTTCACCCGGTCGCGCTGCTGATCGGCTCGGCCCACGGCCAGTTCGACGCGATCCCGCTCCTCTTCCTGCTGGCCGCGGTGCTCCTCGTCGAGCGCGGGCGACGCGACGCCTCGGCGCTCGCGCTCGCGGCCGGCATCGCCACCAAGTCCTTCCCGGTGCTCGCGCTTCCCTTCCTCGCGCTGGCCGGCGGCGCGTCGGCGCAGGCCGCCGTGCGCTACGCGCTCCTCGCGCTCGCGCCGGGCGCGCTGCTGCTGGCGCCCTTCGCGGCCCTGGACCCCGAGGCGCTCCGCCGCGAGCTCTTCGGCTACGGCGGCATCGCCGATTTCGGCTGGACCGGAGTGCTGCGGGGCGCCGAATGGCTCGCGACCGGTGTCTTGCCCCGCAGCGAGGCGCGCTTCTGGCCGACGGCCGCCGCCGTGTCGCGGGAGCTCTTCCTCCTGGCGTGGGCCGCCCTCGTGATCGCGGTGAGTGCGCGGCGGCTCAAGCTGCCGGCGCGGCGGGCCGTGCTGCTGGTGCTGCTCGCGTTCTCCGCCTGCTACGGCCTGCAGAGCGCGCAGTACCTGCTGTGGGTGGTGCCGTTCGCGCTCCTGCGTCCGGACCCCGCGGTGGCGGCGCATGCCGCGGCGACGAGCGCCGCGCTCGTCGGCTTCTACGTGTTCCTCGCACCGGGCGTGCTGTGGCCGGCCGCGCTCGCGGGCGACTCGCTCGGGGTCGCGGGGCGCGTCTGGCTCTTCGGCAGCGCGACGGCGCTCTGCGTCACGGCCGCGTGGCTCGGCGGCGTGCTGCGAGAGGCGAAAACTTCCTTGCATGGTGCCGGGCCGCGCGTATAGTTAGGGCACTCGACCGAGGAGGCCCGCCCCTCATGGCCCTGCCGCGGTTCTGCTCCCACTGTGCCGCGCCGCTGCCTGCGCCCCCGCCCGTCATCTGCCGGTCGTGCGACACCAGCCACTGGCTCGACGCGAAGCCGTACGCCGGAGCGCTCGTGAGCCGCGGCGGCAAGCTGCTGCTCGTGCGGCGCGCCCAGCGGCCGTGGAAGGGGGCGTGGGACCTGCCGGGCGGATTCTGCGGCGTGCGCGAGCATCCGAAGGCGGCGGCGGCGCGCGAGGTCCGCGAGGAGACGGCGCTCGAGGTCGAGGTGGACGGCGTCCTCGGCATGTGGATCGACGGCTACGGGCCAGACGCCGCCGACAAGATCACGCTCAACATCTACTTCCATGCGAGCGCCTCCGGCTCGACCGAGACGCGTCCCGATCCGCACGAGATCGCCGAGATCGCGTGGTTCGCTCCGGACGAGCTCCCGGAGGAGCTCGCGTTCCCGGGGCACCTGCCCGCCGTGCTCCGCGCGTGGCGGGCCAGCCTCGAGGATGCGCCGCGCGCGGCGCCGGCGCGTCCGCGGGCGCTGCCGCGCAATCCCGAACCGTTCGTCTGAGAACGCGCCGCGCGCGCCGGCCGGAGTTAGGATGAAAGGCCGGCCGTGAACTACATAGCACTCGCGATCCCCGTCTTCTTCCTCCTGATCGGAGTCGAGCTCGTCTTCACGCGGCTGCTCGAGCGCGACAGCTACCGCCTGAGCGACTCCGTGGGCGACCTCTCCTGCGGGCTGCTGCAGCAGGTCACCGAGGTGTTCCTGAAAACTTCGGTGTTCGCGGCGTACGTCTTCGTCTACGAGAGCTGGCGGCAGTTCGAGGTTCCCGCGGGTGCTTTGTGGGCCTGGGCCTCGTGCTACCTCGGCTACGACCTGCTCTACTACTGGTACCACCGCCTCAGCCACGAGGTGAACGCCGGCTGGGCCTCGCACGTCGTGCACCACCAGAGCGAGGAGTACAACCTGACGGTCGCGCTGCGGCAGAGCGCCATCCCGGTGTCGTGGGTGTTCTACCTGCCGCTCGCGCTCGTCGGCTTTCCGCCGCAGATGTTCCTGGTGGTGTCGGCGATCGACACGCTCTACCAGTTCTGGATCCACACCCGGCTCGTCGGGCGGCTGGGCCCGCTCGAGTGGGTGCTCAACACTCCGTCCCACCACCGCGTCCACCACGGGCGCAACCCGCGCTACATCGACCGCAATCACGGCGGCACGCTGATCGTGTGGGACCGCCTGTTCGGAACCTTCGCCGAGGAGCGGGAAGAGCCCGTCTACGGCATCACGAAGCCGCTCGCCAGCTTCAACCCGCTCTGGGCCAACCTGCACTACTGGGTCGAGATGTGGGACGTCGCGCGGCGAACGGCGCGCCCGCTCGACAGGCTGCGCGTGCTCTGGGCGCGGCCCGGGTGGCGGCCCGCCGACCTCGGCGGTCCGCTGCTGCCGCCCGAGGTGGACCGCTCGAGCTACGTCAAGTTCGACGTGCCGCTCGGGGGCTCCCGCAGGCTCTACGTGCTCGCGCAGCTCGTGCTGGTGCTGCTCGCGGCGACACCCTACCTGCTCCGAAGCGGCAGCCTCGGCGTCCCGGCGCGCGCGCTGGGGGCGGCGCTCATCGCGTGGAGCGTGGTGAGCTTCGGGGCACTCCTCGACGGGCGGCCCTGGGCCGCTCCGCTCGAGAACGCCCGGCTCGCCGCTCTCGCGCTCGGCGCGGCGCTCGTGCCGGGGCCGGCGCTCGCGCGCGGCGGGCTCGTGCTGCTCGCGTGCGCGTCGGCCGTCTGGCTGAGCCGGGAGCCGCAAAAGACCCTTCCCCTCGCCCCGGAGCTGCGCTAGGATCCCGATCGTTCGGTGTCGTCTGGAGCGTCCACTCTCAAGGACGAGGTCCTGTCATGGTTACTGTCTGCGCGTGGTGCCAGAAGTACATGGGCTCCATGGAGCCCCTCAATGAACCCCGCATCAGCCACGGACTCTGCGGCGATTGCGTCGAGCGCGAATCGCTCGACGACGCCCCCGTGCTGGTCGTCAGCCCCGGGCGGGCGCGGGCGATCCCGGTGCTCAAGAGCCTGCTGCGAGGCGCGCCCGAGATCGCGATCGTGATCGACCGCCGCGCCCGCGACCGCCGCGGCGAGCCCGGACGCGAGGCCGATCACGGGCGCCCGGTCGCCTACGTGGTCGAGCGCCGCGAGACGGACCGCCGCCGCGCACCGTCGCTGTATCTGGTCTAGCGGCAGGCAGCCGAGCGACGGCGGTCGGCGTAGCGCCGATTCACTCGGGCGTAGCGAGCGGGGGTCATAAGGGGGGCGCGGCACAGCGCCCCCCTCTAGGAAAGACGCGCGCGAAGATCGCGTCGACGTGCGTCAGGTAGCGCTCGAGCCTGAAGACCTCCGCGATCTCCGACTCGCTCAGCACCGCCCGGACCGCCGGGTCCGCGCGCACCCGCGCGGCGAAGTCGCCCTCGGTCTTCCAGGCCTCCATCGCGTGGCCCTGGACCACGCGGTAGGCGTCCTCGCGCCGCATCCCGCGGCCGGTGAGCTCGAGCAGCAGCTGGCCCGAGAACACCAGCCCGCGGCCGAGCTCGAGGTTCCGCAGCATGCGCGCCTCGTCGACGGTCATGCCCTTCACGATGCGCGTGAAGCGCGCGAGCATGTGATCGAGCGCCAGGAAGCTGTCCGGCACGATCACGCGCTCGACCGAGGAGTGCGAGATGTCGCGCTCGTGCCAGAGCGCTATGTTCTCGAGCGACGCCAGCGCGTTGGCGCGTACGAGCCGCGCGAGGCCCGCGACCTGCTCGCAGCCGACGGGGTTGCGCTTGTGCGGCATCGCCGACGAGCCCTTCTGGCCCGAGCCGAACGGCTCCTCGAGCTCGCGCACCTCTGTCTTCTGCAGCGCGCGGATCTCGGTCGCGAACTTCTCGAGGCTCGCGGCCAGCAGCGCGAGCGTCGTCATCACCTCGGCGTGGCGGTCGCGCTGCAGGATCTGCGACGAGACCGGCGCCGGCAGCAGGCCGAGCTTGGCGCAGACGGCCTCCTCGACCTCGGGCGGCAGGTGGGAGAACGTCCCGACGGCGCCCGAGAGCTTGCCGTAGGCGATCGTGGCGCGCGCGCGGTCGAGCCGGACCAGCTGCCGCTGCAGCTCCGCGTGCCAGAGCGCGAGCTTGAGCCCGAACGTCATCGGCTCCGCGTGCACGCCGTGGGTGCGCCCGATCATGGGCGACGCCTTGTAGCGGAAGGCGCGCTCGCGCACGACGCCCATCAGCTCGACGACGCCCGTCCGCAGCAGGTCGCAGGCGTCGCGCATCAGGATCGAGAGCGCGGTGTCCACGACGTCGGAGGAGGTGAGCCCGTAGTGCAGGTAGCGGCCCTCGGGCCCGACGCTTTCGGCCACGTTCGAGACGAACGCGATCACGTCGTGCTGGACCTCGCGCTCGATCTCCTCGATCCGCTTCACGTCGAAGCGCGCGCGCGCGCGGATCGCCTCGAGCGCTGCCTTCGGCACGATCCCGCGCTCGGCCAGCACCTCGGTCGCGGCGATCTCGACCGCGAGCCAGGTCGCGAAGCGGTTCTCGTCGGACCAGAGGCGAGCCATCTCGGGACGCGAGTAGCGCGGGATCATCGATTGCTCCTCGGCGGAAGGCGCCTAGCCTAGCACGACGCGGAAAGGCTCCTGCTGCGCGGCCGCGCGCCGGGGCGTAGTAGGATTCCGCCCCCTCCTCGTTCTAGGCGCGGGGTCTCGAGCGGTCGTCGGAGCGTGGAGGATCGACCCGTGATGGAGGCGTACCGGCGGAAGCGGGGCGCGGACGGCCGCGAGCGCGTCGAGGTCCGGCTGCGGGGCACGCAGCTGCTCAACCACCCGATGTACAACCGCTCGACGGCGTTCACGCGCGAGGAGCGCCGCGAGCTCGGGCTCTCGGGGCTCTTGCCGGACGTCACCAGCACGATCGACCAGCAGGCGCGCCGCGCCTACGGCAACATCGTGCGCAAGAGCGATCCGCTCGAGCGCTTCATCGGCCTCGCCGCGCTGCAGGACAGGAACGAGCACCTGTTCTACCGCGTGCTCGCCGACCACCTCGAGGAGTTCCTGCCGATCGTCTACACGCCGACGGTCGGGCTCGCCTGCCAGCAGTACAGCCGCATCTTCCGCCGCGCGCGCGGGCTCTGGATCACGCCCGACCACAAGGGCCACATGAGCGAGGTGCTCACCAACAACCCCTACGAGGACGTGCGGCTGATCGTGGTGACGGACAACGAGCGCATCCTGGGCCTGGGCGACCAGGGCGCCGGCGGCATGGGAATCCCGGTCGGCAAGCTCGCGCTCTACGTGGCGGCCGCCGGCATCCACCCGGCGCAGACGCTGCCGGTGAGCCTGGACGTCGGCACCGACAACGAGGAGCTGCTGCGGGACGACCTCTACATCGGCTGGCGCCACGCGCGGCTGCGCGGCGACGCCTACGACGCCGTGGTCGACGAGTTCGTGCGCGCCGCGAAGCTGCGCTTCCCGAAGGCGCTCCTGCAGTGGGAGGACTTCAAGCAGTGGAACGCCTTCCGGCTGCTCGAGCGCTACCGCAAGGAGCTGCCGTCCTTCAACGACGACATCCAGGGCACGGCGGCGGTGGCGGTGGCGGGCCTCTTCGCCGCGTCGCGCGCCGCGGGCCGGCGCTTCGCGGACGAGCGCGTGGTGATCGTGGGAGCCGGCGCGGCGGGCGTCGGGATCGCGCGCCTCGTCAGGCGCGCGCTCGAGCGCGAGGGCGTCGCGCCGGAGGCGCTGCCGGCCGCGATCGCGCTCGTCGACTCGAAGGGCCTCGTGGTCGGCACCGACGACGAGTGGCGGAGCGACCTCGCGTGGCCGGCGGAGCTCGCCGCGGCGCACGGCCTGCACGCGGGCGCGCCGCTGCTCGACGTCGTGCGCGCGCTCGAGCCGACCGCCCTCGTCGGAGTGACCGGGGTGGCCGGCCTCTTCGGCGAGGAGGTCGTGCGCACGATGGCCGCGCGCGTCGAGCGCCCCGCCATCTTCCCGCTCTCGAACCCCACGAGCTCGTCCGAGGCGCGGCCCGCCGACCTCATGGCCTGGACCGGCGGCCGCGCGCTCGTCGCGACGGGAAGCCCCTTCGACCCGGTCGAGGTGGACGGACGGCCGGTCCGGATCGGCCAGGGCAACAACGCGTTCATCTTCCCCGGCGTGGGGCTCGGCGTGCTCGTCTCGGAAGCGCGCGAGGTGACGGACGCGATGTTCGCCGCCGCCGCGGACACGCTCGCCGCGCAGGTCTCGGAGCGAGACCTGGCGGCCGGGATCCTGTTCCCTCGCGTCGCCGAGCTGCGGCGCATCACGGCGAAGGTGGCCGAGGCGGTCGTGCGGCAGGCCGGCGCCGACGGCGTCGCGCGCAATCCCACGGACGACGCGGCCGAAGCCGTGGCGACGGCGATGTGGGACCCGGTGTACCCGGCGATCGACGTGGTCTAGGGCCGGAGACCTCCCGCGGGTTGCTCGGGCAGCGGAGCCGCCCCGGGGAGCCGGACGTGGACGCTGGTGCCGCGCCCTGGCTGGCTCTCGGCGCGGATCGTGCCGCCGTGCTCCTCGACGATCTGGCGCGCGATCGCGAGCCCGAGCCCGGTGCCCTTGACCTTGGTCGTGTAGTGCGGCTCGAAGATGCGCTCCACGTCCTCGACGCCCGGGCCGTCGTCCTCGACGCGGATCAGCACGCCGAAAGGCTCGCTCCGCGTCGAGAGCCGCAGCGTGCCGCCCCGCCTCGCCCATCGCCTCGAGCGCGTTGTTGATGACGTTCAGCAGCACGCGCTTGATCTGGTCGGCGTCGGCCTCCACGGCGGGCGCGTCCGGCGCCAGCTCGGTCTTGATCTGGACGCGCTCCGGCGGCGTCTTCGTATAGGGCTCGAGCGCCTCCAGCACGAGCTGGTTCGCCTCGAGCCGCTCGGGCCGCATCGGCGGCAGCCGCGAGAAGCGCGAGAACTCGCCGATCAGCTCCTTGAGGTCGCGCACCGCTCCCAGGATCATGTCGATCGCGGAAGGAAAGACGGCCGCGAAGCGCGCGGGGTCGCGGCCCCACGCCGTCTTCAGCGTCTCGCCCGCGAGGCCGACCGGCGTGAGCGGGTTCTTGATCTCGTGGATCACGCGCTCGACGGCCTCCTTCCAGGCCTCGAGGCGCTGGGTGGCCAGGATCTGCGTGAGGTCCTCGACCACCACCACCGTGCCGAGCGGCCGACGCCCTTCGCCGTGGAGCGCCTTCACCACCAACGAGAGGGTGCGCCGTCCCTGGGGCAGCGCGCACACGAGCTGGGCCTCGTGAGATTCCTCGCGGCCGTCGCGCACCACGGCGACGGCTTCCACCAGCCGCGCGTTCTGGGGCCCGGAGAGCGCCTCTTCCAGGACGCGGCCGCGCGCCCGCTCCGGCCGCAGGCCCAGGATCTCGCCGGCCCGCTCGTTGAAGGTCTCGATGCGGCCGCCCTGGTCGAGCGAGAGCACACCCGTGCCGACGTTCGCGATCACCGTCGCCAGGTGGTTCTTGAGCGCCGAGCAGGCTGGCCTCGGAGGCGCGCAGCTCGCCGGTGCGCGCCTCGACCATGCTCTCGAGATTGCGGCTGTAGCGTTCGATCTGCTGGCGGCTGGTGTCGAGCTCCCCCGCCATGCGGTTGAACGACTCGGCGATGCTGCCGACCTCGTCGCGCGAGGGGACCTCGAGCCTGACGCGCAGGTCGCCGGTGGCGGCGCGCGCCATCGCGTCGTGGACGCGCTTCACCGGCCCGAGCACCATGCGCGAGAGCAGCAGGTTCAGGAACAGCAGCACGAGGACGAACGAGAGCGAGACGCCGCCGTAGAGCAGCGAGCGCGTGAGCCGCTCGCTGCGCTCGAGCGGCGCCAGGCTCTTCAGCAGGTGCAGCCGGCCGTAGGGCTCCCCGGCCGCCTGCAGGGTGGTCATCATCGAGAGCACGCGCGCGTCGCCGAACGTGGTCTCGCGGAACTCGTCCTGCCCGGGGGGAGGACCCTGGCCGTCGGCGCGCGGCTCCTCGCGGGCGGCGCGGCGGCCCGAGAGCAGCGGGCGGCCGCCCGGACCCACGAGGTCGGCCTCGCCGTCGCGGTCCACGAGCAGCACCACGCCGGGGTGCCCGGCGTACGGCTCGGCGTCCTGACCCACGAGCCGCAGCACCACGCCGCGGTCGGCGGAGGCCCCGAGGTCGAGGTCGCCCGCCTCGACGCGCGCCCACAGCAGGCCCTCCTGCGACGCGAGGTCGGCGAGGTGCACGGCGAGCGAGTCGCGGTTGCGGCTCAGCAGGTCGTAGATGAAGTCCCGCTCGTAGTTGCGCCGCAAGGTCGAGAGCAGCCGGCGGTCCTGCTCGAGCAGGCGCTGGCGCTGCTCGCCGAGCACCGGCTGCAGCACCAGCAGCAGCACGCCCAGGCTGCCGAGGAACACGAGGGCGAGCGCGAGCGCGACCTTGCCGCGCAGGCTCAGCGCGGCCGCCGAGCGCAGCAGGCTGCTCACCGCTCGCCCAGCCAGCCGCGCGGCCGCACGCGCAGCCCCTCGGGAGTCGCCTCGACCGCCTGCAGCGCGACGCCCTGGATGCGGTCGCCGTGCGCGTCGAAGCGGACGCGGCCGGTCGTCGCCTTCAAGTCGGTGCGGGCGATCGCGTCGCGCAGGCGCCGTTCGTGTCTCGTCGCGCCCGGACTCGAGCGCCTCCGCGCGGAGGGGCCCGAGCGTGCGCAGCCCGGCCGCGATCACCTCCACGGCGTCGTACGCCAGCACCGCGCGGCAGCCCGGCGCCTCGGCCTCCTCGCCGCGTCCGTAGCGCTCCTCGAACTCCGGCGAGCGCGGGCAGAGCTCGACGTAGTAGGCGGGTCCGGGCGGCGCGCCGCGCTGGAAGAGCAGCGGGCTCGACCACGCGTCGCCGCCGAGGAAGGTGGCGTCGAGGCCCACGGTGCGGGCCTGCGCGGCGACGAGCGTCGCGTCGGTGAAGGAGCCCGGCAGGAACACGACGTCGGGGTCGAACTCGCGCACGCGCCGCAGCTGCGGCAGGAAGTCCGTCTCGAGCGCGAGGTAGAAGAACTCCTCCAGCACGCGCCCTGCGCGCACGTCCTCGAAGCGGGAGCGGAACGTCCGCGCGAGCTGCTGGCTGTACTTGCGCCCGACCTCGTAGAGCACGGCCACCCGCCGCGCGCCGAGCCCGTCCTTCGCGAAGTCGGCGAGCAGGCGCCCCATCACCTCGTCCGAGGCGCACATGCGGAACACGAAACGGCGCCGGCCGGTCTGCGGATCCCAGGTCAGGTCTCCGGCAGTGGAGACGTTCGAGATCTGCGGCACGCCGCTCGCCTCGGCCACCTCGGCGATCGCGCGGCTGAGCTCGCTCGAGTTCGCGCCCACGATCGCGAGCGCGCCGTCCTTGGCGGCGAGCGCGGCCGCGTGCTGCACGTCGACGAAGTAGCTGCCGGTGCGGTACTCCAGCAGCCGCAGGCGCCGTCCGTTCACGCCTCCGGCCCGGTTGCGCTCCTCCACCGCGAGCCGCGCGCCCTGGAGCGACTGCAGCCCCGACGCGGCGTAGCGTCCGATCGTCGGGAAGACGGCGGCGATCGTCAGCGTGCCGTCCGCCGCGACCGCGGTCGGCGCGAGCACGACGGGCTCCATCGGGTCCGCGGCGAGTGCTCTGCGCGGCTCGCTGCCGCCCCGCAGGCAGGCGAGCCCGGCGAGCGCTATAGCGGCGGGTAACGCGGCCTTCGCCCGCGGCGCCATCCAACGGCAGCGTAGCACGTCGCGCCCGCGCGGAGCCCGCGCAGCGGCGTCAGAACAGCCGCAGCTGCCCTCGCAGCGGAGCCGCGCCCGTGCGGGCCGGGCTGACGTCGATCCAGCCCGTGCCGTCGGGCTCCGCGAGTGTCACCTGGACGTCGCCGCGGCGGGCGCGAGCGAGCGCCTCCTCCGAGGTCATGAGCGCGAGCTCCGGGTGGTTGTTCTTGCGCGACAGGTGCGCGAGCACCACCCGGCTGCAGTGTGAACCCAATCCTTTCTCGAGCAGGCGACCGACGTCGCCGTTCGAGAGGTGGCCGAAGGGACCGAGGATCCGCTCCTTGAGCGACCAGGGATAGGGGCCGTCGCGCAGCATCGCCGGGTCGTAGTTCGACTCGACCAGCACGGCGTCGCAGCCGCGCAGCGCCGCGACGAGCGCGCGGCTCAGGTGCCCGAGGTCGGTCGCGTGGCCGAACGAGGCGGTGGCCGTCGACACGACGAAGGCGAGCGGCGCGGCCGCGTCGTGCGGGACCGCGATCGTCTTCACGATCAGCCGGCGGATCGTGCGCGTCTCCCCGGCCGTCACGCGCTCGTAGGCCGGGATCCGCGCGCTCTCGAAGCCGGCCGCGACGAAGGTGCCCTGCGTGCCGACGAGCGGCACGCCCCACTTCCGCGAGAAGCCGGCGGCGCCCCGGGCGTGGTCGCCGTGCTCGTGCGACACGAAGACGGCGTCGAGCGAGGCCGGATCGACCCCCGCCGACTGCAGCCGCTCGGCGAGCTGCCGCGGCCCGAGCCCCGCGTCCAGCAGGACGCGCGCCCCGCCGCCCTCGACGAGCGTCGCGTTGCCCTCGCTCCCCGACCCGAGCAGCCTGAAGCGCAGGCTCACACCGTCAGCTCCGCGTGGCTCGGGCGCCAGCCCTTGAGATTGCCGAGGACGCTCGCGGCGAGGCGGCCCGCGAACACCCGCGACGCGACGCGTCGCACGTCGTCGGCGCTCACGGCCTCGACGGCGCCCAGGATCTCGTCGAGCGGGATCTGCTTGCCGTACGCGAGCTCCTGGCGCGCCAGGTGGTTCATGCGCGCGCCCGAGCTCTCGAGCGACAGCAGCAGGCCGCCCTTCACGTGGTCCTTCGCGCGGCGCAGCTCCTCGGCGGGAAGCGGCTCGCCGCACAGGCGCCGGATCTCCTCGAGCGTGAGGCGCACCACCTCGCGCGCCGCCTCCGGCCGCGTGCCCGCGTAGACCGTCACCAGCCCGGTGTCGGAGTACGCGGTGACGCCGGAGGAGATCGTGTAGACGAGCCCGCGCTTCTCGCGCACGTTCTGGAAGAGGCGCGACGACATCGAGCCGCCGAGCACGGTGTTGAGCAGGTAGCACGCGTAGCGGTCGGGGTGGTCCTGCGCGTACGCGCGCGCCCCGAGGCAGAGATGCACCTGCTCGAGGGTCTTCTTCGAGCGCACGACCGTGCGGCAGGCGGTGGCCGGCTGGCGCATCCCGAGACGGCCGTCCCTTCCGTTGTCTGCCCGCGCCTCGAGGCCCGAGAAGTGGCGGGCCACGAGCCGCTCCAGCCTGCCGTGCTCGAGGTGCCCGGCCGCGGCGATCAGGATGTTGCCGGGGTGGTAGACGCGGCGGAAGTGCGCGGCGAGGTCCGCGCGCTTGAAGCGGCCCACGCTCGCGCGCGTGCCGAGGATCGGCCGCCCGAGCGGGTGCCGAGGCCAGAAGGACTCGGCGAAGACCTCGGTGACGAGGTCGTCGGGCGTGTCCTCGACCATGCTCATCTCTTCGAAGATCACCTGCTTCTCGCGCGCCATCTCCTCGGCGTCGAAGAGCGGGTTCTGCACGATGTCGCCGAGGATCTCGACCGCGAGCGGCAGGTGCTCGTCGAGCACCTTGAGGTGGAAGGACGCGTACTCCTTGGCCGTGAAGGCGTCCATGAAGCCGCCGATCGAGTCGACCTCGGCCGCGATGCGCTCCGCCGAGCGGTGCTTGGTGCCCTTGAACACCATGTGCTCGATGAAGTGGCTGATGCCGCTCGCCTTCTCGGTCTCGTGGCGGCTGCCCCGCCTCACCCACACGCCGACCGTCACGCTGCGGACTTCCGGCATCGCTTCGGTGACGAGGGTGAGTCCGCTGCTGAGGGTCTGCTTGACGATCATGCGGCCCGGCGCCGGCAGAGGAGCACTGCGGCTGAGACTAGCATGCCGGACGGCAGCCGTCGCATCGGATGTTTCCGCTCACGGGCGCGCGAGCCCGGCCACCACGGGAGCGAGCGACTCGGCCGCCAGCCGGTGGGCGAGCTCGTTCGGGTGATGGTCGACGGGGTGCACCCAGAGCTCGGCCGTGCGGCGGCCCTGGAACGCCGCGAGCAGGTCGTGGTGGGCAATGCCCGCGGAAAGGCAGAAGCGCTCGATCGCCTGGTGCGCCTCGGCGAACGGGTAGCCGCGCTCGAGCCCGAGGAGGAGCGGCCACGGGGCGACCAGCAAACGTGCGCCGCGCGCGTCGAGCGAGCGCTTCATGGCGCGCAGCCGCTCCCCCGTCTCGCTCCAGCCGGGATTGCGGTCGCTCCACATGTCGAGGTACCACGCGGTCGTCGCCCGGCCCACGCGCCACGCCTGAAGGCGCTGGCGCACGAAGTCGAACACGCGGAGGCGACGGCCGGACAGGCACGGACTCGTCCGGCGAGCGCTCACGGTCGAGGATCCAGTCGTTGACGAAGGACTGGCGCGCGCGGAACTCCTTCGGCTGGACGGCGTCGTTCAGCGTGAGCGCGTAGACGACGAGGTCGGGCTCGTAGACGAGCGCGGCCTCGAACGCTTCCGACAGCTCCGGGAAGTCGAGCCCGCGGCGGCCGGCGTTTCGCACCTCGAAGCGGCCGGGAGCGCGCGCCTCGAGCCTCTGCCCGAGCTGGACGGCGAGCGTGTCCTTCTCCTTCACGCCCTGGCCCTCGGCGAACGAGTCGCCGAAGACCAGCACGCGCAGGACGCCCGGGCGTTTGGCGTCCGGCTCGCGGTCCCGGAACCGAAGCGAGTTGTACCGCGACTCGACGGCCCAGGGGTGGCCGCGCGCGATCTCGTCGAAGCGGTGCGGTGCAATGCCGCGGTAGCGCTCGGCGGCCGCAGGCTGCCGCAGGTCGATCTCGAAGTAGCCGCGCGGGTTCGAGGGGTAGCAGTCGAGGAGCGTCGTCCAGCGCGCGTCCACCATCCGCCGCACGGCCGGCTCCGGCGGAGCCATGAGGCCCGTCGCGCGCGCGACGAGCTCGAGCAGCAGGAGGGCGACCGCGAGCGAGCCCAGGGCGAGCGCGAGGCTGCCCAGGAACGAACGCAGTCGCGGGCTCACGGCGCGGGCGATGCGCCCGGAGGAGGCCAGGCGAAGTCCGGGCGATAGACGAAGATCGAGTAGCCGATCCGGGCCACCGGCGTGAGCCCGCGCAGCTTCTCCATGAGCGGGCGGTCCTCGGGATCGAGATAGACGCCCTGCAGGTTGGTCGCGCTCACGGCGACCGTGTCGCCCGGCTCGATCTCGCGCGTGACGCGGGCCGCGTGGGGCGACGTGTAGCCGGGCAGCGCCTCGCTGTCGATCCCGTAGTAGGCCGGGTCCGCGCTCCCGAAGTACGAGAGCTTCAGCTTCCCGACGTGGTTCGCGCGCGTCCACTCCGCGAGCCGCTTCAGGTCCTGGCCCCAGTCGAGGTTCGAGTCGACGAGCAGCCGCCACCCGTTGCGCGAGCCTCCGGCGATCTCGTTGAAGTAGGCGAGATGGTGCGGGTGCTGGAGGAGCGTGCCCCCCGCGTACCAGAGCGCGAGCGCCCCCGCGAGCCACGCGCCCTTCGGCGCGCGCCAGGCGACGAGCGCGGCCGCGGCCTCTCCGGCCGCCACGAACAGAAAAGGATAGATCGGCAGCAGGTGGCGGTGGCCGATCTGCAGCCCGCGCGTCGCGGTCGCGGCCAGGTAGACCGCGACCGGGAGCCAGAGCAGGAAGGCCTCGCGGCGCGGCAGTCGCGGTATCCGGAAGAGCGCGAGCGCCGCGAGCAGCAGCAGCGGCACCGGCGTCTTCAGCAGGAACGTCACGGCGAAGTAGTACGGGAAGCCGGAGTCGCGCCGCTCGCCCAGCAGGAAGGTCGGGCGGGCGGCCGAGTGCTCCGTGACGAAGAGCAGCCCGCGCGAGAAGTCTTCGGGCACGAGGCGCGCCCGGCCGGCCCAGGCGACGGCGCTTCGCAAGAGGCCGGCCTGCTCGCTCACGAGCGGCCGCCGCAGCTCGTCCCGCACCGCGGGATCCGAAGACAGCCGGCCGTGGAAGCCGTAGCTGGACCACACCACGAGCAGGCTCAGCGCCCCGACCGCCGCCAGCCATCCGAAGACGTGCGCGAGCCGCGCGAGCTTTGCCTTCACCTCGTGCGCCTCGCCGACGAGCGCGGTCTCGAGCGGCCGCGACCGCAGCACCACGCGCAGCGCGAAGCACGGCGAAGACGAGGAGCAGGATCGGAGCCGAGAACTTGGTGGCGAACGCCGCGCCCGTCGCGAGGCCGGCGAGCGCACAGACGCCTCGCGGTCGCCTGCTCCAGCAGGCGTTCCGATCGCCACCACCGACAGAAAGAAGAAGAGTGCGAAGGCGAGGTCCGTCGTGACGAGCGACCCATGGGCGAGCACGTCCGGGCTGAGCGCCGCGAGGAGCGCGGCGGCGACCGCCGCCGTGGCGCCGAAGCGCCGCTCGGCGATCAGGAACACGGCGATCACGAGGCACGAGGCGAGCGCCACCACCGGAAGCCGCCCGAGGAACAGCAGCCGGTCGCCGTCGTTCCAGCGATAGAGGAAGCGCCGCCCGAACTCCCACTGCCTCGCCTCGGTCCAGGAGACGTCCGTGGTCTTGACCTCCGGCCCGAGCGCGACGAGCGGCGCGGCCGCGAGCAGCTTCACGAGCGGCGGCTGCTCCGGATTCAGGCGATGGTCGAGGAGCGCCAGGTGCGTGTAGCCGGCCGGCAGGTGGGCGCCTTCGTCGAAGGTCGCCGAGCTCCCGCGCATCGCGTGGACGCTCAAGCCCACCTGGAGCGCCACGGCGGCCGCCACGAGGCCGGCGCGGGCCGCGCCGCTCATGGACGCGCGGGAGCCGGAGGCCGCGCCACGACCTCGTCCACGGCGCGCGCGATCGCCTGCGCCGCGATGCGGTGGGCGATCTCGTTGGGGTGCTCGTCGTTGGCGCCGTCGACCACGAGCAGCCGCCAGTCGACGCTGGCGTAGCGCGGCAGCAGGTCGACGACCTTGGCGCCCGCCTCCCCCGCCGCCTGCGCGACCTTCGCGTGCAGCTCCGCGAAGGGATAGCGCGCGTCGAGCGGGTTCGCGAAGAGCGGGAAGATCACCACCACGAACGGCACGCCGTGAGCCCGGCACATCCCGCCCATCGCGGAGAGCGCGCGGCGCGCCGCGGCCCAGCCCTTGTAGTCGTCGGCGTACATCGAGCGGTAGCCGGTGATGCGCCGGCGGTTCTCGACCGTGGCCGCGACGCGCGTCCGCACCAGCCGTAGGAGCGCGGAGCGGTCGAAGAACGCCTCGGTCGCGCTCCGCTCGCGCTGCTGCTCCTCGGCCCAGTCGACGGCGCGGCGCGCCTCGGCGGCGTCCTCGTCCTCGCTGTCGTTCATCACCCAGCCCATCACGACCACGTCCGGGCCGTAGCCCCAGCCCTCGCTCTCGAGACGGCTCGCGTACTGCACGGCGTTCATCCCGGGCTCCGCGAGGTTCACCGCCTCCCAGCGCTCGCCGCGCGTCCGCGACAGCGCCGCGCTCGATCCGCTGCGGCCAGGCGTCGTCGAACAGCACGCCGACGCCCCAGGTGAACGAGTCGCCCAGGCAGACGGCGCGTCGCACGCCCTCGGGCTTGGGCTGCGCGCGGTCGAGGTCGCGATAGCCGAGCGCGTTGACCGGCTGGCGGTCGCGGCGCGCCGGTGTGGAGCGGGGCGTAGCCGCTCCCACTCCCGCCCGAGCCGACGAGGCGCACCCCGACCTCGGCGAGCAGCAGCGCGACCACGATCGAAGCCAGCAGCAGCGTGACCTCGGCGCGGCTTTTCCCGGCGGGCATTCGGCCGCCATCATAAGGCCGCCGCGCGCCCGGGACGGCCCGGGGCCGCGTGTTATGCTCCGCGCAGCCGATGCTGTCGCGCCCTACCCATGGCGGTCCCCTCCCCGCACGGGCAACGTTGCTGGCGGCCTGCCTCATCACCCTCCTGGGGAGCCAGACGCTCCTGGCTCAGCAACCGCTCCCACCGGTCGGTGAGGACGCGATCGGCATCCCCGGGCAGCAGAACCTGACCCTGGGCTCCGGAGCCCGCGCCTTCGGCATGGGCGGCGCGTTCCTCGCCCGCGCCGACGACGCCACGGCGGCGTCCTGGAACCCGGCGGGCCTCAGCTACCTGCGCGCGCCCGAGCTGTCGTTCGTGGGCGTCTACAACAGCTTCACGACCACCCAGAACCTCGACAACGACAGCCTGAAGGGCAGCTCGGTCGACTTCGCCGCGTTCACGTGGCCGGTCGGCGCGGGAGAGATCCGCGGCGCCGTTCAGCTCAGCTACCAGCGCGCCATCTCCTTCGACGGCACGCGCCACGCCAACCAGTACGGGCCGCGCTTCGACAACGCCGGCAACCAGATCGGCACGCAGCTGCTGCGCGTGGACGACGGCGAGAGCAACGGCGGCTTCGACGTGGTCGCGCTGGGCACGGGGCTGCGCCTGAGCCGCCACGTTCGCGCGGGCTTCACCGTGAACCGCTGGGTCAACGGCTACCAGCAGAGCCTCGAGCGGAACATCTACAACCTTCCCACCAACCGGCCGCGCCGGCACTTCGACCTGGGCTTCAAGCCCGGCGGCTGGAGCTTCAACTTCGGATTGATCGTCTCGCCGGTCGAGTCGCTCAACCTGGCCGCCGTCTACAAGACCCCGTTCACCGCCAGCGTGGGCGTCAACCGCTCGCGCCGCGACTACTACGATTCGGCGGTAACGCCCAGCGAGGTCACGACCAATTCCTTCTCGAGCGAGTTCGTGCGGCTCGACTTCCCGTCCTCGTTCGGCTTCGGCGTCTCCTGGCGGCCCAGGGACACGCTCACGCTGTCGGCCGACTACACGCGCAGCAACTGGGAGGCCGCACGCATCCGCGACTATTTCGCGGTCGCCGCGACGCCGACCTCCGACGAGGATGGCATTCCCGCGCAGCCGCCGCCGCCCGTCTTCTTCGACGAGCTCCAGTATCCGACGCTCGAACGAGTGCCCGACCCCGACAATCCGACAGACCCCTTGCTGCTGGTGGCCCAGCAGGACGCCGAGCAGATCCGCGCCGGCGTCGAGTGGGTCCTGATCAAGGGGCAGGTGCGGATCCCGCTGCGCGTCGGCTACTTCAACGACCGCCAGATCGCGCCGGCGCCGGGCGGCGGAGGTGCGATCCGCTTCAACGGGCTCACGGCGGGCACCGGCCTCATCCTCGGCGCGATGCAGCTCGATTTCGCCTGGGTCTACGAGTTCGGCGAGTACTTCGTGGCCTCGGAGGCCAGCCAGCAGGTCCCGATCCGCAACGCGCTCACCACGAACCGCGTGTACGCGTCGATCATCTACCGCTTCAGCGGGCGCTGGCTGCCGTGAGCGGAGCGGCCCGGCCGCCGCTCTCGTCGGTCGAGACCGTCCGCGAGGAGCTGCGCCGGCTCGGATACCTCGACAGCTCGCTCGACCGCTTCGTGCTGGGAGACGCGTCGGGCCGGGGCCCGCTCGCGGCCTCGCTGCGCGCGGCCGTGCGCGTCGGGCTCGTCGGCGGCGTGCTCTTCGGCCTCGCGGCGACGCTGGCAGCGGCGGGGCTCGACCGCCGCCTGCTCGACGAGCCGCGCGACCTCGTCGTCCTCGCGCTCTACCTGACCGTCGCCTGCGGCCTGCTGAGCGTCGGCGTCGCCCTCGTGGGCGGCCTGCTCGCGGCCTGGGCCCGGCGGCGCGGCCGCGCGCCGGGGGCGAACCTGCCGCGCCACGTCGGCCTCGCGATGGCGACGCTGGCCGCGCTCTATCTCGCGCTCTGGTGGCGGTCGCACCTCGTCGGCGCGCCGGTCGCGGTGCAGGCCCTCGCGCTCGCGGTCGGGCTGTTCCTGTGCCTCGCGCTCTCCCGCTTCGCGTCGCTCGCCGCGGTCGCCGTGCTGTCCCTGGGCGGTGGAGCGCAGCACCTGCCACCGGCGAGCCTCTCGCGCCGCCGCGTCCTGCCGCTCCTGCTCGGGGCCGCCGCGCTCTTCGCGCTCGTGCTCGCCGTGGCGCCGCGACTGGCGCGGTCCGCGGCCGTCCGCACGCCCGACTTCGCCGTGCGTGCCGACGGGGTTGCGCGTCCGCGTGCTCGCGATCGACGGCCTCGAGCGCCAGATGCTGGAGCAGCTCGCCCTTCGCGGCGAGCTGCCCGCGATCGCGGCACTCATGGCAAAGGGTGCGCACGCACGCCTGCACGCCGAGCCCGAGCGCGTGCCGGTGATCGTGTGGACCACGATCGCGACCGGCCGCGGACCCGAGGCCCACGGCATCCTGTCGGCCGACACGCGCCGCCTCACGGGCCTGCGCACTCCCGTGGGCCTCGACGCCGAGGCCGGCCCGTTCGCCGCGGCGCTCGGACGCGCGACCGACCTCGTCCGGATCACGCGCGCGCAGCCCGCGACGGCGGCGCTCCGAAGCGTGAAGGCCTTCTGGAACGTCGCGTCGGAAAAAGGCCTGCGGATCGGCGTCGTCAACTGGTGGGCGAGCTGGCCCGCCGACGCCGTCAACGGCTGGCTGGTCAGCGACCGTGCCGCGTTCAAGCTCGAGAAGGGCGGGCCCGCCGACCGCGAGGTCTACCCGCCCGAGGCGCTTCGAGGGCCTGCGCGCGCTGCTCGACGCTTCCGAGCCGGAGCGCGCCGCGCCGGCTGGACCGCTTTCACCTCGCCGCCGCGCGGCGGCTGCGCGCGTCCGCGCCGACGGACCTCGAAGCCGTCTACCTCCCCGGCCTCGACATCGTCACCATGCAGCAGCTCGGCGAGGCTCCCGCGAGCGACCTCGCCGGTGCTCGACGCGAAGCTCGCCGCGGTGCGCGAGCAGTATCGCTTCGTGGACCGGCTCGTCGGCGAGGAGGTGGCGAGCCTGGGGCCGAGCGACGTGCTCGTCCTCGTCGGCGATCCGGGGCGGCTGGCGCGCGCCGCGCAGGGCGCCGAGGGCCTGCTGGTGCTCGCGGGCCCGCCGGTCGCGCCGGGCGACCTCGAGGCCGTTTCCGAGCGCGACATCGCACCCACGGTGCTGCACCTGCTGGGCCTGCCGAAGAGCCGCGAGCTCGAGGGCCGGGTGCTGGAGGCGGCGCTCAGCGAGCCGTTCCGGAAGGCCCACCCGGTGCGCAGCGTCGACACGTACGGACGCCGCCCGCCGGCGCGCCCGGCGGACAGCGCCTTCGACCAGGACGTGCTCGAGCAGCTCAAGAGCCTCGGCTACATCCAGTAGCCGCCCGCCTAGCGGACACGTTCATCGTCACGTCGATCTTCACGACCTCGCCCGTGACGGGGTCGGTGGACGCGACGGTCTGGACGCTCTGGCCGTCCCGCAGCCACGGGTTCGAGGCCGACGTTGAAGGGCCGGAAGAGCGGAATGCCGGTCGGGTTCGCCTCCACCGCCGAGGCCCGACCGCTCGTGCGGGCCCCGCTCGAGGGCCAACAGCCGAGGAGTTCTCGACGCCGATGACTGAGCTGGTAGCGGCCGTCCCCCTTGTCCCAGGTCCAGCAGTCGATGTTCGTGCCGACGTTCCGGTACTGGATCGAGGTGACGTCTGCTTCCGCGCCCTCGGCCGCGGACGTCACGGCAACCGGCGTGTCGACGCCCATCCGCATGCGCGCCCGTGCGCCGCCCTCGTCAGCACAACGTGTAGGGAGGCTGCGCGACCTTCCGCTCGCCCTGGAAGCGGCTGATCACGAGCTGGACGCGCAGGCCCAGCTGCGGGCCGCGGTGCTCGGCCGCCCCTTCCTTGGCGGCCTCCGCCTTCGGCGCCTCCGGTTTCGCGGCTTCGGGCTTCGGCTCCTCCTGCGCCCGGCGCTCACCGGCAGGGCGAGCAGCGCGGCCGCGACGGCGAAGGCGAGAGTGGCAGCCAGGCGGCTGTCCATGGCAGTCTCCTTTTCATTCGCCCCCGAGTCCTCCTCGGGGTCGAGCGGAACGATTTCGAGCGGCCGGATCTCCACGCGCCGGGGCTCCGCGAGCGGAGCCGGGAGGTCCGCGACGACGCAGCGATTCGGTCGAGCGAGCGTGTCGCTGACGCACGCTCTGGGCGAGCGCAGCAGCGCCTCGGCCTCGCCGGGCGGGACAATCACCTCGGGCTCGGCCGCGGCCAGCGGACGGCGAGGCGCCCCTGCGAGCCGTCGCCGCGGCGAACGGCGCAGCGGGTGCGACCACGGCGGGCTCCGTGTCGCGCAGAGGCGCCGGGTTGTCGCCGATCGGCTCGCGGCGGGCGCGCCTGCGAGACGGCTCGCTCCGCCTCGTGACGATCGCGACAGCGCGAGCAGCAGCACCGCCGCGGCGGCCAGGGCCGGCCAGAGCCAGACGGGCGCCACGCGGGCGGCGCCTCCGGCTCGGCCGCCGCTCGGCGGATGCGCGCCGCGAGCTCGGGAGACGGCTCCAGCGGCGACGAGCTGACGCAAGTCGGAGTCGACGAGCGCGAGCGTCCGGCGCAGCTCCTCGAGCTCCTCCCGGCAGCGCGCGCAGCCCGCCAGGTGCGACTCGAGGCCGGCGGTCGGCGGAGCGCCTGCTGCCGTCTCGGTCAGCGCGTCTTCGTATCGTTCACAAGCCATCGCAGTCTCTCCGCCAGCATCGTCCGCGCCCGGTGCAGCCGCGACTTCACGGTGCCTTCGGGCAGCTCGAGCAGGCGCGCCACCGAGGCCAGGTCGTGCTCCTCGATCGCGGCCATCACGGTCACGATCCGCAGCTTCTCCGGCAGCTCCGCCACGGCCGCGCTCACGTGCGCCCGCAGCTCCCCGCGCACCGCGTCGGTCTCCGCCGAGTCGGTACGGGCCGCCGTTTCGAGCGCCACTGTGTCCTGGCGCCGCGTCCGCCGGCGCTCGCCGCGCAGGCGGTCGAGGGCGAGCCTGAAGGCCGTGCGCACCAGCCACGCCCGGAACCGGTCGCGGTCGCGGATTCCGGAGAACGCCCGCCGGGCGCGCAGGAAGGCGTCCTGCGCCACGTCCTCCGCGTCCTCGCGATGCCGCAGCACGCTCAGCGCCACCCGGAACGCCAGCGTGGACGAGTCGGTGATGCGCTCCTCGAACTCGCGCTCGAGCGCCGGGTCCAGGCTCACCGCCCCGGCCCACCCCGCCGACATCGCGTCATCCAGCAGCACCTCGGACCTCGACAACCAGACGCCGCAGGCCTTGCGGGGGTTCAGTCGTCTTCCTCGAATCCCTTCGGGTAGACCTTGATGGAGTCCCAGCGCTTGAGCTGGACCTGGCCGGGGGCGAAGCCTCTCGGCTTGCGGACGTCGGCGACGCGGCAGACGTGGACCTCGACCTTTCCCTTCGCGCCGCGGGCCTTCGAGTGCCAGGCGGCGAGCTGGGCGGCGCGCTCGAGCACGGGGCGCGGCAGCTCGTCGAGCTCGAGGGGGTTGCGGACGATCACGTGGCTTCCGGCCGGGCCGGCGACGTGCAGCCAGATGTCGTGCGGCTCGGCGACGCCGAAGGTGAGGCGGTCGTTCTCCGCGTCGCCCTTGCCGACGAGGATCTCGAAGCCTTCGAACTCGACCTGCCGATACCCGCGCCCCTTGCTGCCCAAGCCGCTCCCTCGCGGGCGGCATGCTACGCTCGCCGCCGCTCTCGTCTCAAGGCGGTTCACGCATGCTGGAGTTCGATCTCGACGCGGAAGAGGTGCGAAGGCTCGGCGTCCGGGCGGCCGAGCGGTCGCGGAGCACCGCGCGGGCCTCGCCGCGGGGCCCGTGTTCGGCAAGGTCGGCGACGGCGCTCGGCTTTCGACGAGCCGCTGCCGCAGGACGGGCAGCCGGCCGAGGAGGTGCTCGCGTGCGTGCGCGAGCACATCCTGCAGTATCCCTTCGGCAACTCGCACCCGCGCTTCTTCGCCTTCATCAACGCGACCGCCGACCCGCTCGGCATCGTCGCCGACTACCTCGCGGCCTCCGCATGAACAGCAATTGCTGGGGCGGCGACCACGCCGCGATCCACGTCGAGAAGCAGGTCCTGAAGTGGCTCGCGTGATCCTCGGCCTGCCCGAGAGCTCCGAGGGCATCCTCACCTCGGGCGGCTCGATGGCGAACTTCACGGCGCTGGCGACCGCGCGGCGCGCGGTGTCGCCCGGCAACGTGCGCGAGACCGGCTTCGCGGGGACCGAGCCGCTCGTGGTCTACGTCTCGGAAGAGGTCCACAACTGCGTCGACAAGGCCGTGGACCTGCTCGGCATCGGCTGGACGCAGCTACTGCGGAAGATCCCGACCGACGACGGCTTCCGCATCCGCGTCGACCTGCTGAAGCAGGCGATCGCCGACGACCGCCGCGCGGGACTCAAGCCCGCGATCGTGGTGGGCAACGCCGGCACCGTGAACACCGGCGCCATCGACCCGCTCGACGAGCTGGCCGAGCTCTGTGCCCGGAGGGCCTCTGGTTCCACGCGGACGGGGCCTACGGCGCGATGGCGACGATCTCGCCTCGGCTGCGGCCGCTGTTTCGCGGGCATCGAGCGCGCCGACTCCGTCGCCGCCGACCCCCACAAGTGGCTCTACGTCCCCTACGAGGCCGGCGCGACGCTCGTCCGCGAGCCGGGGCGGCTGGCCGAGGCCTTCCGGCGGCCCGCGCCGTACCTGGTGCACGACCCCGAGAGCCCCGTGCGCCGGGCCCGGTCTGGTTCGCGGAGCGCGGGCCCGAGCTGTCGCGCGGCTTCAAGGCGCTCAAGGTCTGGATGGGCCTCAAGCGGCACGGGCGTCCAGGGCTACGCCGCCGCGATCGACCACGACGTGGCGATGGCGCGCGAGTTCGCTCTCCGACGGTGAGCGCGCACCCGGACTTCGAGCTGCTGGCGCCGCCCGTGCTCTCGATCGTCGAACTTCCGCTATCGGCCGGCCGGCGCGTCGCTCGACGAGGCCGCGCTCGCCCGCCTCAACCGCAGGATCGTGAACGAGCTCGTCGGCAGCGGCGCCTTCTTCCTGGCGCCGACGCTCCTCAAGGGCCGCACGGCGATGCGCGTCGCGATCGTGAACTTCCGCACGCGCGAGGAGGACGTCAGGGCTCTCGTCGCGGAGGCCGCGCGCGCGGGCCGGCGCATGCTCTCGGCCCCCTAGCCTCGCGCGCGTGACAGAATGAGCTCGTGACCGCTGAAGCCGCTCGCCGCGTCACGGTCGCGGGCCTGGTGCTCACGGCCTCCGCCTTTGCCGCGGCTTGCGCCGGCGCGGGCCCGAGCGGCGGCTCGGACGCCGAGCAGCGCATCCAGACGGTGATCTCCGAGGCGCACTCGGGCCTCGCCACCGCGCGCCGCGAGGTGATCCGCGACGCGGCGGGCTGGTCGCGGCTCTGGGCGGAGATCCACGCGGGCCGCACGCCCGCGCCCGAGCTGCCGGCGGTGGACTTCGAGCGCGAGATGCTGATCGCCGTGGCCACGGGGACGCGCCCGAGCGGCGGCTTCTCGATCCAGGTGACGGGCGTGACGACGCGCGGCGACACCCTCGAGGTCGCCGTTCTCGAGCGCTGCCCCGAGAGCGACGCGATCGTCACGCTGGCGCTGACGCAGCCGGTCGAGGTCGTGCGCGTCGCGAAGCTCGCGCAGACCCCGACCTTCCGCGACACGCGCACCGGGGCCTGCCGCTGACGTAGGATCCCTGGTGCCATGGCGGAGACACCGGGCGGCCCGACCCCTGCGCCGGCCTTCCACGAGGCGCGCCGCGAGCACAAGAGCCTGACGGCAGCAGCCGAGAAGAAGCTCCTCGTCTGGATCGCCGAGCGCCTGCCGCCCTGGATCAACGCGGATCACCTGACGTCGCTCGGGCTGCTGGCGTTCCTGGCGGGAGGCGTCTTCTACTGGCTCTGCGGGCGCGATCACGCCTGGCTGCACGCCGTGAACGCCTGCCTGGTGCTCAACTGGCTCGGGGACAGCCTCGACGGCACGGTCGCGCGCGTGCGCCAGAAGCTGCGGCCGCGCTACGGCTTCTACGTCGACCACATGGTCGACGCGCTCGCGGCGCTCTTCCTGCTGCTCGGCCTCGCGTACTCGACGCTCATCACGCCCGCGGTCGCGATCGCGCTGCTCGTCGCCTACTTCTTCCTCACCATCAACATGGGCTACGCGACGCACGCGCTCGGCGTCTTCAAGATCTCGTTCGGGGCGATGGGCGGCACCGAGATGCGCATCCTGCTCGCGCTCGTGAACCTCGCGGTGCTTGCGCTGGCCGCAGGTCGAGATCGGCGGCCGCAGCGTCCTCCTGTTCGACGTCTTCGGGATCGTCGCGACCGTGGCGGTCGCGGTGACCGCGCTGCGCTCGACGGCGCAGGTGGCCAAGCGGCTCTACGACCTCGAGCGGCTCTAGGAGCCCCCCTGTCGCGGACCCTGCCTCGCTTCGCCGCGCTCGGCTTCCTGCTCGCCGGAGCGTCGGCGCCCGCCTCCGACGAGGCGCCGCCGCCGTCCTACGTCTACCGCGAGGTCGGGGACCGGCAGCTCCGGGCCTTCGTGACGCTCCCCGACGAGGTTGGAGCACGTCGCGCCGCGATCCTGCTGTTCCACGGCGGCGGCTGGAAGATCGGCGAGCCCGCCTGGACCTTCGCGCGCGCGCGGGAGTTCGCTTCGAAGGGGCTCGTCGCGATGTCGATCGAGTATCGACTGAGCAACGACGGCCTCTCGCCCGTGGACGCCGTCGAGGACGCGTGCGCGGCCTTCGCCTGGGCGCGCGAGCAGGCGGATCGCTTCGGGATCGACGTCCGGCGGGTCGCCGGCTACGGCGTCTCGGCCGGCGGCCACCTGGCCGCAGCGGCGGCGATGCTGCCCTCGGTCAAGGGACGTCCGATCGGCGCCCGCGAGCGGCCGAACGCGCTCGTGCTGTTCTCGCCGGCCCTCAACATGGCCAGGGACGAGTACTTCCAGGGCCTGATGGCCGGCCACGGCAAGCCCGCGAGCTACTCGCCCGCCGAGTTCGTGAGGCGCGACCTGCCGCCGACGCTCGTGATCCAGGGCGAGAAGGACACGCTCGTGCGGACCGATCACGCGAGAGCCTTCTGCGCCGCGGCCGAGATGGCCGGCGCCCGCTGCTCCATCAAGGTCTACCCGAACGTCGGCCACCTGCTCACGCGGAACCTCGCCGACCAGCACAAGGACTTCGACAGCGATCCCGCCGGGCTCGCCGACGCCCGCAAGCGCGAAGACGCGTTCCTCGTCTCGATCGGCTTCGCGCGCGAGTAGCGACGCCCTACCAGGCGCCGCCCAGGTCCGAGAGCACGACCGCGAACGTCGCGATCCCGTCCCAGAGATTCCGGAGCCGCAGGTTCTCGTCGGGGGCGTGCTGCGAGTTGTCGTGGTTCGCGATCGGCAGCAGCACGACCGGCACGCCGAAGGTCTCGATGAAGACCTGCATCGGGATGCTGCCGCCGAGCGTCGGCAGCGCGATCACCGGCTCGGGCAGCCCCTCGCTCACGACGGCGAGGAGCCGCCGCGAGAACGGCAGATCGAGCCGCGTGCGCCCCGCGGGATAGCCCGGACCCCACTCGAGCCGGACGAGCTTCGCCGTCGCACGGCGCTCCTCGAGCGTGGGCTCCGCGTGGATCACGTTCCAGCCCTGCGCGCGCAGGTGCGCCTCGAAGCGCTCGCGGACCTTCTCCGGCGTCTGGTCGGGGACCAGCCGGAAGTCGATCGACGCGCGCGCGTCGACCGGGATCGCGTTCTGCGCCTTCGCCCCCACCGCACCCGACGCGAGGCCGCGCAGGTTGAGCGCGGGCAGCATCAGCCGCTCGACGAGCCGCGCGCCCGCGGCTTCCGTCGCGGCGAGCGAGAGCTCGCTGCGCATCGCGGCGTCCACGTCCGGCACGGCCGCGAGTGCCGTGCGCTCGGCCGGCGTGATCGGCCGCACGTCGTCGTAGAAGCCGGCGATCGTGATGCGGCCGTCCGCGTCGCGCAGGCCGGCGACGAGCTGCGCGAGGCCAGCGCCGGGTTCGGGGCCCAGTTGCCGTAGTGACCGCTGTGGATCGCGCGCGCGGGTCCGTAGAGCGTGATCTCGACGTCGGTCACGCCGCGCGCGCCGAACACGACCTGGGGACGCCGGCTCTGGTGCACCGGCCCGTCGCAGAGCAGCCAGGCGTCGGCGCGCAGCAGCTCGCGGTTCTTCGCCAGCACCGCGGCGATGTGCGGCGACCCGGCCTCCTCCTCGCCCTCGAAGAACAGCTTGAGGTTGACGGACGGCTTCGCGCCGAGCGCCTTGAGCGCGTCGAGCGCCGCAGGAGATCGCGAGGATCGGCGCCTTGTCGTCGGAGGCGGAGCGCGCGAAGATCCGCCACTCCGGATCGAGCGGGCCTTTGAGCGCCGCGAGGTCGAGCGTGCGCGCTCCGGGCTCGAGCGGCCCGTCGCGCAGCACGGGAGTCCAGGGCGGGCTCGCCCAGCGCTCGGGCTCGACCGGCTGGCCGTCGTAGTGCGCGTAGATGACGACGGTCTTCGGCGCGCCCACCGAGAGCTCGCCGTAGACGACCGGAGGGCCGCCCTCGCCGTCGAGGAGCCGCGTCGCGACGCCGCGCGCTTCCAGCATGCGGGCGATGGCGGCGGCGTTCTTGCGGATGCCGGCGTCGTCCGAGGCGAGGTTCGGCAGCGAGAGAAGGGCTATGTACTCCTGGAGCAGCGCCGTCTCCCGCTCGCGCACGAAGCCCAGGACCCGCTCGCGCAGCGGCGAGGCCGCCTCGGCGTTGCCCCAGGAGCCGAGCAGCACCAGAAAAGAAATGAGGCCGAGGCGTGGTCTCCGAAGGCGAACGCGCCGACTGCTAGACAAATAGCACCCCACAAGGTCCTGGAGCATGCCGGATTATGCTCCGGACGGCTCCGGCGCCTTACTCCGAACCCGTGGAATCGTCTAAGGTTGTGGCGCACGCCGACCTGCAAACGGTGCGCCCCCCACCGGCATCTCAAGGTTCGGAGAGTCGTGAGATGGAGGGGCTCGTCGGAGTGGTCATCGGAGACACACGAATCGCGATGCGCGAGGACGAGGACAGACGCGCCACGGAGCTGCGGCTCGTCCGACAGGCGCAAGCCGGCGATCTCGTCGCCTTCGAGCGCCTCTACCGCGAGAACGAGCGAAAGGTGTTCGGCTTGTGTTTCAGGTTGTCGTCCGATCCCGCGCTGGCCGAGGAGCTGACGCAGGAGGTCTTCGTGCGCGCCTGGCGCAAGCTCTCGAGCTTCCGCGGCGAGAGCGCCTTCTCGTCCTGGCTCTACCCGCTGACGGTGAACGTCGCGCTCTCCGAGCGGCGCTCGCGCCGCCGGCGCGACGCGCGGATCGTCGCGACCGAGGACCCGGCGAGCCTGGAGCGGGCCCCGCGCAGCCCCGCGCCGGAGGCCGGCTTCGATCTCGAGAAAGCGATGGCGGCGCTGCCCCCGGGCGCGCGCGCCGTGTTCGTGCTCCACGACGTGGAGGGCCGGACGCACGAGGAGATCGCACAGCTGCTGGGCCTGGCGCCCGGAACCTCGAAGGCGCAGCTGCACCGCGCCCGCCGGCTGCTCAGGGAGGCACTCGCGTCATGACCTGCCAAGAGCTCGACCTTCGGCTCGACGACTGGCTCGACGGCGCGCTCACGGGCGACGCCGCGCGCGAGGTCGAGTCGCACCTCGCGGGCTGCGCCGCGTGCCGCGAGCGCGAGCGCGAGCTGCGCCAGCTGCTCGCTCACGCCGCGGCGCTGCCGCGCTCGCTGGCGCCTTCGCGCGATCTCTGGCCGGGGATCGCCGGGCGGACCTCTGGCGGCTGGTCCTCCTGGCTCGGCTGGGGCGCGCGCGGCTTCCAGCCGCTCGCGCTCGCCGCGGCCGCCGTGGTCGTGCTGGGCGTCGCGGCGCTTCTCTTCATGCGGCTCGCGCCCGAGAGGGTGCGCACGGTGACGATGCCGGCCGCGAGCCCGTCCGCGACGACGTTCGTGGCCGGCGGATCCGCCTCCGACCCGGTGCTGGCGCAGGCCGAGCGCGAGTACGAGGAGGCGGCCAAGGCGCTGCTCGAGGCGCTGCAGCGCCACCGCGGCGTGCTGCCGGCCGAGGACCTGGCGCGGGTCGAGTCGAACCTGCAGGTGATCGATCGCGCCCTCGCCGAGGTCCGCGAGGCGCTCGTGAAGGACCCGAAGAGCCCCGAGCTCAACCGCATGCTGGTCGCCACCCATCGCAAGAAGGTCGACGTGCTCCGTCGCGTGGTCCGCCTCTCGACGGCGCTTTGAGGAAGGAACAGGAGAAAAGATCATGAGGCGCGCAGCGCTCGTCCTCGCCACGGTGCTCGCGGTCCCCGGCTGGGCCTCGGCCCAGACCACGGTCGACCAGAAGCGGCCGGCGGCGCCCGACGGCACCGTCAGCATCGAGAACATGGCCGGCACGATCAAGGTCACGGGATGGGACAGGGCCGAGGTGCAGGTGAAGGGCACCGTCGGCGCGGGCGGCGAGCTGAGCTTCGAGGGCACCGGCAAGAGCACCCACATCGAGATCGAGTCCGATCGCAACCCGATGGGCGTCAAGAGCGACCTCGAGGTCTACGTGCCCGCGGGCAGCTCGGTCGAGATCGAGGGCTTCCAGGCCACGATCAGCGCGGTGGGCGTCACCGGCTCGGTGAAGGCCGAGACCGTGAACGGCTCGATCACTCAGTCGGGGGCCGCCAAGAACGTCGAGCTGCAGAGCGTCAACGGCGACGTCGACGTCACGAAGGCGCACGGCCGCGTCAAGGCCGAGTCGGTGAACGGCAGCGTGGTGCTGCACGACGCCTCGGGCGAGCTCGAGGCCTCCACCGTGCACGGCAAGCTGCACGTGCTCGGCGGCTCCTGGCAGCGCGCCGAGATCGAGTCGGTGGCGGGCACGGTGCGCTTCGAAGCGGCGCTCTCGCCGCGCGCGACGCTGTCGATCGAGACGGTGAGCGGCGCGGTGCAGCTGGTGCTGCCGGCCGGCGATCGGCGCCGAGTTCGCGGTGTCGAGCTTCAGCGGCGCAGATCACGAACGAGCTCGGGCCCGAGGCCAGCAAGCCCGGCAAGTGGACGCCGCAGACCGAGCTCAACTTCACGACGGGCTCGGGCGGCGCGCGCGTCACGGTCGAGACGCTGTCGGGCGCGATCGAGATCCGCAAGCGGCCGTAAGGCGGCCGCAGGTCAGAAGTTCACGAGGGAGAAGAGCGATGAAGCGACTGGCGATCCTGGCGGCAATCGTGGTGGCGGCCCCGGCGCTCTGCGCGGCGGACTCGGAGGAGTTCCGCTGGAACGGCAAGCTGGCGGCGGGGCAGGCGATCGAGATCAAGGGCGTCAACGGCGGCATCACCGCGAGCGGGACGAGCGGCGGCGAGGTCGAGCTGGTGGCGGTCAAGAAGGGCCGCCGCAGCGACCCGCACGCCGTCAAGATCGACGTGGTCGAGCACGCGGACGGCGTGACGATCTGCGCCGTCTACCCCTCGACCGACGGCAAGGCCAACGAGTGCGCGCCCGGCAAGGCCGGCCGCATGAACGTGCGCGACAACGACGTCAACGTCGAGTTCAAGCTGAGCGTCCCGGCGCGGCGTGCGCTTCGTGGGCCGCACCGTCAACGGCGGGATCGACGCACGCGGGCTCCAGGCGGACGCCGAGGCCGAGACGGTGAACGGCGGCGTCGACCTCGACTCGACCGGCACCGCGCGCGCCCAGACCGTGAACGGCGGCATCACCGCGCGCCTGGGGCGCGCGGACTGGACCGGCACGCTCAAGCTCGCGACCGTCAACGGCGGGATCGACGTCGACGCTGCCGGACGGCCTCAACGCCGACGTGCAGGCCGCGACCGTGAACGGCGACATCTCGACCGACTTCCCGATCACGGTGACGGGCAAGTTCGGCAAGCGCAAGCTGAACGGCACGGTCGGCGCGGGCGGGCGCCTGCTCGAGATGAACACCGTCAACGGCGGGATCGAGCTCAAGAAGGCCGAGCGCTAGAATAGCGAGGCTCAGTGGCCTCGCCCGGCGGGACGGCCGGCATCGCGTTGATGCGGGGCGTCCCGCCCACGCTCGCGAGCTGCGAGCTCACCTTCCGCGCGCGCGAGCCGATCGACCTCGGGCGCGCGATCGCGCAGCACGCGGCCTACGCCGAGCTCTTGCGCGGGCTCGGGCTCGAGGTCGTCGAGCTTCCGGCCGATCCCTCGTATCCGGACTGCTGCTTCGTCGAGGACGTCGCCGTGGTGCTCGACGAGCTCGCGCTGGTGACGCGGCCGGGCGCCGCGTCGCGCCGCGGCGAGATCGCGGCGGTCGCGTCGGCGCTGGCGCGCTATCGCCCGACGCTCGCCACGCCGGAGCCGGCGACGCTCGAGGGCGGCGACGTGCTGCGCGTGGGCCGCCGGCTGTTCGTCGGCCGCTCCTCGCGCACGAACGCGGAGGGCATCGCACGGCTCACGGACGTGGCCGAGCCGCACGGCTACCGCGTGATGCCCGTCGCCGTCACCGGCTGCCTCCACCTGAAGAGCGCGGTCACGGCGCTCGACGACGAGCGCCTGCTCGTGAACCGCAGCTGGCTCGACCCTGCGCCGTTCCGAGGCCTCGAGCTCGTGGACGTCGACCCCGGCGAGCCCGGGGCCGCGAACGTGCTGCGCGTGGGGCGCCACGTGGTCGTGCACACGGGCTTCACGCGCACGCTCGAGCGCATCGCTGCGCTCGGCTACGCCGTGCGCACGCTCGACATCTCCGAGTTCCTGAAGGCGGAGGCCGCGCTCACCTGCAAGAGCCTGCTGTTCGCGGCCTCGTCCGCTCAGGGGATCGGCGCGCCCGGGTCGAGCTTGCCGATGCCGCTCTCGTAGATCAGCTTGTTGAGAGCCGGAACGTCGGTCTGCTGAACGGCCTTGATCGCCGCGGCGACCTCGTCCAGGTTGCGCTCGGTCTGCTCGATCACCCGCTTCTGCTGCGCCGTCGGCGCGCCCTCGAAGGCGCCGAGGCCGAAGCTCAGCGAGCGCGCGCGCGGGAGCAGCGGGTCGGGATCGCTCGCGAGCGGCGCGCCCGCGAAGCCGGTCGGGGTTTCGAGGCTCAGCCGGGAGGCGAGCGGCGCCGTCTTGTCGAGCAGCGTCCTTGATCCCCTTGGCGACGGCCTCGGGCGTCCCGCGCCTTCTTCTCCATCGCGGCCTTCAGCTCCTCGAGCTGCTTGCGGATCGACTTGATCGCCTTGTCCGCCGCGTCGGCCTTGGTCCAGGCCCGGCCGGCGCGCAGCTGCGCCTCGTACCACTCCCGCCGCTCGGCGTCGCCGACCGCGATGCGCGGATCGTCCTCGACGACGACGCTCTGCGTCGCCTCCTTGCCGGCCGCGGCGACCTTGACGGTGTAGGTGCCCGGCAGCACGAGCGGCCCGCGCGGCGGGCCCTGGAACGAGCGCTCGGCGCCTTCCTCGGGCTTGACCGGCGGCTCGCGCCGCAGGTCCCAGCTCGCGCGGTTGATCCCCACCGAGGGCTTCGGGCCCTTGATCTCTCGCACGACCGCGCCCGTAGCGTCCGTCACCGTGATCTTCACCTCGTCCTTCTCGCCCGGCTTGGCGCCGAGCCAGTAGGTGACGAGCGCGCCCTCGGGCGGGTTGGGCGCCAGGAACTGCTTGTGGCCGGTGTTGGCCTTGTGGTCGTAGAGCCGCCACTGGGCCGCTGCGCGGATCGGGAAGACGTGGAGCGCCTCGCCCGCCGCCTTCGGAAGCGCCACGAGCGGGTCCGCGTCGTCGAGGATCCATACGCCGCGGCCGTGGGTCGCGAGCACGAGATCGCCCTCGCGCGCGTGGATCTGGATGTCGTCGACCGGCACCGTCGGCAGGTTCTTGCCGCGCAGCGCCGTCCACGAGGCCCCCTTGTCCCAGCTCGCGAAGAGCGCGCGCTCGCTGCCGACGAAGAGCACGTCCGCGTTCTTCGGGTGCTCGCGGATCACGCTCAGCGTGCCGCCGGCCGGAATGTTGGAGGAGACGCTCTTCCAGGTCTGTCCGTAGTCCGCGCTGTAGAACAGGTAGACGCCGAAGTCGTTCGCGCGGTGGCCGTCGAACGCCACGTAGGCGGCGCCCTCGCCCGTGCGGCTCGCCTCGACGCGGCTCACGTAGGTGCCCTTCGGAACACCAGGCACCTTCGCGGCGACACTGGTCCAGGTCGCCCCCGAGTCGCGCGAGACGTGCAGGTTGCCGTCGTCGGTGCCGGCCCAGAGCACGCCGGCGCGCAGCGGCGACTCGCTGAGCGTCGTGATGGTGCCGAAGTGCACGACGCCGTCGTTGCGCGACAAGAGCTCCTTCGCGGTCTTGCCGAAGATCGGCGTCGCGTCGCGCTTGACGTTGTCGCTCGAGGTGAGGTCGGACGAGACCAGCGTCCAATCGTCGCCGCGATTCTTCGAGCCGAAGACGCGGTTGCCGCCGTAGTAGATCGTCTTCGGATCGTGCGGCGAGACCAGGATCGGCGAGTTCCAGTTGAAGCGGTACTTCTCTCCCGCGGGCGGCTCGGGCCGGATGATGCGACGCTGGCCGCTCGCGCGGTGCAGCCGCGACACGTTGCCGTCCTGGCTCTCGATGTAGACGACGTCGGGATCGGTGGGGTCGGGCACGCAGTAGAAGCCATCGCCGCCGCCGACCCGCAGCCACTCGTCGTTCGAGATCCCCTGGCGGAAGAACGTGCGCGACGGCGCCTCCCAGCTGCCGTTGTCCTGGAGCCCGCCGTAGACGTGGTACGGGCGCTGGTTGTCGAGCGCCACCTCGTAGAACTGCGCGAGCGGAATCGTGTTCACGAAGTCCCAGCTCCTGCCGCGGTCGTAGCTCAGGTGGATTCCGCCGTCGCTGCCGAGCAGCATGTGGTCGGAGCTCGCGGGATCGATCCAGAGCGCGTGGAAGTCGCCGTGGATCTTGTCGACGACGTCGGTCTTGAAGGTCTTGCCGCCGTCCTCCGAGGTGTACATCGACGCGCCCAGCACCCAGATGCGGCGGTCGCTCTGGGGATCGATCCGGATCTTGCTGTAGTACGACGGCCGTGGGTTGGTCGAGGACATCTTGCTCCAGCTCTCACCGCGGTCTTCCGAGCGGTAGACGCCACCCTCCTTCGCGTGCTCGACGAGCGCGTAGACGATGTCGGGCTCGCGTGCGTAGACCGCGACGGCGACGCGGCCGATCTCGCCCTCGGGCAGGCCCTTCGTGAGCTTCGTCCAGCTCGCCCCGCCGTCGATGGTCTTCCAGAGGGCGCTGCCGGGGCCGCCGCCGTTGAAGCCGAACGGCGTGCGGCGCCGCTGGTAGGACGCCGCGTAGAGCGTGTCGGGGCTCTGCGGGTCGATCGCAACGTCCACGAAGCCGGTGTCCTCGTCGACGAACTTCGTGTTCACCCACGTGCGCCCGCCGTCCGTCGTCTTGTAGAGCCCGCGGTCCTTGCTCGGCCCCCAGAGCCTTCCGAGCGCCGCGACATAGACGACGTCGGGATTCCGCGGGTGCACCACCATGCGGCCGATGTGGTGCGTCTCCGCGAGCCCGAGGTGCTGCCAGCTCTTGCCGCCGTCGAGCGTCTTGTAGACGCCGTTGCCCCAGGAGGAGGACTGGCGGTTGTTCGGCTCGCCGGTTCCCGCGTAGACGATCTGCGGGTCCGAGGGTGCGATCGCGAGGTCGCCGATCGACGACACCAGCTGGTCGTCGAAGACCGGCTCGAACGTCGTGCCGCCGTTCGTGGTCTTGAGGATTCCGCCCGAGGCGGTCCCGGCGTAGAAGATGGACGGGTTCGACTCGACGACCGCGAAGTCGTCGATGCGGCCGCCCATGATCGCGGGGCCGATGTTCCGGAACTCGAAACCCTTCAGGTGGTCCGGCGTCAGGGTGGCCGCCTTCGGCTGGGCGCTCGCGGCGGAGGCGAACGCGGCGAACGCGATGGCCAGGTACGCGGCGTTGCGGCGGAAGCAGAGAGTCATCGGGGGCTCCTCGTGGGCTCGACGCGGCACGCGGTCGCGATCTTACTCCGACGCCGCTTCGGCTATGCTTGAGGCTTCATGGCCAAAGTCACGCACAAGGGCAACCCGATCGACCTCGCGGGCAGCTTCCCCTCGGTCGGCCAGACAGCACCGCCGTTCACGCTCGTGGGCAAGGACCTGAGCGAGGTGCAGCTCAAGGACTTCGCCGGCAAGCGCAAGGTGCTCGACATCGTCGTCAGCCTCGACACCGGGATCTGCGCGGCCTCGGCGCGCAAGTTCAACGAGACGGCGGGCACGCTGCCCGACACGGTCGTGCTCGTGATCTCCGGGGACCTGCCGTTCGCCGCCTCTCGCTTCTGCACGGCCGAGGGGCTCGCGAACGTGGTCCCGCTCTCGACCTACCGCGGCCAGAAGTTCCTCAAGGACTACGGCGTCCTGATCACGAGCGGGAAGCTGATCGGGCTCGCGGCCCGAGCGGTCGTCGTGCTCGACAAGAACGACAAGGTCGTCTACACCGAGCTCGTCCCCGAGATCGCGCAGGACCCGAACTACGACGCGGCGCTCGCCGCGCTCAAGTAAGCTCTCCGGCAGCCGGCCACCCGGGCTCCGGCGCTTGATGCCGGGGCCCGACTCGCCTAGTCTCATCGCCACGTGGCCGCGCGGCTCCTCGCGACGCTCGACGCCCTTCTCGCCGCGTTCGCCGCGCTCGTCCTCGTCTACCTCGCCGCCGGGGGCTTCGACCTCGGCTTCCTGAGCGCGCGCCGGTTCTCGAAGCCGTTCCTGGTGCTGCTGGTGCTGGGCGCGCTCCGCGCCGCGATCCCGCGGCGCCTCGTGGCTGTCCCGTCTGCTGCAGCAGGGCGCCGCGCGCGTGTCCGCCGCACGCTCGCGGCTGGAAGTGCTATCGCCCTGGTTGCCCTCCGCCTTCGACGCACTGGTCGCCGTCCTGAGCGTCCACGTTCTGACCAAGGGCACCGCGTTCCTGGCCAACCTGCTCTTCGGTCCCGCGCGGCCGCGCCCGTTCCCGATGCCGTTCGACTCGCTGCGTTTCGCGGAGACCTTCGCCGCCTGGGACTCGGGCTGGTACTTCGACATCGCCCAGCGCGGCTACTACTGGAGCGCGAGCGGCCAGAGCAGCCTCGCCTTCTTTCCGCTCTACCCGATGCTGATGCGCGCGCTCGCCTGGCCGTTCGGTGGCGGCGACCGCGCGCTCTGGATCTGCGGCATCGTGATCGCGTACGGCTGCCTGCTCGCCGGGCTCACGGTGCTCCACCGCCTCGTCGAGACGCGCTTCGGCGGACGCGAGGCCGCCCGCCGCACCGTGCTCTACGTGGCGGTCTTTCCCTTCGCCTACTTCTTCACGCAGGTCTATGCGGAGTCGCTCTTCCTGCTCGCGAGCGTCTCGGCGGTCGCGAGCGCGTTCGCATCGCGCTGGGCGCTCGCCGGCCTCTTCGGCGCGCTCGCCGTCCTCGCGCGGCCGAACGGCATCCTGATCGGCGTGCCGCTCTTCCTGCTCGCGCTCGCCGACCGGCCGCGAGCGGCCGAGCTGGCGAGGCGCCTGGCCGTGCTCTCGCCCGTGCCGCTCGCGCTCCTCGCGTTCTGCGCTTTTGCCAGCGGCTCTCGGGCGACCCGCTCGGCTGGCTGCACGCGCAGGCGCAGTGGGGCTACAGCGTCGGCCATCGCCCCTGGGTCGAGCTGATGCGGCTCCTCGACGGCATCGAGCGCTACGGGCTCTACGGCTACTTCTTCTCGGACCCGCTCGCCGCCTACTACTTCCTGCACGGCATGCTCGCGATCGTGTTCGTCGCGCTCACGCCGAGCGTCTTCACGCGGCTCGGCTGGGCGCTCGGCGCCTACGTCGCGGTGAGCCTCTACGTGCCGCTCAGCGGCAACGCGCTCGAAGGCATCGGCCGCTACGCGGCGACGCTGTTCCCGCTGTTCGTGCTGCTCGGCAACGTCGTCACGTCACGCCGCCTGCACGAGTTCCTGCTCGTCAGCGGCGCCCTGCTGCTTTCTCTGCTGAGCGCGCTGTTCACGACATGGCGCCCGATTTACTAGCACTCGGGGGAACGGCGGGCGGCACTGCCGGCTCCGTGACTCTTCAACGAACCATCTTCGTAGGGGATCGGGCGGCCGGGGCTTGCTGCCTCCTTCCTTGAGATGGGGGACTCCGTCCCCCCATGCCCCCCTGGGTGGCCGTGCGGTATATGCTGAACGGTCGGGAGAGAGCCTGATGCTCGACTTGCGCAAGGTCCGCGAGCAGTTTCCGATCACGCGGCAGAAGTTCGAGGTTCTCGGCCACGCCGAGCCGAAGCCGCTCATCTACATGGACCACGGCGCGAGCACGCACCCCCCGACGCCGGTGCTCGAGACGTACAAGGACTTCCTCGAGTGCTCGTACGCCAACGTGCACCGCGGCCGCCACACCCTGTCGGAGAAGGCGACCGAGAGCTTCGAGCACGTCACCCAGGACATCTTCCGCTTCATCAAGGGCCGGAGCGCCGGCAACACCGTGATCCTGTGCGGCAACACCACCCAGGCTCTCGATCTCGCGGCCCACGTGATGGCGCACCGCGAGGGCGTGACGCTCGTCTCGCTGATGGAGCACCACTCGAACGACCTGCCGCACCGCTCGCGGGGCAAGGTGGTGCACTTCGGCGTGAAGGAGGACGGCACCCTCGACTACGACGACCTCGAGGCGAAGCTGCGCCAGCACCCCGTGAAGCTGGTGGCGGTCACCGGCGCCTCCAACGTCACGGGCTACCTGCCCGACATCCACCGGATCGCCCGCCTGGCGCACGCGCACGGAGCGCACATCCTGATCGACGGCGCGCAGATCCTGGCGCACGCGCCCGTCGACGTGCTGCCCGACTCCGATCCCGGCCACCTCGACTTCTTCGCGGGAGCGGGCCACAAGGCCTACGCGCCTTTCGGGTCGTCGTTCCTGTTCGGGCCGGTCGAGCTCTTCGACGCGGCGCCTCCCTACATCCCCGCGGGCGGCACCGTCGTCTACGTGACCGAGGACGAGGCCTACTACAAGAAGTCGCCCGACCGGCACGAGGGGGGCACCCCCAACATCGCGGGCGCCGTGGCGCTCGCGGCGGCGCTGCGCTTCCTCGAAGAGGCGGGCATGGAGGAGGTGCGCGCGCACGAGCGCGCGCTCGTCGCGCAGGCGATGGACGGGCTCGGCAAGCTCGACGGCGTGCGCCTGCTCGGGCACCCGGCGCCGGAGAAGCGGATCGGCGCGCTCTCGCTCACGATCGAGGGCGTCCCGCACGAGCTCGCCGCCAGCATCCTCAACCGCGAGGCCGCGATCGCGGTGCGCAACGGCTGCTTCTGCGCCCACCCGTACCTGCACCGGCTGCTCGGGCTCACCGACACCACCGAGCTGCGCCAGAAGCTCGTCGCGGGCGAGGAGGTCGACCTGCCGGGGGCCGTGCGCCCGAGCTTCGGCATCTTCAACGACGAGCGCGAGGTGGACGAGCTCGTCCGCATGATCCGCCTGATCCGCGACCGCGGCTGGAAGGGCGACTACGTCGACATCCCGCGCGCGGCGGCCTGCCGGGAGCTCTGAGCCTCAGTCCTTCGGATCGCGCACGCGCAGCTCGGGCAGCGTGGCGAGCAGGGGCACGGGCAGGATCCGCTCCAGGTCCTCCGGGCCCTTCACCGAGGCGTCGCGATGCTCGGCGACGAGCGCGGCGACGAGCCCGAGCGTCAGGCCGAGGAGCGCCCCCACGAGCCCGAAGACGAGCGGGTTCGGAGCCTCGGGCGCGGGCGGGATCGCCGCGGCGCCGAGGAGCTTGAAGCGTACCCCCGGCCCGCGCGCCGCCGCGTCGGCCGGCGTCGCCGCTTCGGGGGCCTGCGCCTCGAGGGCCGCCACCAGCCGGTTCGGAACGAGCGCGGCTTTCTGCGCGTCGCGGTGCACGTACTCGACCACGTACGAGCTCGGGGTCAGCGGGCGCACGCGCAGGTCGGCGAGCAGCCGCTGCATCTGCTCCTCGGACGGCGGCAGGGCGCCGCTCGCGCGCGTGTAGGGCCGCGTCTCGCGCAGCACCTGCTCGACGAGCACGCGCTCCGTCAGCCGTTGGCGCACGAGCTGGCTGCGCCGCTTCGCCACCTCGGGCTGGCGCAGCAGCGTCTCGTCCGCGTCGTCCCAGAGCGCCGCGACGAGGGCCGAGCTGCGGTAGTGCTCGGGCAGCGTCAGCGCGAGCAGCGCCGCGGCCCCCGCCAGCAGCAGCGCGGGCGCCAGCACCAGCCGCGGCCGCCGCAGCGGCGCTTCGAGGTAGTAGCGGAGCCTCGTCCGCGACGATCGACCTCGTGGCATGCGTTCCCTGAGCTTGCCACAGGTCGATGGACGCCGGCTTGGTGAAAGCCCGAGGGTCGGTTAGCCTTTCCCTCCCAAAGCCATGGCCACCACGAGCCGCTACGACCAGCTCCGGGACGAGCTTCGCGCCAGGCCCCGGCACTGGCTGGTCACCGGGGTCGCGGGCTTCATCGGCTCCTCGCTGCTCGAGGCGCTGCTCGAGCTCGACCAGCCGGTGACCGGCCTCGACAACTTCGCGACCGGCAAGAAGGGGAACCTCGACGAGGTCCGAGCCGCGGTGGGGCCGGAACGCTTCGGGCGCTTCCGCTTCGTGGAAGGCAGCGTGGCCTCGCGCGAGGACTGTGCCGAGGCGACGCGCGGCGTCGATGTCGTGCTGCACCAGGCCGCGCTCGGGTCGGTCCCCCGCTCGATCGAGGAGCCGCTCGAGACGAACGCGGCCAACCTCACGGGGCACCTGATGCTGCTGGAGACGGCGCGGCGGGCCGGCATCCGGCGCTTCGTCTACGCCTCGAGCAGCTCGGTCTACGGCGACAGCCCCACGCTGCCGAAGGTCGAGGCGGAGATCGGCCAGCCGCTCTCGCCCTACGCCGTGACCAAGCTCGGCGACGAGCTCTACGCGAACGTCTACGGCGCGCTCCACGGGATGGGCACCGTCGGGCTGCGCTACTTCAACGTCTTCGGCCCGCGCCAGGACCCGGAGGGAGCCTACGCGGCCGTGATCCCGAAGTGGGTCGCGGCGATGATCCGGGGCGGCACGGTGAGCATCAACGGCACCGGCGAGATCAGCCGCGACTTCTGCTACGTCGCGAACGTCGTCCAGGCCAACCTGCTCGCCGCGACCGTCGAGTCGAAGGACGCCCTCAACCAGGCCTACAACGTCGCCGCCGGCAAGCGCACGACACTCGCCGAGCTCTTCGAGCTGCTGCGCGCACGGCTGGCGGTGCGCCACCCGGGGCTCGCCGGCCTCGCTCCGGAGCAAGGGCCGTTCCGGGCGGGAGACGTCATGCACTCGCTCGCCGACATCGGCAAGGCCCGGCGGCTCCTCGGCTACGAGCCCACCCACCTGATCGACCGCGGCCTCGACGAATCGCTCGCCTGGTACGAGAAGAATCTGGGCTAAAACGCCAGTCCGAACCGGAGGTAGTAGAGCGTGTCGCCGCGCTCCTGGAAGCCGTGCGCGACCGACACCTCGGCCCGCAGCGGCAGCGCATAGCCGATCGCCGAGTCGAGCCCGAGCGACGCCCCGAGCGCCGTCTTGAGATCGGACGCCTCGAACGAGCTCGACCAGGCGTTCGCCGCATCGAAGAAGACGCTGCCTCGCAGATGGCGCAGGAAGAACGGCACCGTGCGGTAGCCGCGCTGCGGCGAGAACAGAGGGAAGCGGTACTCGGCGTTGAAGGCGGCGTAGCGTCGCCCCGTGAAGGCGTTGTCGGGGTAGCCGCGCAGGAGCGCCTCGTTCGTGCGCACGATGTCGAAGAGGCTCGCGTCCGGGTAGCCGCCGACGGCGAAGGAGCGCTGGAAGCCCGGCTCGCCCCAGGTCGTCCCCCCGCCCAGCCGCAGCGCCAGCACGTCGCGCGCGCCGAAGATGCGCTGGTAGAGCCGCGCGTCCGCCGTGAGCTTGTCGAGCGTCACGTCGCTGCCGAGCCCTTCCGCCTCGTGCAGCCAGCTCACGCGCAGCCGCGAGCCCTCGGAGGGCGAGATCGACATCGGATAGGCACGCGCGCTCGACCAGATCCAGCTCGCCTGCAGCCCGCCGAGCTCGGCGCGGTCCTCGGGCGCGCTGCTGCCCAGCACCTCCTCGCGCTCGCGCCTGTAGGCGAGCGAGAGGCTGTGGATCGAGCGCACCGTCCGCCGCAGCGGCATCGACGCCTGGAGGTTGAGCTGGAGCGTCCGCAGGTCGCCTCTCTCGGAGACGGCCGTGGTGTTCTGCCCGCTCACGACGAGCGTGGGCCGGAAGCGGTCGTACAGGTAGAACCCGTTGAAGTTGAGGCGGTCGGTGCCGGTGCCGTAGGTCAGCCGCGCGGCCCAGACGTGCCGGAAGAGGGCGTCCGAGCCGCCCGTCGCGAGCCCGAAGCGGTCCTCGCTGTCGCCGAGCTCGATCCACGGCGACCAGAAGCGCGGCACCAGCATCGACCAGGGCCGATAGGGCGAAGACGGCGAAGCCTCGGGCACAGGATCCGGCCGCGGCGCCTTCAGCTCGTCGACGAAGGCGCTCGCAGCCGGCGCGGGCGACGGCTCGAGCGGTGCCACGCGCACGTCGAACCCGAGCGACGAGTAGTCGGCATAGGCGACGGTGCGTCCGTCGGGGCTGACCGAGGGCTGGAACGCGCCGCCGAGCACGTTCGTCACGCGCAAGAGCGAGCGGTCGGCGATCCGCAGCGCGTAGAGGTTCGAGATGCCGTCGCGATCCGAGCAGAACACGACGGCCTCGCCGTCCGGCGTCCAGCTCGGCTCGACGTCCTTCGCGCGGTCGTGGGTCAGCTGCTCGGACGGCGCCGCTCGCGGGGTCGACGAGCACGATGTCGAGCCAGCCGCCCGGCAGCAGGCGCGCCGCCACGATCGCAGTGCCCGCTCGGGTCGAAGCGCGGCCCGCTCCACTCGACGCCCGCAACCGACTCGGGTGAGCGTCCGCTCGCCCTGGCCGTCGATGCCGATCATGACGAGCTCGGAGCGGTCGCCGAGCTTCCGCGCGAACACCACGCTCTGGCCGTCGGGAGCGACGTCGGGGTCGTAGGCCCGCGCGCCGCGCGTGAGCCGCCGCACGGCGCCCGTTCGCAACCGTCGACGACGCTCAGGTCGCCGTAGACGGCGAAGGTCTTGTGCACCTGCAGCTCGCCGTAGACCAGCTCCCGGCCGTCGGGAGTCCACGCGAGCCCCGAGCCTCCGTTCCGGAGCGCGAGCTGCCGGTCCTCCGTGCCGTCCACCCCCACCAGCCGGATCTCGGGGTAGCGCGTGAGCGTCTGGCTCGCGTAGGCGACTTGCCGCCCGTCGGGGCTGAAGCGGGGCGAGCCCTGACGGATCCCCCGCGTCGTGAGGGCGCGCGCCTGCGTCAGGCCCGCGCCTCTGCGCGCCTGGGCCTCGCCTTCGAAGCGGGCCGAGGCCGCGTCGGCCCACGTCTGCCACTGCGCGTGCAGCCCGGCGCCCGTCACCTTGTCGAGCGTCCGCCCGTCGAGCCAGGGCGGGAACTGGACGGCATGCTGGCGAGCCAGCCGCGGCAGCGTCTCCGCGCCGGAGAGCGTGCTCAGCCGGCGCAGGAAGGCCTCGCCGAAGAGGTACGGGGCCTGTCCGCCCGGCCAGGCGTCGAGCGCGTAGATCGGCCTGGTCCTCCTTCGGGAAGCGCCCGTCGACCGTCGCCATCCGCAGCACCATCCGCGAGTCGGCGTTGCGGCCGCGGCCGAAGGCCGTGAGCTCGGTCTCCTCGTACGTCGCGAGGCCCTCGATCATCCACGACATCGCGAAGCTGTTCGGGAACAGGAACGGCGCGCGGCCGAGCAGCGTGCGCCCGGCGCGCCACACGCCGCGCGCCTCCTCGAGGTGCACCGTGTGGGCGAGCTCGTGGCTCAGCACCAGCCGCAGCCAGCCCTCGTGGTTGCCGAAGCTGTCGCTGCCGTCCGGCGCCACGGCGCGGATCGTCACCAGCGGGTAGGGCAGCGGCGTCGCGAACCCGTTCGGCAGGTCGTCCGAGTCGACGATCACGAGCTGGACGCGGCCGACCTTCGAGCCGTAGCGCGCCTCGTGGTGCGCCAGGATCTCGCTCGCGATGGCGGCGGCCGTGCGCGCCATCGGCTCGAAGCCCTGATGGAAGTGGACCGACACGCGCTCGCTGTTGATGGTGCGGAAGCGGTACTCGGGAGGATAGGACGCGGCGCGCGCGGCGGCCGGTGCGGCGAGCGCCGCCACCAGGACCGCCGGCAAGGCCATCGTCCGGCGGGCCGCGGCGCGGGACATCCGTGCCGCGCAGGGTAGCACGGCCGGACCCGGCGCTCGAAGGCGTGAGAAGATCCGGCGCCATGAAGAGCCAGCCGGCGTTCGTGTCGCGCCGCTTCGTGCTGTCGCTTTCGGGAGGCGCCTCCGCCCTCGCGCTCGGCGGCGCGCCGGACGCCCTCGCACAGGCGGGCGAGGAGCTGCCGGCGCCGATCCGCGCGCTCAAGCCGCTCGGCGCCGAGCCGATGCCGATCGGCGTCGACGAGCAGCGCGGCGCGCCTCGCGCGCGCGCAGGCGCTGCTGGCCGAGAGCGGCCTCGACGCGATCGTGGTGCGGCCCGGGCTCGAGCCTGCGCTACTTCACCGGCGCCGAGTGGGGGCTGTCCGAGCGCTTCTTCGGCTTCGTGCTCGGCCGGCGCGGCGACCCGGTCTGGGTGGTCCCCGGCTTCGAGACGCGACCGCGGGCTCGAGCAGATCCGGGTCGGCGGCGACGTGCGCGCCTGGCAGGAGGACGAGTCGCCGCACGCGCTCGTGGCGCGAGCGCTTCAGGACCTGGGCGGCGGCCGGCCGCGTCGGGATCGAGGAGACGATGCCGTTCGCGTTCTCGGACGGGATCGCCCAGGCCGGCGCCGGCGCTGCGCTTCGCGAGCGCTATCCCGGTGTCGGCCGGCTGCCGAATGGTGAAGGACGCGCACGAGCTCGCGCTGATGCGGCGCGCGGCCGAGGTCACGCTGCGGGCCCACCGCGCGGTCTTCGAGTCGCTGCGCGAGGGCCTGACCGTGAGCGAGGCGGCGGCGTGGAGCGCCGCGGCCCACCGGCGGCTCGGCGCACGCGGCGGCTCGCTCGTGCTGTTCGGCCCCGACGCCGCCTTCCCGCACGGCACCGAGAAGCCGCGCACGCTGCGCGCCGGCGACGTCGTGCTGATCGACGGCGGCGGCCGCGTCCACGGCTACGCGAGCGACATCACGCGCACGGCCGTCTTCGGCGCGCCGCCGAGCGAGCGCCAGCGCAGGGTCTGGGACGTGCGTGCGCAAGGCGCAGCAGGCCGCCTTCGCCGCGGCCCGCCCGGGCGTCGAGTGCCAGGCGATCGACGCCGCGGCGCGCAAGGTGATCGAGGACTCCGGCTTCGGGCCGGGCTACAAGTACCTCACGCACCGGCTCGGCCACGGCATCGGGCTCGACGGCCACGAGTGGCCGTACATGGTCCGCGGCAACGCGACGAAGCTCGTCGCGGGAATGACCTTCACGGACGAGCCGGGCATCTACATCCCCGGCGAGCTCGGAATCCGCCACGAGGACGCCGTCGTGGTGACCGAGAACGGCTGCGAGAACCTGTCGCTCAAGTGGTCGGGCTCGCCCGAGGATCCGGCGGTGCTCTAGAAGGACATCACGGCCGCCAGGTTCAGGTGCCGGTCCTTCTGCGTGCCCGGTTGCAGGAAACGCGTCTCCAGAAAGCGGTATTCGAGGCCGAACGAGAGCTGGGCCGAGGCCCGGTATTGCAGAGCCAGGGCGACGACTTCGTTACGCGTGCGCCAGTTGCGGCTGGTAGCGCTCACCAGGTCCGCGTCGTCGGGATCGTCGATGCCGTAGGCGACCAGCACCGTCAGCTTCGACGCGCCCGGCGTCACGGCGAGCTGGGCCCACGCGCCTTTGGTGGAGATCGACTCGGGGGTCCCGCCAGGGGCGGACGCCGCCACCTCGTCCGGGTTGTAGCCTTGGAAGACCCCGGCCTGAAAGCCGGCGAGGTTCTCTCCCAGGAAGCCTTCGCCGGACAGCAGCACGTGCTTCCCGAGCGGCCAGCTCCAGTCGACGGCCCCGCCCGTCGAGTCGAGGTCCTTGGCCGTGCCGCCGCCCGTAGGCGTCACCTGGGACTGGCCGTAATGGCCCGAGAGTCCCACGGCGCCGGGCTTGCCGGAGCCGAAAGCGTTCTTCGAGGTCCACGCGAGGCGGCCCTGCACGTAGGGGACCTCGGAGAGCGAGCCCGAGTTGGGCTGCGCCAGGAAGGCGGAGTTGAAATCGCCGCTCTGGGGCGCGAGAAGCGCAGCCTGAACCAGCCCCGCACCGAATCGGTGTTCCAAGCGAACCTGGGGCAGACGCGCCCACGGGTTCCCTGCGGCCGCGAAGAGGGGAATGGCGGCGCACGCGAGGGACGACGGATTGACGGGCGCGAATACCATCCAGTCCTGACCGATCACGAGCGCCGTCTTCGTCCAGTCGAGCCGCATGTTCGCGAGCCGCAGGCGGACCTGGCCGAAGTTCTCGCCGGTACCGATCGCGGGAAATCCCCCGAAGAAGTCGGCTTCGATCGTGGCCGCCGTCTTCGCTCCGAATACCGCGGGGAGGCTGGCCCGCAGGCCGAAGCGCGACTGGCGGGCGGTCGCGCCCGTGTCGCCCGTTCCGGCGGCCGCCCACAGCGGGACGTCCTGGTTGTTGGTGCCGCCGCTGTTGTGGAAGCCGTTGAAGTAGACGGCTACGTAAGGCGTCAGCTTCGGCGCGCTGTCTTCCGCGGGAGCCGACGCGGGCGATGGTGTGGGCGCGGGCGTGGGGGATGGCGTCTGGGCCGAGACACCGAGACTCGTTCCTACGAATTGCACGGCGAGCGCCAGCGTGCTCCGGCTTCGACTCATCCCAGGGCCTCTCTAGTCTAGCGGCCGAGACCGTCCAGCAGCAGCAGCGACAGCTTCGACATCAGCAGCAGCCCCGGGTTGTCGACGGTCCAGACGACCTCGGGCATGTCGTCGATCGTGATCGCCATCGCGACGCGGCCGCGCTTCGAGTAGACGATCGCGACGTCGCTCCGGAGCGCGTCGAGGGCGCCCGTCTTGTCGGCGATCTCGACGTCCGTGAGCGTGCGGCCGATGCCGTGGTGGCTCTGCTGGCGCTTCAGGACCTTGATCATCTCGGCCGAGGCTTCCTTCGAGACGACAAGGCCGCGCTCGATCTTCTCGACGAGCGTCGCCATCTCGCGCGGCGTCGAGACGCCGAGGCCGAAGCGCTTCAGGGCCGGGTCCGAGCCGGCCCTGCTGTCGCCGCCGCCCATCACCTTGCGCAAGAGCCGCGTCTGCGTGAGGCCGAGCGCGTCCATGCGCGCGTTGACCGCGTCGGCCGTCAGGTGGTCGATCACGAGGTTGGTGGCCGTGTTGTCCGAGATCACGATCATCAGGTGCATCGCGTCCTGCAGCGTGAGCCGCAGCCCCGGCGCGAACTCGCCCAGGATGCCCGAGCCTCCCACCTGCGAGGCTGCCGTGAGCGTGAGCGGATGGTCCCAGCGCAGCTCGCCTCGCTCGACGCGGTCGAAGGCTTCGACCATCATCGCGAGCTTGATCGTGCTGGCCGTGCGCACGCGCTCGTCCTCGCGCAGCCCGATCGAAGCACCGGTGTCGAGGTTCTTCGCGTAGAGGAAGACCTGGCCCTTGAAGCCGTCCACGAGCTGGTGGAGCCGGCTCGCCAGGGCCGGCGGCGGCGCGGGGGCGGCCTGCAGCAGAAGCAGCAGCCCGCACGGCAGCAGCATCGGGCTCAGGCTTCTCGGCGGAGCAGCACCATCGTGCGGTCGTCGCCGAAGGGCGTGCCGTCGGCGAAGACCTCGACCGCCGTCTCGATCGCCACCGCGACCGCGACCAGCGGCTCGCGCGTGTACCGCGCGACGACGTTCTGCAGCCGGTCGATCCCGAACTCCTCGCCGCGCGGGTTCGCCGCCTCGGTGATGCCGTCGGTGTAGAGCAGCAGCAGCTCGCCGCGGGCGAGCGTCGTCTCGACGCGCTCGTACTCGACGAGCGGGAAGAGCCCGAGCGGCATGCCGTTCGCCTCCAGCCGCTGCACGCTGCCGTCGGCGCGGAACAGCAGGCCCGGGTTGTGGCCGGCGTTCGTGTACGACAGCCGGCCCGAGCCGGGGTCGAGCGCCGCGATGAAGGCCGTCACGTAGCGCTCGGGCGGGGACTTCTTGAACAGGCGGCGCGAGACCTTCGTGCAGATCTGGTCGGTCGGTTGGCCGACCTCGATCGGGCCCATCAGCAGCGCGTCGAACGAGGCCGCCAGCAGCGAGGCCGCCATCCCCTTGCCGGAGACGTCGGCGATCACGATCACCTGCTCGTCGCCCTCGTCGCGGCCCTGGAACTCGTAGAAGTCGCCCGAGACCGCGCGCGAGGCGTCGTTGGCGGCGAACAGCGAGTAGCCCGGGATCTCGGGCAGCTGCTCCGGCAGGAGCGTGAGCTGGATCTGGCGCGCGAGCGCCATCTCCTTCTCGAGCTCGCGGCGGCGGGCGCCCTCCTCGGCGAGCGACAGGTTCCGAAGCCGCAGCGCCGCGACCGAGCCGAGCGCGGCGAGCAGCTCCATGTCCTGCTCCGAGAAGCGCCGCACGTGGACGCGCGAGCTCAGCACGATCATGCCGTGGCTGCCGGCCGAGTCGATGAGCGGCGCGGCGATCAGGCTGCGCACGCCCGAGCTCAGGATGCTCTCGGCCGCGGCGAAGCGCTCGTCGGTCTGGGCGTCGAGCACCAGCGCGACCTGGCCCTTCTCGGCCACCTCGTGCTCGAGGCTGCGCGAGAAGAAGAAGTCGCCGCGCGCGCTCGGCAGCCGGCGGCTGGCGGCGCGCTCGAGGCCGCCGTGCGGCTTGCGCAGGTAGATCACGGCCTCCTCGGGCCCGAGGTGGACGAAGGTGCGGTCGAGCACCGCCTCGAGCAGCTCGTCGAGCGACAGCGAGGCCGCGAGCGCGCGATGGACCTCGTTCAGCATCTTCAGCCGGCCGGCCGACTCGCGCTCGGCCGTCGCGAGCAGCTCCGAGGCCGAGCGCAGCACGATCGTGTCGGACGAGCTGGTCTTCGAGGACGAGTCGCTCTTGGGCTTGGACGACGTGGCGTCGAAGCCCTCGATCGAGATCACCGTCTCGGAGAGCTTGACGAGGTCGCCCGTGCTGAGCCGCGCCGGCGTCGCGAGCGGCCGCCCGTTCAGCAGCGTCGTGTTGCGCGAGCCGAGGTCCTCGACGACCCAGCCGTCGCCTTCGCGAAAGAAGCGCGCGTGCTGCCGCGAGAGGAAGCGGTCGGACAGCACCAGGTCCGCCTTCGACGAGCGGCCGACCACGAGCGTGTCAGCCTCGCACAGGTGCTCGAAGGGCTCCCCGATGGGCGGCGTGACGCGAAGTCGGATCGGCGGCTGGCTCATCGTCTGCAAACGGGTGCTCGCGAACACGCGATCCTAGCATGGCCGGTCCGGCGGGGCCGAACCGGGGAGAGCGGCCGCCGTGATACTGTCCGCGCCCAAATGAGAGACGTCCGCATCGGGGAATCCGATACGCAGCGGTTCCTGCTCGTCCTCGCCCTCGCCGCTGCGCCGCCCATCGCGGCCGCGGACGACCTCGCGGCCCGCTACCGCGAGCTCAGCCAGCGCGTGATGGCGCGAGCGCTCGCCGACGAGGGTGCGTGGCGCAAGCTGGAGCACGTGACGACGCGCATCGGCCATCGGCTGAGCGGATCGCCCGGCCTCGAGCAGGCGATCGCGTGGGCCAGCGCCGAGATGCGTGCGGAAGGCCTCGAGGGCGTGCGGCTCCAGCCCGCGAAGGTCCCACGCTGGGTGCGAGGGCGCGAATCGCTGCGGCTCGTCGCACCCGTGGAGCGCGAGCTGCCGATGCTCGGCCTGGGGATGAGCGTCGGCACGCCCGCGGGAGGCCTGACCGCTCCGCTCGTGGTCGTTCGCGACGAGAAGGAGCTGCAGGCGCTCGGCCGGGAGAAGGTGCAGGGGAAGATCGTCGTCTACGCCGCGCGACTGGGAGGGCTACAGCAGGACCGTGCGCTTCCGGAGCAGCGGGGCCTCGGAGGCCGCGAAGCTCGGGGCGGTCGCGGCGCTCGTGCGCTCGGCGACCGAGCGCTCGATCGCCTCGCCGCACACGGGCTCGCTCACCTACGCCGAGGGCGTCGCGAAGATCCCGGCCGCGGCGATCACGGTCGAGGACGCGATGTGGCTGCGGCGGATGGCGTCGGCGGGCGAAACGCTGACCGCGACGCTCGCCATGGAGGCGCGGCTCGAGGGCGAGGCCGACTCGGCCAACGTGATCGCGGAGCTGCGCGGCAGCGAGAAGCCGGACGAGGTGGTGGTGGTCTCCGGCCACTTCGACTCGTGGGACGTCGGCCAGGGCGCCCACGACGACGGCTGCGCGTGCATGGCCGCGTGGCAGTCGCTCGTGCTGCTGAAGGACATGGGCCTGCGGCCGCGCCGCACGCTGCGCCTCGTGCTCTTCACCAACGAGGAGAACGGCATCGCGGGCGGCAAGGCGTACCACGCGGCGCTCGCGGGCGAGTACGCGAGCCACGTGGCCGCGATCGAGATGGACGGCGGCTGCGAGCGGCCGGTCGGGTTCGGGATCACGCTCAGGAAGCCCGGCGAGCCGCGCGCGCCTCGCGGAGAGCCGCAGCCGACGACACCGCCCGACGCCCGGGGCGAAAGAGCACTCGCGACCGTCCGCCAGATCGGCTCGCTCTTTGCTCCGATCGGCGCGACCGAGGCGCGCTGGGGCGGCGGCGGAGCCGACATCTCGCCGCTCATGACCGAGGGCGTTCCCGGGCTGCATCTCAACACCACGGGTGAGCACTACTTCGACTGGCACCACAGCCCGGCGACACGCTCGACAAGGTCGAGCCGGCCGACCTGCAGCGGCCACCTTCATGCTGGCCGTGATGGGCTACGTACTCGCGGACATGCCGGGACGGCTCGCACCCTGACGTCGCCGGACGCGCGGCAGCGAGAATTTCGCCGAACCCCGTCGTAGCATTTGCGTCTACAGAACCAGGAACCCCGAAACATGGACCCCGGAATCCGGAGCCTGGTGTCGTCCCGGCTCGAGGCCGACGACTCCGCCGACAGCGCCTGGAGCGGCCTCGTCCTCGCGGCCCTCGGGGGCCGCGACGTGCTCGAGGCCGAGCTGTCGGGCGGGTCCGCCACGCCGAAGGCAGTCGCGGCGCGCTCGGCTCCTGCCCTGGTGGGCGCGTTCCTGAAGGACGTCGAGGTCGAGGGCTTCCGCGGCATCGGACCGCGCAAGACGCTTTCGCTTCGCCCGGGTCCCGGGCTGACGCTCGTCGTCGGCCGCAACGGCTCCGGCAAGTCGAGCTTCGCCGAGGGCCTCGAGGTGCTGCTGACGGGCGACAGCCTGCGCTGGAAGGAGCGCGCCGCCGTCTGGCGCGAGGGCTGGCGCAACCTCCACCATCCCGCGGCATCGCTGCGCGCCACGTTCCTGGTCGAAGGAGCGCGCGGGCCGTGCGTGGTCTCGCGGCGCTGGGAGGCCGAGGCGGAGTTCGAAACGGCGGCGGCGACCGCGCAGCTCCACGACGAGCCGGCAGCCGAGCTGGCGGCGCTGGGCTGGACGGCGGCGCTCCGCACGCACCGGCCGTTCCTGTCCTACAACGAGCTCGGCTCGCTGCTCGACGAAGGGCCGTCGAAGCTCTACGACGCGCTCTCCTCGATCCTCGGCCTCGAGGACCTGGTCGAGGCGCTCGCCGCGCTGCAGGAGGCCCGCCGCCTGCGGGAGAAGGCGCTCAAGGAGGCGACCGACGCGCGCGAAGGGCTGGTCGCGCGGCTGCGCGAGGTCGACGACGAGCGCGCGCGGCGCGTGGTGGCGGCCGCGTCCGGCAAGGAGTGGGACCTGGACGCCGTCGAGGCGGCGCTCGCCGGCTTCGCGGGATCGGGAGCCGGAGCGGCCGAGGGCGACGTCCTGCGCGGCATCGCGAGCCTGGAGCCGCCCGACGCGGCCCGCGTCCGGCGAGGCCGCCGCGGAGATGCGCGCGGCACGCGGCGGCCGTGCAGTCCGCGCGGGCGACGAGCGCGGCACGGTCGCGCGACGCGGCGGCGCTCATCGAGAGCGCGCTCCAATACCACGCGGCCCACGGCGACGCCGACTGCCCCGTTTGCGGGAAGAAGGGAGCGCTCGACGGCGCGTGGAGCAGGAAGCAGCGCGAGATCGTGGCGCAGGCTGCACGAGGCGGCGCAGGAGGCCGAGGCCGTCCACCAGCGGGCGGAGGCCGCGCGGCGCGCGTGGGAGACCCTGGCGCCGCTCAAGCCCGAGGCCCTGACGCGCGCGGCCGAGGTGGGCCTCGACCTGGGCCCGCTGGTGGCCGCGCTCGGGACCTGGGTCGAGGCGGGCGGCATCGCCGACCTCGGAAAGCTCGCCGACCATCTCGAGACGGCGAGCGGGCCGCTGCGCGACGCGATCGCGACGCTCCGCGACACGGCGCGCGCCGAGCTCGGGCGCAAGGAGGACGCGTGGCGGCCGCTGGCGGTCGAGGTGGCCGCCTGGCTCAAGGCGGCGCGCGACGCCGTGCGCGGAGCGGCCGAGCTCAAGCGCCTCAAGTCCGCGGAGGCCTGGTTCAAGAAGGCCGCGGCCGGGATCCGCGACGACCGCTTCGCGCCGATCGCCGAGAAAGCGGCCGGCATCTGGGAGCGCCTGCGCCAGCAGAGCCACGTCGAGCTCGGGCGGATCCAGCTCACGGGCGAGGGCACGCGGCGGCGCGTCTCGCTCGACGTCACGGTCGACGGCGTCGAGGGCGCGGCGCTCGGCGTCATGAGCCAGGGCGAGCTGCACTCGCTGGCGCTCAGCCTGTTCGTGCCGCGCGCCACGCTCGCCGAGAGCCCGTTCCGCTTCATCGTGATCGACGATCCGGTGCAGTCGATGGATCCCGCGCGCGTCGACGGCCTGGCGCGCGTGCTCGAGGGCGCGTCCGCCGACCGCCAGGTCGTGGTCTTCACGCACGACGACCGCCTCCCGGAAGCGGTGCGGCGCCTCGACATCGCCGCCGAGATCGTCGAGGTCACGCGGCGCGACGCCTCGGTGGTGGAGCTGCGCCGCGCGCTCGATCCCGTCGGCCGCTACCTGGAGGACGCGCTCGCGGTCGCCGGCACGGCCGATCTGCCGTCGTCGGCGGCGGCGCGCGTGGTGCCGGGCCTCTGCCGCCTCGGCCTCGAGGCCACCTGCATGGAGGTCGTGCAGGCGGCGTCGGCTCGGCCGCGGCGAGCCGCACGCCGAGGTCGAGCGCGTGCTGAGCGAGGCGGGGCGCCTGCTGCCGCTCGCGGCGCTCGCGCTCTTCGACGACGCCGCGCGGACGAAGGACGTGCTCGGCCGCGTGGAGCGCGAGGCCGGCGCGCCGCTCGCCCAGGCCCTGAAGCAGTGCGAGGAGGCCGCTCCCGAGGTGAAGCCGGCGGCCGCGCTCGAGCTCGTGCGGCAGTCGAGCAAGCTCGCGGCCTGGCTGCGGGGGCTCGCGTGACGGCTGCGGTCGATCCGCGCCCGCTGCTGGAGATGGCGGACGGCCTGCTGCGCCGCGCGGAGCCGGCGACGGCGGGCCTGTGGCCGCGCGCATCCGCGCTCCTGGCGCTCCAGGCTCTCGAAGCGAGCGTGGCGCGGCTCTGGCAGCGCCACGCGCTCGACTTCCACGGCTGCTCGATGCGCACGCAGCTCATCTGCCTGCGGAGCTATCTGGAGGACGCGCCTCTCGCGGCGCGCGCCTCCCACACCTGGTCGGGCTTGAGCCGCGCCTGCCACCACCACGCCTACGAGCTCGCGCCGGCGTCCACGGAGCTCGAGGACTGGTTCGCGGTCGTGGGCGAGCTGGTGCGGAAGGTCGAGCCCGCGTAGCCGCCGTCGTCAGCGGGCCTTCAGGATCACCGCGGTCAGGTCGTCGCTGCCGCCTCGCGCCCCCGCCCACTCGTTCACCGCGGCGATCAGGCTCGCGAGCACGGCGGAAGCGTCCGCGGCCGAGCACCGACGCAGCGTCTCGCACACGCGATCGTCCCCGAACTCGACGTCCTCGGGAGACATCGCTTCGCTCACGCCGTCCGTGACGATCGCGACGAGATCGCCGCGCCCGAGCGCGAGCTCTCCCACCGCGTAGGCGGCCTCGGGCAGCAACCCGAGCGCCGGCCCGCCCTCCGTGAGCCGGCCCACGCTCGAGTCGGCGGCGAGCCGATAGGGCGGGACGTGGCCGGCGTTGACGTAGAAGAGCCGCCGCGAGCGGGCGTCGAGCTCCGCGTAGAAGAGCGTCACGAAGCGGCTCGCCTGGGTGCGCGCGAAGAGGAAGGCGTTGAGGCGCGAGACGAGCTCGGCCGGCGCGCTCGTCCCGGCGAGCGCGTGAACGAACGCGTGGGCCGAGGCCATCAGCAGGCTGGCCGGCGTGCCCTTGCCGGCGACGTCGGCGACCACCAGCGCGAGGCGGCCGCTCGCGAGCGGGATCCAGTCGTAGGAGTCGCCGCCGACCTCGAAGCAGGGGCGGCTCTCGCCCGCCACCTCGAAGCCGTCGAGCTGCGGCTGGTGCGCGGGAAGCAGGCTCTGCTGGATCTCGCGCGCGACCGAGAGCTCGCGGTCCTGGCGCTGCTTCTCGTCCCTGACCCGCTGCAGGCGCACGTTCTCGATCGCGGCGAGCGCCTGGCGCGCCAGCGTCTGCGCGACGTCCTTGTCCTCCTCGGAGAACGGCAGCCCCGACGCGCGCTCGCCGATCGCGAGCACGCCGAGCGTGCGGTCCCGCGACGGCGAGCGGCACGGCGAGCGCCAGCCGGGCCGCCTCGAGCCGCTCGCGCAGCGGACCCGGCGGCAGCTCGGCCACCGGCTGCGGGCCGGCGAGACCCGCGAGCGCCCTGGGCGGGATCGCCGCGCCCGTGGCGTCACGCCGCAGCCCGCGCGCGCTCGCGAGCGCGAGCCCGTCCGGGCCGACGAGGTAGAGGGCGCTCCTCGAGACCACGAAGTGCCCCATCACCGTCGTGAGCACGATCTCCCGGATCGCTTCCTCGGCGGAGCTGCCGGTCAGGTCGCGGGTCAGGTCCACCAGGTTGTGGAGCTCGTAGGCCCTGAGCGAAAGCTGCTGCTTCGACCGGCGCAGCTCGTCCTCGAGCGCCGCGTTCGCGCGGAGCGCCGTCTCGAGCGCCGCGACGGCTTCCGGCCGCAGCCTCCGGCTCCGGAGCGGGCACGGGGTGCTTCGGCCGTTTCCTGGGCATGCAGGAAGGATAGAATGCCAGGTCGTATCCAAGGAGGCACTCCATGGCAAGCGATCGGAACGAGATGAGCCGGCGCCGGTTCACGGCCACTTCTCTCGCTGCGGCGGCAGTGGTCGCGGGCGACGCCCGGCGCGTGCTGGGGGCGAACGACCGCGTGGTGCTCGCCTCGATCGGCATCCGCGGCCAGGGCAACGCGCTCAAGCGGGGCTTCGCCAAGCTCTCGGACGTCGAGATCAAGACGCTCTGCGACATCGACGAGAACCTGTTCGCGAGCCGCGCGGGCGACAAGGCGCTCCAGAACGTCGCCACCTTCAAGCCCGGGTACGCCAAGGACCTGCGCCGCGTGCTCGACGACAAGGACATCGACGGCGTGATCATCGCGACGCCCGAACCACTGGCACGCGCTCGCCACGATCTGGGCGCTCCAGGCCGGCAAGCACGTCTACGTGGAGAAGCCGGCGTCGCACACGGTCTGGGAAGGCCGCCAGATGATCGAGGCGACGAAGCGCTACGGCAAGATCGTGCAGGTCGGCACGATGAACCGCAGCCGCCCCGCCGTGCGCCAGGCGATCCAGTTCATCCACGACGGCGGCATCGGCAAGGTCTACATGGCGCGCGGGCTGTGCTTCAAGCCGCGGCCGTGCATCTCGAAGTACCCCGACGGCCCGATCACCGACGGCAAGGCGTTCTGCCTGACCGTGGAGGCGCCGCCGGTGCCCGAGGGCGTCTGGGACGCGGGCTACCTCACGAAGGTGGACTACGACCTGTGGCTCGGGCCCGCGCCGAAGCGGCAGTTCAACCGCAACCACTTCCACTACAACTGGCACTGGCACTGGGCCTACGGCAACGGCGACACCGGCAACCAGGGCCCGCACCAGTTCGACATCGCGCGCTGGGGCATCTCCAAGAACGAGCACCCCGTCAGCGTCGCCGCGGTGGGCGGCTACTTCGGCGCGCCGGCCTCGCAGGAGACGCCCGACACGCACAGCTCGATCTTCGAGTACGCCGACGGGACGGTGTTCGAGTTCGCGACGCGCGGCCAGTACACGAACGAGGAGGGCACCCAGCGCATCGGCAACCTCTTCTACGGCAGCAAGGGCTGGGTCTGGATCGACGGCGACGGCCGCAAGTGGCAGAGCTACATGGGGCGCAAGGAGGAGAAGGGGCCGGGCTCCGACGCGGCGCCCGCCGCCGCGGGCGGCAGCGACCCGAACGTGCTGACGAGCGAGGAGGGTGCGCACTACCGCAACTTCGTCGACGCCATCAAGGCCAACGACCCGAAGATCCTGACCTGCGGCATCGAGGACGGCCACTACTCGTCCTCGCTCGCACACCTCGCGAACATCTCGTACCGCGTCGGCCGCAAGCTCAAGTTCGACGGCAAGACCGAGAAGTTCGTGAGCGACGCCGAGGCGGACAAGCTGCTCACCCGCACGTACCGCGCGCCGTTCGCGGTGCCGGAAAAGGTGTAGCTCCTGCCGGTCACGATCTCCGGCTCGAGCTTCATCGGCGCCAAGGAGTCGCGCGCGGGAGGTACGTCCTTCCGCGCGCAGGATCCCGCGAAGGGTGAGCCGCTCGAGCCGGATTTCGCGGAAGCCACGGCCGCCGAGGTCGACGCCGCGGGGCGCGCGGCCGAGGCGGCCTTCGAGCCCTACGCGTCGCTTCCGCCTTCGAAGCGCGCCGGGTTCCTGCGGCAGATCGCCGACGAGCTCGTCGCCGTCGGCGACGACCTGCTCGAGCGGGCGCAGGCCGAGACGGCGCTCCCTCGCCCGCGGCTCGAGGGCGAGCGGACGCGCACCGCGAACCAGGCGCGGCTCTTCGCCGATCTCATCGAGGCCGGCTCCTGGGTCGAGGCGCGGATCGACCGCGCCCAGCCCGAGCGCAAGCCGCTGCCGAAGCCCGACGTGCGCCGCATGCTGGTGCCGCTCGGACCGGTCGCGGTGTTCGGCGCGTCGAACTTCCCGCTGGCGTTCTCCGTCGCCGGCGGCGACACCGTCTCGGCGCTCGCGGCTGGCTGCCCGGTCGTGGTGAAGGCCCACCCGGCGCACCCCGGCACCTCGGAGCTCGTCGCCCGCGCGATCCTGACGGCCGCGCGCGCGACGGGGATGCCCGACGGCGTCTTCTCGATGGTCCAGGGGGCCTCGCCCGACGTCGGCCAGGCGCTGGTCGCGCACCCCGCGATCCAGGCCGTCGGCTTCACGGGCTCGTTCCGCGGCGGCCAGGCGCTCGTCGCCGCCGCGGCGAAGCGCCCGCAGCCGATCCCGGTCTTCGCCGAGATGGGCTCGGCCAATCCCGTCTTCGTGCTGCCCGACGCGCTCGCGACGCGCGGCGACGAGATCGCGAAGACCCTCGCTTCATCGATCATCCTCGGCTCCGGCCAGTTCTGCACCAACCCCGGCCTCACCTTCGTGGCCGATCCGACCGACGGCTTCGTCGCGCAGCTCGGCACGCTGCTCGGCGAGTCTCCCGCGGGAACCATGGCGCACGCCGGCATCAAGCGCGCCTACGACGAGGCGCTCACGCTCGTGGGCGCGCTCGCGGGCGTGACGGTGGCGGCGCGCGCGAGCAGTCACGGGGCGCACGCGGACACCGAAGCGCAGCCGGCGCTGATCGTGACCGACGTGCCGAGCTTCACCACGCAGGAGCGCCTGGGCGAGGAGATCTACGGCCCGGTGAGCGTCGCGGTGCGCTGCCGCTCCGAGGGCGAGCTGATGAACGCCGCCGCGCAGCTCAAGGGCCACCTGGTCGCGACCGTCCACGCCACGGAGAAGGACCTCGCGGCGAACCCTGCGCTCTTGCCGCTGCTCGCGCGCAAGGCCGGCCGCATCGTGATGAACGGCGTGCCCACCGGCGTCGAGGTGACCCACGCCATGCACCACGGCGGGCCGTGGCCGGCCACGAGCGACTCGCGCGCGACGTCGGTCGGCACCGCCGCGATCGTGCGCTTCGCGCGGCCGGTCTGCTTCCAGGACGTCCCGAACTCCGCGCTGCCCGAGGAGCTGCGCGACTCCAACCCGCGCGGCATCTGGCGCCTGCTCGACGGGCACCCCACGCGCGAGCCGGTGCCGAGCCGGGGCTGAGGCCGGAACCCGCGTGGCGCACGCCGCGCCTTCCCCGCCTGGCCCGAGCGGGTCGAGGTCGTCGACTCCCACACCGAAGGCGAGCCGACGCGCGTCGTCGTCGCGGGCTGGCCGCAGCCGGAAGGCCGCACGATGGCCGAGCGGCGCGCGTTCCTGCTGCAGCGCAGGACCGCCTGCGCCGGGCGGTCGTCTGCGAGCCGCGCGGCCACGACGCGATCGTCGGCGCGCTGCTGACGCCGCCCGTCGAGCCCGGCTCCACCGCAGGGGTCGTCTTCTTCAACAACGCCGGCGGCCTCGGCATGTGCGGCCACGGCCTGATCGGCGTCGTGCGCACGCTCGAGCACCTCGGGCGGCTCGGCCCCGGCACGCTGCGCGTCGACACGCCCGTGGGCACCGTGGGAGCCGAGCTCGAAGCGGACGGCGCCGTCACGATCGAGAACGTTCCCGCCCTTGTCACGCGCGGGACGTCGCGCTCGACGTGCCGGACGTCGGACGCGTCGCGGCGACGTGGCGTGGGGCGGCAACTGGTTCTTCCTGACGCGAGCTGCGCGCCGCCGCGCTCGAGCTCGGCAACGCGGCGCTGCTCACCGAGATCACCACCCGCGATCAAGGACGCGCTGCGCGCCCACGGCGTCACGGGCCGCGACGGGGCCGAGATCGACCACGTCGAGCTGTTCGGGCCGCCGCACGCGCCCGGACGCGGACGCGCGCAACTTCGTGCTCTGCCCCGGCGGCGCCTACGACCGCTCGCCCTGCGGCACCGGCACCTCGGCCAAGCTCGCCGTCCTCGCGGCCCGCGGGAAGCTGCGGCTCGGCGAGCGCTGGCGCCAGGAGAGCATCACCGGCTCGCGCTTCGAGGGCTGGCTCGAGGAGCGCGACGGCGCGCTCGTCCCTCGCATCCGCGGGCGCGCCTACGTCACCGGCGCGCGCCACGCTCTTCTTCGACGCCCAGGACCCGTTCCGGGAGGGATTCTCGGCCGCTTCATGAGCGCGTCTTCGCCGTCCGTGATCGTGGTCGGCGCCGGCGTCGTGGGCGCGGCGTGCGCCGAGGCGCTCGCGGTCGAGGGATGCCGCGTGAGCGTCCTCGAGGCGGCCTTCCCGGCGGCGGGCGCCACGGGCGCGGCGATGGGCCACCTGGTGGTGATGGACGACTCGCGAGGCGCAGTTCGCGCTCACCGCGTACTCGCGGCGGCTCTGGACCGAGCGCGTGCCGTCGCTGCCCGCGGACGTGGAGGACGACCCGTGCGGGACGCTCTGGGTCGCCGAGGACGACGAGGAGCTCGCCCACTGCCGGAAGAAGGCGGCCGTACTACGCGGCGCACGGCGAGCGCGTCGAGCTGCTGGACGCCGCGGGCGCTGCGGCGAAGCCGAGCCGCAGCTGCGGCCGGGGCTCGCCGGCGCGCTGCGCGTGCCGCAGGACCGCGTCGTCTACCCTCCCGCGGCCGCGCGGCTGTTTCTCGAGCAGGGCCCGCGCGCTCGGGGCGACGGTCGCGGCCGGCCAGTCCGTGGAGGCGCTCGAGCCCGGACGCGCGCGCGCGGGCGGCCGCCGGCACGAAGCCGATCTCGTCGTGAATGCCGCTGGCGCCGACGCGAAGCACCTCACGCCGGGCCTGCCGATCGTGCCGCGGAAGGGCCACCTGGTCGATCACCGACCGCTACCCCGGCTTCCTGCGCCACCAGGTCGTCGAGCTCGGCTACCTGAAGAGCGCGCACACGCTGACGCGCGAGTCGGTGGCGTTCAACGTCCAGCCGCGACGCGACCGGCCAGCTGCTGGTCGGCTCGTCGCGCGAGCTCGTGGGCTGGGACGCCTCGCTCAACCACGGGCTGTTGCGGCGCGCATGCTGCGGCGCGCCGCGGAGTACCTGCCGGCGCTGCCGCGGCTCAGGGCGCTCCGCACGTGGACCGGCTTCCGGCCGGCGACGCCGGACAAGCTGCCGCTCGTCGGTCCGTGGGAGAAGGGCCTCTGGATCGCCGCGGGCCACGAAGGCCTCGGCGTCACGACCGCGCCCGGCACGGCGCGGCTCCTCGCCGACCTCGTGCTCGGCCGCGCGCCGGCGATCGACCCCGCGCCTTTCGACCCGCGCCGAGAGGTTCCCGCGCATGACTGAGCGCGTCCGCCTCACGCTCGGCGGCCGCCACGTCGAAGCCGACGCGGACGCGAGCCTGCTCGCCGCGCTCTGGAACCACGGCGCGCGGGCGGTCCGCACGTCGGTGAGCGGTGCGGTGCGCGGCCCGCTCTGCGCCATGGGCACCTGCTTCGAGTGCCGCGTCACGGTGGACGGCGAGCCGCACGTCCGCGCCTGCCTCACGCCGGTGCGAGAGGGGATGACGGTCGCGCTCGACGCACTGGCGCCGCCCGGCGGCGCGCGGTCCCAGGGCCACGCCCCGGCCCTCGAGGCGGCCGTCGTCGTGGTGGGCGGCGGCCCGGCCGGCCTCGCCGCAGCCGTGCACGCCGCGGAAGCCGGCGCGCGCACGCTGCTCGTCGACACCAACGCGCGGCCCGGCGGCCAGATCTGGCGCCACCGCGGCGAGCCGCCGCGCGCGGCGCGCGCCTGGCTCGCGCGTTTCGCGCGCTCCGGCGCGAGCGCGGTCACCGGCGCCACGGTCGTCGACGCGACGGAGCAGGAGCTATTGATCGAGGATGCGGGACGCGCGCGCCGCGTGCGCTTCGAGCGCCTCGTGCTGGCGACCGGCGCTCGCGAGCTGTTCCTGCCCTTCCCGGGCTGGACGCTGCCGGGCGTCGTCGGCGTCGGTGGCGCGCAGGCGCTCGTCAAGGCCGGCGCGCGCGTCGCGGGGCGGCGCGTCGTCGTGGCTGGCTCGAGCCCGCTGCTGCTCGCCGTGGCCGCCGCACTCGCCGCGGCCGGAGCGCGCGTGGTGGGTGTCGCCGAGCAGGCGCCGCTCGAACGGCTGCTCGCGTTCGGCGCCTCTCTGTGGCGCACGCCGTCGAAGATCGCCGAGGGCCTGGGCTACGCCGCGGCGGATCGCCGCGCGCGAGCTATCGTGCCGGAGCCTGGGTGCGCGAGGCCGAGGAGCGTGGCGGCGCGCTCCGCGCGACGCTCACGGACGGCCGCCGCGACTGGACCTGGGACTGCGACGTGCTCGCGACAGGCTACGGCCTGGTGCCGAACCTGGAGCTGCCGCGTCTGGTCGGCTGCGAGGTGCGCGAAGGGCGCGTGGTCACCGACCGGGCGCAGCAGACGAGCCTCGCGCGGGTCTACGCCGCGGGCGAGCTCGCCGGCATCGCAGGCGTCGAGCACGCGCTCTGGAGCGGCGCGGTGGCCGGCACGGCCGCCGCGGGACGCGAGGTACCTGCTGCGTCCATGGTCCGGCGCGACCGCGAGCTCGCCTTCGCCGCTGCGGCTGGCGCGCGCCTTCGCCCTGCGCGAGGAGCTGCGCCGCCTGCCGCGCTCCGACACGCTGGTCTGCCGCTGCGAGGACGTCGGATACGGCCGGCTCGAGGGCTTCGGCTCCGCGCGCGAGGCCAAGCTCGCGACCCGCGCCGGAATGGGCGCCTGCCAGGGGCGCGTCTGCGGTCCCGCGCTCGGCTTCCTGCACGGCTGGGAGGACGGCAGCGTGCGCGCTCCCCCTCACGCCGGTCCCGCTCGGCGTGCTCGAGGGCGAGACGGCCGAGCGCGGCTCAGCCGGCCGCTAGCGGGGACGGCGCGGCTCTGGCCGCCCGGCCGGCTTCGGCGCGCGGATGGCGCAGAGATCGGCGACGAGCTCGGCCGTGTCGCGATGGCGGTCGCCGGGCTCCTTCTGCAGGCAGCGGCGCGCGATCCGGGCGAGCGCGGGCGAGGCCAGCCGCGCCGCGTGCAGTCCCGCCGGCGGATCGCGCAGGATCGCGGCCATCGTCTCGGCGCCGCTGTCCTTGTAGAACGGCCGCTGACCCGACAGCATCTCGACCAGCACGGCTCCGAAGGAGAACAGGTCCGAACGCGTGTCGAGCGGAGCGGCTCGTACCTGCTCCGGCGACATGTAGGCCACCGTCCCGATGAGCTCGCCCGGCACCGTGAAGGAGCGCGTCCGCGTCGCCGCTCGGGAGCTCGCAGGGGCGAGCGCTTGGCGATGCCGAAGTCGAGGATCTTGACCAGCCCGGACGCCGTGATGAACAGGTTCTCCGGCTTCAGGTCGCGGTGGACGATGCCCTGGTCGTGTACGGCGCGCAGACCCGCGGCGATGCCGCGCGCGTACTCGATGCGACTCGCCCCGCCGGCAGCGGTCCGCGCCTGAGCCGGGCGCGCAGGTTCTGCCCGTCGAGCAGCTCCATGACCGCGTAGGCGGCGCCGTCCTCGATCTGAGGTCGTGGACCGCGACGATGTTCGGGTGCGAGAGCGAGGCCACGGTGCGGGCCTCGTGCTCCAGGCGCCGGAGCGCCCGCTCGTCCAGGCCGCGTCCGCGGGCAGGACCTTGACGGCCACCTCGCGCCCGAGGCGGCGGTCGCGGGCCCGGTAGACCTCGCCCATGCCGCCGGCGCCGAGCAGCTCGATGACCTCGTAGAGACCCCCGCTGTCGACGAGCTCCGCCGCCGCGGCTCGCCTGTCGCGCGCGGCCTCGCGGCTCGGCTCGTCGACGACCGTCGCCGCCCCCTGGCGGCGGGTGCGGGTCTCGGACAGCTCGTTCGCGGTTGGCTCCAGCTCCTCCATCATGGCCGACTCCCGTCCTGACGAGGGCGTTCACACCTTCATGGCGTTCGCCGGCGATCCATTTCCGCGAACGGAACGGGGACGGCCGGCAGTCGTAGTACGCTGCCTGCGGAGGCCGTGGCATGAAGTGGCAGGGCGTGATTCCCGCGATCACCACTCCGTTCAAGCCGGACCTGTCGGTCGACGCCGACCTGCTGGTGAAGCAGGTGGACGCGCTCGTCCGCGCCGGCTGCACCGGGATCGTCGCGCTGGGCTCGCTCGGCGAGGGCGGCTCGCTCTCCTTCGACGAGAAGAAGGCGGTGCTGCGCCCTGCGTGGAAGCGCTCGCCGGCAAGCGCGGCCTCGTCGCCGGCGATCGCCGCCCTCACCACGGCCGAGGCGGAGCGGCTCGGCCGAGCTCGGGCGCGAGCAGGGCGCCGACGGCCTCATGGTGCTGCCGCCCTACGTCTACAAGGGCGACTGGCGCGAGACGAAGGCGCACTTCCAGGCGGTGATCGCCGAGACGCCGCTGCCGTGCATGCTCTACAACAACCCGATCGCCTACGGCACGGACGTCCTCCCCGAGCAGCTCGCCGAGCTCGCCGCAGGCGCTGCCGAACCTCGTCGCCGTGAAGGAGTCGAGCGCCGACGTGCGCCGCATGACCGCGATCCGCGCGCTCGCTCGCCTCCCGGCTCGAGATCCTGGTCGGGGTGGACGACCTGATCGTCGAGGGCATCGCCGCGGGCGCCGTGGGCTGGATCGCCGGCCTCGTCAACGCGCTTCCCGCCGAGTCGGTCCGGCTCTTCGATCTGGCCCGCGAGGGCAAGCACGCCGAGGCGCGCTCGCTCTACAACTGGTTCCTGCCGCTGCTGCGGCTCGACACCGTGCCGAAGTTCGTCCAGCTGATCAAGCTGGTCCAGGCCGAGACCGGCCTCGGCTCGGAGGCGGTCCGCCCGCCGCGGCTGCCGCTCGCGGGCGCCGAGCGGGACCAGGCGCTCGAGCTCATCCGGGCCGCGCTCGCCCGGCGGCCCGCCCTCGGCTGACCCGGAGGCCCGCCCGCTTGGACCCGGGGCCTTTCCCGGGTCTAGACTCGAAGCGTGGGCATGCCCCTTCTGAGCGAGCTGCGCAGCCGCTCGCTGCGCGCGCAGCTGCAGCTGATGATGCTCGCGCTCCTGGTGCTCTCCGTGGGGAGCCTGTTCGTGCTGCACCTGTTCGGCGAGCAGGCGATGCTCGGCCGCATCCGCGACTACACGGAAGAGCTCTCGACCGCGATCGAGATCACCCAGGAGCAGCCGGGCGGCGGCGCGGACCTGCAGAAGGCCGTGCGCGATTACGCCAACAAGCTGCGCCTGCTGGGCGTGCGTGACGTCTCGATCGCCGACGCCTCGGAGGAGGTGGTGCAGGCTTCGACCGACCCGCGCAACGTCGGCAAGAAGCTGGCGCGCCGGCGCGGACCCGCCGAGTTCGTGATCCGCGGCGTGCTGGGCGACGACTCGGCCCGAGGGCCGGCCGACCGCCTCGAACCTGCGGGTCCCGATCGTGGTCGGCGACCGCCGCGTGGGCTACGTCGTGATCACCCGCATCCTCGACGACTTCTCGGTGCTCTCGAAGAGCGCCTTCGCGAGCCGCGTCGCCGCGACGATGGCGGTCTTCGCACTCGGCATGCTGCTGTCGCTCTACCTCGCCTCCGCGGTCTCGCGCCCGGTGCAGTCGCTGACGGCCGCGGCCCGGCGCGTGGCCGCGGGCGACCTCAGCGCGCGCGTGCCCGCGGCGGGGACCGGCGAGGTCGGCGCGCTCGCCCACACCTTCAACCAGATGGTGGAGCGCCTCGGCGAGAGCCGCGCGCTCGAGGAGCGGCTGCGCGTCGCCGAGCGCTCGACGGCGATGGGCCGCTTCGCCGCGGCGCTCGCCCACGAGATCCGCAACCCGCTGAACTCGATCAGCCTGACGATCGACTACGTGCGCACGCGGCTCGCGCCCGCGGACGAGGCGCGGCGGGCGGAGTTCGAGACGCTCGTCGCCAGCCTCAAGTCCGAGGTGGCGCGGCTCAACCGGCTGGTCGGCGACTTCCTGTCCTCCGGTCAGCCCGCCCGGCTCGACCCGCGCCCGTGCGACGTGCGCGCCGTCGTGCGCGAGACCGCTGCGCTCGTGGAGCACAAGGCGCGCGAGCAGGCGATCACGATCGACCTCGACGTGGCCGAGGAGCTGCCCACGACGCTCGCCGATCCCGAGCTGCTCAAGACCTGTTTGCTCAACCTGGTGCTGAACGCGTTCGAGGCGATGCCCGAAGGCGGCCGGCTGCGGCTTTCGGCCCGCGCTCGACGCGGACCAGCTGCTGCTGCTGGTGGCGGACAGCGGCGTGGGGCTCACGCCGGACGCCGCGGCACACGCGCTCGAGCCCTACTTCTCGACGAAGGAGGCCGGCGTCGGGCTCGGCCTCGCGCTCGTGCGGCGGATCGTCGAGGGCCACGGCGGAACGATCGCGCTCGACGGGGCGCCCGGCCGCGGGACGACGGTGCACGTGCGGCTCCCGATCCGCGCCCCCGCGGAAGCGCTCGAGCCCGAAGCCCAGGGCGTCCGCGCGTGAAGCCGCGCGTCCTCGTCGTCGACGACGAGCCCCCCCAGCTCGAGATCCTGCGCCTGATCCTGGGCTCGGAGGGCTACGACGTCGCGGCCGCGGCCAGCGGGCGCGGCGCGCTCGCGACGCTCGGCCGCCAGGCGTTCGACGTGGTGCTGACCGACCTCAAGATGCCGGACCTGTCGGGCATCACGCTGCTCGAGGAGATCCTGCGCGCGCAGCCGGGCGCCTGCGTGGTGCTGATGACCGCGCACGGCACGATCGACTCGGCCGTCGACGCGATGAAGAAGGGCGCCTTCGACTACCTGACGAAGCCGCTCGATCGCGAGGTGCTGCTGCTCGCCATCTCGCGCGCCGTCGAGCGCACGCGCCTCGTGAGCGAGAACCGAAGGCTGCGCGAGGAGCTGCTGGACCGCTTCCGGCTGGAGAACGTCGTGGGCGCCCACGGCAGCATGGAAGAGGTCTTCCGGATCGTACACAAGGTGGCGCGCTCCAGCTCGACGGTGCTGATCTACGGGGAGAGCGGCACCGGCAAGGAGCTGGTGGCGCGCGCGATCCACGTGGCGAGCGACCGCCGCGAGCGACCGTTCCTCGCGGTCAACGTGGGGGCGCTACCCGAGAGCATCCTCGAGGCCGAGCTCTTCGGCTACGAGAAGGGTGCCTTCACCGGCGCCGACGCGCGCAAGATCGGGCTCTTCGAGCAGGCCTCCGGCTCGACCCTGTTCCTCGACGAGGTCGGCGAGCTGAAGCGCGAGCTGCAGGTCAAGCTGCTGCGCGTGCTGCAGGAGCGGGAGATCCTGCGCGTGGGCGGCACCGAGGCGGTGCCCGTCGACGTTCGCGTGGTGGCGGCGACCAACCGCGACCTCGAGCGCGAGGTGCGCCAGGACCGCTTCCGCGAGGACCTCTTCTACCGGCTCAACGTGATCCCGATCAAGCTGCCGCCGCTGCGGGAGCGGCGCACGGACGTGCCGCTGCTGGTCGAGCACTTCCTCGCGAAGTACGGCGAGCCGGGGCGCACGCGGCGCATCGCACCGCAGGCGCTCGAGGCGCTCGTCGACTACTTCGTGGCCCGGCAACGTGCGCGAGCTCGAATCGGCGATCGAGCGTACGCTCCTGCTCGCGGACGACGACGTGATCCGGCTCGTCGACCTGCCCGCCGAGGTACGCATGCGGGGCGGCCACGCCGGATCCGGTATCGTGCCCGGTCGAGATCCCCGACGACGGCCTCGACCTCGAGGCGCTCGAGCGCAGCCTGCTGCTCCAGGCCCTCGACAAGGCCGGAGGCAACGTGACCCGAGCGGCACGGCTCCTCGGGCTCAGCCGCCGGACGCTGCAGTACCGCCTGGAGCGTCTGCAGACTGCCCCAGATGGGGCGGCCGCTGCCCCAGATGGGGCGGCCGAGGACCAGGACTGACGTGGTCGCCCGCAGGTCAATTTCTACAACCGGACTGAGCCCTCGGGAGTTGTAGTCCTTACGGCTCAACGGATCTCGGGTGGCATCCCCGTTGCTACAGAGGTGCTTGACGGCCGCCGTGTCGGCGGTTCAGTCGAAAAGCCAAGGAGTCGCAAGTCCAATGAAGAAGCTTGCAACGCTGTTGTGCGCCGTCGCCGTCGTCGCCGTCGCGGGGATGGTCTCTGCGCAGTCTGCTGACCAGCGCAGCCCGCTGCCGCGGCCAAGCAGGCCCCTGCCGCGCAGGCCCCTGCCCCTGCCGCCGAGAAGACCAAGACGATCGAAGCCGAGGTCGTCGCGGCGGACGCCACCGGGAAGACCCTGACGATCAAGGGCGACCCGAACAAGACCCTCACGGTCGACGCCGCCGCTGTGGGCAGCCTCAAGGACCTGAAGTCCGGCGACAAGGTCAAGCTCACGTGCCGCCAGAACGACATGGGCGAAGCCCAGGCGATCACGAAGATCACTAAGGAAATGAAGTAAGGAGTAGCGAGTCCAATGAAGAAGCTTGCAACACTGTTGTGCGCCGTTGCCCTGGTTGCCGTCGCCAACCTGGCCCTGCCCAGGCGGACGAGGCCAAGCCCGCCGCCGCGCCGGCCAAGCAGGCCACCGCCGCCGAGAAGACCCACACGGTCGAGGCCGAGGTGGTCTCGGCGGACGCCGTCGCGAAGACGCTCACGATCAAGGGCGAGCCGAACAAGACGGTCGCGGTCGACGCCACTGCCGTCGGCAGCCTCAAGGACCTGAAGTCCGGCGACAAGGTCAAGCTGACCTGCCGTGACAACGACAAGGGCGAGCACCAGGCGGTCACGAAGATCGCGAAGGAAACGAAGTAGAGCCGTCGGTGCGCGCTCCGCGAGGAGCGCAAACCTCTGAAGGGCGCCGCGTTGCCGGCGCCCTTCTTTTTTTGGCGGGCGGCTGCGCTAAGATCGCCCGATGGTCGAGATGCCGCCCGAAGCGCGCGTGTTCGTGGCCGGGCACGGCGGCCTCGTCGGCTCGGCCGTGGTCCGGCGGCTCGAGCAGGAGCGCTTCACCCGGGTGCTCACCGCGACACGCGAGCAGCTCGACCTCAGGGACCAGGCGGCGGTCAACTACTGGTTCCGCGCCAACCGCCCCGAGTACGTGTTCCTGGTCGCGGGCACCGTCGGCGGAATCCTGGCGAACTCGACGCGGCCTGCCGAGTTCATCTACGACAACATGATGATCCACGCGACCGTGGTCCACGCCGCGCACCTCTTCCCGGTGAGGCGCCTGCTGTACCTGGGCAGCTCGTGCATCTACCCGCGCGAAGCGCGGCAGCCGATGAAGGAGGAGGACCTGCTCTCGGGCCTGCTCGAGCCCACCAACGAGCCCTACGCGGTCGCGAAGATCGCCGGGATCAAGCTGTGCCAGGCCTACCGCAAGCAGTACGGCTGCGACTTCATCTCGGCGATGCCGACCAACCTCTACGGGCCGAACGACAACTTCGACCTCGCGAGCTCTCACGTGCTGCCGGCGCTCGTCCGCAAGTTCCACGACGCGAAGGTGGAGGGCCGGAGCGAGGTCTCGATCTGGGGCAGCGGCTCGCCGCGGCGGGAGCTCCTCCACGTCGACGACCTGGCCGACGCCTGCGTCTACCTGATGCGGCGCTACGACGCGGCCGAGCACGTCAACGTCGGCACCGGCGAGGACCTGACGATCCGCGAGCTCGCGGAGCTGGTGCGCGAGATCGTCCACCCGCAGGCCCAGCTCGTCTTCGACGCCACGAAGCCCGACGGCGCGCCGCGCAAGCTGCTCGACGTCTCGCGGCTGCACGCGCTCGGCTGGCGCCACAAGATCGCGCTCCGCGACGGGATCGCCTCGTGCTACCGCTGGTTCCTCGAGAACCACGCGACGGCGCGCGGCGCCGAGAAGGGCGCGGCGGCCTGAGCGCCCAGAAGCGGCAGCCCGCCTGATGGCCGTCCTCGTCACGGGCGGCGCCGGCTACATCGGCAGCGCGTTCGTCGAGGCGCTGCGTCGCGGCCGGCCAGCGCGTCGTCGTGCTCGACGATCTGTCGCGCGGGCACCTCCCCGCCGTCCATCCGGACGCGCTCTTCCACCAGGGCCGAACCGGCGACCGCGCGCTCGTGGACCGCATCGTGAGCGAGCAGCAGGTCGAGGCCTGCGTCCATTTCGCCGCCTTCGCCTACGTCGGCGAGTCGGTCAAGGACCCGGCGCGCTACTTCGACAACAACTTCACGCAGGCGCAGGTGCTCTTCGACACGCTGCTCGCGCGCGGGCGTGAAGCGCGTGGTGTTCTCGTCCACCTGCGCGACCTACGGCGTGCCGACCGCAGTGCCGATCGCGGAGAGCCATCCGCAGTGGCCGATCAACCCGTACGGCTGGTCGAAGCTGTTCGTCGAGCGGCTGCTCGACAGCTACGACCAGGCCCACGGGCTGCGCTTCGTGGCGCTGCGCTACTTCAACGCCGCCGGCGCCACCGCGCGCGTCGGCGAGCACCACGATCCCGAGACCCACCTGATCCCGCTCGCGCTGCGCGCGGCCGCGGGGCGCGGCCCGGCGCTCAGCGTCTTCGGCTCCGACTACGACACGCCGGACGGCACCGCGATCCGCGACTACGTCCACGTCGCCGACCTCGCCGACGCGCACCTGCTGGCGCTCGAGCACCTGCGGCGCGGCGGGCGCGTCGCAGTTCCTGAACCTCGGCACCGGCACGGGCTTCTCCGTGCTCGAGGTGATCGAGATGGCCCGCCGCGTCACCTCTCGCGACGTGCCGCACCAGGTCGGCCCGCGCCGCGCGGGCGACCCCCCGCGGCTCGTGGCGGACGCCGCGCGCGCCCGCGGCGTGCTGGGCTGGTCGCCGAAGCAGCCCGCGCTCGAAACGATCGTGCGCTCGGCCTGGGACTGGATGCAGGCGCACCCGGCGGGCTACGGAGCCTGATCAGGGCTTCAGCTTCACGACGGTCGCCCCGAAGCCGCCACGCTCGGGAGTCGCCTCCTCGAAGCCGAGGACGTGCTCGCTCCGCCCCAGCACCTGTCGCACGCGCTCCTTCTGCACTCCCTTGCCCCGGCCGTGGATGATGCGGACCTCCGCGAAGCCCGCGGCGCGGGCGGCTTCGAGGTACGACTCGACGACGGAGGGAATGTCTTTCGGGGCGAATGCGTGGAGGTCGATCGCGTCCTCGATCGGCACGACGACAGGCTCGTCGGGCTCTTCAGGCTCGTCCATGAGACGCGAGCCCGCGCGCGGCGTCGCGGTCGACGATCCAGCGCCCGGCGCGCGCGAGCTGCGCGGGCACGGCCGCCGGGTCGAGCGGCCCCTCGAGCGCCTTCGCGACGGCGTCGGCCTTCCCCGCTCCGCTCGCGAGCACCAGCACCTCGCGCGCCTGCTCGGATGACCGGCGCGGTGATGCTGAGCCGCGGGTTCGGAGGCTTCGGGCCGGTGACCACGACGACGCGAGCCGCGCGCTCGGCGAGCGACGGCAGGCCCGGGAAGAGCGAGGCGGTGTGGCCGTCTTCGCCGATGCCCAGCAGGACCAGATCGAGCGGGTCGGGCAGCGCCGCGCCGTAGGCGCGTGCCGCGGTTTCGAGGTCGCTCGCATCGGCCGGCATGCGGTGCACGCGCTCGAGCAGCTCCGGCCGGTGGGCAAAGAGCGTCTCGCGCGCCGCGCCGTAGTTGCTCTCGGGGTGGTCGGGCGGGACCGCGCGCTCGTCGCCGAAGTACCAGGAGATGGCGCCCCAGGGCAGCGCCGCCGCGAGCGCCGACGTCGCGAGCACCTCGTAGGTCGCGCGCGGCGTCGAGCCTCCGGCGAGCGCGACCGAGCAGGCTCCCTGCGCCTTGACCGCGGCGCGCGTCAGCTCGACGATCCGCTCCGCCGCGCGGCGCGCCAGGGCCCGCGCGTCGGGAACGACGATGAGCTCCGCCTTCACCGCTTTCCGGCCAGCGGGCGCCAGCGCCGGCCGTCGCGGCGCAGCAGCACGTCCGCGTCGGTCGGGCCGCTGCCGCCCGGCGCGTACTCGGAGGGCGGCTGGCTTCGATGCGTCCCAGCCCTCGAGCACCGGCGCGAGCAGCGACCAGGCCTGCTCGTCGCCGTCGCGCCGCGCGAAGAGCGTCGCGTCGCCGCGCATCGCGTCGAGCAGCAGCTTCTCGTAGGCCTCGCCCGGCTCGCTGCCGAAGGCCCCCGCGTACGAGAAGTCCATCGTCACGCTGCCGACGCGCAGGTCGTCGCCGGGCACCTTGCTCGCGATCTTGAGCGCGATGCCCTCGTCGGGCTGGATCCGCAGCGTCAGCACGTTGGGCTCGATCAGCTGGCACACGTCCTCGCGCCCGAACAGGCAGAACGGGATCTGCTGGAAGTGGACCGAGACCTCGGTGGTGCGGCGCGCCAGCCGCTTGCCGGCGCGGATGTAGAAGGGCACGCCCTGCCAGCGCCAGTTGTCGATGTGCAGCCGCAGCGCGGCGTAGGTCGGCGTGCGCGAGCCGGGGGCGACGCCTTGCTCCTGGCGGTAGCCCGCGTACTGGGCGTGCACGGCGTCCTCCGGCGAGATCGGGCGCACCGAGCGCAGCAGCTTCAGCTTCTCGTCGCGCACGTCGTCCGCGCCGAAGGTCGCCGGCAGCTCCATCGCGCACGAGCGCCAGCACCTGCAGCAGGTGGTTCTGCACCACGTCGCGCACGACGCCGGTCGCGTCGTAGAACTTGCCGCGCCGCTCGACGCCGATGTCCTCGGCCATCGTGATCTGGACGTGGTCGACGTACTTGCGGTTCCAGAGCGGCTCGAAGATCGAGTTGCCGAAGCGGAACACCAGGATGTTCTGGACCGTCTCCTTGCCCAGGTAGTGGTCGATGCGGAAGGTCTGGCGCTCGTCGAGCACGCCGGCGACCAGGCGGTTCAGCTCGCGGGCCGAGGCGAGGTCGCGCCCGAACGGCTTCTCGATCACGACGCGCGACCACGGCACGCCGTTCGGCGGGTGCAGCAGCCCCGCCTCGCTCAGGCCCTTGAGGATCGGCGGGAACTGCGCCGGCGGAACCGCCAGGTAGAAGAGCCGGCTCTTCGCGGTGGCGCGCTTCGCCTCCGCGGCCTCGATCGCCGCGCGCAGCGAGCGGAAGGCCTCGGGCTTGGTGTAGTCCCCCGCCACGGTGTCGATCGCGGACGCGAACGCGCTCCCAGGCCGCCGCGTCGGGCGCATGGCCTTCGAAGCGCTCGAGCGATTGCCGCAGCTCGGCACGGTAGCTCTGGGCGTCCTTGACCGAGGTGCTGGTCGCGAGCACGCCGAAGGGCGACGGCAGCTCGGCGTTGCGGTGCAGCGCGAACAGCGCGGGCACGATCTTCCGGTGCGCGAGGTCGCCGGTGGCTCCGAACAGCACGAGCAGGCACGTGTCGGGCGGACGCGCGGGGACGCTGGCTTGCGGGCTCGTCGCCGCGACCTGGAGCGGGGATTCCATATCCCGCCTATCCTGCCACGGGTCCGTGACACCCCGCGTCGGGCCCTCCGCTTCGGCTACTGGCGCCTCGCCGAGATGCGCGCGGCCGCCGCGTCTCGACGCACTCAAGAAGAAGGCGGCGGCCGAGAAGGCCAAGCCGTGAGCCGCCCGGCTGTGTAGACTAGCGCCGCATGCGCGGCCGGGAGGTCACCCGCCTCGAAGGTTTCAGCGACGCCGTCTTCGGCTTCGCGCTGACGCTCCTCGTCGTCTCGCTCGAGGTGCCCGAGAACTTCCCGGCGCTCAAGCAGACGCTCAGCGGCTTCCTGCCGTTCGCGGCCACCTTCGCGGTCGTGAGCTGGATCTGGTTCGAGCACTACCTGTTCTTCCGGCACTTCAAGGTCGAGGACAACCTGACGGTGTTCCTGAACCTGGTGCTGCTGTTCGTGGTGCTGTTCTTCGCCTACCCGCTCAAGTTCGTGATGACGCGGCTCGTGGGCGGCTGGACGGGCTACGGGCTGCCGACGAGCGACGCGGGCTACGCCGGCTTCACGCCCGCCGACGCGCGGCTGCTTGATGGGGGCCTATAGCGGCGGCTTCGTCGCGGTCTTCGGGATCCTGGCGCTCTTCTACTGGAATGCGCTGCGCCAGCGCGAGGAGCTGGGGCTCGGAACGCTCGAGCTCTTCGACGCGAGGAGCGGCCTGCGCCGCCACCTGCTGAGCGTCGCGATCGGCGTGGCGTCGATCGTGCTCGCGCTCGTGCTGCCGGGGCGGCTCTTCTGGATGTCCGGCTTCGTCTACTTCCTGCTCGGGCCGGTGCAGGGGACGAACGGCCACCTCACGGGAGTCGCCCGCGCCCGGCTCAAGGCCTCGCTCGCGTGATCGGCCAGTCCGGCGGTCGCTGCTGCCCCGCTAGAGCTCAAAACACGCCCTGCATCGAGCGCGCG
>CAVUTB010000003.1:0-126220 GCA_963744315.1 uncultured Acidobacteriota bacterium
TCCTGGAAGGGCGACCAAGATGCCGAACCCTCTGCAATACTATTCATGGGCGTACGTAATCTTCCCGAGGTCATACCAGGCACTTTCACCGTTCAATTCAGCGCGGGGGGAGGAGGCAATCCCCTCCTCCTGGGAAGAAAGCATTGAGGAGATCTCGGCCGCCAACGAGTTTCTCCGCGGGCTGGGACCAAGGCGGCCCAGATTTACGCACCCAAGCCTGCGGTCCAGGAGCTGCCCGCTTCCACGGACGCGGCTCCCCCTGTCGAGGCGGCATCGGCGGAATCGAAGCTCCTCGACGACAACGCGCTCAACGACACGCTTCCCGCAGGCGGTCCACGCTGCGCACCGACCTGTACCAGGCCACGAAGGGACAGCTTTCTGGTGATTACCCTGGCGGTGCCTAAAAAGGACGCGACCTCGGCGGCACGGGCGGGATTCGCGCGTCTCTATTTCCTGAGCACCACGAAGCCGGTCACCCTGCCGCCATAGTCTTCGGGTCCCGCAGAACCGGAGAATTCCAATTCCCGGCGCCGCTTTCCGCGCCGCTCCAGGTGGGCGCAGGTTTCCGCCCATCCCGGGCGGTATTCGCTGCTGGCGGGTGCGAGCATGGTTTCGCATGGTGCGCCAGCCTCTGGAAATCACGACGCAGCGCGGTTTCAGCTGAGCACTGGTGATCCTGAGCTTCCAGTTGAAAGGTCCGGCGATCCCCGGGACGCAGGTGAGGGCAAGAGAGCGCCATTCTACCCGGGCTCCTTCCGCATCGTTCCCTCACGGACCAAGTTTCATCAGGGCGCGAATCCGGCCTGGTATTATCAGATATACAATGCCGCCCCGGGATCCCCGCCTCCGGAAAACCGAATCTCACCCTGGAGTATGAGTTCCTGCTGAAGCAGGAGCCCCGACAAGGCGAAGAACGAGTGGAAAATCCTGCCCGTCACCAAGCCGCAGGCGGTTTCGAATCGCGCCAGCCAGGTGGAGGCCTTTTTGTTTCAGTTGGTCAAGCCTGCGAGGGAAGCCCGGATTTGGGCTGGTGGCCGGGGAGTACCAGCTCACTGATGAGTATTACCGAGGAGGTCGTGAAGAGCACGGTGACGCAGCAATTGCCGTTCAGTGTCGTGCCCAGTCCGGGAGGACAGCGGCGCAGGGGCCGCGGCTGCCCCCCGCTCAATGGGAGGCACATCGAGCTTAGGCGACGATTTCCAGGTTTCCTCACTGAGTGTTCAGTCGGTGGAGGCCGATCGGGAGAGTGACCTTCCGGGGGGCATGTCCCGCGGAAAATCGATCACCACTGGAAAATCCGTCCCTGCAAATGATCGAGCATTTCCCTAGCGAGAGTGGGCATCCCCTTGCGGGGAGCGCACGCCTAGTGGGCCGACGATCATCCTTTCAGGCCCCTGAACTTCCACGGCGTAGGTGGTTCAGCATCCGGTCGATGGCGAAAAGGCTCCTCGTCCACTTCCTCCGAAAAGAGAACGACCCGCGCGTATCCACGTCAAACGGGTGCCCACCAGGGAGACGCAGAGGAAAAGGCATACTCCCTTCGCCTGAACCGCGCCGCAGCACTCCACGATTGGAAAAGGAGAATCGGTTCCACCCTCGTCTGCGCTCCAGCACCGACCAGAGCGACTCGCTCAACTCTTTGCCCCGTCTGAAATTGAGAACCATGAACCGTAGACCGGGATTCCCGTGGCTTGCGACAGGGCGGCATAGAAAGCAGTCACAGTTCGGAATAGCCGAGGAAGAGTTTCGGTCGGCTCTTGAGCGGGGAGAAAGTCGGAGGGGTGGTCCAGGATTCGCGCGCAGCCGTAGCCACCTCGTGTATTACCGCATCCAGGGTTGGATTGGCCACGGCTCGATTTGATATCGTCCTTGCCGGCCAGGTATCCGCGGCGGAGCTGCAGGCGCTTCCTCCACCTGGTAGCCCCGTTTGGAAAGATACGCGAGCCCCCTGCCGAAGCAGCGCCGGTCGGATGGGCCCCGCGGAAGGCACGACGCCGATTCGAGCCCCCGATTTCAGCGGCGGCGGCAGGCGAGGCCTCACTTCACACCCTTGCCCGTGGCGGCTACATATCTGGCGAGCTGCCGCCACCATTTCCGGTTGGGCCAGGAGATTGATGGCGGTCATGGAGCAGGCCTGCACCGCGAGCAGGAGTCCCTTCCGTCCTGGCTCGGAAATGGTGGCCTGGGCGAATTCCCTCGTGTGCAACGCGCCCGTGGGCGATGGCGGACGTAGGCGTGCCAAAGCCTGCACGGCGTGGGAGGCATCCCCATGTTGAGCCTATCCCATGGTGCATCGTTGGTTTCTTCCCCAGCTCCACAGTTCTTGAACAGTCCTGGCAGGACTGTTCAAGGAGAACCTCAAGGCCCTCGGGGAAGAAACCAACGATGCTCCGCGGGATCGGATGGGCTCCCTCGACATGGGAAATGTCTCCCACGCCGTGCCGGCTTTGCACGCCTACGTCGCCATCGCGCCTCCCACGGGCGCGTTGCACACGAGGGAATTCGCCCAGGCCACCATTTCCGAGCCAGGACGGGAAGGGACTCCTGCTCGCGGTGCAGGCCCTCTCCATGACCGCCATCGATCTCCTGGCCCAACCGGAAATGGTGGCGGCAGCTCGCCAGGAGCTGCTGACCGCCACGGGCAAGGGTGTGAAGTGAGGCCTCGCCTGCCGCCGCCGCTGAAATCGGGGGCTCGAATCGGCGTGGTGGCTCCCGCGGGGCCCATCCGACCGGCGCTGCTTCGGCAGGGGCTCGCGTATCTTTCCAAACGGGGCTACCAGGTGGTGGAGGGGAAGCACCTGCGCTCCCGCCGCGGATACCTGGCCGGCAGCGATACCCAACGGGCCGGGATCTGAATCGAGCGACTGCCTATTTAACCCTGATGCGGTGATCTTTGCGCGAGGTGGCTACGGCTGCGCGCGAATCCTGGACCACCTCGACTTCTCCCTGCTCAAGAGCCGACCGAAACTCTTCCTCGGCTATTCCGATCTGACTGCTTTCTATGCCGCCCTGTCGCAAGCCACGGGAATCCCGGGTTTCTACGGTCCCATGGTTCTGAATTTCAACGGGGCCGGGAAAGAGTTCAGCGAGAAGTCGCTCTGGTCGGTGCTGGAGCGCAGACGAGGGTGGAACCGATTCTCCTTTTCCAATCGTGGAGTGCTGCGGCGCGGTTCAGGCGAAGGGATGCTGGTAGGGGGCTGCCTTTCCCTGCTGGTCTCCCTGGTGGGCACCCGTTTTGACGTGGATACGCGCGGGTCGATTCTCTTTTGGGAGGAAGTGGACGAGGAGCCTTTTCGCATCGACCGGATGCTGAACCACCTACGCATGGCCGGGAAGTTCAGGGGCCTGAAAGGGATGATCGTGGGCCGGGTGCAGCGTTGCGCTCCCCGCAAGGGGATGCCGGCTCTCTGCTCAGGGAAATGCTGCACGATCATTTGCAGGGGACGGATTTCCCAGTGGTGATCGATTTTCCCGCGGGACATGCCCCCGGAAGGTCACTCTCCCCATCGGCCTGCCCGCCCGACTGAACACTCGTGAGGGAAGCCTGGAAATCGTCGCCTAAGCTCGATGTGCCTCCCATTCAGCGGGGGGCAGCCGCGGCCCCTGCGCCGCTGTCCTCCCGGGACTAGGGCACGACACTGAACGGCAATTGCTGCGTCACCGTGCTCTTCGCGACCTCGTCGGTGATTTCTTCATCGTGAGCTGGTACTCCCCGGCCCACCCAGCCCGATCCGGGCTTACCCTCCACAGGCTTGACCAACTGAAACGAAAAGGCCTCCACCTGGCTGGCGCGATTCGAAACCACCTGCGGCTTGGTGACGGGCAGGAATTTCCACTCGTTCTTCGCCTTGTCGAGCTGCTTCAGCAGGAACTCATACTCCAGGGTGAGATTCGGTTTTCCGGAGGCGGGATCCGGGGCGGCATTGTATATCTGATAATACCAGGCCAGATTCGCGCCCTGATGAAACACCCCGTCCAGTGAGGGAACGATGCGGAAGGAGCCCAGGTAGAATGGCGCTCTCTTGCCCTCACCTGCGTCCGGGGGAGTCACCGGACCTTTCAACTGGGAAGCCAGGATCACCGTGCTCAGCTGAAGAGTTCCGCTGGCGAAGTTGGTGACTTCCAGAGGCTGGCGCACCATGCCGATTTTTCCCGAAGCCGGGTCCCTCACACCCGCCAGCAGCGAATACCGCCCGGGGGACGGGCACTGACGCCCGCCTGGAACAGCAGGAAAGCGGCGCCGGGATTGGAATTCTCCCGGTCTCTGCGGGACCCAATCCCGCGGCGGCGAGGGTGACCGGCTTCATGTCGGCGGCATAGGGAATGAGACGCGCGAGTCCCCCACCAGTGCCGCCGAGGTCGCGTCCTTTTTTAGGCACCGCCAGGGTGATCACCAGAGAAGCGTTCCTCGTGGCCTGGTACAGGTCGGTGCGCAGCGTGAGATGGACCGCCTCGGGAAGCGTGTCGTTGAGCGCAGTTGTCGTCGAGGAGTCGATTCCGCCGATGCCACCTCGACAGGGGGAGCCGCGTCCGTGGAAGCGGGCAGCTCCTGGACCGCAGGCTTGGGTGCGGAACCGGGGCGGCCTTCGGTCCGAGCCCGCGGAGAAACTCGTTGGCGGCCAGATTTCTTGCTCGAATGCTTTCTTCCCCAGGAGGAGGGGATTGCCTCCTCCCCCCGCGCTGAATTGAACGGTGAAAGTGCCTGGTATGACCTCGGGAAGATTCTCATACACCCAATCGATGGTCTTCCCGGGGTTCGGCATCTTGGTCGCCCTTCCCAGGAGAAGGTAAACCGACCGCGATTGCTCATCGGACCCGGGGTCGGTGGGCTGCGCGAAGAGCTTTCTGGCCTCGCCCACCCGCTTCCAGAAGAGATTGGCGAATTCATTCGCCGGTGTCCCGGGCGTGGGGTCCCGCCGGGCCCAGAAGTCCTGGACGAACTGCGGGATTTGCGCGTCGATCTTAATGGCTTTGAATTGCTTTTCCTCTTCGGGGTCAGCAGGCAGCTTACGGGTCCCTTGATCCAACTTTCCGGCCTGGCCGTCCCACTCAGCCCGCGGATCCGCCACCAGGGTGAGCTGGCAGCCAAGGAGGATTCCTGCCAGGGTAATGAAGGCGCGCCGAATGAGCATCGTTTCTACCTCGCAGTGTTGAATTGGCCTGCCAGAGATTCCGGGGCCTGCTGGAGCGCGACCAGGCCCGAGTGCTGCTGCTGGAAGCGGAGAATTATAGGCATGCGCCGGATGAAAAATCCACGCGGCCGAGCGAGCCTATTGCACCTGGAACGCCGCGGTACCGGTCACGACACCTCCACCCACCCCATCGCCGACGGTCACCGACAAAAGGTACTCGCCGGGGGGCCACCCCTTCAGCGGCACCCAATAGGCGTGAGTCGGGGCCGGATTGTCCCCCAAGGACACCGGCTTGCCCAGCGGGCGAAAGACTCCCTTTTGCCGAAGCGCCACGCTGTATTCGATGTTGAGGTGAAGCCTTCCGTCCGTTGTGGAAGGGAGCGCGTGGTATACCTGAAAATAAAAGCCGAAATCGGACTCCGGTGCGTAGGAGGAGTCCAGATTGGGGATTATCTTGATCTGACCCAGGACGAAGGCTTTTCCCCCGTCCGGCTCGTGGGGTCCCAGCTGTTCCGCCAGAACCGGGCCCGCCAGGCTCAGGACGTCAGCCTGGAAATCTGGAACGACAATGGTGTCTCCCGAAGTGCCGACGCGATCCCCCAGCCGGGCGCCAAACTCAACCCGGTACTCCCCCGGGAGCTGGTCCTCGCGGCGACGGCGGGGGCGGCGCCACGACAGCAGGCGGGCGCCGGTGCCGCCCAGCCTCCCGTCTTCCTGAACCACTTCTTCGTCGTCGTCGACGCCGCCAGCTACCAGGCCGCGCGCAGCTCGGCGTTCCTGACGCGCGAGCTCGCGCCCTTCGAGGCGCGCACCACCGTGCGCAACGACATGAGCTACACGGGGATCTACTGGTACGGCCGCCGCACGTACTTCGAGCTGTTCGAGCCGGGCTCACAGGGCCAGCAGGGAGCGAGCGGGCTCGCGCTCGGGGTGGAGGAGCCCGGCGCGAGCGCGGGCGTGCGCCGGCGCTGGCAGGAGGCGCTGGGGGCGGCCGGGGGCGGCCCGGTCACGCGCAAGACCGAGAACGACGAGCCGCCCTGGTTCGAGATGACCTTCAGCCGCGAGATCCCGGGATTGCGCGTCTTCCTGATGGAGTACCACGCGGAGTTCCTGGTGCGCTGGTACGGCGAGCTCACGAAGCCGCGCTCGATCGCCCGCGCCGACGTGCTCGACCGCTACGTCGCGAAGATCGGCCTGGCGGACCGGCGGGAAAGGGCGCTGCTGCAGGACGTGGTCGGCCTGGAGATCGCGCTTGCGCCGCCCGACCGCGAGACGCTCGTGAAGCAGCTGCGTGCCGTCTCCTGGCTCGCGCAGGACGCTGGCGAAGCCGTGGTCTGCAGCGGGCCGGAGTCGGTGCCGGCTGCGCCTGGTGGCGCCGAAGAACGGACGGACGGGGATCGTGGCGGTGGACTTCTCGCTCCAGCATGCGGCCGCGAAGGCCGCGCACCGGCTCGGCAAGGCGGAGCTGCGAGTCGATGGAGGCTCCGCGCGGCTCGTGGTCGACGCGCACTAGCCGGACGCGCCCCGGGCTGCGATCGCCTAGGACGGCGGGCCGGGAGCCTTCGCCGCGCGGATCAGCAGCGCGACCCAGCCAGAGCGCGAGCGCTCCGAGCGGCCAGGCGAGCGCCTTCGGCCAGACAGCCGCGATCGGCGCGAGCGAGACCAGCGCCAGGCCCGCGGGGATCATGAGCCGCCGCTCGACCGGGCCGTGGACGCGGCGGGGCGAGAGCGCCGCGCCGAGCGCGTTGCCGAGCCGGAGCGCGCCGGCCGCCGCGCGGCTGGCGCTGCCGCCCGCCGCCGCGCGCGCGCCTCGTCCTCACGTCGCCGGCCGGCCTCACGCAGCGGCGCCGCTCAGCACGATCTCGGTGGAGCCGGCGAGGTCCTCGAGGTACTGCTCTTCCATCGCCCGGGCGAACGCCTCGTCCTCCACCACGACGTCGAGCTCGCGGTTGCCGATCCAGCTCGCGACGTTGAGGTTCGTCGAGCCGACGCGCGCCCAGCGGCCGTCGGCCACCGCGGTCTTCGCGTGCATCATCGGCCCGTTCCACTCGAACACCCGCACGCCGGCCTCGAGCAGCGGGCGGTAGCCGCGCGCGCGAGATCGCCTGCACCATGCGGATGTCGCTGCCGCGGCCCGGCACCAGCAGGCGCACGTCCACTCCGTCCTGCGCCGCCGCGCGCAGCGCCTGCACGTAGCGCGCTCGTGCCGGCGTAGTAGGCGTCGGTGAGCCACAGCGTGCGTGCGCGCGAGCGCCGCCACCAGCTGGTCGAGCGCGGAAGAGGCCCGTGGTGCCCGGCGTCGCCGCCACCACGCGCAGCGCGACGTCGCCCGCGCGCGCGGGATCGCAGCCGGCCTGCTCGTCGGCCGGCAGCGGCTGCGCCGCAGGCGGCCCAGCTGTCGGCGAAGGCGCGCGCGACGTCGGCCACGGCGGGGCCGCGCACGTCGACGCCGGTGTCGCGCCACGGCGCGAGCGCCGCGCGCGGCGTCGCCCTCCCAGCGCTGGCCGACGCAGAGGCCGGTGACGAAGGCCACCTCGCCGTCCACCACCAGGCACTTGCGGTGGTCGCGGCTCAGCCAGCCGAGGGGCTCGTCGAGCCGCGGCGGGTTGTAGCAGCGCACCTCGACGCCTGCCTGCGCGCAGCCGGCTCCAGAAGCGCCGCGGGGTGTTGCCGAGCGCGCCCATCCAGTCGTAGACGAGCCGCACCGGCACGCCCGCGCGCGCCTTCGCGACGAGCGCCTGCGCGAAGCGCTCGCCGACGGCGTCGCCGTGGAGGATGTAGCGTCTCGAAGTGCACGTAGCGCTCGCGCGCCGGCGATCGCCTCGAGCCAGGCGGGATAGTTCTCCTCCGCGTCGAGCAGCAGGCGGACGGCGTTGCCCGCGACGAGCGGGGCGCCGGCCGCGCGCGAGAACGCCTGGTCGGCGAGCAGCCGGAGGTCGGAAGCCCGGGCTTCGGCCAGCCGGGTCGCCTTCGCTTCAAGAGCTTCCGGGTGGGCCACAGCGAGGAGGAAGCGAGTCGTGGTAGCTGAAGTCCGGGCTCAGCGGGAAGTCGACGTTCGAGCCCTTCTCGAAGCAGCCGGAGTCCTTGACGCGGCCGCCCGAGTCGATCGCCCAGTAGAACGCGTTCGCTGCGGTGAGCCGGAGATAGATGAAGTGGTAGGTGCTGAACGTCTTCGGAAAGCGCGGGTCCTCGCCGTGGACGTCGTAGACCGGGCGCCGCCACCGCCGCCGTCACGAAGTAGCGCACGCCGGGCTTGCCGCCCGTCGCGGGCTTGCCTTGCGCGTCGAGCGGGTGGCTGCGCGCGTAGATGTGGTTGTGCGCGGTGAGCATCAGGTCGGGCGGCGGCAGGTCTTCGAGCGTCTTCTGGAGCTGGTCGTGAAGCGCCGTCTCGTCGCCGTGGCCGCCGATGCACTTGCCGAGCACCCGGCACGCGCACGAGCGCGGCGTGAACGGCGGATGGTGCATCGCCAGGATCTTCCAGACGCCGCGCTTGTCGTCCGGCGCGGGCACCCACTGGGACATCGCGTTGCGCAGCCACAGCAGCTGCAGCTGGTCCTCGCGCTTGCGGTCCGGCCGCGGGGCGAGCACGCTGCCTTCGACGTCGAGCGTGTTCGAGTCCAGCACCATCACGTCCACCAGCGGACGCGCCTCGGGCGCCTCGGGGGTCGGCCTGCTTCCCCGCCGGCGTGAGCTTCGGCAGCGGCCACAGGATGCTGTAGTAGCGCTGCCGCTCGTGCGCCGGCGGGTCGCCGCGCTCGACGGTTCCGAAGCCGAACTGGGCGTGCGAGAGCGCCTCCTTGGCGAAGCAGGGGTCTTCGGGCCGGGCTTCGGGGGCTCGAACGCCGTGGCGTCGCCGGGCAGGCAGTTCCCGCGCAGCGCGCGGACCGCCTCCGCAGCGAGCTCGCCCGGCGCTCTCGGCCGCCGTGTCGGCCTCGGCCTTCTGGGCGGCGGCGTCTTCGGCGAGGCCTTGACGCCTGTAGCGGGCCTTGCGGTCGGCGACGAGCGACGTCCGCAGCTCCTGCAGGCAGGATTCCCAGCGCTCGTACTCCTCGACCGCCCGACAGCCCTTGAGGTCGTGGTTCCCGAGCGCGACGTGCACCTTGCAGTCGCGGATCAGCGGGTCGTAGACGTCGTCGAAACGTTCCTTGTACAGGTTCGCGCTGCCGCGCCAGTAGATGTTGTCGCCGAGGAAGAAGACCAGGTCGGGCGGCAGCGTCAGGCTCGCGAGGCGCGCTGCGATCGCGTCCTGGCCGTGGGTCCCCCACTCCGAGAAACCCTCGCCGTAGCCGGAGTCCCCGAGGAAGACGAGCCGCACCTCGCCGTCCATGGCGCGCTCGGGCGGACAGCCGCGCGCCACCTGCCTGGAGGCGTCGACCTCGGGCTTGCCCTCGTGCGCGGCGCAGCCGCCGGCGAGCGCCGGCAGCACGGCCAGGAGCGCGCGGCGACGCCATGCATTCGTGAGCATGCGACTCAGAACCTCCACACCACGCCGAAGGAGAGATCGGGACCTTCGAAGACGTCGCGGACGTCGACGTCGAGGCGGAGCGCGTTGCCGAAGTGCTCCCCGAAGAGCGACGCACCGAGCGACGCGACGGTGCGCCAGCTCTCCTGGGCGAAGGTCCGGCGCAGGATCGGGTCCGTGCCCAGGTAGCGCAGCGTGCCGGGCGACCGGTAGTGGAGCCCGCCGCGCAACCGCACGACGCCGCAGCCGCACCAGAGCGGGGCGGCGAACTCCGCGCCGATCCGCGGCTCCACGGTGCTCGGCAGCGAGAAGTCGAGCGCGGCCTCCCCGATGTTGCGCTCGAGGCTCGTCGAGCACCTCGCTGTAGAGGATCACGTCGCCCTGCGCGACGATGCTCCAGCGATCGGACGGACGCCAGGCGAGACCGGTGCTGATCAGCGTCGGGCGGCGGAACGAGATCGTGCGGGTGGCGGACGCCTCGTCAGTCATCTCGGCGGCCCAGTCGAAGCCGGGCTGCCAGGACACGCCGAGCCGCAGCGAAGGCAGCGCCCGGGCGTTCGCGCCGACGAGCACCAGCAGCAGGCCCGCGCTGGCGCGCACGTGGGTATCGTCCGCGGTCACGCTGGCCGCCGTGAGCTCGGTGCCTTCGGGTCCGGGGACACGGCGCTCGCCGTCCAGGCTGAGCCGGGTCGTGGCGAGCGAGCCGCCGAGCCTCAGGCGCGGGGTCAGCGCAACGCCGAGCGCCAGCCCCGCCTCCCGGGTCGACGAGTCCAGCGAGCCGACGCGCCCCGGCGCCACGTCCTCGAGCTCGACGTGGCCGGCGCCGGCCTCGGTGAAGTAGCCCGCCAGCCGCACCTGCGGCCGTCCCACGCCGACGCCGGTCCAGGCCGGTCCCGACGAGAGACCGATCTCCGTGATCGGGATGAGCGTCAGCCCGGCGGGGTTCACCACGGCGGCCTTGACGCTGTCGGCCATGCCGACGAAGGCGCCGCCCATGCCCGCGGGCCGCGAGCCCACCGAGGGCGGCGCCCAGCGCCAGCCCGCGAAGAGCGGGTCGTTCGTCTGGGCCGCGAGCGGCGAGGCGCAGACGAGCGCCAGGAGCGCTGCGGACGCCGCGCGCATCGCTCCACGAACGAAGCCCCTCGCGCGCGCGTCGAGCACGACGCAGCTTACCCTGAAACCCGCGCGTGGACGCCGGGCGCGTCAGAACGTGAAGCCTCCCTGGACGTAGAACCGCACGTGGCCCTCGCTCGTCACGACGGCGAGGCTCGCGAGGTTCTTGGGGTCGGCGACGGCGATCCACACGCCGCCGCCCAACGCGGTGTGCCAGCGGTCCGAGGACTCGCCTTCGAGGAACACGCGCCCGACGTCGGCCAGGCCGAAGACGCCGAAGCGCGGCACGAGCGCGCGGTCGCGCTGCACGAGCAGCAGCCGCAGCTCGGCGTTGCCGTAGGCCGAGGCATCGCCCCAGTAGCGCTGGCGCGGCAGGCCGCGGAAGTTCTCGCCGCCGCCGATCGTCGCCGCTTCGTGGAACGGGTAGCGGCCGAAGAGCTTCGCCCCCCCGCCCGCAGCGCGAGCGTGGGCTCGAGCGGCAAGGGCGCGCGCACGTAGGAAACCCGCCTCGGCCCGGACGGCTGCCGAAGGTCTCGCTCACGCTCCAGACCGCCGGGTAGACCGTGCCTTCCACGGAGAGCAGCGCGCCCGTCATGCGCCCCGTCGCGCAGCGAGCGGCGATCGAGCCGCACGCCGAGGCGGGCGCCCAGCTGGCCGAAGCGGCCCGCGCCGTAGGGCTGATCCAGGCTGAGCAGCGTGGCGGGCGAATCGTGGGTGTCCGCGTACTTGAGCACGGGCCCGATCGAGACGTCCATCGTGGCGAGGTCGAGGCGGTAGGACGGCGCGAGCCGGTACTGCGTCTGCTTCACGTCGAAGACGTCCTGCGGCGCCTCGTCCGTCGTCTCGTTGCCGAAGCCGTAGTAGTGGATGAGCTCGAGCGCCGAGACGCGGGCCGTGGCGTGGAACCGCGAGCGGTTGTCCGTGCGCAGGGAGTCGAACTCGTACTCGCACGCCGCCGGTGCCGATGGCTCGTGGAGTAGCCGGCCCGCACCGTGTGCGCGCGCCGCGTAGGGATGCTTGCGGAAGCCGAACTTCGTGAGCTCCCAGGCGCCGCCCAGGACGAGGCCGTAGTCTTCGCTGGCCCTGACCCAGGGCAGGATCCGCGGACTGGCTCCCCCAGTCGCGCGCCGGGTTGCCGTCGTCGTCGAGTGGGCTGCGTGTAGGGACGATGGCTGGTGAGCGTGCCCGGTCCCTTGGTCACGCGGTTGTCGCCGCTCGTGTCGTAGAAGCGCGTGTGGCCGGCCGTGTCGTCCAGCACGTCGTTGCCGTCTCCTCCCACGAGCCGCACCGTCACGCGCGCCTCGCCGTGGCCCTCGGAGAACGGCGCGGTCGTCGCCGCCCTTCAGGAACACGCGGATCTCGTCGGTCTCGCCGGCCAGGAAGCGCCGGCGGAAGTACGAGCCCGACGCGCCGGCAGAGCGCGACCTCGACCGAGCCGTCCTCCTGCCGCGGCGATCTGGGCCGAGTCCGGCTCGTCGGTGCCGTGCACCTCGACCTCGCGCGCCAGCAGCTCGTAGAGGTCGCGCGCCGCCTCGGGAAGCCGGTCGCGCCGGGACTTGAGGCGGGCGGCCAGCAGTCTCGCCGTCGAGGCGGACGTAGGGCGCGGGCAGCCGGCGCACCGCCGCGTCGATCACCGCGTCGGTCAGGCTCGCCTGCAGCGACGTCGACCACCGGCTGCCAGGCCGCCCACTCGAGGTCCGAGAGGTAGCGGCGGTCGACGCGCCGCGCCTGCCAGGCGAGCGACAGGATCCTCGGGTAGCGATCCTCGAAGTCGGCGAGCTGCGGGATAGTCCTGGCGGGCGAACTTCAGGAAGAACCCGTCGAACTTCACGAAGGCGAGGTCGCGGTCGCTCGGCACCGCGACGAAGCGGCCCGTCTTCGTGTCGTGCGCCCAGTCCCACTGGTCGCGGTGCCGGTCCGTGTCGCCGACCACGAGGTCGAGCAGCCGCGCCCGCAGCAGGCTCAGCGAGTCGACGCGCGTCCGCGCGTCGGCGTCCAGCAGCGCGTCGAGCTCGTCGGTGTCGACGATGCGGTCGAAGCCTTCGAAGCCCGGCGTGACGGGCGGCTTCACGCGCGGGTCCTCCTCGAGCGTGCCGAGCATGCCCGCGAACTCCTTGCGGAACTCGCCGAGGCGCGGGATCGTCCGGCAGCACCACGATCGATGTGGTCCACGTGCGGGATCCCCGCCGCGTCGAGCAGCGCGTCCACCACGAGCGCGCCCGCCGGGTGCGAGGCGCTGATCTGGTCCTGGACGATGCTCGCGGCGAAGGTCTCCTGGAGCATGCTCGGCAGCACGGTCGTCGGATCCTTGTCGATCGAGCGGAATTTCCACTCGCGCCCGTCCTTGCCCTCGAGCTTCAGGTTCTTGGTCTGCCGGCCGCCGCCCTTCTTCTCGGCGACGAGGCCGCCCGAGAAGGTCGCGAGGTCCAGCACCGGGGCGGTGATGGGCTGCGTCCACAGCTCGCGGTAGCCGGAGCCCAGGAAGAAGCGGTGCACGGCTCCCGCCTTGTAGCCTCGCCGGCAGGAAGCGTCCGCGTCGGCGCCTGCGCCGGCGCGATCCTGGGCGGGGGCCACCCCGGCGACGACGCCGAGCAAGCCGAACGCGAGCGCCACGAGCCTCACGCGGCGTCCTCCCGCGCGTGCTTGCGCCCGCCCGGGGTCTTCTCCCAGTCCGACTCGAAGATCTTGACGATGGCGCTCACCACCTTCGCGTCGCGCACGATCACGCCGATCTCGCGGCGCGCGTCGAGCTCCGGCCGGCGCAGGCTCTGGCTGCCCAGGAACACCGCCTTCCCGTCGCGCACGATGCAGCGGAGGTGCTGGCGCTTGCCGGCGAAGGCCTCGGCCTCGAGGTCGTGCTTGCCCTTCTCGACCTTGCCGATGATCCGGACGTCGACGTCGGCCTTCAAGCGGTCCTGCAGGATCGCGATCATCTTGTTGTCCGTGAGCGCGGCGTCGTAGATCAGCAGCTGCTTCTTCGCTCCCTTGAGGAACGCGCTGAGCCGCTCGCGCGCGTTCACGGGGCTCACCAGGAAGTCCTTGACGCCGCCCGTGTACGGCTTGCGGTCGAAGTCGGCCTCGAACAGGCGCAGCGCCTCCTGCACGAGCGCGCGCTTGCGCGTGGCGATGCCGAGGCTGCGGCTGTGCTCGAGGTCGAGGCGCGTGAGGTTGAAGCCGAACACGTACAGCCAGCACGCCGTCGATCACCATCATCTTGCCGTGGTAGCGCAGCAGGTCGTCGTCGGTGCGCGAGACCGTGGCGCCGGCCTCGAGCAGGCGCTGCTCGAGCTTGCGCAGGCCCTTCTCGCCGCGCGCGTTCGTGTGCGCGATCAGCGTGCGGACCACCACGCCGCGCGCGACCGCCGCCCGCAGCGCCTTCTCGATCTCCTTCACGATCGAGGCGGAAGATGTGCATGTCGATGCTGCGGCGGGCCTTGTTGATGCGCCTTGAGCACCTGGAAGACGCCGTCCTCGGGCTGGACCAGGAGCTTCATGGCTCAGGCCGCCTCCTTGCCGGGCTTCTTGTCCGACCACTCGACCGACAGGTCCTGAGGCTCGCCGAGCTCGAGGATCGCGTTCGTCAGGCGGTCGGTCCGCTTCGTGAGGGGCAGGCGGACCGAGTACATGAGGTCGTCCTGCGACGAGGTCCGAAGCTCGTACTTGACGCCGTTCTTGCTGAGCATCTTCTCGAGGCCGTCCTTGAGCCGCCCCGATGTCCTTGCCCTTCAGCTTCAGCAGGAAGTCCTTGACGCCTTCGGGCTCCTGGGACTCGAGCACCCAGACGACGGCCAGGATGAAGAGCGTCGAGATCGCGGCGATCCAGTAGATCCCGACCCCCGAGGCCAGCCCGATCGCGAGGCACGACAGCATCACGCCCGCGTCCTTGGGATCGTCGATCTTCGAGCGGTAGCGGACGAGGCTCGCGGCGCCCACGATACCGAACGCGCGCGCCAGGCTCGCGCCCACGACCAGCATCACGAGCGCGCCGACCAGGGCGAGGATGATCTGGGTCTGGATCACGGCGGGGTCGCGCGGCGGCGTGCCCCGGCGCTGGGGCCGGAACGCGAGCGCCGCGCCGAGCGCCGCGGCGATCGGGAGGCTGACGGCGGCCTGCAGCAGCTCGGCTTTCTCCGACACGTGACCCGGGGTGGGCTTCGCCTGCGCGATCCCAGCCGGGTCGTCCGCCGGCTGAACGGCCCAGGCGCCGGCCGCGACGAGGCCCAGCGCCAGCAGGAAACCGGCGCACTTCATGGAGTAGGACATGGCTGCCTTTCGGTGATTTCGCGGACCTTCTGCTCGAAGACACTCACCCAGCGATCGACGCTGCGGCTCGCCGGGCTCGCCCCCTCGTACTCGTCGAAGCGGGCGCCCTCGAAGAGGTCGCGGATCTGGCGCGGCCGAGAAGCGCGAGGCGGCGGCGAGGAACGCTCGCCCGGCCTCCGAGATCGTCGCTTCCTCGAACGTCGCGCCGTGGAGGCGCGGCGACCGGATGCTCACGACGCAGCGCGCGGCGTCCTTCCAGATCGGGGCGGCCTGCCAGCCCTCGACGTCGAGCTTGCGCTCCGACTTCTCCCCGCCGACGTAGCCGAACGTCGCGCCCACGTCCTGCATGTAGGCGAGCGGCGCGTGGCAGCCGCCGTCGGCCATGCGCGAGCCGTCGTCGAGGCAGACCAGGCGCTGGTTGTCGGCGCGGTTGTCCCAGTTGTTGAGGAACACCGCCAGCAGCCGCAGCGCGTCGCGCTCGGCGCTCGAGGCGGTGCCCGTGCTGGAGCTCGGCGAGCTCGTCCCAGCCCCAGCCCGACGTCCCGCCGGCTTTGATCGCGCGGCCGTCCTGCTTGCGCTCGATCGCGACGTTCGTGAAGTCCACGTAGCGCCGGTAGTCGACGTCGACCTGGACCTTGCCGGCGGCCTTCTTGCACGCCGTGGATCGGCTCGCAGTCCCGGCGGCGCTCCGCGAAGGGGCTCGAGAGGCAGCTGAGCATCGCGTGGGGGTCGTCCGGGCAGCCGAAGCAGCGGAGGCGGCCCACGAGGTACATGCGGTCGGCGCCCGCGCCCAGCGCCCGCATCAGGCGGGTCGCGGCGACCTCGGTGTGGATCTCGGGGCTGCGGCCGTACTTGACCTTCAGCACCTCGCCGCCTTCGAACACGCACTCGAACTTCGGCGTGGCCCCGCTCGTCTCGCGCCGGACGGAACTTGCAGATCAGCTCGTCGGCCTGCCCGAAGAAGTCGTCGGGCTGCTCGCGCAGGCGCGCGAGCTCCGCCCGGTCCGCGCGGCTGCTGCCAGACGATCGCCCGCGACAGCGCGTCACGGCGCAGCCGCGCCGCGTCTGCCGGCGGGAGCTCGAAGCGCGTCGTCCCGCTCGCGGACGCGAAGCTCGCCGCCGGCAGCACCGTCGGCAACGCCTGCTCGGCGGCGGCCCCGGCCGGAAACCAGGGCGCCACCGCGATGACTGCTGCTCCCCACCACATCATGGCCAGAAGCTCCCTGGTTTCCGCACCGGATGGCGCGGCCCGTCAGCGACGCGCGAGGGTCATCGGCCGTTCGAGCTGGACCGTCAGCAGCGTCCCGGCCGGCAGCTCCACTTCGTCGCCCGAGGACGCCACCACCGCGCCGCCGCCTCCGACGATCGCGCCGATCAGCGCGCCCGACTTGCCGTCGAGCACGGCGCCCAGCACGCCGCCGATCACCGCGCCGAGCCCGGCCTTCTTCTTGTCGATGCCGCTCTCCTCGACCTTCACGACGCGCGCGTCCATGCCGACGCGCTGACCGTCCATCACCAGCTGGTCGAAGCTCACCTCGAGCCGCCCGCCCTTCGAGGGACGCTCCGCCCGCTGCACGCTCGCGACCGTTCCGCGGACCTCGGTGCCGGCGGGGACGGCGGTTCGACCGTTGCGGGTGACGGGCTCGACGACCGTGGCGACCACGCGCTCTTCGACCCTCGAGGTCTTCGAGGACAGCGGCTCCTCGAGGCGAACCTTGATCTCGGTCCCGTTGGGCAGATCGACGCTCGAGGCCCGGCTCGTGTCGGGGTTGTCGAACGCGACGTCGATGTCGCGGCTCAGGGTGCGGATGTCGCGCCGCAGATCGGCGACCTCGGCCTTCGAGGCCCCGAGGCCTTCCGACTCGTCCTGCTGGTGGCGGCGCATCTCGTCGCGCAGGACGACCAGGCGGTCGCGGATCGCCTGCTCGCGCTCGCGGAAGCCCCGCGTGCGCGAGTCGCTCTCGTCGAGCATCTGCAGGCTGTCGTCGAGGCGATTCACCTCCGTCCTGAGCTCGCGCAGGTCCGTCGGCGTCGCGGCCTCCGGGTGGTCTGCGAACGCGGGCCCCGTCGAAGCGGCGAGCAGGAACATGGATGGGAATGATGAAGCCCGGCCTTGCCAGCTTTTTCATGGCACTCTCCCTTCCGAGCGAGGGGTGTCCGCCTTTGGGGCGCGGAACGCTTCTCGCTACTCCCCTTGTATGAGCAAGACTGCGGCCAGCGCGGCTCGGCGCCTACAAGGCCTTTGGTTTCAGCGTCCTCAGGGGGGTTCCGCCATTGTTGAGTCGAAAAGCGGTACCGAAATTCTCATATCGACGCGCGCTCAGCCGCGGACGGTCCGGGGGCGCCTCGGCGCTTTGTAGATTTGTCCGCTAATCTCACGACGTGAAACTTCGCGCCCCCGAACGCCTCAAGTCCCTGGTCGAAGTCGACCGGGCCGACGCCAGGCTGCTGCTCTCGCTCCTGGCCGTTGCGCTGAGCGTCTGGGCGTTCGTGCTCGTGGCCGGCCTGATGACGCGCGGACGCGTCCAGCCGTTCGACGAGCAGCTCATGCTCCGCCTTCGCGTCGACGGCCATCCCTCGCAGCCGCGCGGCCCCGAGTGGCTGCCCGGGGCGATGCGCGACGTCACGGCGCTCGGCGGCGCCCCGGTGCTGCTGATCTTCGTGCTCGCGGTGGCGGGAGCCCTCGCGGCACGGCGGCAGTACCACGCGCTCGTCCTCCTGCTCGCGGCGAGCGCCGGCGGCATCCTGCTGAACGACATGCTGAAGGACCTCTTCGCCCGCCCGCGGCCCGACCTCGCGCTGCGCCTCACCGACGTCCGCTCGCTCAGCTTCCCGAGCGGCCACGCCATGCAGTCCGCGATCACCTACCTGACGCTCGCCGCGTTCCTGGCGCGCCTGGTCCAGGCGCGGGCGCTGAAGCTGTACTTCGTGGGCTTCGCAGTCCTGTTGAGCTTCCTCGTCGGATTCAGCCGCGTCTATCTCGGCGTGCACTACCCGAGCGACGTGCTCGCGGGCTGGTGCGCCGGGCTCGCCTGGGCGCTCCTCTGCTGGACGACCGCCAGCCATCTCCAGCGCCGCGGGTCGGTCGAGCCGCCGAAGTAGACGCACGCGGCGAAGTCTTCAATACGCCGGGCCACGAATTACAACCCCGGCGCATCGGCGCCGGTAAGTCGATGGCTTGGCTCGCGCGGGCGGGTGGGCGAGAAACGTGCAGGGCATCCTGCATGGGCGTGTCCCGGACGTTGCTCGCGCTGGCCCTCGTCGCCGCAGCGAGCCTTCGCGCGGACTCGCCACCCCCCCAAGCCACGCCCGTCGTGTACGCCGAAGGCCTCGTCCACGGCTATCTCGCTCTGCGCTCGCTCACGGGCGAGACGCTCGCCGCCGGGGACCTGCTGCAGCGAGCCCGCGGCGACCAGGTGACGAGCCGGCTCGTGTTCCACTTCAAGGACGGCTCGCTGCACCAGGAGGACGCGGTCTTCAGCCAGCGGAAGCACTTTCGGCTGCTGAGCTACCGGCTGGTGCAGAAGGGGCCGTCGTTCGAGCATCCGCTCGCGGTCTCGATCGACGGCGAGCGCGGACTCATGACGGTCCGCTACACCGACGACGGCGAGGAGAAGGTCGAGACCGAGAAGGTGGAGCTGCCCGCGGACCTGGCGAACGGGTTGGTGCCGGTGCTGCTCAAGAACGGCAAGCCCGAGGCGCCGCCCTCGATGCACATGCTCGTGGCCACGCCGAAGCCGCGGCTCGTGAGGCTCGAGGTGACCGCGGCGGGCGAGGCGCCGTTCCAGGTGGCGGGCGACACGCGCCAGGCGGTCCACTACGTCGTGAAGGTCGACATCGGAGGCATCACGGGCGCTCTCGCGAAGCTGCTCGGCAAGCAGCCCCCCGACACGCACGTGTGGATCCAGCACGGCGACTTTCCCGCGTTCGTGCGCTCCGAGGGACCGCTCTACCTCGGCGGGCCGATGTGGCGGATCGAGCTCACCGATCCGCGCTGGCAGCAGACGAGCGCCGCGAGCGATACCGGAGCCAACGGCAAGCGCTAGCGCGGGACGCTCAGCGGCGGCGATGCCGCGAGCCGGCGGGCTCCGTGCGCGACGTCGCTTCGGCGTCCTCGGCGGCCCAGCGCTCGGCGAGCGCCGCAACCGCGCGCTCGACGTCCTCGTGTCCGGCACGCGAGGCGGCCTTGTACAGCTTGACGCGGTAGTCGCCGTCGTTGCGCCGTGGCCGAGGCCCCGGCGAGACGCCCGGCCGAATCGACCTCGAGTCGAGCAAGGTCTGCATGTCCGTGACCTCTCGTCGGGATTCCTTGCAAGGATCGCGCCCGTGCGCGGCGTCCGAGGCACGCGCCTGGCCCTTGTCCTTGAACGACCCGAGCACACAAGAGGAGTCCCCTGAGAGAAATGAGAGAAATGACTGCAACCGGAGCGCTTGCAGCTGCTTTGCTGGCCGGAGCCGGTGTCTCGGCGCAGCCGCCGGAGAAAGGCCGCTCTGACGGCCGCGCTCGTCAATCCCGAGAAGAACAGCGCCCGCGCAGCAGCACGGTGTCGGTGAACGTTACAGGCGTGACCTGACCGACCCGGCGACCGTGAACGAGGTGCCGAAGGCGGGCCAGGCCCACCCACTATCAGGTGGACAACCCACGCCGGGCAGGTGTCTACCGCTCCCGCGCCCAGCCGGGCGGCAGGCCCGTCCGGCGGAACTGCTCCTCGAGGCTCGCGAGCGCGCGCTTCGCTTGCCGGAGCTCCTCGCTCTCGACGAACTCCCGGACCTTCATCTGCACGGGGACGCCCTGGTAGTACTCGGTGCGCACGACCTCGTGCCAGCAGGCCGCTTCCGCCTGGGCGACCTGCTCGCGCGCGTTCGCGAACTTCACGCGCCACTCGGCCTCCTGGAGCTTGCGCTCTTCCCGCTCGCGGTCGAGGTCGGCGTTCACGGGCTCGCCGGGCTTCGCCTCGTCGGGTTTCGCAGCGGTTTCTCCGGCGGAAGCGGACTCGCCCGCGGCTGCGTCGGCCGGCGGCTTGTCCTTGCTGAGGTCGGCGTCGGTGAACACCTTCGCCGGGGCCGGCTGCTCCTTGCGCTTCTGCTTGGCGCGCGCCGCGGCGTCGCCCAGGCCCTGGGCATGGGACGCGGCCGGCGCGATGACGACCGCGATGAGGACGAAGGCGAGGATGCCGACACGCTTCATGGCAACCCTCCTGAATGAAGACTAGTCACTGCGCAGCGACGCCACGGGGTCCACGGCTGCGGCACGCCGCGCCGGCACGTAGCAGGCGGCGAGTGCCGTGAGCAGCAGCAACCCGGGCACGCAGAGGAACGTCGTCGGATCCGTCGCGGTGGTCTCGAACAGGAGCGCACGCATCGCCCGCGTGAGCGCGAACGAAGCAGCCAGGCCCACGGCCACGCCCCCCAAGGCGAGCAACAGGCCTTCGCGCAGCACGAAGCCCAGCAGCACGCGCGGCGTCGCGCCGAGCGCCTGCCGGATCCCGAGCTCGCGCGTCCCCTGGCTCACCTGGTACGCCATCACGCCGTAAGTGCCGAGCGTCGCCGAGCGTGAGCGCGAGCGCCGCGAAGAGGCTGAGCAGCAGCACCGAGAAGCGGCGCCGCGCGAGCGAGGCCGAGACGCGCTCGGCCATCGGGCGCAGGCCGTAGACGGGCAGGTCGGGATCGAGCGCGTGCAGCTCGTCGCGGACCGAGGCTGGCGAGCGAGGCGACGGCGGTGCGGCTGCGCAAGGTCACGTTCATCGAGCGCGTCGGGTATTGCGTGTGCGGGTGGTAGAGCGCGATTCGCGAGCCCGCGTCGAGGGCGTCCTGCTTGATGCGGCCCACGACCCCGACGACGGTGAGCCACGGCGTGTCGGCTTTCGCGTCGAAGCCGCCGGAGCGCACGCGCTTGCCGAGCGCGTCCTGTCCCGGCCAGATCTGCGCGGCGAGCGCCTCGTCGACCACGATCACGCGCGGCTTGTCGCGGGTGTCGTGCTCGTCGAAGAGACGGCCGGCCACGAGCGGGATCTCCATCGCGCGGAAGTAGTCGCCGCCCACGACGCGAATGTCGGCGTTGACGAAGGCCTCGCCGGGCGCGAGCGTACGTCCCTCGACCGTGATCGGCCCCCACGCCATCATCTGGCTGAGCGGCAGAGCCGAGACTCCCCCGGCCGCGTCGACGCCGGGAATGGCCGCGAGCCGCTGCCAGAGCTGCCGATACGTCTCGAGCACGGCCGGCGAGTCCGGATGGCGCGTCCCCGTCGCCGTCAGCTCGAAGGTGAGGACGTCCCGCGCGTTGAAGCCCGGCGGGACTTGTTGCACGCGCGCGAAGCTTCGGATCAGCAGGCCCGCGGCCACCAGCAGGACGACGGACAGCGCGAGCTCGCCGGCGACCAGCAGCCGGCGCAGGCCGTCGCGCCGCGAGAAGACGCTGCCGCTGCCGGACGAGCCGCGCCGCCCCTCGCCGAGCGTCGCGCCGAGCTCCGGCCGGCTGAGCCGCCAGGCGGGGACCAGCCCGAAGAGCAGGCCCGACGCGACGGCGAGCAGGGCCGTGAAGGCCAGCTCCTGCGGACCGACGCGGATCTCGCCGAGCCGCGGGACGCTCGCGGAGCCGAGCACGACGAGCGCCCGCACGCTCGCGGCGCAGAGCACGAGGCCGACGAGCCCGCCCGCGAGCGCGAGCAGCAGGCTCTCAGAGAGCTGCTCGCGCACCAGGCGCCCGCGGCCCGCGCCGAGCGCCGCGCGGACGGCGACTTCCCTCTGGCGTTCCGACGCGCGGGCCAACAGCAGGTTCGCGACGTTCACGCCCGCGATCAGCAGCACGAGCGCCACCGCAGCGCTCAGGACCAGCAGCGCTCGCCGCACGTTGCCCACCACCTGCTCGTGGAGCGGGACGATGCTGAACGTCAGCCCGCCGTTCGGCGGGTAGAAGTCCGGGTAGTCGCGGCGCAGACCCGCCGTGAGCTTGTCCATCTCGGCCTGCGCCGCCTGGAGCGAGACCTCGGGCCGCAGCCTGCCGACGACGTTGTAGTCCTCGCCGTTCCGCGTCGCCGCAGCGTCGGCCGCGAGCGGCAGCGGCACGACGAGCTCCGCGTGCTCGGCCCCTCCGAGCGTCGGCATCACCTCGCGCGGGACGTCGAAGCCCTCCTGCAGGACGCCGATCACCTCGTACGGCTGGCCGTTCAGGACGAGCGTGCGGCCCACGGCGCGCGGATCGCCGCCGAAGCGCCGGACGAAGGTGGCGTAGGACAGCACCGCGCGGCCTCCGGTTCCCGGCACCGCGTCCTGCGGACCGAAGAGCCGGCCGTGGACGGCGCGCCCCCCGAAGAGCGGCAGGAGGTTCGCGGACGCCTTGATCGTGCCGACGCGCTCGGGCCGGCCGCCGTCGCCGGTGAGGTTGTAGTTCGCGCCGATCGCGATCGCGAGTTCCGAGAAGCCGGCATGGCCCGAGCGGATGTCCAGGTACTGCGCCGTCGAGAACCAGTCCTCGGCGATCCCGAGCCCCGGCGAGCGGTTCCACAGGATCACGAGCCGCTCGGGATCCGGGTACGGCAGCGGACGCAGCAGCAGCGCGCTCGCGACGCTGAAGACGGCCGCGTTCGCGCCGATCCCGAGCGCGAGCGACAGCACCACCGACGCGGCGAAGCCGGGGCGCCGCAGCAGGCTGCGCAGCGCGTGACGCAGCTCGCGCCCGATCACTCGAGCCGCTCCACCCAGAAGCGCCGCGTCCGCGCGAGCGTGAGGATCGCCTTCTCGGTGAAGGTGCGCGGGTCCGCGAACTCGGCGAGCGCCTCGTCCTGCCGGTGGACGTAGGCGCCGAGGTCGGCGAGCGCGAGCCACGGGTCGTGCGGGTCGAAGAGCGTCTCCCGCACCCAGTCGAAGGCGCCCGGCGCTCGTGCGTAGCGCGTGCCCACGAGCGCGTCGAGCGACAGCCGCACCAGCGGATCGATGGCGTAGACGTCCTCCGGCCGATAGACGTGGCCGTCGAGCCAGGCGTGGGTCTCGAGCGGGCCCAGCCCGAACAGGAACAGGTTCTCGGCCGTGAGCGCCGCCTCGAGCTCCCGAACGGTGCCGTCGCGCGTGCCGAGGATCACGGCGCCGCTCGCCGCGAACCAGAGCGCTCGGGCGCCTGCCGCACCCGAGCCGGCGGTGCCCGGCTGGTTCGCGAGATCGGCCCCCGCCACCAGCAGCTGGATCGCCGCGGCGTCGCAGCGCGGCAGCACGGCGACGCGCAGCGCGCTCCTGACGCGCTCGTCGGCGTTGATCGCATCGCCCACGGCGCGCAGCAGGCGGAACAGGCGCTCGTCCCCGGGCCCGCCGGCGGGGTCGTGCCGGGCGAGCACGACGGTACGCGGAGCGGGCGGCGTCCAGCCGCCCGCCGCGAGGCGCAGGTGCTCGCGCACCAGGCCGAGGACGCTCAGCAGCGGCCGCTCGTGCGGCGCGAACGTGCCGAGCCTCACGTCCACGAGCGACTCCGGATCGAGCTCGACGCCAACGGCCTGGCGCACGAGCGCGCCGAGGCGCTCGCGATTCGCGCGACGCACCGCCCGGAACGCCGTGCGGAAGGCGGGGTCGAACGCCAGCGGCTCGAGCTCGGCGAAGCGCTGCGGGTCGCTCGCCCAGCTGCTGCCGAGCTTCTGCGCGAGCAGCTCGGCGAGCTTCGGGTTGGCGTCGACCACGAAGCGGCGCGCGAACACGGCCGTGCTGCCCTTCGCGAGCGCCGCGCCGCGCAGCTCGCCGAAGTCGGAGAGGATCTCGCCGGCCGGGCCGTCCCAGGGCGTGGCGATCGTGACGCGCCCGCACGCCACGATCGCGAGCTGGCCGAGCCGCAGCCGCCGCAGCGCGCTCTCGCGAAACAACGACAGCCGGCGCCTGCGCCCGCCGTCGCCGGGCCAGGCAGCCTCGACCGCGTCGAGATGGCGCCTGTTGATCTCGTACAGGATCTCGAGCAGCCGGGGCGCTTCGCGCTCCAGGTGGGCCACGGTCCAGTACGGGCGGCTCGGCTCGCTGTGGGGGGACCCGAAGCGCGCGACGAGCGACGCGCCCGTGCGCGCCCAGGCCTCGTCCCAGCCCAGGCGCTGCTCGTCGAGCAGGATCCGCATCCGCTCGGGGATCGCGATCGCTCCGCGCTCGTCGGCGAGCAGCAGCGTGCCGCCGTCGGCCTCCGCCGCGCGCACCGCGCTCGTCGCCAGCGTGAGCTCCGCGCGCAGCCGCACGGGATCCTCCGTCGCCCCGACCCACGACGGCGCGAGCACGTGCTCCGTGACGAGGCTCCCCGCGGCGCGCAGCGCGGGCACGAGCTCCTCCAGCGACTCGACCCCGGCGCTGGCGGCGAGGACGTGCACTCTGCGGCCGGCGCTCGTCATGCCCACTCATTCTGCCCCAGGCGGAGCCTCGGCGAGCGAAGGCCTGCGCTATAGTGGTCGACCGATGCCCCACGACCCCGCGCTCCATCTGATGTTCAAGTCGCATCCCTGGCACGGGGTCGCGATCGGGACGGAAGCCCCGCGCCGCGTCACGGTCTTCATCGAGATCGTCCCGGCGGACACGGTGAAGTACGAGCTCGACAAGGACACCGGCCTGCTCAAGGTCGACCGCCCGCAGCTCTACTCGAACGTCTGCCCGAGCCCGTACGGCTTCGTGCCGCGCACGCTCTGCGGCCCCGAGGTGGCGCGGCTCTCCGAGGAGCGCACGGGCCGGCGCGGGCTCGTGGGAGACGACGACCCGCTCGACATCCTGGTGCTGACCGAGAAGGACTTCGCGCACGGCAACCTGCTCGTGCAGGCGCTCCCGATCGGCGGCCTCGGCATGCTCGACGGCAACGAGGTGGACGACAAGATCGTGGCGGTGATGGCGAAGGACGCGGTCTACGGAAGCGTCGACGACATCGGCCGGCTGCCGAACCTGCTGATCGACCGGCTCAAGCACTACTTCCTGACCTACAAGCAGGCCCCCGAGGACAGGCAGCTCGCGTGCGAGCTGCTGCGCGTCTACGGCCGCGACGAGGCCTTCGAGGTGATCCGCCGCAGCCAGGGCGACTACTCGACCCGCTTCGCGCCCGCGCTCGGGGCGCTCGTCGCGAAGAGCTGAGCGCATGGACACGATCGTCGTCACCGGCGGGGCCGGCTTCATCGGCGCGAACTTCGTGCGGCACGCGCTCGCGCACGGCGACGCGCGCGTGGTGGTGTTCGACAAGCTCACCTACGCGGGCAACCCCGAGAGCCTGTCCGACGTCGCCGCGAGCCCGCGCTACGCGTTCGTGCAGGGCGACATCGCCGATCGCGAGGCCGTGCGCGCGCTGCTGCGTGCGCAGCGGCCCTCGGCGGTCGTGAACTTCGCGGCCGAGACGCACGTCGACCGCTCGATCGACGACCCGGCCTCCTTCGTGCGCACCAACGTGACCGGCGCGTTCGAGCTGCTCGAGGCGGCGCGCGTGCAGCTGCGCGAGCAGCCGCAGGACGGCTTCCGCCTGCTGCACGTCTCGACCGACGAGGTCTACGGCACGCTCGGCGCGACGGGGGCATTCTCCGAGGCGACGCCTTACGCGCCCAACTCGCCCTACGCGGCCTCCAAGGCCGGCGCCGATCACCTGGTGCGCGCCTACCACGAGACGTACGGCCTGCCGGTGCTGCTCACCAACTGCTCGAACAACTACGGCCCGTTCCAGTTCCCCGAGAAGCTGATCCCGCTCATGATCCTGAACGCCGTCGAGGCCCGGAAGCTGCCCATCTACGGCGACGGCGGCAACGTGCGCGACTGGCTCTACGTCGACGACCACTGCGAGGGGATCCTGCGGGTGCTGCAGAAGGGCGCGCCCGGCTCGAAGTACAACATCGGTGGCGGCAACGAGCGCACCAACCTCCAGGTGGTGGACGCGCTCTGCGCGGCGCTCGACGCCGAGCTGCCGGCGGCGAAGAATCCCGCGCTCGCTTCCGCTGGGATGCGCTCGTACTCCGAGCTCAAGACCTTCGTGCCAGACCGGCCGGGCCACGACCGCCGCTACGCAATCGACGCCTCGAAGATCCGCGCGGAGCTCGGCTGGACACCGCGCCACGCCTTCGAGAGCGGCCTGCGCGAGACGGTGCGCTGGTACCTGGCGAACAAGCCCTGGTGCGAGGCGGTGCAGTCCGGCAAGTACCGCCGCGAGCGGCTCGGCCTGACGAGCTGAAGTTCATCGCCCGTTCATCCGGCTTCGTTCATGCTGGGGGCGGGTGGTGCGGCGCTTCGGGAGTGGGAGTAGCCTGAAGGCGTCGCGAGGCCGCACATGCGCATCCTGCTGGTCGAGGACGAGCCGGACGCCGCGCGGATGGTCGCGAAGGGCCTGCGCGAGCAGACGTACGCGGTCGACGTGGTGGCGGACGGCGAGAGCGCCTGCTTCCAGGCGTCGGTCGCCGACTACGACGCGATCGTGCTCGACGTGCTGCTTCCGCGGCAGGACGGCTTCGCGGTCTGCCGCCAGCCTGCGCGGCGCGGCCAGTCGGTGCCGATCCTGATGCTCACGGCGCGGGACGGCGTCGAGTCGCGCATCGAGGGCCTCGACTGCGGCGCAGACGACTACCTGACAAAGCCCTTCGCTTTCGGCGAGCTGCTGGCGCGGCTGCGCGCGCTGGTGCGGCGCGCGGCGCAAGCCGCTGCTGCCCGAGCGGCTACGGATCGCCGAGCTGGAGCTCGACACCCGCGCCCACCGGGTGCTGGAAGCGCGGGCGCGAGGTCCCGTTGACCGCGCGCGAATATGCGCTCGTCGAGTACCTCGCCCGCCGCGCCGGGTGGGTGGTCGGCCGCGCCGAGATCGCCGAGCACGTCTGGGACGAGAACTACGACCCGTTCTCGAACGTGATCGAGGTGTACGTGCGCCGGCTGCGGCGAAGCTGGACGCGCCCGGCGGGAGTCGCTGATCCGCACGCGGCGCGGAGAAGGATACGCGCTCGGGACGCGAGCCGAGCCCGTGTGAGCCTGACGATCCGGGCGCGCCTCGCGCTCTGGTACGCGGCAGTGCTCGGCCTCGTGCTGGCCGGCTCGGGCCTGGCCTCCTATTACGGCTATTCGCGCGCGCGGCTGGCCCAGCTCGACGAGCAGCTATCGCGCGCCGACGCGCTCGCCGCCGGCGCGATGAACACGGAGCTCGCAGAGGGGCTGCCGCTCGCCGAGGCCGCGCACGACGCGCTCGAGGATCTCGAGCTGCCGGGCCGCGGGCTCGCGATCTTCTCGCCCGACGGAACGCACCTTTTGGTCCCTGGCAGGGTCTGCCGGAAGTGAATGGCGACGGAGTGAGCGACACGGGGGCCCGCAATCACGACCGTCGAGGGCGCAGGCGGGCGCTTCCGGCTCGGCGGGCGCGCCACCGCCACCGCAACATGGCATTCCTGGTCGGAGCGGCGGAGAGCCTGGCGTCGTTCGACGCAGAGCGCGCCGGGCTGCGCCGTGCGCTGCTGGGCGGCGGGCTCGCGGCGCTGGCGCTCGCGACGGCCGGCGGCCTCTGGATCGCCCGCGGCGCCCTGCGCCCGCTCGCGCGGATGGCCCTCGACGCACGCAGCATCACGGAGCACACGCCCGGAGCGCGGCTCCAGGCCCCCGCCACGCGCGACGAGCTCGGCGTGCTGGGCGATGCCTTCAACGAGCTGCTGGGTCGGCTCGAGGGCGCCCTCGCCCAGCAGCGGCGATTCATGGCCGACGCTTCGCACGAGCTGCGGACGCCGGTGTCGGTGGCGCGCACGGCGATCGAGGTCGGGCTCGCCCGCTCGGGGCCGGCCCGAGGCGGAGTACCGCGACAGCCTGGCGCGTCGTCGAGGGGCAGATCCAAAGGCTCAGCCGGCTCGTCGAGGACATGTTCACGCTGGCCCGCGCGGACGCGGGCCCGCTGTCGCTCGAGCCCGCGCCGCTCTACCTCGACGAGCTCGTCCTGGCATCCGTGGAAGAGGCGCGGCTCGTCGCGGCTCCGAAGGGCGTCGAGGTTCGTTCGACCGGCCGGACGACGTCGAGGGGCGGTCGGGCGACGAGCGCCGCCTGCGCCAGATGCTCGCGAACCTGCTCGACAATGCCATCCGCCACACCCCGAAGCGGGGGCAGCGTCCACGTCGAGCTCGCGGTGCGGCCGGGCGCCTTCGAGATTGCCGTGACCGACGGCGGCCCCGGCATTCCGGAGGCGGAGCGCGAGCGGATCTTCGAGCGCTTCGTGAGGCTCGATGTGTCGCGCCACGCGGCCGACGGAGCCGGCCTCGGCCTTCCCATCGCGCGGACGATCGTGGCGGCGCACGGCGGCTCGCTGGTGTGCAGCGCAGCGCTCCCTCCGGCAGCACCTTCCTGGTGCGGTTGCCCGCTACCCGCACAACTCCTGACACGCCGGTCATCGCTCGTTCATCTCGCGGCTGACAGGCTCGCTGTCGAAGGCGGCTCACGCCGCCTCGGGGGCAGCGAGGAGCTTCGCGTGTCGAGGATTCGCCCGTCGGCCGTCGCGCTCGTGATCCTGTCGCTGTCGAACCGGCCGCCGCTCGCAACCGCCGAGCAGCCTGCACCGAGCCCGCCGCCCCCGGCGAGCGCCCTGCCGTCGTACCTGCACGACCGGGGCGAGGGCGTTCCGACTTCGATGTTCGCGACCTACATCCGCCGCGGCGAGTGGATCGTCTATCCCTTCTTCGAGTACTACTGGGACGACGACTACGAGTACAAGCCCGAGGAGCTGGGCTACGCCGGGGACACGGACTTCCGCGGGCGCTTCCGCGCGAAGGAGGGCCTGCTCTTCCTCGGCTACGGGCTGACCGACGACCTCGCGGTGGAGTTCGAGGCCGCGGTCATCAGCGCGTCGCTCGAGAAAGCGCCGAACGATCCTTCGGCGGTTCCCTCGCGCATCGAGGAGTCCGGCCTCGGCGACGTCGAGGGGCAGTTACGCTGGCGTTTCGCGCGCGAGAACGAGCGACGCCCCGAGTTCTTCAGCTACGCCGAGCTCACGATCCCCCACGCGAAGGACAAGGCCCTGATCGGAACTCCCGGCGTCGAGATCAAGGCCGGCGTCGGGCTCGTCAGGGGCTTCGGCTGGGGAACGCTCACGGCGCGCGTCGCCCTCGAGTACGACGAGGCCTCGTCGAGCCACTTCGACCTGGGCGAGTACGCCGTCGAGTACCTGAAGCGGCTCTCGCCGCGATTCCGGGTCTACCTGGGGATCGAAGGAACGCAGGACGAGGTCGAGTTGATCGGCGAAGTGCAGTGGCACTTCGCCAGGACTGCGTTCCTGCGGCTCAACAGCGGGTTCGGGCTCACCTCGAAGGCGATCGGCTGGGCGCCCGAGGTCGGCGTGGTGTTCACACTTCCCACGCGCCGCTCGCCGCCGAGCCGTTAGCGAGCGGCGGCCGCGAGCGCTGAGCTATGATCGGCGGGGATGAAATTCCTCCCGACCGAGATCCCCGACGTCATCCTGATCGAGCCGGACGTCTTCCAGGACGCGCGCGGGTTCTTCCTCGAGACCTACCACGAGCGCAAGTACGCCGAGGGCGGGATCCCGGGGCCGTTCGTGCAGGACAACCATTCGTACTCGGCGCGCGGCACGCTGCGCGGTCTGCACGCGCAGCTCCAGCACCCGCAGGGCAAGCTGGTGCGCGCGGTCGAGGGCGAGATGTTCGACGTCGCGGTCGACATCCGCCGCGGCTCGCCCACCTTCGGCAGGTGGGTCGGCTTCCGGCTCTCGGGCGACAACTTCCGCCAGCTCTGGATCCCGCCGGGTTTCGCGCACGGCTTCTGCGTGACGAGCGAGCGCGTGCACGTCGAGTACAAGTGCACCGGCTTCTACGACAAGGCGGACGAGGTCGCGATCGCCTGGAACGACCCGCGATCGGCGATCGACTGGCCGATCGAGAGCCCGAACGCTGTCGGCGAAGGACGCGCCGCTCCCACGACTGGCGGGGCTTTTCGAGCGGGACCGCCCGAGCATAGCCTGCGCGGTCCGCGACGACCCTCACGGCGCCTCGGGTTATGATCCCCGTCTCGACGGCTGCCGCGTGCCGGACGGACGCGCGCGCGGCCGACGACACCGCCAGGACCGGAAAGGGCCAATTCCCGACATGGGTCTTCTCGACCTCTTCAAGGGCAAGTTCGTGGATCCCACCTACCCCGGGGTCCACGCCGGCGGGAACGTCATCACCACGACGCTCGACTCGGTCATCAAGTGGGGCCGGCGCTCCTCGATCTGGCCGATGCCGTTCGGGACGGCCTGCTGCGCGATCGAGTTCATGGCGCTGTCGGCCTCGCACTACGACATCGCCCGCTTCGGCGCCGAGGTGCTGCGCTTCTCGCCGCGCCAGGCCGACCTCATGTTCGTCGCCGGCACGATCCCCGACAAGCTCGCGCCGGTGCTGAAGACGATCTACGACCAGATGCCCGAGCCGAAGTGGGTGATCTCGATGGGCGTGTGCGCGTCCTCGGGCGGCTTCTACCGCTCCTACCACGTGATGCAGGGCATCGACGAGATCATCCCCGTCGACGTCTACGTGCCGGGCTGCCCGCCGTCGCCCGAGGGGCTGCTCGCCGCGATCATGAAGATCCAGGAGCGCATCAAGAACAGCGAGCAGGCGAAGGAGCCGCAGGGCGCGCACCGCCTCGGCGCGCCGGGCGCCGGAGCCATCGACCGCCGCGAGCTCGCCGCCAGGCCTGGGAGCGGGACGACGCCGAGCGCGCAGCGCGAGGGCAAGCCGCCGCGCGGGCTCATCCAGCTGCGCGTGCTGCCGACGAACGCCACGGACGAGCAGCATGGCTAGCACGACGGCCGCCGCACCTCCCGAGGTCCTCGCCAAGCCGGCCGCGCGCCTCCTGAGCGAGACGCTCGGCGACCGCGTGCTCGCGATCTCGGACTTCCGCGGCGACCTCGCGATCACCGTGGCGCGCGGCGCCTGGGTCGAGGCCGCCCGCCTGCTGAAGGACCACCCCGAGCTCGACTTCAAGCTCTTCCTCGACCTCTGCGCGCGTCGACCACCTCGACCGGCCGGGCCACGCGGAACGCTTCGAGGTCGTGCTGCACGTCTACTCCGTCTCGACGAAGCACCACGTCCGGCTGAAGACGCCGCGTGCCCGAGTCGGACGCGAAGCTGCCCGACCCTCGTGCAGGTCTACCGCGGCGCCAACTGGTTCGAGCGCGAGGCGTGGGACCTCTACGGCATCGTCTTCGAGGGCCACCCGAACCTGTCGCGGCTCCTGACCCACGACGACTTCGTGGGCCACCCGATGCGGAAGGACTACCCGACCGCCAAGCGCCACGTGCTCAAGGTCCCGAAGGAGTTCCTGCTCCAGGTCCCCGAGGGCTCCGAGCACGTGCTGATCAACCTGGGCCCCTCGCACCCCGCGATGCACGGCACCTTCCGCGCGCAGGTGCTGCTCGACGGCGAGACGATCACCGAGGCCGAGGCCGAGATCGGCTACATGCACCGCAACTTCGAGAAGATGGCGGAGGAGCGGACCTACTGGCAGATCATCCCGTACACCGACCGGCTCAACTACTGCTCGTCGTTCATGAACGGGCACGGCTGGGCGCTCGCGGTCGAGAAGCTGCTGGGCGTGCCGGCGCCGCCGCGCGCCGAGGCGATCCGCGTGATCCTCTCGCGAGTTCTCGCGGATCATGGACCACATCGTCGCGGTCTCCACGAACGTCGTGGACCTGGGCGCGATCACGCCGTTCTTCGTGATGTTCCGCGCGCGCGAGGTGATCTACGAGCTGCTCGAGGCCTGCTGCGGCGCGCGGCTCACGGTCTCGTACGTGCGGATCGGCGGGCTCGCGCAGGACGTGCCCGAGGACTTCGAGGCCCGCTGCCGGAAGGCGATCGCGAGCGTGCGGGACGTCTGGAAGCAGGGCCACGAGCTCCTGACCCGCAACGTGATCTTCCAGAACCGCTTCAAGGACGTCGGCGTGATGTCGAAGGAGGAGGCGCTCGACTGGGGCTGGGTCGGGCCCGTGCCTGCGCGGCTCGGGCGTCGCCTACGACATCCGCAAGGACCAGCCCGTACTCGGGCTACGAGCAGTACGACTTCGACGTGCCGATCGCGACCACCGGCGACTGCTTCGACCGCTACCTGGTGCGGATGGAGGAGATCCTGCAGAGCCTGCGCATCATCGAGCAGGCGCTCGCGAAGCTGCCGAAGGGCCCGGTGATCACCGACGACCGCAAGGTGGCGCTGCCGCCGAAGTCGGAGGTCTACTCGAACATCGAGTCGCTGATGAACCACTTCAAGCTGGTCTACGAGGGCATCCTGCCCCCGGCCGGCGAGGTCTACGGCTACACCGAGGGCGCCAACGGCGAGCTCGGCTTCTACATCGTGAGCGAGGGCGAGAAGTGCCCCGCGCGCGTGAAGGTGCGGCCGCCCTGCTACAACATCTACCAGGCGTACCCGCACATGATCAAGGGCGGTCTGATCGCGGACGCCGTGGCCATCATCGGCGGGCTCAACGTGGTCGCCGGGGAGCTCGACAGGTAAGCCATGCCCAAGTGCACGATCGACGGCAAGGAGATCGAGGTCGCGCCGGGCACGACCGTGCTGCAGGCCGCGCTCGACAACGGGATCCACATCCAGCACTTCTGCTGGCACCCCGACCTGCCGGTCGACGGCAACTGCCGCACCTGCATGATCGAGGTCGAGAAGATGCCCAAGCTGCAGATCGCCTGCAACATGGTGGTCGCGGAGGGCATGGTGGTGCAGACCGACGAGCCCGAAGGCGCACGAGGCGCAGCGCACGGCGCTCGAGTTCCTGCTCGTCAACCACCCGATCGACTGCCCGGTCTGCGACCAGGCCGGCGAGTGCTACCTGCAGGACAACTACATGCGCTACGGGCTCTACGACTCGAAGATCGAGCTCGAGGAGAAGGTCAGGAAGCGCAAGGTGGTGGACCTCGGCCCGATCATGCTCGACGCCGAGCGCTGCGTGCTGTGCTCGCGCTGCCTGCGCTTCGAGGACGTGGTGACCGGCACCAACTCGCTGCAGTTCGTGAGCCGCGGCGACCACACGTCGATCTCGACCTTCGACGGCGGCAAGATCGAGCACGACTACGCCGGCAACCTCGCCGACGTCTGCCCGGTGGGGGCGCTGCTCTCGAAGGACTTCCGCTTCAAGATGCGGGTCTGGTTCCTGAAGGAGCACGAGTCGGTCTGCCCGGGCTGCTCGACCGGCTGCAACGTCTACGTCGACGAGCGCGACGGCGAGGTGCAGCGGCTGCGGGCCCGCCGCAACCCCGACGTGAACAAGTCCTGGCTCTGCGATCCGGGCCGCGCGCTCTACAAGCAGATCGGCGTCACCGAGCGCGTCTCCGGCGCGCGCGTGCGCGGGGCGGGCGGCTGGGCGGGCACGACGGTCGCGGCGGCGCTCGACCGCGTCGCCGAGGCCTTGAAGGCCGCCGGCTCGGCGTCGGCCTTCCTGGCGACGCCGCAGGGCACGAACGAGGACGTGTTCGCGTTCAAGACGCTCGCCGAGGCGGTGGGCGGCAAGCTCGACTTCCGCGTCGGCGACCCCCAGCTCAAGGTCCAGCAGAAGCTCGACAACGTGCTGCAGCACGTCGACCGCAACCCGAACACGCAGGGCTGCCTCGACCAGGGCGTGGGCAAGGACGGCGTCGACACGATCCTGGCCGCCTGCCGCGCCGGCTCGCTCAAGGCGCTCGTGCTGCAGGGGCCCGAGCTGCTCCGCGTCGCCCGAGGCCGTGGACGCGATCGCGAAGGTGCCGTTCGTCGCGGTGATGGCGACGCACGAGGGTCCCGAGCTCGACCGCGCCACGGTCGTGCTGCCGGCGGCGATGTGGGCCGAGGTGTCCGGTACCTTCACGAACTTCCAGCGCCGCGTGCAGCGGCTCACCGCGGCCGTGCCGGCGCCGGGCGACGCGCAGCCGCGCTACGAGCTGGCGGCCGGGTCTGCTGTCGCGACTCGGCAAGCCGCTCGGCGCCGCGAGCGCGCGCGAGGTGTTCGCGCTCGTCGCGAAGGCGACGCCGGGATACGCGGGCCTCGACTATCGCGGCATCGGCGCGCAGGGAGCGGCGATCGGCGCCGCCCGCGGGCGGAGCGGCAGCCGGGGAGGCGCGCGCCTGATGGCCACCCGCGTCGTCACCGTCGACCGCAACCAGAAGCCGGGCGTGCTCCCGATCCTGCGGGGCCTGCAGATCACGTTCATGAACTTCGTGCGGAGCCTGTTCCTGCGCCAGGCCTCGACGGTCTCGTACCCCGAGCAGAAGCGGCCGGTCTCGAGCCGCTACCGCGGCATCCACATCCTGACCGAGCGCGAGGACGGCACGCCGAAGTGCGTGGCCTGCTACATGTGCGCGACCGTCTGCCCGGCCGAGTGCATCTACATCGAGTCGGGCGAGCGGCCGGAGAAGACGATCGAGAAGTACCCGACCCGCTTCGAGATCGACCTCCTGCGCTGCGTCTACTGCGGCTTCTGCGTCGACGCCTGCCCGGAGGAAGCGATCATCATGAGCCGCGAGAACGACCTCGTCGGCACGACGCGCGCCGAGCTCGTGATCGACCGCGACCGCCTGATGGCGCGCGGCAAGCTGGTCGAGCACGGCGCGGGCTACCGCCCCGACGACCACGACGTGCGCCGCCCGGTGCGGATCGCCGCGCTCGAGCGGCTCAAGACCGAGCACGGCATCGTGCCCGGCATGCCGGCCGCGAAGAGCCCGCGCAGCTAGCTCGACCGCGCCGTGGCCACGCGCCTCACCGGCGTGCTGCTCTTCCTGCCCGTGCCGCTCGTCCTCTTTCTCTTCACCCGCACGCCGCTGGGCGATCCTTCCGTCGCTCGGCATCGGCATCGCGCTGATGCTCACGCACCGCCTCTACGCGCGCCCGTGGGCGCTCGCGCGCGCGCACCGGCGCTGCCTGTGGTGCGGGGCCGACATCGCGGCGACAGCGCTTTCGGCCGCGGAGCTCGTGCTCGAGGACCCGTTGGGCCGCGCGAGCTGGTGCGCGTGCCGAGAGGCCCACGCCCGGCCCGTGCGAGCCGTGCTCGCGTGGGCGGCGCCTCGGCGTCGATTCCTGACCTTCGGGATCCTGGGAACGCTGGGTGTGTTCCTCGCCTGGGCCGCGGGATCGCAGCTCCTCGCCCCGAGCCGACTGGAGCACGACGACGCCGTAGCCTTCTTCCGTCTGGGCATCGCAGCCTCCGTGCTGCCGCTCGGCTGGCTCTCGGCACGCAGCGACGCCGCGTCCGGCGAGGCGCCACGGTCGCCTTTCCCGCTCCACGTGCCCGCGCTCGTCGGGCTGCGCACGGTGCTGTGGCTCTTCCGCCTCGTCGGCATGCTGTGGCTCGCGCAAGGCTCGCTGCACGTCGCCCAGCGCGTGGCCCGTCTCGCTGAGCCGGGCCGCCTCAGCGCGAGCGCAGCGCGGCGAGCGGATCGAGCTTCGTGGCGCGGCGCGCGGCCACGAGGCAGGCGACAAAGGCCACCGCGCCGAGCAGCACCGGAACCGACGCCAGCGTGACCGGGTCGCTGCCGCTCACTCCGTAGAGCAGGCTCTCGAGCGAGCGCCCGGCCGCGAGCGCCAGCATCAGCCCCAGCGCGACCCCGAGGGCGACGAGGCGCATCCCGCCGCCGAGCACCATCCGCAGCACGTCGGCGCCGCGCGCGCCGAGCGCCATCCGCACGCCGATCTCGCGCGTGCGCTGGGCCACCTGGAAGCTGGTCACGCCGTAGACCCCGATCGCGGCGAGCGCCAGCGCGAGCGCCGCGAAGGCGGAGAGCAGCACCACGCCCATGCGCGCGGCCCAGGTCGACGCCGAGATCGTCTCGCCGAGCGTGCGCAGCTCGGCGAGCGGCAGGTTCGGCTCGAGCCCGCGCACCGCCTGGCGGACCGCCGGAACGAGCGTCGCGGGGTTTCCGGTGGCTCGCACGTAGAGCACGACGCCGGTCTCGTGGCGCTGTCCCAGGGGGAGGAAGACCACGGGCCGCGGCTCCTCGGTGAGCGTCGCGTACTTCGTGTCGCTCACGACGCCCACGATCTCGCGCCACGGCCCCTCGGGCCCGTTGAGGCTGAAGCGCTCGCCCAGCACGCGCTCGCGCGGCCGATCGGGGAAGTGCAGCCGGCAGAAGGCGTCGCTCACCACGGCCACGAGCGGCGCGCCCTCGACGTCGCGCTCGTCGAGAACGCGGCCGGCGCGCGAGCGCCGTGCCGAGCGTGCGGAAGTAGCCGGGCCCGACCACGTTCGAGTTGACCTGCTCGGTGGCAGAGGCCCGCGAGGCCGCCGCCCTCGCTCTGGAACTGGCTCGCGGGTCCCTGGCGGCCCTCGATGTGGATGCTGCTCGAGCGACCGGCGCCGCCGAGCAGCGCCACGCGCGCGACGGCCGCCGACTCGACACCCGGCAGCGCCTCGACCTGCTCCACGACGCGCCTGTAGAACTCGCGGCCCTGCTCGGTCGTGTAGCGCAGCAGGTTCACCTGGAGCTGCGTCGAGAGCAGGCGCTCGGTGTCGAAGCCCGGCTCGACCGCCTGGATCTCGCGCAGGTTGCGCAGGAACAGGCCCGCGGCCACCAGCAGCAGCACCGACAGCGCGACCTGGGCGACCACGAGGGCGCCGCGCAGGTTCAAGCGGCGAGCGCGCTCGTCGGGCACGAACGACTCGTCCTTGAGCACCGGCACGAGCGTGGAGCGGGTGGCGGTGAGCGCCGGCGCCAGCCCGAACACGACTCCCGCCGCGACCGCGAGGGCGAGCGTGAACAGCAGCACGCGCGGGTCGACTCGCAGCCTGCACGGCGATCGGCAGCGCGCCGGCCGGCGGCGGCGCCGCGTCGAAGGCGGCCAGGACGAGCGCCGCGAGGAGCAGGCCGGCGAGGCCCCCGAGCAGGCGAGCAGCACGCTCTCGGTGAGCAGCTGGCGCACCAGGCGCAGACGGCTGGCGCCGAGCGCGAGGCGCACGGCGATCTCGCGGCGGCGCGCCGCCGCGCGTGACAGCAGCAGGTTCGCCACGTTCGCGCAGGCCAGCAGCAGCACGGCGCCGACCACCGCCATCAGCAGCGCGGCCACCGAGCGCATCCGGGCGCGCTCTTCCGCGTCGCCCACGTCGATCGGCACGAGCGACATGCGGATCGGGCGCGGCCGCTGCTGGCCCGCGGCAGCGCCTGCTCCACGCTCGTCGCGAGCGTGGACAGCTCGGACGCGGCCTGCTCCAGCGTGCGTCCCGGCTTCAGGCGCCCGAGGCCCGTGAGCCAGCGGTTGCCGCGCCGCTTGAGCAGGTCGGGGTCCATCTCGCCCGAGTAGCCGGCGCGCGGCGGACGCGCGACGGCCTGCATCATCATCGGCACGTAGAGGCTGCGCCGCCCGCCGAGCTCGGTGCCGGAGAACCCCGCTGGCGTCACGCCCACGACCGTGAAGCGGTGGCCGTTCAGCCGCAGGTCGCGGCCGACGACGTCGGGGCGGGCGCCGAGCTCGCTGCGCCAGAAGGCGTGATCGAGCACGACCACCGGGTGGGCGCCCGGCGTGACGTCGTCGCTCGGGGCGAGCAGCCGGCCGAGCGCCGGCTGGACACCGAGCAGCTCGAAGTAGTTCCCCGTCACGATCAGGCCCTGGGCGAGGTCGGGCCTCGCCCGCCGTCGTTGAGGCTCACGAGGATGCCGCCCCACGCCGCCAGGCCCTCGAACGGCGCCTGGTGGTCGCGCAGGTCGGCGTACTCCGGGTACGACAGCACGTTGCCGCCGGTGCCGCGGACGTGGACGACGCGCTCCGACTCGCGCACCGGCAGCCGCTGGAGCAGGACCGCGTTCACGACGCTGAAGATCGCGGTGTTGGCGCCGATGCCGAGCGCCAGCGTGAGCACGGCGGCCGCGGTGAACGCCGGCCGGGCGCGGAGACCCCGAAGCCCGTAGCCCACGTCCTGCCACAGGTCGCCCAGCACTCCCCGCGTCGGCTCGCCGGGAACGACGCGGGTCGGCGACTGCGCCTGCCGCAGCGGACGCAGCCCGCCGGCCAGCGGCAGTGGCGCCGCGAGCGCGGCGAGCGCGTCCTGGCGCGCCTCGCTCCGGCGTCGCGCCGCCGGCGAGGCTCTCGCGGTAGAGGTCGTCCAGGTGCGCCTCGAGCTCCTCGACCAGCTCGAGCTCGCGCTCGGGCCTGAGGCGCAGGCCGGAGAGCTGCGCGCGGATCTCGGGCTTCCACTCAGGCATGCTTCACCCCCGTGACGCGGGCCACGGCCGCCACGAACTCGCGCCAGTTGTCGCGCTGTGCCGCGAGCACGCGGCGGCCGTCGCGCGTGAGCCGGTAGAAGCGGCGCCGGCGCGCGCCGGGCTTCTCGACCCAGCGCCCCTCGACCCAGCCGCGCTCCTCGAGCCGGTAGAGCAGCGGGTAGAGCGACGCGATGTGGAAGCGCAGCCGTCCGCCCGAGCGGCTGTCGATCAGCTTGCTGACCTCGTAGCCGTGGCGCGGGCGCGCCTCCAGCAGCGACAGGATCAGCAGCTCGGCCGAGCCCTTCTTGAGCTCGCGGTCGAGCGCGCGGCCGCCGATATCGTCATAGCCACATATGCTAATTGCGTATGTGGCGCGACGCAAGGCAGCGGCGTCAGCGCTTCAGCACGCCGACGAGATCGCTCCAGGCGTCCGTCCAGACGAGCGCGCGCGCTCCGGGCAGCCGCGGCAGCGTGGCCGCCGAGACCAGCTCGTCGGCGAGCAGCGTCCGGTCGCGCGACACCAGCATCCAGTCCGAGCCCCAGGCGAACCCGTTCAGCGTCGAGGGCACGTGCTCCGCCTCGAGGCCCAGCCGGCCCGCCGCCCCGCGCACGACCGGCTTCAGGTCCAGGTGACGGTTCGTCACGTGCACCGCCAGCGCTCCGCCCGGGGCCAGGTGGCGCAGGTAGACCTCGAACGCCTCGAGCGTCAGCAGGTGGACCGGGATCGCGTCGCTGCTGAAGGCGTCGACGACGAGGACGTCGAACGCCTGCGGGGGCTCGCTCTCGAGCGCGAGCCGTCCGTCGCCGAGCGTGACCGTGGCCTGCCCGCGCGCGTCGCGCAGGTACGTGAAGCAGGCCGCCTCTCCCTCCGAGAGCCGCGCCACCTGGGGGTCGAGCTCGTAGAAGCGGAAGCTGTCCCCGGGCCGGCTCCACGCCGCGAGAGTGCCTACTCCGAGGCCGATCACTCCGACACGCATCGGCCTGCCGGCGAGGCGCTTGGCGTGGCGGCGGATGGCGAGCCCGGCACCGCTCTCGGGGCCGAAGTAGGTGGTCGGCTCGCCGCGGCGGGCGCGGGACGTGAGCTGCAGGCCGTGAGCGATGCGGCCGTTGAGCAGCGTGAGGTGCTCGTCGGGCTCGCCCGGCGTCCGCCCGCACGACGCGCAGCACGCCGTGGAAGCCGCGGGCGGCGTGGACGACCGCCTGGCCGTCGCGAGCCACGTCGAGGGCGAGACCCGCCGCGAGCGCGGCGAGACCGACCGCGACGAAGGCCATCCGCTGCCGCAGGACCGCCTCCGGCTCGGGTCGCTCCGAGCCCCGCTCGGCCAGACGCGCGCCCGCGAGCGCGAGCGGTCCCAAAAGCAGCGCGAGATGGAGCTCGAAGTAGCCCGTGAAGACGAGCGGTGCCACGAGGGCCGCGAACAGGCCGCCGAGCGCACCGCCTGCGGCGATCCGCACGTAGTAGCCCGTGAGGTGCTCCGGCTGCGGCCGCCGCCGCGCGAGCTCGCCGTGCCCCGCCAGGCAGTAGACGAACAACACCGCCGACCAGAGCGCGATGCGATGCAAGGGCCTGAGCTCGAGCGCCCAGTGGAGGCCCACGAGCGCGAGGCAAGCCGCCGCCGCGAGCGCGAGCGGAGCCAGCTGGCGGCCGTGATCGGGCCAGGCGAACGAGACGACGAACGACAGCAGGTAGAGCCCGAGCGGGAGCATCCATAGCAGCGGGACTGCCGCGACTTCCTGCGTGAGGTGGCTCGTCACCGCCGCGAGCGCCAGCGACGGGAAAAAGGCGAGCGCGAGGCACACGAGCGCTTCACGCGTGTCTTGCGCTCGCGCCTGTGGCGCCGGCTCGGCGGCCGACGTCGGATCGACCGGCGCGGTCCGTCCCGCTTCGAGCGCGCACCAGCCGACGCCGACCGCGTAGGCGACGAACGTCGCCGACCACAGCCAGCCCTGGGCGACGACGCCGAACGTCCGCTCGATCACGAGCGGATAGCCGACGAGGCCGGCCAGCGAGCCGGCGTTCGAGAGCGCGAACAGGCGGAAGGGCGATGCGCCGGGCCGCAGCCGCGCGAACCAGGCCTGGAGCAGCGGGCTCGTGGCGGCGAGCGCCACGAACGGCAGGCCGATCGCGGAGCCCAGCAGCGACAGGATGCTTCGGATCGGCTGGTCGAAAGCGAGCGGCGAGGGACGTCCGTCCGGCGTGATCGGCGACGGCCAGGCGAACGCACGCCACAGGACGAGCGCCAGCGCCGCCGTGAGGAGTGCTATGTGGAGGTCGCGCTGGCGGCGCGGCGCGAGCCGCGCCAGGCCGTGCGCCCAGGCGTAGCCCGCGAGCAGAGCCAGCTGGTAGAAGACGAGGCACGTCGTCCACACGGCCGACCCGCCGCCGAACCAGGGCAGCAGCCGCTTTCCGAGCAGCGGCTGGACGACGAACAGCAGGAACGCGCCGAGGCCGACGAGCGCCGCGATCACGCGGCTAGCTTATGCCCGGAAGCGGCTTCGCCTCGGTCGAGCCGCAGCGCCGCGATCGGGCCCACGAGCCCCCCGCGATCGCGGGGACGATCGACAGCTCGTCGCCGGCCTTCACCGGCGTGTCGAGGTGCTGCAGGAAGCGGATGTCCTCGCCGTTCACGAAGATGTTGACGAAGCGGCTGCAGCCGCCCTTCTCGTCGAACAGATGCGCTCCCGCAGCTTCCGTGGCGCCGCGCGAGATCGTGCAGCACCTCGCCCACCGTCGCGCCTGGCGCTCGACGCTCGACGCGCCGTCCGTGTGGCCCCGCAGCGGCGTCGGGATCCTGACCTGACTCTCGTCTGCCATCCGCCCGTCGTCTCCTAGCGCGAGCCGCGCCGCGACGCCGGCCCGCGGCTCGCCGTAGAGCGCGTCGAAGGCGGCGAGCCGCGCCTCGATCGACCGGCGCTTCGGCGAGCCTGCCCTGACGCGCCTCGAGCGTCTTGTAGCCCGTTGCCGGTGACGCTGACGACGATCGACTCGTCGCGCGGGATGCGGCCCTGCTCGATCAGCTTGTCGTGACCGCGACGTCGTGCCGCCGGCGGGCTCGGTGAAGATGCCCTCGGTGCGGGCGAGCAGCTGGATGGCGGCGACGATCTCGTCGTCGGTCGCGGACGGCGCCCCAGCCGCCCGACTCGCGCACCGCGTTCAGCACGTAGTAGCCGTCGGCCGGGTTGCCGATGGCGATCGACTTGGCGATCGTGTGCGGCTTCAGCGGCTCGATGAGGTCGGTGCCCGTGCGATGGCGCGCGCCACCGGCGCGCAGCCCGCGGCCTGCGCGGCGTAGATCCGGGCCGTCGTCCGCGACGAGGCCGAGGTCGCACGAGCTCGCGGAAGGCCTTCGCGACCTTCGGCAGGATCGTGCCGCCGGCGACCGGGACGACGATGTGCTTCGGCAGCCGCCAGCCGAGCTGCTCGGCGATCTCGAAGCCGTAGGTCTTGGCGCCCTCGGTGTAGTACGGGCGCAGGTTGATGTTGACGAACGCCCAGCCGTACTTGTCGGCGATCTCGCTGCACAGGCGGTTGACGTCGTCGTAGTTGCCGCGGATCGGCGACGGCGCGCGGCCCGTAAGATGGTCGAGCCGATCACCTTGCCCTGCTCGAGGTCGTCCGGGATGAAGATGGAGCAGTTGAGCCCGGCGCGCGCGGCGTGCGCGGACACCGAGTTGGCGAGGTTGCCGGTGGAGGCGCAGGCGACGGTGTCGAAGCCGAACTCGATCGCCTTCGAGATGGCGACCGAGACGACGCGGTCCTTGTAGCGAGAAGGTCGGGTGGTTGACGGAGTCGTCCTTGACCCAGAGCTCGTGGACGCCGAGCGCCGCCGAGCCGATCGGCCCGCACGAGCGGCGTGAAGCCCGAGTGCAGGCCGACGCGCGGCTCGCCCTCGATCGGCAGCAGCTCGCGGTAGCGCCACAGGTTGCGCGGGCCCGCCTCGATCCGCTCGCGCGTCAGGACGCCCGCGGATCGCGTCGTAGTCGTAGACTCACCTCGAGGGGGCCGAAGCACTCTCGCAGATCATGCGCGGCGTGACGGGGTAGGCCGTCCCGCACTCCTTGCACGTCAAGCTGGTGACGAAGCTCATCAGGGGCTCTCGCGAAGAAGAGCCTAGTACGTTGCGGCCAAAGGGTCCACTCGCGACGGGACGCTACTCGTACCTCATCGCGTCGAGAGGATCGACATTGACCGCGCGCCGTGCAGGCAAGTAGCAGGCAACCAAGGCCAGGGAGGCCAGAAGCACGGCAGCCAGGACGAAGGTCAGCGGGTCGGTCGCGCCGATGCCGAACAGCAGGCGGGACATGAGTCGGGTCAGCGCCAGGCCCCCCAGGCACCCGAGGCCCACACCGATCAAGGCCAGCGTCATCCCCCGTCCGAGCACCAGCCGCAGGATGTCGCCGGCGCTCGCGCCCAGCGCGAGGCGCACGCCGATCTCGGGCGTGTGCTGGGCCACGAAGTGCGACAGGATTCCGTAGATGCCGAGAGACGCGAGAAGCAGCGCGAGCGCCGCGAACGCCGCCAGGAGCGTGGCTCCCAGCCTGCGTTGGACGACCTCCTCGTCGAGGATGTCGTCGAAGCTCCGGATGTTCGACACGGCCTGCTCCGCGTCGGCCTCGCCGATGGCCGCCTTGACTGGAGGTACGAGGCTCATCGGCTCGACCAGCGTCCTCACGACGAGGTCGCGTGGCGCGAACCACGGGCTGTCAGTCACCTGTGAGTACGGGAGATACATCTCGGCTTTCACCGGCGCATCCAGTCCCATCTGACGGACGTCGCCGACGATGCCCACGATCGTGACCCAGGGGACGTCGGAATCGGGGTCGCCTATCTTGAAGCGCCTACCCATTGCATCCTGCCCCGGCCAGTACTGCCGGGCCATCGTTTCGTTGACGAGCGCGACGGGCCGCGAATCGGCGCGGTCCGCCGGCTCGAAGGAACGCCCCTGCCGGAGCGGGATGCCCAGCGTCCGAAGGAAGTCGACGCTCACCTGCCGGTGGTTGGCGTCGTAGGAGAGGCCGGGCTCGGGCCGCCCCAGGCCCTCCGGGACGAAGCCGCTCGTGCCACCCTTCCATTCGAGGGGCACGGACGTGCCGTATCCCGCCGAGACGACGCCCGGCAGGTGCCTCACGCGGTCGAGCACCTGCTCGTAGAAGGCCGAGCGCCGTGCGGGCTCGGCGTACTTCTGCGACGGCAACACGGTGCGCAGGGTCAGCAGCCGTTCCGGCTGTAGGCCCAGCTGGGCGTAACGCATTTGGTACAGGGTCTGGCCCAGCAGCCCCGCACCCACGAGCAGCACAAGAGTCGCGGCGATCTCCGCCACGACCAGCGCGCTGCGCAATCTCCGCGGATCCCCGTCCGTGGAGCTGCGGCCTCCCTGGCGCAGGCTTTCCCTCACGTCGATCCGCGCGGTCTGGATCGCGGGGGCGATGCCGAACAGCAGCCCCGTCGCGAGCGAGAGGGCCAAGGCACCCAGGAGCGCCCGAGCGTCGAGGGTGGGATGCAGCGAGAGCGCCAGGCCCGGGGGGATCAGGTGCTCGAGGAAGTTTCAAGCGTCCAGACCGCGACGAGGAGTCCCGGCAGCATGCCCAGCACCGAGAGCAGGACGCTCTCCGTGAGCAGCTGGCGCACGATGCGAGCGGGCTGCGCGCCGAGAGCGGTGCGGACCGCGATCTCGCGCGCCCGGGAGACCGCTCTGGCCAGCAGGAGTCCCGCGAGGTTGGCGCAGGCGATCAACAGGACGGCCGCGACCGCCAGCGACAGCAGGAGCAACGGGCGCCGGGCGTCTCCCCGGAGCTGCTCCTCGAGGGGCAGCGCGTAGGCGCGGAGCGCGCGCGCGTCGTCCGGGAAGTCGCGCGAGATGCGAGCGGCGACCGTCGCGAGGTCGGCATCGGCTTCCTGCTCCGTGACACCGGGCCGCGTCCGCGCGACCACCGTCAGGTAGTGCGCGCCATGGTTCGCGAGCTCCTCGGCGTCCAGCGCCGCCGGCACCCAAAGGCCCACGTAGCTCTCCAGGAACTGGAAGCCCTTGGGCATGACGCCGATCACCCTGTACTTGCTGCGATTCAGGACGATGTCCCGCCCGACGACAGTCGGGTTCCCGTCCGAACCGCGCCTGCCACAGCCCGTAGCTCAGGATCGCCACGTGATCGGCCCCGGGCTGGTCTTCCTCGAGCCGAAAGACGCGACCGATCTGCGGGGCGACTCCGAGGAGAGGGAAGAAGCTGGCGCTGACACGACGCGCCTCGACTCGGAGCGGCTCGCCGTCGCCGCTCAGGTTGAAGGAGACTTGGGCCACCGCGGCCATCCCCTCGAAGACCCGGTTCTGGGCCTGCAGGCTGGCGTAGTTGCCCGGCGCGACGTCGTTGCGGGGGAAGCCAGCCACGGTGGCGTCCTCCCACACCATGAACAGGCGGTCCGCGTCGCGATAGGGCAGCGCCTCCAGCAGCACGGCGTCCACCAGGCTGAAGGTGGCCGTGCTTCCCCCGATCCCGAGGGCGAGGGTGGCCACCGCCAGCAGCGTGAAGCCCGGCCTCGCTCTGAGCGTCCTCGCGGCAAAGCGCAGGTCCTGAAGGAGAGTGTCCACAGCTCAGTACGTCGGGACGCTCGGGTCCACTTCCTTCGACCAGGCCAGGATCCCGCCCTTCAGGTTCAGCAGCCGCTTGAAGCCGACGCGCCGGAGCTGGCCGATCGCCTTGGCCGAGCGCGCGCCCGACTTGCAGTGCACGACGTAGGTCCTGGCGGTGTCGAGCTCGTGGAGGTGCTCGCTGAGGCTGCCGAGCGGGATGAGCCGCGTGCCGGGGATCTTCGCGATCGCGAACTCGTGCGGCTCGCGGACGTCGATCACCTCGAGCGGATCGCCCGCGTCCAGCCGGCGCTTCAGCTCGGCGGCACCGATCTCCTCGACGGCCTCGGCCTCCTCGCCGCGGCCGATGCCGCAGAACGCCGCGTAGTCCTGCAGCTCCTTGATCGTCGGGTTCTCGCCGCACAGCGGGCACTTCGGGTCGCGGCGCAGCTTGAGCTCCTCGAAGCGCATCGCGAGCGCGTCGTACAGCAGCAGCCGGCCCACGAGCGGCTCGCCGATCCCGAGCAGGATCTTGAGCGCTTCCGTCGCCTGGATGCCGCCGACGACGCCCGGCAGGATCCCGAGCACGCCGCCCTCGGCGCAGCTCGGGACCAGCCCCGGCGGCGGCGGCTCCGGGTAGAGGCAGCGGTAGCACGGCCCGCGATCGGGCCAGAAGACGCTCGCCTGGCCCTCGAAGCGGAAGATCGAGCCGTAGACGTTCGGCTTCTTGAGCAGGTAGCAGGCGTCGTTCGTGAGGTAGCGGGTCTCGAAGTTGTCGGTGCCGTCGACGATCACGTCGTAGCCGGCCATGATCTGGAGCGCGTTCGACGAGTCGAGCGCGGTCGGATGGGTCTCCACCACCACGTGGGGGTTGAGGCCGTTGAGGCGCGCCTTGGCGCTGTCGAGCTTGGGCTTGCCGATCCAGCTCGTGTCGTGGAGGATCTGGCGCTGCAGGTTGCTCTCGTCCACGACGTCGAAGTCGAGGATGCCCAGGCGGCCGACGCCGGCGGCGGCCAGGTAGAGCGCCGCGGGCGAGCCGAGCCCGCCCGCGCCGACGAGCAGCACGCTCCCCTGCTTGAGCTTGCGCTGCCCCTCGATCGTCACCTCGGGCATGATCAGGTGGCGCGAGTAGCGGGCGATCTCCTCGCGCGACAGCTCGGCGGTCATGGCGCTTCTATCCTCCAAAGGGCCCCACTCTCATTCGAGCCGCGTCTCCAGGCTCATGCGCCCGCCGGTCGCGCTCGCGAAGAAGTCCTCGAACGTGCGGCGGAACGTCTCCAGCTTGGCGATCGCGGCGGGATCGGCCGCCCGCCCCGCGCTCGAGACGTAGATCCACGCCTGGCGGTGCCGATTGGGTCCGCTGCCGGCGGCCGGGCTGCGCGCGCCCATCGCGGCGACCACCGCCCCGATCGTCACCTCGCGCTTCGTGCCGTTCATGCTGACGGACGAGCGCGGCGCGCTGTCGCGGCTGAGCGCGAGCGACGTCGGATCCGTCACCACCGGCGACTCGACGTAGAACGTCGCCGGCACCTCGGACTCCGCCAGCACGCCCATCGAGTAGAGGTCGAAGGGCGAATAGCGCTGCGTCGGAGTCGGCGTGCGGAAGCTGCCGCCCTGGTCCTGGATCTCGTTGCCCTCCAGCACCGAGGCGTCGGTGTCGGTGAAGAAGCTCCAGTGCGCGAGCTGCCGGCCGAGCCAGGCGTCGTTGTTGCCGCCGCCGTCGCGGAAGCGCAGCGTCGCGCCCCAGCGGTGGCCGGTCTCGTGCGCGACCAGCGACATCGAGGTGTTCTCGCCGTTGACGCGGGCGTTCGGATCGCTCGGGTACTTCGTGAGCGTGTCCATCAGCACGACGCTCGAGAGCCGGCCCTCGCTGCCGTACTGCGACGCGAGGTCGAGGATGTCCTGGCCGATGCCGCGGATCTGGTTCTTGACCCCGCTCTCGAACGCGAAGGTGTCGGCGTCGGTCACGCGCGTGTCGGTCCAGAACACGAGCTGGTCGTAGCTGTCGCTGAACTCCGAGTAGAACGCCCGCGAGGCGCCGACCAGGTCGATCGAGCGCTCGCTCGCGAAGCGCTCGCCGACGGCCGCGGCTCCGCCGGCGCTCGGGGCGCTGGCCGCCGAGAGGTCGAGCGCCGCGAACGCGGTGGTGGCGCCGGGCGAGAGCGCCACGACGGCGTTGCGCAGCGTCGTCGACGCATCGAAGCGCATCTCGACGCTGCCGCCGGGCAGGAGCGTCGCCTGGGCCGTCACGCGGGCGGTGTTGTCGAAGTCGGGCACGTTGCACCACGTGACCGTGAACGCCTGTGGGGTCGAGCTCACGAAGACGCCGCCGGCGCGGCTCGGGTCGAGGTCCGTGAAGAAGAGCGCGACGCGCGGCGGGCCCGACAGCACGCGGCCGAGCGAGCGGTCCTCGGTCCCGATGTCGCCGCGCGTGAAGGTCAGGTTCCCGTCCGAGTTCACGAACGCCGAGCCGCGCGAAGCGCCGTAGAAGCTGAAGCCGAACGCCAGCGCCTCCTCGGAGGACGCGTCGTCGGCGAGCGTGACGCGGCGGCCGAGGTCGCTGCGGAACGCGGCGCCCATGCGCACCACGTCGTAGCCGCCCTGGCTGTTGGGCTCGTAGCGCAGCCCCACTCCGCCGAGGTCGAAGTTGTTGCTGCCGACCACGATCGAGCCGTTGTCGTTGATGATCGCGATGTCGCCGGAGCGGGGAGCCACGGAGACGGCCGCCGGGGCGCCCGCGGCCGCCGCCTGCGCCTGCTCGGCGCGCGCGATCTGGTTGAGGCCGATGAACTCGTGCGGGTCGCGGACGTCGTAGCCGAGCGGGCCGCGCCTTCGAGCCCGGGCGGGCCTGGCTGGCGCTCGCCGCGGGAAGGTCCACGGCCCGCGGCGCTGCAGGGGTTCGCCGCGCTCGGAGACGACGGCGTCGGCGTCGGATTGGGCGACCCGCCGCTGGGCGACCCCGGCGAGCTCCCGCCGCCGCCGCACGCGGGCAGCAGCAGCGTCATCGCCGCCAGCCACGAGCGGCTGGCCCTGCGCAGCGGGCTCACGGTCAGCTCTCCCGCGCGACGGCGGGCTGGGCGGCGTACGGATCGACCGGGCGCGCGTAGAAGTAGCCCTGTCCCCAGGGCACACCGAGCTCACGCAAGGCTTCGACCTCCTCCCGGGCCTGGATCCCCTCGGCGATCACGGTCGCGCCGAGCCCCACGCTCATGTCGAGGATCGCCTTCACCACCTGCTGGCTGACTTTCTTCTGGTGCACGTCGCGCACGAGCGCGATGTCGATCTTCAGGTAGGCGGGCTTCAGTGTGGCCACGGTTTCCAGACCAGAGTAGCCTGCCCCCACGTCGTCGATCGCAAAAGAGAAGCCGAGATCGGTGAAAGAGTGCATGGCCTCGCGGTAGATGTTGAGGTTCTCGATCACCTGCCGCTCGGTGATCTCGAGGGTGACGTTCCCCGGAGCCAGGTCCTTGCCCAGGTACTCGAGGACACCGCGGCCGAGGAAGCTCGTGTCGCGGACGGTGGCGGGCACGGTGTTGATGAACAGGCGCTCCTTGCGCGCAAAGGCGTGCCAATCGACGAAGGCCTGGCGGCGGCAGGCGCGCTCGAGCTCCTCGGTCATCCCGTAGCGCATCGCCTGGCCGAACAGCATCATCGGCAGCTCGACGTCGGATCCGCGCGGTCCGCGCGAGAGCCCCTCCCAGGCCAGCACGCTGCCGTCCTTGAGGTCCACGATCGGCTGGAACGCCGTCCAGATCTCGCGATTCTGGATGATCTCGAACAGCCGCTCGCGCTGGTCGCGCTCGCGGATCCGCACCCGCATCAGCGCGCAGGCGGCCGCGTCGTCGACGAGCCGCAGGATCTGGCGCTCCGGGCTCTCGAGCGGGCTCCACAGCACGACGCCGTAGCCCGCGACGAGCACCGGCCGCTCCTTGAGGTAGGGCAGCGTCAGGCGGCCGACGCGCGGGTTCAGGTACTCCTCCACCCGCCCGACCAGCTTGCGCAGCGTCTCCGAGCGGAACGGGGTGTCGCCGCGGCGCGGACCCGACAGGAACAGCAGGAAGCGGTCGCCCTCGCGCTCGTCCCGGGTCACGAAGTCGTCCTGCCGGAAGTTCTCGCGCATCGACTGCAGGAGCGGATCGACCTGCTCGCGCAGGCTGCGGAATGCGGCTCCCCCGAAGCTCTTCTCGATGTGCGCGAGCGGAGCGAGATCGACCAGGACCGCCGCCAGGTAGCCCTGCTGGCGGAGCATGGACGTGATCTCGTCCTGCACCTCCCGGAACGTCGGGATCAGCATCCGACCATTCTCATCCGGGGGAGCGCCGGCGGCAACGTGGTCGGCGCTGGAGCCGGCGTATCAGCCGCTTACGGGGCTAACGCCTCGGCTCGTCCTTGCCGCGGCGGGCCGCTGCGGCTCGGCCGGCCGGAGCCGGCCTTCGGCCTGGAGCGCCCGCCGCAGCAGGAACTCGATCTGGGCGTTGAGGCTGCGCAGGTCCTCGCCGGCCCAGCGCTGGACCGCGTCCAGCACGTCGCGGTCCACTCGCAGCAGGAAGGGCTTGCGCTCGGCCAAACGATCACCCGGCTATTGGTAGAGCGTCCCGGTGTTGACGACGGGCTGAGCCTCGCGGTCGGCGCAGAGCACCACGAGCAGGTTCGAGACCATCGCCGCCTTGCGCTCCTCGTCGAGCTTCACCTGGCTGCTCTTCGAGAGCAGCTCGAGCGCCATCTCCACCATCCCCACCGCGCCCTCGACGATCTTCTGCCGCGCCGCGATGATCGCGCCCGCCTGCTGGCGGCGCAGCATCGCCGACGCGATCTCCTGCGCATAGGCCAGGTGGCTGATGCGGGCCTCGATCACCTCGACCCCGGCCTTGGAGAGCCGGTCGTGGATCTCGCTCTTCAGGCGCTTGGCGACCTCGTCGGTGCTGCCGCGCAGGGAGATGTGCCCCTCGATGTGCGCGTCGTAGGGGTAGTGCGTGGCGAGGTTTCGCACTGCGGACTCGGTCTGCACCCTCACGTAGTGCTCGTAGTCGTCCACCTCGAAGACGGCCTCGGCGCGAGTCGATCACCTTCCAGACCACGATCGCGGCGATCTCGATCGGGTTGCCGTCGGTGTCGTTGACCTTGAGGTGCGCGCTCTCGAAGTTGCGCACGCGCAGCGAGATCCGCTTCTTCGTGTAGAAGGGGTTGGCCCAGCGCAGGCCTTCGTCGCGCACGCTCCCGCGGTACGCGCCGAAGAGCTGGAGCACGCGCGCCTCGTTCGGCGCCACGGTGAAGAGGCCCGCGAGCCCGAGCGAGCTCAGGGCGAAGAGGAATGCCCAGGCGATCGCCACGCCGCCATCGTCGGCGCGGACGGCGCTCACGAAGCCGAAGCCCGCCACCACCATCAGGATCAGAAACACGAAGACCATCAGCAGCCCGGAGGCTGTCTGGCGCTCCCGTTCCCGGATCATCTCGCTCCTCCTTCTGGAACGCACGGCACTCACGCGCCGGCTCCGACATCAGAGAGGCTTCCACTTGGAAGACTCCTTCAGCTTCGAGCGCGCTTCCGCCGACGCGAAGAAGCGCGTCAAGCCGCAGTCACGGCACACGACCAGGGTGAACTTCGCGACTCGCAGGAAGCCCCCGAGGCCCGGCAGGAACGTGGGCGCGTTTCCGCCGCCCGGAGCTCGTCTCCGGCCCACGGTAGAGCGTCTTCCCGCCGCAGTTCGAGCACGGCCCCACAGCGACGTCCATGGCTCGCCTCCTTCGACTATCAATATGATATCATTTTGCGATCTCTTGTCAAGAGGCCTTCCGAGCCACAAGGGGGGCCTGGGGGGACGAAGTCCCCCCAGAACAAGGAAGGAGGAAACAGCCCGCGGGTTTCGATCCCCTCTATCCCACGTACTTGAAGAGCCACGAGAGAGCCACGAGGCGGTGCGCAGACAACCCAGGGCTCCGAAGAGGCACGATCCCTGGGACTAGCGACGCAACGAGGCTAACGGCTCGTTATCGGCGTTCCTTGTTCTGGGGGGCTTCGCCCCCCAGGCCCCCCGTGAACGGTAGCGGTGGCCTACTGGACGCTGTCGTCGCCGCGGCTCAGCCGCTTCGTGGCCAGGAAGGCTCCCCCGACGATCACGACGGCGAGCGCCAGGACCACGCAGAGGCTGGCCAGCCAGCTCCAGAAGTTCGCGCCGCGTGCCGGAACGAGCCGTGCGAAGGCGACGCTTCCCTCGCTGAACGAGTCGGTGACGGCCGAGGCCAGCAGCAGCGCGCCCCAGAGTGCGAGCGACCAGAGCAGCAGGATCGCGAGACGCCCGACGAACGACTGGAAGACGACGGCACGCGCGCTCATCTCGAGAAAGTCACTCGGCGAGTCTCCTACTCGATCGTCATGCCGCCCTCGATCTTCTTGAGGTAATCGAGCAGCGTCGGCTCCTTGTAGCCGAGAGTGCGGGCCTTTCCAGCCGACTCCTTGAACTTGGCGGCGTCCTTGAGCCCGAAGTACGCCCAGCCCATCGTCGCCCAGGCCTCGGCGTTGTCGGGAGCGAGCGTCGTCGCCTTCTCGAGCACCGGCAGCGCCTCCTTGTAGCGCTTGCCCTGGACGTAGGCCTGGCCGAGCGAGACGAAGCCGTCGGGCTTCTTGTACTCCGGCTGCGCCGTGAGCTTGGTGAGCACGTCGATCGCCGGGCCGAACTGCTGCGCGCCGACGAGCGCCGCGCCGAGCCCGGCCGCGTACTGGGTGTTGCCGGGCTCGAGCGCCACGGCCTTCTGGAACGGCGCGACCGCCGAGACCGAATCGCCCTTCATGCGCATCAGCACGGTGCCGAGCTGGTACTGCGCCTCGGCGTTCTTCGGGTCGAGCTCGACCGCCTTCGTCAGCTCGGCGATCGCCCCCGCCGCGTCCCGGCGCGCGACCTGCGCCTTGGCGAGCGCAAGGCGGACCGCCGCCGACTCCGGGTTGGCGTCGCGCAGCTGCATGAGCTCCGACACCGCGAGGTCGACCTGCCCCGCGCCGAGCGCCGAGAGCGCGCTCGCCGCCTTGACCTCGGTCAGGAGAGCCTTCGCGTCGGGGTCGTTCTCGGCCATCGCGGCGGCGAGGTTGGCGTCGGCCAACGCGTCCTGCGCGCGGTTCTGCGCGATCTTGACGCGCGCCATCTCCTTGTACGCCGGAATCGCGCCCGGCGAGGCCTCGATCACCTTCGCCAGCATCGGCTCCGCTTCCGCGGCGCGTCCCGACTTGCGCAGCACGGTGGCGAGGCCGATCACGGGCGGGAGCGCCTTCGGGTCGGCCGCGATCGCCTGGCGGTAGGTCGCCTCCGCCGCGGTGATGTCGCCCTTCGCCTCCTGCGCGTGCGCGAGCTCCGTGGTCGCGGCCGCTCCCCCGCCGGCCGCGGCGGCCTTCTGCGCGAGTGCGATCGCCTCGTCCGGCTTGCCCTCCTGGACCTTTCGCCGCGCCGCGGCGATCGTGGGCCAGACGCCTCCCGGATCGGCGGCGATCGCCGCATCGGCCGTCGCGGCGGCCTCCGCCATGCCGCGCGCGTCCTGGGCCACCGCCATGCGGCCGAGCGCCTCGCCTTTCGCGGGGCCGCTGAGCGTCGCCGACGCGGCCTTGTAAGCGTCGATCGCGAGGTCGAGCTCGCCGCGGCTCTCGCGCAGCTGACCCAGCTTGAGCGCGGCGGCGCCGTTCGTCGCGGCGACCGGCTCGAGCGCCTTGATCGCTCCGTCGACGTCGCCGGCGGCGAGCTTCGCCTCGGCGTCCTTCACGGGGTCGACGACGACGGCTTGCGCCGCGTCCTTGCCTTTCTTGTCGTCCTTCTTCTTGTCGTCCGAAGCGGCGGGCACCGCGGGCAGCAACAGGAGGAGCAGCCAGGCGCAGCGTTTCATCGTGAAGCCTCCGGTCGGTTGTGGTGTGAGCGGAAAGGCGTGATTTGCCCGAGATGCTAGGCCCGCAGGACGCGGAGCGTCAATGCCGATTGCGGCCGCGAAAAAGCCGCTCCGAAGGGGGCGTCTTCAACTATCTTGTGATCAGCCGGTTGACAGAAAGCGGTTCGACGTTTACGCCCCCCTTTTGCTTGTGCTAGATTGGCCAGGCTGCACAATATCTAGGGGGTTCTGTCCTGGGATCGATGCGTCTGGATTCGGTAGAGATCGTCGGCTTCAAGAGCTTCTGCGACCGCCAGGAGCTGTCCTTCAAGGGCGGCGTGACCGGGATCGTGGGCCCGAACGGCTGCGGCAAGAGCAACGTCTCGGACGCGATCAACTGGGTGCTCGGCGAGCAGAGCGTCAAGAGCCTGCGCGGCACGTCGATGGAGGACGTGATCTTCAACGGCAGCTCGAGCCGCCAGCCGCTGCAGATGGCCGAGGTCAACCTCAAGGTCTCCGGCCTCAACGGCAACAGCCCCGACGGATCGCCCGAGTGCGTCGTCTCGCGCCGCCTCTACAGGAACGGCGAGAGCGAGTACCTGATGAACGGCAAGGTCTGCCGCCTGCGCGACATCCACGAGCTGTTCATGGACACCGGGCTCGGCTCGAAGGCGTACTCGATCATCGAGCAGGGCAAGATCGGCCAGATCCTCTCGTCGAAGCCGACCGAGCGGCGCGCGATCATCGAGGAGGCGGCCGGAATCACGAAGTATCGCGCCCGCCGCCGCCAGACGCAGCTCAAGCTCGAAGCCGCGCAGCAGAACCTGCTGCGCGTGAACGACATCGTCAACGAGGTCGAGAAGCAGCTCGACAGCCTGAAGCGCCAGGCCGCCAAGGCCCGCCGCTGGCGCGCGGTCAAGGAAGAGATGCAGGGACGCGAGCGCGTGCTGTTCGGGCGCCGCTTCCTGGAGCTCCAGGAGCGCTCGCGTGGCCTCGAGGCGCGCCACGCCGCGGAGGCGGAGCGCGAGCGCGCCGCGGCGATCGCGCTCGACACCGAGGAGGCGCAGCTCGAGGTGCTGCGCCAGTCGCTCTACGAGCACGAGGCCGCGCTCGAGAGCGCCCGCGCGCGGCTCGGCGAGCTGACGCTCGCGGTCGACCGCCACCAGGGACGAAGCGGCTACTGCAAGCAGCAGGTCGCCGAGACGGAGATCCGCAGCCAGGAGGCGGCGCGCGAGGAGCAGGAGCTGGTCGCGCGCGTCGCACCGCTCGACGCGTCGCTCGCGGAGAAGCGCGGCGAGGACGAGCGGCTGCGCGAGGAGCGCCGCAGCGCCGAGGCGGAGCTGCTGGCGGCGGAAGCCGCCGTCGCGGAGGCCGCCGCGCAGCTGCAGGCGGCCGAGGCCGGCCAGGAGCAGAGCCGCGAGGCGCAGGTCGCGCTGCTCGGCCGGATGGCCACGCTGTCGAACTCGCGGGCCGCGGTCGCCGGCAACGCCGAGCGCGCCGAGGCCGACCTCGCCAAGCTTCTCGCCGAGGCGAGTGAGCTCGAGCGCGAGCGCGAGCAGGCGCGGGGCGTGCGCGAAGCGGCACAGGCACGTGTCGCGGCCACGGCCGAGCGCGCCGCGCAGCTGACGAGCGCCCGCGACGGCCACAGCGCGCGATCGGAAGCGGCACGCGTACAGGCCGCGGCGCTGGCTCGCGCCGTCGAGGCGCTGCAGAGCGAGCGCGACAGCCTGACGGGCCGTCGTGCGTCGCTGGAGGAGATCGTCGCCACGCACGCGGCGTTCGACGAGGGCGTGCGGGCGCTGCTCGCGCGGCCCGCGGGACTCGTGGTGTCCGGCGTGGTGGCGGACGCGGTCGAGACCGACTCCGAGCACGAGCGCGCCGTCGAGGCGTTCCTCGGGGACCGGCTGCAGGCCGTGATCGTGCCCGACATCGAGCAGGCGCTGCGCGGGGTCCGCTGGCTGCAGGCGGAGAACGCGGGTCGCGGCACGCTGCTGCCGCTCGCCTCGTCCCGGCCGCGCGGCGACAGCGGGCCGCTCCACGCCATCGCCGCGCGCGAGCCGAAGGCGCTCGGCGTGCTGTCGGACTTCTACCGCGTGAGCGGCCCCGACGCGGAGCGGATCAAGGACGCGCTGCCCGACGCGATCGTGGTGTCAGCGCTCGAGGACGCGCTCGAGCTCCGCGCGCGCGAGGACGTCGCCGTCGTCACGCTCGAGGGCGAGGCGCTGCGCGGCACGATGGTGGAGGGCGGCCGCGGCGTCAAGGGCCTGCTCGCCCCCCGCCGCGAGGTCAAGGAAGTCGCGGCGCACCAGGAGCAGGTCGAAGGGCAGCTCGCGGCGCGGCGCGCCGAGGCGGCCGCTGCGCTCACGGCGGCGGAGACGGCGGCCAGCGAGGCGCGCGGCCTCGAGGAGCAGATCCACGCCACGGAGAAGGAGCTGGTGGCGGCGCGCCACGAGCTGCAGGCGGCCGACGACGAGGCGGGGCGCCTGCAGCGCAAGGGTGCCGTGCTCGACGCGGAGCGCTCACAGGCGGAGCGGGACCGGGACGCGGCGCTGCGAAGCCTGGCCGAGACCGACGCCGCGCTGGCGGCCGCAGAGCTCGAGCGCAACGACGGGCACCGGCTGCTCGCCGAGCGCGGCGCGGCGGTGAGCGCGGCCCGCGCGGCCTCCGAGGCGGCGCAGGCCCGCCACGCCGAGGCGCGCAGCTCGCTCGCTGCGCTGCGCGAGCGCGCGGCCGCCGCCGAGAACGACTGCCACCGGCTCGAGGGCGATCTCGCCGAGCTCGCCCAGCGCATCGCGGCGACGCGCGCACGGGGGGCGGAGAGCGACGCGCGGCGCGCCGAGCTGGTGAACGAGGTCGCCGAGGTGGAGCGGCTGCTGGCCGAGGCGCTCCTCGAGCGCGACCGCGTCAGCGGCGGCACGACGGCGGCCGAGGAGCGCGTCCGCGAGAGCCGGCTCGGCATCGAGAGCCGCGAGCAGGGGCTGAAGGAGCGCCGGCGCGAACGCGACGTCCTGCGCGACGCGCTCGCGGAAGTGGACGTCGAGCGCGCCCGCACCGGTTCCGACCTCGACCACCTGGCCCGCGAGTGCCAGCAGTCCCTCGGCCAGTCCGCGGCCGAGGCCGCCGCGGCGCTCGCCGAGGACGACCTCGTGATCGAGCCCGACGCGCTCGCGGCCCAGGTCACGGAGCTGCGCGAGAAGCTCGAGCGGATGGGCGAGGTCAACGTGCTCGCGGTCGAGCAGGCGCAGGAGCACGAGGAGCGCCACGCCTTCCTCACGGCGCAGCGCCAGGACCTCGTCGACTCGATCTCCGAGCTCGACTCGGCGATCCGCAAGATCGACAAGGCCTCGCGCGAGCGCTTCCAGGAGGCGTTCCAGGTCATCAACCAGCACTTCGGCGAGACCTTCCGCCAGCTCTTCGGCGGCGGCACCGCCGGGCTGTCGCTGCTCGACGAGGAAGACCTGCTCGAGAGCGGGATCGACATCATGGCGCAGCCGCCCGGCAAGCGGCTTCAGAACATGATGCTGCTCTCCGGCGGCGAGAAGGCGCTCACCGCGATCTCGCTGCTGTTCGCGATCTTCCAGTACAAGCCGTCGCCCTTCTGCATCCTCGACGAGGTGGACGCCCCGCTCGACGACGCGAACATCGGCCGCTTCGTGAAGATGCTCGACGGCCTCAAGGAGCAGACGCAGTTCGTGCTGATCACCCACTCCCGCAAGACCATGTCGATCGCCGACCAGCTCTACGGCGTGACGATGGAGGAGCCGGGCGTCAGCAAGCTGGTGAGCGTCCGCTTCACGTAGGGCGAGCACGTCGAGGGTGCAACGCAGCCCCCTTTGTTCAAAGAGCCAGCGTGCGGCTGGCACCCACCTTGCACCAGCAATGAGTGCACGGGCCGCGTCCGCGGCCCGTCATTCATCGGAGGGAACTGCATGCGTACGCGACTCATCGCTTCCGCTATCGTCATGACGCTGGCGCTCGTCGCTTCAGCAGGCGCACAGACTCCTGCGCCGACCGGCGAGCCTGCCGCGACGGAGCTGACGGGTACGGTCTTGTCGTCGGGCAACATCATGGTGCTCGTGCGGGGAGACGACGGTCAGGACAGGAGCCTCGTCGTCTTCAACACCACGCAGATGCCGGACGAGCGAATCGCCGCCGGTGAGCGCGTCAAAGTTCGCTACCGACCGATCGACGGCGAGCGTTTCGAGGCCGTGAGCCTCGAGCGCGCCGCCGGAGAGACGACGCCGCGCGGCGACCGCCGCGAACGAAAGCGCGGGCTTCTCGCTGCCGGAGCTGGCGACCGTGAGCTCGCTGGCGTGGCTACTGCTCGCCGTCGCCGTGACGATCTTCGTAGCCGCCTATTTCGTGAGCGTCCGCCGGCACCACCACCACCACGGCGTGCATTGATCCTCGGGGTCCCGAAGACCCCTTTGGAGAATCTACGTTGTCCCTTTGGCCGTCGCCGCTCGACTGCGCGGCCGCGGTGCCCTAGCATCTCGACGCATGCGCTGGTCGCGCCGGGAGTTCACCCGAGCCGGCGCGACCGGTGCAGTGGGCGGCCTCGTCGGACGAGGGCTCGCGAGAGCGGAGGGGCGCGTGGGCGAGAGCGGCGAGCAGCTGACGGGCCTGAGCCTCGCCGAGGCCTCGGAGCTCGTGCATGCGAGGAAGGTCTCGCCGGTCGAGCTGACGCGCGCCTGCCTTTCCCGCATCGAGGCGCTCGACCCGAAGCTGAACTCCTTCATCACGGTCACCGCCGAGACCGCGCTCGCGGCGGCGCGGGCGGCCGAGGAGGAGATCCAGCGCGGCAGCTGGAAGGGCCCGCTGCACGGCATCCCGATCGCGCTCAAGGACCTCGTGGACACCCGGGGCGTACGCACGACCGCAGCGCAGCAACGTGCTCAGGGACCGCGTGCCGACGGAGGACGCGGAGATCGTGCGGCGGCTCGAGGCGGCGGGCGCGGTACTCCTCGGCAAGCTCAACCTGCACGAGTTCGCGTACGGCGGCACCACGGTGGTGAGCGCGTTCGGCGTCGTCCGCAACCCGTGGTCGCTCGGCGCGGTCGGCCGGGCGGATCGTCGGCGGGATCGGCCGCCGCCGTGGCCGCCGGCCTCTGCTACGGCGCGATCGGATCCGACACCGGCGGCTCGATCCGCGAGCCGGCCGCCTTCTGCGGCATCGTGGGCCTCAAGCCGACCTACGGCCGCGTGAGCACGCGCGGCGTGATCCCGCTCTCCGAGTCGCTCGACCACGTCGGGCCGATGACGCGACGCGTGCGCGATGCCGCGCTGATGCTGCAGCCGCTGGCGAGCGACGTCGACGACCGCGGCTGCGCCGAACCCGCCGGCGCCCGACTACGCCAGAGCGCTCGAGGCAAGGTCCGGGCTGCGGCTTGGGCTCCCCCGCGTCCCCTTCTACGAGGCGCTGCATCCCGACGTCGACGCAGCGATGCGCCAGGCGCTGTCCGTCCTCGAGAGCCTGGGGTGCCGTGCGCGCGACGTCACGCTCGATCCCGGAAGCGAGGCGTCGCTGCCCGTCCTGCGCGCGGAGGTCTACGCCCACCACGAGCCCACCGTCACCAGCAGCCCCGAGCTCTACCAGCCGGAAACGCTGAAGCGGATCCGCGGCGGCGCCGAGATCACGGCCTCGGCCTACATCACGGCGCGGCGGAGGCTCGAGGCGCTGCGGCGCGAGGTGCGAGCCGTCTTCGAATCCGTGGACCTGCTCGTCACCCCCACGACGCCCGTGCCGGCGCCCGTGATCGACGAGCTCCTGGCCGACATGCCCAACCTGCGCGCGAAGGAGTTCGTCATGCTCCGGAACACGCGGCCCTTCAACACGCTCGGCCTGCCGGCCATCTCGTTGCCGTGCGGCTTCACGAAGGACGGTCTGCCGATCGGCCTGCAGATCGCGGGCGCTCCGGGTGACGAGGCGCGCGTGCTCGCGCTCGCCCACGCCTACGAGCAGGCGACGGACTGGCACACGCGGCGGGCCCCGCTGGCATAGGCGGGCGCTAGCCGCTCGCGGCGTACGATGGAGTCGTGTCCACCGTCGCGCTGCCGCGCTGGGTCGTCGGGCTGCTGGTCGGTGGGTGTGCCCTCGGCGTGGTGGCCGTGGCATTCCTGTTTGGCCGCGTCACGGCCCCCGCGCCGTCCACCGCGCCCAAACACATTGATCGCACTCCCGCGCTGCGTCCGGCGCGGTGCCTGATGCCGGCGCCCCGTCGAGCCCGGAACCTGCCTTCGGCCAGGGACTCGCCTCCGACGCCGGAGCCGGCTCCGGCCCAGCGGCGAGGACGGAGGATCGCGCGGGGGCTGCCGCTGAGGCGGCCGCAGTCGCGGCCTACTTCGGGCAGATGGACGCGGTCGCAGCCGAGGCCAAGACCAGCCAGGACCCGCAGGCCCTCGCGCGCAGCGTCCTCGATCAGGCGCTGTCGGGCAACATGGGCTCGATCGACGCCCTGATCGCCAGCCAGCGCTCCCTGAAGGCCCGGATGGCGCAGGTCGTGCCTCCGCCCTCGTGCCGCGAACACCACGACCGCAGCGTGCTCCTCTTCGCACGGTCGGTCGCCCTGCTCGATCGTACGCGCGCCGCGATGACGGGCCAGGGCACCACGGACCTGAGCAGCGTCGCGGTCGAGGGCCGCGCGATCGAGGAGGAGGCGCGGGCCGTCGACGCGCATGGCCAACGACCTCCGGCGCGCGGCCGGCCTGGCCCCCGTCTCCTGATTCGAGCGGCCCAGACACACCTCGGCCGGCTAACAGGACCTCTCGGACCAATAGCCGTCGCCCACACCGGTCTTCTCGTCTCTGAACTCGAGGCGAAGTTTGCTGCCCACGCACTCGAAGGCGAAGACGCGGCTCGTGGCACGGCCCGCGGCAGTCGTCAGCGTGATGCGATCGCCCTGCACGATGAAGGTCCCGGCCTGGCGCTCTTGAAACGGTGTTCGTACGAATAGGAGCCCTTGTCGGTGAACTCGTACCAGTAGTAGCGGTCCCCGCCCGCCGTCGACGCTACCTTCCACCATCGACCGACGAGGCCGGCTGCGCTGGGCGCGGGCACCCCCCACGGAGTGCCCGCGGACGCAGCGGGCGTGAACGCCACGCTGTCGAAGAACGCCGTGAGCTCACGCAGCGCCTCGTCGTCGCCAGCCATGCCGAGGATGCCGAGCGTGCGTCCCAGTCCCGTCACGGTGACCAGCGACAGGGCGACGGCCTTGTCGTTGGAACGGGCGTGTCGGCCACCGATCGCGATCGTGAAATCGCCTTCGCGTCGGATCTGCGGCTCGGGCGCCGGCCCGGGCACGATCGGCTCCACGAGCGTGCGCCAGGTCACGGCGAAAGCCTGCGGCGCCGCGTTGGAATCGGACCGGCTGGCGTAGAAGGTGATGATTCCGTTCCCGTCGGGCCGCACGTACGCCCTGCCGTCCTGCAGGTTCTGAACCGGCCAGCCGCGTGGCGGCGCGTACTTGACGATCTCGAAGCTCTCGCCACGGACGCCGGCAGACTGCATCAGGACGAGGGCAGCCAGGGAAGCCCGGCTCGCTCTGACGAGATGACCCGACATCTCGCTTCTCCTCTGCCGCCGCACGCTCGGTGCATAGACGGCGACGAACGGCCACGACTCGGGTCTAGTGTAGCCTGGGCAGTGTCTGTCCGCGGAGGCTTGGCGGGTCGAGAACGCGACTGGCGACCCCGCGATCGAGTACCTGAGCGACGGCATCTCGGAGAGCCTGATCAACAAGCTCTCGAGCCTCCGCGGCCTGCGCGTCATCTCGCGCACGTCCGCCTTCGCCTTCAAGGGCAAGAAGCTGGGCCCGGCCGAGATCGGCCGGAAGCTGGGTGTCGATGCCCTGCTGCTCGGTACTCTGGCCCAGCGAGGCACGAGTCTCGCCATCAGCGCGGAGCTCGTGAGCGTGCGCGACGACACGCAGCTGTGGGGCGAGAAGTACAGCCGGTCCGCCGACGACGTGGTGCAGGTCGAGGGCGAGATCGCGGCCACGATCGCACGGACGCTGCGCCGCCAGCTGAGCGGGGAGCAGCAGCAGAAGCTCGCCCGCGGCGCGACCGCCGACCCCGAGGCCTACCGCCTGTACCTGCGGGGGCGCGACTTCCTGGTGGGCAACCAGCAGGAGATGGACAAGAGCGTCGACTATTTCCAGCAGGCCGTGGCGCGGGCGCCCGACTACGCCCTCGCCCACGCCGGCCTCGCCGAGGCCTACACGCGCCAGGCCTTCCTGCGCGCGAGCGAGCGGGAAGCGCCGCTGCTCAAAGCGCGCGCCGCCGGTGAACCGAGCGCTCGAGCTCGACCCGGACCTCGCGGAGGCCCACACGGCCCTCGGCCTGGTCCGGTTCTACTTCGAGTGGGACTGGGCGGGCGCGGAGTCGGAGTTCCGTCGCGCGCTGGAGCTGAATCCGGGCAGCCGCGCCGCGCAGGAGGAGTACGGGTGGTACCTGACCGCACTGCGCCGCCTCGACGAGGGGCTGGCGCAGAGCCGGAAGGCGGCGGAGCTCGACCCGCTGTCGACCGGTCCCGTCCACGACATGGCGATCAACTACATGGCCCGGGGCGACCTGGAGCAGGCGGCCGCGCACTTCCGTCGCGCGATCGACATCAACCCCAACTGGACCTGGGGCTACATCAAGCTGGGCCGGACCCTGGCGCGCCAGAAGAAGTGCCGTGAGGCGCTCGCCCAGGCCGAGATCGCCGAGAGGAGGATCGCTGGCGGCGCGGCGCCGCTGTCACGCTCGTGGCTCGGCGCCACCTACGGAATCTGCGGCGAGACCGCACGTGCTCGTCAGAAGCTCGACGAGCTCCGCGCCCTCGCGAAGGAGCAGTACGTAGACCCGGTCACGTTCGCGGACGTGCACTGCTAGCCTCGGCGAAGTGGACGAGGCGCTGCGCTGGTTCGAGAAGGCCTACGAGGACCGGACGCCCAACATGGCCTACGCGTCCATCATGTCGCTGGTCGACCCCGGGCTCGCCGGCAACCCGCGCTACGCTGCGATCGTTCGCCGCATGGGCTTCCCGCGGCCGCCGGGCTGACGAACAGGGAGCTGGATCGGCGGAAGCCTCTAGGAGCGCAGCTACTCCGGGAAGCGTGACGCCCAGCCGAGCGAGCAGGCCGCCCTCGACCTTGATCTCCGCGCCCGTCATGAAGGACGCCCGGTCGCTCAGCAGGAACGCGATCACCTCCGCGACTTCGGCGGCCGTGCAGACGCGGCCGTAGCCCTTGCCCAGCGGGTGTGACGCGCCCCATTCGCGGAGGACGTCGTCCACCGCGCGGCCGCCCGCGAACTTCGCCGCCGACGCGCGCAGCATCGGCGTGTCGACCGCGCCCGGGCAGACGGCATTCACGCGAATCCTGTCCTTCGCGAAGTCGAGCGCCATCGAGCGCGTGAGCGCGTTGAGCCCGCCCTTGCTGGTCGCGTAGGCGGCGGCCTGCGTCTGGCAGGCCAGGCCCTGCACGGACGAGACGTGGACGATCGCCCCGCCGCCGCGCTTGCGCATCTCGGGGATCGCGTAGCGGCTGGCCAGATAGCAGCCCTTCAGGTTGACGGCGAGCACCTCGTCCCAGACCGACTCGTCGGTGTCTTCGACCGTTCCGTAGCGCTGGATGCCGGCGCAGCAGGCCAGGAGGTCGATGCCGCCGAAGCGCTCGGCCGCCCCGCGCATCAGCGACTCCATCTCGCCCGCTCGCGACACGTCCGCCACCTTCGCCTCGACGTCGCCGAGCCCGCGCAGCTCGCGGAGCGCGGCCTCGACGCTCGCCGCGTCGTTCGAGCAGAAGACGACGCTCGCGCCGCCGCGGGCGAGCCGCTCGACCGTGGCCCGCCCCATCCCGGTCGAGCCTCCGGTGACGACCGCCACCCGGCCCCGAAACTCCGCCTGCTCGGTCACGCTTCGTCTCCCGGCCTGCGGCGCGAGGGCGAACGGTGCTACGGGCGGCGTCCCTCGGGCAGCATCAGCTCGTTGTGCTTGTCCACGGCCTGGTCGACGGGCGTTCCCGCGTTCCAGCGCGGGATCGGCTTCTTGCCGGGCTCGTAGAGCGACTCCATCGGCGGCCAGACGACGTCCACCTTGTCCGTGAAGAGGTCGCCGATCAGCAGGTCGGTGACCTTGCCCTGCAGGTGCGGGAAGCTCTTCACGAACTTGCCGAAGCTGAAGCCGTCGTAGTACTCGCAGACGAGCCGCCGCATGCGGTCGACGCCCTCGTTGAAGGCCGGCCCCCACTTGCCGAGCTGGGCCTTCGAGGTGTCGCCCTTCGCGAGCCCCTCGCAGATCGCGTCGGCCGCCTGCTCGCCCGAGCGCAGGGCGAGCAGGACGCCCGAAGAGTAGAGCGGATCGAGGAAGCCGAAGGCGTCGCCCACCATCACCCAGCCGTCTCCGGCCACCTCGGTGGCGCGATAGGAGTAGTCCTTGGTCGCGAAGTAGCCGGTGACGCGCTTCGCCTTCGACACGCGGTCCTTGACCGCCGGGCAGGCCGCGACCTCCTGCTCGTAGGTCTCGGCGTACGGGCCGCGGCCCTTGAAGAGGTAGTCGAACGGCGCGACGACGCCGACGCTCACGACGTTGTCGTGGAGCGGGATGTACCAGAACCAGCCGTTGCGGCTCGGGGTCTGGATCACGATCGTGGCGCCCTCGTCCTTGCCCTGGTCGCGGTAGGCGCCTTCCCAGTAGGTCCAGATGGCGCCCTTGTTGAGCACGGGGTCCCACACGCGCAGCCGCAGCCGGTTCTGCAGCAGTCCGACCTGCCCGCTCGCGTCCACCACGACCTTGGCGCGCACCTCGCGCTCGGCGCCGTCCTCGCCCTTGACGCGCACGCCGCGCGGCGCGGCCGTCCTCCATCAGCACGTCGAGCACGCGCACGCCCTCGTGCGCCTCGACGCCGTGCTCGCGCGCGTTGTCGAGCATCAGCTTGTCGAACTCGCTCCTGACCACCTGCCAGGTCTGCGAGCACTCGTGCGGCTTGTTGTCCCAGAAGTAGAAGGGCGCCGACAGCTTGCCGTTCGCGTTCACGAACTGGACGCTGTACTTCTTGGTGAAGTGGCTCTTCTGCATCTTCGGCAGCATGTTCAGGCGCTTCAGCACCCAGTACGTCTCGGGGATCAGCGACTCGCCGATGTGGAAGCGCGGGAAGCGCTCGCGCTCGAACAGCTGCACCTTGTAGCCCTGCTGGGCGATCAGCGTGGACGTGGTGGATCCCGCGGGCCCGCCTCCGATCACGACGACGTCGGGATCGCCGGACCCGTTGCCTGTGCTCGTCATCGACTCTCGTCCTCCAGCACGAAACGCCGCGCCTTCATCTCGAAGCGCGGCAGGCTCATCGGCTCGACCGTGCGCACCGGGACGTTGAGCCCGAGCGCCTCGCGCAGGCGCTTGCCCACCGCGGCGGCGAGGGCCGAGCCGTCCCCGAGGCCCGCCACCGGCTCGATCTCGAGCGACAGCGTGCGCATCTCGTGGCTGCGCGACACCGTCGAGCGGAACTCCACGATCTCGTGGAAGTCGCGCAGCACGGCCTCGATCGCGGTCGGGTACACGTTCACGCCGCGCACGTTCACCATGTCGTCGTCGCGCGCCACGATCCCGCCCGCGAGCCGCGCCCAGCTGCGGCCGCACGGGCAGGGCTCGGAGCGCCGCACGACCACGTCGCGCGTCCTGTAGCGCAGCACCGGGCTCGCGCTGCGGCCGAGGCTCGTGACGACGAGCTCGCCGCGCGTGCCGTCGGGCACGGGCTCGAGCGTCACGGGGTCGAGCACCTCGCACAGGAAGCTGCTCTCGTTGAGGTGCAGGAAGCCGGGCGCCTCCCAGCACTCGAAGCTGACGGGGCCGACTTCCGTGAGCCCGTGGTGGTCGATCACGCGCGCGCCCCAGGCCTCCTCGATCCGCTTGCGCGTGGCGGGAATGCTGCCGCCCGGCTCCCCCGCCACGATCAGCACGCGGACCGGGCTCTCGCGGAGCGAGACGCCCTCCGCCGCGGCGACCTCGACCAGGTGGAGCGCGTAGGTGGGCGTGCAGCAGACGACGGTCGCCTCGACGCTCGTCCGCAGCTTGAGCCGCATCGGGCTCGACATGCCGCCGCCCGGCACGCAGAGCGCCCCGATCTGCGAGCCGGCGTCGAACGCCGCCCAGAACCCGAGGAACGGCCCGAACGAGAACGGAAAGAAGATGCGGTCGCCCGGGCCGACGCGCGCCCCGCGGTAGACCGCCTTCCAGCACTCGAGCAGCCACTGCCAGCTCTCGTTGGTGTCGATCCACTTGAGCGGCCGGCCCGTCGTCGAGGACGTCTGGCAGTAGCGCGTGTAGCGGTCGAGCGGCTCCGTGAGGGCGGTGCCCCAGGGCGGGTTCGCGGCCTGGTCGGCCACGAGCTCGGCCTTGGTCGTGAACGGAAGTTTCCGGAGGTCACGGGGAAAGTCGAGCGAGCCCACGCGGACGCCCGCCGCCTCGAGCTTGCGCGTGTAGAAGGCGTTCCGGCCCTGGAGCCGGGCGAGCAGCTCGGCGAGCCGATCGCCCTGCAGCGCCTCGAGCGCCTTGCGTTCGAGGCTCTCCTCGCTCGAATGGCTCACTTCGATGCTCATGGCTGCGACCGCGAAGCGCGCGCGGATCTCGGGCGGGATCGCGCATTCCCCGCATCGGCTCGTTCGGACGGCGTGCTGGCGCAGGCGATGGTGAAGCGGCCGGTCGCGATCCTGGTGTCGGCGCGCGACAGCACGCAGGCGTAGGTGATCGTCTTCTCCTCGATCGCCACGATGCGGATCCACGCCTCGAACTCCTCCTCGAAGCGCAGCGGGCGGTGGTAGTCGAAAGACGCGTGCACGCGCGGCCAGCCGAACCCGGAGTCACGGTCATGGATGCTGAGCCCGGCCGCGCGCCAGAGCGCGTGCTCCGCCTCCTCCATGTAGCGGAAGTAGACGCTGAAATGCACGATGCCGCCCGCGTCGGTCTCGTAGAACTGGACGCGCCGCGCTGAGGCGGTGCTCGCTGACGGGCGTCTCAGACAATGGTCATCTCGAAGAAATCGGCTCCTGCCCCCAGGAGGCGAACGGCGACGGACGGCTCTAGGTGTAGCGGATCCCCCGGTGCTCGGGGAGGAAGAAGCGCGGCAGCAGCGTGTCGACCCGCAGCAGCCCCTCGCGCGTCAGCGCCACCTGCTCGGCGTCGGCCCGGCTCAGGTAGCCGTCGCTGCGCAGCGAGCGCAGCTCGCTCTCGAAGCGCCTCGAGCACGTCCAGGCCGTACTTGTCGCGGAAGTAGGCGGGCCGGATCGAGCCCCGCTTGAGCTGCAGCACGAGCTCGCGGATCGCGCGCTCGTCGCCGCTCGGCCGGTACGCGCGGCTGAGCGGCAGCTCGCCGCGTCCGATCACCGAGACGTAGGCCTCCCAGGTGTCGAGGTTCTGCAGGTGGACGCCGTTCACGTGCCCGAAGGAGGCGACGCCCAGGCCCACGAGGTCGGCGCCCTGCCAGAGCCGGTCCCGGTACACGAAGCTCGTCCGCGCCTTGTCCTTGACCGCCGTGTAGGCGCTCGCCACGTGGTATCCGGCCGCCTCGAGCGCCGCGAACGCCTCGCCGACCCAGCGCCGCTTCGTCGCCCAATCGGCCACCGGCTCCTCGAAGTGGTGCGTGCCCGCGAGCTTGTCGCGGCTGATCGTGGTGTTGAAGGGCAGCTCCATCTGGTAGATGGTGATGCTGTCCGGCTCGAGCGCGAGCGTCTTCTGGACGCACGCCGTCCAGTTGGCGTCGGTCTCGCCGAGCATTCCCGCGATCAGGTCGATGTTGATCTGCGGGAAGGCGAGCGCGCGCGCGCTGGCGTAGGCCTTCTCGATCTCGCGCGAGCGGTGCGCGCGGCCGTTGATCTCGAGGATGCGGTCGTCGAAGTTCTCGACGCCGAGGCTGAGGCGCGTCACGCCCATCTGCCGGATCGCGGCGAGCTTGCCCTCGGTCAGGGTGCCGGGCTCGCACTCGAAGGTGATCTCCTCGGCGCCCGTCCACGGCGTGAGCGCGCTCAGCCGTCCCACGAGGCTCTCGAGCTGCTTCGTCGAGAGGAAGGACGGCGTGCCGCCGCCGAAGTAGACGAAGTCGAGCGGCCGGCCCGTGATCGCCGCCTGCTCCAGGTACAGCTCCCACTCGCGCACGAGTGTATCGAGGTAGCGCTGGACGTCGGCCGCGTTCTTGTCGGTGTAGACCCGGAAGTAGCAGAAATGGCAGCGCTTGCGGCAGAACGGAATGTGGAGGTAGAGCCCGAGCGGGACTCCTTCCACGGCCGGAGCGGCGAGCGCGGGGCGAGCGTCGGCGCCCACCGCCTCCCGCGACCAGACCGAAAACGGCGGGTAGTTGGCGACGAAGTAGCTCCCGACTTCGGTCTCGTCCAGCGTGCTGGAGCCCGTCTCGGCCATGCCTCCAAACACTATAGCAGCGCGCCGACGAGCGAGGGCAGCAGGCCCCGCATGGGCCGCGCGAGCCGGGTGCTCCCCCTGTATGATTGTCGGCCGCCGCCTGAAAGCATGACCCGCCGCCGCCTCCCCACGCCGATCCTCTCGCTCGCTCGAGCCGCGCTCGTGGCGGCGCTCCTGGCCGCACACGCGCCTTCGCCCGTGCTCTGCGCCGAGCCCGCAGTCCGCGGCACCCGCCCCGAAGCCGCGCCTCGTCGTCTTCATCGCCGTCGACCAGATGCGCGCCGAGTACCTGGAGCGGTTCAAGCCGCTCTTCCGCGCCGGCCTCAAGCGGCTGGTCGAAGAGGGCGCGGTGTTCACGAACGCCATGTACCGCCACGCCTGCACGGAGACCGGTCCCGGCCACTCGGTGCTGATGTCGGGCCGCTCGCCTCGCAGCTCGGGCATCGTCGGCAACATGTGGTACGACCGCACGCTGCGGCAGCGGGTCAACGTCGTCGACGACCCGGCCGTGCGCCTGATCGGCAGCGAGCGCGGCCGGGCGGCGTCGCCCGCCTACTTCAACGCCTTCACGGTCGGCGACCTGCTGAAGGCGAGCTCGCCGGCCTCGAAGGTCGTGGGTGTGTCGTTCAAGGACCGCGCGGCGATCCTGCCCGCCGGGCGAAAGGCCGACGGCGCCTACTGGTACCAGACGAACGACGGCCGCTTCGTGACGAGCTCCTGGTACACGGACCGGGCGCCCGGCTGGCTCGAGCGGTGGAACGCGCGACGCGTCGCCGACGGCTACGCCGGTCGCACCTGGCAGCACCTGCTCCAGGACCCGGCGAGCTACCTGCGCTACGCCGGCGAGGACGCAGTCCAGGGCGAGTTCGACAACAAGGACATCGTGTTCCCGCACTCGATCCGCGGGGCCCCGCCCGCGTTCGAGTTCTACGACAGCCTGCGCCGCACGCCGTTCGCGGACGAGATGCTGCTGGAGTTCACGCTCGCGGCCATGAAAGGGCACGACCTCGGCAGCGACCAGGCCACGGACATCCTCACCGTGAGCTTCTCGGCCACCGACGTGATCGGGCACACCTACGGGCCCGACAGCCAGGAGCAGATGGACAACCTGCTGCACCTCGACCGCACGCTCGGGCAGCTGATGGAGGCGGCGGAGGCGCGCGCGGGCCGCGGCAGCGTGCTCTTCGCGCTCTCCGCTGACCACGGCTCGATGCCGCTCGTCGAGGTCCTGAAGAAGCGCGGCATCGACGCGCTGCGCGCCGACTCGTCGGAGCTGTCGCGGGCGGTCGAGGAGGCGCTCGCCGCGCGCTTCCCCGGCGCGAGCGGCCTGATCGCCGACCCCGACCCGATGGAGTACGTGCTCGACCAGGCCGCGATCGAGCGCCAGGGCCTGAAGCGCGACGAGGTCGAGGCGACGATCCAGAAAGCGCTCATCGGCACCGGCCTCGTGGAGGCCGTCTACACGCGCGCGCAGCTCCTGGGCCCGAAGCCCAAGGACGATCCGTTCTTCGACCGCCACCAGCGCGCCTTCTTCGCCTCGCGCAGCGGCGACCTCGTCTCCCGCATCCGCAAGTACGTGTACCTCGGCGGCTACGTCGGCGGCACCGGTCACGGCTCGCCGCACGACTACGATCGGCAGGTGCCGGTCGTCTTCATGGGACCGGGGATCCGGCCGGGCCCCCGCGACGTCGAGACCGGCCCCGAGGACATCGCCTGGGCGCTCGGCCGGCTGCTCGGGCTCGACTACCCGCAGCAGGACTCGGTCACCGACCTCGTGCCGTTGCTGAAGTAGGCGCGCACCGGCGACGTTGACATTCCGCGGTCACGCCCTTACCTTCTGGGGAATGTCGATCCGGCCGGCCGCCCTGAACTCGACCCAGCGCAGGCGATGCATGTGGACGTGCATGTGCATCGCAAGCGTGCGGGCCGAAGGTCACGGAGGCTAGCCGAGAGACAGGCTGAAGTCACCGTAGCTCCCAAGAACCCGCACCGGCCACGGCCGAGGCGGGTTTTTGTTTCTCCGCCGCCAGCCGTCGCCGATCCAACGGGCCCGCCGCAGCGGGCCGAGGAGACGAGGCGTGAGTGGCGCAAGGCGGAGGATCCTGAAGTTCGGCGGTACGTCGGTGGGCTCGGTCGAGCCGCTGCGAGCCGCCGTCGGCATCGTCGAGGCGGCGCTCGCCGAGGCCCCGGTCCTGGTCGTCGTTTCGGCCCTCTCGGGCGTGACGGACGCGCTCGAGGCGGCGCTCGCGGGCGCCATGACCGGCCGCCTGGACGTGGCCCGCTTCGCCGAGGCCCTGCGCGAGCGCCACCTGGCGTTGCTGCGCAGCGTGGCACGCGGCAAGCCGGCGATCGTCGCCGCGAGCGCGGTTTCGGACAAGGTCGCCTCGCTCGCGAGCCGGCTGCGCGCCGCGGCCGCCGCTTCCGGCGCGAGCCCGCACGAGCGCGCGGGCGTCCTCGCCACGGGCGAGCGGGTCTCGGCCGAGGTCGTCGCCGCCGCCCTGCGCTCGCGCGACGTCGATGCGGCGGCCGTCGACGCGGCGCCGCTCGTGCGCACCGACGCCGCCCCCGACGAGGCCGCGGTGGACTTCCCCGCCACGCGGCGGCTCGTGGCCGAGGCGATCGCCGCGCTGCCTCGAGGACGCGTTCCGGTCGTCACGGGCTTCATCGGCGGCAGTGCCAGCGGCGCGACGACGCTGCTCGGCCGCGGCGGCTCGGACTACACGGCCGCGGTCCTCGGCTGGGCGCTCGAGGCCGAGCGCGTCGAGATCTGGTCCGACGTCCCCGGCGTGATGAGCGGCGACCCGCGCCGTGACGCGGGCGCGCGGACGCTGCCCCGGCTCAGCTATCGCGAGGCCACCGCGCTGGCGCGGGCGGGAGCGAAAGTGCTGCACCCGCGCACGCTCGAGCCGCTCGAGCCGCTCGCGATTCCGGTGTTCGTCGGCCGCACGCTCGATTCCCGGGGAGCAGGCACGTGGATCAGCGCGGAGCCGGTCGCCGGGACTCGATGTCCTTCTTGAGCCCCGGGTGTACCGCCAGGCCCGACTTCTCGGCCGCCAGCACCTGCTGCCACGCCTGCTCGATGCGATTGGTCTTCAGGTAGACGACCGCGAGATTGCTGTGGGCCTCGCCCAGGTCGGGGTCGGTCTTGAGCGCCTCGAGGTACTCGCGTTCGGCGTCCTCGAGCGAGCCCGCGCGCAGGTACGCGGAGCCGAGCGAGAAGGTGACCTCGGCGGGCACGCCCGCGTACTCGCCGCCCGACTGGCGCACGCGCTCGAGCTCGCGGACGCGGTCTTCCATGCGGCGGATGTTGCTCTGGTTCTGCGCGGCGAGCTGATCGTTCCGCTGCAGCGTCGCGATCGAGTCGCGCAGAGCGTTGATCTCCTCGGTCCGGCGGCGGTCGAGCTCGCCCGCGTCGCGCAGGCCGATCCGGGCGATCTCCTGGAAAGCATCGCGGCAGCCGACGAAGGCCTGCACGGCGTCCGGGAACAGCCGCCGCGCCATGAAGGTCTGGCCCAGCCGGTAATGGGCGAGCGTCATCAGCGGGTCGAGGCCGATCGCCTTGCGGAACTCGCGCTCGGCTTCCTCGAACTGCTCGCTGTGGAAGGCCTCGTCGCCCTTGCGGAAGTGCTTCGCGGCTTCCTGGCGACGTTGCTCCGAGATTCCCTCGGGACCGCGCAGCTGCGGAGCCGCGGCGAGAGCGAAGACGAAGATACAGGTCAGCATGACGATGCCGGGGAGCGGCAAAGCCGCCCCCCGGCGATCACGAACCGTAGAGCTTCGATTAGAACGCCAGCTTGATGCCGATCTGCAACGAACGCGGAGCCTGATAGAGGATCGGCGTCTTGTAGAAGCTGCTCGGCGTCAGGCTGGGGTTGAACTTCGGGTTGCCGAACGAGTCGAGGTTGCTCGGGTCCTCCCACTCGTCGATGTTCGGCATGCCCTCGTAGACGTAGTCCTGGTCGACCTCGAGCGTCTCGTGCTTGTTGAGCACGTTGAACACGTCCACGATGATGCTGAGCCGCTTGCCCGACTCTTCCCGAACGGCAGGTCGTAGTCGGCGTGCAGGTCGAGCGAGTCCAGTAGGCGCTCGTGCGGCCCTCCGAGCCGCGCGGCTTCATGAAGATCGTGCCGTCGCCGTAGCCGTTGTACGATCTCCGGGCCCCTGCGCCGAGATCGGGATCCCGGCGAGAGGATGAAGCCTTCCGAGACGGTCAGGCCGAACGTGGAAGGTGTACGCGCCGTGCACCTTGAACTGGAACGGCTTGTCCGCGCGCATCTTGCCCGTCGGCGTTCGGGATGAACGAGGGGATGTCGTAGAGCGCGGTGATGTTCGGGTCGAGCTGGTCGTAGCCGCACATGTACAGCCCTTCGTGGTTGCCCTTGGCCTTGGCGTAGACGAACGAGGACAGCAGCTGCCAGTTGTTGCGGCTGCGCGCGCTGCAGCGTGAGCTCGACGGCGCGGTAGTTGCGCTTCGGCTTGTCGAACGGACCGCCGAAGAAGCCCTCGCCCGGGTTGCCGATCACGTAGCCGGTGAGCGGCTGCGGATCGGACGGGATCCGTGAACATGCCGATGTCCTCGATGATGCGCTTGAGCGAGCGGTCGACGTAGCGCGCGCCGACGCTCCAGGAGTTCGAGAACTGGTAGTCGGCGCCGACGACGAACTCGTCCTGGAACTGCGTCTTCAGGTCCTCGTCGAGCGGCGTCAGCGCGGTGAGCGTCGAGGTGCGGCGGACTGCTCCAGGTCCCGTTATTGTCGAGCGGGCTGCCGCGGGGTTGTACCAGTTGCTCGCGTTCAGGCCGTGTTCGGGTTCACGTACTGCGTGATGATGTAGCGCTCGCCGTTGATCGCGCGGATGTTCATGTCGAGCGGCATCGCCTCGTAGAAGCGGCCCCAGAAGCCGTAGACCTTGCTCTGCCGTTCTTGAGCGGGTCCCACACCAGGCCGATGCGCGGCGCCCAGTTGCCCTTGAGCTTCAGCGGTCGACCGTGCGGCACGCGTGCGTCCGCGTGCACGCCTCGCCCTCGGCCAGGCTGTGCCCACCGCGACGTTCTGGGCCGAGTCGAGCCACTGCTCCTCGTAGCGCAGGCCGAGGTTGAGCGTCAGGTTCGACGTGATCTGCCAGGAGTCCTGCGCGAACAGCGCGGCGTTGGTCGTGGTGCCCTGGCCCTGGACGAAGTAGTCGCGGCCCTGGATGTAGTAGCCGCCGCGCGAGCCGCTGAAGCCGAAGTAGCGGTACCACAGCTCGTGCAGGTCGGCGTCGTACTTGTTCTTCTCGACGTCGACGCCGTACCGCAGCTCGTGGTTCCCGAAGAAGTTCGTGAACTTCAGCAGGAACGCGTCGCGGTCGGACTGGTCGTTCTGGATGCGCTGGAAGCCGCCGTACTCGTACTGGCCGATCGTCTCGTCGACCTGCCGCGGCACGGTGCGGCCGGTGTCGCTGTCGGGCTCGAGCTCGTTGCGCTGGTGGTGGCGGCCGATGCTCGCTTCGATCAGCCACTTGGGCGAGAGGATGCCGTTGTAGCGGAAGGCACCGTTGTAGCTGCCGGTGCGCTGCACGCGCAGCGCCGGGCCGGGCTCGGAGTTCGGGCCCGAGCCAGCCCTGCTGGGTGGTCGGGTCGCCGAACGCGGTCACGCACCAGCGTGTGGTTCGGTGCTCGGCGTGAACGTGAGCTTGCCGGCGAAGATGTTGGCGTCGGTGTCGTACTTCTGGTCGGTGCTCGGAGCGGCCTGAGCCGCCGTCACCGAGCCGCCGATGTAGCTCGTGCGGCGCGTGCGGGTCGGCGGCGGCGAAGAACCACAGCTTGTCCTTCACGATCGGCCCGCCCAGCGAGGCGCCGAAGTCGAGGTTGCTGTCGCCGTTGGAGAAGGTCGGTGGTTCCTTGTTCCGGCGGCGCTCCACCTGGTCCGGCGACCAGTCCTTGTTGCGGTAGTAGGTGAAGACGTCGCCGTGGAAGCTGTTGCCGCCGGACTTCGTCACGACGTTGAAGACGCCGCCCGTCGAGCGGCCGTACTCGGCCTCGTAGCCGCCCGTCATCACCTGGACCTCCTGCACGAAGTTCATGGTCAGGTTCGTGCCCGAGGTGCCGAAGCGCGGGTCGGTCGGCCGAGAGCCCGTCGATGATGTAGTTGTTCTCGGGAGCCGAGGAGGCGCCGACGTTCGGGCTGGTCGCGAAGCGCGTGTCGTGGTCGCCCATCTCGAGCGTCACGCCGGGCGCGAGCGTCGTGAGCTGCTGGAAGTTGCGCGCCGTCGGCAGCGTCTCGAACTGGCTCGCGGTGATGTTCACGCCCGTCGATGGTCTGGTCACGTCCACGAGCGGCGACTCACCGACGACAGTGACCGCCTCGGTGAGCGCGGCCTTGATCTGGAGGTTGACGGTCGCGTCCTGTCCGAGGAAGACGTGGAGGCCTTCCTTGGTGAGGGGCTGGAAGCCGGAGAGCGACGCCGTCACCTTGTAGTCGTCTCCCGCGGGAATGTTCGAGAAGCGGTAGCGGCCCTGCGCGTCCGTCGTCGCGGTGCGCACGCCCTGCAGCCGCGGCCCCGACACCGTCACCGCGGCGCCCGGGAGCACGGCTCCCGTCTCGTCGGTGATCACGCCGGAGACGCTTCCGCTCGTCTGCGCCGTGGCGAGCGGGGCCGCGAGCGCGAGCGCGAGCATCACGAAAACGAAAAACCTGGTCTTCACTTCAGTGTCCTCCTCGCCTGCGTCAGGCGATGTCCATCTCCGAATGAATCGGGCGATCGCTCTGGTGGGGTCGCGAACGGGATACGTCCAACCTGTTGGTCTCGCGACTCGCCCGTCCCGTGTGCTTCCAATTGAACGCAAACGCAGTGCCGGACACGCCGGCAGGCAGGATGAGATTCGGGCACGAACTCAATTCTTTTTAGATCACTTAGTTAAGTCGCATCGTCGCCACGTTGAGAGGCGCGCCTCAGGGCTTTGCCCCGTCCGAAGATCCAAAACTCTAGATATTCATCCAAAGTCGCGAATGGATATCGTCCAAAAGTATGGACGGCGCCTGACTTCATCGGCGCCAACGGGGATCGAGCCTCCCGTGCCGAGCCGTCCCGCGGCTTCGATCCGACGGACGCGTCGGGCTGGAAGTCACTGCGAGCGCAGCGGACAATGGTCCTCACACCCGTGAATGACGCGAGCGGCGAACCGCTGAAACGGACGACGGGCCGAGTTTCGCGACGCTGGCTCGTTCTGGCGGTTGCCGCCCTCGCCGTCGCAGCCGCCCGACCGGTGTGGACGCAGCCGGCCGGCACCGCCGCGCAGCCTCGACCAATCGTGCTCGTCGGGATCGACGGCGCCGACTGGCTGACGATCGATCGGCTCGTCGCCCGCGGCGAGCTGCCGGCGTTCGCACGGCTCAAGGCGCGCGGACGGACCGGCGTGATGCGCGCGACACCGCCGCTCTTGTCGCCGATCCTCTGGACGACGATCGCGACCGGCCGCCGACCCGAGGACCACCGCGTGCTCGACTTCATGGTGGACCTGCCGGCGGGCGGGCAGGCGCCGATCACGTCCTCGGAGCGACGCGTGGCCGCGCTCTGGAACGTGTTCTCCGAGCGGGAGCGCAGCGTCGCGGTCGTCGGCTGGCTCGCCACCTGGCCGGCCGAGACCGTGCGCGGCACGATCGTGAGCGACCGCGTGGCGATGCGGCTCGCGGACGCCACGTCCGCGCCGGATCCGCGCGCATGGTTCCCCGCCGCGCGCGCCCGCGAGCTCGGGGCGCTGCTGGTGCGGCCGCAGCAGCTGACGCGCGACGATCTCGCGGCCTACGTCCCGTTGAGCGCCGCCGAGCTCGAGGCGACGCAGCAGGCGCTCGCGGCGCCGCCGACGGCGCTCTACAAGAACCCGCTCGCGCACCTGGCGGTCACCGTGGCGGCGGTCCGCAGCCACGCCCGGCTGGCGGAGTCGCTCCTGAAGCCACGGCAGCCCGACCTGCTGATGGTCTACCTCGACGGAGTGGACGCGCTGTCGCACCGGTTCGTGCGCGACCAGACGCGCGGGGCCGCGGTGATCGAGCAGGCGTACCGCGAGGCGGACGCGTTTCTCGGGCGCCTGGCCGCCGCGTGCCGGCCGCTCCGACCTGGATCGTGGTCGCGTCGGACCACGGCTTCTACCCGCCCGATGCGGGCGTCTCCGAGGACCCGGCCGAGCTCGCCGGGCCGGCGACGGCGTGGCACCGCCCCTACGGCATCGTCGCGGCGATCGAGGCGCGCGACCTCCTGCCCTCCGCGACTGCGCCCGCCTCGCCGCGCGACGCAGGCAGCGTCACGCCGCTCGACGTCGCGCCGACGATCCTGCACGCCGCCGATCTCGCCCCGAGCCTCGAGATGCCGGGGCGCGTCGTCGACGCCCTGCTTCCGCCCGAAGCGGCCTCGCGACCGGTCGCGCGCGTGCGATCGCTCGAGCCCGAGCGACGGCCACCCGCCCAGCCGCAGGCCGACGCGGCCGATCCCGCGCTGCGCGAGCGGCTCATGGCGCTCGGCTACGTCGGCGGCGAGCGCCAGCTCGCTCGGCCGGCTCAACCTGGGCGAGGTCCTCTATCGCAAGGGAGACTACGCGGGCGCGGAGCGCGAGCTGCGCGCCGTCGTCTCCGACCAGCCGAAGAACGTCTCGGCTTTGCTCTGGCTGGCCAAGGCGATCCGGGCGCAGGATCGGCCGCAGGCGGCGCTCGACCTCTACGAACGCGCGCTCGCGCTCGAGCCCGCGGGCGACGTCGCTCGTCGAGGCGGTCGAGCTGGCGGCCCGCGGCGGGCAGCCCAACACCGCGCGCCAGATGCTGGGCCGCTTCCCGACGCGGCCCGAGACGCGCGCCGACGCGGCCGTGGCCCGCGCGATCCTCGCGGCTTCCGAGGGCGGTCCCAAGCAGGCGGAGGGCGAGCTGTGGACGGCGCTCGGCACGGATCCGATCCACGAGGGGGCGCTCGAGCGGCTGCTCGAGCTGCTGCGCGCCGCCGGCCGCGCGCGCGACGCGCTTGAGCACCCTGCGCCGCGCCGCGCAGCAGGCCCCCGACTCGGCTCGGATCCAGGCGCTGCTCGGGAAGCGCGCTGCTCGCGAGCGGCGACGCGGCGGCGGCCGAGGCGCCCCTCACGCGCGCGCTCCAGCTCGCACCCGATGCCGTCTCCGTGAGCCTCGAGCTCGCCCGCGTCGACCTCGCGCGCGATCGCACCGCGCAGGCGCGCGCCCGGCTCGCGAAGCTCCCGGCCTCGCGCGAGCGCAGCGTGCTGCTCGGCGTCGTCGCCACGCGTGCTTCGTCCTGGGAGGAGGCCGTCCGCTACTACCGGGAAGCGCTCGCCGCGGGCCCGATCGACAAGGACGTCCTGAACGCGCTCGGCTGGGCGCTCTACCGCAGCGGTCGCGCGCGCGAGGCGACCGCGCTCTTCGACCGCTCGCTCGCGCTCGACGCCGCCCAGCCCGAGATCCGCCGCCTGCGCGCCAGCTCGCAGGCCCCGGGGAGCCGCTGAGCGGGATGACGCGCAGGCTCGCGGCCGTCGCCGCCGCCCTGGCGGCGCTCGCCCTCGCGTTCCGGCTGGCGCAGCCCCGACCGGGGCCGCCGCCGAACGTGCTGCTGGTGACGATCGACACGCTGCGCTGCGGATCGGCTCGGCGCGTACGGCTACGCGGCCGCCGCGACGCCGGCGATGGACGCGCTCGCCGCGCCGCGGCGTGCGCTTCGACGACCGCGTCGCGCACGCGCCGCTCACGGCGCCGTCGCACGCCTCGATCCTCACCGGCCTGCTGCCGCTCGGCCACGGCGTCCGGGACAACGGCGCGCTTCGTGCTGCCCGGCGGGCCTGCCGACGCTCGCCGAGGCTTTCCGCGGCGGCCGGCTACTCGCACCGCCGCCTTCGTCTCCGGCTTCCCGCTCGACCGCCGCTACGGCTTCGCCCGCGGCTTCGACACCTACGACGACCGGCTGCCGCGCGGCGGCGACGCGCGGCGCGCGGCCTACGTCGAGCGCTCGGCCGCGCGACACGAGCCGCGCCGCGGCGCTCGCCTGGATGACAAGGCGCGCGCGCCGCCGTGGTTCGCTCTGGGTCCACTACTTCGACCCGCACGCGCCCTACGAGCCGCCCGCCGGACCTCGCCGCGCGCTCGCCGCGACGCCCCTACGACGGCGAGATCGCCTTCGTCGACCGCCGAGCTCGGCGCGCTGCTGGCAGGCGGCTGGACGGCGGACGCGCGACGCGCACGCTCGTGCTCGTCACCGCGGACCACGGCGAGAGCCTGGGCGAGCACGGCGAGGCGACGCACGGCGTCTTCGTCTACGACGCGACGCTGCGCGTGCCGTTGATCATGGCCGGGCCGGGCGTCCCGCCGGCCGCGTGCTCGGACGTCGTCGCGCGCGTGATCGACGTGCGCCGACGCTCTCGACTGCGCCGGCGGCCTCCGCGCTGCCGGGCGCGGACGGGCCGCTCGCTGCGGCCGGCCGCGCGACGGGCGGGCGATGGCCGACGAGCCGGCATACGCCGAGTCGCTCTTCCGCAGCCTCAACCTCGGCTGGGCGCCGCTGCACGCGCTGCGCACGCGCGCGCTTCAAGCTGATCGAGGCGCCGCGGCCCGAGCTCTACGATCTCGCCGCCGACCCCGCCGAGCGCTCGACGTCCGGCGCGCGCACGCCCGCGTGGCGGAGACGCTGCGGGGCAGCTGCGGTCGGGCGCTCGAGACACGGCCGCCCGACGCGCCGCGGCTGCCCGATGCCGGCGGCGCGCGAGCGGCTGCGCGCGCTCGGGCTACTCTGGGCGGCGGAGCGCGCCGACGCCGGCCGCGCACGCGCGATCCGAAGGACGGCATCGCGCTCGTCGAACGGCTCGAGCGCGGCCTGGCGGAGCCCGCGCGAATCCGGCGCTGCGCGATCCGCGGAGCTCACGGCCTTCCTGGCCGCGAGCCCGACGCGCCGCTGGCGCGCCGGCATCGGGCCATCGCGTACCAGTCGCGGGGCGCACGACGAGGCCGATCGCGACATCCGGGTGCTCGAGCGCGCAGGGCGTCGCTCACGCTCGAGGACCTGCGCTCCTCGCCGAGTCCTGCGTCTGGCCGGACGCACGAGGAGGCGCTCGCCGCGCTCGACCGCGCCGCAGCGCGCGCGGATCGCCGGGCGCCCGAGCCGCTGCTGCTCGCGAGGGCGCACGCTGCGGGCAATGGGCCGCGACGCGGACGCGCGCACGGCGCCTCGAGCGGGCGCTCGCACTCGATCCGGCGAACGCCGAGGCGCGGCGCGGCCTCGCCGAGCTGGCGCTGGCCGCGGGGCGACCGGCGAGGCGGAGGCGCTGCTCCGGTCGATCGTCGGACGCCGATCCGACGGACGTGCCGGCGCTCGTGAAGCTGGGCGTCGCCCGCATGCGCGCGGGACGCGCTCGCCGAGGCGCTCGCGCTCTTCGAGCGGGCGGTGGCCCTCGACCCGCGAAACGCCGAGGCGCTGCTCGACTCGCGGCGGCGCTCGGCAAGAGCGGCCGCCCGGCCGAGGCGATTCCCTACTTCGAGAAGCGCGATCGAGGCGGGCGGCCGCACGACCGCGGCGCTCAACGGCCTCGGCGTCGCGCGGCTCGAGTCGGGCGACCCGCGGGCGCGCGCGCCGCGTTCCGACGTCGCTCGCGCTCGAGCCCGAGCAGCCCAGGATCGCCGACCTCGCTGCGCCGCGTGTCGGGAGCCGGCGGCGATGACGCGCGCGAGCGAAGAAGACGGCCGCCCGTCGGCGACGCCGAACGGGCAGGACGCGCATGCGCTCGCGGGTCGGCGCTGCTCGCGGCTGCGGTCCTCGGCGCGGCGGCGCTCTTCTTCGCGCTGCGGCGCCCGGGCCCTCCGCAGGCGACGGCACGCGGGCTCAACATCCTGCTCGTCACGCTCGACACCTTGCGCGCCGACCGGCTCGGCGCTACGGCTACGCGCGCGGCCAAGACGCCGTCATCTGGACAGGCTGGCGGGCGAAGGCGTGCGGTTCGAATGGGCGTTCAGTCCCGCGCCCATCACGCTGCCGGCCCACGCGCTCGATCCTCACGGGCCTCTATCCGTTCGAGCACGGCGTCCGCAACAACGGCAACTTCTATCTGTCGCGATCGATTCGCGACGCTCGCCACCGCGCTCATGCCGCGAACGGCTACAGGACGGCCGCTTTCGTCAGCTCGTTCGTGCTCGATCGCCGATATGGTCTCGCGCGCGGCTTCGAGAGCTACGACGATCGGATGCAGGGCGCGCAGAGTCAGGTCGTCAGCCTGGAAGCGGAGCGGCGAGGCGACCGAACGGCGCTCGCGCTCTCGCGATGGCTTGCAGTCGGCGCGGAGCGCCGGCCGGCGGATCGGGCTCGAGCCGTCCGCCGTTTTTCGTCTGGCTGCACCTCTACGATCCGCACGAGCCGTATCGCGCGCCGCCGCCTTTCCGCGACCGGCGTTCGCCGACTCGCCCTATGACGGCGAGATCGCCTTCACGGACGCGATCGTCGCCTCGGTCCTCGACAGACTCGCCGCGCTCGGGCTGCTCGAGCGCACCATCGTCGCCGTGATCGGCGACCACGGCGAGAGTCTCGGCGATCACGGCGAAGAGACGCATTCGATGTTCGTCTACGACGGCGCGGTGCGCGTGCCGCTCCTGCTCTGGCGTCCGGGCCGCGCTTCCGGCCGGACTCGTCGTCAGGCGAACCTGTGCGCGCGATCGACGTCGCGCCCGACGCTCGCTCGATCTGGTCGGCGAGCGGCGCCCGCGCGATCGCACGGGCGCAGCCTGATGCCGCTCATCGAGGCGCCCGGCGACTCAGTCATCGGAGCGGTGTACGCGGAGACGTGCTGCCGCGAGCTCTACATGAACTGGGCGCCGCTGCGGGCGCTCCGTGACGATCGCTGGAAGCTCATCGACGCGCCGAAGCCGGAGCTCTACGACCTCGCAGACGGATCCCGGCGAGCACGCAGAATCTCTACGACCGAGCGAACCCCAGACGCGCGGCCGCGATCCGCCGCGCGCTGGAACAGCTGGCCGGCCATGCGGCGCGGCCGATGAAGGGCGCCGACGCTCGATCGCGAGACGCTGGAGAAGCTCGCCGCGCTCGGCTACATCGGCGCGGGCGCGGAGCCGCCGCCGCGCCGCGCCCGGCCAGCCGCTCGCCGATCCGAAGGACATGATCGCGCGTGTTCAACCGGCTGCGCCGCGCGAACAGCGCCGTGCGCGATCGGCGCTTCGCCGACGCGCTTCCCGTTCTGCAGGACGGTGCTGCGCGAGGATCCGAAGAACGCCTTCGCCACGCTCGTGCTGGGCAGCGCGTACATGGGCATGGGGGATACAGCCGGGCGATCGCGGCAGTTCCGGCGCTACCTGGAGCTGGTGCCGACGAGCGCGTACGCGCACCAGTGGATGGCGATCTGCCACATCCGGCTTGGCAGCAGGATCTGGCGTTGAGGGAGGCCGAAGCCGCGCTCGCGATCGACCCGCAATTCACGGACGCCCGCGTCCTTCGCGCAGGGGTCCTCGCCGTCGCGCGGCAGCACGACGCCGCCATCGCCGAGCTGCGGAAGCGGTCGCGCACCGACCCCGCGAAGCCGATGCTCCGGCTGGATCTGGCGAAGGTCCTGGCCGAGGCGGGCCGCCGGACGAGGCGCCGCGCGAGTTCGAGGCGATCCTGCAAGCCAGGCCGACTCTGTGCCGGCGATGACCGGTCTCGGCGCGCTGCTGGCCAGGGCGACCTCGACCAGGCGCCGAGGCCATCCTGCGGCGCGCCCTGGCGATCGAGCCGGCCGCAGGACGAGGCCCGCTTCAACCTGGCGCGCGTGCTGGAACAGAGGCGGCCGCCCGGCCGAGGCCGCCGCCGAGTACCGCGGCTCGTGGCCGACGACGAGCGGCGTGCCGGACGCTCGAAGCGCGCCGCCCGCGCGCGGCTCGCGTCGCTTGGACGTTGCAGCCCGCAGATCAGCGACGGGGCGAGCGGGCTGTGACCCCGCGGACGCCGGCGCGCTGACGCCGACGCAGCGCTCACAGAACTGGAAGCGCACGCCGAACTCGCGCCTGCCGCTGGCTGTTGTGGACGATCTGCGTCGGCTGGCCGAAATTCGCCGAGGTGAACGTGTTGACGAACCCGAATGCGGGATCCCGTGAAGTTCACGTGGTTCGTGATGTTGAACATCTCGAACATCACCTCGAGGTACTTCGAGCCGCCGAAGCGGAGCATCTTCGAGAAGCGCGGACGTCCCAGCTGAAGAAGTTCGGCGCCGCGCGGAACGAGTTGCGGTCGAACAGCTGGCCCGTGGCCGGGTCGATCGCGCGGACGGCGTTGCGCGATCCGCCGAGGCCGGCGAGCGCGTTGTAGCGGCTTGCCCGTGTTGGCCTGGACGCCGCTCGAGAGCTGCAGGCCCAGCGGCAGACTGGTCAGACGAGCGCCGGCGGTGAACGCGGTGCCTGACGTCGTTCGGCGTCGGGCCGTAGTCGATCTCGTAGTCGGCGTTCGTGATGTCCGCCGGCTGGCTGCCGAAGTCGTTCGCCGAGGTTCTTCGCCTTCGATCCAGGCATAGCTGGTGATGCCGTAGAGCTTCGGCGGTGCCGCATACTTGCCGGTCGACGTAGACGCCGTTGAAGCTGCGAATGGCCGCGGTTGCCCTCGACGATGAACGGCCGCGTACTGCGGCGGGAAGACGCCCGGCCGGCGAGATGTCGCGTGTTCACGTTCTGCGGCGTGTTGATCGCGCCAGCGGTGCACTTCGTCGCTGGCCGACCGAGTGCAGACGTAGTCGATGTCGAAGGCCAGCGCCGCGTGCTCGGCGCGACCGAGAAGCCGACGTTGCGTGGTGCGCCTACGGCTGGACCAGGGCGGGAGCGGTGAGCCGCACCTGCTGGCCCGCGAAGGTCGGGTCGAGGAAGCCGTCGCGGATCTGCTCGCGATTCGCCGCGAAGAAGCGGGCGTCCAGGGCGTCGGCGACGCGGAGACGAAGTTCGAGCGGCGTCCCGGGTCGGACCAGCCCTCGTAGAGCGTGATGTTCTGGAAGATCTCGTCGTAGTAGCGTGCCGTAGCCGCCGCGGACGACGAAGCTCGCGTCGCCCTTGCACGTCGTAGGCGAAGCCGATGCGGGGCCCGAAGTTGTTCTTGTCGTGCTCGAGCTCGCCGTTGTAGCCGGCGGCCTCGAGCGCGACCTTGCCGACGCTCTGGAACGTGTTGGAGTAGGGGCCCGGTCTGCATCTCCCAGCGCAGGCCCAGGTTCAGCGTGAGGCGCGGGGTCGGCTTCCAGTCGTCCTGGACGTAGCCGGCCACGTAGGTCCAGTTGTCGTCGCGCTTGGTTGGTGCCGGCCGAGCCGGTGAACGTGTCGGCGATCGAGTTCGGCGTAGGCGTTCACGCTGTTCGCGCCCGGGATCGGGTCGTCGAAGATGAAGTAGCCGTAGAGCGTCGGGATGAAGAAGCCGCCGTAGTGCGACTTCAGCAGCTCGCCGCCGACCTTGAAGTTGTGGTCGCCGGCCCAGCCCTGCTTGCGGAACGAGAAGTCGTCGCGGATCTGCCAGCGGCGCTGGATCGTCTGCTGCGGCGTGTTGACGCTCGCGCCGGCGGTGAAGTCGGGCGTGTTGATGCCCGGGAGTTCCGGGTGTCTCGGCGAGGATGTTGTTCTCGAAGTACTGGAACAGCACGGTCAGCTCGTTCACCTTGCTGGTGTCGAAGACGGTGGTGTTCTTGGCGATCGCCGAGTGGATCTTGTTGGTGTTCGGTGGCCGCCACGGTCGAGTGACGTTGCCGCCCGTGAAGTCGTTGTCGCGCGCCTGGTCCTCGAGCGCGTAGCGCACCATCATCGTGTTCTTCGTCGCTCAGCTCGAAGTTCATCTTCGCCGTCAGCAGGTGGTTGCGGAAGGGCTTCTCGATCGGGCCTTCCTCGTCGGGCAGGACGCCGTTCGTGAAGATGGTAGCGGTCTCGTTGCGGCGGTTGCGCTCGTAGGACACGAAGAAGTGGGCCTTGTCCTTGCTAGATCGGCCCGCCCAGCGTGCCGCCGAACTGCTGCTGGCTGAAGTCGGGCTTCTCGGCGCCCGTCTGCTCCTCGAAGTAGGTGCGCGCGTTCAGCGACTCGTTGCGCGCGAACACGAACAGCGCCGCCGTGGAAGTCGTTCGTGCCGCTCTTGGTGATCACGTTCACGACGCCGCCCATCGAGCGGCCGTACTCGGCGCTGTAGCGCTGGGTCGTGACCTTGTACTCCTGGATCGCGTCGGCGCTGAACTGCTGCAGCAGGCCGCGCACGACGCCGTCGTTGTTGTCGCCGCCGTCGACGTTGATGATGACGGAGCGGCCGGTGGCGCCGCCGTAGCTGATGCCGCCCACCTCGGTCTTGGTCGGGTCGTAGTAGTTCGAGGGGCGCGTGCCGGGGACCAGCAGCGAGAGGTCCTGGAACTTGCGCCCGTTGAGCGGGATGTTCTCGACCATCTTCTGCGTGATCACCTGGCCGACGTCGGACGTGGTGGACTGCACGAGCGGCGTCTCGCCCAGCACCTCGACGGTCTCGCTGACCGCTCCCACCTTCATCGAGAAGTCGACGGTCGCGCTCTCGCCGATCCGGACCTCGACCGCCTTCGTCAGCTGGCTGCTGAAGCCGGTGAGCGTCGCGGTCACGTCGTAGGCGCCGGCGGGGAGAGCGCTGACGCGATAGGTCCCGGTGCCGCTCACCGTCGCGGAGCGGGTGAGGCCGGTTGCCACGTTCTTGGCGGTCACGGTCGCGCCCGGCAGCGACGCGCGGCTCTCGTCGTGAACGCGGCCGTCGATCGTGCCGGTGCCCGTCTGGGCCATCACCCAGGACGGCGCGCAGAGGCTCGCCAGCAGCGCGAGCGCTGCGGCCGTGCCTTGCCAGCGGCTGAACTTCATATCTACCTCCAGAAGCTGATGCGCGGCTCCTTCGACACCTCGTGTGCGAAGAGCCGTGGGGTCCAAGATCTCGATCACGTCTTGGCTCGTCGCAAAATGCAACAACCAAGCCAATTGGCGTACTGATATTTGGATGTGAATGACTGAAGGCAAACGAGTTGTGACGACCAATGGTCTGGATGGAGCGTCACTCCACCATCGTGGATCGCGCGGTCCAAAGTCGTGGTTCGCGGGTCGTCTCGCGTGACTGGGCAGACGCTCGCGCTGCGCTGCGCGCCCGGTCAGCAAGCCGGCCTAAGGTAGAGTGGTAGCCCTCCCCTCCAAACGGAATGCAACGTCCGGTCACTGCGCTGCTGGGCCCCACGAACACCGGCAAGACGCATCTCGCCCTCGAGCGGATGCTCACGCACGCGAGCGGCATGATCGGCTTCCCGCTGCGCCTGCTGGCGCGCGAGAACTACGACCGCGTGGTGGCGGAGCGCGGTGCCGAGCGAGTGGCGCTCGTCACGGGCGAGGAGCGCATCGTCCCGAAGCAGCCCGCCTACTGGATGTGCACCGTCGAGGCGATGCCGCTCGACCTGCGCACCGACTTCCTGGCGGTCGACGAGGTGCAGCTCGCCGCCGACCGCGAGCGCGGCCACGTCTTCACCCAGAGGATCCAGCACGCGCGCGGGCGGCTCGAGACCTGGCTGATCGGCGCCGACACGATCCGGCCGCTGCTCAGAAAGCTCCTGCCCGATGCCGAGATCACGGGCCGGCCGCGCTTGTCGACCCTGCGCTATTCGGAGCCGAAGCAGCTCGCGAAGCTTCCCGCGCGCTCGGCCGTGGTCGCGTTCTCGGTGCGCGAGCTCTACGAGGTCGCGGCGCGGCTGCGCCGCGAGCGGGGCGGCGCCGCGGTGGTCTTCGGCGCCTTGAGCCCGCGCACGCGCAACGCGCAGGTGGCGCTCTACCAGGCGGGCGAGGTCGACCACCTGGTCGCGACCGACGCGATCGGCATGGGCCTGAACCTCGACATCGACCACGTGGTGTTCACGAGCCTCAGGAAGTTCGACGGCGTGGGACCCCGCGCGCTCACCCCGGCGGAGGTCGCCCAGATCGCCGGCCGCGCGGGCCGCCACGTGCAGGACGGCCACTTCGGGCCGAGCGCCGAGCTCGGCCCCTTCGAGCGCGGGCTCGTGGAGGCCGTCGAGTCCCACCGTTTCGCGGGCCTCACGCACCTCTACTGGCGGACCGAGGAGCTCGACTTCTTCTCGCCGCTCGCGCTGCTCGGCAGTCTCGAGCAGAAGCCGCCGCACCCGTTCCTGCTGCGCATGCGCCACGCCGAGGACGAGCGCACGCTCGCGGCGCTCGCGGGCGACGCGGAGACGGCGGCGCTCGCGCGCGACGCCGAGTCCGTGCGGCTGCTCTGGGAGGTCTGCCAGGTGCCCGACTTCCAGGCCGTGCTGAGCGACGCGCACACGCGGCTGCTCGCGCGCGTCTTCCGCTTCCTGCGCGGGCCGCTCGCACGGATCGAGGAGGACTTCCTGGCCGCCCAGGTCCGCGAGATCGACCGCAGCGACGGCTCGCTCGACGAGCTGCTCGCGCGCATCGCCGCGATCCGCACCTGGACCTACATCTCGCACCGCGCGAGCTGGGTGCCGGAGCCGCGCTTCTGGCAGGAGCGCACGCGAGCCGTCGAGGACCGGCTCTCGGACGCGCTGCACGAGCGGCTGACGGAGGAGTTCGTCGACCGCGCCTCCACCGTGATCGCGCGCCACGATCCGGCCGAGCTGGTGACGAGCGTCGCCGAAAGCGGCGAGGTGCTGGTGCAGGGGCTGCGCGCCGGCGTCCTCGAGGGCTTCCGCTTCCGCCCGGAAAAGCCGCGCAGCGACGCCTCGCGCGCTCTGCTCGCGGCCGCGAACCGCGCGCTCCAGGGTCTGGTGCGCGAGCGCGTGGAGGCGCTCGCGGGCGAATCCGACGCCGCGATCGCGCTCGGCCCGGGCGCCGAGATCGCCTGGCGCGGGTCGCCGGTGGCGCGCCTCGCCGCCGGCGACAGCGCCCTGGCGCCCCGGGTCGAGGTGCTCGGCTCGGACCTCCTCGACGCGGCGCTCAAGGAGCGCGTCCGCAGGCGGCTGGCCGCCTGGCTCGAAGCCCACGTCGCCCGGACGCTGGCGCCCCTGCTCGCGCTGCGCGAGAAGGCGCCGGCCGGCACGGCGCGCGGGCTCGCGTTCGCGCTCGCGGAGGGGCTCGGGGCGGTGACGCGCCGCAGCGTCGCACGCCAGGTCGAAGCACTCGCGGCCGACGACCGCCGCGAGCTGGGCCGGCTCGGCGTCAGCATCGGACGGCTGTCGCTGTTCTTGCCGGCGCTTTCGAACGCGGAGGCGATGCGGCTGCGGGCCCGGCTCTACGCGGTGCAGCGCGGCCTCGCGTCGCACGACGGCCCGGCTGGCGCCCCGTCGGCCATGAACGACCCCTCGCGGCCCGCCGAGTTCTTCCTCGCGTGCTCCTACTTCGCCGCCGGGCCCCGCGTCATCCGTCTCGACCGGCTCGAGCGCGCGGCCGCGATCCTCGCGCGGCTGTCGCGGAACGGGCCCTTCGTGCCGCCGGCCGAGCTCGCCGGCATTCTCGGCTGTCGTGCGGAGGAGCTCGGGGCCGTGCTCGCGGCGCTCGGCTACGACGAGCGTGACGGCCGTTTCGAGCGGCGTGCGCGGCGCGGCGCCTCCGCGGGGCGTCGCCGCTGAACGAATCGCCGGGAGCGACTTGCCTCGCTCGGCAGCATCGCTGTAGCGTGTGCGCTCGAGGGAGGCTCGCATGCGACGCTCTGCTTTCGTCGTCCTGGTCGGCTGGCTCGCCTTTGCCCCGCTGGCCGCGCACGCGGCCGGCCCGGAACCCGGCGCCGGGCACTGGCCGCAGTTCCGCGGCAAGGACGCGGCGGGAGTGTCGGACGGCGCCAACCTGCCGGACGCGTGGGACGCCGCCGCCGGCAAGGGCGTCGTCTGGAAGACGCGCATCCCCGGCCTCGCGCACTCGAGCCCGGTGGTCTGGGGCGACCAGGTGTTCGTGACGACGGCGGTTTCCTCGCTGCCCAACGCCACGTTCAAGCCGGGGCTCTACGGCGAAGGCACCGCGTCCGAGGACACGACGGTCCAGAAGTGGCAGCTGCTGAGCCTCGACAGGAAGACCGGCAAGGTCCAGTGGCAGCGCACGGCCTACGAGGGCGTCCCGAAGGAGAAGCGGCACATCAAGGCGACCTACGCGAACGCGACGCCGGCCACCGACGGCAAGCACGTGGCCGCCTTCTTCGGCTCGCAGGGGCTCTACGTCTACGACCTCGCCGGCACGCTGAAGTGGAAGCGCGACCTCGGCCGCCTCGACGCCGGCGCCTACGACGACCCGAGCTACGAGTGGGGCAACGCCAGCTCGCCGATCCTCTACCAGGACCTGGTGATCGTGCAGTGCGACCAGCAGAAGGACTCGTTCCTGATCGCGCTGCGGCTTTCGGACGGCGAGATCGCCTGGAAGGCGCCGCGCGACGAGCAGCCGTCGTGGGCGACGCCCACCGTCTTCCCCGGCAGCGGCAAGGGCGGGGCCGAGCTCGTGACGAACGCGCCGAAGTTCATCCGCGGCTACGACCCGAAGACCGGGCGCGAGCTGTGGCGGCTCGGCCGCAGCTCGAACATCACCGCGCCGACGCCGATCTTCGACGGCGACCTGATCGTGGTGATGAGCGGGCGCCGCCCGAACGCGCCGATCTTCGTGCTGAAGGCCGGCGCGCAGGGCGACATCACGCTGCCCGAGGGCGCGACCTCGGGCGGCAGCGTGCTGTGGACGAAGGAGAAGGCCGGCTCCTACATGCCGACGCCGATCGTCTACGCGCGGCCACCTCTACGTGCTCAAGAACCAGGGCATCCTGAGCTGCTACGACCTGCGCACGGGCGAGCTCCGTTACGAGCAGCGGCTGCCCGACGTCACGAGCGGCTTCAGCGCCTCGCCCGTGGCCGCCGACGGCAAGCTCTACCTGCCGAGCGAGGACGGCGAGATCCTGGTCGTGAAGGCGGGCCCCAGCTTCGCGCTCCTCGGCCGCAACCCGATGGGCCAGCCGCTGATGGCGACGCCGGCGATCTCGGGCCGGATGCTGCTGGTGCGCGGCGAGCGCGAGCTCGTGGCGATCGGCGGGCGCTAGAGCGGGCGGGCCGGCGAGCCCGCGTGCTAGCATTCAGCGCATGGCGGAGGTGAAGCCGACGCTCGACCTCCCGACCGAGCCGCTCTCGAGCCCCCCGGACGACCCTGCGCTCTGGGCCGAGGTCCCGCTCGAGCTGCTCGTGCGCTACGGCTGCGTCCCCGTGCGGCGCGCGGGCGGCCGCATCGTGCTCGCCTTCGGCGCGCTCGACGACGAGACGCGGGTCGACGAGCTCGAGTTCCTGCTCGAGCGGCCGATCGAGCCGGTGCTCGCGCCCAAGGAGCGCGTCGAGGCGCTGCTGCGCCGACACCGCGGCGGCGAGCTGCTGCTCGAGCAGGCGAGCGAGGGGCTGCGGCTCCAGCTCGTCACGGACGACGACACCACCGCCACGATCGAGGAGAAGCAGCTGCCGGGCGAGAGCCCGATCGTGCGCCTGGTGGACTCGCTGGTGGTCGGCGCGATCGAGAGGCGCGCCTCCGACATCCACATCGAGACGAAGGACCGCGAGGTGCACGCCAAGTACCGGATCGACGGCGTGCTGCACCCGGCGCTCGAGCCGCTCGACAAGCGCCACCACGACACCATCATCAGCCGGCTCAAGGTGATGTCGGAGCTCGACATCGCCGAGAAGCGCGTGCCGCAGGACGGGCGCTTCCGGCTGCGCGTGCGCGGCCGCACGATCGACTTCCGCGTCTCGATCATGCCGTCGCTCCACGGCGAGGACGCCGTGATCCGCATCCTGGACAAGGAGCAGCTGCAGCTCGCGTTCCGCAGCCTGCGGCTCGACGTGCTCGGCTTCTCGGAGCCGGACCTGCGCAAGCTGCGCAAGTACATCACCGAGCCCTACGGCATGGTGCTGGTCACCGGCCCGACCGGCAGCGGCAAGACCACGACGCTCTACGCCGCGCTCAGCGAGATCGCGAGCCCCGAGGACAAGATCATCACGATCGAGGACCCGGTCGAGTACCAGATCCCGGGCATCGTGCAGGTGCCGGTCAACGAGAAGAAGGGCCTGGGCTTCGCGCGCGGGCTGCGCTCGATCCTGCGCCACGACCCCGACAAGATCATGGTCGGCGAGGTGCGCGATCCCGAGACCGCGCAGATCGCCGTGCAGTCGGCGCTCACGGGCCACCTCGTGTTCACGACCGTCCACGCCAACAACGTGTTCGACGTGATCGGCCGCTTCCTGCACATGGGCGTCGAGCCCTACAACTTCGTCTCCGCGCTCAACTGCGTGATGGCGCAGCGGCTCGTGCGCGTGCTGTGCCGCGCGTGCCGGCGGCCGACGCCGCCGGCGCCGCTGCTGCTGCGCGAGTCGGGCCTCGATCCCGACCTCTACCAGGACCAGGTGTTCCACGAGGCGCCCGGCTGCGACGACTGCGGCGGCACCGGCTTCCACGGCCGCACCGCGGTCGCGGAGCTGCTCGACATGTCGGACCGCATCCGCCAGCTGATCCTCGAGCGCCGCCCCGCGGCCGAGATCAAGCAGGCCGCGCGCGAGGAAGGCATGACGTTCCTGCGCGACTCGGCGCTCGAGAAGGTGTTCGCGGGCGTCACGACGTTGCGTGAGATCAACAAGGTCACCTTCGTGCAATAGCTGGGGGTTCGTGGACTCCAGGCCGAACAGGCACCCCGGCGCTCCATCCGACGGCCAGACGAGGCGGAGCTCGCACCGCGCGGGCCTGCGCCTCGCGTTCCTCGCGCTGGCGCTCGCCGCCTCCGGGCCTCGAAACGCCGCGGCCCAGCGGCCGCAGGTCACGCGGCTCACGGTCGGCGACGGCCTCCCGAGCTCGACCGTGACGGCGCTCGCGCAGGACGCCTCGGGCCGGCTGCTGTTGATCAATCGCGGGCGCGCGGTCGTCTACGACGGCCGCTCGTTCGAGGCGGCGCCCCCGAGGAACAACATGCGCGTGGGGCCGCTCGCAGCGCTCGCCGCCGGCGTTTCGGGCGACGTGTGGGCGGTGGCAGGGTCCGATCCGCAGGTGTACCGCTGGAGCTCCGGCTCGTGGGAGACGCTGCCGCGGTTGCCGCTGCCCGACGGGCGCGAATGGTCCGCGACCGCGCTCGCAGTCACGGCGGCCGGCGAGCCGGTGGTCGGAACCAGGAGCGATGGGCTGTTCGTCCGGGACGGCTCCGGCTGGTCGCAGCTCGGCACGGCCGCGGGGCTCCCCACGGGCGAGGTGACCGCGCTCGCGCGCTACGCGGACGGCGTGGCGATCGGCACGCCCGCGGGCCTGTGCCGGCTGGCATCGGGCCGGATCGATTGCGGCTGGCGCGAGGGCGACCCGCGGCTCGCCGAGCCGATCTTCGCGCTCGCCGACGTGAGCGACGCCAACGGCACCGGCGCTGGCGGTCGTCACGGCGCGGGGCCTGGGTGTGGTCGGCCGTGAGGGACTGCGCATTCGCGCCGAGGTTCCGCTCGACATCGCTCCCGCCTACGTGCCCGCGGTGGTCGGGATGGATCGCGGCGGGCGCCTCTACTTCGGCACTCCGCGCGCGCTGTTCGTGCTCGAGCCGGGCGAGACGCGTCCCCAGCCGCTCGGCCAGCTGCACGGGCTCGTCGGCGACGGCGCGATGGCCCTCTTGTCCGATCGCGAGGGCGGCTTCTGGATCGCGGGCTTCCGCGGCCTCAGCCGGATCGGAAGCTGGCGCTTCCTCTCCTACGACACCCGCGAGGGCCTGGCCGAGGACGAGGTCTCGGCGATCGCCGAGCCCGCACCCGGCCGGATCGTCGCCGGCCACAACGGGGCGCTGAGCTTCCTCGGGCCCGGGAGCACCACGACCTTCCGCTTCGCCGAGCCGCGAGCCTTGCGTCCCGACCGCGTGCTCGGCTTCGCGGTCGACGCCCGCGGCACCACCTGGGGCGCGGCGCAGGAGGGAGGCCTGCTCGAGATCCGACCGGATCGGCGCGTCGTGGTCCACAGGCCGCTGCCGGCCGTGCGCGCGGTGGCGATCGACGCGCGCGGCCGACTGTGGGTCGCCGGCTGGCGCGAGCTCGCCGTCCGCGTCGGCTCCCGCTTCGAGCCGGCGGGACCGCGCGTCGACGGTCGCGCCGCACCAGCTCCCGCTGCGCACGCTCAGCGTCGGCCGCGGCGGGCGGCTGTACGTCGGGGCGCTCGGCGGCCTGCTCTGGCGAGACGGCCTCGACGCGGAGCACCTCGACACGCGGCGGGGCTGGCAGCGCGCGAACGCCGCGAGCCACGACGGCAGCGACGTCTACGCGATCCTCGACGACGGCGCGGGCCCGGTCTGGGTCGGCACCGGCGCGGGGCTCCACGTCCTCGAGGGACAGGAGCTGGTGCCGGCGCAGGGCGCCTTTCAGCTCTCCCGGCCCGTCTACTTCCTGCGGCGGGACCGGGCCGGCCGCCTCTGGGCCGGCACCGACGACGGCGTCTTCGTCTCGGGCGCGTCGGGCTTTCGCCAGCTCACGTCGCGTCACGGCCTCGCGGGGCGCGAGACGAACCGCGGCGCCTCGCTCCTGGACCATCGCGGCGACGTCTGGATCGGGACCGACCAGGGCCTGTCCGTGTATCGCGAGCGCTACGACCTCGGACCCGCGGCGTCGCCGCCGGTCGAGATCCGCTCGCTCGAGGCCGGCGGCGAGCAGCTCCAGCCCGGCGCGCCGGTCGAGCTCCCGTCCCACCTGCGCGCGCTCATCGTCCACGCCGTGCCGGTCGCCCTGTCGAGCGAGGAGGAGGTCCTGTGCCGCTACAAGCTCGAGGGCTTCGACGAGGACTGGCAGGGCCCGGCCCCGCTCACCGCGGCCGGCGTGCGCTACACGAACCTGCCGCCCGGACGCTATCGCTTCCGCATCGCGGCGGGCTGGCACGCCGCGGGACCGTGGGGCCCGGAAGCCGTGACCCAGGAGATCCGGCTCACGCGGCCGCTCGTCGAGCGGCCTGCGTTCCAGCTCGGGGTGCTGCTGGCGCTGGGCCTCGCAGTCGGGGGCGCGTACCGTTGGCGCATGGTCCGGATCGCCCGCCGCAACGCCGAGCTCAAGCGGCTGAACGACCGGCTGGGCGAGGCGCTCGCCACGCGCGAGCGGCTGGTCGAGGAGCTCGGCGGCCGCAACGTCGAGCTGGAGCGTTTCGCCTACACCGTCTCGCACGACCTCAAGGCGCCCCTGATCACGATCCGCAGCTTCGCCGGCTTCCTGGAGAAGGACGTCGCGGCCGGCGACCTCGAGCGCTTCCACCTCGACGCCGAGCGCATCCGGGCGGCGGCCGGCCGGATGCTGCGCCAGCTCGAGGACCTGCTGAACCTCGCGCGGGCCGGGCGCGCGCTCGGCCCGCGCAGCCGCGTGGCGATGAGCGAGATCGCGCGCGAGGCCGCGGACAACCTGCCCGCGCTCTCGCGCGCCGAGCTCGTGATCCCGCGGGAGCTGCCGTGCGTGAGCGTCGACCGCGCGCGCATGGTCGAGGTGCTGCAGAACCTGCTCGGCAACGCGATCAAGTTCATGGGCGACGAGCCGCGGCCGCGGATCGAGGTCGGCACGCGGGCGTCGGCGGCGGACACCGTCTTCTTCGTCGCGGACAACGGCGTCGGCATCGAGCCGCGCCACCACGAATCGGTGTTCGGGCTGTTCGAGAGGCTCGATCCCCGGCTCGACGGCAGCGGCGTCGGCCTCGCGGTCGCGCGCCGCGTGGTCGAGCTGCACGGCGGGCGCATCTGGGTCGAGTCGGAGGGCCGCGGGCGCGGGTCGCGCTTCTGCTTCACGCTGCCGACCGAGGCGGCGCCCGCGTGACGGCCGCGGTACAAACGCCGGTGCTCCTGCTGGTCGAGGACGACCCCGACCACACCGAGCTCGTGCGGCGGGCGATCGAGGAGCTGGGCCGCGACGTGCGGCTCGTGGCCCTGGCCGACGGCGAGATCGCGCTCGACTACCTCTTCCGCCGCGGCGAATGGTCGGACCCGGAGCGCAGCCCGAAGCCCGATCTCGTGTTCCTCGACCTGCGGCTGCCGCGGCTCGACGGCTTCAGCGTGCTGCGCGAGATCAAGAACGCCTCCGCGCTCCGGCACGTCCCGGTCGTGATCCTCACGAGCTCGAGCTCCGACCGCGACGTCGAGCAGGCCTACGCGGAGTACGCCAACAGCTATCTCGTGAAACCCCACGACTACGAGCGGCTGGTGACGCTCCTGGGACGGGCACGCGACTACTGGCTGGTCCGCAATCGGGGCCCGCGTCGATGAGGCTCGGGCGCTGCCGTTCAGCACTCGCGTCGCCCGTCTGCCAGCGCGCCTTTCGACAATCCGTGTCACTCCGGATGACACTTCCCGGCCCTGTTCCGGACGCGCCGCCCGCGGGTGTTCGGCTCGAAGTCCAATCGGTCCAGCGCGTTGCCCATCGGAGCCGCCGGTCGTGCATGCTTCGTGCATTCGCCTACTGCGGCGAAGCACTTCGGGAGGGAGGGATCCCATGCCTGAGGTCGTCGTGAGCGAGAACACACCGGCGCTGTTCTTCCGTGACCAGCTGATCACGGCGATGGAGCACCAGCGCGTATCGACCTCGGCGTTCACCGAGAGCTACCTGGTGAACCTGCTCTCCGCCTTCGCGAAGGGCGAGACGCTGCCGAGCCGCGAGCCCGGGTTCGACGAGACGCCGCTCGCGCTGCTCTATGCCCGTGCGCTGACGGCGGCGCGCTTCGAGCGCGTCGTGCTGCTGCGCTCGACCGCCGACACCGCGCTCTTCGTCTCCGGCTTCTTCGCCGAGAGCCTGCCGGGCGGACCGGCGGACCTGCGCTACTACGCGAGCCTCGGCGGCCGCGCCTACGCGCACCTCGGCCGCGAGCACGAGCGCGAGGACCCTTCGGGCACGTCGGTCTTCGTGGAGCTGTCGGGCCGCTTCCGGCAGTTCGTCGACGTGCTGAGCGAGGTCTCGGAGAAGACGCGGCTCACGACGCCGTTGTCCGTGGTGCGGCTCTACGAGCGCTGGCTCGCGACGGGGAGCGCGCGCGCGGCGGCGCTGCTCGCCGAGCAGGGCATCACGCCCGGCGTGCCGAGCGGGGACACCCGCCATTGAGCGCCCCGGCCCCCCTCGCGCACGACCGCGTGGGCGAGATCGCGGTCTGCGTCCAGCGCCGGCTCGAGTCGCTCTACGCGCTCGACCCGGAGCCGCCGGTCACGGACTACCTGGTGCCGGCCAGGCGCGGTGAGCCACCTGCCGGGCGGCGGCAGCCGCACGCTGGTCGCCCAGGAGGGCGACGAGGTGAGCGTCGGCGTGGTGCTCGACGAGTCGGTCGGGCGCCGGGCTCGAGCGCACCGATCCGCGCGAGCGGCTCGACGGCTCGAACCTCGGGTCGTTCACGACGCTCACCGAGGAAGTGAGCCACTTCCTCTACGTGCTGTCGCGCGCACGGCGCGACCGGCCGATGACGCAGCTCGAGCTCGAGCTGCAGGGCGAGATCGACAAGTACCTGGTCGTGCTCTTCTTCCGCGGGCTCGAGGACGAGGGCGCGGTCTCCGAGCGGCTCAGGCAGCTGCTCTTCGAGCGCTACGAGCTCACGGCCGGGCTGTCGGTCGAGAGCAGCGAGCGCTACCACGAGGCTTCCCGGCTGGCGAACCGCTATTGCGGCTGGCTCGAGGCGCGATACCTGGGCCTCCGTCGGCGCGAGGCGCTGGCGCGCGAGACGCGCCGCTTCTGGCGCCTCGGCCAGCGCGAAAAGCTCGAAACGATTGCGGCGGTTACGCCCCGCCTAGGGTCGCTCCGCCTGGGGGGGCCCGAGGGGGCGCGGCGGAAGAGCGCCCCCCGGAAGTCCGTGTTGTCCGTTGTCCGTTACTTGATCCTCTCCGGATCCACCACGACATGCTGGATCCGCTGCCGCCGCCACGTGTAGCTGACGTGCACGCGACCGTCGCGCGTCTGGATCAGCGCAGGGTACGAGTACTCGCCGTCGTCGTCTTCCAGCGTGACGGCGCGTTGCCAGCTCCGACCGTCGCGCGAGACGGCGAGCGCGAGCGGCGAGCGGCCGCTCGCCGTGGGGTTGTAGGCGAGCAGGAAACGCCCGTCGGCGAGCCGGACCGCGTCGATCCCGGCGCTCGGGTTCGGCAGCGACGTGGCGGTCATCGGGCCCCACGAGCGTCCCCCGTCCTCCGACCAGGCCTCGGTCACGACCCGCTGGCGGCTGCGGCAGAGGATCTGGAGCCGCTCGGCCGAGTGGACCAGGATCGTCGGCTGGATGGCCGCGAAGACGCTCGCGTCGTTGAGCGGCCCGGTCTTCGACCACGCGGCTGCCGCTCCGAGATCGCCCGGTCTCGCGCGCTCCATGTGGACGACCCAGCCGGCATCCTCGGTGCTCGATCCCGCGAGCAGCGTCCCGTCCCGCAGCTCCACGGGCTTCGCACGGATCGGACCCAGGTATCCCTGCGGCAGGCGAACCGCCTGCGACCAGCGTGCGCCCCTGGTCTTTCGAGAGGCGCACGAGGCTCCACCAGGCGCGGGGGCTGGGGCCGACCCTATAAAAGAGGAGTAGGGGGCCGCTCGAGGGCTGGAACAGGACCGGGTTCCAGCAGGGGTAGCGCTCGCCCGTCGCCTGCCGGCCATCCGCCACCTGGATGGGCGACTGCCAGCGGCCGCCCTCGAAGCGCGCCGTCCAGATCGAGACGTCCGGCCGGCCCTCGTCGCTCCCTCCGAACCACGCCGCGAGCAGCCCCTCGCGCGTCTCGACGATCGTGGAGGCGTGGGCGGACGCGAACGGCGCGCGCTCGAACACCGGCTCCGACGACACGATCGCCTCCCGTTCGGAGGGACTCCCCCACGCCGCGCCGAGGCCGAGAAGGATCGCGAGCCCGGCTAGCGGCTGACGCACGTGAAGTCTCGCATCACACCCTCGCCGTCGAAGTACACGAAGTACAGCATGTCGCCGGCCTCGTAGACCCGAAGCTCTGGTTGGCGCGCAGCCTTCTGGCGGATCTCCGCCGCGAGCGGGCCGCCGCGCGCCGCTGCAACCCGCTCCTTCTCCTCCGGCGTTGCCGCGGTCGCGACGAGCCGCGAGCCCTCGGCCTCCAGCCCGCGCGTGAGCCGATCCGCGGTGGGCTGCTCGCGCATCACCTTCGCGAGCCGGCGCCGGTGCTGATCGTAGCGGCGGGCATCGAAGCTCGCCGCTCCGAGCCAGAACGCCAACGCCAGCGCCCCGAGCGTCACGGCCAGCGCCCCGACGACGATCCAGGCGCGCTTCATCCGCCGATTCTATTGCGCCTCGCAACTCCGTCCGGACGGAGTTCACGAGGCGATAGAATCTCCCCGATGCGGATCGGGGTCGATCTCGGCGGGACCAAGATCGAGGCCGTCGCCCTCGCTCCGCGACGGTCGCGAGCTCGCGCGCCAGCGGCTCGCGACGCCGCGCCACGACTACGACGCGACGCTACAGGCGATCGCCACGCTCGTCACGGCGCTCGAGCGCGCGACGGGCGAGACGGGCACGGTCGGCGTCGGGATGCCGGGCACGCTCTCCCCCGCGAGCGGTCTCGTGAAGAACGCCAACTCGACCTGGCTCAACGGGCGTCCCTTCGACCGCGACCTCGCGAAGGCGCTGGGCCGCGAGGTGCGCTGCGCCAACGACGCCAATTGCTTCGCGCTCTCCGAGGCCACGGACGGGGCCGCCAAGGGCGCACGCGTGGTGTTCGGCGTGATCGTCGGGACGGGCACCGGCGGCGGGATCGTCGTGGACGGGCGCGTGCTCACGGGCCCGAACGCGATCGCCGGCGAGTGGGGGCACGTCCCGTTGCCGTGGCCGAAGGACGAGGAGCGGCCGGGCCCCGCGTGCTATTGCGGCAAGAGCGGCTGCGTCGAGACCTACCTCTCCGGCCCCGGACTGGCGCGGGACTATCGCGACGCGACCGGCAGCGAGCTCGAGGCGGTCGCCATCGCCGAGCGCGCCGCGAGCGGTGACGCCGCCGCCGAAGGGGCCCTCGCGCGCTACGAGGACCGCATGGCGCGGGCGCTCGCGACCGTGCTGAACGTCCTCGATCCCGACGTCGTCGTGCTGGGCGGCGGGATGTCACGGCTCGCGCGGCTCTACGAGAGCGTTCCGCGCCTCTGGCAGGCCTGGGCGTTCTCGGATCGCGTGACCACGCCCCTGCGGCCGCCCGTGCACGGCGACGCGAGCGGCGTCCGCGGCGCGGCCTGGCTCTGGGGCCGCGACGAGTAGGCGGCGGGCCGGGCGTTACAATCCCGCATGGCCTACCGCGCCCTCAACGCCGAGCGGATCGAGCGCACGGTCGAGCGCCTGGCGCAGCGCGTGGAGCAGCGCTTCCCCGGCTCCGGCCTCGCGGGTGTCGTGCGCGAGCTGCTGGGCGTCGCGCGCCACACCGCGGAGACCGCGGTCTGGATCAGCCGGCCGCTCGTCCCCCTGCGGGTGGCGATCGGCTTCCTCGGCGTCCTGATGCTCGTGGGCCTCCTGGTGAGCCTCAGGTCGCTCCAGGTCCAGATGGGGCCGCCGACGCTTCCCGAGCTGGCGCAGGGCATCGAGAGCGCGATCGGGGACGTCGTGTACGTGGCGGTCGCGGTGTTCTTCCTGATGACGATCGAGACGCGCATCAAGCGGCGGCGCGCGCTCCGCGCGATCCACGAGCTGCGCTCGATCGCCCACGTGATCGACATGCACCAGCTCACCAAGGACCCGGAGTGGGTGCTCGCGCGCGGCCAGGAGACCGGGCTCGTCCCGCCCCGGGCGATGTCGCTGTTCGAGCTGTCGCGCTACCTCGACTACTGCTCGGAGGCGCTCTCGCTCACCGGAAAGGTCGCGGCGCTCTACGTCCAGCGCTTCGAGGACCCCGTCGCGCTCGACGCGGTGAACGAGGTCGAGCAGCTGACGACGGGCCTCTCGCGCAAGATCTGGCAGAAGCTGACGGTGCTCTACGCCATGCCGCCGGTCGATGCAGCCGTAGAGGCGACTGCGGCCGGCAGCAGCGCGCCGACGATCCCGGCGGGCACGCCCGCCGCGCCAGCGACGCCCGCCTCGCGCTAGGCCGGCGCGGGCTCGGTGTAGACTCCGGGTGTTTCCCAAGGAGAGGTCCCACCGATGAACGCAGCCAAACGCTCCCGCCCTGCTCTGCTTGTTTTCGCGGCGTCCGCCGCCTTCGCGCTGGCGCAGGGGGGCTACGAAGCCGCCACCACCTTCAAGGCGAGCGCCATCCTGCCGCCCGCGCTCCTCCAGGGCCCCCACTTCCACGTCAAGGACGCCGTCCCGACCACCGGCTACTTCCACGACTTCGACATCACCTCGGACTACGGCGACATCAGCGCCGAAGGCCGCGCGCTGCTGCGGATGCGGGTCCACGAGATCGAGGCGCTCGCGCGGCTCGACGAGGTCTCGAAGACCGAGGTGTTCATGAAGGCCGCCGGCAACTCGGTGCTCAAGGTCGGCAAGGGCGTGGCGAGCGTCGTCGCCGACCCCGAAGCGACGGCCAAGGGCGTCGGCGCTGGCGTGAAGCGCTTCGGCACCAACCTCGGCCGCAAGGCCAAGCGCGGCGCCGAGGACGCGGGCGACGCCGTCAGCGGAGACGACCAGAAGGCCTCGGGCGAGCCGGAGAAGTCCTCGGGTGAGCAGGCGGCCGACGCCGGCACGGGCGCCGCCAAGGGGGTCCTCGGCGTGAACGCCGCGTACCGGCGCTGGGCCCAGAAGCTGCGCGTCGATCCCTACACCTCGAATCCCGTGCTCCGCAAGGCGCTCGACGACATCGCGCAGATCGACGCCGCGGGCGGCATCGCCGCCAAGGTCGTGGTGCCGATCCCGATGGTCGTGGGCACGACGGCCAACGTGGGAGGCCTGGTCTGGGGCAAGGACCCCGAGGAGCTGCGCAAGCTGAACGAGAAGAGCGTCGCCGCGCTCGGCACGCCCGAGAAGGAAGCGCACGCGTTCTTCCGGAACAAGGCCTTCACCCTGGGCTACCAGACGCGCTTCGTCACGGCGCTCTCGCAGGTCAAGGCCAAGGGCTGCGGCAGCTACGTCGACACCGCCGAGGAGGCCCAGAACGAGCGGCAGGTGGTCTTCTTCACGGAGAGCGCCGAGATGCTGCAGCGCTTCCACGCGAAGACGCCGGTGAGCGCGATCCTGCCCGACTCGCGGGCGGTGGTGGCGAAGACGGCGGACGGCCGCGCGGTGATCCTGCTGGCCGTCGACTACATCCGCTGGTCGGAGCCCTTCGAGAAGAGCCTCAAGGAGATCCTGGAGCGGGCGAAGAGCGAGCTGGGCGCGTCGCGCGTCGAGCTGCAGCTGACGGGCTTCGCATCGGCGGGCGCGAAGCAGCAGCTCAAGGCGCTCGGCGTGACGCTCGTGGAGAAGGTCCCCGGCACGTTCCCGGACCCGAAGCCGGCCGCCGCCGCCAAGGCTTCGTAAGCCCACTTGATCGACACGCTACCGCTGATCGACGGCGGACCGACGCACCGGCTGATGGAGCGCATCGGCCTGCTGAAGCAGCGCGCGCCCGAGCTCGCGCGCGGCGCGCTGGTGCTCGCCCTCTTCGCGTGGTTGCCGATGCTGGTGCTCGCGGCGAGCGAAGGACACCTGACGGGCGGCGTGCCGATGCCGTTCCTGTTCGACTACGGAGTGCACGCCCGCGCGCTCTTCGCGATGCCGCTCTTGATCGTGGTCGAGGTGGTCGTGGGGCCGCGGCTCGGCGGCGCCGCCGCCCAGTTCCTCGCGCGCGGCCTCGTCAAGCCCGAGCAGCACGGCCGCTTCGAGGCGGCGGTCGCGCAAGCGCTCCGGATCCGGGACTCGGCCGTGCTCGAGGTCGCGGTGCTCGTGCTCGCCTATGTCGGCAGCTTCCTGTCGCTGGGGCTCGCCTTCTCGTTCCAGGTCTCGAGGTGGGATCTGCTGGTGACGCCGAGCGGCCCGCGCATCACGCTCGCCGGGATCTGGAGCACCTTCGTGGCGGTCCCGCTCTACCAGTTCCTGGTCTATCGCTCGCTGATGAGGCTGCTCAACTGGTCGGGCTTCCTGTGGGCGGTGTCGCGTCTCGAGCTCCAGCTCGTCCCGACCCACCCGGATCGCGCCGGCGGGCTCGGCTTCCTGGGCGGCGCGCATCGGCCGCTCGGGCTGCTGGGTGTCTCGATCGGCGCGGTGCTCTCGGGGCGCTACTGCACCGAGATCCTGCACGGTGGCGCTTCGCTGTCCGCGATCCAGGCGCCGGTCGCCGTGTTCGTCGTCATCATCGTGCTCGTGTGCCTGGGGCCGCTCGTGGTGTTCACGCCGCGGCTCATGGCCGCGCGACGCAAGGGCCTCGTCGAGTACGGCGCGCTCGCGCTGCGCTACTCGGCCGACTTCGACCGCAAGTGGCTGCGGGGCGGAGCCGCCGCCCGACGAGCAGCTGCTGGGCAGCGGCGACATCCAGTCGCTCGCCGACATGGGCGGCAGCTTCGAGCAGATCCTCCAGATGCGCCCGGTCCCGTTCAGCCTGAAGGACGCGAGCACGCTGGTCGCCGCGTGCCTCTTGCCGCTCGCCCCGGTGCTCGCGACCGTGATGCCGATGGAGGAGGTCCTGAAGACGGTGATGAAGGTCCTCGGCTGAGGGACGGCCGTCTCGGACGCCCGCCGGCCGTCAGCTCTTCTTCTTGAAGGCTTCGTCGACCTGCTTCTTGATGTCCTTGAAGTTCTTGTCCAGCATCTTGTCCTCTTCCTTCGTGAGGACCCGGAACGGCACGCGCACCAGGCTCTTCTCGAACTTCACGTTCAGCCAGTGCTGGCCGTACGCGATCCCACCCGGCACGTGAAAGTAGAGCCGTCCGAGGCACGCGCGCTGATCGTTGAGCTCGACCTTGTCCCAGGCCAGCGCACGCGAGTCCAGCTCGGCGAAGAACCCGATGCGGCAGGCCCTGTGCGCGTTGGGCGGGAAGTAGTTGATCGAGTCGCGCTGGACCTTCTCCCGCTGCTCCAGTGCGCTCAGGTTCACCTTCCGGTATTCCTCGACGGTCGCGAGCGGCGTCGTCTTGCCGTCGGGCGTCTCGAGCGAAAACGACTCGCGGGTCAGCGAGTAGTCCGGCATGCCGTCGCGGAGCGCGACGCCGACCTCGAGCAGCATCCACTCCTCGCCGACCGACAGGTTGACGAGCTTGTAGCCGAGGATGGCATAGCCCTCGTTGTTGTACGCCGCGCGGACGTAGCGGCCCTCGAGCGTCATGATCTGCGGCACCCCGGGCTGCGGGATCTGGACCTTGGGCTTCTCCGCCTGGGCGTCGCCGCGCGACCGCGAGCGGCGCGATCGCCATCAGGCCGAGAGCCCCCATCGACAACAGACATTTCTTCTTCATGGAACACCTCCGATCAGCCAGTGGAAGGATAGCGCAAGATCGCGACTGATAGCGAAGCGCCGTCGGTGCTCAGAACGAGAACCCCAGCGAAAGGCTCAGGCCCCAGTCGTTCTTCTGGGCGCCGGCGGTCGGGGGCTCGCTGTCGTAGCTTTCGTAGCCCTTGAGCCCGAAGAAGAAGTCCGAGAACAGCTCGCGCTTGAGGCTCGCGCTCGCCTCCAGCCGGAAGCGGCCCCAGCTGGTTGAGCCCGAGGTAGCCGAACGTGGAGATCTGGATGTCGGTGTTCGGGAAGTCGTAGGCGAAGTTCGCGTAGTCGAAGCCGATCACGGCCTCGAGGTTGGTCGTGCTCTCGCCCTCGATCGGCTTCTCGCGGTTGACCGCGAGCCCGGCTCCGCCGACGAGCTGGTTCTTGCGGTCGCGCGCGAGCGCGTAGGCCCAGCCCCCCAGCACGCTGCTGCGCAGGTCGAAGCCCAGCTCCCGGTTCTGCTCCAGCGCCCCCTGCGCGAAGATGCGGTGGCGGTTCGGGAAGATCCGCGTGTAGCCGAGCGTGAGCGAGCTGCGCCGGGTGTCGTCCGCCTCCGGCTGCTGCGTGACCACGGCGTCCGCCTGGGCGAAGGCCTCGAAGCGCGGCCGCGTGTAGCGCAGCTTGGCGTCGAAGTCGAGCTGGAGCAGCTCGGTGGCGCTCGTGTAGCCGGCGCCGACGTCGAACGAGCCCCGGAACTTCTCCCAGAACCCGCCCTTCACCAGCTGGATCCGGACCACCTGCCACAGCGCCAGCTCGTCCGTGCCCCAGTCCGCGACGACCTCGAGCGTGTCCCCTGCCCTTGCCGGGACGCAGCGCGCCGAGGGAGAGCCCGCCGTCCATGTTCTCGACCTCGAAGAACTCCGGCGCCGTCACCTGCGTGACGTTGTCCCACTCGATCTGCAGCGTGCCCATGTCGTCGGTCTTGAGCTCGAGGCGGGACTTGGTCATGGACCGGATCTCGCCGATCACGCGGCTGCCGTTGCGCAGCACCACGACGTCGACCTTCGGCGCGGCGGACGCGGCGGCGCCCGGCAGGGCGAAGAGCAGGGCCGCCGCTCGCATCCAGCGCGCTCTTCGCGCCGTGCGCGCCGCCATGTCAGCTCCCGAACTGGAAGCCGAGCAGGAAGGTCACCTTCGAGTAGCGGATCGTCACCTCCCCGATCGAGACCGGCCTCGGGCAGCTGCTCGGGCGGGATCGGAGTGTCGAGCGGACGGTCCGTGCTGCCCCGCGCCCACGAAGCGCCCAGCGTGAAGCGGTTGTCGCGGAAGCGGAACGAGAGGCCGCCGCTGAAATGGTAGAGATCCCAGTCGGACACGGCGACGTTCGAGCGTGCGCTGCCCTCGGACGCCGAGAAGTCGGTGTGGAACGCACCGTAGACCGAGACCTCCTCGCTCAGCACGTGCTCGAAACCGACGCCGGCGTTGAGCACGCTGCGCAGCGCCTGCGTGAGGCGCGAGGCGCCCGGCGCGCCCTCGGGCGCCTCGAGTACCGTGAAGCGCTCCACGGGCGCGTACCATTCCGCGCTCGCGTAGAGGCGCGTGCCTCCCGCGCGCCGCGAGACGCCTCCGCCGAGCGCCCACGACGAACGGTATTCGCTGTCGAGGTCCTCCTCCGTCGCCGACTGCGAGCACGGGCGGATCGGGACGGCCGTCGCCGTTCGAGTCGACGCCCGCGAACGAGACCGTATAGGCGGCCTTGCCGCTGCCGAAGGCTCCGAGGCTGGGCGTGGTGACGGAGACCCCGGCGTGCCAGTCTTCGTCCGCCACGCCGCACCGAGCTTGGCGAGCATCCGGTAGTGGCTGAACTCGAAGTCGGAGACGCCCGACACCGACAGGCCGTCCTGGCCGTTCGCGGCCACGGCCAGGAAGCTCAGCTCCTTGCGCGTCCGCTGCCCGCGGTAGACGCCGTACCAGGTGATCCCGATCCCCACGGAATCCGACAGCGCGCGCGAGAGCGTGAGGCCCGCCCATTCCTCGTGGGCGCGCTGGTCGAGGTAGGACTCCGAAGCGCTCGCGGAGGCGCCCGCCAGCGGATCGGTGAAGCGCTGGCCCACGCGCACGTCCAGCTTCTGGCGCGTCAGGAACGACCACGCGAGGCGATTCTTGTCGCCAAACCAGCGCGGCAGGACGCCCGCCAGCAGCGAGGGGGCGGCGCCGAACGTCGAGGACGACGTGTCGAACACCGCAATTCCGGGCTGCGGTTCGGTCGAAAGCTTCTCCCACTGGACCGACTCGGTCGAGAGCAGGTAGGACGACTCGTTGCGCAGCGCGAGCGCTCCGGGGTTGTAGAACGTCGCCGAGAGGTCGGAGACGCCGCCGATCAGCTGTCCGCCGACCAGCTGCCCGACAGGGCCGTACTGGATCGACCAGTATTGCGCGTCCTGCGCGACGGCAATCGGCGGGGCCGCGAGCGGGACGAGCCCCGCGAGCAGCACGAGCCGCGCGAACCCCAGGCGCCTGGCCGCTTCAGAACGCAAAGCCGTAGTCCACGTAGAAGCGCGTGCCTTCGTCGCCGTGCGCCACGGCGGCGTGGAACACGGTGTTGAGCGTCAGCATCTGGAAGAAGACCCCTCCGCCGTAGGACGTGTGCCAGCCGCCGCTCGAATCACCCTCGACCGAGACGCGTCCCGCGTCCGCGAGCCCGAACACCCCCCAGCGGCCGGGCGCGATCAGGCGCCCCTTGAAGAGCCAGAGCCGCGCCTCGACGCTGCCGTAGAGCGAGGCGTCCCCCGCGAAGCGGTTCTTGCGGTAGCCGCGCAGGCTCTTGCTGCCTCCGACGAACGCCGCCTCGAACCAGGGGTACTCGCCCCACACCTTTCGGCCGCCGACGCGCGCCGCGAGCATGGCGCGGCGGCCGGCCAGGTAGCCGCGCAGCGTTCCCTCGACGCCGCCGAAGCCGTTCGCGTCCCATGCGTCGGGATAGTACTGGCCTTCCGCCTTCAGGCGCACGCCCGAGCGGGCGGGTTTGCCGTCGGCGCGAAACTGGTCGCCGAGCGTGCCGGTCCGGGGATGCCCGCGCGTGTCGAGGTCGAAGCCGGCCTTGACTCCCACCTGGCCGAACTGGCCCAGGCCCGTGGGCTGGTCCGAGCCGATGAAGCCCGACTGGGCAGTGTCCGTGAGCTTCACGTCGGGGCCGGCATAGAACTCGAGCGTGCGAGTGGGAGCCCACCAGCTGGAAACGAAGAGGTCGTAGGTGTCCGAGTCGGCGTCGTAGAAGCTCTCGCCGCTGCCCTCGGGCGGCTCGCTCGAGCTCTGGTTGCCGAAGCCGAAGTAGTTGAGGTTCTCGAGGCCCGAGGCCTGCGCGTCGACGACGAAGTACAGGTTCGAGTTCTCGCGCCTGAACTCGCCGTCGTAGTTGAACTTGAACGCGTTGCGCCCGGTGCTGTACTGCAGCTGCGCGGCCTGCAGGGTGGAGTACGGAGACTTGCGGAAGCCCCAGGTCTGGTGAGCGAATCCCGCCGCCAGCATCAGCGCGGGATCCGGCTCATACCACAGCTTGTACTGCGGCAGCGTACGGCTCCCCCAGTCGCGCCACTCGAGCCACGGCGTCTCCTTGGGCTTGGCGGGCCGGCGCTCCCACTCCTTGCGCTCGAGCCGTGTGCCCGGGCCCTCGGCGACGGAGATCCCGGCCGCATCGTAGACGCGCGTGCTGCCGCTCTTCGAGTCGTCGACCCGGTCCGAGCCGCCACCCCCACCACACGCAGCGTGATCGGTCCGCCAGGAGGCCCGGACGTCGTCACCGCATCCGATCCCGCATACAGGTAGAGCCGCACTTCGCGCGTCTCGCGCGGATCGAAGCGTCTGTCGAACCACGGCGCTGCGCCGGGTGCGCTCGAGATCGCCAGCTCGAGCCCTCCGTCCTCGCCGCGCGTCACCCGCACCGAGTCGGCGAGATCCGTCGCATGAACGTCGACCTTGGAGGCGAGACGGCCGTAGAACTCGAGCGCCGCGGGCACCAGCCCGTCGCGGCGCTTCTTGAGTGCCGCGGCGAGGCGGACGCCGTCGAGCGCGTACCACTCGGGCGGCAGGCGCCCGACGGCCTGGTCCACGACCTGGTCCGTCAGCCGGACCGCGAGCTCCCTGGCGGTCTCCTCGAAGGCGGCGCGGCCCACGGCCGAGAGCAGCCAGCGGTCCACTTCGCCGCCCTGCGTCATCCAGCCCTCGAAGTTCTCGTAGGAATCGTGGAAGTCCATGAACTTCGGGTGCGTGCCGCGGGCCGTCGAGAGCAGCAGGCCGCCGAAGCGCGAGAAGGCCTGGTCGCGGTCCTCGGGCAGCGGCTCGAAGGGCGCGTCCTTGCCTCGGCGCAGCCAGCGCCACTGCTTGTTGTGGCGGTCCCAGTCCTGGATCCAGAGGTCGAAGATCCGCGCGCGCAGGAGCGCGCGGTCGTCGACGCGCGCCTCGCCGGCGAGGAACTTCTTCCAGAGCTCCCCCGTCGAGACAACCTCGGTCGCGCCAGCGAAGCCGGGCGCGCCGCCCGGTCCGGGCAGGGGGAACTCCTCGATCGTGCCGGGCTTGCCGCCGAAGGTCTTGCGGAACTCGCCGAGCGCGGGGTCGTCGGGCATGAAGACGTAGCGCGGCGTCGTGTGGAGGACGCCCGCGACTTCGGCGAGCGGCGGCACCACGAACCCGACTCCCGGGTGGTTCGCGGTCGTCGAGTCCTGGAAGAGGCGCGCCGGCACGGTGTCGCCCCACTCGGGCGGCAGGATGCGCTTGGGGTCCTTGTCGCTGGTCCTGAAGGTGTAGCTCCGGCCGTCCGCGCCCTTCATGGCGAGCCCGATGCTCTGCATCGAGCCGACCTGGCGAACGGGCGCGAGGCCGCCCGCGAACGCGCGCAGGTCGAGCACCTCGAAGTCGATCGGTGTCGTCCAGAGCTTGCGGTAGCCGGACCCCATCAGCAGCTTCTGGAAGCCCGAGGCGTCGTACTCGGGACGGCCCGCCATGACGCGCCGCACCTCGGCCGCCTCGAGCGTCCGCCCGGCGATCGCGGCGGCGAGCGCGCAGGCAGGCAGCAGGAGGGCGAGGCGCGTGAGAGGGAAAGGCATGCGTGTTCGCGGCTTCGGGAGCCGCCGCTCACGACGGCGGCGGCTCCCGTTCCGTGGCTAGAAGCGAAGCGTGATCCCGCCCGACAGCTCCCACTGGTTCGAGTACTGCGCGTTGCCGACGACGTAGCAGCCCCAGTAGGGATCGCACCACCAGCCTTCCTGGTCGGACTTGATGTAGGTGGGCGTCCAGCGGCCTTCGAGCAGGAGCCCGACGTTGCTGCCCGGGTACATCTTCACGCCGAGCGCCCAGGTGGTCGAGAACTGCGTGTTGCCGCCGAGCTCCCGGCCCCCGACCGTGGTGATGCCGGAGTACTGCGTCGCCCCCGCGCCGCCGAGGAAGTAGGGGCGCGTCTTCGCGTCCGAAGCGCCGAAGTTGTAGGCGATGAACCCGTGGTAGTTGTAGATCTTCTGGTCGCCCAGCTCCAGCGTGGTCGTTCCGCCGGCCTCGAGCTTCGTCGACTGGAGGTTGAAGAGGCCTCCCACCTCGACGTTCTCGCTGACCAGGAAGCCGATGCGGAGGCCCCATGAGAAAGCGTCCTTTGGATCGAGGCGGTCGAAGGTCCCGACGCCGGGAACCAGGACGGCGTTCCCGGAGACGCCGTCGCTGAACGTCCAGCCCGCCGTGCCGGCGAGCTCCACACGGTGATCCTGGGCTTGAGCCGAGACCACGGCCGCCGCTACGAACGCCACTGCCAGCAACGCGTTGCGAAACATCGTTTTCGTCTCCTTTTATAGGGGCGGGCTGTCCCTGCGACCCGCTGTCGATCCGAGTGCGGCCTACTTCACGCTCACCATCAGCGCTTCCGTGTACGTGATGTCCACCTTGTCGCCGACCTTGAGCCCGGTCAGCTTCGCCTTGTCCTGCACCTTGAAGCTCAGGCTCTGCCCGTCCGCGGTCTGGACCTTGACGGAGGGCACGTTGGCGTCGATCGCCTGGATCGTCACCGTCGCCTTCTGCGTCTGCGAGACCATGCCGCTCGGGCGGGGGCCCTTGCCGCGCGTCACCACAGGGTCTCCCGACCCGGGCGCCTTGTCGGCCGCTGCGGCCTTGTGGATCTCCGCCAGGACCGACTCCATGTAGGTGAAGGTGATCTTGTCCCCCACCTTCAGCTCGTCGAAGCGCTTGACCTCCGGACCGACACCGAGCTCCACCACGCCGTCGGCGTTCCTGAGCGTCACGATGCGGTTGGTGTGATCGATCGCCTCGACCGTGGCTGTCACCTCCACGGACTGGGCCTTCTTCACGCCGGTCTGGGCCAGCGCCACCACGGGAGCGGCCGCCAGCAGTGCGAGCACGATTGCAGCTCTCTTCGTCACGATTCCCCTCCTCGATCTCTCAACAGTTCCAGTCGTCACGGCCCGCGCCACTACCTCGGCTTCGAGGCGAGCGGGTTGCCGCCGAGCGCGTTCGAGATGTCGGCGATCGCCTTCTGCGCCCGGACGCTGTTGCCGGCGTCGTCGAGCGGCGGCGAGACGACGGCGATGCCGAACTTGCCGGGCGAGACGGCGATGAGGCCGCCGCCCACGCCGCTCTTGCCCGGGCAGGCCGGTGCGGTAGAGCCACTTGCCCGAGTCGTCGTAGAGACCCGCGGTCGCCATCACCGCCAGCACGTTCGGCACGTTCGCGGCCTTCATCGACCTGCTTGCCGGTCGACCGGGTTCTTGCCGCCGTTCGCGAGCGTCGCCGCCATCGTCGCGAGGTCCTTCGCGTTGACGCTGACCGAGCACTGCTCGGTGTAGACGTCGGTCGCCTGCAGCGGGTTCGCCTTGATGTAGCCGTAGGCGTACATCAGGTAGCCGATCGCCTGGTTGCGCTGGTTGGTGTCGGCCTCCGACTTGAAGACCTCCTGGTTGACCGAGAGCGGCCGCCCGGCGAAGTCGGAGTAGTAGCCGAGGATGCTCTTCCAGACCTCGTCGCGGGTCGCGCCCTTCACCATGCTGGTGGTGGCGATCGCGCCCGGGTTGACGAGCGGGTTCATCTCCGGCCCGCCGAGCGACTTCTGCGAGAACTCGATCGACGACGATCGAGTTGAACCGCATGCCGGTCGCGTCGACGCCGATCGTGCTTCGCGATCGCGTCCGGCGCCCTGCTCCTCGATCACCTTGGCCATCGTGAAGACCTTGGAGATCGACTGGATCGAGACCTCGGACTTGATGTCGCCCGCGGTGTAGACCTTGCCGTCCGTGGTCACGAGCGCGATGCCGTAGATGTTCGAGTCGACCTTGGCGAGCGCCGGGATGTAGTCGGCGTTCTTGCCTTCCTTGAGGTCCTTGTACTTCGCGTAGGCCGCGTCGAGCGCGGCCTGGATCTCGGCCGGCGTCTGCGCTCGCGCCGCGGGCGCCGCGAGGGCAAGCACGGCCACGGCCGCGGCGACAAGCCGCAGGCCGTCACGCACGTCTTCGAACGTTCATCACTTGCCTCCCAACGAGAGCTTGAAGTTGTACTTGGCCGAGAACTGGATCCGGAAGTCGTCCGACGTGAAGCCGTCCCGGAAGTTCTCGCGCTTGCCCCACTGGACCTCCGGCCCGAGGAACACGTCCGGCGTCGGGTAGTACAGGATGTTGGCGAGCGCGTACTGCCCCTTCTTGAACGCGTCGGCCGTCTGCGCGTCGCTGTTGTCGATGTCGATCATCGAGTAGCCGACGCTGCTCGTCCACTCGTCGCTCCAGTTGAGGTCGACGAACGCGACGATGCCGAGGAGCGGCAGCGCCTTGCCCACGACCGGCGTCCGCGGGTCCTGGAAGTTGTTCTCGATCCCGACGTCGACCGGGGCGTCGTTCATGTAGTTCTGGATGCCCTCGCCGAAGACGACCGACGCCCGGATCACGTGCTTCGAGACCTTGAGGTTCGTGCTGAGGTTGATCCCCCAGCCGGTCGCGTCGCCCGAGAGGTCGAACTGCGTCGCCGTTCAGGTCGTCCCACTTCATCTGGCGCAGGATGCCGGCCGCCTGCACGTGGCCCCAGCCCTTCGCGTAGCGGAAGTGCGCCGAGAGGTCGGGCAGCGGGAAGCGCGCCGTGATGCCCTGGAGCTCGATGCGGCCCGCGTACACGCCCTGGTCGGCGGAGGCGCCCGGCCGCTCGAGCGCGACCATGAAGTTCGAGTCGCCGTCCTGCCACGGCGTCCAGCGGACCTGGACGTTGCGGAAGAACACCATCCCGGTCGGACCCCAGTACTCGATCGAGTTGGGGAACACGTCCGGGTCCATGAACGGGCTCCAGGTCTGGCCGGCGCCGAACGCGCCGAGCTCGCCCCAGGCGTGGCGCAGCCGGAACGTGGTCTGGCCCGCGTCGACGCCGGTGCCGAAGAGCTCGAACTCGAAGATGGTCTTGACCTCGCCGACGTCGGTCGGGATGAAGCCCTTCACGCCCAGCCGGCTCTGGCGCACGCCGGCGAAGAAGTGGCCGTCCTCGCCGAACTCGTTCTGGAACGCCGGCAGCTTGGTCGGCCGCACCACGTCGAACCAGTTCGGGTCGTTCTGCTTCGACTGGTAGCCCATGTCGAGCATGGCGAAGCCGTAGATGTCGAGGCGGGGCTTGTCGTCGGGCTTGGCGGCGGCGTCCTGCGCCGCCGCTGCCGGGGTCGGCGTCGGCGCGGGCTCGGGGCCCGCCACTCCGTCGGCTGAGCCCGCACGCGCGACCGTCGCGGCCGCGAGCAGCAGCGTCGCGATCCGTGTCTTCTCACGATTCCCTCCTGGTTCATCTCGGGTTTGCCTTTTCCCACGCCCGGACTCGCGTCGCGCGCCGTGTCGAACAGCCGCTCGTAGTTGCCCTTGCGCAGCTTCTCGCTCGCCTCCGGCGTGAGCTTCGCGAAGAGCGGCGCGTACATGTCGTAGACCTTCAGGTACTTCGCCTGCTCCGTCGGCGCGACCTCGTCGGTGCCGAACAGGAAGCGGTCCGGGTGGCGGTTGATCAGGTCGGCCGCCGCCTGGGTCGTCTCGGGCGTCGCCACGAGGTACTTCGCGACCTCGTCCCAGGAGATGTCCATGTGGAGGTTGGGCAGCTCGGGGTTCGAGAGCGCCCGCTCGAGGATCCCGATGTGGTCCTTCACCGGGTGGACGATGCGCCCGAGCCCGCAGTGGGCCCAGATCACCGTGGTCTTCGGGTGCCGCCTGAGGAGCTGCGCGAGCTGCGCCGCCGGATACGGGTCCTGCCCCGGCTTCGGAAACGGCATGTCGACGTCGTTGTGCAGCAGCACCACGAGCCCGACCTCGCGCCGCGAAGTCGAGGATGCGGTCGAGCGCGGGGTTCGTGAGGCTCGCCGTCTCGCCCGCGACCTTGGCGGAGACGAACTCCTTGTGGATCGTGAACTCGCCGATGCCCGAGAAGACGCCCGGGAACGTCTGCAGCACGCGCCTGATGTGATCGGCCGCGTACATGTCGGCCGGGTTGAAGCCGGTGATCATCGGGTCGAAGCGCGCCTGCTCCGCCGGCGGGAGCGACCGGTACGCCATCGCGATGAAGGCGTCGGTGAACGAGTAGTAGTAGAGCGGCGCGTCGGTCTGCAGGTAGTAGGTCGGGGCGAAGTCGCCCGTGTTGCGCGTAGGACCACGTCTGCTGCAGCGGGATCCCGAAGAGCGCGACGCGCCCGACCTTCGTCCCCATGATCTTCAGGAACTCGCGGATGTCCGTGCCCTGCTGGACGTAGTTCGTGAGGTGGAAGTGCACGTCGTTCGCGAGGTACGCTGCGTCGAGGGCGCCGGCCGAGGGTCTGCGCCGAGGGAGGCCGCCGGGCAGCGCCAGCAGGAGCAGCAGCGACCACGCGTGCGCATCGCGCATGCTCAGAAGTTCAGCTCGAGGTTCGTGTGGAACACGTCGCCGTTGCCCCCGACGGGATAGGGAACGGCGGTGTAGCCCACCGGGCAGTTGTTCAGGTGCAGCCACTCCGCGTTCACGCGGAGCCCGCGCTCCTTGACGAAGTACCAGTTCACGCCGGCGCGCAGCTCCGACGCGTCGCCGTAGCGGTCGCCGAAGATCGCCGAGCCGCCGACGTAGACCTGCAGCGATTTCGGCACGACCATGGCCGAGGCCTGCAGCTGGAACCCCGTGTCCTTGATGTCGGCGATCCCCTGCACGTTCGTGCCGGCGAAGTCCGCCGAGCCAGCGCCAGTAGTACTCCCCCTCGAGCGACAGGCCCTTCCACTTGACCCCCGCGTCGACGCTCACCATGTCGTAGTCGACCTGCTCGACCGTGATGCCCGGTCCGAACAGCTCGGGCGTGAAGATCACGCTGCCGTCGGTGAGCCGGATCTGGCTGTTCTCGATGCCGTTCGTGCCCGGCTGGCTCTGCTTGTCCTCGCGGCTGTGCGTGTAGTGCGCGGCGAGGCGCGTGGCGAGCTTCTCGTGGTAGTCGAAGTCGCCGAAGGTGCCGTAGAGCCCGAACTCGCCCGTGCCGGGCAGCCACTGGAGCATGAGCGACGTCGTGTTGAGGCCGTTGTCGAGCTGCGCCGCGCTCACGCCCAGCGTGCTCAGGTTGTTGCCGAGCATGGCCATGTACTTGAACTTCGTGCGTGAGCTCGCCCTTCAGCCAGATGCCGGTGGTGTAGGAGCCGCGGAAGAACTCGTCGGAGATCAGGCGGTCGTCCACGCTGAGCCAGTAGGGGAACTGGCCCTCGGTGCTGCGCACGCTCGGGAGGCTCGTGATCCCGGCGCCGAAGGTCACGTGGCGGTTGAACACGTAGCTCAGGTTGCCGGCTCCCACGACCTGGGCCGGGTCGCCCTGCGACGCGTTCGACGGACCAGACGTAGAGGTAGTAGCGCATCTTCGGCGTCAGGAACCAGCCCGAGAAGGGCAGGAAGAACTTGTTGAGCTGGATGTCCTCGCGCTGCTGGACGCTCTTGGTGTTGCCGAAGGAGTCGGTGTAGGTCGGCGTCGAGTCCCTTCTGGTTCAGGTAGCGCGCGTAGCTGAAGAGCCGGACGTAGATCTCGCCCTTGTCGCCCTCGACCAGCAGGAACCCCGCGTTGGGGATGTACTGAAGGGGCTTCTTCTTCTCCGGCGTCGCTTCGGGCGCGCCCGGCTCCTGCGCGGCGACGAGGAAGGTACCGACGCAGCCGTCCGACACCCACACGCCCTGGTCGTCGAAGCCCCACGACTTGCCGAGCAGGCAGGCCGCCTCCCCCGCGGACCGCACGAGAGCGACACCCTTCGAGGTGTTGGCCGGGCAGTGCTGCCGCTCACCCGGCTTCGACGCGCAGGTCACGGTGACCGCCTGGGCGTGAAGCGCCCCGGGCAACGAAACCAGGAGCAAGGCGGCCAGCAGTCCGGTCCGAGGTCGTCGTCGTTCTGCCGGCCGCCGTCTCCCCATGCGGGCTACTTCTTGTCCTTGGAGCCCGGCGGGAAGTCCTTGAACATCTTGTCCGACGCCTTCTGAAGCTTCTTCTGGTTCTTCTCGGGCTTGTCCGAGAGCTCGTCCGTCGCGGTGCCGCGGAACATGAGCCCCTTCGTCTTGGCGTCGAAGATGTCCACGACCAGCGTGCCGACGATGTACTCGGACGTGGTGGTGGTGGCGGTGCCCATGCCGCCCATCCCGCCCCAGCCGCGGTAGCCGTAGCCGCCGTAGCCGCCCGTGCCGGAGTAGAAGGTGTTGAGGCTCTTCTGCTTCTCGGTGGCGCCGTGGAGCAGCACGAGCGCGTCGGGGTTGGCGTCGACCGACTTCCAGCCCTTCTCGGTGAGCGCCTGGGTGATCTCGTCGAGCACCCGCTTCTCGCCGATCTCGTTGTTCCAGCTGGTGGCGATCTTGGCCTGGAAGGTCTTGATCGCCGCGAAATTCGCGGCCTTGTCGTGGTCCGTCTTCACGTCCTGTGCGAACACCGCGGTGCTCGCGAGAGCGAGCGCGGCGGCGATGGCGAGCTTGCGCATGTGGCTAGTCCTCCTCCATTGATTCAAACCCTTGGATGGCCTCAATACTCGACGAAGAGCCGCTGGATCTCTGCGGGGCTGCGCGGCTTCAAGAGCGCGAGCCGCAGCAGAACCCGCGCCATCTGCGGATTGAGGTCGTCCGACGCTACCAGACCCAGCTTGTCGTCGTCCACTTCGACGTTGCGGCCGACGCCGGCAACCACGACGCGCTCCCGCAACCGACAACCGGAAGCTCGTCTCATCTGGGCACCTCCAGCCTGGTCAGTTGCTGCCGCCCGGCTTGACCGCGGCGTCGTGCAGGAACCTCAGCAGCTCGGTCTCGAGCCGCAGGCGCAGCGCCGAGTACTCGCGCATCAAGGCCTCGGCGGCCTCGTGCCGGTCCAGTGCCAGCCGGCACGCCTCGTAGTCCTCGCACAGCTCCCGGAACAGCGGCTCGCGCTCGAAAAGCCAGGCCACCCGGTCGTGCAGGTGGGGGAACTGCTCGCTGACGAGCCGAAGGCATGGGGACATGTGGCCTGCGGATGGGAGGATGACCCGCGCGCGCTGTCCTCCGGAAGTAACAGCGGGGTAAGTTACCGTTTCAGGGCGGTTCGCCGCCCTGTAACCCCCAGACCGGGGCGCCTGGCGCTACGCCACGCGCGGCGGCAGCACGTACAACGTCATGGCGAAGATGGCGTAGACCATCAGCACCAGCACTCCGAGGAACCAGGCCGAGCGCCCACTGTTCGTCACCAGGAAGGCAGTGAGCGTGGCGATCAGCATCATGACGACGGCGCCAGGCCAGAACTGCAGGTTCATCGGCGAGGGACCGATCGCGTGGCTCAGCAGCACCAGCACCGGGGCCACGAAGAGGGCGATCTGGGCGGCGCTGCCGAGCGCTATGCCCACGCTCAGGTCCAGGCGGTTCTTGCGCGCTCCGGCGAACGCCGAGGCCATCTCGGCCGCCGCGCCGACGAGCGCCACGACGATGAAGCCCACGAACGCGGGCGTCATTCCGAGCTCGAGCGAAGCGCCCTGCACCGACTCGACGAACACCTCGCTCACCAGCGCGACGAGCACCGTGACACCGGCCAGCGTCCCGAGCGCCGTCCCCAGCGGCCAGGGCGCCTCGTCGGCTTCCCCGTGCTCCGCGCTGCCGAACACCTCGGCATGCGTCTTGAGGGAGAACAGCAGACCCAGCCCGTAGGCCACGATGAGCAGCACCGAGAGGGCGACACTCGGAAAGGCGCCGAACGAGGCGCCCGACGTCGCGTCGGCCTCGCTCACCGCCGAGGGGACGAGCAGCGCGACGGTGGCCACGAAGAGCAGCCCGGCCTGGAGCCGCGCGCTCGCACGGTTGAATTCCTGCTCGTGGTACTTGAGGCCGCCGAGCAGGAACGACGCACCCAGCATGAAGAGCGTGTTCGTGACGATCGCACCCGCGATCGAGGCCTTCACGAGCGTGTGCTCCCCGGCGCGCAGCGCCGCGAGAGCGATCACGAGCTCGGTCAGGTTGCCGAGAGTGGCGTTCAGCAGGCCTCCGAGCGTGTCGCCGGTCTTCGCCGCCACCGACTCGGTGGCGTGGCTCAGGAGCGCCGCGAGCGGCACGATCGCGAGCACGGAGAGCAGGAACAGCAGCGTCTGGCCCTCCGGCCTGGCCCGTGCGCGGCGAAGACGACCGGCACGAACACGAGCAGCCACAGCAGCCGGTTGTGGCGGATCTCGCGGAGGAGCGCGTGCATGCGCTCAGTACGCCAAGAGCCCCGCGGCCTTGAAGACGTCGCACGCTCGCTCGACCGCCTCGGGGGACGGCGGTGCAGTGCCCTCGAGCTTGTATTCGAGTCCGAGCCGCTTCCACTTGAAGCGCCCCATCTGGTGGAACGGCAGCACGTCCACGCGTTCCACGTTGCCGAGCTCGGCCGCGAAGCGGGCCACGCCCTCGATCTCGCCCGGTGCGTCGGACCACCCCGGCACGAGCACGAAGCGCACCCAGACCGGCCGCTTTCGCTCGGCGAGGCGGCGCGCGAAGGTGTGCGTCGGGCCGACGTCCATCCCGGTCAGCCGGAGATGACGCTCGGGATCGGACCCCTTCAGGTCGAGCAGCACCAGGTCGGCCAGCTTCCAGCTCGGCGTCGCTCAGGCGCTCGCCGTAGTAGCCGTTGGTGTCGAGCGCGGTGTGGATTCCGAGGCCCTGCGCCGCGCCGAGCAGCTTCACCGCGAAGCGGTCCTGCATCAGCGCTTCCCCGCCGCTCAGCGTGAAGCCGCCGGACATCACCTTGAGGCCCTTGCGGTACTTGCCGAGCTCCTCCGTGGCCCGCGCGACCGTGATGGGGATCCCGTTCGTCATCTTCCAGGTGTCCGGGTTGTGGCAATAGACGCAGCGCCACATGCAGCCCGCCGTCCAGGCGACGACGCGCACGCCGGGACCGTCGACGGCGGAGCCTGTCGTGAAGGAGTGCAGGAACCCCACGTCCCCGCTCGCGAGCGCCGAGCGGACGTCCGTCTCGGGGACGTGCTCGCCGAGACCGACGCGCAGCTCGTACGGGCTCTTCGCCGCGAGAGGCGTCGAGGCGGGCGGCGTCGGCTCGCTCACGTCACGCCCCGTGGAAGGTGCGGTTGATGACGTCCATCTGCTGATCGCGCGTCAGTCGTACGAAGTTCACGGCATAGCCCGAGACGCGGATGGTGAGACTCGGATACTTCTCTGGGTGCTCCATCGCGTCGAGCAGGGTGTCTCGGTTCAGCACGTTCACGTTCATGTGGTAGCCCGTCACGCCGAAGAACGCGTCGAGCATTCCGGTCAGGTTGTTGACGCGGTCCACCCCTACCCGTCCCAGCCCCTCTGGCACGAGGCTCGCGGTGAGCGAGATGCCGTCCGCGGCGTCGCGGTACGGGATCTTGGCGACCGACGCCGCCGCCGCGTGGATGCCGTGGCTGTCGCGGCCGTGCATCGGGTTGGCGCCCGGCGCGAACGGCTCGCCCTTGCGCCGCCCGTCCGGCGTGTTGCCGGTCGCCTTGCCGTAGACCACGTTCGAGGTGATGGTCAGGATCGACTGGGTGTGGACGGCGTTCCGATAGGTCGGGTACTTCCGGAGCTTGCCCATGAACATGCTCACGAGCCAGGTCGCGAGCTGGTCCACGCGGTTGTCGTTGTTGCCGAACTTCGGGAAGTCGCCCTCGGTCTTGTAGTCGGTCACCAGCCCCGTCGCGTCGCGCACCACGCTCACCTTTGCGTGCTTGATCGCCGACAGGCTGTCGGCCACGACCGAGAGGCCCGCCATGCCGAACGCCATGGTCCGGAGCGGCGCGTAGTCGTGCAGCGCCATCTCGATCCGCTCGTAGGCGTACTTGTCGTGCATGTAGTGGATGACGTTCATGGCGTTGACGTAGACGCCCGCCAGCCAGTCGGCCGTCTTCTCGAGCCGCGCCACCACGTCGTCGAAGTCGAGGATGTCGCCCTTCACCGGCTCGCTGGCGGGGGCGACCTGCTCGCCGCTCACTTCGTCGCGGCCGCCATTGATCGCGTAGAGAAAGGCCTTCGCGAGGTTGGCGCGCGCCCCGAAGAACTGCATCTGCTTGCCGATCAGCATCGGTGAGACGCAGCACGCGATCGCGCCGTCGTCGCCCCAGCTCCGGCGCATGATCTCGTCGCTCTCGAACTGGAGCGCGCTCGTGTCGATCGCGACCTTCGCCGCGAAGCGCCGGAAGTTGTCGGGCAGCTGCGGCGAGTACCAGATCGTCAGGTTGGGCTCGGGCGCGGGCCCGAGGTTGTAGAGCGTCTGCAGGAAGCGGAAGCTGGTCTTCGTGACGAGGGAACGCCCGTCGTCGCCCATCCCGCCGATCGACTCCGTGACCCAGGTCGGGTCGCCGGCGAAGAGCTCGTCGTACTCCGGCGTGCGCAGGAAGCGCACGATGCGCAGCTTGATCACGAAGTCGTCGACGATCTCCTGCGCCTGCGACTCGGTCAGGACGCCCGCGGCCAGGTCGCGCTCGAAGTAGACGTCGAGGAAGGTCGAGGTGCGGCCGAGCGACATGGCGGCGCCGTTCTGCTCCTTCACCGCCGCGAGGTAGCCGAAGTACAGCCACTGGACGGCTTCCTTCGCGGTCGCCGCGGGCTTCGAGATGTCGAAGCCGTAGCTCGTCGCCATCTGCTGCAGCTCCTTGAGCGCGCGGATCTGCTCGGCGAGCTCCTCGCGGTCGCGGATGATGCTCTCGGTCGACATCTCGGCGTCGAGCGCCGCCTTCTCGTGCTGCTTGTGCTCGATGAGCCGCGTCACGCCGTAGAGCGCCACGCGCCGGTAGTCGCCGATGATGCGGCCGCGGCCGTAGGCGTCGGGCAGCCCGGTGAGGACGTGCGAGCTGCGGCAGCGCCTGATGTCCGCGGTGTAGGCGTCGAACACACCCTCGTTGTGCGTCTTCCGGTACTTCGTGAACGCCTCGACCACGTGCGGATCGGGCTCGTAGCCGTAGGTCTTGAGCGCGCCCAGCACCATGCGGAAGCCGCCCTGCGGCATGATCGCGCGCTTGAGCGGCGCCTCGGTCTGCAGCCCGACGATGATCTCGTTGTCGCGGTCGATGTAGCCCGGGGCGTGCGCGGTGATCGAGCTCGGGATCTGCGAGACGTCGAGCACGCCCTTCTTGCGCTCCTCGACGAAGAGCTTCTGGAGCTTGTCCCAGATGTCTTCGGTGCGAGCCGTGGCCGACGCCAGGAACGCCTCGTTGCCGTCGTAGGGGCGGTAGTTGTGCTGGATGAAGTCGCGGACGTCCATCGCGCTTCTGCCACAGCCCCGAAGTGAACCCGCGCCAGGCCTCCTGCTCGGCCTTCGCCTGCTCAGCCTTCGTCGGCCCCGCTTTCGCCTTCTCGGCCTTCTTTTCCGCCGTCGCCATCGGTCTTGCTCCTCTACTTCCGCCCGCCGGGCGCGGGCTCCCCCAGTCCCAAGAGCCGCGCCGTGTGGCGCGCGATCATCAGCTCCTCGTTCGTCGGGATCACCCACGCGGAGACACGGCTCGCGGGCTTCGAGATGCGCGGGCCCCTCGCCGCATTCGCCTGCTCGTCGATCTCGATCCCGAGCCAGCCGCAGGCGGCTCCGATCCGGCTGCGGATCTCGGCCGAGTTCTCGCCGATCCCCGCCGTGAAGACGAGCGCGTCGATCCCGCCGAGCGCCGCGGCGAGCGCGCCCGTCTCCTTCGCGGCGCGATAGACGAAATAGTCCACGGCCAGCTTCGCGCCCGGGTCGCTCTTGCCGAGCAGGTCGCGCATGTCGTTGCTGATCCCGGAGATGCCGAGCAGCCCCGACTTCTTGTAGAGCAGGTTCTCGACGTCCTTTGCCGACAGCCCGAGGCCCTGGAACAGGTGTAGCACGACGCCGGGGTCGAGCGCGCCGGGGCGCGTACCCATGCAGAGCCCGTCGAGCGCGGTGAAGCCGAGGCTGCTGTCCATGCTCTTGCCGCCGCGCAACGCGCAGAGGCTGGCGCCGCTGCCGAGGTGCGCGACGATCACGCGCCCCTGGGCGACGTCCGGGGCGATCTCCGGCAGCACCGAGGCGATGTACTCGTACGACAGGCCGTGGAAGCCATAGCGCTGCACGCCCTTCTCGCGGATGTCGGCCGGCAGCGGGACGAGCTCGGCGACGGCGGGCTGCCCGCGGTGGAAGCTCGTGTCGAAGCACGCGACCTGCGGCACGTCCGGCATGCGCTCGAAGAGCACGTCGATCGCGCCGAGGTTGTAGGGCTGATGAAGCGGCGCGAGCGGGACCAGCGCCCGCAGGCCCTCGAGGACCTCCTTCGTCACCACAACGGGCGCCGCGTGGCTGGGGCCGCCGTGGACGACGCGGTGTCCGACGCCGACCACGCGGGCCGCGCCGTAGCGGGAGCGGAGCCAGGCCGCGAGCGCGTCGAGCGCGGCGCGCCCGTCGCGCACCGCTGCGTCCAGCGTCTGGTCGACGAGCTTCGCGCCACCGCCGTCCTTCGCAGACAACCGCGGCTTCGTGCCGATACCCTCGATCTGGCCGCGCGCATCGAGCGTCCAGCCCGCGGCGTCCGAGCGCTGGTAGACACAGAACTTCAGGCTCGAGGAGCCGGCGTTCAGGACGAGCAGCGAGTCGCTCACGGGCGCTCCCATTGGCCGGCGGCCGGCTTCCGGCGCGCGTGCGCCGCGAGCACGCCCACCGCGCAGCTCGCGATCTTGGAGCGGACGCTGTCCGCGCGGCTCGTCAGGATGATCGGGCACGCGCGCGCCGAGCACCAGGCCGGCGCTGTCGGCGTTCGCCAGGAAGCTGAGCTGCTTCGCGAGGATGTTGCCGGCCTCGAGGTCCGGCGCGAGCAGGATGTCGGGATCGCCCGCGACCTCGGACTCGATCTTCTTCGTCTTCGCCGCCTGCTTGCTGATCGCGTTGTCGAAGGCGAGCGGTCCGTCGAGGAGCGCCCCGGTGATCTGGCCGCGGTCGGCCATCTTGCAGAGGCAGGCCGCGTCGGTGGTGGCGGGCATCTTCGAGGTCACCGTCTCGACGGCCGCCAGGATGGCGAGCTTCGGCCTGGCGACGCCGAGCGACACGACGAGATCGATCGCGTTCTGGCAGATGTCGACCTTGTCCTCGAGCGTAGGGGCGATGTTGATGGCGGCGTCCGTCACGACCAGGACCTTGTGGTAGGTCGGCACGTCCATGATGAAGACGTGGCTGATGCGGCGGCCGGCGCGCAGGCCCGCCCTCGCGAGCCACCACGGCGGCCAGCAGCTCGTCGGTGTGCAGGCTGCCCTTCATCAGCAGCTCGGCCTGGCCTTCGCGGACGAGCTCCACCGCCTTGCGGGCCGCGGCGGGAGCGTCGGGAGCGTCAATGACTCGGGCGCGCCCGAGGTCGAGGCCGGCCTTGCGCGCGACCTGCTCGATCGTGGCCGCCGGACCGACGAGCAGGGGCTCGATCAGGCGCTTCTTGCCGGCCTCGAGCGCCGACTCGAGCGCCGAGCTCTCGCACGGATAGGCCACGGCGGTGGGGATCGCCGAGAGCGTCTTGCACCTGGTGAGCAGGCGCTCGTACTTGCCGGTTCCGGTCGTGGGGCTCATGCGCGTCGACTAGCAGAGCGTGACCGAGACCGCGAGGCCGCCCTCGGAGGTCTCCTTGTACTTCGAGTTCATCTCCTTGGCCGTGAGCGCCATCGCGTTCACGGTGGTGTCGAAGTCGACGCGGCGGTCGGCCGGGATCTCGTTGCTCGCGATCATGTAGCCCGTCCACGCCTTCACCGCGCCGAACGCGCAGCGCTCGATGCACGGCACCTGCACGAAGCCCGCGACCGGGTCGCACGTCATTCCGAGATGGTGCTGCAGCGCCGACTCGGCCGCGTTCGCGACGACTTGCGGGGGCTCGTCCATCGCCTGGGCGACGAGGGCCGCCCCCATGGAGGAGGCGACGCCGATCTCCGCCTGGCAGCCGCCCTCGGCGCCCGAGAGGGTCGCGTTGTGCTTGCCGAGGTAGCCGATGACGGCGCCGGCCAGCAGGCCCTCGCGGATCTTCTGCTGCGGCAGCTTGCGGCCGCCCTCGCCGAGCGCGTAGACGAGCGCCGGGATGACCCCGGCCGAGCCGCCCGTCGGGGCGGTGACGACGAGGTGACCGCGCGCGTTCTCCTCCGAGCCGGCGAGCGCGTATGCGGAGACGACGCCGATGCCGCGCTGGCGCTCGAACTTGTCGTCCATCGCGCGCTTGTAGACCTCGCCCGCCTTCGTCTTCAGCTTGATCGGGCCGGGGAGCGTGCTCGTCGGCGCGGCCAGGCCCGACTTCACGATGGCCACCATGGCGCCCGAGATCTTGTCGAGAAACGCGTTGATCTCGGCCTCGGTCTTGCCCGAGACCGCGACCTCGTTCGCCATCGCGACCTGCGCCACGGTCAGCTTGTTCGCCTCGGCGTGGGCCAGCAGCTCCTTCATCGTCGCGTACGAGTACTTCGGCTGGCCCTTCTTCGGCGGCTCGTAGCCCTTCCACTCGATGAACCCGCCGCCGACCGAGTAGTACTCCTGCTCGAGGAGGACGCTGTCGCCGCCCATCAGCTTGCACGTCATCGTGTTGGGATGCGGGAAGTCGCCCTTGGGGGCGTCGTAGATGATGTCCTTCAGCGAGACGTCGAAGGACTTGTCGCCCAGCTTCACGGGGAAGACCTGGTCCGGCTTGTCCCGCAGGCTGTCGAGGAAGAGCGGATCGACGGTCGCCGGCTCCTTGCCGACGATGCCGGCGAGGGAGGCGCGCTCGGTGCCGTGCCCCTTGCCCGTGGCGCTCAGGCTGCCGAAGAGGTGCACCTTCGAGCGCCGTGGCCTTCGCGAGCTGCTCCGCGGGCAGCTTGGTGCAGCGCTGGTAGAAGTCGTAGGTGATGCGCATCGGGCCGATCGTGTGCGAGCTGGAGGGCCCGGGGCCGACCTTGTAGAACTCCTCGAGCGTCGTCATCACCGGCCCCTTCGACTTCTTGACGACGTTGAGGTCGGCCGAGAGAGCTCACTTCCTTGACCACGGGCGGCGGCGCCGAAGCGGCAGCGGTCTGCTGCGTCTCGCTCTGCGTGCAGCCCGTGATGACGGCCGCAGAGCCGATGACGGCGCTCCGCATCATGAACGTCCGGCGGTCCACCCCCGACGGAACTTCCGTCGAGACGAACGCGGTTTCGGTCGGAAGCAAAGCTTCCGGGTCGGGATCCCTGGGTTTCATGCTCGCTCCTCCTCTTTCCCTAAAGCTCATCGCAGCAAGCCCACACGCCCGCGAGCCGGACGATCGCTGGCTCAGCCCCTCGGCACACGTGTGCGTCTTTATCCTGCAAGCGGAGGATGGACGCAAGACCGATCCGGCCGGAAGTATCAGGCGGGTAAGTTACGGTGTCAGAGAGCAGGCCACGCATGCGCGCCGTTTGGGGACGGCCCGTCCGCCGGCCGGGAGGCTCGGTGTCACACGTGGTCTGCGAGATGAAACTTGCTGCTGGGCGCGCCCGCGGGCAAGTAACAAACGGGTAACTTACGGCACGCGCCGGATCCGAGTCTTGGTGCCCTCGTCTTCGAGCGACAGCTCGGAGACGCTGCTGCTGCTGCTGCCCATGCGGCTCGCGACGTCGACCGCGAGCTTCGGCCCGCGCGAGACGCTCTCCTCGGCCGCTCGGCGCGCCTCCAGCATGGCCGGGGCCCGCGTCTGCCACCACTCGCGGGCCTCGCGCTGCGTCCAGGCGGCGCCCGTCCACCGCTCCTCGAGCCGCTCGAGCAGCACCACGCGTCGGCGGGCCGGTCTTCCGGCTTCTTCGCGAGGCAGTCGAGGATGAGCCGCTCGAGGACGGGATCGACCGGGCGGCCGAGCCGCTCCGAGGGTGGCTTCGGCGCGGAGTGAATGTGGTGGCCGATCACCTCGGCGCCGGACTTGCCGGCGAAGACATGCTGGCCGGTGACGAGCGCGTAGGCCACCGCGCCCACGGCGTAGACGTCGCTCGCGGGCTCGACGTTCGCGGCCGCGATCACGGCCTCCGGCGCCATGTAGTGCGGGGTGCCGACGATGTGGCCCGCCGCCGTGACGCCCGAGTCTTCGTGGCGGCGAGCTCCTTGACCAGCCCGAAGTCGAGCACCTTGACGACGTCGTAGGTCCCTCCGCGCTCGCAGAGCATCACGTTCGCGGGCTTGACGTCGCGGTGGACGAGCGCGATCTGGTGCGCCTCGGCCAGCGACGCGCAGATCTGCTTCGGAGGTGGACGACGCGGGCCTCCGGCTGCGGCCCGTCGTCGAGGATCACGCGGTCGAGCGGGAGGCCCGGCAGGTACTCCATCGCGTAGTAGAAGACGCCGTCGGGCGTACGGCCGTAGTCGTAGATCGCGATCGTGTTCGGGTGGGTGAGCTGGCTCGTGAGCTGCACCTCGCGCTCGAAGCGGGCCAGCATCTCCGGCGTCGCCATCTCCGAGCGGATCAGCTTGATCGCGGTGGGCCGCCGCAGGAAGGCGTGGCGCGCGCGGTAGACGGCGCCCATGCCGCCCTCGCCGATCTTGTCCTCGAGCGTGTATTGCCCGAGCGCTGAGCCGCGCGTCGACCTCCCTCTGCAGCCCGTAGATGCGGCGAGAGGAGAGCGCGATGGCGCCGCCGCCACGAGCAGCAGGCCCCCGCCGAGCACGCCGAAGGCGCGGCGGACGACCGCCAGCGTCTGGTACGCTTCGGCGCGGTCGATCTCGGTCACGATGCCGAAGCCCCACTGCGGCAGCCAGTGCCACGCCCCGACGACCTCACGCCCCGGTAGTCGCGGTAGCCCGTCGCGTTGACGCCGGCCCGGCCGGCGACGGCCTCGGCCGCGGCCCAGGTGAGCGGCCAGGTCTTCTGCGGCGTCGCGGCGGCTTGCCCTCGGCGAGTCGACGCCGGGATCGCGAAGCTCGAGCGCGGCCGTCGTCCGGCCGCCGGCCTCCGGCGGCAGAAGGCCCAGCTGGGCCACCTGCTCCGGGAAGCGGCGTCTCGGTGACATGTGGCCTTCGGCGTCCACGGCGTAGGTCTCGCCGGTCTCCCCGAGCCGCGACGCGTTCAGGATCTCCCCCATCTGCTGGGCGGGGATGCGGAACGCGAAGGTCGCGATCGCGGCGCCTGACGCGTCGCGCAGCGGCACCATCACGAAGGCCATCGGCACGTTCGCGAAGCGCTGCTTCAGCGTGGGTGCGAGGAACACGGGGCGTCCGTCGCGCACCCGCGCCGCGGCGTCCGCGACGGTCAGCACGACGCGCTCGCCCACCCGCTCGTCGACGATGCGGGCCACGATCAGGCCGCCCGGGTCGAGAATGAAGAAGCCGGCGTTGTGCTGCCTCGAGACCACGGGCGCCAGGACCTCGCGCAGATGCGCCTGCGCCGGGGCCGCCTTGAGCGCGGCCGGGTCGCCGCCCGTCCGCCTCGCGACTGCGATCAGGCCTCGACGTCCGCGCGCACGCGCGGGTCGGCCGCCATCACCGCGGCGAGGTTCGCCTCGCGCGTCGAGCCACTGGCCGAGCGGCCGACGCGCTCGAGGCGAGCATGGTCTTGAGCGAGCCTCGAGCCGGACCTGGACCGCGGACGAGACCGCCCAGTACGTCCACGCCCCGACGCCGGCGACGATCGGCAGCGCGAGGAGCGGCCAGGCCCAGGCGGGCAGTCGAGCGGTGCGCGCCTCAGCCATGCGTCGGCATCCCCGCGGGTAGGATACGCGCACTCGTGCTTCGAACCTGACCCTCGCCTCTTCGCTGAGCTAGTCGCTCATCAGGAAGATCAGCGGCCGCACGTCCTCCTCCGGCGTCCACTCCCAGTAGCGCAGCAGGATCGTGTAGACCATGAGCCCGGTCTCGCCCTCGCCCAACAGGAGGTAGCGGACCGCCTGCGCCATCAGGTTCTGCCGGGTGAGGCCGATGAAGATCGTGATGGGGTCGATGGCCTCGCTGACGAAGGCGATCGTGTTCGCGATGGCGATGGCGCCGTAGACCTCTCCGACGTAGTCGTCGCCTTCCTTCCGGAGGGTGAGCTCGAGGGGCGCCGAGAACTCGCAGCGGTTGTCCAGCAGGTTCACGTGCAGGAACAGGAACGGCCCGCGGACGTTGTAGTGCCGGACGATCTCCGCTCGCTTCTCGCGCCGGGCCTCCGGCGAGCTGCTCGGAATCGGCACCAGGTGCACCTTCTTGCCGCGCAGCTCCGGCCCCATGCGCCAGCTCTCGACGTCGGCGAAGTACCCGTGGGGGATGCGCATCTCGACGGAGCGCAGCGACCGGCTGAGGCCGCTCGCCAGCATCAGCAGCGCGTGAAGATCTGCCGATGATCAGGCCGTCCGGCCGCTCGAGCAGTTGTCGGCCAGGGTGAAGGCGAACACCAGGAAGATGACGCCCGTGCGAGGGCGAGCCCGCGCCGGCGCTCGCGCCACAGCGAGAGCATGGCCGCGAAGGCGGCGGACAGGATGAGGACGAGCACGCCGGTGGCGTAGGCGCCGCTCTGCGCCTCCACGTCGGCCTCGAAGACCCACGTCACCACGACGTCGATCGCGAACAGCACCAGCACCAGCGGCCGGGACAGCGCGGCCCAGCGGGGCGCCATGCCGAAGCGCGGCAGGTAGCGCGGGATCAGGTTGAGCAGCCCGGCCATCGCGGAGGCGCCGGCGAACCAGAGGATCAGGATCGTCGAGAGGTCGTAGACGGTGCCGAAGCCCGGGCCGATGTACTTGTGGGCCAGGAATGCGATGGCGCGCCCGCTGGCCGGGCCGCCCTCCTGGTAGTCGGCCGGCTCGATCAGCAGCGTGGTCACGAAGCTCGACAGGATCAGCATGCCGCTCATGATCGCGGCCGCGGTCAGCAGCAGCTTCCGGGTGTTGGCCACGCGCCCCTGAGGCGCGCCGCCGCTGCGCGGGTTGTGGCCCCGGTCCGCCTCGCCGCCGTCGATCAGCGGCATGACGGAGACGCCGGTCTCGAAGCCGCTCAGGCCCAGCGCGAGCTTGGGAACACCAGGAGCGCGCCCGCGGCGAGCATCGGAAGTCGCCCTGCGCGGCGAGCGCGGCGCGCCAGTCGGCGACGAGCGCGGGGTGCGTGATCACCTCCCAGGCGCCGCGGCCGAGCACGACGAGGTTGAGCACGATGTAGGCAGCGCCGCGGCGGCGCGAGGCCGATCGCCTCCCGGAAGCCCTTGAGGAAGACCGCGGCGAGCACGGCGAGGATCGCGAGCGTGACCAGGACCTGGTGCTCGCCGAGGACGGCTTGAGGAACGGGTTCTCGATCGCGTGCTTGGCGGCGTCGGCGGCCGACAGCGTCATCGTGATCACGAAGTCGGTGGCCGCGAAGCCGAGCAGGACCAGCACGAGCAGCTTGCCCTTCCAGCCCGGGAGCAGGTTCTCGAGCATGGCGATCGAGCCCTGCCCCGCGTAGGTGCGCCCCGCCACCTGCGCGTAGACCGGCAGCGCGCCGAAGAGCGTGACGAGGACGAGGATCGCGGTCGCGATCGGCGACAGGGCGCCCGCCGCGAGGAGCGCGATGCCCGGCTGGTAGCCGAGGGTCGAGAAGTAGTCGACGCCGGTCAGCCAGATCACCCTCCACCACGGATGTGTCTCGAGCTCCCCGTCGGCGTGGTCGCCGATGGGCTCGCCGCGCGCGAGCCACTTGCCGAAGGCGGACCGGTACTCGAGCGAGGGCTGGGGCACACGGGTGCGGAACGGGATGCTCTTCGCGCGCGCGGGGTCCAGCGGCGCTCCCGGAGCCGAAGGCGCCCGGTGCCTGGGGTGGCGGCGGGGGC
>CAVUTB010000004.1:0-833336 GCA_963744315.1 uncultured Acidobacteriota bacterium
CGGCGAGGGGCTCGCCTGGAGAGCCCCGTTCGGCTCGCGCTCGGCGCCTGTCATCTTCGGAAACCGCTTGTACCTCTGGAACGCGAGCGTCGACACCGTGAAGGAGCGCGACAAGGTCCAGGAGCGGCTGCTCGCGCTCGACGCCGACACCGGAAAGGTGATCTGGGAGCGGCGCTTCAACGTCTTCCACACCGACGTTCCGGTGCACCGCGTGGCGTGGTCGTCGCCGAGCGTCGACCCGGCCACGGGCAACGTCTACGCGTTCGGCGTCGACGGGCAGCTGCACGCGCTCGACGCCTCGGGCAAGGTGCTGTGGCAGCGCCAGCTCACCGAGGAGTTCGGCGAGATCTCGACGCACGGCGGCCGCACCGTGTCGCCGGTCATCGAGGGCGACGTCGTGATCGTGAGCACGCTCAACTCCGGCTGGGGCGATCAGTCGCGCGGCAGCAACCGCTACTTCGCGTTCGACAAGAAGACGGGCGCGGTCGTCTGGATCAGCACCCCGCAGCCGAAGCACTACGACACCAACTACTCGACGCCGACCGTGGTGACCGAGGACGGCCGGCGCCTGCTGGTCGTGGGCGGCAGCGACGGGACCTTCTACGGGATCGAGGCCACGACGGGGCGCCCGATCTGGAACCTCGAGCTCAGCAAGCGCGCGATTCTGTCGAGCGCCACCTACCGGGGCTCGACCGTCTACCTGACGCACAGCGAGGAGAACCTCGACACGAGCGAGATGGGGATGATCGCCGCGCTCGACTCGCGTCAAGGCGGCAAGCTGACGCCCGACAAGCTCGCCTGGAAGTCGTACTCGTTCCAGGGCGGCTTCGCCTCGCCGGTGATCGACGCCGAGCGGCTCTACCAGATGGACAACGGCGCGGTGCTCGGAGCCTTCGACCTCGCGAGCGGCAAGCGGCTCTGGGAGCGCCCGCTCGGGACGATCCAGAAGGCCTCGCCCGTGATCGCCGACGGCAAGCTCTACGTGGGGACCGAGAACGGCAAGTTCTACGTCATCAAGCCGACTGCGACCGGCCCCGAGATCCTCGACGAAGACCAGCTCGGCACCGAAGCGGCGCCCGAGGCGATCGTCGCCTCGCCCGCCGTCGCGCGTGGGCGCATCTACCTCGCGACGATGGACGCCCTCTACGCGATCGGCCCGAAGGGCGCGCCGAAGGCCGCCGCGAAGGCCGCGCCGAAGACGCTCCCCGCCGAGACCCCGGGCGAGCCGGCCGTGGCTCAGCTCGTCCCGTACGAGGTGCTTGTGAAGCCAGGCGAGACCGTGAGGTACAAGATCCGGCTCTTCGACGACCGCGGGCGCTTCGTCCGCGAGGAGCCGGGCGCGAGCCTCGCGCTCGAGGGGCTGAAGGGCGAAGTGACGGCGGCGAGCTTCACGCCGGCGGCGGACGCCGGACCCCAGGCCGGTGTCGTGAAGGCCACGGTCGGCGCGCTCTCGACGACGGCGCGCGTGCGCGTGATCCCGCCGCTGCCGTGGAGCTTCGACTTCGAGGGCGGCACCGGCGAGGCGCCGCCGCCCTACTGGATCAACTCGACCGGCAAGTTCTACGTGCGCGACCACGGCGGCAGCCGCGCGCTCATGAAGCGCAACGACATCCCGCTCACCAAGCGCGGGCGGCTGTTCTTCGGGCCGATCGACGCACACGACTACACCGTCGAGGCGGACGTGCTCGCGACCGAGAAGCGCCGCCAGATGGGCGACGGCGGCGTCATCGCGCAGCGCTACGCGCTCGTGCTGTTCGGCAACGCGCAGAAGCTGGAGCTGCACCCGTGGCAGGCCAACCCCGCGCGCACGGTCGAGGTGCCCTTCGCCTGGAAGCCGGAGACCTGGTACCGGGTCAAGCTGCGGGTCGCCAACCGGGCCGACGGGACCACACAGGTCCAGGGCAAGGCGTGGCCGACCGCGGAGCCCGAGCCCGCCGCGTGGACGATCGACCACCTCGACCGCATGCCGCACCGGCAGGGCGCGGCCGGCGTCTACGCCGACGCGTCGGCCGAGATCTTCGTCGACAACGTCAAAGTCACCGCCAACCCATGAGGAGGACCGTACCCGTGCTCTTCCGCCGCTTCCGCTCGCTCGTGCTCGCCGCCGCGCTCGCCGCCTGCGTCCTCGGCTCGCCGCTCACCCGGGCGGCCGGCCCGAGCGGCGACTGGCCGATGTGGGGCGGCACGCAGATCCGCAACATGGTCTCGGACATGAAGGGGGCCCCCGTCACCTGGGACATCCAGTCGAAGAAGAACGTGCGCTGGATGGCGGCGCTCGGCTCGCAGAGCTACGGAAACCCCGTGGTCTCCGGTGGCAAGGTGTTCGTCGGTACGAACAACGAGGGCCTGCGCGACCCGAAGCAAGCCGGCGACCGCGGCGTCCTGATGGCGTTCGGCGAGAAGGACGGCGCGTTCTTGTGGCAGATCACGCACGAGAAGCTCGCCTCGGGCCGTGTCAACGACTGGCCCTACCAGGGGGTCGCGAGCTCGCCGCTCGTCGAGGGCGACCGGCTCTACTACGTGTCGAACCGCTGCGAGCTCATAGCACTCGACACCGAGGGCTTCCGCGACGGCGGCGAGAACGACGGGCCGTTCACCGGCGAGACGCTCAAGGGCGAGCACGACGGCGACATCGTCTGGAAGCTCGACATGATGGAGGAGCTGGGCGCGTATCCGCACAACCTCGCGAACTCGTCTCCCGTCTCTTGGGGCGACTACCTGTACGTCAGCACCAGCAACGGCCAGGACGAGAGCCACGTCAACATCCCCTCGCCGCGCGCGCCGGCGATCATCGCCGTCGACAAAAAGACCGGCAAGGTGGCCTGGGAGGATGCGTCGCCGGGCGACAAGATCCTGCACGGCCAGTGGGCCGCGATGACCGTGGCCGAGCTTGGCGGCGTGGTGCAGGTGATCCACCCGCAGGGCGACGGCTGGGTGCGCTCGTTCGACGCCAAGACCGGGCAGAAGCTCTGGGAGTTCGACACGAACCCGAAGGAATCGGTCTGGCCCAAGACGCGCAACGAGCTGATCGCGACGCCGGTCGTCTACGAAGGGCTCGTCTACATCGGCAATGGCCAGGACCCGGAGCACGGCGAGGGGCCGGGCCACTTCTACGCGATCGATCCGACGAAGCGCGGCAACATCACGCAGACCGGGCGCGTCTGGCACTACGAGAAGATCCGGCGCACGATCTCGACGGCCGCGATCAAGGACGGCATCGTCTACGTCGCCGACTTCAGCGGCTTCCTGCACGCGCTCGACGCCAAGACCGGCGCCGTGTTCTGGACCCACGACCTGCTCGCCGCTGTGTGGGCCTCGCCGCTGCTCGTCGGCGACAAGGTTTACATCGGCGACGAGGACGGCGACGTGGTAGTGCTGGCGCACGGAAAGGTGAAGAAGGTGCTGGCCGAGAACACGCTCGGCAGCTCGGTCTACGCGACGGCGGTTCCCGCGAACGGCGCGCTCCTGATCATGAACCGCAACCAGCTCTGGTCGCTGGCCGAGGGGGGCGCGGGGCCGGCCGGCCCGTGACGCCGTTCGAGCTCGCGAGCCCGACCCGCCTCGTCTTCGGGCCGGGAACGCTTTCGCGGCTGGGCGAGCTCGCGCGCGAGCTGGGCTTCCGGCGCACGCTGCTGGTCGCGGACCCCGGGATCGTCGCCGCCGGCTTCGCGGCGCGCGCCACGGCGTCGCTCGAGGCGGCGGGCGTCGTCAGCCTGACCTTCTCGGGCTTCGACCACGACCCGACCTCCGCGATGGCCGACACGGGCGCGCAGGTGGCCCGCGCGGCCGGCGTCGACTCGCTGGTGGGGCTGGGCGGCGGCAGCTCGCTCGACTGCGCCAAGAGCATCGGCTTCGTGCTCGCGAACGGCGGCCGCATGCCGGACTACCGCGGCTACGGCAAGGCGAAGCATCCGCTGCCGCCGATGATCGGCGTGCCGACCACCGCCGGCACCGGCAGCGAGGCGCAGGCGTACGCGCTCGTCTCGGACGACGTGACGCACGAGAAGATGGCCTGCGGCGATCCCTCGGCCTTCTTCAAGGTCGCGATCCTGGACCCCGAGCTCGTCGTCTCGCTGCCGCGTGCGATGACCGCGGCCACCGGCTACGACGCGATCGCCCACTGCGTCGAGACCTGGGTCACCACGGCGCGCACGCCGGCCTCCGACCTCTTCGCGCGCGAGGCCTTCCGCCTGCTGGAGTCGAGCTACGAGCGCGTGCTCGCCGCGCCTCTGGACCTCGAGGCGCGGGGCGACACGCTGCTCGGAGCCTACTGGGCCGGTGCTTCGATCTCGGCCTCGATGCTCGGCGCCACCCACGCCTGCGCCAACCCGCTCACGGCGCACTACGGCACGACGCACGGCGTCGCGATCGCGCTGCTGCTGCCGCACGTCGTGCGCTGGAACGGTGCCGTGGCCGGCGCGCGCTACGCCGAGCTGCTCGCGGCGACCGGCCGCGTCGTGGCCGAAGCCGATGCGGCCGAGGCGCTGGCGTCGCGGCTCGAGGCGCTGGCCGTCGCCGGCGGCCTGCCGCGCGGGCTGCGGAGCGCCGGAGTCCCGGAGGCCGACCTGCCCGTGCTCGCCGAGGAGGCGGCCCAGCAGTGGACCGGTCGCTACAACCCGCGGCCGTTCGACGCGCGCGGCGCCCGTGAGCTCTACCGTGCCGCGTTCGCCTGAGACGCGGCGCCAGTTTCCTGGGCCGCACCGCGCTCGCGGCCGCCGCGCTCGCCGCCCGCCGCGGCTTTTCCGCGCCGGCCGCTCCGGCCATGGCGCCCGCCGACGCCTGGCCCCAGTTCCGCGGCACGCCGACGCTGTCCGGCCTGTCGGCCGCGACGCTGCCGCCGCAGCTCAGCGTGGCGTGGCAATGGGAGGCGGGCGACGCGATCGAGTCCTCGGCCGCGATCGCGGCGGGCACGGTCTACGTGGGGACGCGCGCCGGCGAGCTCGTGGCGCTGGAGCTCGCCTCGGGCAAGCCGGTGTGGCGCTACAAGGTCACGGGTGACGGTGTCGGCGAGTCGTCGCCCTGCGTCGCCGGCGGCGCCGTGTTCGTGGGCGACCTCGCGGGTCAGATCCACGCGGTCGACGCGCAGAGCGGCAAGGCGCTCTGGACCCACAAGACCGCACAGGAGGTGAAGTCCTCGCCCGTCGCGGTCGGCGAGCTGGTGCTGGTCGGCTCCTACGACCAGTCGCTCTACGCCCTGGAAGCGAAGTCCGGCAAGGTGGCCTGGAAGCACGAGACCGACGGGCCCGTGCACGCGACGGCCTCGGTGGCGGCGGGAACGTGCTACGTCTCGGGCTGCGACGAGATCCTGCGCGCAATCCGTGTCGCCGACGGCAACGAGCTGTTCCAGGTCTCCTCGGGCGGCTACACGGGCGCCTCGGCGGCGCTTTCCGGCGGCCGCGCCTTCTACGGCAACTTCGAGAACCAGGTGCTGGCCATCGACCTCACGGCGCACAAGCCGGCCTGGCGCTACGAGCACCCCGAGCGGAAGTTCCCGTTCTACTCTTCGGCCGCACTACCCGAAGGACGCGTGGTCCTGGGCGGACGCGACAAGGTCGTCCACTGCCTCGACGCCGCAACCGGCGCGTCGCAGTGGAGCTACACGACGCGGGCGCGCGTCGATTCGTCGCCCGCGGTGGCCGGGGGCCGCGTGTACGTGGGCTCGTCCGACGGGCGGCTCTACGTGCTCGACCTCGCGACCGGCGCGCTCGTGCAACAGCACGAGATCGGCGCGCCGCTCACGGCCTCGCCGGCCATCGCCTCGTCACGGCTGGTGATCGGCTCGGAGGACGGCGTCGTCGTCTGCCTCCGCTGAGACGAGCCCGATGCGCGAGGCGCCAGCCCCCTTCGCAACGTCGAGCGCGTCGATCAGGCGCGCGTAGCGAAGCTCGGGCGCCGGGCGGACGAAGAGTGTCGAATCCCCCCGGGTCGCGAACGCCGCCCGCAGCTTCTCGTCGAGCTCACGGAGCGACAGCACCGGCGCAGAGTTCAGCCGAAAGTCGTCCGGGCGAACCTCCAGCACGAGGCTGGTGGCCGTCGGCTTCACCAGTGGGCCGGCAGGCGGAGGCAGCGAAGCGTCGAGCGCGCGCGGGCCGGAAGGCACCACCACGATGAAGATGATCAGCAACACGAGCAGCACGTCGATGAGCGGCGTGACGTTGATGTCGGACTTGGGCATGGCCTAGCTGGCTGGCCTGAGATTGGCGGCAAGCGCGATCTCCGCGGCGCCGGACGTGCGGCACGCCGTCAGGACGCGTTCCAGGTCGCGGTACGCCACGTCGCGATCGGCCTGGATCAGGATCAGCAACGACCGGGTGGCCGACGCCCGCGCCGCGAGGTAGTCGGCGACCGCGACGGAGTCGCTGAGCGGCGATCCCTCGATCGTGACCGCGCCGTCGGCGTGCACCACGACGTTCAGCGTCTCGCCCTTGTGCTCGGTCGGATGGACGGCGGTCGGCAACGGGACGGGCGGGGCCACGATGATCGGCGCCGCCACCATGAAGATGATCAAGAGCACGATCATCACGTCCGCCATCGGCGTCACGTTGATCTCGGCGATCGCTCCGCCGCGCGGGCGTCCTACGCTCAGGGCCATGCGAGCCTCCTCGTCCCGACCTCTTGGACACCCGGTCCGTGGGCGAGGTTCCGGGGCCGACTCCGTCCGGACGGAGTCGCTTCAGGGATCACTTGAGCTTCCGATTCCCAGGAAGTAGCCTTCGCGCGCTCGACCGGTCCGGAGGAACAAGGAGGTTCCATGCGACACACGGCCTTGGCCGTCGCCATCGTTCCCCTCATAGCTCTCGCGCTTGCCGCCCCCGTCCATGCCCAGGGCGCCGGCACGCCGACGCTCGAGCTCGCGCGGCTCCAGAAGGGCGTCAAGAGCAAGCGCGTCAGCAGCTACGACAAATCGGGGGCAACAACGACCGGCTCGAAGGCATCGCGCCCGGCCAGCGGCGCACGCTCTTCGACGTGAAGGGCGCCGGCGTGATCGACCACATCTGGATCACGATCGCGCCGCCACCGCCCGCGCTGAGCCGCCACGACCTGATCCTGCGCATGTACTGGGACGGCGAGGCGAATCCGAGCGTCGAGGCTCCGGTCGGCGACTTCTTCGGGCAGGGCTGGGACGAGAGCTATCCGTTCTCGGTGCTGCCGCTCGCCGCCGCGCCGCGCGAGGGGCGCGCGATGGTCAGCTACTTCCCGATGCCGTTCGCGAGCGGGGCGCGCATCGAGATCGAGAACGACTCGGCCCAGAAGGTGGACGCCTTCTACTACTACGTCGACTACCAGGAGATGGCGAGCCTGCCTGCGGACCTCGGGCGCTTCCACGCTTTCTACAACCACGCCCTCACCGAGGCGTCGCCCGAGGGCGAGAACGAGTGGTCGGTGCTCGGCCCGCAGGGCAAGAACACGACCGGCGACCGCAACTACCTGATCGCCGACATCGAGGGCAAGGGCCACTACGTCGGCGTCAACTACTACGTCGACTGCCCGAGCCCGATGTGGTACGGCGAGGGCGACGACATGTTCTTCATCGACGGCGAGCGCTGGCCGTCGTCGCTCCACGGCACCGGGACCGAGGACTACTTCAACACCTCGTGGTCGCCGAACGTCCTGTTCCAGCATCCCTACTTCGGCTACGCGCGCGTGAACGGCGGGACCGGCTGGCTCGGGCGGACCCACGTCTACCGCTTCCACCTGGCCGATCCCGTGTACTTCGACCGCTCGCTGCGCTTCTCGATCGAGCACGGCCACGACAACAACCTGACGCTCGATCTGTCGAGCGTCGCCTACTGGTACCAGAGCGAGCCGCACAAGGCGTTCCCGGCCTTCCCGTCGCGCGAGGCGCGCAAGCCCAAGCCGAAGATCGGCGAGGTCGACATCCATCTCTGGCGCGACGCCTGGAGGAAGGCGCACGGCTCCGGCAGCCAGCTCTGGGGGAACGAGAAGGAGAAGAAGTAGCGGCTAGCGGACGGACAGAGCCTTCTCGATCGTCGCGAGGGAGACGCCCAGAAGCTCGAGAGCCAGCGCGTCGAGGTCCTTGGCGTCGCCCTGGACGTGGAACGTGCGGTGCACGTGCGTGAGGCTCGCGCCGGGGGCGAGCGCCGCGGCGGGCGAGGAGGTCTCGAGCTCGTAGAAGGGCCCGAGCGGCTTCTTGCCCGGCTCCGGCGGGCCGTCGTTGTAGCTGTTGACGACGTCGCCCGCGAACGGCTCCTTCTGGATCTCCCACATCGAGTTGACGTAGTCCTTGGCGTTCTGGGGCTGGTCGTAGCGGACGACGTCAGCACTCCGCGCGCGGCGTCGTAGCTCGCGGCGAGCCCCGTCGCGCGCCTCGGTGAAAGGCCGATCTTGCCACGCTGCTGGCCGTCGCCCTTGAAGAAGACGAGCCCGTCCTTCGTGCGCAGGCGATCCGCGGGCACCTTGCCGAAGTAGGCGTCGTTCACGACCGGACCGAGCTCGGAGTCGGCCCCCGGCGGTAGGGGATCGCCACCGTGGTGCCGGCGTCGGCTGGAACATGCCGAGGATCCAGATCGAGAGCAGCCGCTCGACTTCGTCCACGCGCTCTTGCCCGTGTTGACGAGCACGTTCTGCGACTCGAAGGCGACGAGCTTCAGGCCGGCCGGAAGAGCGGCGCCGAGGGCCTTCGCGGCCGCGTCGCGCTCGACCAGCCGCACCGTCCGCTCGATGCGGAAGTCGAAGGCGGTGCCGCTGTAGTTGACGAGCTGCCTCTCGCGCTTGAAGACGACCTGCCGCGGCGTCCGTGCGCCACCGTCCAGGGCTCCGAGTCGATGAGCGCCGGCGTCTGCCAGTGCTCGAGGTCGAAGGGATCGCCCTTCTTGAAGAAGATCGAGAACTGGCCGCCCTCCGGGCCGAGCCAGATCCGGTCCTCGCCGCCGAAGGCGTTCATGTGCGGCAGCAGCTTTCCCGACGCCGCCAGCTCGCGGTTGATCCAGCCGTAGCTCGGCGCCTCCGGACCGCCGATCGTCGAGGTGACGACCCGACCCTGCCAGGCCGGGACGACGGCGACGCGCGCGCCTTTCTCCTCGCCGAGCACCACGACCTCCAGGCGCTGGCGCAGGAAGGCCACGTCGTCGTCGAACGTGTGCTGGGCGTGGACGACGGCGGGAAGCGCGACGAGCACGGCCAGGCTCGCGAGCGTCGCGAGCGCGGGGCGCGGCAGGGCATCAGGTAGCAAGGGGACACCTCGTCACCGGGATCGGCTCGCCAGCAGCGCCTCCACGTCGCGGCGCTCGGGCATCGAGGCCTGCGCCCGAGGCGCGTGACGGAGAGCGCCGCCGCGGCGTTGGCGAATCGGATGGCGTCGTCCATCGAGCGGCCTTCGGCCAGCGCCACGCCGAGCGCGCCGCCGAAGGTGTCGCCGGCGGCGGTCGCGTCGACGGCGTTCACCTCGAAGCCGGGGAAGTGCCGGCCGCCCGACGCGTCCTGGAAGTAGGCCCCCTGCGCGCCGAGCTTCAGGATCACGGCGCGCGGGCCGCGCTTCAGCAGCGCCTGCGCGACTTCCGGCGCTTCCGCGAGCGAGACGCTCGTCCCGCGCCGATCGAGCAGGACCAGCGCCTCGCTCTCGTTGGGCGTCAGCACGGAGACGCGGGCGAGCAGGGTCTCGGGGAGCGGCCGCGCCGGCGCGGGATCGAGGATCACCGTCACGCCGCGCTCGCTGGCGAGCGCCGCGGCACGTTCGATCGTCGGGAGCGGCGTCTCGAGCTGCAGCAGCAGGAAGCCCGAGGCGTCTCCGAGATCCTGGGCGACGTCCTCAGGCGACAGCAGCCCGTTGGCGCCGGAGGCCACGACGATCTCGTTCGGCCTCCCGCCTCGACGAAGATCAGCGCGACGCCCGAGGGCGTCGCCGCGCTGACGCGCACGGCCTTCGTGTCGACGCCCGCGCTCCCGAGGCTCTCCAGGAGCTGGCGGCCGAAGACGTCGTCTCCCACGCGCCCGAGCATCCGCACACGCCCGCCGAGCCGGCCGGCCGCGCAGGCCTGGTTCGCGCCCTTGCCTCCCGGAATCGTCACGAAGCCGCCGCCGAGGCACGGTCTCGCCCGGCTGGGGAAGCTTCTGCACCTGGACCACGAAGTCCATGTTCAGGCTGCCGGCGACGGTGATCGGGGCGCTCACAAATGCGTGGATATCACGGATTGCCACCCGCGCGCCCGAGCGCATATCGTTGGCGACCATGGCCACGAATCCTCGCACTGGACGACGGTGCTCTGGGCCGGGCTCGCCGCGGGCATCGGCGACACGCTGCTGGCGCTCGGGCTGTTCCAGGTCAGCCCGGTCCGCATCTACCAGTCGGTGGCCGCCGGGCTGCTCGGCCGCGACTCGTTCCAGGGAGGACTCGCCACCGCGGCGCTCGGCATGCTCCTGCACTTCTTCATCGCCACCACGGCCGCCGCGGTCTACGTCGCCGCGAGCACGCGACTGAAGCTGCTGCTCAAGCAGCCCGTGCCCTGTGGGCTGGCCTTCGGCGTTGCCGTCTACTTCTTCATGAACCTCGTCGTCGTCCCGCTGTCGCGGGCAGGCGGGCGTGGATTCTCCTTCTCCTGGCGGCTGATGGTCGGGCACGCGCTCCTGTGGGGCCGCCGATCGCGCTCGTCGCGAACGTCGCCTGGAAGCGCCGATGTCCTGATCGTCCCCGCCCCTGCGTCATGGAGACAGAGAACGCGAAGTTCTCCAACGAAGGACCGGAGGATGCGATGGGCGACTATCTCGTGACGTACGAGGGCGGCGACAAGAGCTGGATGAAGCGGCCCCCGAAGGAGTTCCAGGCGCTCATGGAGGAGTGGGGGGCGTGGTTCAAGGAGCTGGAGGCCAAGGGGGTCCTGCGCAACCCCGGCTCGGCACTGGCCCCGGGGGGCGCCGTGATCACGCGCAACGGCAAGGGCTTCGTCACCGACACCACGATGGCCGAGGTGAAGGAGCTGATCGGCGGCTTCACGGTCATCCGCGCCGACTCGGTCGAGAAGGCGGCGGAGATCGCGCAGGGCTCGCCGTTCCTGCGGAACAACCCGAACGGGCGGATCCGCGTTCAGCCCGTCTTCGAGCCTCCCGCGTAGGAGTCCCGCGCCCGCTCCACCTGCTGCGCGATGAGCTGGCGCTCGTGTCGGGTCCGGGCCGACGCGAGCGCCTCTTCGAGATAGCGGCGGGACGGCTCGTCGGCCCCCGTGCGCGCGTAGAGGTTCGCGAGAACCGCCGCCACCGCGTGGCTGCCCGCGAGGCGCTCCGTGAGCGTCGGATCGTCCTCCACGAGGGGGATGGCGGCCTCGGGCCCGTCGCGATAGGACACGGCCACCGCGCGGTTCAGCTCCGTGAGCGGCGAGGGCGCCAGCTCGAGAAGCCGGTCGTAGAGGCTGCAGATCGAACCCAGTCCGTCTCCGCGAAGTCGCGGGCCGCGCAGTGGCGGGCGGCGATGGCGGCCTCGAGGTGGTAGCGGCTCGCGACGACCGCCTCCATCCGGCTGGCCGTGACGAGGGCGGCGTACCCGCGGCCGATCAGCGCGCGGTCCCAGCGCGAGCGGTCCTGCCGATCCAGGGGACGACGTCCCCGTTCGCGTCGAGGCGCGAGTCCAGGCGCGCGGCGTGGAAGCACATCAGGGCGAGGAGGCCGAGGGTGTCGGAGCTGCGGAGCGAAGGCTCGTCCGCCAGGAGCTGGACGAGCTCCATCGCGGCGCGGCACAGCTCGCGCCGGATCGGCTCCTCGTCCGTCGAGAGGTGGCCTTCGTTGAAGAGCAGGTAGAGCGCGGCGTGCGTGGTGTCGAGGGCCGCGGCCCGCTCCTCGGGCCGGGGCAGCGCGAACTCGACACCCCGGAGGCGCTGGCGGATCCGGACCATGCGCTTCTGCACCGTGGCCTCGGTGGTGAGCAGGGCCCGCGCGGTCGCGGGGACGCTGAGCCCGCACAGCGTCCGGAGGATCAGCGTGAGCTGGCTCTCGGAGCGCAGGCCGGGATGGCAGCACATGAAGATCATCCGGAGCTGGTCGTCCCGGATGACGTCCTCGCCGAACGCCTCCCTCACGGTCGTGGTCAGGGTCCACTCCCCGTCGAGGTAGCGCGTGAGGTCGGCGGCGAAGGTGCGTCGGGTCCGCTCGCGACGGATGGCGTCGATCGCCCGGTGACGGGCCGTGGTGAGCAGCCACGCGGCCGGGTTGTCCGGGATGCCCGCCTTTCCCCACGTCTCCAGGGCGGCGACGAACGAGGCCTGGACGACGTCCTCGGCGAGCTCGAGGTTGTGGGGGCCGAAGAGGCGCGTGAGGACCGAGATCAGCCGGCCCGACTCTCGACGGAACACGGCTTCGATCTCGGCGTCGATCGAAACTCGAGACGTGGGGACCTCCGTCGTCCCATGCTAACTCGGCCTAGGCCTCGAGCTTGATCCCGAAGAAGCGGGCGTAGCGCAGCGCTGCTTCGCGCACGGCACGCTTTTCCGCCGCCGTCACGGCCGTCCAGTATTCCTGGACAAGACGTGCGGCATTGGTCCGGGCCGTGATCTTCCAGGGGCCGCGCACGTGCCCGTCGATCACCACGAGCGAGGTGGCCATCGTCTTGAGCCGCTCGGTTGCGTGGTTCGAGAGATGGCCAACGGCGGCTTCGCGGTGCCTGTAGCCGACGATGTACTCGTCCCAGGGCGGCAGCAGCACGGCTCCGTCACGGCGCGAGCGCCGTGCGGGCGGCCGCGCTCCCGACCAGAGGGTGCTGCCGTCCCACGTCTCCCTGGCCAGCCGTGCGCCCGCCTCCGCGATCGCCTGCTCGGCTTCCTTCACCCGCAGCCCCGTCCACCAGGTGAAGTCCGCGAGCGTCGCCGGTCCGTGGCTCGAGAAGTAGCGCGCGCGAGCGTCGCCAGCGCCTCCTCGCGCGAAGGCGACTTCGAGGCAAGAATCCACTCCTCGAGCAGCACGAACGTCGGCTGTCGATCGCGGCGCGGGCCGTGGCAGATGAGCCCCTGCTGCGCCAGCTGACCGAGGACGTGGATCCCGCGCTGGCCGGCCGGCGGACGCCGCCCCGCTCGAGCGTCGCGTACGCCTCGGGCCGCGTGAGCGAGCGGCCGCCCTCGAGCGCGCGGACCAGCACGCGGGCGCTGCGAGCGAAGGCCGTGTCGTCGAGCTCGAGCGCACGGTGGCGACCCGCCGCGCCCGCGACGATGCGCGGCGTGAGCAGCCGCAGCATCCAGCGCGCGTCCTCGGCCGGCACGAAGTGCAGCGTCCCGCGCATCGGCCAGGTGCGGACGACCTTGCGCGCGGCGATCGCATCCTCGATGGCGCTCGCGTCGCCCTTCGCGAGCCGCAGGCCGGTCCCCCAGAGGCCGCCGCGATAGTCCTGGGCCTGGACGGCGCCCATCCAGCGCACGAGCTCGGAGACGCTCGAAAGCCGTGGCGCCGCGAGCTGCTGGTTCGCGAGCCGCCGTGCGACGACGTCGAAGCGGCTCATGCCGGGCGGCCGAGATGCTTCTGCAGGAAGCCCCAGGCCTCGGCCTGCATCTCGAGGTTGAACTCGTGTGGCGTGTCGTAGAGACGCGTCCCGATCCGATCGGGGACTCCGGCCTTCCGGTAGCAGCTGCGAGCTTCTCGAAGCTGGCCCGCACGCCCGTCGGCTCGAAGAGCGCGTCCTTGCCGCCGTTGATCACGAGCATCGGCGTCGGCATCGCCAGCGACCCGACGTCCGGGTAGTCGAGGTGGCGGTAGAGGCCGGGCACGAGCTTCGTGAAGCCAATCGTGTTGCGGACGTGGCGCTCGAGCTGCGCCGGGAACGAGGTCATCCAGCCGACCACGACCGCGGCCTTGATGCGCTCGTCGAGCGCCGCCAGGTGCAGCAGCGGACGGCCGCCTACCGACAGCCCGACGCAGCCGATGCGGCTCGGGTCGACCTCCGGCCGGCGGGCAGGTAGTCGAGAGTGCGGATGTCGTCCCAGAACATGACGCCCGGCCAGGTGAACCCCGCGGCTCGATGGTCCGACCGACGAGCTGCTCGGACTCGCCTGCGCGGCGGTTGAAGGCCGCGATCCGCTCGGGTGTGAGGCCGCGGGACGTTGCGCCAGTCGGCCGGATCGTCGGCCAGCAGCATGCGGCGTTCGCCCCAGTAGAACATGTCGATCACGGCGACGACATACCCGCCGCGCGCGAGCTCGCTCGCGATGCTGCGTCCGGCATATAGCTGCTTCTTGAAGTCGGTGAGGACAGGATGCTCGCCCGGGAGCTCGACGAGCTTCTCCTTGCCCCAGAGGTAGAACCCGCCGTGGTCGTGCAGCGCCACGAGCGCCGGGCGCGCGCCCTTCCCTTCTTGGGAACCAGGACGAAGGCGGGCACGCGGATGTCGGGCGTGGTATTGAAGTGGACCTTCTCCCGAACGTAATCCCCGCGGTCGACGCGCTCGACGACCTCGGCGCGCGGGTCGCAGGGGGGCGGAGCGTAGTGCAAGAGTTCCAGCACTTTCGCGCGCGCCCTGTTTCCAGGCCCGCAGGTCGTTGAACTCATCACGCAGAAAGGAGAGGGGAAACTCCGCCCGGACGGCCTGGCTCTGCATAAAAGGGAACAGCGAGCCGACGTCGGAGCCCGAGTCGATCCGGACGAAGCGCTCGCGGGCAGCGGCGCTCCCAGGACACCCAGTGCCGTCAGGGCGCCTCCGGCCGATCCCTGAAGGAACTCGCGCCGTGTATTCATGGCTTCCCCCTGCGGACACTATAAGGTCGCCCGCGGTGCCCGGACGGCTGCTTCTTGGGTGAACTCGGGCACTACGGGATGCGTACCCGCAGCCAGAGTCGGCGGGAGGTGTGTGTGGAGCAGCTCTGGTCGGACGTGAAGTACGCCGCTCGGCTGCTGGCGAGGAGCCCCGGCTTCACGGCCGTGGCGATCGTCTCGCTCGCCCTCGGCGTCGGCGCGAATACCACGATCTTCAGCCTGCTGAACGCGTTCCTGCTTCAGCCGCTCCCGGGCCGCGAGCCGGCCCGGCTCGCCACCGTCTACACGAGCGACTACAGCGGGCCCCTCTACAGCGCTTCGTCCTACCCCGACTACCTCGACTTCCGCTCCGGCAGCCCCGCGTTCGAGGGCCTCGCGGCCTTTGGAATGAAGCCTTTGCTCTTCACGGAGGCGGGCGAGAGCCAACGCATCCTCGCCCAGCTCGTGAGCGGCAACTTCTTCGAGGTGCTCGGGCTACGCGCCGCCTACGGCCGCACGATCCTCCCGGCCGAGCAGACGGTCGGCCAGCACCCGGTCGTCGTCCTGGGCGACTCGTTCTGGCGCAGCCGCTTCGCCGCTGATCCGTCGGTGGTCGGCCGCTCGGTCGCACTCAACGGGAAACCCTACACAGTCGTCGGCATCGGCCCGGCTGGCTTCACCGGGCTCATCCGCGGCATCGGCGCCGATCTCTTCGTGCCGGTCGTGATGGACCCGTCGCTCACGGGAGACTCGCTCGACTCACGTGGCAACCGCGGGCTGCTGCTGATCGGGCGGCTCCGGAGCGGCGCGCGCGTCGAGGAAGCGAGCGCGGAGCTCGCCGTCGTCGCCCGGCGGATCCACGCGAACGAGCCCGATCAGTGGACGAGCCGCCTCGGCGAGCCGCGAACGGTGAGCGTCCTGCCCGAGGACGCCTCGCGCGTGCTGCCGATGGTTCGCGGGCCGATCTCGGCGTTCCTGGGCGTCCTCTTCGCCGCGGTCGGCCTCGTGCTGCTGATCGCGTGCACGAACGTCGCGAGCCTGCTGCTCGCGCGCGCCAACGTCCGGCGGCGCGAGATCGCGGTCCGCCTCGCGCTCGGCGCCGGGCGCGCTCGGCTGGTCCGGCAGCTGCTGACCGAGAGCCTGCTGCTGAGCGTGGTGGCCGGGGCGCTCGGGGTGGCGCTCGCGGCGCTGGCGCTGAAGCTGATCCTCGCCTTCCAGCCGCCCCTGCCGTTCTCGCTCGCGCTCGGGCTCGAGCTCGACCAGCGCGTGCTGCTCTTCGCGTTACTGCTGTCGCTCGCGACCGGCGTCGGCTTCGGCCTGCTGCCCGCGCTTCGCGCCTCCGGGACGGGTCTCGTCGAGTCGCTGAAGGCACGCGGCGGCGAGACGCCGCGGCGCCGGCTGATCGCACTGCGCGACGCGCTCGTGGTCGCGCAGGTGGCGGGCTCGCTCGTGTTGCTGGTCGGCGCCGGCCTGTTCCTGCGGAGCCTCTCGCGAGCGCAGGCGATCGACCCCGGCTTCGATCCGGAGCGGGCGCTCGTCTTCTCGCTCGACCTCGCGGCGCAGGGCTACGACGAGCGCGCGGCGCGGCCTTCTACGCCGCGCTCCAGGAGCGGATCGCCGCGACGCCGGGCGTGAAGGCGGTGAGCTTCTCGACCTACCTGCCGCTCACCCTGGGCGGTGAACGGCGCGGCTTCCGCGCGGTGGGCTACGAGCCCGGTCCCGGCGAGGACATGGAGGTCGCGTCGAGCTTCGTCGGCGCCGACTACTTCGAGACGATGCGCACGGCGCTCGCGCGCGGGCGGGGCTTCACGATCCAGGACGCACCCGGCACGCGGCCGGTCGTGGTCGTGAACGAGGCGTTCGTCCGCCGCTTCTGGCCCGGCCGCGACGGCCTGGGCGAGCGGCTGGTGCTGCCGTGGCACGACGGCGAGGTCGAGATGGAGGTGGTCGGCGTCGCGCGCGACGGCAAGTACGGCTCGCTCGGCGAGGAGCCGACGCCCTACATCTTCTATCCGCAGCGGCAGCTCTATCGCTCGCAGCTGGCGGTGGTGGTGCGCACGCAGGGCGACCCGACGGCGCTCGTGCCCGGGATGCGGCGCCAGGTGGCGGCGCTCGACACGACGCTGCCGGTCTACGAGGTGAAGACGCTCGTGGCCCACCTCGGTATCGCGCTCTTCCCGGCGCGCGCCGCCGCGACGCTTCTCGGGTTGACCGGCGCGCTCGCGCTGCTGCTCGCCGCCGTCGGCCTCTACGGCGTGCTCTCCTACCTCGTCACGCTACGGACGCGCGAGATCGGCGTCCGCATGGCCCTCGGCGCCCGCCGCGAGGACGTGGTGCGGCTCGTGGTCGGACGCGGGCTCAGGCTCGCCGCGATCGGCCTCGCGATCGGCCTCGTGCTCTCGGCCGGCGTCACGCGCTTCGCGTCGTTCCTGCTCTACGGCACGAGCCCGCTCGATCCCGTGACCTTCGCGTCGGTCGCGGCGCTCCTGCTCGGCGTCGCGCTCGTGGCCGCCTGGAACCCCGCGCGCCGCGCCGCGGCCGTCGAGCCCGTCGTCGCGCTGCGAGAGGACTGACGCCGTCGAGCCAGACGTCAGGGCTGCCGCCGGTAGCCCACACGGTGCCGCACGACCACCTTGCCGTGGCCGACCACCTTCACCGAGAGCTTTCGCAGGCGTCCGGGCGCGCCTCCGTCGTCCGGCGTGAAGCCGAGCACGTACTGCGCGCGCAAGTCGGCCACGATCTCGTCGAGCACGCGCGGCAGCGCCGCCTCGTTGGGCAGCTTGAACAGGCGACCGCCGGTGATCTGGGCGAGCCGGCCGAGCTCCTTCAAGGCCAGCTGCGGGTCCGGGCCGTCGCCACCCGGCGCCGCCGGATAGGCCACGGGGTAGATCGTGGCCGCGTGGGACTGGACGGCTTTCTCGAGCGTCGCCGGCTCCGTGGCGCTCACCGTGTCGATCCCGTCCGTGAGCAGCACGAGCGCCGATCGGCCGTTCGACTTCGCCAGCGCACGCAGGCTGAAGGCAATGGCGTCGCGCACCGCCGTGTTGCCGCCCTCGGGCAGCGTCCGCACCCGCTCGAACAGCGCCTCGGGATGCTCCCGGTCGAAGTGCTCCAGCCGCTGGGTCTGATCGAAGAAGACGACGATGATCTCCTGTGCGTTCGGCAGGCTCGTCAGGAAGCGGACGGCCACGTCCTGCGACCGGCGCAGCGTCTGTAGCATGCTGTCGCTCGTGTCGACGAGCAGCGCCACGTCGAGGGAAGTGGGCCGGTCGCCACCCTGGCCCATGCGGGCGCACAGCTCGATCTTCTGCCGGCGTCCGTCCTCGGCCACGACGAAGTCGCGCTCGGTGAGGCCGTCGATCGGCCGCCCCTGCGCGTCCTCGACGGTCACGGCCACGTTGACGAGCGAGGTCTCGGCCGAGAAAACGGCCACGGGCTGCGCCGCGGCGGGGGATGCCGCGGCGAGCCCGGTGGCGAGAGAAACGGCCGACAGCAGCGGCGCGCGCCGGGCCACTTACTTCGTGGAGGCCGTCGCGTCCCCGGCCTTCGGCGTGCTCAGGTAGCCGGTGATCCGGTCTTTCTGGACGCCGAAGACGACGATCTCGTTCAGCTGACGGGAGCCCTTGCGGTAGAACTGCACGGGCTCCAGGAGCGTCTTGTCCCTCTTCTCGATCTCGATGTCGTCCACCACGAGCACCATGTTGAACTTGTGCCGCTTGGCGTCGGCGTCCTTCAGGCGCAAGGCCACCGGGCCGATCGGAGAAGGCGTCTTGCCCTTGGCGAGGTCGAAATCGTAGTACTCGCGCAGGCCGGTGCGCTTCAAGGCGTCGAGCTCCTCCGCGTTGCGCGCGATGAGCCCGCTCTGCTCGCCGAGGTCGCCGACCGCGCGCTGCAGCTGGGCCTGCGTCTCCTCGATCGCCGCCTTGCTGGCGGCCACGTCTTCCTTCACCAGCCCGACCTCTCCGCCCAGCGTCGTCAGGTGCTCCTGGCCCTTGCGCTGCTCCTCGCGAAGCTGCTTGGCCGCCGCGGCCGTTTTCTCGAGCTCCGCCTCGGTGAAGCCGGCTCGCTCCGCGATCGTCGCGGTCTGTCCGCGGACGGCCGCCAGTCCAAGGTCCAGCTCCTTCGTCCTCTTGTCGGCGTTCGAGGCCTGCTCCGCCAGCCGGGCGATTTGCCGGCGCGCGTCGCGCAGCTCGACGAAGAGATAGGTCGCCCCTGCCAGGGCAGCGACCGCCAGGCCAGTGCCGATCATCCCCAGGACCTTCCCGGGGCCGCCCCCTTCCGACGACGGCTTCGACTCCGGCGTTTCCAAGATCGAGTCCATGCTCCCTCCTGCCCCCCCCCAAGCGCGAAGACGGGATGCTACATGAGTCGGGGCGGCGAGTGGATGCCGCCGATCCGCAGCTGGCGACGCCGCCCTCAGCGCGCGTCCGGGTCCACCAGCAGCTCGAGGTGCGTCGCGTGCGCCGCGCTGTGGTGCACGCGGTGCTTCTGCGCGCGGTAGGACTCCGCCGGCGCCGACATGATGTTCGGCACGAACGTCTGGGGGTTGCGGTCGTAGAGCGGGAACCAGCTGCTCTGCACCTGCACCATCAGCCGGTGCCCGGCGCGGAAGGTGTGGTCGGCGTGGGGTAGCGGAATCTCGTAGCCCAGCACCGCGCCGGACGCGAGCGGCCGCGGCTCCTCCAGGTTCTCGCGATAGCGTCCGCGGAAGATGTCGGCGCTCACGATCAGCTCGTAGCCCGACATCGCGAGCGCCTCGGGATCGTCGCCCGGATAGGCGTCGATCAGCTTCACCACCCAGTCGGCGTCGCTGCCGGTCGTTTCCGCGAACAGCTTCGCCTTCACCGGCCCGCGGATCGTGAGCGGCGCCGTGAGCGGCTCGCTCGCCCAGGTCAGCACGTCGGGCCGGCCGTCCGCGAAGCGCTGGTCCTCGACCAGCCAGCGCCGCCAGGCGCCGATCACCGGCGGGTTGTCGTAGTCGAAGCCGAGCATGGGCCGCGGCGTGTTGGGGACCGGCTTCGCGGGGTCCGAGACGTACTCGGTCGCATCGCTGGCGCCGCCCGCGGGCGCCGTCCAGGCGAGCCGCCCCGCCGGCTGCAGGTAGAGCCGACGCGGCTCGACGCTCGCCGGCGGCCAGCGGTCGAACTTTCGCCAGCGGTTGCGGCCCGTCTCGAACACCGTGACGGGGGACGGAGCTGCGACGTCCGCGCCCTTCAGGTACTTCGCGAGAAACGGCGCCAGCACGTCCTCGCGGAAGCGCCTGGCGCTGTCCTCGCCGAACTCGATCGCACCGAGCCGCGAGCCGTCGGCGAAGTGCTGGCCGTGGTACCAGGGCCCGGCCACGAAGAAGTTCGCGTCGTTCCCCTTGTCGGCCGCTCGAGCGCGGCGTAGACCGCGGGCGAGCCGTAGATGTCCTCCTGGTCCCAGAGGCCGTGGACGTGCAGCGTCGGCACCAGCCGCTTGGGCGCGTCGAACCAGCGGTCTGCCGCGCAGTCCTTCCAGTACGGGCCGTAGCTCGGGTAGGCCATCAGCTGCTTCCACATCTCGTGGCGGTCGTCGAGTCGCTTGCCGAGGTTCGCGGACGGGCCCTGCTGCAGCAGCCAGTCGTACATGTCGCGCGTCTCGTAGGGATGACGTGCTCCCGCGCGCGCATGTCGTAGATGAAGTCGAAGAGCGGCCCGGAAGGCGCCCAGTGGAACCAGTCGTCCGCCTTCCAGGTGTCGACCACGGGGTTGAAGGGCACCGCCGCGGCGAGCGCCGGGTGCGGCTCGCGGAGCGCCGCGAGCGTGAGCCAGCCGGGTGGGTGCCCCAGACGCCGACCTTGCAGGTGGCCGGCGTCACGTTCTTACGAACCAGTCGATCGTGTCCCAGGCGTCGGCGTCTCGTCCGTTCCGAGCGGTTGAAGGCGCCGCGCTGCACGAGATACATCGCGTACTGGCCCTGCGACTTGAAGCGACCGCGGAGGTCCTGCGCCACGAAGATTGCGGCTGCCGGAAGCGCACGCCGCGCATCACGTCGAGCTTCTGCGTGGCGCGCCCGGAGCGGCGCGCGTCGCGCGTAGGGCGTCCGCTCGAGCAGGATCGGCTGCGGCCCTCGGCCTGCTTCGGCGTCAGGATCAGCGTGTAGAGCTTCACGCCGTCGCGCATCGGCACATCGCCTCGCGCACCGTGAAGTCGTGACGCTGGGTACGCCTCGCGGAGCGGGCGATCCGGGCCGGGCGCTCAGCGGGGCAAGGTGAAGCCCAGAACAGGGCGGGGCCCTTGGGTTGCAGACGCACGAATGCCTCCTTCAAGTGCCGGGCAGTCTACTGCAGGTCTCCGCGCCGGGGGTCCGCTGGTCTCGACCCCCGAGCCGCGGCATACTCCGCGCCACGGCGGTGAGGACCGCCGAGCCCGGAGGCGACCGATGCCTGAGACGGACGCGGCCGTTCTGCGTCGCGCGCTGCTGGCCTTCTCGGTCGGCGCGGCCGCGCAGACCGAGGTCAAGAGCATCCCGGCGGCGCCGCCGCGCGCCGAGGGCGAGGGGCCGTGGAAGCGGCTGATCCTGCGCGGGGCGACGCTCGTCGACGGCACCGGCGCGCCGCCGATCGGACCGGTGGACATCGTCGTCGAAGGCAACCGGATCAAGGACATCAAGAACGTGGGTGCGCCGGGAGCGCCGATCGACGAGTCGAAGCGGCCCAAGGCCGAAGCCGGCGACCGCGAGATCGACCTGCGCGGGCACTACGTGCTGCCGGGCTTCGTGGACCTGCACGGGCACATGGGCGGCTACGAGCAGGGGACGCCCGCCGAGTACGTGCTGAAGCTCTGGATGGGGCACGGCATCACCACGAGCTGCGACCCCGGCAGCGGCAACGGCCTCGACTTCATGGTCGAGCACAAGAAGAAGAGCGACGCCAACCAGATCACGGCCCCGCGGCTCAAGCCGTACGTGACCTTCGCGCAGGGCGTGAAGGAGCCGATCACGAAGCCCGAGGAAGCGCGGGCGTTCGTGCAGGACGCGGCGCGGCGCGGGGCGGACGGGCTCAAGTTCTTCGGGCTGCGGCCCGACCTGATGGCGGCCGCGATCGACGAGGCGAAGAAGCTCGGCCTGCGCACGACCTGCCACCACGCCCAGCTCGCGGTGGCGCGGCTCAACGTGCTCGACACCGCGCGCATGGGCCTCACCTCGATGCAGCACTGGTACGGCCTGCCCGAGGCGCTCTTCACCGACCGCACGCTGCAGGATTACCCGCGCGACTACAACTACGCCAACGAGCAGGACCGTTTCTCCGAGGCGGGGCGGCTCTGGCGCCAGGCGGCTCCGCCCGGCAGCCCGCGCTGGAACGCCGTGATGGAGGAGCTGCTGAAGCTCGACTTCACGCTCTCGCCGACCTTCCACGCCTACGAGACGTCGCGCGACTTCATGCGCATGAGCCGGGCCGAGTGGCACGACGAGTACACGCTGCCGTCGCTCTGGCGCTTCTACCTGCCGAACCGCACCAACCACGGCTCGTTCTTCTACTACTGGACGACCGACGACGAGGTCGACTGGCGCGACAACTACCGGCTCTGGATGAGGTTCGTGAACGAGTACAAGAACCGCGGCGGCCGCGTCGGCATCGGCACCGACTCCGGCTACCTGTTCAACCTCTACGGCTTCTCGTTCGTGCGCGAGATGGAGCTGTTCCGCGAGGCGGGCTTCCACCCGCTCGAGGTGATCCGCGCGGCGACCCTGAAAGGGGCCGAAGCGCTCGGGATGGCAGACAAGGTGGGGAGCATCGAGCCCGGCAAGCTCGCCGACATGGTGGTGGTCGGCGAGAACCCGGTCCAGAACCTGAAGGTGCTCTACGGCACGGGCGCGGTGAAGCTCAGCGACACGAACGACGTCGTGCGCGTGGGCGGAGTCCGCTACACGATCAAGGACGGCATCGTCTACGACGCGAGGAAGCTGCTCGCCGACGTGCGCCGCATCGTGCGCGAGACGAAGGACAAGGAAGGCTACGAGATCCGGCCCGTCGGTCGCTGAGTCCTGACGCGTAGAATGCGCGGGTGGCCGTCGACACGCCTGCGGCGCCGGCACGCTGCGCAAACTGCGACGCGTTGCTCGAGGGGGCCTACTGTTCGCAATGCGGACAGCAAGCCGTCGATCTGCACCGCCCGTTCCGCAAGCTCCTCTCGGAGGTGATCGACGATGCGCTCAGCCTCGACACGAGGCTCGTGCGCACGCTTCGGCCGCTGCTGTTTCGACCGGGCGCAGTGACCCGCGACTATCTGGCCGGCCACCGCGTGGCCCACGTTCCGCCGCTCCGGACGTACCTGATCTCGGCGGTGGTCTTCTTCGGTCTCTTCTCGATCTTCCCGAATCGTGCCCAGGTCGATGTCTTCACGACCGGTGAGCCCAGGCCCACGGGCGGCACACGTGTGACTTTCGAGCTGCCCGCTCACATGCCGATCCACGATGCCGGGTACCAGCGGCTCGTCGCCAGGGCGAAGACGAATCCGGAGGCCTTCGTGGGAGCGGTGGGCGCCGCGGTGCCACGAGCGTTCTTCCTCTTCCTGCCGATCTTCGCCTTGCTCCTCGAGCTGTTCTACCGGCGGGAAGGCTATTTCGTGGACCACCTGGTGTTTTCGCTCTACTACCACGCGTTCGTCTTCCTCGTGCTGTCGGCCCTCTTCCTCGTCAGTCGGACCGACGCCTGGCTGTCGGGCTCTTTCCGAGCGCTCGTTACTGCCGGTCTTCTCGCCTGGCTGGTGGTCTACCTGCCGGTCGCGCTGCGTCGCGTCTACGGGGGATCGCGGTGGAAGACCTTCTTCAAGCTGGCCGGGCTGGGCGTGATCTATCTCGCGATCTTCATCACGGTGGGGATGCCTCTCGTCACGGTGATCGGGCTGTCGACCTTCTGACGGAAAGGCTGCCCTAGAAGTTGCCCCGCTTCAGCTCGCAGAGCAGGTAGTCGGCGACCTCGTGGATGCCGTAACCGGGCACCGAACCCAGACACGAGAACGCCGGCCCGCTTGTGCGGGCCGGCGTCGGGACCGACCTGAAGGCCGCGACCTTGTTCTAGGAGTTCAGGCGCCGTCGACGCCGGAGATAGCCGAGCGCCAGGGAACCCAGGCCGAAGAGGCCCATCGAGGTCGGCTCGGGCACGGGGGCGGTGTCGAGCCGGGTGTAGAAGCCGGCCGAGAGCCCGCCGACGCCATCCCCTTGGACCCTGAGCGAATGCGAGCCGGTGTCGAGGAGGAACTCGCCGTGCGAGTAAGCGGCGCTTGTCCAGCCGCTGTCGCCTGCTGCGTCCCCGATCGGCAGGATCGAGGTCAGCGCGCCGCTGAAGACGGTCGAGAAGAGAAATGTGACACCGTCGTACACGTGGTAGGTGTCGCCGACAACGAATTGGTCGGTGATTCGGAAATACGCCGGAGCGCTCAGGCTGAAAACGTACGGTGACTGCTGCGAATCGGCGAACGAGGCATCGATCTGATCGTATGTCCAGCCCGCGTCGAGGACGGGGGTGGCTTGGACGGACGGCACACCCAGCCCTACGACGAGGCCGAGCGCCAGGACGGCTAGGCTCTTCCAGTTCATACTTTCCTCCCTCAGGGAAAGCCAACTTCTGACAGCGACGACGCTGTTGCGGCGTTGCAAGAAGCGCTTCACGGGCGCAGTCGTTGGCGGAACGACTCCTAAGGGCTTTGTTCCTGGAGTTTTCTGCGTAGGCCTCCGCCAAGCGGGGACAAACTCCGCTGTAAGAGAGCCCGACACTCGAAAAGGCGGGACTTACAAATAGTGTCGGAACCGAGCTCGGCGTGGTGCGCTTAGCGTGCCGGACGGATACGCGCGCGGAACCGCGACGGCGGCAGGCCCCACTCGCGCCTGAAGCTGTTGGTGAAATGGCTGTGATCCGCGTAGCCGAGCGCCAGCGCGAGCCGCGTCAGATCCGAAGCGCCGCGTGCGAGGCGTTCGGCGGCGGCGCGGGCCCGCAGCCGGCGCGAGTACTCGCGCAGGCCGACGCCCTATGACCTCGCGGAACGCGCGCGACAGGTGGAAGGGCGAGCAGTCGCAGAGAGCCGCCAGCTCGGCCAGGCTCGGTGGGTTTTCGAGGCGTTCGTTGAGCTCGAGCTGTCACGGCCTCGACGCGGTCGCGTCGCCTCTTGCGGGCCGCAGCCGACGACACCGAGAGCCGCCTGCGTCCCGGGTCCTCCTGATGGGCTGCCGCGACCGCCGCGTCGGCGAGCTCGCAGAGCGACGTCCTCGGGAGCTCGGAGCGCGTCGACGTCACGCCGGCGCAGAAGCCCGAGCAGCTCGTAGTGGAGCCGTGACACTGCGGGGCCGCTCAGGGCGTGGCCCCGCCTGAAGGGAGCCTGGGGCGTCGCCCGCGTCCGCCGGCGAGTGATGCGCGACCAGCTCGAGCGCGCGGCCGGTCTCCACGGTCCAGGATCGTGCAGTCGTCTCCGCCCGGTCAGCGGATGCGCGTAGCGGTACGGCTCGCCGGCGTTGAAATAGAGGACATGGTTGGCGTCGGCGACGAGCGCTCTCCGGACGCTGCACGGCGGTCGGAACACTCCGCGCCGCACGAAGACGATGCTGTGGGTGGGGTTGGGCTCCTCCGGCCCCTCGGGCTCGACGTGGGCGCGGCAGCGGAAGTCCACGACCGCCAGGCCCAGCGACTCGAGCAGGACCTCGCGCGACTGATGCGACGGAGCGGGGGAGCGGCTCACTCCTCGCGAGTATAGAGCCGCGCCAGACGGGTGGAGCGGGCGGGATCGCATAGCATGGCCCAATGGCCCTATCTTCCAGAGGACGAGGCAGCCGCACGCTGGCCGCGGTGGGCGTGGCGATTCCCGTGCTGCTCGCGGCCGCGGCGCCCGGAGCCGTCCTGCCCTGGAAGGCCGAAGGGCCGGCACCCCGCGCGCGCCTCTTCGCGCCGGGCGTGATCTCGACCGGGGACGACGACGCCCACGTCACGTTCGAGCCCGACGGCCGGCACGTCTTCTTCCTGAAGGCCACGCCCGACTTCCGCTTCTGGACGATCGCGGTGGTCGAGTGGACCGGCAGCGCGCTGGGGAACGCCGCAGGTCGCGCCGTTCTCGGGGCGCTGGGCCGAGGGCGATCTCTCGTTCGCGCCGGATGGGAAGACGGCCTACTTCGTTTCGACGCGTCCGGTTCCGCCCGCGACCAAGGCCCGCGCCGACACCGAGATCTGGCGCCTCCACCGCACCGCGAAGGGGTGGGCGGAGCCCGAGCACGTGGCGGAGCTCGGCAGCGACGGCTTCGAGTGGTATCCGAACATGACCGCGGACGGCTGGCTCTACTTCGGCTCCGAGCGCGCGGCGGGGAACCTCGGCGCGCCCGGCACCAGCGACCTCTGGCGCGCGCGTCTCGCGGGCGATCGCTTCTCCGCTCCCGAGAACCTGGGCCCGATCCTCAACACGGCCGGCGAGGACATCGAGCCCTGGATCTCGGCCGACGGGCGCCTGCTGCTCTTCGCCTCCAACGGCCGCCCGGACACGCGCGGCTCCTACGACATCTACGTGAGCCACCGTTGCGGCGAGAGCTGGAGCGCTCCCCGCCCGCTTGGAGCCGACGTCAACTCGTCCGCCTGGGACTTCGGACCGCGAGAGAGCCCCGACGGCCGCTTCCTTTTCTTCACCAGCAACCGCTCGACCACCGATCGGCCGCCCGAGCGCGCGCTCAGCTTCAAATCCCTGCTCGCGCGCATCCGCGGCCCGCAGAACGGGCTGCGCGACGTCTACCGCGTGGAGACCGCGGCGCTCGACCTCGCGCCCACCTGCCGCTAGGGCTCGCGCAGGGTGACCGACGGCTGGACGCGGAGCGCGCGCCCGGCGGGCAGCACCGAGGCCAGCGCCGCGACGAGCAGCAGGAGGACGGCCGCCGAGGCGAGCGTGACGGCGTCGGTCGGGCCGACGCCGAAGAGCAGCTTCGAGACGAGGCGCGCCGCCGCGAGCGCGCCCGCGAGGCCGAGCGCCACGCCGAGAGCGGCGGGCCGGAGCCCTTCGCGCGCGACCAGCCGCGCGACGTCGAGCGGCCGGGCGCCGAGCGTCACGCGCACGCCGATCTCGCGCGTGCGGCGGCCGACCGCGTAGGCGATCAGGCCGTAGAGCCCGAGCGCCGCGAGCGAGAGAGCCACGAGCGCGAAGGCCGTGAGGACGCGCGCGGCGAAGCGCGGGCCGGCGAGCGCTTCGTGCACGACGTCGGTCATCGCCACGACCCTCGGCGCCGGCTGCTCGGGATCGAGCTCGCGCAGCGTGCCGAGGATCGCCGCGGAGAGGCCCGTCGTCTCGCCGCGCGTGCGGACGACCACGTGGTGCGGGCGGTGGTCCGACTGCCGGTGCGGCATGTAGAGGTCGAGGCGCGTGGCCGTGAGCTCCCGGTAGCGCGCGTCGCCGGCGACCCCCACGACGGTCAGCCAGGCGTCGTGGTACGCGGTCGGCGGCAACGGGATCTTGAGCCGCTTGCCGATCGGGTCCTGGCCCGGCCAGTAGCGGCGCGCGAGCGCGTCGCTCACGATCACGACTCCCGGCTGGCCGTCGCGATCGTGCGCGTCGAAGGCGCGCCCCCGCGTGAGCGGGATGCCCATCGTCCGGAAGTAGTCGGGCGTGACCGTCTCGAAGTTCAGGAGGGGATTGCGCTCGGCGTCCTTCTCCGACTGGCCCTCGACCGTGAAGGGCCAGTCCATGCCGACCGTGCTGCCCCATAGCGGCCGCAGCGTCACCGCCGCGGCGGACTCGACGCCGGGCAGCGCCTGGACCCGCGAGACGAGCTCCTCGACGTAGCGGCGCTGCTGCGCGAGCTGCGGGTAGCGCTTCTCCGACGCGCCGGCGTCGAAGGCCAGCACGTTCGTCGCCTCGAATCCGAGCGGCGCGTCGCGCAGCGCCGCGAAGCTGCGCACGAGCAGCCCGGCGCCGACGAGCAGCACGAGCGCCAGCGCCACCTCGCCCGCGACGAGCGCCGTGCGCATCCGGCTGCCGCCGGCCGCCACGCTGCGCGCGCCGCCCTGGAGCGCGTCGCGCAGCGAGCGGTGGCGCCCCGCCACGATCGGCGCGAGCGCGGTCGCGGCCGCGGCGGCGAGCGTGACGACGAGCGCGAAGGCGAGCGTCGTCGTGTCGAGCGCGGCCTCGCCGAGCCGCGGCACCTCCCGCGGCGACAGCGCGACGAGCAGCGGCACGCCGGCGAGCGCTCCCACCACACCGAGCCCTCCGCCCAGCACGCCGAGCACGAGGCTCTCGGCGAGCAGGCCGCCGCCGAGGCGCGCGGGGCTCGCCCCGAGCGCGAGCCGCAGCGCCATCTCCGACGAGCGCTCGTCCACCTGGACGAGCTGGAGCGCCGCGACGTTGGCGCACGCCACCAGCAGCACGAGCGCGACGCCTCCGAGCAGCGCCAGGAGCGCCTCGCGCGTCGGGCCGAGCACCGCCTCGGCGAGCGGCGTCACCACGGCCGTGATCCCGGGCGCCTGGTACGTCTCGCGGTTGTAGCTCGACGAGAACGCGGCCATGTCGCGCCGCGCCTGCGCGAGCGTGACGCCGGGCTTCAGGCGCCCGAGCGCGCTCATCCAGAAGACGCCTGGCTGCTCCGCGAGCTCGCTCACGCCGGGGACGAGCGGCGTCCAAAGCTCGACGCCCGCGGGATACGCGAAGCCTTCCGGCATCACGCCGACGACGGTGAACGGCTCGCGGTCGAGCACGAGCGAACGGCCGACGATGCCCGGGTCCGCTGCGAAGCGCTCGCGCCAGAGCCTCTGCGAGAGCACGGCGACGCGCGCCGCGCCGCGGCGGTCGTCCTCGGCCGTGAACGTTCGGCCGAGCGCCGGCTGGACGCCGAGGACGTCGAAGAAGCTCCACGAGACGAGGCGGCCCACGAGCTCGACCGGCTCGCCACGGCCGCTGAGCGTCCAGGACTGGTTGGTGCTCGGCATGCCGGCCATGTCCTCGAAGGCTGGATTGCCGGCGCGCCAGTCGCGGAACGCCGGGTAGGACATCTCGACGAACGGCTGGCCGCGCTCGCGGTCGCTCTGCCAGACGAGCGCCAGCCGATCCGGCTCGGCATAGGGGAGCGGCCGCAGGATCACCGCGTGCGCGACGCTGAAGAGGGCGGTGGCGCCCCCGATCCCCACCGCGAGCGTTCCCGCTGCGACCAGCGTGAAGCCGGGCCGCTGCTTCAGGCGTCTCACCGCGTGTGCGAGGTCCTCTCGAAACGCGCTCATGGTGCCTGGCGGCATTCTATCGGGCTCGCGCAACCTTCTTGACGCCTCCGGCGTCTTATGCCTAGATAGCTAGGCTATGAGCCCTGCTCTGCAGAAGAACGACATCCTGCAGGGGACGTTGTCCCTGCTGGTGCTCCGGACGCTCGCGTCGAACAAGCGGCTTCACGGGTACGCCATCACCACCCACATCCAGCGCGTTTCGACGGACCTGCTGCGCGTCGAAGAGGGGTCTCTCTATCCGGCGCTGCACCGGATGGAGCAGCTGGGGTGGCTGCGGTCGGAGTGGGGGATGACCGAGAAGAAGCGGGAGGCGCGGTTCTACTCCCTGACCGCGAGGGGCCTGAAGCAGCTGGAGCTGGAGCAGGAGAGCTGGAATCGGCTGACCGAGGGGGTCGGGCGCGTGCTGCGGTACGCGTGAAGCGAGGCTGCCCATGTCGTGGCTCAAGAGACTGGCGAACGTGCTGCGGGCCGGGAAGGTGGAGCGGGAGATCCGGCGCGAGCTCGAGTTCCACGCGGCGGAGCGGGCCGACGAGCTGCGGGCGTCGGGGCTCTCTCCCGAAGAGGCGGCGCGCCGCGCGCGCGTGCAGCTCGGCAATCCACTCCTGCAGGCCGAGCGGACGCGGGACGTGGACGTCGCGATCTGGGCCGACGGCGTCGCTCCGGAACCTGCGCCACGCCGTGCGCCGCCTGGGGCGGGCTCCGGGGTTCACTCTCACGGTCATCGCGACGCTCGCGCTCGGGATCGGCGCGAACACCGCCGTCTTCTCCGCGCTCGACGCGGTGCTATTGCGGCCGCTGCCGTTCCCCGCACGCCGATCGGCTGGTGCGGCTGGTCCAGACGCAGGAGACGAGCTCCGAGTCCGGGATCGCGCCTGTACGGCTCGAGGAGTGGAACCGGCTCAACTCCAGCCTCAGCGCCATCAGCGGCTACTTCATCGAGGACGTGTCCGAGACCTCCGGCGATCTTCCGGAGAAGGTCCGCCGCGCCATCGTCACGCCGCGCATGCTCGACGTGTGGGGCGTCTCTCCCGCGCAGGGGCGCGGCTTCAGCGACGAGGAGTACCGGTTTGGAGGGCCGCCCGCGGCGCTGATCAGCGACCGCTACTGGCGCAGTCGGCTGGGCTCGAGCCCCGACGTGCTGCGCCGCAGCGTGCGCATCGGAGCCGTTTCCGTGGCGATCGTGGGCGTGATGCCCGCCTCCTTCCGGTTTCCCGACCGAGAGGTGGACCTCTGGTCCCCGTCGCCGGTGGACGCGCCGTACGCCCAGTCGCGTCAGAGCACGTGGTACAGGGGAATCGGCCGCTTGCGCGCGGGCGTGACCCTCGACCAGGCGCGCGCGGACCTCGCGGCCGTGCAGGCTCGGCTCGCGGAGCAGTTCCCGGATCCCGATCGGAAGATCGGCGTCCAGCTCACGTCGCTCAAGCAGGAGGCCGTGGGCGGCGTGGGGCAGTCGCTGTGGCTGCTGTTCGGCTCGGTGTCCGTGCTGCTGCTGATCGCCTGCACCAACATCGCGGCGCTCTTCCTCGCCCGCGGCGCCGTCGCGCCGTCAGGAGATCGCGCTCCGATTGTCGCTCGGCGCGTCGCGCTCGGCCGTCGCCGGGACTCGTTCTGGGCGAGACGCTTCTGCTCGCGCTGCTCGGCGGCGGCCTCGGGCTCCTGGTCGCCGGCTTCGCCACGGCGGGGCTCCGCTCGCTCGGGACCGAGCTGCCGCGCGTCGACGAGATCGTCGTGGACGCCAGGATCCTCGCTCTACTGCTCGGCGAGCACGCTGGGGGTGGCGCTGCTGTGCGGCCTGCTTCCCGCGATTCGCGCCACGCGGGAGCGCGCGGGCGTGGCGTCGGGGGAGTCGCGCCGCACGCAGGTGTCGGGGCGCCAGTCGCTGCAGTGGGGCCTGGTAGGGGCGCAGGTCGCGCTCTCGGTCACGCTCTTGGCCGGCGCAGCGCTCCTGGTGCGCAGCTTCCAGGAGCTCGCGCGCGTGGATCCGGGCTTCGAGCGCAGCCGCGTGCTGAGCTTCCGCATGAGTGGAAACTGGGCCGAGACGGCGGACTACCCGGGCCTCGTCGCGCGCGTCGATCGCGCGATCGACACGCTTCGCGCGCTGCCGGGCGTCGAGGCGGCGGCCACCACCGGGTGGGTGCTGCCGGGCGTGCCGACGGAGTACGAGTCGAGCTTCGGGCTCGTCGAGGCCCGCAGCGACGCCGACCGGCGCATCGTCGCCGAGCTGCGCGTCGTGTCGCCCGAGTACTTCGCCACGATGCGGATTCCGCTCCTCGAAGGCGAGCGCTGCGAGCGGTACAGCGTCGGCCCGCGCGGCACACTCTTGAACCGGGACGTGATGGTGAACCGCGCGTTCGTGGCCCGCTATCTGTCCGACTTCCCGTCGGCCGTCGGGCTGCACCTCGAGCGCGGCGAACCAGGGGCTCGAGAGGGCGCCTCCAAGCCCGGGCGCATCCTCGGCGTGGTGGCGGACGCCCGGGAGCAGGGCATCGACCGCGACGCCGGCGCCGACCGTCTACCACTGCCTGAACGCGCCCGAACCCCACGCCATACTTCGTGCTGCGGACGAGCGCCAGCCGCTCGGGGTCGTGCGGGCCGTGCGCGCGAAGATGAAAGAGCTCGAGCCGCAACGGTCAGTCTACGAGATCGCGACGCTCGACGAGCAGATCGACGCCGCCTACACCATGCGGCGGCTGCTCACGCTGCTGCTGCTGCTGTTCTCGCTCTCGGCGCTGTCGCTCGCCTGCGTGGGGCTCTACGGCACGCTGAGCTACGCCGTCGGGCTGCGAAGGCGCGAGGTGGGGCTGCGCATGGCGCTCGGCGCGCTGCGGGGCGACATCGTGCGCCAGTTCCTGGGCCAGGGGCTCCGCGTCGTGGGTCTCGCCTGCGCGGGAGGGATCGCTCTCGCGCTCGCGCTCCGCCGCGTGATGGCGGGCCTGCTGTTCGGCGTCTCGGCCACGGACGCCTCGACGCTCGCCTTCGTCGTCGTGCTCGTGGCCGTGACCGCTGCGCTCGCGTCGCTGGTGCCGGCCGTGCGCGCCGCGCGCCTCGACCCCATGCGCGTGCTCCGCGAGGACTAGCGCTTCGGTCTTCTAGGCCCGAGCGCTCGAGGCCGTGATGAACGGCATCTCGCGCAGCCGCTTCCCGGTGAGCGCGAAGATCGCGTTGCCGAGCGCCGGTGCGATCGGCGGGACGCCCGGCTCGCCCGCGCCCGCGTGCGGGGCCTGGCTCGCCACGAGCTCGATGTGCGTGCGTGGCGACTCGAAGATCCGCAGCAGCGGGTAGCTGTCGAAGTTCGCCTGCTCGATCGCGCCCGCCTTCGCCGTGATCTTGCCGTAGAGCGCGAGGCTCAGGCCGAAGACGACCGCCCCCTCGAGCTGCGAGCGCACCCGGTCCGCGTTCGCCACCCGGCCGGGATCGGCCACGAGCCAGACGTCGTCCACCCGGAGCTGCTTCTTCGCGTCGAACGACACCGCGACGACCGCGGCGACGTACGTGAGGAAGCCGCGATAGCCCGCGATCCCGACCGCCCGCCCGGCGCGGCGGGCCGCGTCCCAGCCGGAGAGCTCCGCCACGCGCTCGATCACGTGGCGCAGGCGGCCCACGTCGGGCGTGTAGCCGTCGGGCGCGTTCATCAGCTCCTTCATGCCGACCTCTTGCGCCGTGAGCTTGCGGGCGGGGCCGAGCACGTCGAGCAGCACCGCCTTCGGGTCGCGGCCCGTCGCGGCGGCCAGCTCGCCGATGAAGCTCTGCGCGGCGAAGCAGTGGTTGATGTCGTAGACCGAGCGCATCCAGCCGATCCGCACGTGCGCCGGGGCCGGGCAGCTCTCGATGCGCACGGCGGCCGCGCTCAGCGGGAGGTCGTTGAGCGTCTGCAGCTCCCAGCCCGAGAGGCGGTCGGACTTGAGGTCAAAGGTGGAGCCGATCGACGGCGCCGCCACGCGCTGGCGCCAGGCGACGAGCTTCTGCTCGCCGTCGAGGCCGGCCTCGATGCGATAGGCGCCGGTGGCGTGGTAGTAGCCGTGGCGGATGTCGTCCTCGCGCGTCCACTGCACGCGCACCGGCGCGCCCACCGCGCGCGACAGCAGCGCCGCCTCGAGGATGAAGTCGGGCTTCGACTTGCGGCCGAAGCCGCCGCCCAGGAAGGTGACGTGCACGGTCACCTGCGCGGGCTCGAGCGAAAGCGCCTGCGCCAGCTCCTTCTGCGCGGTCTGCGGGTCCTGCGTCGGAGCCCACACCTCGCACGACTTCGCGTCGACGCGCGCGACCGCGGCCGGCGGCTCCATCGGCGCGTGGACGAGGTGCGCGAGGTGGTACTCGGCGCTCACCACCTTCGAAGCACCGGCGAGCGCCGCGTCCACGTCGCCCACCTGGCGGATCACCGTGCCCGGTGCGTTCACTGCCGCGCGCAGCGACTGCCGGTAGGCGTCCGAGTCGTAGCTCGCGTTCGCCCCGTCCTCCCACTCGACCACGAGGGCTTTCCTGCCCTGGAGCGCGGCCCAGGTGTGGTCGGCGACGACGGCGACGCCGCCGAGCGGCTGGAAGCCGGCGGGCGCCTTCCAGTCGGGCAGCTGCACGACCTTGCGCACGCCCGGCACGGCGAGCGCTTTCGAGTCGTCGACGCGCTTGACGCGCCCGCCCACCACCGGCGGCCGCAGGATCACGGCCGTCAGCATGCCGGGAAGCCGCGTGTCGGCGCCGTAGTGCGCCTTGCCGGTCACGAACGCGGGGCCGTCGATGAGCGGCAGGTGGCCCTTGCTCCTCACGAGCTCGGCGTCGGGCCGCAGCTTGACGCTCTTGGGATCCGGCACCGGCAGCGCAGCGGCCGCCTCGGCCAGCTCGCCGAAGCCGGCCTTCTTGCCGGTCGCGGGATCGTGGACCGCGTGGTCGTGCACGATCAGCCGCTCGGCCGGCACGCCCCAGCGCGCGGCTGCCGCGGACGTCAGCATGCTGCGCGCCGTCGCGCCCGCCACGCGCATCACGTCGTAGAAGTCGCGGACGCTGTGCGAGCCGTCGGTGTTCTGGTCGCCGTAGCGCGCGTCCGCGTCGCCCTGGACGATGCTGACGCGCGCGAAGTCGGCGCCCAGCTCGTCGGCCAGCACGAACGGCAGCGACGAGCGGATGCCCTGGCCCATCTCGGAGCGCGAGCAGACGATCGTGACGACGCCGTCCTTGCCGATCTTCACGAAGTGGATCGGCGCGAACGGCGAGGCCGGCTGGCCCTGTGCCTCGGCGGTCGGCGCGAGCCGCAGGCCCAGCACCAGCCCGCCGACGGCGCCGCCGAGGGCGACCACGAAGAAGCGACGGCTGAGCGCGAGGTCGGGGAGCGCGGCAGCGGTCGTCATCGCGCACCGCCCTTGACCGACTGGCCGGCGGCGACGTGCACGGCCTGGCGGATGCGCTGGTAGCACCCGCAGCGGCAGATGTTGCCGCCGAGCGCCGTGTCGATCTCGGCGTCCGTGGGCTTGGGCTTGGCGGAGAGCAGCGCGGCCGCGCTCATGATCTGGCCGGGCTGGCAGTAGCCGCACTGCGGCACGCCCAGCTCGCACCAGGATTTCTGCAGCGGGTGATCGCCGTGGGCCGAGAGCCCCTCGATCGTGGTGATCTTCTGCTTCGCGGCGGCGCTCACCGGCGTCTGGCACGAGCGCACGGCCATGCCGTCGAGGTGCACCGTGCACGCGCCGCAGAGCGCCTCGCCGCAGCCGTACTTGGTGCCGGTGAGGCCGAGCAGATCGCGGAGCGCCCACAGGAGCGGCATCTCCGGGTCGGCCTCGATCTGGTGATCGACTCCGTTGACGTGCAGCTTCAGAGTGGCCATGGTGCCTCCCGCGTTGTCGGAGCTACCCGGATTCTCGCACCGGTCCGGCCCTCCCGGAAGCCTTTCTTAGTTGCGGGGAGCCCGAGCGCCCGGGGGCCCGGGCGGCACGTCGGCCACGGTGAAGACCTTGCCGTCGCGCAGGTACAGCCGCCGCTGCTCCTCGCGCGTTCAGCGGCCGCGCGCCGCGGCGGCCGAAGACGCGCGAGCTGGTTGCCGGTCTCGTCGACGGCGCGGTCGCGGTCGAGGCCGCGGGAGAGCGCGAGCGCCGGCCCGTGGGTCTTGTACGTGGCCACGAGCGACGGCGTCGGCCGCGGGCTGAAGCCGTAGGCGCCCGGCGTGTCGTTGGCCGAGATCGAGCTGGACCACGCGCAGGCCGTTCTTGCCGTCGGCCACGTAGGCGAACGCGCTGCCGTTGGTCATGCCGATCTTGACGTCGCGCGCGTCGTCGATCGCGCCGCCGGCGTCGAAGGTCTGGTCGAGGCGCGGGCTGCTCGGGCCGCTCGATGTCGACGATCGCGAGGCCCTTCGCTGCCGGCCGCGACGTAGGCGTACGTGCGCGCGAGGTAGAGGCCGCGCGCGTCCGGCGAGCGGCACGGCGGCGCCGGCCACGACGCGCGGCGCCGCGGGCACGCGTCACGTCCACGCACCTTGAGCCCGTCGCTCGTCGAGCACGAACGCGTAGCGGAACTGGACGGCCACCGCGCGCGGCGCGCGCAGCGGCGCGCCCACCTGCGCGACGAGCGCGCGGCTGCAGCGGGTCGTCGAGGTCGACCACGACGAGCCCGCGCGGCGTCGTGACGTAGCCGGTCGTGCCGGCGAGCCAGAGCGAGCTGGCGCCCGGCGAGCGCGCCGCCGCCGTTGAAGGTGGCCGCGCGCTCGACGAAGTTGTTGCGTCGGGTCGCCGTCGAGCAGCCGTGTGCGAGCGGGCCGACCACGACCAGGCCCTCCTCGCGGTCGGTCACGAAGGCGTAGTCGTAGAGCGGGTGGACGGGCTGCTCCTCGTTGGCCGGAAGCGCCTTGCGCGCGGGGTCGATCGTCATCGTGGCGGGCAGCGCGACCGAGGTCGCGTCCTTCGTGTCCACGTAGAGCCGCTGGCCCGAGCGGCGAGACCGGAGCCGAGACGATGCCGCTCGCTGAAGCCCTTGTGGTCGACCTGCGCCACGTCGTAGATGCGCAGCCCGCCGCGTGCCCTGGGCCGCGAACAGGTACTCGCCGCGCAGCTGGAGCGAGAGCACGTCGCCGCCGTGGTGGTAGCGCCTCGCTGCAGCGTCCGCCCGCGCGCCGCGTGGGCGCGCGTACTCCGTCGGGGTAGGCGAGCTCGTGCAGGCGGCTGCCGATCACGGCCTGCGGCTCGTCGCGCTCGGTCACCGCCACCGCCTCGAAGCCGTGCTGCGCCCTCGCCCACGTAGGCGTAGCGGCCGATGAAGTTGACGAGCCCGTGCCCTGCATCAGCAGCTGCGCCATCCAGGCGTTGTTGTCGCCCGCCGCGGCCGAGGTGGCAGTCGCGTGCAGCCCTTGGTCTCCTTCGCCGCGCACCGTGTGCGGCACGTAGGTCGAGAACGCCTGCCCGGAGAAGCCGGCCGACGAGACCGTCTGCTGCTGCGAGTAGATCCACTCGCGGTTCTGGTTCTGCGACGAGACCAGGACCGCGCAGGCGGAGCGCGCCGGGGCGATGCGGTTCTTCGTGACCGTGCCGTCCTTGGCCAGGAAGTAGATGTCGTCGCGCAGCGTCTGGAAGTTGTAGCTCGTCCAGTTGCGGCTGTCCCCGCCCTCGTTGTGCAGCATCGGCTTCTTCTGGTTGGCCTTCATCGACAGGTGGCAGCCGAAGCAGCTCGTGGTCCAGGCCGAGTGGCAGGCGTAGCAGGTCATCGCTGGAGTTGGCGTGCGCGAGCGTCTGTCGGCTCGGCGGCCGCGTCGCCCCAGGTCGTCGCCGTCCCGCTGCATCGTCTTCGCGAGCCGCGACGTCTCGCTGTAGCGCGGGTTGCCCGGGAGTGATCGTGTCCACGACCTGCGGCACCTCCCACTCGACGCCTTCCGTCACCATGCTGCGCTGCGTGATCCGTGCCGCGGCGGCTGGTGAAGCGCGGCTGGCCGAAGGGCGTCGAGAGCGCGCGAGAGGTCGGTGCCGCGCGAGGCCGGGCCCGCTGGTGACGAGCGTGGCGGCGCGCGCCGATCGTGCCGTGGCAGTCGACGCAGTCGATCTCCACGGCCGCGCGCGGCTCGCCGTAGAGCTTGCCGTCGCCGTGGCTGTCCTGCTTGAAGTGGCAGTCCACGCAGTGCATGCCCTTCTCGAGGTGGATGTCCTTCAGGTGCACGGCCTTCTTGAACTTGTCCGGGTCGTCGTCGGCGACCGGCTGGCCGCCGCGCGTCGAGCAGGTTGCCCTTGCGGTCCTGCTTGAAGACGGCGCGGAAGACCCAGCCGTGGCCGTGGAAGTCGGCGAACTGCGTGTTCTTCGAGCTTCGGGTTGAGCGTGCGAGACGTCGGCCAGGAAGCTCGCGGTCGGACCAGAGGCCCTCGAGCGCCGCGCCCTCCGGGTTGCGCGCGCTCGATCGCGTCCGCTCGCGCGGCGGAGAGCGTGCTTCGGCGTCCTTCGGGTACATGCGCCTGCCCGTCCAGCCTCGTTGTCCCACCAGGTGTAGCCGAGGTAGGTCGCGACCATGTTGGTGCCGGGGTGCATGTGGCAGGTCATGCACTGGCTGGACGGGATCGCGCGCGTGAAGACGTGCTTGCAGCGGGTGGCCCGACTCGTTCTTCGGGATCGTCGGGTCGGCGTCTGCGTGAGAGCCCGCGGTTGCCGCGCGTCCGCGTAGGGGCCGGAGTTCGCGGCCGAGCGGTCGTTCGCGTAGACGACGTGGCAGGCGCGTGCAGCCGCTCGAGCGGTAGTCGCCGGGGTGGTCGTTCGTGCCCAGGAGCGACAGCATCGGGTCGAGCAGGCGCGTCTTCTGGGCGCCGAGGACGAGCGGGTCGGTGCGGTTGAGCGTGCCCGGGCCGCGCGGCGAGAGGCCCTTGTCGGGCTTGCCCGGCTCCTCGAACGGATCGGGCAGGCCGACCTCGAGCCGGCGCCGCCCGCCGCGCTCGAACACGCGGAACGGGTTGCCGGGCTGGCCCAGCTCCCAGCGCGGGAACGGCACGAGCGCGCGGCAGCACGCCCTTGTCGCGCGTCTCCTCCGGCGGTCGGCGCGGGCACCGTCTTCAGCATCCGCGGCTTGCCGTCGGGCCCGTAGCTCTCGCCGACGATCGGGTCCTTGCCGGGCAGCACGCCGTTGTTGTAGAGCGCGGCGCCGTAGAGCATCGCGCCGTGCGTCATCATGCTCTTCGAGACGTTGCCGCACCTCCTCGCGGTGGCAGGGGCCGCAGGCGAGAGGCGCCGCGCGCAGGTCGCCGGGGTTCACGAAGCGCACGAACTCGACGTCTCTCGTCGAGGAGCGCGGTGTAGCTGCGCTCCGGGTTGGCGCGCGACTTCCGGAGCTCCGCGGTTCTTCGGGCTGCACGTGGGCCTTGTCGCTGGGCCGTCCGCGTATTCGGTCGAGCCCGGCGCGCCCCGGCCTTCGACGGCGGCGTCGCCGCCGTGGCAGTCGGTGCAGCCGAGGCGCACGGAAGGCGACGCGTGCATCGTCTTGCGCGTCCGTCTGCGTGTGGCAGCTGAGGCAGCCCGCGCTCTTGCGGTCGGCCTCCTCCTGCGACTGGTTCGAGAGCGGCGAGCCCTGGGCCACGCTGCGTCGCGCGAGCGCGAGCCCGGCGAGGCCGACCGGAAGCGAGCAGCGCGATCACGATCCGCCGGGCGAATCTGCATCCAAGGACCTCGCTCAGAACGTGAGCTTCAGCTGCGACGAAGCCGTTGTAGAGCTTCGGGCTCGCGCGCCGCAGCCCGGCACGCCGCAGGTCGAGGAGTAGAGGTCGTCGAAGCCGTTGCCGGGGAGAAGGCCGGCGACGCCGGCGAGTGACCACGATGTTCTCGTTCAGCAGCGGCCGGTAGAGCAGCCCGCCGCCGAGGTCGACGCCGATCGTCCTTCCGGATGCCGGGCTGGAACAGCAGCAGCGTCGAGCGCGCCCGTCTCGTGGAAGCGCAGGTAGTTCGCGTTCAGGACTCGCGCGCAGCTTCGGCGTCAGCTCGAGGTCGAGCCCGGCTCCGAAGAGCAGCAGGCCGGGATTGACGAAGTTCGCCTGGCCCTCGAACTTGTTCGCGCGCAGGCTGGGCAGCAGGCTGCCCGGCGCCTTGAGCAGCACGCCGGTCTGCGTGAGCGCGATGCCGGAGCGGCTCCAGAAGCTGAACGGCCCGCCCGCGAAGTTCGGGTTGTCGTAGATCGCGTCGAAGCCGCTGGCCCTTGCCGTCGCGCGGGTCGTCGTCGCCGCGAGGCGAAGAACCCGCTGAGCCTGGACGCGCGCCCAGTCGCGGTCGACCGACAGCTCGAGCGCCGCCAGCTGCGCGCTCGACGTCGACCTGCGCGGCCTTCGATCGGCTGGTGCGCGTCGCGTGCCGAACACCCAGTAGAAGGCGTGCGACGAGGTTGATCCGGCCGAGGTGGCCGTCGCCGGCGAAGCCGACGTAGTGCGCCTCCACCTCGTGCGGCGCACGCTGCCGATCTTGGCGGGCCGCACCAGGAAGTCGTTCGCGTCGTAGTGCACGCTCGTCGTGCGTCCTGGCTCCAGTGGTAGCTCAGCGAGAGCGTGTAGCCGCGGGCCAGGAAGTCCTGGCGGTACACGTTCGCGACCACCACCTGCTGCTCGCGCCTCTCGAAGGTGTTGAGCTCGCTGTTGGTCTCCTTCTCGAGCAGGTCGAAGAAGGCCAGCGTTGTACTGCCAGCGGTTGCGGCGGCGTTGCCGAAGAGCCGCGCGCCCGAGGTTCGTGGTCGCTGAACACGAAGCCGCGGAAGTCCGAGACGAAGGGCTGGATGCCCGCCCGCAGCGAGACGAAGTCGTAGGCCGGCGAGAGGTCCGCGAGCTTCAGCTCGCCGAAGGCCTCCTCGAGCGCCACGTCCTCGCGCCGGCGCGTTCGCCCCTCGCGCACGTCGAGGTCACGAGGTTCTGCTCCTCGCAGCGCGCAGGTAGTTCAGGTTGAAGGCGCCCGTGGCCTTGAGCGCCCAGCGTCTTGGGCCGGAACGCGGTCTGGCCCTGGAACAGCTCGGCCGAGACGAAGCGCCCGCGGCGTCGTGAAGAGCTGGCGCGCCGCTGCCGAAGAACTCGAGGCTGCCGGGGTCGGCGGTGCTCACGCCGCTGCCGACCGGCAGCCGCGCGGAGCTCGAGCGGCAGCGTCGAGCGTCGCCGGTCGAGCACGAGGAACACGGAGTCCCGATGACGGGCCTGTCGCCCTTCAGCACGTTCTGGTTGTAGGGGTCGAGCGGCCGGCCCTTCACGAGGCGCGGGCTGTCCGGGTAGGCGATCGACCAGCGGTCGGGCAAGGGCACGAACTCGGGCTCGCCCGACGCGGGGCGCGGCGCCGCGGGCGGCGGCCTGCGGGCACTGGCGCGGGAGCCGGCGCGGGCAGGCGGAGCGGGCTCGGGCTCGACCGTTTGCGGCGCCGGCGTCGGGGCGCTCGGCGTCGGCGCGGGCGCGTCGAGGCTCGGGATCGTGTCGAGCGGCGGCGAGGCGACCTGGTCCTCGGGGACCGAGAACGCCTCGTTCCGCGTGGTCGTGAAGAGCACGATGCCCGCCGCGGCGCGCGAGCCGCGTCACCTGGATGCCTCCGCCCGTCCTTCAGGACCAGCGAGCTGTGCCTGTCGGTCGGCCGGCGGATCGACGTCGAGCGGGCGGCGACACGACGTCGGTCCTCCGGCACCGAGAAGACCTCGCCGCGCGTGGTCTGGAAGACGACCTGCCCGTCGCGCCGGGCGAGCCGGGTGACCGGGATCCGGCGCCCGTCCTTCAGGACCAGCACCTCGTCGGCCGCCGCGAGTGCCGCGAAGACGAGGAGAGCGAGCGCGAGCGATCCCGCGATCCGCCGCCGCATCGGCGCTCACAGCTCCGGGTGCCGCGGGAACTTCACCCACGGCAGCCGCACGCCGCGCACCACGAGCTGGTCGGAGCGCCTCTCGGCGGGGACCTCGAAGCCGGCGCCGCCGGCGGCGGCGATCAGGTCGTCCTGGTCGACGCCGTCGCCGCTGACGCCGATCGCGCCGGCGAGCCGGCCGTCCTTGTAGAGCGGGATGCCGCCCGGGAAGATCGTGATGCCGTTGGGCAGGCCGGGCGATCGCGGTGCAGCGAGCCCGTGGCCCGCCGAGGTTCGAGCGAGGTCGAGCTGCAGGCCGGTGTTGAAGGGGCTCCACTCGTCGATCGGCAGCGAGAACGGCCCGGAGTCGGTGCCGCCGATGCCGGGCGGGAAGAAGGGCTGGGCCAGGAAGCCGACGGCGCGCGAGCGTGTAGGCGACGCTGCCGTCGAGCGGCACGTCGCTCGCAGGTAGACGCCGAGGCCGGCGCGCGCAGCTCGGCGCCCGCGCTCGGCGCTGCTGAAGAAGCGCGGCGGTGCGCGCCTTCTGCACCGACACGTCGATGCCGAAGTTGGGCGCGTCCCGCGTTCTGGAAGAAGCCGAGCACGCGCCCGTCGAGGTCCACCACGGCGATCGAGACGCGCGCGTGCGAGCCGAGCGGCTGGCGGATCGCGGCCCGCGTGCGCGCCGACTGGCGCGCCGCCTGGGTCGAGGATCGCGGCCACGTCCGCCGCGCGTGAGGACGCGCGCCGGCGCGCGATCGGGAAGCGCGGGTCGGCGCGCCCCGCGACGCCGCCCACGGTGGCCGGCGACGAGGCTCGACGGCGGCGGCGGTCTCGCGCAGGACGAGCCAGGTCCCGCTGCCGGCCCCGCTTCCGGCCGGCGCGGCCGCTCGCGTTCGCGTACGGCAGGCGGATGCCGTCGGCCAGGATCTCGCTCGGCGCGGATCGAGCGCCGGCGCCTCGAAGCCGCGCGGCCCCGGCGAGCGCGGCGCTCTCCTCGGGCGGCGCGTCGACGTCGGCGGGATCGTTGTCGATGCCGTAGACGCCGTCCCCTCCACGCCCGACGCCGCCCGACCACGAGGCCGTCGCGGTAGAGCGGCACGCCGCCCGGGTCGCCCGCGAGCCCGAGCGGCGAGCCCGGGCGCTTCACGTCGCCGCACGGCAGGCTCGAGAGCTGCACGCCGAAGAGCGGACCGCCGGGCGTGAAGTCGACTCCCGGCGGGAAGTGCTACTGCACGATGAAGCTCGCGGTGCGCGTGGAGAACGCGTTGCCGCCGCTCGAGAGCAGGGCGCCCGCTCGCCGCCTTGGCGACCGCCACCGCGTCCGAGCCGAGCACGCCGGCCCTCGAGGCCGCGGCCCGCGTCGCCCGGCGACGCGGCTCGTCGGCCGGCGCGCCGTCCATGCGGAAGACGCGCGAGCACGTTGGCCTCCGCGTCGGTCACCGCGATCGTGGCGCGGGAGGCCCGCGGCCTGGGCCTGCGGCCGCCGCCTGCTCGACGATCGCGGCGCGCCTCGTCCGCCGTCAGCGGAGGAGGTGGCGGATGCGGCCGCGCCGGAAGCGGCGACGCGGAGAGCGCCCCCGCCGCCACAGCTCGGGAGCATCGCACCGCGACCAGGAGCACGCCCAGGGCTGCCGTGCTGTGGCTGTGGTCGCGGATCGAGGGGCCTCCCGAGCCCGAGGGCCGTGGCTTTCGGACCGTACGAACTCTAGAGCGGCCACAGGCGGCGATCAAGCTCGAGTGATGCTGCGCAAGCGCCGCGCTTTCGTCTGTGACCGGGGTCGCTGCGTCGTCTTGACACCCCGGTGACCGATCCGGTCCAATGCCCGCAATGGCGCGGGAGCGGCCCTCACGGCCTCGGGGTCGGCGCCGCTTCGCCTGGCGCTCGTGCTGCTGGCCGCGGCCAGCCGCGGCGCGCAGACGTACCTCGGGCCGAGCAAGTGCGTCCAGTGCCACGACCACGACCGCCAGGCGGCCAAGTGGCAGAAGGAGGAGCCGCTGGCGCTTCAAGGGGAAGGCGCACTTCGCCACCCTGAAGCAGCTCGACGGGACCGAAAGCGGCAGGCTTCGCGAAGGCGCTCGGCCTGTCGACCCCTACGACCTCAAGGGCTCCTGCGTGAAGTGCCACGCCACGGTGTTCCGCGGGGACGCGAACGCGGGCGTGTCGTGCGAGAGCTGCCACGGGCCGGCGAGCGGCTACAACGAGCCTGCACCAGCAGAAGGGCTCCTACGCCAAGGCGGTCGCCGCCGGGACTGCGCGACCTGCGCGGCAAGCCGGCCGCGATCGCGCGCGTCTGCGTCGAGTGCCACGTCGTCTCGGACCGGCGCCTCGCGGCGGCCGGCCATCCCACCGGTGAGGCGCTTCGATGCCGGCGCCTCGCTCCAGAAGCTCGTGCACTGGAACCGCGGCTACGATTTCGCGCAGGTGAGCGCCGCGGCGACGCTCGGCCGGAGCGGGCCGCGCCGCCGCGCGCCTGTCCGCCGCCGCGGCGCGGCGCCGCGGCGCGCGCGGACCCGCGCAGCCCGCGCCGCGGCGCCGGCGCGGCGCAGCGCCGCGGCCGCGCCGTGGGACTGGAATCAGCCGATCCGGCCCCTGCCCGCAGGACTACGTTCCGGACCCGGCAGCCGCGCCGGCGGACGGCCGCGCCCGCGCGGCCGTCGCGCGTGGCGACCACGGTTCCGCTCTCGCTCGCCGAGGACGTGCCGGTCCCGCGCCACGCTTTCCACTCCCACCCCCGCCGTCGCGCCGCGTCGCCGCGGCTGCGCCCGCCGCTCCGGCCGAGATCGCGGAGCGCGCGGGCGGGCGGCGGTCCTGCTGGAGCGCCTGCTCCGCGCCGGAGCGCGGAGCCCGGGCGCGGCCGCGCCGTCGCGCCCGCTCGAGTTCGCGGGGCCCGACGGCGAGCTGCTGCGCCTGCAGGACGAGGCGCTGGCCCTCGCGCTCGAGGCGCTTGAGGCGCCCGTGAGCACCAGCGCCGACCGCACGGAGCTGCGCCGGCGCTACGAGCGGCGGCTGCAGCTCCTGCGTGCCGGCGGAGGTCGGCGCTGCTCCAGGGCTGCCGCTCTTCGCGGGCATCCCCGAGAAGGCGCGCGAGAAGGTGCATCGAGAAGGTGCGCAAGTACATGCACTTCTGCACCTACCGGCGCGGCGAGGTGGTGCTGCGCGAGGGCGACTACGGCGACTCGGCCTACTACATCGTCGAGGGCAGCGCCGAGGTGCGTGCTCGGCCGGCCGGCCGCCGAGGGCCGTCGCGCGCCGCCGCGCGTGCGGGGCGGCGCGCACGCGCCTGCCGCCCACGCGCCGCGCGGCGCGCGGCCGGGCGCCGAGGGCATGATCGGCCGCGGCCGACGCGCCCGGGACCGTGATCCTCTCCGCGCCTTCCCGCCGAGATCGCGCCCGGCGGCAAGCGCCGTGCTCGAGGCCGGCGAGGTGTTCGGCGAGATCAGCGCGCTCTCGCGCTACCCGATCTCGGCCACCGTGCGCGCCGCCGGCGACCTCCGCCTGCTGCAGATCCGGCTGCCCGGGCCTGCGCATGCTGCACGGCGGCCTCCAAGGAGTTCAAGAAGTTCCTCGACACCCGCTACCGCGAGCGCACGCTCGGCCGGCCACCTGCGCAGCGTCAGCCTGTTCGCGGACGTGGACCCGGCGCGTGATCGAGCGGTGCGCGAGAAGGCCGAGCTCGTCTCGTTCGAGCCCGGGCAGGTGATCGTCGAGGAGGGGACGCCGCGCCGACGCGTTCTACCTCGTGCGCGGCGGCTACGTGAAGGTGAGCGTGCGCGGCGGGCACCTCCGACCTCGCGGTCACCTACCTGCGCACCGGCGACTTCGCGGGCGAGGCCGCGCTGCTCCTCGACGAGACCTGGCCCTTCACGCCTGCAGGCGCTCGAGCACGTGGAGCTGGTGAAGATCGCGCGCGAGGACTTCCAGCGAGTGCTCGCGGCGCACCCGCCGATCGAGGAGCAGCTGTGGGCCGAGATGCGTCGCGCGCCTGAAGCGCGCGGGGCGGCGCTGCGCAGAGCCCGGTCTCGTCCGAGTACCTGCAGATGGCCATGGACACCGGCCTGATCCACGGCGAGAGCGTGCTGCTGATCGACCTCGCCACCTGCACGCGCTGCGACGAGTGCGTGCGCGGCTGCGCCGACGCCCACGGCGGCGAGCCGCGCTTCATCCGCGAGGGCCAGCAAGTACCGCAACTGGCTGGTGCCCACCGCCTGCTACCAGTGCACCGACCCCGTCTGCATGATGGACTGCCCGACCGGCGCGATCACGCGCGCGAGTCGGGCACGCTCGAGGTCACAGATCGACCCCGCCGACCTGCATCGGCTGCGGCAACTGCGCCAAGCGCTGCCCGTGGGGCAACATCGTGATGGTCGAGCAGGAGGAGAAGCGCCCCGACGGCAAGCCCGTGGAGCTGGCGACCAAGTGCGACCTGTGCTTCGGGCGCGCCGAGGGCCCGGCCTGCGTGCAGATGTGCCCGCACGGCTCGGCGGTGCGCATCTCCTTCAAGGACATGGAGCGGGTGGTCGCCACCGTGACAGTGAGGCCGAGCGTGTGAGCCTCGCCCAGGTCCTGCGGCCCAAGGTCCCGCGCAACCTGCACGCGACCCTCGCCGCGTCCGGCGGTCGCCTTCTCGCTGTTCCTGCTGGTCGTCGTGGCGCTGGCGCCTGGAGCCCCAAGCGCGGGCTCGGGCTCGCCTTCGGCATCCTGGCCGCGCTGCGTCTTCGTCTTCGAGATGGCCTACCCCGCGCGCCGGCCCGCGCGCGCGGCCGCTCGGCAACGCGCTCAGCGCTGGCTCCAGGCCCACGTCTACCTCGGGGTCGTTGGCCTTCGCTGGCCGTGCTGCTCCACGCCGGGCTTCGCGCTGGCCCGAGGGCGCGCTCGGCTGGTGGCTGCTGCTGCTCTCCGCGTGGACCACGCGCACCGGGCTCCTGGGCGTGTGGCTGCAGAAGTGGATCCCCGCGGCGCTGGCCGAGGGCCTGCAGGTCGAGGCGCTCTACGAGCGCATCCCGGCGCTGGTGGAGCAGCTGCTCGGCGAGGCGGACGCGCTCGTGGCCGACGCCGCGCGACGTGCTCGAGCGCTTCTACCGCCAGGAGGTGCGCGACCGGCCTGCGCGGCTGCAGCGCCCGTCCTGGGCGCTACCTCCTCGACGTGCGGGGCGGCCGCGAGCGGCGCCCTCGAGCCGTTCCGGCGCATGGCGCGCGTTCGTGGACGCCGGAGGAGAAGGAGAAGGTCGAGGACCTCGATGAGCATCTACACGGAGAAGCTGGAGCTGGACGCGCAGCTACAGCCTGCAGGGCGTCCTGCGCGGCTGGCTGTGGCTGCACGTGCCGCCCGCCGGGCCTGCTGATGGGCCTGCTCGTGGTCCACGTCTTCGCCTGGCTCTGGTACTGATGGCGCGCGGGGTGAGCTGGGGCACGCCGGGCCGCAGCGCGCACTACCCGCCGCTGCGCCCGAAGTGGGCGTTCCTCGGGCCCGCGCTGGTCCTCGGCGCGGGGCGCTCCTCGCGCTGCTGCTCGCGCTCCACGCGATCGGCTGGCGCGGCGCCGTGGCTCCGGGCGCGGTGATCGAGCGCGCACGCGAACTTCGAGAGCCGCTGCGAGGAGTGCCACACGCCGCGCGCGGGCGTCGCCGACGCCGCGCTGCCAGCGCTGCCACGACCCGGCGGGCGGCGGGCGGCTCACCAACGCGGCCCACGTGCTCTTCGGCAGCGGCGATCGCGCAGAAGGCCGCGGCGGCGCCCGAAGGTCGACTGCGCGCGCTGCCACGTCGACCACCGGGGCCGCGGCGCGCCGCCTCGCCGCGGTCGACGAGGGCCAGTGCAGCGCCTGCCACTTCCGCAGCTTCGCGGCGCACCCGGAGTTCGCGGTGCTGCGCGAGAAGTCGCCTGCGAGACGCCCGGGATCCAGTTCCCCCACGAGCGCCACATGGCGCGAGCTCGCCAAGCAGGGACGTCGCGGAGAAGGACAGCCTGCCTCAGGTGCCACGAGCCCGCCGGCGCGGGCCGCGACCTCGAGCCCGATCTCCTTCGACCGCCACTGCGCCTCCTGCCACGCGAAGGACGGCTCGGTGGGCACTGGTGGAGCCGATCCCGCACGAGGACGTGCTGTCGCCCCGGAGGCGCTCGCGGCCGCGGGGCAGGTCAACTTCCGGCTCGAGGAGTTCGAGACGAGCCGCGGCCGGATCACGAAGACGGTCGCTGCGCCACAGGGACGACTGGGTCGCTCGTCAACCTCCGCAAGCTGCGGCGCGAGCTGGATCCCGAGGGCTTCGCCGCCGAGCGCGGCGCGCTGCTCGGCGCGGGAGAGCCAGCTCGCGCGCCGGCTGGCCCTCTCGGCGCCCCTGGCCGGGCTCGACCGGAGGCGCTCGCAGGCCCGGGAGGCCGCGCTCGACGGCGGAGATCAAGGGGCTCGAAGCGCGCATCGCCGCCCAGGCGAAGGCGGCGTCGACCCGCCGCCGGGCTCGACCGTCTCGACGAGGTGCTGCCGCGGCGGCGGCCGCGACGGGCGACGCGGCAGCCGGCGCGCGGACGCGCAGTCGCTCGCGGCGCTGGCCGGGCCGCCTGAAGGCCGGCGGCCGACAGCCGCGTCGCTGCCCGCGGCCGAGGCACGAGGCGCGGCGGAGGGAGCTCCTGGCGCTGCTCGACGCGGTCGAGGCGGCCGACCCGGCGCTCAGGCCGCGGGCCGAGGACCTGCGGCGCCGGCTGCTCGCGCTCGCGCCGGGCGAGCGCGGGGTCGAGATGCTGACCCGCGTGCGCGACCAGCGGCGGGCCGAGCGCGGCGGGTGCGCGACGAGATGGCGCTGCGCGGCGCGGGGTAGCGCCCGCCCGCGGCGGCGCTGCTGGCGCGGAGCAGAGCGCGCTCCGGACGCGCTCGCCGAGACGCGCCAGCGGCTCGCGGCACTCGACGAGACGCGCCGTCGGCGCCGCCGCTCGACGAGGCGAGCGAGGGCGCACGGCGCGAGGCGCTGGAGCGTGCTCAGCGCCGCCTGCCGGAAGTGCCACGTCGTGGACGGACGCCGCGATCGCTGCCGGCTCCCGGCGCGCGGCCGCGTGCTCGTGCGCGCCACCTTCGTCCACGCCCCGCACCTGCTGCAGGCCGAGTGCGCGCGCTGCCACGCGGGAGTGGAGAAGAGCAAGGCAGCTCGAGCGACCTGAACTTCCGGGGCGTCGAGAGCTGCCGCGAGTGCCACGGCCCGCGCGCGGTGCGTGCCGGACTGCCCGTCCTGCCACCGCTACCACCCGCAGGCCTCTGCCATGAGCGGCCGAGCTGCGTCTGCCGCATGCGCAGCCGGCGTGACGCTCTCCTTCGAGCTCGGAGGACGAGGCGGTCTCGGCCGCGACCAGGCCTGGCGGTGGCGGTGCCCGTCGAGGGCGTCTCGCGCCGTCACGCGCGCGTCGCCTGGGACGGCAAGAGCCACTGGCTCGAGGACCTGAAGAGCACGAACGGCACGTTCCTGAACGGCCAGGCGGTGACGCGAGAGACAGCTGCGGCACCTCGACGTGGTCACGCTGGGCAAGGAGCTGGACCTCGTGTTCGTGACGAGCGAGGCGGCGGCCGCGCGCCCGCGAAGCGTCCTGGCGATCCTGCGCGCGCATCGCTCGTCGAGCAGGGCCGCGGACGCGACCGCCCACGAGATCGCCGTGGGCGAGGTGACGCTCGGCCGCGCGCCCTCCTGCAACGTGGTGGCGGAGGCGGCGGCGGTCTCGAAGGTCCACGCGCGCATCGAGCGGACGCGCGACCAGCTCCTGCTCGAGGACCTGGGCTCCGCCGAACGGCACGCTTCGTCAACGACGTGCGCGTGCAGAGCGCCTTCCTGAAGGCGGGGGACGTGGTCCGCCTCGGCGGCACCGAGTCGTTCCGGGTGGAGATGGAGATGGGTCCGGTGCCGGCCCGCTCGGGCCGGCACAGCGAGACGCTCGCGCGCGAAGCGCGCGGCGAGCGGCAGCGCTTCTCCGCGGAATGGAAGACGCGCATGCTGCTGACCGGCGAAGAGCGCGACCGCGTCGAGGCGTTCCGGCAGCGCCTGCGCGAGGAGGACGCGGCGCGCGCGGCGAGCGCCGACGGAGTGACGCGAAAGTCCCCCGTGGTCGGCCGCCCCGCGGCGTCACCGCTAGCGAAGACCGTACCGCCGCCGGTGCAGTCTCCCCGCGCCGCCAGCCAAGCCTGCCCCGCCGGCGCCGTCACCTCAGGCGAAGGCCGTAGCGCCGGCCCCGCCGCCCGCGCCGCCGCGCCGAAGGCGCCCGTCGCGACGGCTCCGACTCCCGACCGGAAGCCCAGTCCGCCGAAGGCGGCGGCAGACGCGACGCCCCCGCGCCGGTGGCGCGTGCGATCCGCGAGATCCGCCTCACGTCAGAGACCCTGTCGCTCGTCGTGTCCGCGTCCGGCGAGCACGTGCTCGGCCGCTCGCCGGAGGCGCCGCTGCGCGTCGACCATCCGACGGTCTCCCGCCGGCACGCGGCCGTGATCCTGAGCGACGACCGCAAGTCCGCCTACCTGCGGCACGAGGGCGGCCTCAACGGTACGCGCCTGAACGGCAAGCTGGTGGACAAGCTCACGCCACTCGCGGACGGGGACGTGGTGCGCGTCGGCGACGTCGAGCTGCGCGCCGCCCTGGCCCGGGACTGAGCGCCGCGTCCGCGGCCGTCAGTCCGCGAAGTAGCGCGCGAGCGTGGCGGCGCTCGGCCTGGGCGTGAGCAGCGAGACCACCACCATCAGCAGCGCCGAGACCAGCACCATCGGCACCACCGGCATGAAGCCGAGGACGGCCGTGCCGCCGGCCGTGCGCGCGAGCACGTCCAGGCCGCGCGAGCGCCAGACGACCACGTCGGCGGCCCGGGCGGCGGGGCCGGCACCGCTGGCCTGGAACGCGGCGACGCCCGCCACGCCGCGGCCACCCAGAGCGTCGACGGCCAGGGCGCCCCACTTCGTGCTGCCGCGCCAGAACAGCGCCGCGACCAGCAGCGGCGACGAGCGCGGCGTAGCCGGTGAAGGCGTACTGGATGGCCAGCGCGAAGATGCTCTCCGGCGCGCGCAGCGCGATCAGCGTAGGCGACGACGGTCAAGACGATCACGAACGCCGGCCCGTCTTCACCTGCGCCGCCTCGCCGAAGCGCGCCTTGCCCCCGTAGTGCGCGAACACGTCCTCCGTGAACATCGTGGAGAGCGCCAGGATCTGCGAGTCGGTGGCCATCACCGCGGCCATGATGCCCGCGCCCAGCAGGCCGGCCAGCCAGAGCCGGCGCGTAGTGGTCGAGCAGCAGCAGCAGCACGTCGTCGCCCGTCGCCTGCGCGCGCAGCGCGTCGCGCTCCTCGGGCGTCGAGCTGGCGGCCTGGGTGGCCAGCACGCGCGCGCGCCTCCAGCTTGGCCTGGATCTCGGGCACGTCGGCCGCCGCGGTTGGCCATCACGCCCAGGAACACGCAGGGCAGCCAGATCGCCAGATGCAGATCGGGTAGAAGATGACGGTCTTCTTGAACTGCGCCATGCGCCGGGCGGTCAGGCAGAAGATCGTGATGTGCGGGAATGCGATCGCCGAGAGCGGGATGAAGGTGTAGCTGAAGAAGTAGAGCGGCGAGATGCGCTCGCGCGTGAGCAGGGACGCCTGCGGCGAGGCCAGCAGCGCCTCCGCGGCGCGCGCGGAAGCCGCCCATGCCCCAGCCGATCACCGAGCACCGCCACCGCGCCGAAGACCAGGAACAGCATGGTCTGGAAGGTGTTGACCCAGGCGGTGCCGCGCATGCCGCCGAAGAAGACGTAGCTCATCACCACCAGCGCCACGAGCGCGCCGCCCAGCCAGTAGGGCACGCGGCCGCCGCTGACGGCCGCCGAGCGTGGTGCCGCCGCCCATCACGCCGATGATCACGTACGGCACCAGCAGCACCGCCTGCACCGCGAAGATCACGGTGCCGATGTGGCTCGTACTCCCAGCGGTCGCGGAAGAGCTGCACCGGGCGTGATGAAGCCGTGCCGCTTGCCCAGCGCCCAGACCCGCGTGCCGATCAGCAAGAGCGTGAGCGGGATGACGAGGGCCGACGACGAGGCCATCAGGCCGAAGGTCACGATCCCGTTGGCGAACGCGTGGCCGGAGGAGCCCAGGATCGCGAACGCCGTCATGTTCGTGCCGAACAGCGACATCAGGAACACGAACGGGCCGAGCGAGCGGCTCGGCGAGGAAGTAGTCCTCCACCTCCTTGCTGCCGTGCGCGTGGCGGAAGGCGAAGACGCCGATGTAGACGACGACGCGCCAGGTAGGCGAAGACGATGGCGCGGGGATCACGGCGGCGGTGCCGTTCGTCGCGGGCGTCGGCCTCGCGCTCGAGGTGGGCGGGCCAGGCGTGCCTCACCAGCAGCGGCATCAAGAGCGACGCGGGCACGGAGAACAGGGCGTGGTAGAAGAGGCCGATCGGCAGGAAGCCGAAGCACGAGCGGGCGGGCCTGCGCCAGAACCAGACGTCCTGGTGCAGCAGATAGAGGGCGAGCGACGCCAGGACGAGCAGCGCGTTCTTCATCCTTGGCGCCGTCGAAGCGAGCAATCCGTCGATCCTTCGTGCGCGCGCGGCCGCGTCAAGCGGGCTGCGCTCGACACGCCGCCTGGGCGCCTCGCAGAATCGATAGGACGCCTGTCGTGCGACGTTCAAAGGAGTGAACATGCATCATCCGCGTATCGCCTTCGCGACCGCTCTCGCGCTCGTCGTGCTTCCCGATCTGCGCGCCGCCGGCCCCGACTGGCCCGGCTGGCGCGGGCCGTCGCGCGACGCGCTGTCGGCCGAGACCGGGCTCGCCGGCCAGTGGCCGGCCTCCGGTCCGCCGCTGGCGTGGAAGGCGAGCGGCATGGGCGCGGGCTTCTCCAGCGTCGCCGTCGTGGACGACCGCATCTACACGATGGGCGACCGGGACGGCGCGCAGCACCTGCTGGCGCTCGCCGCCAAGGACGGCTCGCTCGTCTGGAGAGCCGCGTGGGACCGGTCTGGAGCGACGAGTACGGCGGCCCGCGCGGCACGCCGACCGTCGACGGCGGCTGGTCTACGCGATGGGCACCGAGGGCGACCTGGTGGCGTCGAGACGGCCTCCGGCAAGGAGCGCTGGCGGAGGAGCCTGCCCTCGCGACTTCGGCGGCCGCGTGATGTCGATGTGGAAGTGGAGCGAGTCGCCGCTCGTGGACGGCGACCGCCTGATCGTCACGCCGGGCGCGTCCGCTGCGGCGCTCGTGGCGCTCGACAAGGAGACCGGCAAGGAGGTCTGGCGCAGCGCCGTGCCCGATCTCGGCCCCGCCGGCAAGGACGGCGCCGGCTACGCGTCCGTCGTGATCTCGAACGGCGTCGGCGTGAAGCAGTACGTCCAGCTGCTCGGCCGCGGCCTGGTGGGCGTGCGCGCGAGCGACGGCAAGTTCCTGTGGGGCTACAACCGGGTGGCCAACGACGTCGCCAACATCTCGACGCCGATCGTGCGCGCGAACTGGGTCTTCGCTTCGACCGGCTACCAGACCGGCGCGGCGCTGCTGGAGCTGTCGAAGTCGGCGGACCAGGCGTCCAGGCGCGCGAGATCTACTTCCTGCCCGCCAAGACGTTCCAGAACCACCACGGCGGCATGGTGCTCGTGGGCAACTACGTCTACGGCGGGCCACGGCCACAACAAGGGCTTCCCGATCTGCATCGAGTTCACGACCGGCAAGGTCGCCTGGGGCGGCGACATCCGCAACGCCGGCACCGGCTCGGCGGCCGTCGTGTACGCCGACGGCCACCTCTACTTCCGCTACCAGAACGGCGTCGTGATGCTGATCGAGGCGACGCCCGACGGCTACAACGAGCGGGGCTCGTTCACGATCCCGGGCGTCAAGAAGCCGAGCTGGCCGCACCCTGTCGTCGTGGGCGGCAAGCTCTACCTGCGCGAGCAGGACACGCTGTACGTCTACGACGTCCGTGGGGTCAGGTCTTGAAATAGCGCGTCGCAGCGTCCGATTCCTGGAACCGCGCGCGGCTCTTCCAGCTTCGGGACACGTCGATGCGTCAATTCAAGACCTGACCCCTTCAGCCTTCAGCCGAGCTGGGACGGCTCGAAGCGCAGGCCGAGCTCGACGATCCGCTGCACGAGCGACCAGTACTCGACGCCCGCCGCGCGCGCCGAGAGGGCGAAGTCCTCGTCGGCGCTGAGCTGGGGGTTGGGGTTCGCCTCCAGGATGCAGGGAGTGCCGTCCTCCCGCAGGCGCAGGTCGACGCGCGCGTAGCCGCTCAGCATCAGGTTGCGGTAGACGCGGCGGCAGGTCTCGCGGATCCGCGCGGCCACCTTGTCGGGCAGCTCGCGCGCCGGGCCGCTCACGATCGCGTGCTTCTTGCTGGTAGGTGAGGCTCCACTTGAGCCGCTCGGTGGCGATCGGCCGCGACTCCTCGGGCATGCCGTCGAACGACAGCTCCCAGATCGGAAACACCTCGAGCCGCTTGTCGCCGAGGATCCCGACGTAGAGCTCGCGGCCCTCGATGTACTCCTCGACGAGCGCGTCCGTGCCGATCGTCTCGTGGATGAAGTGCACGCGCTCCTCGAGCTTCGCGTCGTCCTCGACCACCGAAGCCTGCGAGATCCCGATCGAGGCGTCGAGCGTGAGCGACTTGACGATCAGCGGATAGCGCAGCCGGCGCGGCCGCCGCACGATGCGGTCGCGCGGGAACACCGCGAAGTCGGCGAGCGGCATCCGGTGGTACGAGAGCACCTTCTTGGCGAGCGCCTTGTCGCGCGACAGCACCAGCCCGCGCGAGTTGCAGCCGGTGTAGGGCACCTTCATCAGCTCGAGGTACGCGACCACGTTCGCGTCCCAGATCGACACGTCGTCGAACGCCTCGACCAGGTTGAAGGCGATCTGCGGCTTCCAGTCGGCGATCGCCTGGCGCAGCGGGCCGAGGTCGCCGCCGATCCCCAGCACCTGCACCTCGTGGCCGAGCGCGCGCAGCGCGTGGACGACGTCGTACTCGGTCTTCCAGTCGGCGCGCGCCGCCTTGCGCTTGTCCGCGTTGTCCGGCGGCACCAGGGCCTCGTGGACGAGCGCCAGCACTCGGAGCTTGCGGCGCGCTTCTCTCACGCGCCGCGGCGTCACAGCGGCACCCGGTGGCGGCCGAGCTGCAGGTGGGTCATGGTGCGCGCGGTGAGCAGCGTCGTGAACTCGAGCCGCGCCTCGTCCTCGGCCCCGCGCAGCCGCAGCCCCAGCTCGCGGCAGCGCGTCACCATGTCGCCGAGCACCTGGTCGATCACGTAGAGCCGCTCACCCGTCCAGCGCCGCACGCGGTTGCGCACCTCCCGGCGGATGCGCGTGAGGAACGGCGCGGCCGGCGCGTTCCCCGCGTGCTCGGGAGCGTCCGAGAAGAGCGCGCGCAGGTCGCGGTCGTGGGTGTCGCGGGCGTCGACGCGGTAGTGCCGGCGCTTCCTGCGGTAGTGGACGCGCAGCGTGCGCCGCTGCGACGCGAGCGAGAACGGCGTGCGCCGCGTGGTGACCGCCGGGGCGCGCCCGGCGATCTGGCGCATCAGCGCGTCCACGTACTCGAGCTTGCGCAGCGCCGGCCAGCCCTGGTAGCGCTCGCGCCAGTTCGAGTCGGGCGTGAGCCAGACCGCGAAGGTCTCGGCGAAGTCCTCGTCCGGGTGGCTCTGCGCGTACCAGGAGTCGAGGTGGACCACGAAGCTGCGGCTGTAGGGCTTGGGCGCGTAGCTGTCGGGGTAGGGCTCGGAGCTCTTGCCGAAGATGGCCTGCCGCTTCGGGCGCTGGCGCAGCTTGTAGGCGTTCTCGATCGCGTGGCCGGCCTCGTGGCGCAGGATCATCATGCACCACTCGCGGGTGCCGCCCTCGATCTCGAGCATCTGCGTGAGCTCGAGCCGCCGCAGCCGCGGGTGGGCGAGGTAGAAGGGGATCGCGATGCCGGGCACGCCGTCCGGGCAGAACCACTCGTCCGCGAGCCAGAAGTGCGGGCGGAACTGCAGGCCCTTGGCCTCGAGCTCCTTGCCGAGCTCCGCGATGCGCTCCTCGAGGTCGCTGCCCTCGATCTTCAGCTCGAGCTCGGAGAGCCGCAGGTCCAGCAGCCGCTCGTCCTCGGCTTCCGCCCACTCGGCCTGCGGCAGGCGCGGGCGCGTCCGCACCGCACGGCGCGGCACCAGCCCCTTCTCGGCCTTGTCTCCGCGCCGCGCCCTCGCCTCCACGCTGCGAGCCTAAGGGCGCCCAGCGCGAGCGTCAAACCGCGTCGCGCGGAAAGCCGCTAGTCGACGCGGATCACCTTCAGCGGGTCGACGCGAGCCGCGCGCCAGGCCGGGAGCAGGCTGCCGGCGAGGGCGGTGGCCAGCGCGAGAACGGCGGCGGGCGCGAAGGTCGCCGAGGTCGCGCGGGCTGACGCCCGCCAGGAGCGCCTCGAGGCTGCGGCCCGCGGCCTAGGCGAGGCCGAGGCCGAGGCGCGACTGCCGACGCGCGGCGAGCGCGCAGGCCGTGACGGAGCACCAGGCCGAGGATGTCGCGCGTGCGCGCGCCCAGGGCGCGGCGGACGCCGATCTCCCGCGACGCGGCTCGCGACGGCGAAGGCGAGCAGGCCGTGGATCCCGACGCCCGCGAGCAGCACGGCGAGCGCCGCGAAGCCGGCCAGCACCCGGACCTGGACGCGGCGCGGCGCGGTCTGGCCCTCCAGGACGATCGCCGCGAGCGTCCGCACGTCCGTCACCGGCAGCGTCGGGATCGGCGCGGCGCGACGATCCGCCGCAGCGCCGGCACGATCAGCGCCGCGGCTCGCCGCGTGTGCCGCACCGCGAGGTCCTGCGGCGTGTACCAGCCCATGGCGTCCTCCGGCTGCTGGCGGTGCGGCAGGTACACCTGCGGCTCGCTGCGGCGCTCGAGGCCGCGCACCTTGACGTCGCCGACGACGCCGACGATCGGTGCGGTTCTGGAAGTCGCCGATCGTGCTGATCGAGCCGCCGCCCAGCAGGCCGAAGCGGAAGCGCCGGCCGATCGCGTTCTGGCCCGGCCAGTAGCGCTCGACGAACGATCGGCTCACGACGGCGACCTGCAGCGCGCCCGCGGTGTCCGAGTCGCTCACGTCGCGGCCCGGCGACGAGCGGGATCCCGAGCGTCGCGAAGTAGCCGGGAGTCACGTAGCGCATGCTGGCGGTGCGGCGCCTCGCCGGGCTGGATCGGGCGGCCCTCGGCCTCGATCGGCCAGATCCCGCCGGTCATCACCATCGGCAGGAAGCTGATGTAGGCGGCGCTCGTGACGCCCGGCAGCGCGCGGACCTCCTCGAGGACGCTCGCGTGGAAGGCGACGCGCTTGTCGAGCTTCTCGTACTTCGGCATCGGCAGCGTGGTGCGCAGCGTGACGACGCTGCGCGGGGTCGAAGCCGGGATCGGATCGCCTGCACGCGCAGCAGCGCGCGGATCAGCAGGCCGCACGAGACCAGCAGCACCACCGCGACCGTCACCTCCGCCACCACCAGCGCGGAGCGCAGGCGCTCGCGGCCCGCGCCGGCCGGCGCGCGCACCCTCGCGCAGCCCGGCCGCGGTGCGGCCGCTCGAGGCCGCGCCAGGCCGGGGCGAGCCCGAAGCCGATCGCACGTCACGAGCGTCATCAGCGCCGGCGAAGCCGAGCACGCGCAGGTCGAGCGGCGGCAGCTCGCCGATCGGCAGCGCGTTCGGGACCAGCCGCACGACGAGCGGCAGCGCCGCCTGGGCGCAGCGCCACGCCGAGCGCGCCGCCGAGGCCGCCGAGCAGCAGGCTCTCGGTCAGGAGCTGGCGGAGCCAGCCGCTCGCGCCCGGCGCCGAGCGCCGTGCGCACCGCGAGCTCCTGCCGCCGCTCGAGCGCGCGCGCGAGGAAGCAGGCTCGCGAGGTTGGTGCAGGCGATCAGCAGCACGCCGAGCGCCGCGCCGAAGAGCGCGAGCAGCAGCAGGCGCGCCTGGCGCGAGAGCTGGTCGCGCAGGCTCACGACGCTCGCGCCCGACCGCCTTGTTCTCGACCGGGTACTGGCGCTCGAGCTGCGCGGCCACCAGGTCGAGCTCGGCCTGCGCCTTCTCGCGCGAGACGCCCGGCCGCAGCCGCGCGACACACTCGAGATAGAGGTCGTCGCGCCGCTCGAGCGCCTGCTTCGGCATCCGCATCGGCAGCCACAGCTCGCGTCTCGCGGCGCGGGAAGTGGAAGCCCGCGCGGCATCACGCCGATCACCTGGTACGGCTCGTCGTCGAGCAGCAGCGTGCGCCCGACGACGCCGGGCTCTCCGCCGAAGCGGCGCTGCCACAGGCCGTAGCTCAGCAGCGCCGTGCCCGGAGCGCCCTCGAGGTCCTCGTCGCGCGTGAAGCATCCGGCCGAGGAGCGGCCGCACGCCGACCAGCGGCAGGACCTCGTGCGTCACCGTCGCGTGCTGCGAGCCGCTCGGGCTCGCCGTCGCCGACCAGGTTGACGCTGTTCTTGAAGAAGGCGCCCATCGCCTCGAACGACGTGCTCCGGCGCTGCCAGTCGAGGAAGTTGGCCGGCGACAGCTCGACCTGTCCGTAGCCTTCCTGGCGCTCGGTCTGCCAGAGCTGCACGAGGCGCTCCGGCTGCGGGGAAGGGCAGCGGCCGGATCAGCACGTGGTCGGTGATCGAGAAGGCCGCGGTCGTGGCGCCGACTCCGAGCGCCGCCACCGCGACGACCGTGAGCGCGAAGCCGGGCGTGCGGCGCAGGCTGCGCGCGAGGTAGCGCAGGTCCTGCCGCAGGATGTCGAGATGCACGCGCGCCGCGCAGGCCACGACGTCGGCGGCGGCCGCGGCCAGAGGCGAGCGCGCGCGACAGCGGCCCGTCGCGCGTCGCGCCGCCGCTCGTCGAGGATCGCCGCCATCTCGTCGCGCGTACTCCGCGCGGAACGAGGCCGGCAGCAGCCACAGCAGCGCGCGGTAGAGGCGCATCAGGCTCGCCCCGGCGCGAGGCCCACCGCGCGCGCCAGCCGGACGAGCGCGTTCAGGCGCTCGGCCTCGGCGCGGGCGACGGCGCTGCCGAACGGCGTGATCCGGTAGTAGCGGCGCCGCTCGTCGTCCTGCTCCGGCGCCGGGCGCTCGCGCCGCTCCTCGAGCAGCCCCTGCTCGAGCATGCGCTGGATCGAGCGGTAGAGCGTGCCGGCGCTGAGCCGCAGCTCGCCTCCCGTCCTGCGCGCCACCTCCTGCAGGATCGCGTAGCCGTGGCGGTCGTCGTCGCAGAGCGCGAGCAGGATGTGGAACGTCGCGGGCGGCAGCGGCAGCAGGGCCTCGACCTCTTCCCGGTCTACGCGCGCAGGGCTCATGAGGCCACTATAGCCACGGTGGCTATATTGTCAACGGCTATAGCCGTCGATATCCGCGTCGATCGGTGCCATGAGCCGCCGACGACCCGGATGGTCGCGGTCCGCGCCCGAAGCTCCGCGGATTAAGATCCGGGCATGCACCTCACGCCGCGCGAGCAGGAGAAGCTGCTGATCTTCGTCGCCGCCGACCTGGCGCGCCGCCGCCGGGCGCGCGGGCTTGAAGCTCAACTACCCGGAGGCGGTGGCGCTGATCACCGCCGAGATCCTCGAGGGCGCCCGCGACGGCCGCAGTCGGTGGCCGACCTGATGGCATACGGCATCGACGATCCTGACCCGCGACGACGTCATGGACGGCGTGCCCGAGATGCTCGAGGAGGTCCAGGTCGAGGCGACCTTCCCCGACGGCACCAAGCTCGTCACCGTCCACCACCCGATCCGCTGAGGCGGCAGCGCGGATGGAGGCAGCCGTGATCCCCGGCGAATACCTGCTGGCCGACGGCGAGATCGTGGCGAACGCGGGGCGCGCGCACGCTCGAGCTGGTCGTCGCGAACACCGGCGACCGGCCGATCCAGGTCGGCTCGCACTTCCATTTCTTCGAGGTCGAACCGGGCGCTGCGGTTCGACCGCGCGCCGCGTTCGGGATGCGGCTCGAACATCCCGGCCGGCACGGCCGTGCGCTTCGAGCCGGGCGACAGAAGCGCGTCGACGCTGGTGGCGCTCGGCGGGCGCGCGCGAGGTCCACGGGCTGAACGGCGCTCACCAAGGGCCGGCGGCGACCGCGCGCGAGGCCGCTGCTCGCGCGGGCGCGCGCGGCAGCGGCTTCCTGGAGTGAGCCATGACGCTCCGCATCCCGCGCCGGCAGTACGCCGATCTCTACGGGCCCACCGACCGGCGATCGCGTCCGGCTCGCCGACACCGACCTGTCGTCGAGGTCGAGCACGACCTCACCGTGCCCGGCGACGAGGTGAAGTTCGGCGGCGGCAAGGTGATCCGCGACGGCATGGGCCAGTCGGCCGCGCGCCACGCGCGCCGACGGCGCCCTCGACCTCGTCATCACGAACGCCGCTCATCCTCGACCACTGGGCATCGTCAAGGCCGACATCGGCATCCGCGACGGCCGCATCGTCGGCGTCGGCAAGGCCGGCAACCCCGACATCATGGACGGCGTCACCCCGGGCTGGTCGTCGGCGCGGGCACCGAGGTCATCGCCGGCGAGGGCCTGATCGTCACCGCCGGCGGCATCGACACCCACATCCACTTCATCTGCCCGCAGCAGGTCGACGAGGCGCTCTCGCGCCGGGCTCACCACGATGCTCGGCGGCGGCACCGGCCCCGCCACCGGCACGAACGCCACGACCTGCACGCCCGGGCGCCTGGAACATCCACCGGATGCTGGAGGCCGCCGAAGGCCTTCCCGGTGAACTCGGGCTTCCTCGGCAAGGGCAACGCGTCGCCGGCCCGAGCCGCTGCGCGAGCAGATCGTGGCGGGCGCCTCGGCCTGAAGCTCCACGAGGACTGGGGCACCACGCCCGCCGCCATCGACTGCGCGCTGCGCGTCGCCGACGAGCACGACGTCCAGGTGGCGATCCACACCGACACCCTCAACGAGGCCGGCTTCGTCGAGGACACGATCCGCGCCATCACCGGCCGGACGATCCACACCTACCACACCGAGGGCGCGGGCGGCGGCCACGCGCCCGACATCATGCAGCATCTGCGGCGAGCCGAACTGCCTGCCCTCCTCCACCAACCCGACGCGGCCGTTCACCGTCAACACGCTCGACGAGCACCTCGACATGCTCATGGTCTGCCACCACCTGAACCCGAAGATCCCCGAGGACGTCGCCTTCGCCGAGTCGCGCATCCGGGCCGAGACGATCGCGGCCGAGGACGTGCTCCACGACCTCGGGCGCCATCAGCATGATGTCGTCCGACTCGCAGGCCATGGGCCGCATCGGCGAGGTGATCATCCGCACCTGGCAGACCGCCGACAAGATGAAGCGCGCAGCGCGGCGCCGCTCGCCCGGCGAGACGGCCGGGCAACGACAACCTGCCGGGCCCGGCGCTACGTGGCCAAGTACACGATCAACCCGGCGATCGCCCACGGCATCGCCCACGAGGTCGGGTCGGTCGAGGCGCGGCAAGCTCGCCGACCTCGTGCTCTGGAAGCCCGCCTTCTTCGGCGTCAAGCCGGAGCTGGTGGTCAAGGGCGGCTTCATCGCCTGGGCGGCCATGGGCGATCCGAACGCCTCGATCCCCACGCCCCAGCCGGTGCTCTACCGGCCGATGTTCGGCGCCTTCGGCCGCGCGGGCGCGTCGACGTCGCTGACCTTCGTCTCGCGGCGGCGCTCGACGCCGGCGTGCCGGCGCGCCTCGGGCTCGCGCGACGGGCGGTCGGCGGTCCAGCGCTGCCGCGGGCTCGACCAAGACGCGACATGGTCCACAACGACGCGCTGCCCCAGATCGAGGTCGATCCCGAGACCTACGAGGTGCGCGCCGACGGCGAGCTGCTCGACCTGCGAGCCGGCCCGGGTGCTGCCGCTGGCCCAGCGCTACTTCCTGTTCTGAGGCGACTCCGTGCTGCGTCGTCGACCGCGCTACCGCGAACCGCGCGCGCGCGGCGGACCTCGCCGGGCAACGAGCGCGACACGCTCGTGCGCTCACGCTGGGAAGAGCGGCGCTGGAGCGCGGCGCGCGGCTCAGCACGGCAGGCGGCCGCGAGGTGGCGCTGGCGCTGCCCACGGGCAGCGTGCTCGCAGCCGGGCGCCGTGCTCTACGTCGGCGCCCGACTGGTACCTCGAGGTCGAGGCCGCTGCCCGAGCCGGTGCTCGCCGTCCGCCCGCGCGCCCGCGACGAGGCGCTCGCGCGTGGCGTTCGAGGTCGGGCAACCGGCACTTCACGCTCGCCGCTCGACGGCGAGCGGCTGCTCGTGCCCGACGACACCGCCATGGACGCAGCTGCTCGACCCGCCTCGGCGTGCGCCTGCGCAGCGCGACTCGCGATCGGCCTCGTCGGCCCGGCCATCGGCACGCGGCGCACGGCGCAGCATGACACTGACGCCGCTCGCTCGGCGCTGCTGCAGTTCGCCGACGGCCTCTTCCCGGCCGGCGGCTACGCGCACTCCTTCGGGCCTCGAGACCTACGTCCAGGACGGCACGCGTGCGCGACCGCGCGGCGCTGCGAGGCGTTCCTGGCGCGTGCTCCTGGAGCGGCGCGGCCGGGCCGGGCGACGCGGTCGCGGTCGCCGGCGCGCCTGCGCGCGCCGGCCGAGACGACCTCGGCGGCGCTGCTCGACGCTCGACGGCGCGCTCGACGCGATGAAGCCGGTCGCGCGAGCTGCGCGAGGCGAGCCGGCAGATGGGCCGGCAGACCCTGCGCGTCGCCGCCGCGCTCCCTCGGCGACGCCGCTCGTCCGCGGCTCTTCGCGCGCCGTCGACGCCGGCCGCACGCCCGGCCACCACGCGCTGGTCTTCGGCCTCGTCGGCCGGCGGCGCCGGCGCTGGCCCGCGAGGCGGCCGCGGCCTGCCTATCTCCACCGACGGCGGCGCTGCTCGTGGGCGCGGCCCTGCGCCTGCTGCCGCTCGGCCAGCTCGAGGGCCAGCGCGTGCTCGCGGCCATGCGGCCGCGCGATCGCGCGGCTCGCGCCGCCGAGGCGGCCGGCGCCGTCGCCCGACGATCTCTGGAGCTTCACGCCCGGCGCTCGAGGTCGCCGGCCATGCGCCACGCCCGGCTCGACGCGCGGCTCTTCCGCTCATGATCCCGACAGCCCCTCAAGATCGGCATCGGCGGCCCCGTCGGCTCGGGCAAGACCGCGCTCGTCGAGGCGCTGTGCCTGCGGCTGCGCGACGCGCTACGAGCCTGGCCGTGATCACGAACGACATCTACACGCGCGAGGACGCCGAGTTCCTGCTGCGCGCGCGAGCGTGCTGCCGCCCGAGCGCATCCTCGGGCGTGGAGACCGGCGGCTGCCCGCACACCGCGATCCGCGAGGACGCCTCGGTCAACCTCGAGGCCGTCCGCGAGCTCGTGCGCGCGCTTCCCCGACGCTCGACGCTGCTCTTCATCGAGAGCGGCGGCGACAACCTGGCCGCGACCTTCAGCCCCGAGCTGGTGGACGCGACCATCTACGTGATCGACGTGGCCGAGGGCGAGAAGATCCCGCGCAAGGGCGGGCCCGGCATCATGCGCTCCGACCTCCTCGTCATCAACAAGATCGACCTCGCGCCGCACGTGGGCGCCGACCTCGCCGTGATGGAGCGCGACGCGCAGGCGCATGCGGGGCGAGCGGCCCTTCGTCTTCACGAACCTCCGCGGCCGGCGAGGGCGTGGAGGCGGTCGGTCGAGTGGATCCGGCAGCGATCTGCTGTTCGAGAGCGCCTGACGCGGGGCGCGCCGTGACCGCGCTCGCGCGTCGGCCGCGACGGGCCGGCTCGCCTCGCGCTTCGAGCGCGCGCGACGGCCGCGACGGTGCTCGACCGAGCGCCGCTTCAAGCTGCCGCTGCAGTTCCTGGAGCCCCTCGCCCTCGACGGGCGGACGGCGCGGCGTTCGCGCTGCTCCTGAACCCGACGGGCGGGCGTGCTGGGCGGCGACCGGCTCGAGACGGTCGTCCGGCTCGGGGAGGGCGCGCCACGTCTGCGTCACGACGCCCTCCGCCACGCGCGTCTATCGCTGCGCGCGGGCGCCGGCCGCGCATCGAGACGCGGCATCGAGCGTCGGCGCGCGGCGGCGGTGCTGGAGTACGTGCCCGACCACCTGATCCCCCATCCGGGCGCGGCGCTCGACCAGCGGCTCGAGATCGACCTGGCGGCCGGCGGGCGCGCGGTCGTGTGGGACGCGTGGTCGCTCGGCCGGGTGGCGCGCGGCGAGTGCTGGAGCTTCGCGCGCCTCGAGCTCGAGACCCGCGTTGCGCGTGGCCGGACGGCTGGCGTTCCTCGAGCGCGTGCGTCTTACCCCCGAGGCGCGCGCTCTCGATCCCGCGGCTGGGCAGGCCTACACCGGCACGCTCGTGGCCGTGGGCCCGCCGGACGAGCCCTGGCAGAGGTGGGCCGCCGAGCTCGAAGCGCTCGCGGTGCCCGCGGACGCACGCGTCGGCGCGAGCGCGCTGGCGACGTCCGGGCTCGCGCTGCGCGTGCTGGCGGCGAGCGCCTGCAGCCTCGCGGCGGTCTTCGAGAGCCGCTGGTCCGCGCTGCGCCGTGCCCTCCTCGGTCGACCTCCACTCGCGCTGCGCAAGCCCTGAGCCTCGCCGTTCCACGCCGCAGCCGACCGGATCGAGCCCGTGGACCGCGTGCGCGGAGCGGCAGCCGCCGGCTACGACTGCGGCTTGTAGTAGAGCACCATGAACGCGCCGACGGCTGCCAGCAGGAAGCCGACGTAGAGCAGCGGCGACGGCGCCGTGCGCGGCGGGTGCTGAAGCGTCGTCACCAGCACGTTGACGAGCGGCGCGCCGCCGAAGACGAGCGGCATCACGATCAGCGGCGATCCGCCGCTGCGGAACGCCAGGATGATGCAGAGCGCGCCGAGCGCGCCGAGCGCGCCCGCGATCGTGGCCGTCGTCGCGCCGACCCTGTCGAAGCCGCCGAGCTGGCCCTGCGCCGCGAGCATCACGACCGGCGCCAGCACGCCGATCAGGAAGTAGGCGATGCCGACGCACAGCAGCGCCTTCACCGGGCTGCCGAGCGCGACCTGCCCCCGGTGCAGCAGCGATCCGTAGACGCCCCACGACAGCACGGCACCCAGGACGAAGACCAGCCAGTTCATGCGAGTCGCTCCTTGCTCGGCATCAGGTTTGTCGGGGGCGCGAGCCGCCCCGCGCTATTTCATGCGAAGGAAGGCCAGCGTGTCCACGTCCTTCACCAGCACTCCGGAGTCGAGCACCACGGGGTGCGCCCAGGTCGCCGACGGCGCGACGCTCCACTTCCGGAGCGGCTTCCATCCCGAAGCGTCGGCCGCCGCGACCGTCAGCGAGCCGTCGGTGTCGAGCAGGAACAGCACGCCCGCTCCGGCCAGGATGGCGGCGTTCTCGGCCTGGCGCCCGTCCGTCAGCCAGAGCGTCTTTCCGCTCGCTGCGTCGACGCAGAACCACTGGCCCTTCTTCTTGTGCGACAGGCCGTAGAGCCTTCCACCCTCGAGCACCGGCGTCGAGAGGTAGCTCGCGACGTCGGGATTGGTCCAGACGGTCTCGAGCGCGAAGGCCGCTCCCTTCTTCACGGGCCGAACCGCGGTGCAGCGGCGCGTCGAGGCCCGAGTAGATGACGAGCCCCGCGCTCACGATCGGCGTGACCGAGTTCTGCTCGTAGGGCGTCTTGAGCTCGCGCTTCCAGAGCAAGGCACCCGTGTCGGCCGCGACGCCCACGAGCGCGTTCTGGCTCTGCGTCACCACCTGCCGCACGCCGTCCCAGGTCGCGACGACGGGCGAGGCGTAGCCGGGCCCGTCGCCCTTCCAGGTCCAGAGCTCGGAGCCGGTCTTGACGTCGAACGCGGCGAGCGCGCCGTCGTTTTCGCCGCCGACGAACGCGATCAGGCGGTCGCCGTCGACCACCGGCGACGCCGCCGTGCCGAAGGCGGGCGCCGTCGCGCGGTGGGCGGTCTCGAACGTCTTGCGCCACGACAGGCGGCCGCTCGCGGCATCCCAGGCCGAGAGCACGCCCGTGATTCCGAGCGTGAAGAGGCGGCCGTCCGCGACGACCGGCGTCGACTTCGGGCCCTTGCCGTGGCCGGTGGCGGCCGGGTTCATCTCGTAGGCGACCGGGTAGCTCTGCTTCCAGAGCTCGCGGCCGGTGCCGAGATCGAGCGCGCGCACGACCTCGGCTTCGCCTTCGCGCGAGAACTCGTACACGCGGCCGGCGGAGACGACCGGCGAGGAGTGACCGGCGCCGACCTTGAGCTTCCAGCCCGGCGCCAGCGTCTCGGGCCAGCTGGCGCGCGCCGTGAGGCCGCTCAGGCGGCCGTCGCGCGCGGGTCCGCGCCACTGCGGCCACTCGTCCGAGGGTCCGGCTGCGCCCGCAGGCGACGCAACGCCGGCGCAGAATCCAAGAAAGAGGAAGGCGAGACGGCGGTTCATCCGGACCTCCGAAGCAACCCAGGCATCGTACTCCGAAGCCTCGACGACTACTCCGAGCGGAGCGAGGCGAGCACGGGCAGCCGCAGCACGGCGCTGGCGGCGAGCCGCGAGACGAGGAGTCCCACGACGGCCACGACCACGAGCAGCGCGAGGACCGGGACGAGCGACGGCAGCGTGGCGCGCGAGGCGAGCGCCGGCAGCACCGCCACGAGCGCCGCGCCGGCGCCGACCGCGAGGCCGAGGAAGAGCAGGAACGCCGTCTCCGCGAGCACCATCGTCCGGATGTCCCGCGCGCGGTAGCCGACCGCGCGCAGGAGCGCGAGCTCGCGGCGCTGCTCGAAGGCGTTGCGCACCAGCACCGCGCCGATGCCGAGCGTGCCGAGCAGCAGCCCGAGCGCCCCGAGCGTCTGGAAGGTGGCGATGTAGGTGTTCTCGACGCGGTGGAAGGCCGCGAGCCGCGCCGCCGCCGGCTCGGCGTCGAAGCCGAAGTCGGCCAGGCGCGACTCGAGCGCCGCCTGTACCGCGGACTCGCGCCCGGGCGGCGTCTCGACCAGGAAGAAGCGGAAGCCCTCGGCGCCGGGGAAGGCGCTCAGGAAGTGACGCTCGCCCGTCACGAGCTCGCCCTGCAGCAGCCCCGGCCGCAGCGCGCCCACGACGCGCACGCGGACACCGGTGTCGCCGAGCGCGAAGGTCTCCCCGACGCTGCGGTGCAGCACGTACTCGAGGGCGCTCGCGTCGGCGATCACCGGGATCGCTCCCGCCTCGGCGTCGCGCTCGAGAAGGCGCCAGGGGTTGGCCTTCTCCTCGGCCGTCTCGGCGAGGCTCTTCTGGAACTCGAAGCGCCGCTCGCCCAGGAACGCCGCGGTCGGCGCGATCACGCTCGGCCGATCGGGCCGATAGAGGTTGAGGCAGCTCGCGTCCTCGCCCGCGGCCAGCCGGAAGCGCGCGATCCGCGCGCCCTCGAGCTCCGGTGCGCCGTCGAGGCCGAGCGCCGCGCGCCCCTCGGCCGTCTCCGGATCGTGGTGGAGCGGCAGCACGCTTCGCGCGAGCAGCGCGAATCCGCCGCTCTCGGACTGCCGCCCCGTGTCCGGCGGGCCGCTGTGGCGAAACGCGCCGACCGAGACGATCACGAATGCCGCGAAGGCCACCAGCGCCACGGCGAGCACGCTGCGGCCGGGGCGGAAGGCCGGCTGCCGGAACCCGAGCGCGCGAACGCTCGCCACAGCACCGGTCTCGGCGCGGCGCCTCTCGCCGGCGAGTCGGGCGGCGACGAGCAGCAGGCTCGAGCCCAGCAGCAGCGCGCCCGCGCCGAAGAATGCCGCCGTGGCGTTCATGCGCCCGACGAGCCCCGCGCCGAGCAGGAGGGCGGCAGCCGCTCCCAGCGCGAGCGCCCAGGCGCAGCGCCTTCGGCCGCGACCGGCGCTCCATTCCTGCGGGGCCCGCGCGAGCAGGCTGCGCACCGAGCGTCCGCGCAGGCCGCGCAGCGTGAGCACGACCGAAACGAGCGCCGCGGCGATCCCCGCGAGCGCGCCCGTCGCGAGCTCGCCGCCTCCCACGGCGAGCGCGAGCGAGCGCGTGCCCACCGCGCCCAGCCAGACGGTGCGCAGCCCGAGCATCATCAGCCACGCGTAGCCGACGGCGCCGGCCATCCCGGCGAGCGCGCCCGCTGCCGCGAGCAGCGCCGCCTCGGCGAGGAACACGAGGCGCAGTCGCGCCTCGGTGAAGCCGACCGCCCGCAGCACCCCGAGCTCGCCGAGCCGCTGCTCGAGGCCGTAGCGGAAGAAGAGCCCCGCCAGGAGCAGCGCGGCCACCACCAGGAAGAAGCTGAAGTAGACGAAGTACTGGCCGAAGTCGGTCGCTCCGCGTGCGGCCTCGAGCGCGCGGGCGCGGACGTCCGAGGCGGCGAGGCCGCGTGAGGCGGGGTCGAGCCGCGCGGCGAGATCGCGAGCGTATGCCGCGGGATCGACTGCGGCTGCCGAGGCGTCGACGCGCGTGAGCCGGAGCGACGTCGTGCGGCCCAGCCGGTGTCCCCAGAGCGACTGACCCGCGGCGAGCGGCAGCCACGCCTTCGGCGTCGTGCGGTACTGCTGCCAGTAGGCCTCGTCCTGCGGCCGCACGCGCGACAGGTCGACCTCGAACGGCGGGTCCCAGTCGGCGAGGCGCGTCTGCCTTCGTGATGCCCGGGTAGTCGGGCACGAGCTCGCGGTCGGCGGCGGCGCCGGCGATCGGGACGACGGCCTGCACGCGAAACTCGGCGTTTCGCGTCTCGAGGCTGCCCTCCTCGTGCCAGAGGTAGTACGCGAGCGAGAGCGTGTCGCCGACCCGGGCGCCGAGCTCGCGGGCCGTCCACTCGTTGAGCACGATCGGCGTCGAGCCCGGCGCTCCGGCCGCATCGCCGCAGGAGGCGGCCGCCGCAGGCGATCGCCCGCCACGACGGCTCGTCGACCGCGGCCACGAGCGAGTAGGGCACGGCATGGTCGCGGACGCGCAGCTCGTTCGCGAGATAGACGAGCGACGCGGAGGAGGCGAGCCCGGCGCGCGCGGCGGCCTCGCGCGCGGCCGTGACGACGGGATCGGCGAGGAGCGCGTCGTCGCTCTCGAGCGACCACGAGCGGCCGGGCTCGACCTCGCGCAGGCGCAGCCCGAGGTCCTCGAGGCTGGCGCTCCGTGCCAGATCGGCGGCGACCGCCGCGGCGCCGTCGCCTCGTGCGAGCACCAGGTTGACGCGGCCGGCCTGGCCGAAGGCGCCCTGCAGCGTCGCGACCGGCACGAACAGCACGCGCGCCTCGTCCTGCCGCGGGAAAAGCGAGAACTCGCCGAGCGCCGCGGCCGGCTGCACGCCGCTCATGCGCAGCCGCAGCGCCCGTCCGGGATCGTCGCGGCGGCCGAACAGCGTGCTGCCGGGAATCCCCTGCGCCGCCTCGGCGCGCACGAGCAGCGTCGCGCCCGCGGCGGCGCCGAGCTCCTCCGCGAGCGCCGGGCTCACGAGCGCGTCCCGCTCGCCGAGCGGGGGAGCGGCGATGCCGTGGAACGCCCAGAAGCTCGCGTCGACTCCCCATACGTCGACCGGGCGACGCGCGCCGGCCCGAGGAGGGCTCGATCACGACGCCGCGCACCGACAGCAGCGCGACCGTGGCGCGCGCCGGCGACGCGAGCCGCTCGGAGAGGGACGCCGCGAAGGGGCGCGTGCCGACGACCGCCACGTCGGCCTTTCCGATGCGCGCCAGGGCGAGCGCCCGCAGGCTCGCGCGCACCGAGTGGCCGACGAGCAGCGCGCCCGCCAGCACCGCGACCGCCACGGCGACCCCGAGCACGACCGCGGCGTTCGTCGCGCGATGGTGGGCGAGGCTGCGGAGAACCAGCGTCCGCAGCCGCATCAGGCGGGCTCGAGCCGCCGCCCGACCATGCGGCGGCGCTGCGGCAGGCGAGCCGCGAGCTCGGCGCTGTGCGTCACCAGCACCAGCACGCTCGGCTCCGCGCGGTGGAGCTCGAGGATCAGGTCCGCCACCACGCGCGCCGAGTCGGCGTCGAGGTTGCCGGTGGGCTCGTCGCACAGCAGCACGCGCGGCCGCATCACGAGCGCGCGCGCGAGCGCCGTGCGCTGCCGCTCGCCGCCCGACAGCTCGGCCGGCCGGTGCGCCAGCCGGTCGCCGAGGCCGACCCGCTCCAAGAGCGTGCGCGCACGCGCGGCGTAGTCGTCCTTCGCGGCCGCGACGAGCGTCGGCGCCAGCACGTTCTCGAGCACGCTCAGCTGCGGCAGCAGGAAATGGTCCTGGAACACGAAGCCGATCTCGCGGTTGCGGAAGGCCGCGAGCTCGGTCTCCGGCAGCGCGTGGACGTCGCGTCCGTCGAGCCGCACCTCGCCGCGCGTCGGCCGCTCGAGCGTGCCGAGGATGTAGAGCAGCGTGCTCTTGCCGCTGCCGGACGGACCGACGACGCAGAGCGACTCGCCCGCCGCGAGCGCGACGTCGACGTCCTCGAGCACCGGCAGCGGCCCGCGCGGGGTGTCGTACGCCTTCGAGACGCCCGTGGCTTTCAGCATCAGGCGGCCCCGAACGCGGCCTGCGCCTCGGCGCAGATCTCGAGCGTGCGCTCCGCCATGCGCGCGGCGGAGTAGTGGCGGCGCACGTTCTCGCTGCCGCGCCGGCCCAGCTCGCGCCGCCGCGCGGGATCCTTCGCGAGCTCGAGCAGCCGCGCGGCGAGATCGCCGACATCCCCCGGAGTGAACAGCACGCCGCCGCCCGTCTTCTCGATCGTTTCCGGGAAGGCGCCGTGGCGCGGCTCGACCACCGGCACGCCGCAGGCGAGCGCCTCGAGCAGGTAGAGCCCCTTCGGCTCGGCGTACGGGCTCGGGACCGAGAGCAGGTCGAGGCCCTGGAGGAACGCGAGCTTGCGCGGCCGGTCGATCGTCTCGTGGCAGCGGAACTCTCCCTCGAGCCCGACGGCGGCGAGCGCCTTGCTGACGCCGTCGAGGTAGGTCGCGGTGCTCGGGCGCCAGATAGCCGGCCGCTTCCAGCCGAGCGTTCTCGAGCCCCAGCTCGCGGCGCAGCCGGATGTAGGCCGAGGCCAGCAGGTGCAGCCCCTTCTCCGGGGCGATGCGCGCCATGTAGCCGATCGTGAGGGGCCGATCGGGGCTCGCCGACGCGGCGGGCTCGAGCCCGTCGAAGTGGATCCCGAGCGGGGCGACCGCGATCTGCCGCCGCGGCAGCCCGAGGTAGCCGGCCATGAAGTCGGCGTAGTACTCGCTCGTCGCGATGAAGCTGTGGACGGCGGGCGCGGCTTCGGCGATGAGCGCCTTCGACTGCTTGCGATGAGGCAGCGGCAGCCCCTCGAGGAACAGGTCCTCGCCGGAGAGCGTGCAGACGACCGGCCGCCGCAGCTCGCGCCGCAGCGGCGCAGCGAGCGAGGCGAGCAGCGACGTCGGCAGCACGATCACGTCGAAGGGTTTCTCGAGCTTCAGGTACGCGAGCAGCTTGCGGAACTCCTTGGCCTGGTGGCCCTGCTCGCCGCGCAGCATCGAAACCGTCATGTCGCCCAGGAGCTCGCGGATCGACCGAGACGCCGCGGCCGGTCGCGAGCCGGATCACGGCCGGCGCGTCCCAGATGAAGTCGAGCACCGCCGGCGTCTTGCGGAAGAGCGGGACGTGCTGCTCCAGGTAGACGCTGATGCCGGAGAAGAAGACGCGCGAGTCGGAGACGTTCGGCTCGTCGGTGCGCGTGGGCGTGTAGACCGGCAGCAGCACCACGTCGTGGCCGCGGGCCATGAGCTCGGTCGCGAGCGTGTTGTCGCGCAGGCACGAGCCGCAGTACATGCCCCCGGCGCCGGCGGTGACGACGAGGAGGCGCAAGGCCGCCCTAGGCCACGCCGGCCCGCCCGAGCAGAGCGCGCCGCACGTAGAGATGCTCGAACAGGTTGCCCTCGTGCGGCTGGTCCCAGGCGAGCTTCCAGGTCGGCAGCGCGCCGAGATTGAGCCGGTGCACGAGCGGCGAGGCCAGGATGCGGTCGAGCAGCGCCTGGTCCGCGGTGAGCACGCTGGCGGCGAGCGTGGGGCCGAGCCGCGTCGGGATCTCCTCCGGCCGCACCTCGACGACGCTCGCGAACGGGAACAGGAACTCGCGGTTCGCGAGCGGGTGATCGGGCGAGTCGCAGCGCACGAGCGTCGGCAGCAGGTAGGTGGAGCTGCCGCGCCGCGCCACGCGGCCGCTGCCGCGCAGCCGCGCGGTCACGTCCTCGGCTCCCGGCGCCTCGAGCTCGCGGTCGATCATCGCGGAGATGCGCTCGGCGACCTGCGGGTTGGCGAAGGGCGCGAGCTGCGCCTCCTCGTCCTCGGTCGCGCGCGGCGTGACCGCGGCGAGCCGGGCCGCGAGGGCCTCCGCGATCTCGCGCGCGTTCGCGGTCACCCAGACGCCGGAGGCGTTGATGCAGGAGCGCCCGCCGTTCTCGACGATCGAGGACGCCATCAGCGTCGAGATGGCGCTCCCAGTCGGCGCTGGCGTCGGGGCCCAGCACGACCTTGCTGTAGCCGGGGCCGTGGACCTCGACGCGCGGGTCGGACTGCCAGGGGCGCGTCGAGGCGACGTCGCCGAACACGATGCCGCGGCCGCAGCGGCGCAGGATCTCGCCGGAGCCGGCGTGGTCGGTCGGGTAGAAGCCGAACGCCGTCTCGGGCACCCCGGCCTTCACGAAGGCCTGGATCACGCGGTACGGCGTCCAGGGCTCGGCGCTTCCGGGCTTGAGCACGAGCGCGATCTCGGAGCGCGATCGTCGGCACCCAGAGCGCGTGGACGCCGGGCGAGTTGCTCGGCAGCACCACGCCGAGCGTCGGGCTGCGCGGGATGAAGCTCACCGCCGAGCCCGGCCACCTCGCCGAACCCGCGGTCGAGCACGTCCATGTCGAGGCCGCGCGTCAGGCCGGAGATGCACGCGCTCGCAGTCGACGAGCGCCGCGCGGATCTTCTCCATGTTCCTGCGCACCATCACGTGCGGCAGGCCGGTGGTGGCCGAGAGCTGGCGCACGTACTGATCGGGCGTCTGCGTCCCCTCGCCGAGCGGCAGCGTCGCGGTCGTGAACAGGTCGGCCGCCTTCGCGGAGAGCGCCACCAGCTCGCGCATCGAGAAGGCCGCGAGCGACGCGCGCATCGCCTGCTGCGAGTCCTCCTGCAGGTCGCGGCGCACCAGCCCCGGGTTGGCCTGGCTGACCTCGACGAGCGGCTCGCGCGTCTCGAAGTCGACGACCTGCGCGAGGTCCACCGAGCGGTAGGGCCGCCCACGGCGCAGCACCGGCAGGTGCAGCATCAGTAGACTCCCTCGACGACGGTGGACGCGAAGCCCGAGAACGGCCGCACGTTGCGGACGCCGTCCCACGGGTAGGCGTCGCAGGGCGGCTCGCGCTCGGCCTCGTCGCGCTCGGGGAAGCGCGGCATGAAGAACTCCTTGGTGAGCGTCGTGAGCCGCACGCGGCCGGTCTCGCCGTAGCCGACGACCCGCGCGTGGTCGTTCGGGTCGACCACCTCCATCATCGCGCGCGGCGCCGGCGGGTAGTAGACGATGTCCCAGCTGTCGCCGGGCTTGCGCGGGCGGTGCACGGCGAGGCCCATCAGCGTGTTGCCGTAGGTGGGCGCGAAGTAGACCTCCGGCCCGAGCAGCTCCTCGACCGCGAAGCGGTGGAACTGCGGAGTCATCTCGGTGCCGCCGCAGAAGACGCCCTTGATCCCGAGCTTCGCGAGCGACACCTTCTCCGCAGAGCGCCTCGAGCAGCTTCGGCGTCGTGAACATGCAGCGGATGTTGTCGTGGGCCTTGAGCAGCGTGAGCGCCTGGTCGACGACGTGCTGCTTGTACTTCTCCATGTGCGCCATGTCGCCGGCCTTGACGAGCTTGATCACCCAGCGCGGGTCGAGGTCGACCATGAAGCAGATCCCGCCGCGGTGCTGGCACAGGTGCTCGACCGCGAGCCGCAGGCGCCGCGGCCCGCTCGGGCCGACGTGCAGCCAGTCGGCGCCCTTGGGGAAGGACGCCTCCGGCAGCGTGTCGCTGAACATCTCGTAGTCGATGCGGAAGTCGTCGATGCTGATGCGCGCCTTCGGCACGCCGGTCGAGCCGCCGGTCTCGAAGATCGAGATCGGCCGCTTCGCGTAGCCCTTCGGCACGCAGCGCCGGACGGGGCCGCCGCGCAGCCACTCGTCCTCGAAGAAGCCGAACTTGTCGAGGTCGGCGTAGCCCTTCACGGCCTTGCGCGGGTCGAAGCCCGCCTGCTTCGCCCAGTCGAGCCAGAAGGGCGTGCCGTTCCTGGGGTCGAAGTGCCAGGCCACGACCTCGCGGACCCAGGCGTCGAGCCGGTCGCGTGCGGCCTCGCTGCGGGTCGCGAGCTTCTTCGGGGTGGGAGCCTTCGCGGTCGTGGTCGGCAAGTCGTCTCCTCGCTCGGGTGGGCCTGCGTCAGTCCGCGGAGATGCGGTAGAGGTGCTTGCGCCCGCGCAGGTAGATCTCGCGGTCCACGAGCGCCGGCGACGCGTCGAAGCCGTCGTCGAGGCGGTTGGTGGCGAGCAGCTCGAGCTTCGGGCCGGCGGCGAGCACGGCCACCGTTCCCTCGCGGCCCGCGACGTAGACGCGGCCGGCGGCGCCGACGGGGGACGCGTAGACGTTCGGCACGGCCTCGAGCCGCTCGCTGAAGCGAACGCGTGCCGTCCTTGGCGTCGAGGGCCGTGAGCACGCCGCTGTTGGACTTCAGGAAGTACAGCTGCCCCTTGTAGAGCAGCGGGGACGGCACGTAGGGCGTGTCCTTGTCGTAGCGGAAGACCAGCGCCGGCGGGCTCGCGACCTCGCCCTTCGCGGCGCTCAGCCGGATCGCCTGCAGCGCGTTGCCGCGGAAGCCGCTCGTCACGTAGACGATCCCGTCGCCGTAGACGGGCGAGGGGATCGCGTTCGGGGTGAGGCCGCCCGCGCGCCAGCGCTCCTCGCCCGTCGCGAGGTCGTAGCTGACGACGCGGTTCGTTCCGGCCACGACCACTTGCGGGGCGCCCTCGCCGGTGACGACGAGCGGCGTCGCCCACGTCGTCGGCTCGTCGCGCTCCTTGCGCCAGCGCTCCTTGCCGCTCGCCGCTGTCGAGCGCCACGATGAAGTCCGGGCCTTCGTGGTCCCAGGTGACGACCAGCGTGTCGCCGTAGAGCGCCGGGGAAGTGGCCTCGCCGAAGCCGTTGCGCGTCTGCATCTTCCCGAGCTGCTTCTCCCAGAGAACCTTGCCGGAGAGATCGAGCGCGTAGAGCCCGCGCGAGCCGAAGTAGGCGTAGAAGCGCTTGCCGTCGGTGAGCAGCGACGCCGAGGCGAAGCTGTTGTGGTCGTGCTTGCCCTCGTGCGGCACCTCCGAGTGCAGCACGCTGCGCCAGCGCTGCTTGCCGTCCTTGCGGTCGAGCGCCACCACCACGAAGTCGCGCGCGGTCGGGTCCTTCTCGCCCGGCACGGCGGTCGAAACCAGCACCATGTCCCCGCGCACGATCGGGCTGCCGAGACCGAGCCCGGGGACCTCGACCTTCCAGCGCACGTTCTTGGCCTCCGACCACTCGAGCGGAGGGTCGGCGGTGGGGCTCTCGCCGGTGCGCAGCGGGCCGCGCCATTCCGGCCAGTCGGCGGCGAGGGAGCGGAGCGGAGTCCGAGGCCACGAGGGCGAATACGAGGGCGGCGAACGGGAGAACGGCGGAGACGCGGCGACCGGTCATGAAACCTCCGTCCTGGGAGCCTTCCGACCTTTCTATCTCAACCGCGACGCCGGGAAAAGCGACGGCCCCGCTAGCGCGCCGGGCTAGCGTTGGACGGCCATCGAGACCCGCGGCACAACACTCCCCCAGGGCGTGGCGACGTCCAGCCGGAGGAGGGAGCGACCGGTCAGGCGCAGCCGAAGGCCAAGACCCAGGTCCACGAAGGACCGTGGGGCCACGCTGCCGGGAGCAGGCACCAGGACGTGCGCGGCGTCCACGAAGGCGGCGGCGCTCAGCCGGGTGGGTCCGAAATAGCGGAGCGGCAGCTCGCCTTCCAGGCTCGCGCGCAGGAGCTGTCGCCCGAAGCACGGACCCTCGAGGATTCCGCGGTCGAGAAGGGGATGGGCCCGCAGCAGGTGGCTGCGGCCCTGGCCCGTGCCCGCGCCCGGCCAGAGCGCTAGAGGCGCTTGGGATCCCACCGCGTCGAACGAGCCTTCGAGTCGGATCGTCGCCTTGCGGGATGCGCCGAGCGTCGTGCGCGCCGACAGCCAGAGCGACCCGGCGTAGAACGGCTTCCACGCTCCCGTCGAGAAAAACCCGGCGCCGCGGCCCCCGATCGAGAGCCGATCCGCGAAGAGCCGCCGTTCGATTTCGCCCGCCGCCGTGACGAAGCTCCCGCGGCCGCTCCAGTCGTCGAGGGCCAGTGTCAGACCGGCGCGTGTGTCCGCGGTCCACCAGTCGTCGACTCCGAGCGACACGCGCTGCCGCCGCTCCCGGATCGGCGCCGCCGCGGGCTCGAGCCGATAGGTCTGCTCGTCCCAGAGCACGCCGACCGTGATCACCCCGGGCAGTCCGAGGGCGCGCGGGGCCGCGGCCACGACCGAGAGCTGCGGCCTCTGGTCCTGCCAACGTCCGAAGACGTGGAGCGCGTCGCCCGTGGACGTGAGATGCGCGAGATCCAGGGCCAGGCCGTGGTCGGTGGCGGCGCGGGCCGCTCCCTCAACCAGCAGAATCCGCGGGCGGTCGATCATCGGCTGCTCGACCACCGCCACCTCCGATCGGCGCGGCCCCCGCGGGTGCGGGCGTATGCCGACGCGGGCCGCCTGCAGGGTGGGCAGCGAGGCCAGGCGACGCCGGGTGCGCCGCAAGGCACGGCCGTCAGCAGCTCGCCGCTCGAGCCGTCGATGCAAATCGTGGACCGGTGCGATACGGCGTGCGCACGAGGCCCTCGATCCGGACGAGATCGAAGACTGGGCTCGGCGATCTGGTTCCAGGCCCCGAGTGCTTTGTCTGGCTGTCCGGCGAGGAGCGGCTCGTGGCCGCGAGCCTCCAGGCCAGAGATCGTCGGGGTCGCGGGCACGCTGCCTTCTCCGCCAGCTCCGCCGCCTCGGACCAGCGCTCGCGCCGGAACTCGAGGCCCGCCGTCTCCCGCAGGGGGGCCGAGGACTGGGACACAGCTACCAGCGGCCGCGGCCAGGCGGCCCTTGGCACTCTCCACGTCCCCTGCGGCTGCCAGATCCAGGGCGGGTCGTACGAGCCCGCCGCACGCGGTATTGGCCGGGGACGCGGTGGCCGCGCCTTCCGTGCCGGTCTCCGCCCTGGAGGTCGGCGGCGCTGTAGAGGGCTTGGACGGCAGCACGAGCAGCGTCCATCGGCCCGCGTCGTCCCACCGGCGCATCCACTCTTCTTCTTTCAGCACGCGGAAAGGCCCGAGGGCGGTGATCGTGCAGCAGCACGCGGCCGTTGGCCCACGCGAGCAGGACGACATAGTGGAAGCGCCCGCGGGACGCGCGGGCGAGCGCGATCAGGGGACGGCCTTTCGCGAGGTGCTCGACGGCGCCGCTCCGATCGGCTCGATGGGCAAAGGCGCCGTAACCTCGCTGCTCCGCGAGCTGTCGAAGGTGGTCCGTGGTGATTCCCTGGCCGCTCGCCTCGAGCGCGCTCGCGAAGTCCTGGGGCCCCACTCGCGGCTCGCCCCAGTAGCGGAGGACCATCGCCAGGGCCGCTCCCCCGCAGAGCGCCGTCGTCTGCGGCAGGAAAGCGACGTCGGGGATGTTGAGGACGGGCGGCGCCGCCTTCGATTCCTCCTCGGCGGCCGCCGGCTGGACCGCGACCCACAAGGGAAGCAGGAGTGTCGCCAGTCGACGCCGCTCGCACCTCACGCCAAGCGACCGCAGGAAAGAATCCGCGGCGCTGACCTCACTGAGTGAGGAGGATGACGATGATGATGATAGGAGCAGGGCGACCAGGCTCATGCGGATCGTCAACTCGTCGCCACCCGCGAGCTGGGTTTCGAGCGCGGCGGCCTGGGCCGTCAGCGTTTCGAGCTCTTCTCCTGCAGCGTGCCCACCGCAGCCTCCGCCCGCTGCGCGTCGAGCCCGTAATCGCGGCCAGGCGCCGCACGTCCTCGCGCTGCAGGAGGCGCCTGATCCCGTCCCGCGCCTCGTCATCGGCGCTGAGCTTGTGTGCGAGCGCCCGGTCCAGCTCCGCCTGGCTGATGGGCTGCGACTGAGAATCGGCCGAGTACGCGAACGGAACGGGGAGAGCGAGAGCGAGCACCAGCACGGCCGTCAACGCGGTTCTGAAACGCATCGGAACCTCCTTCGTCGATGGCTCGAAAGGCTCGTCTCGAGCCCTGGGGAAGCTAGAGAGCAATGCTTGTGCCACGGGTCGCGCGTCCGCCCTTCGCGCTCCATCGACACGCTTTGCGCGACCCCGATCGGGGGCGACCCCTTGCAAGCTCTACAAATCGCTGCGCGTGCCGAGCCGCCGTTCGGGGCTGTCGCACTCGCGTCCGCGCCCCGGGATTACGCTAGGGCATGCCCCGCCCTCGCGCTGTGGCCGGCCGTTCTCGTCCTCCTGCTCGGCGCGCTCTTCATCCTGAAGACGTGGCTCACCGGCGACGCGATCCGCCAGGAGCGCATCCTGCAGACGATCGCGACGGTCGCGCTCGTGCTGCTCGCGCTCGTCGTCTGGTTGTTGTTTCTCTCGCGCCTGGCCCGGCGCGTCCGCTTCACGGCCCTCGCCGTGGTGCTCGGCCTCGTCGCGCTCACGGCGGCGCTCGTCCGGGTGCGGGGCGTGACCGGCGACCTGCGGCCGATCGTGGAGCTGCGCTTCGCCAGGCCCGCGCCGCTGCCCGCGCTGCCGCCGGCGTCACAGCCTCTGGCGCTCCCGACCGCCGCTCCCGCGACGCCTGCACCGGTCGCGGCCTCGACCCCCGTGCCCGCGGCCGCCGCGGCACCTGCACCCGCGACGTCAGCGCCGAGCGTAGCTGCGCGCCGGCGTGTCCTACCCGCAGTTCCTCGGGCCGACGCGCGACGCCACGCTCGCGGGCCCGCGGCTCGCGCGCGATTGGACGGCTCGCCCCCCGAAGCCGCTCTGGCGTCAGCCGATCGGCGAGGCCTGGTCGGGCTTCGCGATCGCGGACGGCGTCGCCGTCACGCAGGAGCAGCGCGGCGACGAGGAGCGCGTCGTGGCCTACGACCTGCGCTCGGGCCGGCCGCTCTGGTCGCACGCCGATCGCGGCGCGCTACTCGACCGTGATCGCCGGCACCGGCCCGCGCTCGACGCCGCTCATCGAGGGCGGGCGCGTCTACGCGCTCGGCGCGACGGGCCTGCTGAACGCGCTCGATCTCGCGAGCGGGCGTGCCCTGTGGTCACACGACGTCGTGACGCGAGGACGGGGCGACGCTGCCGGAGTGGGGCAAGAGCGCCTCGCCGCTCCTCGCCGAGGGCCGCGTGGTCGTCCCCGCGGGAGGCCCGGGGCGCGCGCTCGTGGCGTTCGACGCCGCCAGCGGCGCGAGCGCTCTGGTCCGCGGGCGACGGCGGCTCGAGCTACAGCTCCGCCACGCTGCTGACGCTCGCCGGCCGGCGGCAGATCGTGGTCCTGAACGCCGCGCAGCCTGAGCCGGGCACGACCCCGCGAGCGGGCGCGCTGCTCTGGGAGCACCCGTTCCCCTCCGGCCAGCCCAACGTGACGATGCCGGTGCCGCTCGGCCCGGACCGCCTGCTCGCCTCGGTCGGCTACGGCGTCGGCAGCAAGGCCTACCGCATCGCCGAGAGCGGCGGGGCGCTGCAGGCGACGCTCGTGTGGGAGAGCCCGCGGCTCAAGTCGAAGTTCGCGAACCTGATCGTGCAGGGCGGCTTCGTCTACGGCCTCGACGACGGCGTTCTCACCTGCATCGATCCGGCCGACGGGCGAGCGGCGCTGGAAGAGCGGGCGCTACGGCCACGGCCAGCTGCTGCTCGTCGGCGGGCTGCTGCTGGTGCAGACCGAGGACGGCGAGCTGGTGCTCGTCGAGCCCTCGCCCGACGCCTACCGCGAGCTCACGCGCTTCGCCGCGCTCGACGGCAAGACCTGGAACCCGCCGGCGCTCGCCGGCTCGCTGCTGCTCGTGCGCAACGACCGCGAGGCCGCGGCCTTCGAGCTCCCGGTCGAGTGAGGGCTCAGCCGTTCTTGACGTAGAGCCGCTTGCTGGCTGTCGCGCCGCGCGCGTCGCGGGCCGTGACCGTGATCCAGTTCTCGTCGGGGCGGCCGGGCGGCGGCGGAGTACACGAGCGTCACGCTCGCGCCCGCGGGCAGCGGCCCGCCGCGCACGGCGTGGAGCCGCCCCAGGTCGCGCTCCGTCTCGGCCTCCCACGAAACGGCGTCGCCGTCGGCGTCGTCGAGCCGGAGCTCGAACACGTGGTCGACGCCCAGCGCGCCGAGGCAGCGGTCCTCGCCCGCGATCGTCGGTGCGGAGTTCGGCGCCGCGGCGAGCGTCGGCGCGGGACCGGTCTGCCGGCGCGGCTGCCGGCATCGGCCCGGTGGGAGTGCCGCCGCCGCACGCGACGGCGGCACACGTCGCCAGGGCGATGCCGGCCGCCTTCGTCACCGCTTCCCGAAGCCGAGCTCGACGCGGGCCATCATCTCGAACGGACGGCCCGGGATCGCCGAGTCGGAGCCGAAGCCGCGCGTCGCGTACTCCGCTCCCGTCAGGTTGCGGAAGTGCAGGCCGACACGCGCGCGCTCGCGCGTGTAGAAGATCGCGGCGTCGAGCAGGCCGTAGGCGCTGATCGTGTTGCGGTTGTCGGGGGCGATGTACTGATCGGACAGGCAGCGCACGCCCGCGCGCCACCGAGAAGCCGTCGGTGAGCCTCGTGGTGACCCAGACCGACGCCATGTGCCGCGGCGCGAAGGCGGGCACGTTGCCGGCGCGGTCGAGCACGACGAAGCCGCCCGTGGGCAGCTGCACCAGCTCCGAGAACTCGGTGAGCTCGGCCGAGTTGAACGAGTAGGTCGCCCGCACGCTCACGGCGTCGGTCGCCGCCGCCGACAGCTCGAACTCGAAGCCGCGCGAGCGCTGGCTGCCGCTCTGGCGCGTGAGCCCGGTGGAGTCGGGGACCGCGATGTTCTCGCGCTCGAGCTCGTACGCGGCGGCGCTCGCGTAGCCCTTGCCCTCCAGGAACGAGACCTTCACGCCCGCCTCGAGCTGGTGGCTCTCCTCGGGATCGCGCGGGCCCACGACCTGGATCGAGGGCGGCGCGAAGCCGAGGCTGCCGTTCGCGTAGATCGAGACCGTCGGCACCGGCTTGAACACGAGCCCGCCCAGCGGGCTCACGCGCGAGGCGTCGCGCGTCGTCGACGGTCACGGTGTCCTCGAAGTGGACGTCGTCGAGGCGCGCGCCCGCCACCAGCTGGAACTTCGGCGAGAAGCTGATGCGATCGATCAGGTACGGCGCGAGCACGCGGCTCGTCGAGTCGCCGGCCTGGTGCGCCTGCGGCAGCGGGATCGGGTAGATGCCGACGTCGAACTCGACCGGGTTCGCGACGTCGAGCGGCTGCACGAGCTGCGCGTCCTGCGTGTAGACGTCCGTCATGCGGCTGAGCTCGAGCCCGGTGACGAGCTCGTGGGCGACGCTCCCGGTGTGGAACGAAGCCACCAGCTCGAGCTGGTTGCCGTAGAGGCGCTGGCGGTCGTCGAGCAGGCCCTGCGTGCGAGCGGCATAGGTGTTGCCGTCCGGGAAGGGGAACGCGCCCACCAGCAGCGTGCCGTCGCTCGCCCAGTCGAGCGCGCCGAAGTAGAGCTTGTCGCGCAGCAGGAAGGTGTCGTTCAGGCGCCGCTCGGCGTCGAAGCGTGCGCGGTGGGCGTCCTGCTCCGAGAAATCGGAGGCCGACTGGAACGAGGTCTGGCGCGACGGCCCGACGAGCGAGCCGTTCGCGTAGGGCAGGCCGGAGTCCGGCGACTGGTTGTTGCTCAGGTACTCGTAGGAGAGCCCGACGCGCGTGCGGTCGTCGGGCCGCCAGAGGAAGGTGGGATTGAAGGCGCCGAGCGTGCCGTCGCGGCCGTCGCGGTAGCCGTTCGTGCCCTGGACCACGGCGTTCAGGCGGAACGCCCGCTTGCCGTCGGCGCTGCCGAGGTTGACGTCGCCCGCGGCCTCGTACGTCCCGTACTTCCCGTAGGCGAGCGTGACGTCGGCGAAGCGCGCCGCGACCGGGTGCTTGCGCACCACCTGCACGGCGCTGCCGAGGGCGCTTCCGCCCCACGCGAAGGCACCCGGGCCCTTCAGCACGTCGACCTGCTGCACGTTGTAGAGCGGATAGAAGGGCGCCTCGAGGTCGGGCGCGCCGTCGACCAGCACGAGGCCGGTCTCGAGCGAGTCGAAGCCGCGCACGACGAAGTAGTCGAAGAGGCCGAAGCCGGTCCCGACGTTGACGCCGCTCGCGTTCTTGAGCGCGTCTCCCAGCACGAGGCCCGCCTGCTCGGCCGCGAGGCGGCCCGAGACGACGGACACGCTGAGCGGCAGGTCGAGCACCTTGGTCTCGAGCTTCGTCGCGGTGTCGGTAGGCGGCGGCACCGGAGGCGCCTTGGCCTCGACGCTCGCCGAGTCCTCGTAGCGCAGCGTCTTGTCCGTGGCCGGCGCCTGCGGGTCCGGGGCCTGAGCGGCGGTGACGGAGGCGACCAGCAGGAGCGCTCCGGCCAGAAGAGAGCTTCAGCACTTTGGACATCACCTTCCCCTTGAGTAAGCGCTCAGTATGAAACGCTGCGCCGGCGCGCTGGCAAACGGAGCCCGCGCCAGCCTTTGCCCGGCCTTCCAGAAGGGCAGCGACAGAAGCGGGACCACGAGCGCGAAGCCGAGCCCGTACTCGTAAGTGAAGTACGAGGTGACGTCGGAGTGCTTCGTGAGCGCTTCGAAGGCGCCCATGAATGCGTTGCTCGTCGCGTGCAGCAAGGCCGCCGGGAAGACGCTCCCCGAGCGCAGGCGCAGCCACGCGTGGACGAAGCTGATCGCCACGACGCTCACGGTGAAGCAGGCGATGGCATAGGCGATCGGCAGCTTCGGGATGAAGACCGGCAGTACCGCCACCACCACGGGATAGTGCCAGGCCGACCAGACGAGGCCCGTGAGGAGGCTCGTGCGCGTGAAGCTCATGGAGGCGAAGAGCCGCGGCACCAGGAAGCCTCTCCAGCCGAGCTCCTCGCCGAGCGTCGCGACCATCCCGAGGGGCGCGGCCAGCAGGACCGCGGCGATGACGCCGAGCGCGCCGGCCAAGCCGGGCGGCAGGCCCGTGCGGGAGCGGTAGGCCTCGAAGGCGTCAGCGTCGAAGGCGCCGAGTCCGAGCCACCAGACGAGCAGGTAGACGGGCAGGCAGAACGCCAGCGGCAGCGCGTAGGCGATCAGGTAATACCGCAGCCCGCCCCAGCTCCAGCCGAGACCGCGGAGGCTGCGCCGCAGGATCAGCAGCGTCAGCAGCGCCGCGAGACCGGGACACCACATGAACGCCGCGGAGTACGAGAGCCAACGACCGGGGGCGCTCGGCTCGAGGAACAGGAACGCGTAGAAGCCGCCGCTGAAGACGAACAGCAGCGCCAGGAAGAGCCGGATCTCCGCGGCGTGCGGTGCGGCCGGCCACGGCTCACACCTCTCGGGATTCAGGCCGGCGCGCGATCGCCAGGAGATGCGGGCTCGCCCCGAGGAGCGCGGGCTCGGTCTCGACGGCTCGCAGGAAAAGGAGCAGGCGCTCGCGCGCGGCGGGGTCGGCCCAGCGCCGGGCGAAGTCGGGCATCGACGCGGCCACGCCTTCGACCGCTACGACGTCCACGAGCTCGAAGCCGGCGACGCCTGATCTCTTCGGCGAGCTCGGCCGGGTCGTGGAAATAGGCGGTCGTGAAGTAGCGCGGATTGCCGGTGTCGTTGCGGTGCTGGCCCGAGGCGAGATCGCGCGCGACGATCGCCGCGAAGACGGCGTCGTCGAAGAGCGGGCCGCGAAGGCCGTCGACGAGGGACGCGTAGCGCGAGATCGCCGCGGCGAACAGCCAGCCTCCCGGACGCAGCACGCGAAGCGCCTCGCGCAGCGCCCGCACGCGGTCCGCTCGCTCGGTCAGGTGGTAGAGCGGCCCGAGCAGCAGCACCGCGTCGGCGGCCGCGTCGCCGAACGGCAGGGCACGCGCGTCAGCGACCTGCGCGCTCGCGAGCCTTCCTTGCTCGCGCGCCGAAGAGGCGGCCCGCGCCGCATCGACGTGGAGCGGCACCGGATCCACGAGGTGCGCCTCGTAGCCCGACTCGGCCAGCCAGAACGAATAAGCCCCGGCGGCGCCGCCGACGTCGAGGACGACGCCGCGGCGGCTTCGGGAGATGCCGGAGGATCAGCTCCTGTGTCCGCGCGCGCTCGAGCGGGAAGTAGTCCACCTCGAGCCGGCCCGGCTCCAGCCCGAGCGCGTAGAAGGCGAGCACCTCGTCCGGGGGGCGCGCTCCGCTCATCTGGATCGCCCGCCCCGCCTCAGCCGAGCTTGCGCAGCAGCTTCGGGGGCAGGTACCAGAGAAGCGCTCCGCCGTCGGCGAGCTGGCCCGGTACGTCCACGAGCGCGGCGCCGCCCTTCTTGAAGGTCAGGCGCTGATCCTGGCGGGTCCCGAGCAGGCGTGCCAGCAGCTCCGACACCCAGGGCTCGTGCCCGAAGATCGCCACCGTCGCGCCCTCGGGGTACTTGTCGAGCACCTCCGCCTGGGCCTCGAACGAACCGCTCGCGAGGGCGGAGGTCTGCTTCGGCTCGGGACCGTCCCACGCTTCCGCGGCGATCGCTGCGGTCTGGCGCGCGCGCAGCCACGGGCTCGTGAGGATCGCGTCCGGACGGTCGAGGATGCGGGCCAGGCCCTTCGCCGCTTCGCGGAACTTGAGCTCGCCCTCGGGCGTGAGCGGGCGGTCGTTCTCGGCGATGCCCGGCGTGCCGTGCGGCACCGCGATCGCGTGACGGACCACGAGCAGCCTCATGCGGCATCTCCTTGCTTCGAGAGGATCGAGCGACTCCGCGCCATCGCCATCAGCGCGCGCAGCGCCACGTCCGCGGGCTTCATCTCGAGCAGCGCCCGGTGCAGCAGCCGCGCCATCCCGAGGAAGGCGCGCCGCTCGCGCATCGCCGCGCGCGCCAGCAGGACATTGTCGCGCGACGCGGCGGCGTGCGCCTGCTCCTCGAGCCAGTTCGCGAGCACGTGGTGGTCGTGGATCGCGCCGATCGCGTCCTGCAGCCGCTTCCAGAGGCGCCGGTGCGCGCGTGTCGTCGCCGCGCACGGCGTCCTCGACCTCGGCCGCGTAGCGCAGCCGCCGGATCCGGCGCCGCAGCGAGTGGAGCGCGTCGGGCAGGAAGCGATCGCCCACCTGGCTGAAGCCGCGCAGCAGGGCCGCGCCCTGCCCTTCGCGCAGGCCCCGGACGCGAGCGAGCGCCGTCGGCGCCGACACGGCTCCCTCGCGCAGCAGGCGCCGCAGGTTGCGCCGAAGGCCGTCGATGTCCAGGTCGAGGATGTCCTCGGCCACCTGGCTGCGGCTGCGCGCGCGCGCGGCGCGCAGCCGGCTCAGGAGCGCCCGCTGCTCGGCGCTCGTCGTGCGGAGCGCCTCGAGCCGGTCCTGGAAGAGGCCCATCACGACGTCCATGTCCCGACCCGCGCCGACGCTGCGCGTCAGCTGCCGGAGCACGCGGACGCGACTTCGTGACGGTCCGGCCGTCTCCCTTTCGTGCCAGCAGCGGCAGCGCGACTCGCAGCCGCCGGCCGGCCACGCGGACCTGGTGGACGGGCTCCTCCTGGCCGGCCACGGCTCCCGGCAACTCGCGGAAAACGCGGGTGATGCGGTCCTCGAGCAGCAGGGATGAGCGGTCGTCGCGCGCCGATTGGGCCGTCATGGTCTTGTCACCGGGGGGCCGTAACCTACCACGCCGTTTGTCCCTGCCACTCATCATGCGCCCTCGGCCTCCCGCGTCGCCACGAGCCCGGTCCACGCGCCCCTCCCGCGACTCCTGGGCACCGCGCCGTTAGAATGGTGGTTCGGTCCGGAGATACTCCTGTGACGACACCCGAGAGCGAACGCCTCAGCACCGCCGTCTCCGCGCCCAACCGGCCGGTCGCCGTTCTCGACCTGGGCGCGAGCGCGATCCGCCTGCTGGTCGCCGAGCTGCCTCCCGGTGGAACGCCGCGGATCCTCGAGGAAGCCTCGCGCGCCGTGCTGCTCGGCAAGGATACCTTCGGCGGCGGCCGCCTGGGGGCCCCGACGATCGAGGCGACGCTGCGCGCGCTCGAAGGCTTCCGCCGGATCATGGACTCCTACGGCGTCGTCCGCTACCGCGCGGTCGCCACGAGCGCCGTCCGCGAGGCGAATAACCGCGACACCTTCCTCGACCGCGTGCGCCTGCGCGCCGGGATCGACGTCGAGGTGATCGACGGCTCCGAGGAGAACCGCCTGACCTATCTCGCGGTGCGCGAGGCGCTCCGCGACCACGAGGCGATGAAGGACGGCGACGCGGTGCTGGTCGAGGTGGGCGGCGGCAGCGCCGACCTCTCCTACCTGCGCCGCGGCGAGCCGGTCTACTCGGGCACCTACGCGCTCGGCGCGGTGCGCATGCGCCAGAACCTCGCGGCCTGGCACGGCAGCCACGAGCAGCGCACGCGGCTCTACCACCGCACCGTCCGCAACATCGTCGAGGACATCCGCCGCGAGCTGCCGCTGCGCGAGGCGCGCCACTTCCTGGCGCTCGGCGGCGACGCCCGCTTCGCCGCGGACCAGGTGGTGGGCACCGACAAGACGCACGCGGCGCGCGGCGTGCCGCGCGAGCGCTTCCTCTCGTTCTGCGAGCAGACGGTGGCGCTCGACGACGACGAGCTGGTCGAGGCGTATCGCCTGCCGCTCGCCGAGGTGGAGACGCTGGTGCCCGCGCTCGTGGTGTACCGCGAGCTGCTGCTCGAGACGCAGGCCGAGACGGTGCTGGTGCCGGAGGCGACGCTGCGCGCGGGGCTGCTGCTCGACATGCTGCGCTCCGACGAGGGGCAGGGGATCGAGGACTTCTCGCGCCAGGTGCTGGCGTCGGCGGCGGCGCTCGGCGAGCGCTACCGCTACGACGCGCGCCACGCCAAGCACGTGGCGGCGCTCGCCGTGAGCCTGTTCGACGAGCTGCGCTCCGAGCACGGGCTGTCCGCGCGCGACCGGCTGCGGCTCGAGGTCGCGGCGCTGCTCCACGACATCGGCATCTTCGTGAGCCTGCGCGGCCACCACAAGCACGCGCAGTACATCCTGTCGGTCTCGGAGATCTTCGGCCTCTCCCGCGACGACATGGCGATCATCTCGAACATCGCCCGCTACCATCGCCGCGCCGGGCCCCAAAAGTCGCACCTGCCGTACATGGCGCTCGACTCGGACGCGCGCGTGCTCGTGAACAAGCTGGGCGCGATCCTGCGCGTCGCGAACGCGCTCGACGCCGACCACCTGCAGAAGGTGCGCGCCGTGAAGGTGCTGCGCGAGGACGATCAGTGGGTGCTCGAGGTCGACGGCGGCGGCGACCTCACGCTCGAGCGGCTGGCGGCGCTCGCGCGCGCCGACATGCTGACCGACGTGTTCGGCAGCAAGGTGGGCTTCCGCGAAGGGGGAGGCCGCGCTTGAAGAAAGCCCGCAAGCGCGAGCCCGAGCTGTTCCTGAACCGCGAGCTGTCGTGGCTCGAGTTCAACGGCCGCGTGCTCGAGGAGGCCTGCGACCCGACGCAACCCGCCGCTCGAGCGGCTCAAGTTCGCCTGCATCGTGGCGAGCAACCTCGACGAGTTCTTCATGGTGCGCGTGGCGGCGCTCAAGAACGCGCTCGCCGAGGGCGACACGGCGCCCGACGTGGCCGGGCTCACGCCGGCGCAGCAGCTCGCGAGGATCTCCGAGCGCGCGCACGCGATGGTCGAGCAGCTGTACGCGGCGCTCACCGGCGAGATCCTGCCCGCCGCTCGCGCGAGCGCGGCCTGCGGCTGGTGCGCCCCGGCGACCTCGAGGCGCCCGCGCGCGCCGCGCTCTCGCGCTACTTCAAGGACGAGGTGCTGCCGGCGCTCACGCCGCTCGCGATCGACGCCTCGCGGCCGTTCCCGATGCTCGCGAGCCTGAGCCTCAACCTGGCGGTGCTGATCGGCCCGGCGGAAGGCGAGGACCAGCCTCGCCTCGCGGTGGTGCAGGTGCCGGGCCGGCTGCCCGCGCCTGGTGCGGCCGCCCGGCACCGAGGGAATGGTCCACGTGCTGCTCGAGGACGTGATCTGGGCCGACCTGCAGAGCCTGTTCCCGGGTCAGGAGATACGCGACGTGGCTGCGTTCCGCATCGCGCGCGACTCGGAGCTCGACTTCGACGACGAGGGCGGCCGCGACTTCCTGCAGGTGATCGAGGAGGAGCTGAAGAACCGCCGCCGGAGCGAGATCGTGCGGCTCGAGGTGCAGGACGGCGTGAGCGAGGTGCTGCTCGAGCTGCTGGTCTCGCGGCTCGGGGTCGGCGAGGTCGACGTCTACCCGATCCGCGGGCCGGTCGACATCCGGCCGCTGATGCCGCTCGTGGACCTGCCGCTGCTCGAGGACCTGCGCGACCCGCCGCTCAAGCCCGTGCCGGTGATCGAGGCCGCGGGGCCGGAGCTGTTCGCCTTGCTCGACGAGCGCGACGTCGTGCTGCACCACCCCTACGAGTCGTTCGACCCGGTCACGGCGCTCGTCGCGTCCGCGGCCGACGATCCCGACGTGCTGGCGATCAAGCAGACGCTGTACCGCGCGAGCGGCGACTCGCCGCTGGTGCGCTCGTTGGCGCGCGCCGCCGAGAACGGCAAGCAGGTGACGGTGCTCGTCGAGCTGCTCGCCCGCTTCGACGAGCAGTCGAACATCCGCTGGGCGAAGCGGCTGGAGGAGTCGGGCTGCCACGTGATCTACGGCATCCGCGGCTACAAGACCCACTCCAAGATCCTGCTGGTGGTGCGCCGCGGCCGGCAGGGGATCGAGCGCTACGTCCACCTGGGCACCGGCAACTACAACGAGAAGACGGCGCGCATCTACACCGACTTCTGCGTCATGACGTCGGACCCCGAGATCGGCGAGGACGCCTCGGCCTTCTTCAACGCGCTCACCGGCTACTCCGACCCGCCGCGCATGCGCAAGCTGGTGATGGCTCCGACGCAGCTGCGCGAGCGCATCGTGCGGCTGATCGGGCGCGAGCGGCAGCGCGCCGAGGCCGGCCAGGCCGCCGAGATCCGCGCCAAGCTCAACTCGCTCGTGGACGAGGACATCATCCGCGCGCTCTACGACGCGGCGAAGGCGGGCGTGAAGATCCGCCTCGCGGTGCGCGGGATCTGCTGCCTGCGGCCGGGCCTCAAGGGCGCGAGCGACACGATCGAGGTGGTCTCGGTGGTCGACCGCTTCCTCGAGCACGCGCGCATCTACTACTTCCGGAACGGCGGCGACGAGGAGGTCTACCTCGCGAGCGCCGACTGGATGCCGCGCAACCTGGACCGCCGCATCGAGCTGCTGTTCCCGGTCGAGGCGCCGGACGGGCGCCAGAAGGTGCTGCAGGCGCTCGACGCGATCTTCCAGGACAACGTGAAGGGCCGCAAGCTCCAGGCCGACGGCAGCTACAAGCGCAAGCGGGCCGCGAAGGGCGAGGAGGCCTACCGCTCGCAGCTCGAGCTCTACCGCGAGGCGAAGCGCGCGCTCGACCGGCTGCGCGCCGGCGCCGGCGTCACGCTCGAGCCGATCCGCTCGCCCGCCGAGTGACGGCGAAGGTGCGTTCCCGGCGATGAGCGAGCCGCGCGTCACCACGAGGCGCGGGCTTTTCGAGATCCTGCGCGGCAAGCCGCCCGAGCGCGGCCACTGGATCAAGGTCCACCGCGTGGCGATGGCGTGCCGCTTCGAGGTGACGCTCGACGACGAGGACGCCCGCCACGTGCAGGACGCGCGCGCGGCGCTCGACGAGATCGACGCGATCGAGGCCGCGCTCACCTGGTTCCGCGAAACCAGCGAGCTCTCGCGCGTCAACCGCGACGCGGCCGTCGGGCCCGTGGCCGTCGGGCCCTTCATGGCCGAGATCCTGTCGCTCTGCCGCGAGCTCCACTCCGCGACCGGCGGGGCGTTCGATCCCGCGAGCACCGCGCTCTCGCGCTGCTGGGGCTTCCTCGAGCGCCGGCCGCGCCTGCCGGCCGAGGACGAGCTCGCCCGGGCCCGGGCCTGCTCGGGCATGGACAAGGTGCTGCTCGACGAGGCCGCGCGCAGCGTGCGCTTCGCCGCTCCCGGCGTCGAGCTGAGCTTCGGCGCGGTGGGGAAGGGCTGGGCGCTCGACCGCGTGGCCCGCTCGCTGCGGGACCGCGGGCTCGGGCGAGCGCTGCTCTCGGCCGGCGGCAGCAGCCAGCGCGGCTTCGGACCGCAGGACTGGGAGCTGACGCTCGAGCCCGGCCGGCGTGTCCTGGGGCAGCTGCGGTTTCGCGACGCGGCGCTCGCCACCAGCGGAGCGGGCGAGCAGCATTTCGAGGCCGACGGCCGTCGCTACGGCCACGTGCTCGACCCGCGCACGGGCTGGCCGGCCGAGGGCGTCCAGAGCGCGAGTGTCCTCGCCTCGGACGCCGCGGTCGCCGACGCGCTCTCGACGGCATTCCTGGTCGCCGGGCCCGAGCTCGCGCGCTCGGTCTGCGCGGCGCGGCCCGGAACGCTCGCGCTCTTCGTGCTCGACGCACGGCCGGACGAGATCCTGGCGGTCGGCCAGCGCGACCTCGTCTCGGTCGAGCCCGCGGCCGGCATTCGCCTGGTGCACCGCGCGCCCGAGCTGGAGCCGCTGCACCCCGACTGACGGCCGGCTCAGGGGGTCGTGAACACGCTGTCGGCGATCTGGTCCTCGACCTCCAGCACGGGGAAATAGACGCGCATCCCGTCGGCCGGGTTCTTGCGATCGTCGGCCAGCATCACGCCGCCGTGCTTCTTCCAGTTGGTCCACATGAAGGTGGTCTTCGGCTTGTTCTCTCCCTTCAGCACGTAGTCCCAGCGGTCCACCAGGCCGGTCTTGCGGTTGACGTAGGCCCAGTACTGGTCCTTCGGGGTGAGGCCCACGTTCCCGAAGCTCAGGTGGAGCTTGTCCCAGGTGTCCGGGCCCTTCGTCTCCTGGCCGGCCAGCTCGAGTTGTACGCCCGGGTCCTTCATCTTGTAGGGCATCAGCAGCCAGTAGGTGTCGTTGACCCAGATCGAGTAGCCCTGGTCGACGAGCTTCTTGCCCTCGTCGCCCGAGAGCTCGCTGCCCTTGACGAAGGCGCGGCCGTCCCTCTCGTTGATGTTCATCAACACGACATAGGGCGCACCCTCGCGCGTCGTGGCCTCGAGGCGATAGCGGCCCGTCCACTTGTCCCAGACGTGGGAGCGGCGGACCACGGTCTTGCCCTCGCGCTCGACGGCGAAGTCGAAGCGCAGGAAGCGCGTCTTGTTCCAGGCGTCGGTCCCGCCGAGCGCGTCCATCACGCGATCGGCGAGCGCCTTGGCCTTGGGGTCGTTCGCCTGCTCCGGCGCGGCGGGAGCGGCGAGGACGCACGCGGCGAGCGCCGCGGATGTGACGAGCGTAGGCGAGTGCATGCAGCACCTCCGACAGGGATGGCTCTACTCTACGCCCGTCTCACGCCCGCGCCGAGAGCGCTGCGATCCGCGACGCCAGAAAGCGCCGCTCGGGCGCGGTGGGCGCGAGCGACGCCGCGTGCTCGAGCGCACGGACGGCCTCTGCGCCGCGCCCGAGCCGCGCCAGGAGCTCTCCGCGCGCGACGTGCAGCAGGTGATAGCGCTCGAGCGCGCCCTCCTGCGCGAGCGCGTCGACGAGCGGCAGCGCCTGCTCGGGGCCGCGCGCCTCCGCGATCGCCACGGCGCGGTTGAGCCTCACGACCGGGCTCGGCTCGCAGGCGGCCAGCCGGTCGTAGAGCGCGACGATGGCGTTCCAGTCGGTGTCGCCGGCGCGCGGCGCGCGAGCGTGCTCGGCGGCGATCGCCGCCTGGAGCGCGAAGCTGCCTGGCTCGCGCGAGAGACGCAGCGCCTCCTCCGCCATGCCGAGGCCTTCGAGGAGCTGCGCCCGGTCCCAGCGCGAGCGGTCCTGCTCGGCCAGCCGCACCAGATCGCCGTTCGCATCGACCCGCGCCTCGCGGCGCGCGTCGATCAGCAGCTGGAGCGCCAGCAGGCCGACCGCTTCGCTCCGGCCCGGCAGCAGAGCGACCACGAGGCGCGCCAGGCGGATCGCCTCGCGGCTGAGGTCGACCCGCAGCAGCCGCTCGCCGCCGCTCGCCGCATAGCCCTCGTTGAAGACGAGGTAGATCGTCCGCAGCACGCCAAGGAGCCGCTCGCCGAGCTCGGCCTCCTCGGGCACGCGGTACGGCACGCCCGCCGCGCGGATCTTGCGCTTGGCGCGGACGAGACGCTGCGCGAGCGTCGTCGGCGTGACCAGGAAGGCCCGTGCGATCTCGTCCGTGGTGAGGCCGCACAGCGTGTGGAGCGCGAGCGCGATCTGCGCCTCGGTGGCGAGCGCCGGATGGCAGCACGTGAACAGCAGCCGCAGGCGGTCGTCGGCGAGCGGGCCCGTGGCCGCGAGCAGCGCCTCGATCGACTGCGTGCGATCGGGAGCCGGCAGCGCCGCGAGCGTGCGCGCGAGAGTCCCGTCGCGGCGCAGGCGATCGATCGCGCGGTTCTTCGCGGTCTGCACCAGCCAGGCCCTCGGGTTCTGCGGCAGCCCGTCCCGCGGCCAGGCCGTGAGCGCGCTGCCCACCGCCTCCTGCAGCGACTCCTCCGCGAGCTCGAAGTCGCGCAGGATCGCGATCAGCGTCGCGAGGATCCGCCCGCGCTCGGCGCGGAAGATCGCGTCGAGGCGGGCGCTGACCTCGCCCGGGCCGGGCGCCTCGGCCATTCCTGCGCTAGCCGCCGTACGCGGGGATCGGGCGCACCTCGATCGAGCCCACGAGCGCCGACGGCAGCCGCGCCGCGATCGCGAGCGCCGCGTCGAGGTCCGGGACGTCGACCACGTAGAGGCCGCCGAGCTGCTCCTTGGTCTCGGCGAAGGGCCCGTCGGTCACCAGCGTCTTTCCGTCGCGCACGCGGACGGTCGACGAGGTCGAGGTCGCGTCGAGCGGCTCGCCCAGGATGAACTGCCCCCGCTTCTTGAGGTCCTCGCTGACGGCCTCATAGCGGCCGACCATCTCCATCTGCTCGGCCTCGGTCATCTTTTCCCAGAGCCTCTCGTCCGAGTAGATCAGCACCGCGTATTTCATCATCGGCCTCCTGTCTCGGGTGAGACGAACCGGCGGCCTTCGGATCGACAGGGGATTTTGGCCTAAGGGCAAAAGAAATGGACGGGTGCACCCCCTGGGAGCATGCGTCTCGCAGCCAGGGTCGCCCGTATTCGGGATAGAACAGGCCGCAGCACCAAGGAGGGGGCGGTGGAAGCGGACCGCGAGGATGCCGCAAAGCTTTTGCGGGGCGACACTTCGGGCCTCGCGGGGCTGATGACCCGGCATCAGGACCGCCTCTTCCGCTACCTGCTGCGGCTCGTGGGAGACCCGAGCGTGGCCGAGGACGTCTTTCAGCAGACCTGGCTGCAGGTCGCCGAGAAGATCAGGCGCTACGACGCCGAGCGGCCCTTCGCGCCCTGGCTCGTGACCGTCGCGCGGAACCTCGCGCTCGACCAGCTGCGAAGGCTTCGGCCCGTGAGCCTCGAGGAGGCCGACGAGCCCGCGGCGCCCGCGAGCGGGTCCGATCCGCTCGAGCGCGCCATGACGCGCCAGACCACGGCTCGGGTGGACGCGGCCCTCGGCACGCTCGGCCCGCTCGACCGCGAGGTGTTGACGCTGCGATTCGAGGACGAGCTCGAGCTGCCGGAGCTCGCCACGACGCTCGGCGTGCCGCTGCCGACGGCGAAGGCGCGGCTCTACCGGGCGCTCGAGCGGCTGCGCGGCAAGCTGCTGGCGCCGGCGACCGCGGGGGGGCGGCGATGACCGCCCACGTGACGGAGCTGCTGGCGCTCGCGGCGGCCGGTACGCTCGACGCGAGCGAGTCCGAGCGGGTGGCCGCGCACCTCGCCGGGTGTCCGGCGTGCGCGGCGCGCGCTCTGGAGTGGCGCCAGCTGGCCGAGGCGATGCAGCGGCTGCCGCAGCCGCGCCCGCAGCCGTCGCTCGTCGCGCGCACGCGCGAGGCCGTCGAGGCGCTCGTCGCCGAGCGCGCCGAGCGGGCCTTCAACCGGGCGGCACTCGCGTTCGTGGTCGGGCTCGCCTGGACGCTCGCCATCTTCGGCTGGCTCGTCTTCGATCTCGTGGCCGGCGAGCTGGCGCTGCGGCTCGCGCGGCCGATCGGCTCCGCGGCCGCGTGGTACGCGGCCTATCTGCTGGCGGGCTGGGTGGCCGCCGGCGCGGCGGCGGTGCTCTTGGGACGCAACGTACAAGAGGGGAGGACGGTATGAGCCGGTTCGATCAGGAGTGGGCGCTGGTTCCGACGGCGGCGCGCTGGCTCGCGGTGCTGGCGTCGCTCGCCTACGCCGCGTTGATGGGAGCGGTGTTCCTGCTGCCCGCCTGGGCCGCGGGGGATCGTCACGCGGTCTTTACGCTCGTCCCCATCTTCCTGCTCGCGCTCCTCGGGGCCGTGCCGATCGCGCTCTGGGTCCTGCTCGTGGGCTACGTGTTCGGCGACGCGCGGCGGCGCGCGATGAACGCGCTGCTGTGGACGCTGCTCGCGATCTTCATCCCCTCGGGGATCGGGATCATCCTCTACTTCATCCTGCGCGAGCCGGTTGCGGTGGTCTGCCCGAGCTGCGGCACGCTCGCGCGCAAGGGGCATGCGTACTGCGCGAGCTGCGGCGGGGCCGTGCGGCGCGCGTGCGCGCAGTGCCACCAGCCCGTCGAGGCTTCGTGGCGGAACTGCCCGAGCTGCGGGGCGTCCCTGACGGCCGCCATTCAGCCGCCGGCGAGCGCGTGATCCGCCGTCGTCTTTGGCCGCGCTCAGTCGCGTCGGACGACGCTGCCGCCCTTCATCACGAACGACACCTTCTGTAGGACCGCGACGTCGGCGAGCGGGTCGCCGACCACTGCGAGGACGTCGGCGAGCTTGCCGGCCTCGAGCGAGCCGATGCGGTCGGACCAGCCCATGAGCTCGGCGCCGTTCGAGGTGGCCGCGCGCAGGATCTCGGCGGGCGGAACGCCCGCGGCCTGGAGACCCTCGAGCACGCGCAGCGAAGCCTGGCCGCGCGTGCGGCCCGGATACTCCATCCACATGTCGGAGGCCATCACCAGGCGCACCCCGGCTTCGCGCGCCCGCGCGATCCGCGCGCGAGACTGCTCGACCCAGCCGGCGATCTCCTTCTCCATCTCCGCCTTCTGCTCCTCGGAGTGCGTCAGCGGCGCGACGAAGAGGTCGCGCAGCATCTCCGCCGACCACTCCGTCGCTCCGAGCGCGATCTGCTTCTCGCGCATTTGCCGCAGCATCGCCGGCGTCGCCTCGTCGGCGTGCTCGATCGAGTCGACGCCGGCGTCGATCGCCGCCTGGATCCCGAGCGCGCTCGTGGCGTGCGCGGCGACCTTGCGCTTCGAGCGGTGCGCCTCCTCGACGATCGCCTTCGTCTCGTCGAGCGCGAGCACGCGCGCGTCCACGTCCATCACCACCTTGATCACGTCGGCCCCGGCGACGAGCGCCTCGCGCACGGCGCGGCGCGCGGCCTCCGGGCCGGAGAGCGGCAGGTACTCGAGGTCCACGATCTCGCGCGCCAGCTCGGGGCGCAGCGTGAAGGCCTGACCGCCCGGGGGCGTCAGCTTTCGAGTCGCGGCCTGGACGCGGGGGCCGGGCACCCGGCCCGCCGCGATCGCGTCGCGCAGCGCCGCGTCGCCGTCGTAACCGGAGTGGCCGACGTTGCGGACCGAGGTGATGCCCGCCTCGAGCGCCTCGCGGGCGTTCTGCGCGCCCACGTAGGCGCGGACCGAGGCGCTCTGGCCGGCGACCATCGCCAGCATGTTCTCGTCGAGGCGCAGGCGGCCCTTGGTGTTCGCGAGCAGGTGGGCGTGGCAGTCGACGAGCCCGGGCAGGAGCGTGGCAGGACCCAGGTCGATCACGAGCGCGCCTTGTCCCGCGTGCGCCGCGACCGCGGCCGCGGGACCGACCTCGGCGATCGTCTCGCCCTCGACGCGCAAGGCCACGCCCTCGACGGTAGCGGCCGGCCTTGACGTCGACGAGACGCGCCGCCTTCACGACCGTCTGCCGCGGCGGTGTCTGACTGGCCGCCGCCGTCGCGAGCGACGTGAGCGCCAGGCACAGGCGGAGCGCGCGTCGTGTCATGGGTGACCTCGCGCGAAAGATAGCACCGCCGGGCGGGCGCTTCGCGTGACACCCGGACCGCGCAGCACAAGTCAACGGCCGCCCGAGTAGGGTTGTAACGTCGGGCATAAGCACTGTCGTCAAACCTTACACTCTGAGCTGCCCACAGCCGCTTTCAATGTCGGATGACTCCGATTAACTCGCTTTATTTCAGTAGTCTAGGGGATGATTGTCGAGCCTTAACCAGTCTGGCTTGGCTCTTGCTGAACCCCACCGACGTTGTAAGAACACGACCTGTCACCGAGGAGGCGTCATGAAAAGAGCTCTGTTGCCGGTGGCCGTTCTGGGATTTCTCGCCGTCAGCGTCCCCGCGATGGCGGTCCCGACGCGAGGAATTTTCGGGTTCACCACTTCCTCGGCCGTGCAGCTCGTCATCGACGGCACCACCGTGATCGACGCTAGCTCCACGGGTTGGTACAGCGCGAGCGGCGTTCATGATCGAGACAACCCCAACTACTTCGCGGGCTTCTGCGGCATCGCGAATTGCGCCGTGGAGGAGGAATACCGCGACTTCGCGGTCTTCGACCTGGGCGAGGGCGTGGCGCCGACCTCGGCGGTGATCCGCCTCTTCGATCCGGCAGGCGGTTACGTCAGCCCCAACCCGTCGGAGCTTTTCAGGTTGTACGACGTTTCCACCGGCGTCCGTGATCTGGTGGCCGACCAGACCGACGCGACGGACATCTTCGACGACCTCGGATCGGGGCTCGTGTTCGGCGGCCGGATCGTCTCGGCCGCTGACGACGGCTTTTACGTCGAGATCGCGCTCACCGCCGAGGGGATCGACTCGCTCAGCAGAGCCGTCGGAACCTGGTCGGTCGGCGGGGCGTTGGACTTGTCGGAGGGCCCCGCTCCCGAGCCCGTGCCCGAGCCCGGGACGCTGCTGCTGCTCGGCTCCGGCCTGATCCTCGGCCGGCGCCTGCGCAAGCGCTCCTAGCGATCTCCGCTGGTCGCCTGACATCGCTCCGCGCCCTCCGGCGCGGAGCGATTGTCGTTTTGAGGGCCGCCTTGCGGCCGGTCCGCACGCGGGCCAAACTCAGGCCTCCTTGCGCTACCCGCTCTTCGTCCGCCGCGACCTCGACGCGTTCTTCGGGCTCGCGATCAACAACCTCGTCGACCTGATCATCATCGCGACGGTCGGCCGCACGCTGCTGCAGCTGCCGGATTCGCTCATCCTCGGGCGGATCCTGCCCGGCGCCGGCCTGTCGCTGCTGGTCGGGAACCTCTACTACTCCTGGCAGGCCCGCCAGCTCGCGCACGCGGAGGGACGCGACGACGTGACGGCGCAGCCCTTCGGGCTCAACACGCCGACCGTGTTCCTGTTCCTGTACCTCGTCATGTACCCGGTCTACCTGCGCAGCCACGACCCCGAGCTCGCGTGGAAGGTCGGCGTCGCGGCGTGCTTCCTGTCGGGCGTGATCGAGGCGGCCGGGGCCTTCGTCGGCGCCGCGCTCCAGCGCGTCACGCCGCGCGCGGCCCTTCTCGCGACGCTCGCCGGCGCGGCGCTCGCGTACATCGCGCTGCTTCCGACGCTCGACCTCTTCGGCCGCCCGGTCGTGGGCCTGGTCCCGCTCGCGATCATCCTGCTCGGCTACTTCGCGCGCGTGCGCCTGCCGCTCAACCTGCCGGCCGGACTGGTGGCGGTCGCCGTCGGCAGCGGGCTCGCGTGGGCCACGGGGATGATGCAGGCCGACCAGATCGCCCCCGCGGCCGCGAGCTTCGGCCTCTACCTGCCGTACCCGTCGCTCGGCGCCGTGATCTCCGGGCTTCCCGACGTGCTGCCGTTCCTGTCGGCGGTGGCGCCGCTCGCCGTGATGAACTTCATGGGCACGCTGCAATGCGTCGAGAGCGCGGCGGCGGCGGGCGATCGCTTCAAGCCCTTCCCGACCATGATCGTGAACGGCGTCGCCACGATGGTGGGCGCGCTCCTGGGATCGTGCTTCCCGACCACGGTCTACATCGGCCACCCCGCCTGGAAGGCGCTCGGCGCGCGCCAGGGCTACTCGATCCTGAACGGCGTCGTGATCACGCTCGTCTGCACGACGGGCCTGATGGGGCTGGTGCTGGCGATCGTGCCGCGCGAGTCGGCGGCGGCGATCCTGCTGTTCGTCGGCCTCGTGATCACGGCGCAGGCCTTCGAGGTGGCCGAGCCGCGCCATTTCCCGGCGGTGGCGTTCGGCCTCGTGCCGCACCTCGCCGCCTGGGGCACCAACATCCTCGACACGCTCGCGACGGCGGCCGGGACCACGGTCGCAGGCGATCGGGGCGGAGACGATCCAGAAGGCCGGGCTGGGCTACACGGGCCTGCGCACGCTCGGCCAGGGCTCGCTCGTCACGTCGATGATCCTGTGCGCAACGACGATCGCGCTCGTCGACCGGCAGCTGCGCGGGCGGCGGGCTGGGCGGCCGCCGCGGCGGCGCTCTCCTGGGTCGGCCTGATGCACGCCGACAGGATCGGGTGGGGAGTCGCGAAGGGGTGCGCGTCGGTTACGCGCTGATGGCGGTGCTGTTCGTCGGGATCGACCGGCTTGGCAAGAAGGCCACGGGTGAGGCAGGCTAGTCGAGAAGTCTCGACGAGGAGGCGCACATGAACCTGCTGTTTCTCGCATTGCTTCTGGCGGGCGGCGATCCGCCCGCCCAGATGGATCCCGCGGTGATCCCGAACTACGCGCTGTTCCGACCGGGCCTCGCGGTGGCAGGCAAGCCGTCGGCGGCCGGTCTCGCGAAGCTCAAGGACATGGGCTTCAAGACGGTGATCGATCTGCGCATGCCCGCCGAAGGCCTCGACGAGGAGAAGGCGAGCGTCGAGGGCCAGGGCCTGCGCTACGTCTCGGTGCCGATGACCTCCGCGAGCTTCTCGCTCGCCGACGCGCTCAAGGTCAAGGGCGTGCTCGAGGACGCCCGGTCGGGGCCGGTGCTGCTGCACTGCGCGTCCGCGAACCGCGTGGGCGGGGTGGTGGCGGTGATCGAGGGCATGTCCGGCAAGAGCGTCGACCAGGCGATCGAGGACGGGCGCAAGGCCGGCCTGCGCAGCGATCCGATGGTCGAGGCGGTGAAGCGGGTGCTGGCGGATGCGCCGGCCCCGAAGCCCTGAGCAGTCAGCCGGCCTAGAGCGGCACGATCTCGGTCGTCGTCTCCCGGCGTTTCGCGATGCGGAAGCCGCGCGCGAGCTTCGCCGCCCACGGCGTGCGGAACTTCGCGACGTAGGCGCGGTCGACCGCGGTCCTGAGCCGCTCGCTTCTCGTGAAGACCGCGCGGAAGCGCAGCCTTTGCTTCTCGACCTCGATCACGCCCTGCGGCTCCTCGCGCAGCGCGCGGTACCAGCCGTCGCGGCTTGACGGTCCACGAGCGGACGAACACGCGGCTCTCCACCACGACCGCCCAGATCCCGATCACCCGGTGCGGCTTCGTGCCGGCGCGGATGCCGAGGATCTTGCCGTCGCGGATCGCTTCGAGCGTCGGGTGCTTGAACCTCGCGGCCTTCATGGACGCCTCCTCAGTAGGGCGTGTCGCCTCCGTCGACGTTGATCGACTGGCCGCGGATGATGGCGGCGGCGTCCGTCAGCAGGAACGCCACCACGCGTCCCACCTCGAGCGGCTGGATCCGCCGCTCCATCTGCCGCGGCTTCATCTGCGCGTGCAGCGCCTCGGGCGCCTGCCCGAGCCGCGGCGCCAGCCACTCGGCCACCTCGCGGAGCATCGGCGTGTCGACGCCGCCCGGGCACACCGCGTTGACGTTGATGTCGTGCTCGGCCCACTCGAGCGCGAGCGAGCGGGTGAGCGAGACGACGGCGGCCTTGCTCGCGTTGTAGCCCGCCATGTTCCGGTAGCCCACTTTGCCGGCGTTGCTCGCCACGTTGACGATCGCGCCGCCGCCCTGGCCGATCATGCGGCGCGCCGCGGCCTGGCAGCCCAGCAGCACGGCCTGGGCATTGACGCGCATCTGGGCCTCGAAGTCCTCGGCGCGCGCGTCGAGCGCGGCGTCGAGCCGCAGCACGCCCGCGTTGTTCACCCAGCCGTCGAGGCGGCCGAAGGCCGTCGTCATCGCGGAGGCGGCCGCCTCCAGGCTCGCGGCCTGGGTGACGTCGAGCGCCACGGCGAGAGCGCGGCAGCCTCTGGCCTCGACGAGTCGCGCGGTCTCCTGGGCCGCCTGCAGCTGCAGGTCGCCCACGCCGACGTGGGCCCCCGCCTCCGCGAGCGCCTCGGCGATGCCGCGACCGATCCCGCGCCCGCCGCCGGTCACGAAGACCGCCTTGTAGAGCAGCATCGAGGAAGCCTCCACGAGCGCGCCCTCAGAAGGCCGGGGCGGCGAGCACACCGCCGTCCACGACGAGCGTCGCGCCGGTGACGAAGCGCGCGGCCCGGGAAGCCAGGAAGAGACAGGCGTCGGCCACGTCGTGCGGCTGGCCGAGCCGCCCGAGCGGTGCGCGGGCGACGAAGCGCGCGACGCCGTCGGGCCAGGCCGTCTCGATGCCTTCGCGCCAGATGAGGCCGGGCGCCACCGTGTTGACGCGCACGCCGGCGCGGCCGAGCTCGACGGCGGCCGAGCGCGTCAGCATCTCGAGGCCCGCCTTGGCCGCGCTGTAGTGGGCGAGCTCGGGGGCGGCGCGGAACGCCTGGATCGAGGTGACGTTCACGATCGCGCCGCCGCCCGCAGCAGCCATCCGGCGTCCGGCGGCTTGCAAGCAGGCGAGCGCGCTCTTGAGGTTCGCGGCGAGCACGGCGTCCCAGTCCTCGCCGCTCATCTCCAGCAGGCCGGCGAGCGGGTAGCTGCCGGCGTTGTTCACGAGCGCGTCGAGGCGCCCGAAAGCGGCAGCGACGCCGTCGACGAGCCGCTCGGGCTCGCCCGTGCGCGTGAGGTCGGCCTCGAAGGAGCGTGCGTGGCCGCCCGCCGAGCGGATCGCCTCGACCACGGCGTGCGCGCCGTCGCGGCTCGTGTGGTGGTGCACCGCGACCCTGGCTCCGGCCTCCGCGAAGCGCGCCGCGATCGCACGGCCGATGCCGCTGCCCGCGCCGGTCACGAGCACGGCCTGGCCGGAGAGGTCGAAGAGCTCGCCTACGGCCGGCGGGCGCGAGGCGTTGGGAACCGGAGCGCTCATTGCGCGCGCAGCCAGGTGGCGATCCGCTCGCGGTACTCGCGCACGCGGGTCGCGATCAGGGCGGTGTCGAGCGTCAGCATGCGGCCGTCCTCCATCAGCACGCGGCCGTTGACCACGGTCGTCACGACGTCGGAGCCCTTGAGCGCATACGCGATGTGGGAGTAGGCCTCGTAGAGCGGCTGGGCCGAGGGTGCGTCGGTCGCGAGCACGATCAGGTCGGCGCGCTTGCCCGCCTCGAGCGAGCCGATCTCGTCCTCGAGGTGGAGCGCCCGCGCCCCGCCGATCGTCGCCATCTCGACGCCGTCGCGCGCGCTCAGGATCTTGGGGTCGCCGCTCGTGATCTTGTGCAGCTTCAGCGCGAGGTCGATCTCCTCGAAGAGGTTCAGGTCGTTGTTGCTCGCGGGCCCGTCCGTCCCGAGGCCCGCGCGCACGCCGGCCTTCCTGAGCTTCGGAACCGGCGAGACGCCGCTCGCGAGCTTCATGTTGCTCGAGGGGCAGTGGGCGGTCCCGACCCCGCGCGCGGCGATCGTGGCGATCTCGTCGTCGCTCAGCCAGATCGCGTGCGCCAGCGTGAGGCGCGGGCCGAGGAAGCCGATCTTGTCGAGGTGGGCGACCGTCGTCGTGCCGTACTTCTCCTTGACCAGCGCCATCTCGGACGGGCTCTCGGCGGCGTGGATCGTCATGCGCGCCTGGTAGCGATCCGCGAGCGCCTTGGCGCGCAGGAGCGTCTCGGGCCCGACGGTGTAGGCGGCGTGCGGCCCGACCGCCGGCACGATCAGCGGGTCCCCCGTCCACTTCTTGAGGAAGGCCTCGGCGACGCGCAGGCCCTCGTCGGCGTCCTTGAGCCCGGGGATCGCGTGGTCCATCACCGTCGCGGCGCAGAAGCCGCGCAGGCCCGCCTGCTTCGCGGCCTCGGCCACCAGGTCCTCGTAGAAGTACATGTCGGCGAACGTGGTGGTGCCGGTGCGGATCATCTCCCAGGCCGCGAGGCGGGTGCCCCAGGTGACGAACTCCGGCGTGACGTGGGCCGCTTCGGCCGGCCAGATGTACTTCTTGAGCCAGACCATGAGCTCCACGTCGTCGGCCACGCCGCGCAGCAGCGTCATCGGCACGTGGGTGTGCGTGTTGACGAGGCCCGGCATCACGATCCGGCCCGTGGTGTCGATCGTCCTCGCCGCCTTGAAGCGCCCGCCCAGCTCGCGGGCGCCTCCCACCGCCACGATGCGCTCGCCTCGCACCGCGACGGCCGCGTCCGGCAGCACGCGGAAGCCCGCGTCCATCGTGACCACGGTGCCGCCCGAGAGCAGGAGGTCCACGGCCTCGGCGGCGGCCGCGGGACGCGGGGAGACGAAGGCCAGGAGTGCGGCCGACGACAGCAGGAAGGCGCGTGCGCTCGGGCTCATGGCGGCCAATCCTACCGGCCCGGGGCCGCGGACGCGACGCCTTCGGGGCGGGTGCTACAGTTTTGGAGGGAGGAGCGATGCCGGGCGAGCAGGCGACTGGCGGGACGCTCCCGGCGCCCGAGCGGCTCTTCTACGACGGCTCCTGCGCGCTCTGCCACTGGGCCGTGCGCTTCGTGCTCGCGCGCGACCGCGAGGGCCGCGCCTTCCGCTTCGCGCCGCTCGACAGCGACGCGTTCCGCAAGGCCGCCCCGGAGGCCGTGCGCACAGCACTCCCCGACAGCCTCGTGGTCGAGACGCGCGACGGACGGCTGCTGACGCGCAGCAGCGCCGTGATCCACGTCCTCGGCCGGCTCGGGACGCCGTGGCGGGTGCTCGGCGGTGTCGCGCGCGTGCTCCCGCGGGCGCTCCTCGACGGGCTCTACGATTTCGTGGCGCGCGTGCGCTACCGCGTGTTCGGGCGCGAGCCGGACGCGTGCCCGGTGATCCCGAAGGAGCTCCGCTCGCGCTTCGACCTCTGAGCGCGCAGGCTCAGGCCGGAGGCGCGGTCGCAGGGTGGGCGCCGTCGGCGCGAGCCGGCAGCGCGACGGTGAACGTCGCGCCCTGGCCGGGCTCGCTCTCGACCAGACGACGTCGCGCCGATGCTCTCGGCCAGGTGCCGGACGATCGACAGCCCGAGCCCGGTGCCGCCGAGCTCGCGGCTCCTCGCCTTGTCGACGCGGTAGAAGCGCTCGAAGATCCGCTCGCGGTGCTCGGGGCCGATCCCGGGGCCGTCGTCCTTCACCTCGACGCGCGCCGAGCCGTCCGGGCTCCGCGAGGCTGGTGACGACCACGTGGCCGCCGGCCGGCGTGTACTTCACGGCGTTGTCGACGAGGTTCTCCAGGATCCGCCGCAGGCGCTCGCGGTCGGTGAGGACGGTGGCGGCGCCGTGCGGCTCGTGGCGCAGGGTGAGCGGCTTGCGCGCCGCCTGCTCCGCGAACGACCCCACCACGTCCGCGGCGACGTCGGCGGGGCGCGTCTCGTCCGGCTCCGGCGCGCGCGCGCTCGACTCGAGGCGCGACAGCTCGAGCAGGTCCTCGACCAGCGACGCCATGCGGTCCGCGTGCGTGCGGATCTTGCCGAGGAAGCGCTCGGCGGTGCCCGGCTCGTCCTTGGCGCCGTCCTCGAGCGCCTCCACGAAGCCGCGGATGGACGTGAGCGGCGTGCGCAGCTCGTGCGAGGCGTTGGCCACGAAGTCGCGGCGCATCGCGTCGAGCCGCTGGCGCTCGGTCGAGTCGTTGAAGGTCAGCACGGCGCCGTGGCGGGCGCCCTCGGCGCCGGGGAACGGCACGCCCGTGATCGTGAACGCGCGCCGCAGCTGCAGCACCTCGACCTCGAGCTCGCGGCGCTCGCCGCTCTTGAGCACGTCCTCGACGAGCGCTCCCACCTCGGGCTGGCGGATCGTCTCCAGGTAGTGGCGCCCGAGCGGCGAGGCGAGCGCAAGCGCCCGCGTCAGGCTGGGGTTGGCGAGCGTCACGATGCCCTGGTGGTCGACCGCGAGGACGCCGTCGTCCATCGCGGAGAGGATGGCGTCGGTGCGGCCGCGGTCGCGCGCGATCTCCGCCAGCCGCCGCTGCAGCTCGTCGGCCGACTGGTTGATGATCCTCGTGAGCTCGCCGAGCTCGTCCTCGCGCCGCACGCGGATGCGCGCCGCGAGGTTGCCGGCGGCGAGCTGGCGCGCGGTGTCCATGATCTCGGTGAGCGAGCGCCCGAGCGAGGCCGAGAGCAGGAGCGACGCCGAGCGCCGTCGCCGCGAGCGCGAGCAGGCCCGCGATCGCCGCGGTGCGCCACAGCTCGCGCCCCTGCGCCTGGATGCGATCGATGCCGCGGCTGAGGCGCGCGACGCCGACCACCTTTCCCTCGTGGCGGATCGGCACCGCCGCGTAGAGCAGCGGCACGCCCACGGTGGCGCTGCGCCGCTCGGCGCGCGTGGGCTGGCCGGCGAGCGCGCCCTTCACCTCCGCGCGGCCGCCGTGGTTCTCGACCGCGCGCAGGTCGGCGCCGGAGAGCGCGGAGTCGGCGAGCACGCGGCCGTCGGGAGCCACGATCGTGACGCGGGCGTCGACCTCGCGCGCCGCGGCGTCCACCTGGCGGTCGAGCTCGTCCTCCGACGCGCTGCGCGCGAGCCCTCCTCGGCGACGCGTGCCATGAGCCAGGCCTGCGCGGTGAGCGTCGCGAACGCGTCGTCGCGGGCCCGCCGCTCGAGCGTCGGGCTCGCCCAGACCAGGAGCACGGCGAGCACGACGGCGGTCGCCACCACCGCCGTCACGACCATCCGGCCCCGCAGCGAAAGCCGCCGCTTCATTCGCCGCCCTCCCGGGCGATACGGTAGCCGAGCGATTTGACGGTGATGAGACGATCCGCCAGGCCGGGCAGCTTCTCGCGCAGGCGCCTCACGTGGACGTCGACCGTGCGGGTGCCCTCGGCGTACGAGTAGCCCCAGACGCTCTCGAGCAGGGCCTGGCGCGACAGCACGCGGCCGTTCGCCTCGGCGAGCGCCACGAGCAGCGCGAACTCCTTGGCCGTCAGGTGCACGGGCTCGCCGCGCACGCGCGCGACGTGGCGGGCGCGGTCGATCTCGATCTCGCCGAAGACGAGCGGGGCCTGCTCCTCGTCCTCGCGGCGCTCGGCCCGCCGCAAGAGCGCGCGCACGCGCGCCACCAGCTCCTTAGGGCTGAACGGCTTGACGACGTAGTCGTCGGCGCCGACCTCCAGGCCGACGACGCGATCGGCCTCGTCGCCGCGGGCGGTCAGCATCACGATCGGCAGGCCGCTCGTGCGCTTGTCGCGGCGCAGCTCCGTGCACACGGTGAGCCCGTCGAGGCCCGGCAGCTGCAGGTCCAGGATCAGCAGCCCGAAGCTCTCGGCGCGCAGCCGCTCGAGCGCCCGGCGGCCGTCGGCCGTCGATTCGACCTCGAACCCCTCGGCCCTCAGGTAGTGATCGATCAGCTCGACGATGTCGGGGTCGTCCTCGACCACCAGCGCGCGCTTCACGAACCCAAGCATACCGGCCCAGCCGCCGTTCACGGGGGGCCTGGACCCCCCTGAGGAGCCGTAGCCCGTCCGGACGGCACCATGTGCGGTATCCTGTTCGTCTCGGCATGAGCGCATGAGCGACACCAAGCAGACCTACTTCCAGAAGGGCTTCAACCTGAAGGCCGTCGTGCGCCCGGTGCTGGCGCAGAGCTACCACTCGCAGGTCGTGGACCGCCTAAGAGCCTCGGCTACTCCGCCCAGGCGGGCGAAGTGAAGGTGAAGCTGGCCCGCGAGTTCGGCTTCTGCTACGGGGTCGACCGCGCCGTCGAGTACGCGTACGAGACGCGCGAGCAGTTCCCGGACCGGCGCATCTTCCTCTCGGGCGAGATCATCCACAACCCCGAGGTCAACGGACGCATCGAAGCGCTCGGGATCGTGATCCTGAAGGACCACAAGCAGCCGAACGAGCGCTACGCGCCCGTCGACAAGGCCGACGTCGTGATCCTGCCGGCCTTCGGGGTGTCGGTGGGCGAGCTCCAGCACCTGCGCGAGAAGGGCTGCGTGCTCGTCGACACCACCTGCGGCAGCGTGCTCAACGTCTGGAAGAACGTCATCCGCTACGCCCGCGACGGCTACACCTCGGTGATCCACGGCAAGCACTACCACGAGGAGACGAAGGCGACGGCGTCGCAGGCGCTCACGCACCCCGGCGGCCAGTTCCTGGTCGTGAAGGACCGTCCCGAGGCCGAGATCGTCTGCGACTTCATCCGCGGGAAGCTCGATGCGGGCGCCATCGTCGAGCGCTTCCACGAGGCGACCAGCCCCGGCTTCGAGCCCGAGCGCGACCTCCAGAAGATCGGCCTCGCGAACCAGACCACGATGCTGATGACCGAGAGCCTCGAGGTCCAGGAGCTGCTGCGCGCTGCGATGCGCGAGCGCCACGGCGACGCGGCGCTCGCCGATCGCTTCCGCGCCTTCGACACGATCTGCTCGGCGACCCAGGATCGCCAGGACGCCGTGCTCAAGATGCTGGGCGAGGGCGGGCTCGACGTGATGGTGGTGATCGGCGGCTACAACAGCAGCAACACGCAGGCGCTCACGCGCATCTGCGCCGAGCGGCTGCCCACCTTCCACATCAGCTCGGCCGACCGCATCGAGGGCGCGACGATCCGCCACCGGCCGGTCGGCGCCACGACGAGACCTCGAGCGCGGGCTGGCTGAAGGATGGCCCGGTCACCGTCGGGCTCACGGCCGGCGCCTCGACGCCCAACAACGTGGTGGGCGAGGTGGTCGAGCGCGATCCTGGCGCTGCGGGGGCGCAAGGCCGACGAGCTGGTCGGGGCCTCCCGCTAGATCTCCGCGGCGAGCACGCGCCGCAGCGTCGCCTGGTCGATGTTCGCGCCCGAGAAGACGATCCCGACGGTCTTGCCGGCGAGCGTGTCGCGCAGCTTCAGGAGGCCCGCGAGGCCGGCGGCCCCGGCGCCCTCGACGAGCTTGTGCGTGGCGCTGTGCGCGAGGCGCACGGCTTCGCGCGAGCTCGGCCTCGCTCACCGTCACGAAGCCGGCGAGCCCTTCGCGGAGCGCCTCGAACGTGAGCGCGTAGGTGTTGCGGGTCGCGAGGCCGTCGGCGAAGGTGGCGGCGGACGGCTTCGAGAGCGGCCGGCCCGCGTGCCACGAGTCGTGGATCGCGGAGGCGCCCTCGGCCTGCACGCCGTAGACCGGGAGCCCGGGCCGCAGGGCGCGCGCGACGGTGAGCCCGCCGACCGCCTGCGAGCCGCCGCCGATCGAGTAGACGAGCGCGTCGATCTCGGGAGCCTGCTCCAGCATCTCGAGCGTGAGCGTGCCGGCGCCCGCCACCACGGAGGCGTCGTTCGTCGAGTGCACCATGTGCAGGCCGCGCCTCGCGCACGAGGCGCTCCGCGGTGACGAGCGACTCGTCGTAGTCGCGGCCTTCCTCCACGAGCCGGGCGCCGAGCCCGCGCACGGCCGCGTTCTTCTCGGGGTTGTTGCCGACGGGAACGCACATCGTGACGGGCGCCCCGAGCCGCGCGCCCGCCCACGCGAGCCCGAGCCCGTGGTTGCCGCGCGTCGCCGCCACGACGCCGCGCTTTCGCTCCTCGGGCGCGAGCGCGGCGAGCGCCGAGACGCCGTTGCTCGCCTTGAACGCGCCGGTCGGCTGGAAGTTCTCGTGCTTCACGCGAACGCGGATCCCGCGGCCGACCGCCTCGTCGAGCGAGGCCGTAGGCGCGGAGCGGCGTCGGCTGCAGGTGCGGGCGCAGACGCTCGCCGGCGGCACGACGTCGTCCAGCGTGATCGGCCAATGACCCATGCGCGGAGCCTCTCTTGTCGTCTTGTAAAAGAATTCTACGCCGCGGGGTGTGACGCAGGCCGCCCTGTGAAATCGCGAACCTGTCTTACCCTGAGGGTGTGGGTGAGGTGATATGAGCCTGACAAGCCTTTCGCTTCAGTCCGACGACACGAAGGAGCCGGCGCGCGCCGGCAGCAAGGCGCGGACGCTGTTCGTCGTGCTGCTCGTCCTGCTGGCCTGGCGGACTCGGCTATCTGGGCTACTGGATCCAGCAGCGGATCGCTCGCGTGGGAGCAACAGATCGCCGTCATGGCGTTAAGGATGGAGGAGGCGACGGTCTTCGCGCGGCAGGCCGGCCGATCGCGCCACCGCCGCCGAAGCCGCCGCCCGTGCGGCCGCCGAGGGACGCAGTTCGCGGAAGCCGAGACCGTCGACGCGCACCAGCAGGCCGACACGGCGCGCCAGGACGCGGACGTCGCGCGTCAGGAAGCGACGAGCGCCAAGGAGACGGCGGCGCAGGCGCAGGCGGAAGCCGAGCGCATCCGCAAGAAGGCCGAGGCCGAGGTCAACCGCCTGGAGGCGGCGCTCGGCCAGATCGGGGAGACACGGCGCACGGCCCTCGGTCTCGTGATGAACCTCGGCAGCGACTACCTGAAGTTCGAGTTCGACAAGGCGGACCTGCGGCCGGAGGACAAGGAGCTGCTGAGCAGGATCGCCGGCATCCTGATGACCTCGCACGACTACACGATCTCGGTGAACGGCCACACCGACGACGTCGGCACCGACGCCTACAACCAGAAGCTCTCGGAGCGACGCGCGCAGGCGGTTCGCGACTACCTCGTGAAGGCGGGCCTCTCGGCGGAGATCCTGAGCGTCGAGGGCCACGGCAAGTCGCGCCCGCTCGTGACGGGCAACACCGACGCGGCGCGGGCCAAGAACCGCCGCGTGGAGCTCGGCATCGTCAACATCCAGATCCGCTACGGCACCTGACGCCCTCGGGTCACTGCAGCCAGCGCTTCAGCCAGTCGGCGACCTCGCGGTAGAAGACGCGGCTGTTCTCCGGCTTCAGGATCCAGTGGTTCTCGTCGGGCCAGACGAGCAGGCGCGTCGGGCACCTGCATCGCGCTGCAGCACCGCGTACATCTCCAGCGTGTTGTTCATCGGCACGCGGAAGTCGTTCTCGCCCACCGAGAGCAGCATCGGGGTCTTGAAGTCCTGCGGCGTGGGCGACCGGGCTCTGGTCCGCGCCAGGTCTCCGGCTTCTCCCAGAACGGCCCGCCCATCATCATCTCGCGGTGGTGGATCGCGTCGCTGGTCGCCCACTGGGTCTGCAGGCTGGACAGGCCGGCGTGGCTGACGAGGCAGCTGGTAGCGGGTGGTGGTGGCCTCCAGCCAGTTCGCCAGGTGGCCGCCGTAGCTGGCGCCGCCCGCCGCCTGGCGGGAGGCGTCGATGAAGGGGAAGCGCTTGATGGCCTCGTCGGCGGCCTGGTTGACGTCGTCGGCGGGGCCGCGCAGCGGGTCGTTCAGGATGTCCAGCGTGAAGCGCTCGCCGTAGCCGGTGGAGCCGCGGTAGTCGGTGAGCAGCACGACGTAGCCGGGGCTGGCCAGCAGGTGGTAGTTCCAGCGCAGCGTGATCTGGTCGCGCCACATGTTGGCGTGGCCGCCGTGGATCAGCACGAGCAGCGGGTACTTCTTCGCGGGATCGAAGCCCTGCGGGCAGCACGAGGAAGCTGTGCACGCGCCGGCCCTGGCTCGTTCGTGAACCAGAACTCCTGCAGCGGCTGCCAGTCGAGCGCGGCCGCCGCCTCGACGTTGAAGCGCGTGAGCGCGCGTCTGCGTGCGCCGGGCGGCCGCGTCCACGCGCACGATCTCGGGCGGGCTCACCGCGCTGCCCCAGCTCGCGACGACGACGGCCGGCTTGGCGCGTCCTCGGGCACGTCGATGCCGCCGAAGCGCGCCCCGCGCGTCGACGACGGGCGTCACCGCGCCGCCGGCCGCCGGGACCGAGAAGAGCTTCACGAAGCCCTCGTCTTCGGCCGTGAGGTAGAGCGTGCGGCCGTCGGGCGCGAACGCGAAGTCGGCCGACGGAGCGGTCGAAGATCCGCGCGTGACGCGTGCGCGGTCGCGCCGGCTCCAGGGCCAGGCGCGCGCAGGCCAGGCGGTCGAGCGCGTAGATCTTGCCCCAGTCCTCGCGCTGACGCGGTAGCACAGCGAGCGGCCGTCGGGCGCGAAGCGGGGCCGGCCGTGGCTGCGTCTGGCCGGTCGTGAGCGCGCGCGGCTCGCCGCCCGTCGACCGGCACCTGGAAGAGGTGCGTGTTGACCGAGCGCGTAGGCGGCGGCGGTCGCGGTTGGTGGTGGCGACGAACACGATCGAGCGTGCCGTCGGGCGCCCACTCGGGCTGCAGGTCCTCGGTCGAGCCCTCGCCGCCGGGGCCGCCGAAGCCCGGCTCGGCGGCCAGCGCCGTGCCCGGCCAGCAGGTCGCGCGCGCTCGCGGCCTTCGCCGTCGGCGCGGCACCACGAACAGGTGCGCCTGCGGTGTCGTCGAGCCACCGGTCCCAGCGGCGGATGGGGAAGCTGTCGTAGGCGCGCACCTTCGACTTGGCGTCCTTGCGCTCGGCGACGAGCTTCTTGTTCGCCTCGAGGTCGGCGGCGCCGGGGTAGACGGCCGCCTGGTACAGCGATCCAGCGCGCCGTCGGGGCTCCACACGCGGCGCGCGCGCGGCCAGCGGAGCGGCCGTGACGCGCCGGGCCTCGCCGCCGCCGGCCACGTCGAGCACGTAGATCTGGTTGACCTCGTCGTCCTCGCGCTTGGCCGAGAAGGCGAGCCGGCGGCCGTCCGGGCTCCAGGCGGGCGCCGCTCTCGCTGCCCTTGCCGGCGGTGAGCCGGCGCGGCGTCGCGCTGCCGTCGGCGGGCACGATCCAGAGGTCGGACGACCTCCTTCTTCTCGTCGTAGGCCGGCTCGGTGACGGAGAAGACGACCCAGCCGCCCGTCGGGCGAGACGACGGGCGCGCCCACGCGCTTCATCAGCCACAGCGCCTCGTGGGTGAGCGGCAGGCGGGCCGGCGCCTGGGCGGCTCGGCTCTCCGCCGCGAGCAGCAGCGGTGCGCACGACGCGACGAAGAGCAGGCGGCGAAGCTTCATGGCGCGTGATCCTATCCCACTCGACCTCGTGGACTTCGCGAGCGCCGCGCGGCGTTACCGGCCGTATAGCACCCCTGACGTATATTGCCCTTCGGCTTCCTGCTGGAGGACTCATGCTGCTGGAGGGCAAGCGCGGCCTCGTCCTGGGGATCGCGAACAAGCGCTCGATCGCGTGGGGCATCGCGCAGGCCGCGCACCGCGAGGGGGCGCGCCTGGCGGTGACCTACCAGGGCGAGCGCCTGCTCGAGAACGTCCAGGAGCTCTCGCAGCAGCTGCGCGATCCGCTGATCCTGCCCTGCGACGTGTCGAAGGACGAGGACCTGAAGGCGCTCGCCGACGCGGTCGGCGCCGAGTTCGGCACGCTCGACTTCGTGGTCCACGCGGTGGCGTTCGCGCTGCGCGAGGAGCTGGACGGCGAGTTCGTCAACACCTCGCGCGAGGGCTACCGTCTCGCGCAGGACATCTCCTCCTATTCGCTCACGGCGCTCGCGCGCGCGACGATGCCGCTGATGCCGAACGGCGGCAGCATCGTCACCCTCAGCTACCTCGGCGGCGAGCGCGTGGTGCCGCACTACAACGTGATGGGCGTCGCCAAGGCCGCGCTCGAGATGTCGGTCCGCTACCTCGCCTCGGACCTCGGCCCCAAGGGGATCCGGGTCAACGCCGATCTCGGCCGGCCCGATCAAGACGCTGGCCGCGTCGGGCGTTCACGGCCTGTCGAAGATGCTCGAGTACCACCGCACCCACGCTCCGCTGCGCCGCAACACCGACCAGGACGAAGTGGGCGACACGGCGCTGTTCCTGGTCTCTCCGCTCTCGCGCGGCGTGACGGGGGAGGTGATTCACGTGGACGGGGGCTTCCACGTGATGGGCATGGCCGCTCTCTAGGCGAGGCAGCGAGGAGAGCGCCCGTGCCCAGGAAGCTCTCGCTCGTCGTCCTGGCCGCCGCCCTGGCCCTCTGCGGCTGGGCCGCGAACGCGGAGGCGCAGAAGCCGTCCGCCGCCGCCTCCTCCTCCGGAGCCGGCCGAGCCGCAGGCCGGCACGGTCGAGGGCGTCGCCACGCCGCCCGCGGACCCGGGCGAGGTGCGCGTGCGCGCCGAGTCGTACGAGCAGGTGGCCAAGGGCCACATCGAGGCGCGCGGGCTCGTGGACCTGAACCTCGCCGGCATGCGGATCCAGGCCGACAAGGCCGACATCTTCGAGGTGACGCACCCCGACGGCAAGCAGGGCCACCGCGTCGTCGCCGAGGGCAACGTCGCCTTCATCCGCGGCGACGAGCGTCTCGGGGGCGAGACGCTCGAGATGGACGACACCGGGCACGGCTTCCTGACGAACGCGGTGGGCTACATCGAGCCCGGCGTCTTCGTCGAGGGCCGCCGCGTCGAGCGCGTCGACGACAAGACCTACAGGGTCGAGGGCGGCCGCTTCACCTCGTGCAGCCAGCCGAACCCGCGCTGGGGCTTCCAGACGAGCACGGCCGAGATCCAGGTCGACGACAAGGTGAAGGCCACGAACGCGGTCTTCAAGCTGAAGGGGATCCCGATCTTCTACACGCCCTACCTGGTCTACCCGATCAGCCACGACGGGCGCTCGAGCGGGCATCCTGTTCCCGCACTTCGGCTACTCGTCCTACCGCGGCTACAACACCGGCACCGGCTTCTTCTGGGTGAAGGGCAGGAGCGCCGACCAGACCTTCTACGCCGACTACTGGTCGAAGCTCGGCAACGGCTACGGCCACGAGCTGCGCTACGTGCTGCAGTCGCCCTCGCGCGGCAACTTCCGCACCTACGTCTTCGACGTGAAGGGCGCCGAGGAGCTCGACTACGACCTCGACTGGAACGCGCTGCAGATACTGCCCGGCAAGGTCAAGGTTGCCCTCAACGTCCGCCAGTACAGCGACCTCCTGTTCCAGCAGCGCTACCAGGACGACTTCAACGCGGCGACGAGCCGCACGCAGCGCTGGTCAGGGCTCGATCGAGAAGGACCTGAAGCTCGGCCGTGCTCTCCGCCTACGCCGACACCGACGAGCACCTATTTCGGCGACCGACTACACGCGCGTCAACGGCCGCCTGCCCGGCCTCGCGCTGCGGCGCTTCCCGCGCCAGATCGGCTGGGGCAAGGTGGTGGTCGGGCTCGAGGCCACCGCCGAGCGGCTCCAGCACGGGGACGAGGCGAACGTGGACTACTGGGCGCGCTTCGACGTGGCGCCCTACATCTCGCGGCCCTTCGCCCTGAGCTTCCTCGAGTTCACGCCGTCGGCGCGCTACCGATACACGCGCTACGGCGCGAGCTACGGCACGTCGCTCGACGAGAACGGGGACGAGTTCACCGCGATCGTCGGCCCGCCCCTCGACCGCTCGTTCTACGAGACGCAGGTGGAGATGCGCGGGCCGACCTTCGCGAAGGTGTGGGACACCCCCGGCTTCGCGTACTCCGAGCGCTTCAAGCACGTGATCGGCCCCGAGGTGAGCTGGACCTACCGCTCGCGCGTCGACGACTTCAACGTCGATCCCCAAGTTCGACGGCAACGACTACTTCCTCGGGACCAACCAGATCAACTACTCGCTCGTGCAGCGTTTCTTCGCCAAGCGGCGCGGCCCGTCCGGCAAGCTCGCAGCCCTTCGAGTTCCTGACCTGGCGGCTGATGCAGACCTACTACGTGCAGATCTCCGACGGCCAGAACAACTTCGACCCCAACTACTCGTCGTCCGCGTTCGGCCCCGGCTTCAAGCCCGAGCACCTCTCGCCGCTCCTGTCGCGGCTGAAGCTGAGGCCGACGCCCGGCTTCTCCATCGACTACAGCGTCGAGTACGACGTGAACTTCAAGCAGTTCCGCCGCAACAGCGTGTACGGCACCTTCAACGCGTCGCGGGCCTGGCTCCAAGGGGGCTGGGCGCGGTCGGTGCGCCTCTCCGAGAACGCCGAGGAGCGCGTGGTGGCGATCGCACACGCTGCGCGGCCAGGCGCGGGATCGAGCTGTGGCCGAAGCGCCTGTTCCTCGAGGGCTCGGGCGACTACGACATCAAGAACGACATCCTGTACCAGTTCCGCGCGCAGGTGCGCTACGCCGTGCAGTGCTGCGGCTTCACGGTCGAGTACATCCGCTACAACTACAACGGGCGCGACGAGAAGCAGTGGCGCTTCAACCTCAACCTCGCGAACATCGGCTCGATGGGCAACTTCCTCGGCGTCGGCACGGGCCAGCGCGGGCGGCGGCGCTACCGGTGAGGCTGCTCGTCACCGGCGCCGGCGGCTTCGTCGGCGGCCACCTGCTCGAGCTGCTGCGCCGCGAGGAGCCGAAGACGCGCGTCCACGGCGTCGTCTCGCCGCGCGGCAGCCTGCCGCGCGCCGCGGCGAAGGGCGTCCGCTTCGTCGAGGCCGACCTCGACGACCCCGCCGCCGCCGCCGCGGTCGTCGAGGAGGCGCGACCCGACGCCGTCGTGCACCTGGCGGGGCAGTCGAGCGTCCAGCAATCGTGGCTCGATCCCGGCGGCACCCTGCGCACCAACGTGCTCGGCGTCGTGCACGTGCTGGACGCGGTGCGGCGTGCGGGCCTCAAGCCGGCGGTGCTCGTCGTCGGCAGCGCCGAGGAGTACGGATCGGTGCCCGAGGCCGAGCTGCCGATCCGCGAGACGGCGCCGCTGCGGCCGGCCTCGCCCTACGCCGTCAGCAAGGCGGCGCAGGCCGCGCTCGCCCTGCTCTACGGCCCGGCGGGGGGGATGCGCGTCGTGCTGACGCGGACCTTCCACCACACGGGCCCGGGTCGCGGCGAGGCGTTCGCGGAGAGCTCGTTCGCGCGCCAGATCGCGGAGATCGAGCGTGGCCTGCGGCCGCCCGTGATCGAGGTGGGGAACCTCGACGCCGTGCGCGACTTCACCGACGTGCGCGACGTGGTGCGCGCCTACCGCGCTGCTGCTCGACAAGGGCGAGGCCGGCCAGGTCTACAACGTCTGCAGCGGCCGCCGCCGCCGCATCCGCGAGGTGCTCGACGTGCTGCTCGGGCTCTCGGCGGCCAAGGTCGAGGTGCGCGTCGATCCGGGGCGGCTGCGGCCCTCCGACGTTCCGGCCCAGGTGGGAGACCCCTCGCGGCTGCGGCAGGCGACCGGCTGGGAGCCGCGGATCCCGCTCGAGCAGTCGCTCGCCGATCTGCTGGAGGACTGGAGGGTGCGCGTGGCGGGCGCCGCCGACGCGCACGCCGTGAAGGTCCTGGTGACCGGCGGCGACCGGCTTCCTCGGCCGCTCCGTGGCGCGCCGGCTCGCCGCGCGCGGGCACTCGCTGCGCCTGCTCACGCGGCGCGCGACGAACCTGGCCGAGCTGCCGCCGGACAGCGAGGCGGCGATCGGCGACGTGACCGACGCCGCGTCGTTCGCGCGCGCGGCCGAGGGCTGCGACGCCGTGCTCCACCTGGCGGCGCTCGTGAAGCTCTGGGTGCCCGACCCCGAGCGCTTCCACGCCACGAACGTGGGCGGGCTTCGAGAACGCTCTCGCGGCGGCACGGGCCGCCGGCGCGCGGCTCGTCTACACGTCGTCCTTCATCGCGCTCGGCCCTTCGGGGCCCGGCGCGCACGACGCGTCGCGGCCGCACCCGGGACCGCCGTTCCGCAACGCGTACGAGCGCACGAAGGCGCTCGCCGATGCCGCGGCGCGCGCCGCCGCCGAGCGCGGCGGCGACGTCGTGATCCTCTACCCCGGCGTCGTCTACGGCCCCGGCGAGATGACCGACGGCAATCTCGTCGCGCGCATGATCGCCGACCACATGAACGGCCGGCTGCCCGGCCTCGTCGGCCCCGGCGACCGCCGCTGGTCGTACGCCTACGTCGAGGACGTGGCCGAAGGCCACGCGCTCGCGCTCGAGAAGGGCAAGGCCGGCGACCGCTTCGTGCTGGGCGGCGAGAACGCCACGCTCCGGCACTTCTTCGAGCTGCTCCAGGAGATCGCCGGCACGAAGCCGCCGCGCCTGCAGATCCCGTACGCGGTCGCCTCCGTGGTCGGCCGGCGCGCAGTGGCTGTGGGCGGAGCTCACGGGCCATCCGCCGCAGCTCACCCACGGCGAGGTCGCGGTGTTCCGCGAGGAGTGGGCCTGCGACAGCGCGAAGGCGGTGTCCGAGCTCGGCTACGAGTGGCGGCCGCTCGCCGAAGGCCTGCGCGAGACCGTGCGCTGGCTGCGCGCGGCCGGACAGGTGGACGCGCCTGAGCGGCGGAGCGCTTCGTGAGCCTGTCGCGCGGCGAGCTCGCGCGGCGCAGTCGTCCACGTCTCGTGCGTGGCGTTCGCGCTGCTGCTGCGCTGGCTGACGTGGCCGCAGGCCGCGCTCATGGCGCTCGCCGCCTTCGTCTTCAACTGGCAGGTGCTGCCGCGGCTCTTCGGCCGCGGGATGTGGCGCTCGGCGGACGTCGCGCGTGGCTATCCGGTCGGGATCCTCGCCTACCCGCTCGCGGTGCTCGCCCTCATCCTGTTCTTCCGCGACCGCCTCTGGATGGCGGCGGCGGGCTGGGGGATCCTGGCCGTGGGCGACGGCATGGCGCGGCCTCGTCGGCCAGCTGGCCGGCGGCCCGCGCCTGCCGTGGAACCCGCGCAAGGGCTGGGCGGGGCTCGTCGCCTTCGTCCTCTTCGGCGCGGCCGCCGCGGCGTTCCTGTCGGCGTGGGCCGCGCGGCTCCCGCTCGACGCCGACGCGCTGCACTGGCCGCGCACGGTCGGGACCGCGCTCGCGCTCGCGGCGGTCTGCGCGCTCGTCGAGTCGTTGCCGACGACGCTCGACGACAACGTCACGGTGCCGCTCGCGACGATGCTGACGCTGCCGCTCATCGCGTCGGCCGAGCCGGTCCTGCTCGCGGCCGATCCCGGCCTGGGGCGGCGCGTCCTCGTCGGCCTCGCGCTCAACGGCGCGCTCGGGCTCGCCGCGTACTGGCGCGCTCGGTCGACGTCGCGGGCGCCCTGTCGGCGGTGCTGATCGGGACGGCGATCACGGCCGGGCTCGGCCTGGCCGGCCTCGCGCTCATGGTCGCGTTCTTCGTGCTCGGCACCGCCGCGACGAAGCTCGGCTATCGCCGGAAGGCGGCGCGCGGGATCGCGCAGGAGCGGGGCGGGGCGCGCGGCTGGCAGAACGCCTGGGCGAACGGCGGCGTGCCCGCGGCGCTCGCCGTGCTCGCGGGCATGGCGCCGCTCGGGCTGCGCGACCTGCTCGGGATCGCCTACGCCGCCTCGGTCGCGACCGCGGCGGCCGACACCTGCTCGTCGGAGATCGGCAAGGCCTATGGCCGCCGCACGTTCCTGATCACGACGCTGCGGCCGGTGCCGCCCGGCACCGAGGGGGCCGTGAGCCTCGAGGGAACGCTCGCCGGCCTCGGCGGCGCTCTGGCGGTCGCCGCGGTCGGCGTCGCGACCGGGCTCTTCGGCTGGCGCGCGGCGCTCGTGGTCGCCGTCGCGGGGCTGCTCGGCAGCCTCGCCGAGAGCCTGCTCGGCACCGTGGCCGAGAAGCGCGGCTGGATGGACAACAACCTGCTGAACGCCGCCAACACCGCGATCGGCGCGCTCGTGGCCGTCGCGCTGGTGCGGCTGCTCTAGGAAGCGTCGACGCGATGAAGAAGCTCGCCCACTACGTCGACTTCGCGCGCCCGTTCACGCTGCTGCCGCCGGCGCTCGGTGTCGTGAGCGGCGCCGTGACCGCATGGGGCGCCCACGGCACGCGCAGCCCGCTCACCGCGTCGCTGCTGCTGCCGGTGCTGTGGGGCGCGCTGATGGCCGGCGTGCTGAACGCCGCGAGCAACGCGATCAACCAGATCTACGACCTCGACATCGACCGCGTGAACAAGCCGAAGCGGCCGCTGCCCGCGGGCACGCTCAGCCTGGCCGAGGCCTGGGGCTTCACGATCCTGTGCACGCTCGCGGCGTGGCTGCTCGCCTGGCTGGCGACGCCCGTGGGGCTCGAGGCCCACCGCGAGTGCTTCTGGATCGTGCTCGTTCACGAGCGTCCTGGTCTGGGCCTACTCGGCGCCGCCGCTGCGCACGAAGCGCCACGGGCATCTGGGCCAACATCACGATCGCGATCCCGCGCGGCATGCTGCTCAAGGTCGCGGGCTGGTCGACCGTGAAGACCATCTTCGACGCCGAGCCCTGGTTCATCGGCGCGATCTTCGGGCTCTTCGTGCTGGGCGCCTCCACCACCAAGGACTTCGCCGACATCGAGGGCGACCGCGCGGGCGGCTGCCAGACGCTGCCGATCCTCTACGGCGTGAAGAAGGCGGCGTGGATCATCGCGCCGTTCTTCGTGCTGCCGTTCGTGCTGATCCCGATCGGGGTGCGGGCGGGCTTGCTCACCGGCAACCCGCGCCTGCTCGACCTGCTGGCGCTGGCACTCGTGCTCTACGGGATCTACACCGTCTACCTGCTGGTGCGAAAGCCCGAGGAGCTCGCGTTCACCGAGAACCATCCGTCGTGGACGCACATGTACCTGATGATGATGGTGGCGCAGATCGGCTTCGCGCTGGCGTACGTGCTGTAGCTACCGAGCCGAGGTCGAATAGCTACGGAGCCGAGGTCGAAGTCTCCGCGCGACCGGGATCCCGTGTCGCATCCACAGACACGAGATGAGATGCGCCACGGGAGCCCTCCGGCTCGCGCTATCCGTGGCGACCTCGGCATTGCCGCTGCGAGCTCGACCAGCGGACCGTTACCATCGGTTACTCGTTCCGGAACGAGTACCAGAGGTAACACCGAGACGGCTAACTGCTCTCGGAGTCGGCGGCAACCGAGCTACTGCTCCGGCTCCTCGCTCTTCGGCGTGCCGAACAGCTCCCGCATCATCGCCTCGTCGATCGGCGTCGTGTCCGCGAGCGCGTCCGCCGCTGCGCTCGCGGCCTCGTCCGTGGCGCTCGCCGCCGCTTGCGCTTCGTCGGCGCCGATCTTCTCCTCGGTCGCCGGCGCCGCCGCCGCACCGCCTTCGACGTGCCTGCCGATGAAGACGCGCGAGGCGCGCGCGACGCGGCCGTGGAGGCGGTAGCCGCGCAGCACCTCCTTCACGACCACGTGGTCGTGCTCGGGCTCGTCGACCGGCTTTGTGCCGACCGCCTCGCTCATCGCGGGGTCGAACGGCAGCCCCAGCACCGGGATCCGCTCGAGGCCTTCCTGCTGCAGCGTCTGGAGCAGCTGGGTGCGCACCAGGATCAGGCCCTCGATCAGCGGATTGCCGGCGTAGGTCTGCTCGGCCGCCTCGAGCGCGCGGTCGAGGTTGTCCAGGATGTCGATGAACTTGAGCAGCAGCCTCTCGTGGCGCTTGTTGAACTGGCGCTCGACGTCGCGCGTGACGCGGTCGCGGAACCCCTCGTTCTCGGTCTTGACCTGGCGATAGGCGGTCAGGACTTCGGTCAGGCGGTCCTCCGCCAGCCGTGCCCGCCGCTCGAGATGCTCGGCTTCGCCCGCCTCGGGAGGGAGCTCCAGCGAGGGCTCGGCAGGAGCCTCCGGGTTCGGTTCGGTCTTTTCCTGCCCGTCGGGGTCGTCGACGGGATCCTGGCTCAAGGTGCCCCTCCGGGCAAATCCTGTGCATTATAGCCTTTGCGGGCGGCGGGGGTGGCCAGCAGGGCGACGATGTCCGCGACGTTCGTCCCGGTGGGGCCGGTGAGGATGAGATCGCCCAGCGGGCCCAGGTAGTTGCGGGTGTCGTTCTCGGCCAGGAATGCGGCCGGGGGAGCGAGCCCGAGCCGGAGGCCGCGGGCGAGTGTCGTGTCGTCGACGATGCCGCCCGCGCCGTCGCTCGCTCCGTCGATTCCGTCCGTGGCGAGGCTCGCGACCACGGCCCTCCCCGGGAATCCGTCGAGGGCCTGCGGCGGCGGCGACCGCCAGCTCCTGGTTGCGGCCGCCCCGGCCTGCTCCTCGCACCGTGACCGTGGTCTCGCCACCCGCCAGCAGGCAGACGGCGCCCGAGCCCGGAGCCGCTTGCCTCGGCGCGCTCCCGCAGGATCGCGACGAGAACGCGCGCGGCTTCGCGCGCCTCGCCCTCGAGCCGCGTCGTCAGGACGACCGGCCGCAGCCCGCGCCGGCGGGCCTCGCTCGCGGCCGCGAGCGACGCTCAGCCGGCCGCTGCCGACGACCCGCGTCACGACCCGGCGGAAGAAAGCGCTCTCGGGCTTCGGCGTCTCGGCGAGCTCGCCGCGCGCGCCGGCCGCGAAGCGCTCGCGCACCGCCGGCGGCGACCTCGCCGAGGACGCCGCGGCGCTCGCAGCACGGCGAGCGCGTCGCGCGAACGTGGTCGGGTCGGGGACCGTGGGACCCGAGCCGATCGTCGACAGGTCGTCCCCCACGACGTCGGAGAGCGCGAGCGTCACCACGCGCGCCGGCGCGGCCGCGCGCGCGAGCCCGCCGCCCTTGAGGCGCGACAGGTGCTTGCGGACCGCGTTCAGCTCCTGGATCGTGGCCCCCGCGCGCAGCAGCAGCGCCGTCGTGCGCGCCTTGTCCTCGAGCGTGAGGCCGTCGGCCGGGGCCGGCAGCAGCGCCGAAGCGCCGCCCGAGAGCAGCACCAGCAGCAGGTCGTCACGGCCGAGGCTGCGCGCGAGCGCTTCGACCTCCAGGGCGGCGGCGATCCCCCGCGCGTCGGGGATCGGGTGGCCGGCTTCGCGAACCCTCACGCGCGCGAGCGGGTGCTTTGGTGCGGTCGTCGCGACGGCGATGCCTTCGGCGAGACGATCGCCGAGCTGCGCTTCCGCTTCGCGCGCCATCTCGAGCGCGGCCTTCCCGACGGCGACGAGCGACGATGCGCCCGCGGCCGAGCCGGCAGCGGACGCCGCCCGCCTCGAGCACGCGGGCCGCGCAGCCTGAGGTGCTTGCGAGACGAGCGGACCGGGTGCGGCGGCCTGCAGCGCGGCAGACAGAATCCCGGCGGCCGTTGCGCGCAGCTGCGCGCGGCTCGGGTTCAATGAGCGAGCCGGTGGTCCCGGTCGCTCAGCCGGCTCAGGGCGTCGAAGCTCTGCAGGACGGTTTCGGCGAGCTCCGGGAAGTGCTCGTGGCAGCACAGCTCGTCGAGGCGGGCGCAGAAGGCCCGGCATCGATCGGCAACCTCACGATTGGATTCGTCGAGGATGCCGGTGGTCTGGAGGTACTCGATGTGGCGAAGGAACTCTTCCCGGTAGAACTTCGAGAGGGCCGACCGCCTCGCCACGTCCATCCTTGCCTCCGGCGTCCGTGTTTACGTTTTTTCACGTTAGCCCAGGCAAACGCTCGCTGTCAAGACGCAAGCTCGCTTGGCCGAAGGTTTTTTTGGAGTGCTACGGGTTGTGGTTTCGGGGCCCGCGGAGCGCTATCCGAGCGCAAGGTGCGGCTCGGCGTTCAGGGCCAGATCGGCGCGCTCGCCGCGCCGCCACGCGACGTAGCCGGCCGCGGCGATCATCGCGGCGTTGTCGGTCGTGAGCGCGAGCGGCGGGATGAAGACCGGCAGCCCGAGCGCCTTCGCGGCACGCTCGGCTTCGCGGCGCAGCAGCGTGTTCGCCGCGACGCCTCCCGTCAGGATCAGGCTGCGCGGGTGGTGCTCGCGGGCGGCGCGCTCGAGACCCCGCACGAGCGCCTCCACCACCGCGCGCTGGAAGGACGCCACCAGGTCCCGCACGCGCTGCGGCACGTCCTGGGAATCGCGGACGGCTCGATGCCCTCGCGCTTCACGTGGAGCAGCACCGCGGTCTTGATGCCGCTGAACGAGAAGTCGCTCGTGCCGTCCTTGATGCGGGCGACCTTGAACTCGACGGCGCGGTCGTTCGCTCCGCGCGCGAGCCGGTCGATGACCGGTCCGCCCGGATAGCCGAGGCCCAGGAGCTTCGCCACCTTGTCGAACGCCTCCCCGGCCGCGTCGTCGCGCGTGCGGCCGATGCGGCGATGGACGCCTTCCTCGGGCACCTCGAAGAGGCTGGTGTGGCCGCCCGAGACGACGAGCGCGATCGCCGGCAGCGGGATCTCGCCGTGCGCGAGGAAGGCGGCCGCGACGTGGCCCGCGACGTGATGGACCGGCACGAGCGGCTTGCGGTGGACGAGCGCGATCGCCTTCGCGGCCTGCAGCCCGACGAGCAGCGAGCCGACGAGCCCGGGCCCTTGCGTCACCGCGATCGCGGCGAGCTCCTCGAACCGCGTGCCGGCGTCGGCCATCGCCCGCTCCACGACGGGCACGATCGTCTCGATGTGGTGGCGCGAGGCGAGCTCGGGCACGACGCCGCCGTAGGGCGCGTGCAGCTCGGCCTGGCTCGCGACCACGTTCGAGAGGATGCGGCGGCCGTCCTCGACGACCGCGGCGGCGGTCTCGTCGCAGGAGGTCTCGATCCCGAGCACGCGGGCCGCGGGCGAGCCGGTCATCGACGTTGCGCTACTTCGCGGCGCCGGCGAAGCAGTAGAGCGAGCTGCGCGTTCGCAGGTAGAGCCGCCCGTCGCCGAGCGCGGGCGTCGCCGCCACCTCTTCGGCGAGGTCGGCGACCGAAAGCGGCTCCTGCTCGGGCCCGGCCTTGAGCACGCTCGCGATCCCGCTCTTGCTGACGAAGTAGACCTTGCCGTCGCCCGCCACGGGCGAGGCGAAGTAGTGGTCGACGGCCTCGCGCAGCCGGCCCTGCTTCAGGGCTTTGCCCGTCGCCGGGTCGAGCGTCGTCAGGATGCCGCCGTCGTTGATCATGTAGAGCACGCCGCGGTAGAGCACCGGCGTCGGCAGCTGCGGGATCGAGCGTGCGGTAGCTCCACAGCAGGCCGCTCCGCGTGACGTCGCCCTTGCCGTCGCTCTTGAACGCGAGCAGGCCGTTCTCCGCGGCCATCATCGCCTCGTTCATCCGCCATTCGCTCTCGGAGATGGAGCCGTCGCGGTCGAGGTCGATGAAGTCGAAGTAGTCCTTGCTGGTGGGATCGGCCTCCGCCTTCGTGACGCGGCCGTCCTTGTCCTGGTCCTGCGCCGCGCGCCAGTCCGCGTAGGACGGCAGCTTGGGGTGCTGGCCCGGCTCGTTGAGCGGGCTGCTGTAGCCGACGACGTAGACGGCGCCGTCGCCGAGCACCGCGCCCGACTTCATCTCCGAGGGCAGCCCGTTCGCGTACCAGACCACCGCACCCGTCCGGATGTCGTAGGCGTCCAGCCGGAACGAGCCCGGCACGATCAGCTGGTCGGGCGCGCCGGGACGCGAGAGCACGACCGGCGTCGCGTGGCCCGAGAGCGCCTCGGGGCGCGGCGTGCGCCAGCGCTCGCGGCCGGTCTTCGCGTCGAAGGCCGCGACGAACGAGCCCCGCGACTGGTCGCAGGAGAGCAGCACCAGCCCGTCCGCCAGGATCGGCGAGGCGCCCATGCCGTAGACGTTGTCGAACGGCCCGAGCGGCGTGCGCCAGAGCTCCCGGCCCGCGTGGTCGTAGGCGACGAGCCCGAAGTCGGCGAAGAACACGACGACGCGATCGCGGTCGACGGCCGCGCTCGGCGAGGCGGGCGTGTTGCGCTTGTCGACCTTCTCGACGCGCGGACGCGGCGCCTTGCGCCGCCACAGCTCGCGGCCGTCGGCGCGGCTCAGGCAGAGCACGAGCAGGTCGTCGCCCTCGAAGGCCGTGAGGTAGAGCCGGTCGCCGGACAGGATCGGCGAGGAGTACCCGTGCGGCACGGCCACCTTCCAGACCGCGCCGCCCGGATCGAGCGACGCGGGCAGCGCCGGGCCGTCGGCCACGCCCGCGCCGTTCGGGCCGCGGAAGCGCGGCCAGTCGGCCGCTGCGAGCCCGCTCGCGACGAGCGTGGCGAGCGCGAGCGTGAGGACGGCCGTGCTTTGCCTCACGACGCGGCCAGCCTCGCGAGGCTCTCGCTGAACGGCGGGTGGGCGACGCCGCGCTCGCAGACGATCGCGGTCACGTAGCGATGCGGCGTGACGTCGAAAGCCGGGTTTCTCACCTGCGTCCCCTCCGGAGCCACGCGCTGTCCGGCGAGGTGCGTGACCTCGTGGGCGGGGCGCTCCTCGATCGGAATCTCCTTGCCGCTGGGAGTGTGCAGGTCGAGCGTCGAGACCGGCGCCGCGACGTAGAACGGCAGCGCGTGCTCCTTCGCCAGCACGGCGAGGCTGTAGGTGCCGATCTTGTTCGCGACGTCGCCGTTGGCCGCGATGCGGTCGGCTCCCACGACGATCGCGTTGATCTCGCCCTGAGCCATCAGGTGGCCGGCCGCGCCCTCGGCGATCAGCGTCGCCTGGATCCCGTCCTGCATCAGCTCCCACACCGTGAGCCGCGCGCCCTGCAGCCAGGGCCGCGTCTCGTCGGCGAAGACCGCCTTCACCTTGCCCGCGCGCGCCGCCGAGCGCACGACACCGAGCGCGGTGCCGTAGCCCGCGGTCGCGAGGGCACCCGCGTTGCAGTGGGTCAGGATCCGCGCCTCGGACGGCAGCAGATCGGCGCCGAGGTCGCCCATCCGGCGGCAGGCCGCGATGTCGTCCTGCTGGATCGTCAGCGCCTCGGCCAGCAGCGCATGCCGCAGCGTGTCGCCGCCTTCGCCGGCGAGCGCGTCGAAGCGCTGCCGCATCCGCTCGATCGCCCAGAACAGGTTGACGGCGGTCGGGCGCGTCGCGGCGAGCTCCGAGCAGATGTCGCTCCACTCCGCGCGCAGCTCGCGGCCTTCGGCGCGCGAGTTGGCGACGCCGAGCGCGAGCGCGAACGCGGCCGCGACACCGATCGCCGGGGCGCCGCGGATCGCCATCTCCCGGATCGCCTCCGCCACCTCGTGATGGTCGCGGCAGCGCAGCGTCACCTGCTCCGCGGGCAGGCGCCGCTGGTCGATCATCACCACGACGCCGTTCTCCCACGTCACCGTCGGGATCATGCCGCACCAGCATATACCGGCGCCCACCGCGGCCGGCGGCGCGGGCCGCGGCATACAATCGCGGCAGCCATGCTCTCCGTCGAGGACGCGCTCGCCGTCGTCCTGCGCGAGGCGAAGCCCTTGCCGTCCGAAGAGGTGGCGCTCGACGAGGCGCTCGGCCGCGTGCTCGCCGAGGACGTCGCCGCGGACCGCGACCTGCCGCCCTTCGACCGCTCCGCGATGGACGGCTACGCGCTGCGCGCCGCCGACGTGGCGCAGGCGCCCTGCGCGCTCGAGCTCGTCGGAGAGGTGCGGGCGGGGGACTGGCCGACGCTCAGCGTCGGGCCCGGCCAGGCCGCGAAGATCATGACCGGCGCGCCGCTGCCGCCGGGGGCGACCGCGGTGCAGCAGGTCGAGAAGACGCGCCCGCTCGACGAGTTCCGCGTCACGATCGAGGCGGCGGTGGGCGAGGGGCAGCACGTGGCGCCCCGCGGATCCGAGGTGCGCGCGCGGCGACGTGGTGCTCGAGCGCGGACGCGTGATCGATCCCGCGGCGATCGCGGTGCTCGCGACCACCGGGCAAGGCCCGGGTGCGTGTCGCGCGCCGGCCGGTCGTGGCCGTGCTCGTCACCGGCGACGAGATCGTGGACGTCGCCTCGGCTCCGGGCCCCTCGCAGATCCGCAACAGCAACGGGCCCGCCGTCGCGGCGCAGGCGCGGCTCGCGGGAGCGAGCGTGCGGCTGCTGGGCGTGGCGCCCGATCGCCGGGACGCGACGGTAGCCGCGCTCAGCGACGGCCTCGCCGGCGTCGACGTGCTGCTCGTGTCCGGCGGCGTCTCGGCGGGGGACTACGACCTCGTCGAGCCCGCGCTCGTCGAGCTCGGCACGACGCTCTTCTTCACGAAGGTCGCGATCAAGCCGGGCGCGCCGCTCGTGTTCGGACGCCGCGGCGAGACGCTGGTGTTCGGCCTGCCCGGCAACCCGGTCTCGGCGCAGGTCACGTTCGACCTCTTCGCGCGCGCGGCGCTGCTCCGGCTGCAGGGGGCACGCGTGGCCTCGCGCCCGCGCGTCGGCGTCGAGCTGGCCGGCCCGTTCCGGAACCGCTCGGGCCGCACCTGCCACCTGCCGGCGCGGATCCGCTTCGAGGACGGGCGGCTCGTGGCGCGCGGGCTGCGCTCGACGGGCTCGGGCGACCTCGTGGCGCACGCGCGCGCCAACGCGCTCGTCGTGCTCGAGGCCGGGCGCGTGCAGGCCGAGCGCGGCGAGACGGCCGAGGCGGTGCTGCTCGGGCGCTTTCTGGAGGACGACGGTGCCCCGATCTAGCCGGCGGCGCACGGCGAGCGCCAGGCGGCTCAGCCACGTCGGCCGGGACGGCGCCGCGCGCATGGTCGACGTCTCGCGGAAGCCCGTGACCGCACGCGAGGCGGTCGCCCGCGGGCGGATCCGGATCGCCGCGGCCGCGATGCGGCTCGTGCGCGCGCAGCGCCTCGCGAAGGGCGGCGTCGTCGAGGTGGCGCGGCTCGCCGGCATCCTCGCGGCCAAGCGCACGTCGGACGCGATCCCGCTCTGCCATCCGCTGCCGCTCGCGCACGTGGACGTCGTGCTGCGTCCGCGCAAGGACGGCTTCCTGATCGAGGCGAGCGTCCGCACCGACGCCCGCACCGGGGCGGAGATGGAGGCGCTCCACGCGGTCGCGGTCGCCGCGCTCACCGTCTACGACATGGTGAAGGCGGCGGACAAGGCGATGACGATCGGCGAGATCCGGCTGGTCCGCAAGTCCGGCGGCCGCAGCGGCGAGTATCGGGCGCGCTGAGGCGCCGGCTCAGATCCGCGGCGCCGGGTTCTTGCGCTGCGCCGCCTCGAGCTTGCGGCCCTTCGCGGCCTCCGCCTCGGCCTTCCCGCTCTCGCCGCGCCGGCTGTAGACGTCCGCGAGCACGAAGTGGCCGAGCGGTGCTGTATCCGAGCGCGGCTGCGCCTCGAGGCCGCGCTTCGCCAGGTCGGCCGCCGGGTCGAGCCGGCCGGCGTCGAGCTCCTCGCGCGCGAGGTAGAAGTAGCAGGCCCCGAACTCGTGGGCCTTCGCCACGCAGTCGTTGAGCTCGCCCAGGTAGCCCGCGCGGTCGCCCCGCGCGCGCCGGATCTGCGCGAGGTTGAAGCGCGCCCGGCCGTTGTCCGCGTAGGTCTGGAGCTCCGCGCGGTAGAGCGCCTCGGCCCCGGCCACGTCGCCGCGCGCCTCGCGGATGCGCGCGAGGTTGTAGCTGCCCGTGCGCAGCCGCGGCTCGAGCGCGAGCGCCTGGCGCACCAGCGCCTCCGCCTTCGCGAGATCGCCGCCCTGGAACGCGATCGCGCCGAGCCCGTTGAGCGCCGCGCCCATCTTCGGGTTCGCCGTGAGCGCCTCGCGTGAAGCTGGCGCGCGCCTCGTCGAGGCGGCCCAGGTCGAGGTAGAGCGTCGCCAGCTGGAACCAGGACTGCGGGTTCTTCGGGTTGACGCGGAGCGCGCGTGCGGAAGACCTCGAGCGCCTCCAGCGCGTCCTGCCGTCTCCCCGCGCGCGATCAGCACGCGGGCCAGGTTGCCGAGCGCGATGTCGTCGTCGGGCTTGAGCGCGAGCGCCTGCTTGAAGGCGGCTGATCGCCTCGTCGGGCCGCCGCAGCTTCAGCAGCCAGTTCCCGAGCGTGATGTGCGCGTCCATGATCTTCGGGTCGCGCGCGATCACCTCGCGCATCTTCGCGACGGCGTCCTCGATGCGGTCCTCGTCGTGGGCCAGGCGCTTGGCGGCGTTCATCTGCGCGAAGAGCGGCAGCTTCTCCTTCGGGTCGGGCAGCACGCGCGTCGGGTCGACGTCGATCACGTTGCCGACGTAGCCGAGCGCCGCCAGCCGCTGCAGCGTCTCGGGGTCGAGGCTGCGCCGCTCGGGCGCCGCGCCGCCCGTCGTCCTTCGCGAGCTCTTCCAGCCGCAGGCGCAGGTCCTCGGCGCGCCGGCGCGAGAAGGCGCGGTAGATGTTCTTCGTCTCGCCCGGGTCCGCCGCGAGGTCGTAGAGCTCGGGCTCGGGCGCGTCGACGTACTTGTACTGCTCGGCTGCGCAGCGCGCGCAGGTGCTGCCAGCCGAAGTGGTAGCGCGGGAAGTAGGTCTCCGAGTACGCGATGCGGTCCGGCTCGCGCGCCGGGGTCGAGGATGGCGCGCGCGAGCGAGCGGCCGTCGATGCCCGGCTCGGGCGGGAGGCCGAGCAGGTCGAGCACGCGTCGGCATCAGGTCGACGCCCGAGACCTGGAGCGCGCGGCGGCCGCGCGATGCCCCACGGCGTGCGCACGATGAGCGGCACGTGCGTCGTCGCGTCGTAGATGAAGTAGGCGTGCGTCGCCTCGCCGTGGTCGCCGAGGCTCTCGCCGTGGTCGGCGGTCAGCACGACGAGCGTGCGCTCGAGCAGGCCGCTTCTCGCGGAGCCAGCTGGAGCAGGCGGCCCACCACCTGGTCGGTGTACGCGATCTCGCCGAGGTAGGGCTGGTTCGGGTAGCGCGAGGCGAAGGGCTCGGGCGGGTCGTAGGGCGTGTGCGGGTCGTAGAGGTGGACCCAGGCGAAGAAGCGGCGGTCGCTTGCACGCGTCTCGAGCCACGGCGAGCGCGTCGTCCATCACCTCGTCGCCCGGCTTCTGCACCGTGCCGAGCGAGATCACCTTGTACTTCGAGAGGTCGAACTTGTCCGAGTAGCTGTCGAAGCCCTGGGCGAGGCCCCACTTCGTTCGAGCACCCAGGCGCGCGACGAAGGCGCCCGTCGCGAAGCCCGCCTCGCGAAGCCGCTCCGCGAGCGTCGTCTTGGCCTCGTCGAGGAAGAAGCCGCCGTTGTCGCGCACGCCGTGGTGGGGCGGCACGAGGCCCGTGAAGATCGACGAGTGCGACGGGAACGTGAGCGGCACGGTCGCCGTGGCGTGGTCGAAGACGATCGCCGTCGCGCGCGAGCGCGTCGATGTTCGGCGTCTGACGTCGGGGCGAAAGCCGTAGCAGCCCAGCCGGTCGGCGCGGGTCGTGTCGAGCGTGACCACGACCAGGTTCAGTCCGCTGCCGAGGGCCGCAGGCGCGCGAGCGCGCGCGCGCGCGTCGGCGTCGGTTCGCGGAGGCCGGTTCCCGTACCACCAGAGGACGATCGCGGCCGTGGCGAGTAGCGCGCCGATGACGAGCCAGGGGCCACGCCTGCCGCCGCGGAGGCGAAGCGGTTTCGGCGGCATCGAGGGATTCGCTTGCGGCGCGCTCGCGCGGCGCGCCTGCGTCTTCGGCCCATCTTCTGGACGCTAGCCCAGCGCGCGCGAAGCCGTCAACATCGCGCTTTTCAAGCAGTTGGATCCAAGGGTTCGGAGGCTTGGACAGTCGAACGCGCCCGCGATCGACAAGCTACTGGAAAGCCGGCGCTTTGTCGGATAGGCTCGGTGGCACGCAGGTTGCCAGATTTCACGTCATGCGACGTAACTTTTCCGTTGTGCATATGCCTGAAGCGATCCAGCACCATTGGACGAATCGGGCAAGGAGGATGAAGTGAGACGACCACTCGGGTCGTGGGCCAGGCCCATCGCGGCCCTGCTGGCCCTCACGCTCGTTCTGGCGGGATCGGCCCCCGTGGCGGCGGCTGAGCCCGAGGCGAAGGCTCCGGCGCCGGCTTCCCAGCCGACGCTGTTGGCGACCGCAAACGCGACGGTAGCAGCCAAGCCGCTGCCGGCGAACGTGGCGGCCCAGGCAACTCCCGCGCCAGCAGCGACGGGCGACAAAGGCTTCTTCGGCACGACCGCCGGCAAGGTCGCGCTGGTGGTGATGGCGGCCGGGACCGGCTACATGGTCTATTCCGCCTTCAAGGACAACGACCCCGTCAAGTCGGTGTCCGCTGAGCGAGGTGGCTCCATGAGAACACTCACGCGATGTCTCGCCGTTCTCCTCCTGCTGCTGGCTGCGGCGGCCACCGGCGCGCCAGACCTTCACCGGCACGTCACCGGCATCGTCACCGACGAGCAGGGCGGGGCGCTTCCCGGCGTGACGGTCACGCTCACCGGCAAGACCGGCTCGCGCACGACCGTAACCGACGCCAAGGGCGAGTACCGGTTCACGGCGGTCGACCCCGGCACCTACGACGTCACGCGTCGAGCTCACCGGCTTCCGGTCCGATGAAGCTGCAGGCATGGCGGTCAACATCGGCAAGACCGCCGAGGCGTCCTTCACGATGAAGGTGGGCGGGCTGAGCGAGTCGGTCGACGTGCTCGGCGAGTCGCCGCTCGTCGACGTGACGAGCAGCTCGACCGACAACAGCTTGACCAGGACATCCTGTTCAACTTCCCGATCCGCTACGGCAACGTCGCGACCGGCGCTGCTCAACAACCTGCCCGGCGTCAACGGCCAGTCGGCCTACGGCGGCGACGCCTCGTCCGGCAACGCGCTCCTGATCGACGGCGTCGACACGCGCGACCCTTCCGGCGGCACGGCCTGGACCTTCTACAACTTCAACATCGTCGAGGAGGTGCAGGCGGTCGGCATCGGCGCGCCCGGCCGAGTTCGGCGCCTTCTCCGGCGCGGTGATCAACACCCTCACCAAGTCGGGCGGCAACCGCTACTCGGGCCTGTTCGACGTCACCTTCACGAACGAGCGGCCTGGCGGGCGACAACATCAGCGACACGGTCAAGCGGCAGAACCCCACGCTCGGCGGACCCCGCCAAGACGAAGGAGCTGCTCGACATCACCACCCAGCTCGGCGGGCCGCTCGATCAAGGACAAGCTGTTCTTCTTCGCGAGCGCGCAGCGCTATCACCTGCAGACAGGATCCCACGGGTCCCGCGACGCTGCGCGACGAGGTCAGCCCGCGCTTCAACGGCAAGCTGACCTGGCAGCCGAACCCAACGACATCTTCACGGCGCACGTGCAGTACGACTCCTACAACATCATCGGCCGCGGCGGCGTCGCCGCCGCGCTCGCGCACCGACGACCTCACGAACCAGGAGGACGCGCCCGAGTGGGTGTGGCTCACGTCCTGGCGCCACCTGTTCGGCTCGCAAGACCTTCACCGAGATCAAGTACACCGGCTGGTGGGGCTTCTTCGACCTGACGCCCAAGGTGCAGGCACCGCAGCACAACGACGGCGCGACCGACCTGATACTCGGTCTCGCAGGGCTGGGCATACGCCGCCGACCGCGGCCGCCACCAGGTGAACGCGTCGCGTCTCGCACTTCGCCGAGAAGCTGGGGCCAGCACGACCTCAAGTTCGGCGTCGAGATCGAGCGGAGCAAGACGCGCGACCGCTACAGTACATCAACAACACCTACTACTACGATTACGGCGGCCAGCCGTACTACGCGTACGGCTACGGCTATGACCTCAACGGCCGCAACCGGCGCGAGTCGGTGTTCGTGCAGGACGCCTGGAAGCCGAGCGACCGGCTGACGCTCAACCTGGGCGTGCGCATGGACCACATGTCCGGGCGGCGCGCCGGGCCAGGACTCCGTCTACACCAACACGATGCGTCGCGCCCCGGCTCGGCTTCGCCTTCGACCTGACGGGCGACGGCACCACGCGTGCTGAAGGGCAGCTACAGCCAGTACTACGAGGGGATCTTCAACGACATCTACAAGCGCGGCGACGAGCGGCTACGAGGACAACGTCGCGCTGGGACATGGCGCGCTGCCCGGCCTACGGGCCGTCGGGGCCGACGGCGGACTACCGCTGCCCGACTCGCGTCGCAGACGAGGTGAGCCGCGTCGACGGCAGCCGATCGCCGCCGTCGACCCCGACATCAAGCACCCGCGGGTCGACGAGTGGAGCCTCGGCCTCGAGCGCCAGTTCGGCGCACAACTGGCGCTTCTCGGCGACCGGCATCTACCGCGACGAACAAGAACTTCATGGGCCAGCGTGCTCCCGACGCGCGCTGGGCGCCGATCACGCTCAACACCACGGCCAGCAGCCCGACGCTCGAGGCTGCGACGGCTGCAGCGCCTGGCGCCGGCGAACCATCACCGGCCTACCGCTGGGCCAACCGCGACACTCCGGCGAACAACCTGCTGATCACCAACCCCGACGGCTTCCAGTACCGCGACCTCGGATGGCAACGTGCTCGGAACGATGAACGCCTACCGCAAGTACAAGGCGCTGATGTTCACGCGTCGAGCCGGCGCTACGCCGACCGCTGGCAGGGGCAGGTGTCCTACGTGTACTCGAAGTCCGAGGGCACCGTCAACAACACCTCGGAAGGCGCTCTTCAGGCCGCAGCACTTCTACGAGACCCCGACGCTGGCGCTCGTCAACGCGGACGGCGATCATCGACCAACGACCGGCCGCACGAGGTGAAGGCGTTCATCGGCTATGAGATCCCGAAGATCGAGGTCTCGGTCGAATGCCATGTACCGGCTGCATCTCCGGCCGACCTACACGCCCTTCCAGCGCTTCACCTCGACCCAGATCAACTACTCGCGCGACCGCGCTATTACTGGTCGGCTTCAGCGCCGGCCGTCGCCGTTCATCGGAGCCGCGCGGCAGCCGGCGGCTGCCGACGGAGAGCGTGCTCGACCTGCGCCTCGAGAAGGTGTTCAGCGTCGGCGGCAACCACCGGCTCTCCGTGTTCGGCGGACTTCCTGAACGTCATCAACGCGGGCACCGTGACCACGCGCAACGCGCGCGTGCCCTCGATGTCGGTCCTGCTGCCGGACGGGAGCGGCGACGAGCGTGCCGGTTCCGTTCGAGGGGCCGAGGCGCTGCTGGCGCCGCGCCAGATCATGCTCGGAGCGCGCTGGAGCTTCTAGCTCCTCGCGCGTTCTCGCACCACACGGCCCCGGGGCCTCGCGGTCCCGGGGCCGTTTCCTTCTGCGGCGCGCGCGGCGCGCGGAGAGAATGTCGCGCGATGACGAGGCGCCGGCTGGGACGAGCGTCGTGAGGAAGCGCCTCGCCATCGGCGCCGCGCCCGCCCTGCTCGTGCTCGTGCTCGCGTGGCTCGCGCTGTCGAGCCGCTCCGAGCTGCCGGACGGGCTCACGGGCGGCGTGGTGTTCGTGAGCGACCGCGAGGGCTCCCCGGCCCTCTACTTCCGCCGCCTGCCGAACGAGCGCGAGCGGCGGCTGACCTTCGGCAGCGAGGCGGCCGGCGAGCCGCGCGTCTCGCCCGACGGGTCGCGCGTGGCGTTCGCGATGAACGGGCGGATCGGCGTAGTGGCGCTCGCGAGCGGGGAGTCGAGCGTGCTCACGCTCGGCGTCGACTGGAAGGACACGCAGCCGGACTGGCTTCCCGACGGCCGCCGGCTGGTGGTCGCGGCCCGCCGGCGCGTCGGCGAGCCCGCGAGCCTGCACCTCGTCGAGCCCGCTCCCGACGGCAGCGTCGCGCGCCGTCCGCTGACGCAGGCGCGTGGCGGCGACGACCAGAGCCCGGCCGCGAGCCCGGACGGCGCCTGGGTCGCCTTCGTCCGCGAGGCCCGCCTGATGCGCGTGGATCTCGACGGCGGCCGGCTCACGCGGCTGACCGGCGGCTTCAAGCGCGACCGCTCGCCGCGCTTCCTGGGACGGGAACGGCTCGTCTGCGCGTGGAGCGAGGGCAAGAAGCACGGGATCGACGCGATCGACCTCGCCACGCGGGCGCGGCAGACGCTCACCGAAGGCGGCGTCTTCTATCGGACGCTCGCGCCGTCGCCCGACGGCGGCTTCCTGGCCGTGACGCGCAGCTGGGACTCGGGTGTCCCGCCGTTCGCGGGCCTGCTGGGGGCGCCCAAGGAGGAGGTCCGCCTGCTCGACGCGTCCGGCCGCGAGTGCTGACGCCTCTTCGCGTCGCGCCGCCACGGCAACCACTCGCCCGACTGGGGGAGGTGACCACCGGCTCGGGCTGTGGTTATGATCCGGGCGGAGACCCTGCATGGCCGTCTGCCCCGAGTGCGAAGCCGACGTCGAGATCGACGAGTACGATGTGGACAAGGGCGAGATCATCAGCTGTCCCGAGTGCGGGATCGAGCTGGAGGTCGTCGGGCTGGCGCCGTTGCAGCTCGACGTGGCGCAGAACGAGGAGGACTGGAGCGAATGAGCCCCGAGGCGGGCCTCGCCGCCAAGCGCGAGGCGCTCGAACGGATCCTGCGCGAGATGGGCTCGGTGGTCGTGGCCTTCTCGGGCGGCGTCGACAGCGCCCTGCTCGCGGTCGTGGCCCACCGCGTGCTGGCGGGCCGCGCGCTGGCGGTGACCGCCGACTCGGAGTCGCTCGCCGGCGAGCAGCGCGAGCTGGCGCTCGAGCTGGCGCGGCGCTTCGGCTTCGCCCACCGCGTGATCCGCACCTCGGAGACGCAGGACCCGCTCTACATCAGGAACGACGCCGACCGCTGCTACCACTGCAAGCGCGAGCTGTTCCGCCACCTGAAGCCGCTCGCCGAGGCGGAGGGCTACGCGCACGTCGCCTACGGGCTGATCCTCGACGACCTCTCCGACTTCCGCCCGGGCCAGCGTGCCGCGGCGGAGGCCGCCGCGCGCGCGCCGCTGGCCGAGGCCGGCCTCTCGAAGCAGGAGGTCCGCGCGCTCTCGCGCGAGCTCGCGCTGCCGACCGCCGAGCTGCCGGCTTCGCCGTGCCTCGCATCGCGGCTGCCCTACGGCACGCCGGTCACGGCCGAGGCGCTCCGGCGCGTCGAGCGAGCCGAAGCGGCGCTTCGCGCGCTCGGCATCCGCGAGCTGCGCGTGCGCCATCTCGGCGAGACGGCGCGCGTCGAGATCGCGGTACAGGAGCTGCCCGGGCTCGAGCGCCCCGGCGCCCGCGAGGCGGTCGAGCGGGCCGTGCGCGAGGCGGGCTACGCGGCCGTCACGATCGACCCCGAGGGCTACCGCCGCGGCCGGCTCAACGAGGCGCTTCGAGTGGTGTCGGTGTCGGGGGACGGCGCCAGGGGTATATGATCAGTTGAGGCGGAGCGCGCTTCCGCCTGGAGGCTAATCATGTTCGGTCTCGGCGTTCCCGAGTTGCTCCTCATCCTCGTCATCGTGGTCCTGATCTTCGGTGTCGGCCGCCTGCCTCAGCTCGGGCGCGGCATCGGCGAGGGCATCCGCAACTTCAAAGAGTCGCTCCGCGGTGAGGCGGGGGACGACAACAAGAAGAGCTGAGCGGGCCCCGCTCGCCCGCTTTCGCTCGGTTCCGCCACCGGGCCCGCCTGTCGCCCAGACGGCCGACCGGCGGAGAGGAGGTCGTGATCGTGATGAAGAAGACGGCGCTCATCCTCATGACGGCAGCGACGCTCGCTTCACTGGGCGCGTGCGGCAAGAAGCCGCAGCCCCAGCCGCCGGTGCCCCCGGCCCCGATCGTCCCCGAGGCGCCACCCCCGGCGCCGCCACCGCCAGCCCGAACCGAGGCGCCCGCGCAGGTCGACGAGTACGCTCGCCTGCAAAAGATGAGCGCCGAGGAGATCGAGAAGAGCGGGCTGCTCGCCGAGGTCTACTTCGACCTCGACAAGGCCGAGATCCGCGACGCCGACCGTGAAACGCTCACGAAGAACGCCGCCGCCCTCAAGCGCTTCGACTTCCTGCGCGTCACGGTCGAGGGCCACTGCGACGAGCGCGGCACGGTCGAGTACAACCTCGCGCTCGGCGAGCGGCGCTCGCGCGCGGCCTACGACTACCTGGTCTCGCTCGGCGTTCCCGCCGACCGCCTGAAGACCGTCTCCTACGGCAAGGAAGTCCCGGTCTGCACGGCCTCGACCGAGGACTGCTGGCAGAAGAACAGGCGCGCCCACTTCACGGTGACGGGCAAGACCAAGTAGCCGCGAGCTGGCCGTACAGCGAATGGGCCCTCCGAGCGCTCCGAGGCGCTCGTTTCGGCATTTGACAGGTCCTCGAGGCTTGCCTTCTAATTCCACTGTCCAGAGGGGAGTTGTGCGTCTGAGACGCCTGCATGGCTGAGCCTGCGGACCCGCCGAAGCCGGTCGAGCAAGGAGCTTTCGGGTCGGATCGGCAAGTACGAGATCGTCCGTCCCCTCGGCAAGGGCGCCATGGGCCAGGTCTACCTGGCCCGCGACACCATGCTCGACCGCGACGTGGCCCTCAAGGTCATGGTCGCCCAGATCGCCGACGACCCCGAGCTGAAGGCCCGCTTCGAGCGCGAGGCCAGGGCCGTCGCGAAGATCGAAGCACCCGAACGTGGTGACGGTCTTCGACCTCGGCAACCACACGGACGGCTCGCCCTACATCGCGATGGAGCTGCTGAAGGGCCAGGACCTCCAGAAGGCGGTGCGCCAGACGCCGCCGCTGACGCTCGAGCGCAAGGTCGCGATCATCGTGCAGGTGCTCGCGGGCCTCGCGCCACGCCCACCAGGCGGGCATCGTCCACCGCGACATCAAGCCCGCGAACATCTTCATCCAGGACGACGGCTCGGTGAAGATCATGGACTTCGGGGTGGCGCGCGCTGACGGCCGCCTCGATGACCGGCACCGGCAGCGTGGTGGGGACCGCCGACTACATGTCCCCCGAGCAGGTGCAGGGCAAGAAGGTCGACGGGCGCAGCGACCTCTTCAGCGTCGGCTGCATGTTCTTCGAGCTCGCGACCGGCCGGCGGCCGTTCCACTCGGACAACCTGATGGCGATCTTCTACAAGATCACCCACGAGGAGCCAACTTCGACCTGATCCCGCAGGGCGCCGACTACGACGCGCTGATGCCGGTGCTCAAGAAGGCGCTGCTCGAAGACGCTCGGCGATCGCTACCAGACGGCGTACGAGTTCGCGGTCGACCTGCGCGAGTGGCTGAAGGCGCACGCCACCACGACCTCCTCGCAGAACGTGCTCGAGGCGCTCGTGGACCTCGAGGCTCCGACGCACGCGCCGGTGGCGATGACCGAGCCGGGCGTGTCCGAGGGCGGCGCGACCGTGGACCTCGGCCCGGGCCGGCGTCCGACGGTCGCGCGCAGGCCCACGCTGGCGCCGACGCGCGCCGGCGGAAAGACGGTGCTCGAGCGCCGGCGCGGGCCGACGGCGCGGCGGCCCCGGCGCGCCCCTCGGTGTCGCAGCGGATTCCGGCGCGCGTCCAGCCCGCGCCCCAGGCCGAGCGTCCTGCCCTGGGTGGCGATGGGGCTGGCGCTCGTCGCGGTCGGCGTCGCGGGCTTTCTCGCCTTGAAGAGCCAGCAGGCGCGCCGCCCGCGCCCGTCGTGATGACGCCGTCCACGACCGCGCCGCCTCCGACGACACTCGCGACGCCGACCGCCGCCGCCCGTCACCGCCGCACCCGCGCCGCAGTTCGGCGAGGCCGGCGGCAAGGCCGCCGCCTCGGTGAAGGCCGCGCAGACCGCCTTCGAGGCCGGCAACTACGACAAGGCGGTGGCCTCGGCGCAGTCGGCGCTGCGCGAGGATGCGGCGAGCGAGCCGGCGAAGAAGATCCTGGCGCAGGCGATGATCGGGCAGAAGGCCGCCGACCAGGTGCGCAGCGGCGACGGCGCGCTCGCGCGCGGCGATTTCGCCGCCGCCGAAGCCGCGGCGGCCGAGGCGCTGCGGATCGCGCCGTGGGACAAGGGCGCGGTGGGCCTCCAGCGCCGGATCGCCGAGTCCCGGGCGGCGGCCCAGCGCGACGCCGACGCCAAGGCCGCGAGTGCGCGCACCAGCCCAGGTGACGACGGCGCTCAACGACGCCGCGACCGCGCTGCAGGCCAAGCAGTACGAAGCGGCGATCGCCGCCTACGACCGTGCGCTCCAGCTCGACCCCGGCAACTCTGCGGCACTGAACGGCCGGACCGGCGCGATCAGCGCCAAGGCCATCGCCGACGCCCAGGCGTCGGGTCCGCGCCCCGGCGCCGGGTCCGTCAAGACCTTCGTGCCCGGTCGCACCGAGGCGAAGGCGGCGCAGCGGGGGCGGCCTCGTCGGCTTCGAGGATTCGGCGGGTGTCGACGTCAAGCAGGGCACGCAGGGCGCCGGCCTGGCCGGCACGATCGTGTTCGAGGCGACGCCGCAGGTGCCGAAGGCGGGCGAGGCCTACAAGGTCGTCGGTCTTCCTCTCGAACGAAGGCAGCCAGCCGATCCCGCTCGCGCCGATGATGAGCTTGTCCACGACCGTCGACGGCCGCTCCCAGAAGGGGCAGGTCGCTCCCATGACCACGACGGTGGCTCCCGGGCAGAGGGGCGTCTTGTGGCAGATGCCTTCGGGACAGGTGTGGAAGGACAGCACGCAGTCGTGGGTGATGGAAGTCGTCATCACCACGCAGCGTAACGAAACGTACCGCAATACGCTCACCTGGAAGTAGCGGCGGCCCTTCGCTAAGATACGCCGGGCCGATGAGGAAGCTGCTCGCGCCTGCGCTCGTGCTGACGGCCGCCCTCGCGGCCGGCGAACGATCCTCCGACGATCGACCATCCGCGCCGCCCTCTGCACCGTCGCCGACAAGCCGATCTCGCTCTGTGCGGCCATCAGCGACGACGGCAACGTGGCGGTCGCGCGCGTCTACTTCCGTCGCGAGGGCGAGGACTACTACTCGTTCGTGCCGATGACCTTCACCGGCGTGAGCTACTGCGGCACGCTGCCGGCGCCGCGCGAGAAGGCGAAGACGATCGAGTACTACGTCAACGCGGTGGACGACAGCTACCAGCCGCAGCGCACGAGCACGTTCCGGCTCCCGGTCAAGCCCGAAGGCGTCTGCGAGTTCGCGCCGGTCGTGGACGCGGCCAAGGCCGGCCCGATCAAGGTGTACGCCACCAACCGCAAGCAGGGCAAGAAGCTCGACGACGCCTTCGCGGTCGCGGGCGTGACGTTTGTCCCGCTGCCCTAGCCTCGCGCTCGCCGGCGCTCTCGCCAGCCTGGCCGTGCCGGCTCGTCCGGACGCGGCGCTCGACGTCGCGGGCGCCGTCGCCGCCACGAGCCCGCGGCTCGCGGTGCGCGTGACGCTCACCAACCGCGGAGACCGCCCGGCCGGCCCGATCGACGTCCAGGGCGAGCTCTTCGGCGAGCCGCAGGCCGCGCGGCTCCCGGGCACGCTCGCGCCGCGCGCCTCGGGAAGCGTCACGCTGGAGTTCGCCACGCCGGCGCCGAAGCCCGGGCTCCACGCGCTGACGCTGCTCGTCGAGCATCCGCTCGAGGGCGCTCCGGACGGCGCCGGCAATCCCCGGATGGCGAGCCAGCGCGCGTTCCTGCTGCTGGCGCTCGGCGCGAGTCCCGGGCCGGCCGTCCGCATGCGGGCGGACCCGCTTCGCCTCGACGTGCGCGGCTCGCTCGTGGTGCACCTCGAAAGCGCCGACGGCGAAGCCCGGCGCGTGAGGCTGCGCGCGCTCACGGCGCGCGGGATTCGCAGCGAAGGCGGCCCGATCGACGTCGACGTGCCGGCCAAAGGCGAGCTGCGCATGGTCGTGCCCGTCGCTCGCGCCGGCGCGGCGCGCGGCACGGAGCACGCGCTGCTGCTCGTCGCCGAGACACCCGACCTCGAGGTTGCCCGCACCGCGGTGGCGGCCGCGAACGTCGCCGTGGCGGCCGATCCCTCGTGGCTTCCGCGCCTGCGGACGCCGCTTCTCGGCCCTCGGCATCACCCTCCTGGCCTTCGCGCTCGGGTTCGAAATCTGGAATGCGTCGCGATGCCGGACGCCATGATTCGGCTTGACACTCGCTCGGACCCCAACCTATGGTGTACGGCGGGATGGAGAAGCCCAAGGACTACTACCAACTGCTCGGCGTTCCTCGTGATGCGAGCGCGAGCGCCATCCGGCGGGCCTTCCAGAGACTCACGCGACGACTCGAGCCCGAGCACGGCGAGGCCGGCATCGCCGAGCTGCAGGCGGCCTACGACACCCTCTCCGACGCGGAGCGGCGCCGGCGCTACGACGACGAGCTCGGCAGCCGCTCGTCGCCACTCGACTGGTCGTTCGTGCGCCGGCCCGCCGCGGGAGACCTGCGCCGTCCGCTCGCCCCAACCAGCCTGACCGCCGAGATCGTGCTGCGTGCCGAGGAGGCCGCAGCGGGCACCGTGCTGTCGCTCGACGTGCCGGTCGCGGCTTCGTGCGATGCGTGCTCGGGTACCGGGGGCAGCCTGTTCGACTGCGGCCGCTGCGGCGGCGAAGGCCGCGTGCTGCGGCGCATGCCCGTGCCGGTGCACGTGCCGGCGGGGCTGCGCGAGGGCTCCGTCTTCCAGGTCCGCACGGACGAGCCCGCCGTGCCGACGATCCTGCTGACCGTCCACCTGCGCCGGCTGTAGCCCGGCCTTCGCTCCGCGCCGCGTGACTCGGGCTTTGGCGCGAGCTCGCGGCTCCGCGACGAGTGGCCAGGGTCGGTGAGGTCGTCGATAATCCCCTGCAGATGAACGCCCAGGACATCCAGCGCCTCGTCGCGGACAGCGTCGAGCTGAAGCAGCGCTTCTTTTCCGAGAGCGCGTCCCTGCTGCTGGAAGTGGGAAGCCAGATGGCCGAGAGCCTGCGCGCCGGCGGGCGCGTGCTCGCGTTCGGCAACGGCGGCTCGGCCTCGGACGCCCAGCACTTCGTCGCCGAGCTGGTGGGCCGCCTCGCGCGCGAGCGCCGCGGCCTGTCCGCGATCGCGCTCACGACCGATCCGTCGGTGGTGACGGCGGTCTCGAACGACATGGGCTTCGCGGCGGTCTTCAGGCGCCAGGTCGAGGCGCACGGCCGCAAGGGCGACGTGGCGCTCGGCATCAGCACCTCCGGCCGCTCGCCGAACGTGGTCGAGGCTCTGCGCTGCGCGCGCGCGCGCGGGCTCGTGACCGTGGGTCTCACCGGCGATGGCGGCGGCGAGCTCGCGGGGCTCGTCGACCGGCTGATCGCGGTGCCGCATCCCGACACCCAGCGGGTGCAGGAGGTGCACTCGATGGTGCTCCACGTGCTCGCGCAGGTGATCGAGGAGGCGGCGGAGCGGCCGTGAGCCGACGCCCTGCGCGCTCGCGCGCCCGCCCGCTGCGGCCGTTGGCGCTCGACGCCGTGCGCACCTACCCGCTGGCGTCGCGCCGCAGCAAGGTGCAGCAGGCCGACTTCGCGCGGCCGCATCGGCGTGGCGGCAGCGTTCGCGTCCTTCCTCGCGGGGCTGCCGCGCATTCTGGCCGGCGGGACGCTGCGCTCGCTGTGCGACGCGATCCTGAGCGCGCGCGCCAGGGGCCGGCCGGTCGTCTGGGGCCTCGGCGCGCACGTGATCAAGGTCGGGCTGTCGCCGGTCCTGATCGACCTCATGGAGCGCGGCTTCGTGACCGGCGTCGCGCTGAACGGCGCCGGCATCGTCCACGACTTCGAGCTCGCGCTCACCGGCCAGACCTCGGAGGACGTCGAGGCCGGCCTCGGCAAGGGCGAGTTCGGCATGGCGCGCGAGACGGGCGAAGAGCTCGGACGTGCGGTCGTCGAGGGCGACGCGGAGGGCCTCGGCCTCGGAGCGGCGATCGGGCGCTACCTGGCGCGCCGGCGTCCGCGCCCCCGGCACCTGAAGCTCAGCCTGCTCGCCGCCGCGCATCGGCTCGGCCTGCCGGCGACGGTGCACGTCGCCGTGGGAACCGACATCGTCCACGTCCACCCCGCCTGCGATCCCGCCGCGCTCGGCCGCTCCACCCACCTCGACTTCCGCCTGCTCGCCGCGGAGGTCGCGCGGCTCGGCGGAGGCGGCGTCTACCTGAACGTCGGCTCGGCGGTCGTGCTGCCCGAGGTGTTCCTGAAGGCGCTGACGCTCGCACGCAACCTCGGCCATCCCGTCAAGGGCTTCTCCACGGCGAACCTCGACTTCATCCAGTCCTACCGCCCGGGCGTCAACGTCGTGGAGCGTCCTGTCGCCGGGCACGGGCGGGGCTACCGCCTGACTGGCCACCATGAGATCCTCGTACCGTTGGTCGCGGCCGCGCTCGTGGAGCGCGCCGCCGGGCGAGGGAGAGCGCGTTGAAGAGCGAGGGCCGGCTCGACGAGCAGGATCTGCCGGACCTCGTCCAGGAGCTGAGCCGCGAACGCTGGAGCGGCACGCTGCGGCTCCAGAAGGAGGATCACCGCGATCGGCATCATGGCCGAGAGCGGCCAGCTCGTCTTCGCCACCTCCTCGAACCCCGACTACCGCCTGGGACCGCGGCTGCTGCGACGCGGTCTCGTCACGCTGCGGCAGCTCGAGGACGCCGGCCGCGCGATCGGGCCCGGCAAGCGCCTGGGAACGGTGCTGGTCGAGCAGGGCATCCTCGAGCCGAAGGCGCTCGTGCAGGGCGTCGTCGAGCAGACGCGCGACATCGCGCTGCTCGCGTTCCAGTGGGGCAGCGGCAGCTACAAGCTGGAGGCGGGCGGGCCCGCGAGCGAGGCGATCAAGCTGAACATCAGCACGCCGCAGCTGATCCTCGACGGCCTCGGGCAGGTCGAGGCCTGGAGCCGCGTCGAGCGCGGCTGCGGCGGTCTGCAGGCGCGCTACGCCGTGGTGCCCGGCTGCGAGGCGCTCTTCAACCAGCTCGACACTCGACGTCGACCAGGCGGCGCTCGCGCGGGCCGCCGCGAAGGGGCGCGAGGTCGAGGCGCTCTGCGGCGAGTCGGTGCTCAACGACTTCGAGGTCTGCCGCACGCTGTGGGCGTTCCGCGTGATCGGGCTCGTGAAGCGGCTCGAGGAGGCGCGCCCGTTCGACGACGACGGGCTCGAGTACGTGCTCCCGGCGGAAGGCCACTCGTGACGAAGCCGAGCTTCAAGCTGGGGCTCGTGCAGATGTCGATGTCCGCCGCGCCCGACGACAACCTGGCGAAGGCGGTCGAGCGCGTGCGCGAGGCGGCGGGCAGGGGCGCGGAGGTCGTCTGCCTGCCCGAGATGTACCGCACGCCGTACTTCTGCCAGAAGGAAGACCACGCGAACTTCGACGCTCGCCGAGACCGTCCCGGGGCCGAGCACCGAAGCCCTCGGCCGCGCCGCCAAGCAGGCGGGCGTCGCGGTGGTGGTGCCGATCTTCGAGCGGCGCGCCCCCGGCGTCTACCACAACAGCGCGGTGATCCTCGACGCCGACGGCTCGGTCGCGGGGCTCTATCGCAAGATGCACATCCCGGACGATCCGCTCTTCTACGAGAAGTTCTACTTCACGCCCGGCGACCTCGGCTTCCAGGCCTTCGACGCGAAGCCGGGCCGCATCGGGACGCTGATCTGCTGGGACCAGTGGTACCCCGAAGGCGCGCGCCTCACGGCGCTGCGCGGCGCAGCGTGCTCTTCTACCCGACGGCGATCGGCTGGCACCCGAGCGAGAAGGCCGAGCACGGCGTCGCGCAGCGCTCGGCCTGGCAGACGATCCAGCGCTCGCACGCGATCGCGAACGGCGTCTACGTCGCGGTCGTCAACCGCGTCGGGCACGAGCGGCCCGAGGGCGGCGCGGCCTCGAGTTCTGGGGCACGAGCTTCCTCGCCGATCCGTTCGGCGTCGTGCTGGCCGAGGCGTCGCACCGACAAGGAGGAGATCCTGGTCGGCGAGGTGAGCCTCGCGCGCATCGACGAGGTGCGGACGCACTGGCCGTTCCTGCGCGACCGCCGCATCGACGCGTACGCCGGCATCGAGCGGCGCTTCATCGGCCGCGAGTGAGTCGTTTGGCGAGCCCCGCCCCGAGCCCGACGCCGCGGCCTTCCGCATGCCGGCCGAGTGGGAGCCCCACGAGGCGACCTGGCTCGGCTGGCCGCACAACGCTCTCCGACTGGCCGGGGCGCTTCGCGCCGATCCCGTGGGTCTACGGCGAGATCGTGCGCAAGCTCGCCGAGGGCGAGCGGGTGCGGATCCTGGTGCCCTCGCGCGCGCACGAGGCGCAGGCGCGCAAGATCCTGGAGCGGGTCGGCGCCGCGACCGAGCGCGTCGAGTTCTTCCGCTGTCCCGAGCGACCGCGGCTGGACGCGCGACTTCGGCCCCATCTGCGTCCGGCGCTCGCAGCCGAAGCCGGAGGTCGCGGTCGCGCGCTTCCGCTTCAACGGCTGGGCGAAGTACCCCGACCACCGCAAGGACGACGCAGATCGCCGAGCGCGCCGCAAAGGCGCTGGGCTTGCGTCTGCGGCCGCGCCGTCCACAAGGGGCGTCCGGTCGTGCTCGAGGGCGGCGCCATCGACGTCAACGGCGCGGGCACGCTGCTCACGACCGAGGAGTGCCTGCTCGACCCGGTCGTGCAGGTGCGCAACCCCGGCTTCGACGCGCGCCGACTACGAGGAGGTCTTCGCCCGCGAGCCTCGGGGCGAGCCGCACGGTCTGGCTCGGCAAGGGCATCGCCGGCGACGACACCCACGGCCACGTCGACGACCTCGCGCGCTTCGTCGGGCCCGGACACGATCGTGCTGTGCCGCGAGCGGAACCCGAGGGACGCGAACTACCGCGCGCTCGAGGAGAACCGCGAGCGGCTGCAGGACGCGCGGCTCGCGACGGGCGCGAAGCCCGAGGTGGTGGACCTGCCGATGCCCGCGCCGCTCGTGTTCGACGGGCGCCGGCTGCCCGCGAGCTACGCGAACTTCTACATCGCCAACGCGGCCGTGCTGGTGCCCACGTTCAACGACCCGAACGACCGCGTGGCGCTCGGCATCCTCGCCGAGCTGATCCGCGACCGCCCGGTCGTCGGCATCCACGCGGTCGAGCTGGTGTGGGGCTCGGCACGCTGCACTGCCTGACGCAGCAGGAGCCGCGCTAGCGGGGGGGTTCGGGGGGTGCTCAAACCCCCCGATAGCCGGTCCAGGCCGTCGTTGGCGGTTGTGGTCCGTTACGGCCGGATCGTGAAGTACTCCGGCCGGCCGCACGCCCGGCTGTCGCCCTCGAGCCGCGGCTCGACGCGCCAGTGCCCGTAGATCGAGGTGAGCGCGATCGACGAGCCGGCCACCGCCAGCGTCGCCTCGCGCGTCCGCGAGACCCGCTCGAAGCGCTGGCCGTGCCGCTCGGTCACCCGGATACGCGCGGGGTCGCGAGCAGGACCTGGTAGCGCCGCCCGCGCGGGCTGAAGACGTCGAAGAGCGAGCGTGGGCGCCTCTTCCTCGTCGTCGCGCGCCCGGCGCGCGACCTTGCCGCGGATCACGACCGACGGGACGACGCTCGCGGAGACGCGCCGCGCGTCGCGCAGCCGGCCGCGCGCGTCGACGACCGAGACGTCCACCGAGCAGGAGCGGCTGGTCTCGAGCGTCCCGTTCGTCGTCAGGTCCGTCGTGGGCGAGCGCATCCGTGGATGCGGCCAGCACGAGGGCGAGCAGCAGCTTGGACATCGACGCGCCTCCTCAGCTAGAACGGCACGCGGACGGCGTAGATCACGCCGCTCGTCCGATCCCACGATCAGGAGTCCGTTCGGGCCGTCGAGGCTCGGCGCGCCGATCTGGGCCTGGTCGGCGTCGAGCGTCAGCGTGGCCTTGATGTTCCCGGCCGACACGTCGATCTGGTGCAGTCGGCCTTGGCCGTCGCCGACCCAGAGGTGGTCGGTGCCCGGCATCTGCAACGGTATCGACGCGTCCTGCACGCTGCTGATCGGGGACCACAGTGCCGACATCGTCGGCGCCCCGCTGTCACGCACGCCATGGACGCGGTTGGTGGTCGAGAAGTACAGTCGGTCGTCGCGGCGGTCGGGCCAGGCGAAGCCCTTCAGCTGGTCGTCACCGTGGTTGTAGCTCGCGAGGAAGCCGTCAGCGATGCGCAGCGAGTAGAGCGTGGCGGCGGCGCCGGAGTCGACGCCGACATAGAGGTGACCGTTGCGCGCGACGAGCGAGCCGATCGTCCCTGCCCCGCCGCCGAGCGGCTTGGGGTTCCAGGCCAAAGGCGAGAGCTTCAGATCCGGCGCGCCGCTCGGCCCCAGATCGAGGCCCCAGAGCGTGCGGGCGCGCCCGGCCGTGCCGAAGTAGACCCTGTTGTCCGCGTAGTCGACGACCGACATGCCGAAGACGTTGTCGATCGGGCCGGGCGGTAGCCTCGGGCGGGCCGTAGGAGTCGAGCGTGGCGCCAGTCGCTGGATCGAGCGCGAAGTAGGTGATGTCGCCGACGGCCGTGGCCGTCCCGACCAGCACGAGGTCGTTGAGGCCACCGAAGCTCTTGACGAGAAGGGCGGGAGTCGCCTGCACGCCCGTGGCGCCGGGCAGGAGCTCCCGGCTTCCGGGCGGGTAGCCGGCGGCGCGCGACCACACCAGCGCGCCGGTCTTGGCGTCGACGGCGTGCACCTCGCCGTTCTCGGTGCCCACGAAGTAGCGCGAGCCGAGCGGCGAGGGGAAAGGCACCACCGGCGAGCGGTTGTGCGCCGCGCTTGCCGAGCGCGACGCGGATTCCAGGCTGGGGGCCACAGCCCGCTGGTGGCGGAGGCGCCCCGCTGCATCGCCTGCACGATGCCGTCGGTGCCGACCGAGTAGATCCCATCTGCGCCGACCGTGGGCGGCACCAGTGCGGCCGCCGAGGCGGCCCTGTAGTGTCCGGGCGTGAGGGTCCACTTCACGGGCCCGGGGATCGAGTCGAAGGTCGTCACGGAGACCTCGGCACGCTCGTTCGTGAATGCGCGGGTACATCGTCCACACGGAGTAGCAGTACGCCCGCGGAACCTGCACCTTGATCGCGCTCGTGTTGTCGTGCGTGAACAGGTGCTTGGCGCCCGCCGTGAAGGGCCCGTCGATCACGCTGCAGCCGCCGGGGTCGGTGTCCGTGTCGCTGGTCGGCGGAGTGCAGCTGCTGGAGGCGGACTTCCAGCAGACCTTGATCTGGCTCGGCGGCACGGCGCCGGCGGGATTCGCCACTGCAGGCGGTTGCGCCCGTCGGTCGAAGGCGAGCCGGCGGCGGTGCTGTCCGTGACCGCCGAAAGGTACTGAACGCCCGCCTGGGAGTGATCGTCGTCCATGAGCGTGATCGTCCCCCCGGCCCTTGAGGAGGGTCGCGTTCGCGGAAGGGTTGCTGAGCTGGAGGAAGAAGACCTCGTCCTGCTGGAGCGTCGGGACCCACTCGTCGGTCGTGTCTCCGATGACCTGGACCACGACGGTCAGGCTGCTGTCGAGGAGCCGCTTGAAGGTCAGCGTGCCGCTCAGTGCCACGAAATCGCTGCCCGCGACGGCGGATCCCGACACGAGCGTGTAGTCCACCGTGACGTCCGCAGTCGTCGGCGGGCCGCCCACCAGGCGCACGGCGATGTTACGAAGGTTGAGAGCGTTCCCCTCCACGAAGGGCGTGGGCGAATCGTCCACGATGATCTGGGAGATCTGGGCCTGTGCCAGTGATGCACACGAAAGCAGCACGACCACTGCCACTTGCGTGATCGCCGTCACTATCGGCCTCATGCGGCCCTCCTTCATGCGCCGGCCCCGGTCCGCGTCGCTCGCCTGGCCGAAAGCCGGCGGCCACATGGGCGACATGTGTTCGCGGACGACCGGAACCTCGCCAACTCCAACCGTCCGCCTACCTAGTAGCAATCAAGGTGCCCGAGATCGCCATTGAGGGTGCCCGGCATGTCCTGGATCACACGGTCGCTCAGGGACGTTGCAGGCTCGTCGGGCGGGCGCGTCTCAGTGGACGGGCTCTGCGCGAGGGAGCTCGTCGCCGCGGCGACGCTCAGCGAATGGACGTTACTGTTGGTTACTCGTTCCGGAACGAGTAACCGAACGTAACGCGACGCTGCCGAGGTCAGAAAGCGAGCCGGAGGCCTCTCGCGCCGGTCCGGGATCCGGAGTTGCTATCGCGCCGCGCGTCGAGGCGAGGCGGCCGGGACCAGCTTGGACAGGAAGCGGCCGGTGTAGCTCGTCGCCACGGCCGCCACCTGCTCGGGAGTGCCCTCGGCGACGATGCGGCCGCCGGCGTCGCCGCCTTCCGGGCCCATGTCGATCACCCAGTCCGCGGTCTTGATCACGTCCAGGTTGTGCTCGATCACCACGACGGTGTTGCCGCCCTCGACCAGGCGGTCGAGCACGCGCAGCAGCTTCTTGATGTCGTCGAAGTGGAGGCCCGTCGTGGGCTCGTCGAGGATGTAGAGCGTGCGCCCGGTCGAGCGCTTGGAGAGCTCGCGCGAGAGCTTCACGCGCTGGGCCTCGCCGCCCGAGAGCGTCGGCGAGGACTGGCCGAGCGCGATGTAGCCGAGGCCGACGTCGGCGAGCGTCTCGAGCGCGCGGCGGATCGTGGGGTGGTTCTTGAAGAGCTGGAGCGCCTCGTCCACGGTCTGGTCGAGCACGTCCGCGACCGACAGGTTGTTGTACTTCACGGCGAGCGTCGCGTCGTTGAAGCGCCGCCCGTGGCACACCTCGCACGGGACGTAGACGTCCGGCAGGAAGTGCATCTCGACGCGCTTCACGCCGTCGCCCTCGCACGCCTCGCAGCGCCCGCCCTTGACGTTGAACGAGAAGCGCCCGGGCGTGTAGCCGTGCATGCGCGCCTCGGGCAGCTCCGCGAAGAAGTCGCGGATCAGGTCGAACAGCTTCGTGTAGGTGGCCGGGTTCGAGCGCGGCGTGCGCCCGATCGGGCTCTGGTCGATGTCGATCACCTTGTCGATCTCGGAGAGCCCGTCGATCTTCTCGTGCGCGCCGACCGCGCGATCGCTGCCGTGGAGCGACCGGGCCACCGCCGGGTACAGGATGTGGTTGACGAGCGTGCTCTTGCCCGCGCCCGACACTCCGGTCACGCACACGAACAGCCCGAGCGGGAACGACGCGTTCACTCCCTTCAGGTTGTTCTCCCGGGCGCCCACGACGGAAAGGCAGCGACCGCTGCCCTTGCGCCGCTCGGCGGGCACCTCGATCGCGAGGTCGCCGCGGAGATAGCGGCCGGTGAGGCTGGTCTTCGACTTCTTGACCTGCTCCGGCGTCCCGGCGGCCACCACCTCGCCGCCGTGGCGCCCGGCGCCCGGACCGAAGTCGATCAGCCAGTCGGCCTCCTCCATCGCCTCGTGGTCGTGCTCGACCACCACGACGGTGTTGCCGATGTCGCGCAGGTGCTTGAGCGCCTCGATCAGCTTGCGGTTGTCGCGCTGGTGGAGGCCGATCGAGGGCTCGTCGAGCACGTAGACGACGCCGGTGAGCTCGGAGCCGATCTGGCTGGCGAGCCGGATGCGCTGGCCCTCGCCGCCCGAGAGGCTGGGCGCCGCGCGGTCGAGCGTCAGGTAGTTGAGCCCGACGTCGAGCAGGAAGCGCAGCCGCGAGCGGATCTCCTTGAGCAGCTCCGCCGCGATCTTGGCCTCCGCGCCCTCGAGCGCGAGCGAGTCGAAGAAGGCGTAGGCCTCCGCGACCGAGAGCGCCGTGATCTCGGCGATCGTGCGCCCGGCGATCTTCACGCCGAGCGCCTCGGGCCGGATCCGCCGCCCGCCGCAGACCGAGCAGGGACGCGAGGAGAGGTACTTCTGGTAGTGCTGCCGCATCTCCTCGGACTTCGTCTCGCGCATGCGGCGCAGCATCGAGTTGATGGCGCCCTCGTAGCGCATCTTGAAGGCGCCCGAGCCCCACGAGCTCTTGAGCCGGATGCTGACGCGCTCGTCGCCGGTGCCGAACAGGATCACGCGGCGCTGCGCCTCGGAGAGCGACTTCCAGGGCTTGTTGAGATCGATCGCGCGCTCGCGCGCCACCGCGCGCACGATGTCGCTGCCCCAGGTGGTCGCCTCGCCCACGGCGCCGAGCGGCTTCACCGCTCCCTCGTTCACCGACAGCTCGGGGTTCGGCACCACGAGCGCCGGGTCCATCTCCATGCGCGTGCCGAGGCCGGAGCACTCCGGGCACATCCCCTGCGGCGAGTTGAAGGAGAAGAGCTGCGGCGAGGGCTCCGGGAACGAGATCCCGCAGTGGTGGCAGGCGCGGTGCTCCGACAGCACCTCGTCCTTCCGGCCCTCCGCCGCGATCACCAGCGTTCCGGCCCCGAGCCGCAGCGCCGTCTCGACCGAGTCGGTGAGCCGCTGGGCGAGCCCGGGCTTGGCGATCAGGCGATCGACGACGGCCTCGATCGTGTGCTTCTTCTTCTTGTCGAGCCGGACGTCGTCGTCCTCGAGCGAGAGCACGATGCCGTCGATCCGCACGCGCGCGAAGCCGCCCTTGCGCACCTGCTCGATCACGTCCCGGTGCTCGCCCTTGCGCTCGCGCACGAGCGGCGCCAGCACCAGGAACTTCGTGCCCTCCGCGAGCCGCATCACCTCCTGCACGATCTGCTGCGCCGACTGCTGCGACACGGGCCGGCCGCAGCTGTGGCAGCTGAGGCGGCCGACGCGCGCCCACAGCACGCGCAGGTAGTCGTGGATCTCGGTGACGGTGCCCACCGTCGAGCGCGGGTTGCTGCTCGCGGTCTTCTGCTCGATCGAGATCGTCGGCGCCAGGCCCTTGATCGAGTCGTAGAGGGGCTTCTCCATCTGGCCGAGGAACTGCCTCGCGTAGGCGGAGAGGCTCTCGATGTAGCGGCGCTGGCCCTCGGCGTAGAGCGTGTCGAAGGCGAGCGACGACTTGCCGGAGCCCGAGACGCCGGTCAGCACGACCAGCGCCTTCTTCGGGATCGAGACGGTGATGTGCTTGAGGTTGTGCTGGCGCGCGCCGGTGATGACGATGCGATCGGGTTCCATCGGACGGACCTCGGGTGCGGCGGGGGAGTCGAAACTCCGATCTTAGGACGGGATCGCTCCCGGGTCGAGCCTAGCGTCCCGTCGAGCCGAAGCCCCCGCTGCCGCGCGCCGTGCCTTGCACCTGCTCGGCGGCCGTGAAGCGCACGCGCTCGACGCGCTGGATCAGCAGCTGCGCCACGCGGTCGCCCGGCGCGATCCGGAAGGGCTCGTCTCCGTGGTTGACCAGCACCACCTTGAGCTCGCCCCGGTAGTCGCTGTCGATCACGCCCGCGAGCGTGTCGATGCCGTGGCGCACCGCGAGCCCGCTGCGCGGCCAGACGAGCCCGACGTGGCCGGGCGGGATCTCGAGGTGCACGGCCGTCGCGACGGCCGCGCGCCCGCCCGCCGCGATCTCGATGGCCTCGCTCGCCCGGAGGTCCGCGCCTGCGGCGCCCGCGGACGCGTAGCCGGGCAGGGCGCCTCCGGCGTCCAGCTGCACCGGCACCACGAGCGGCGCGTCGTCTTTCTCCGGCATCGATCGGCTCCTCGAGCGCGCGATCGTAGCACCGGCCGCGGGTTATGATCGCGGGATGGGCAGGCCGAACCTGTTCGGCATGGGCAAGCGCAGCCTCGCGGGGCTCGTCGCCGACCGCGGCGAGCCCGCCTTCCGGGGCCGTCAGCTCTACGGCTGGCTCTACGAGCGGCGCGTGCGGGACGTGTCCGCGATGAGCGACCTGCCGCAGTCGCTGCGGGCCTCGCTCGCCGCGGACTTCGAGCTGCGCTGGCCCGAGGTCCAGGAGCGCACGCTCTCGTTCGACGGCACGCGCAAGTACCTGTTCCGGCTGGACGACGGCGCCAGCGTCGAGGCCGTCTACATCCCCGAGGACGCGCGGCGCACGATCTGCATCTCGACGCAGGCGGGCTGCCCGCTGAAGTGCGTGTTCTGCCTGACCGGCATCGCCGGCTACAAGCGCAACCTCAAGCCGTGGGAGATCCTGGGACAGGTGGCGACGGTGATGGACGAGCACCCCGTCGCCGCGACGCATCCCGACCGCCGCGCGGACGATCCCTTCCCGTGGAACGTCGTGATGATGGGCATGGGGGAGCCGCTGCTCAACTACGACGCGACGCTCGAGGCGCTGCGCGTGCTGATGGACGAGGACGGCTTCGGCGTGCCGCCGCGCAAGCTGACGCTGTCCACGGTCGGCATCCTGCCGGCGCTCGCGAAGCTCGCGAGCGAGCCGGTGCGCCCCAACCTCGCGATCAGCCTGCATGCTCCCGACCCCGGGCTGCGGCGGGCGCTGATGCCGATCGAGGAGAAGTATCCGTTCGACGCCGTGGTCGACGCGGCGCTGCGCTACGAGGTCCCGCGCGGCGGCCGCGTCACCTTCGAGTACGTGCTGCTCGGCGGCGTGAACGACTCGGTCGCGCACGCGCGCGTGCTCGCCCGCCGGCTGGGCGGCCGGCGCGTCAAGGTGAACCTGATCCCGCTCAACCCCGCGCCCGAGATCCCGTTCAAGGCGCCGAAGCCCGACGCCGTCGAAGCCTTCTGCGCCGCGCTCGCCGCCGCCGACGTTCCGGTGTCGGTGCGCCGTCCGCGCGGGCGCGACATCCTGGCCGCCTGCGGCCAGCTCCACCTCAAGAAGGGCGCCGCCGCGGCCGCGTCCGCACCAGCCCTGACCCGCCCCGCCCTGACTCCCGCCCGCTACGCCGCTCTCCTCGCGCTCGCGGGAGCCGTCCTGCTCGCGCTGCTGCTGCCGCAGCTCGGAGCGGCGCCGCTCGCGCGCGCCGAGATCTACTTCCTCGACGCGGCTCGCAACATGGTCGAGAGCGGCGACTGGCTGGTCCCGTACTACCAGGGCGAGCCGTTCTTCGACAAGCCGATCCTGTCCTACTGGCTGATGGCCGTCGCCATGAAGGGGCTCGGGCCGACGGCCGAGGCGGCGCGCCTGGTGTCGGTGCTGGCGTCGCTCGGCTTCGTGCTCGCGAGCGCCTGGCTCGGGACGCTCGTCTACGACCGCCGCAGCGGCCTGGCGGGTGCTTTGGTGCTCTCGACGACGCTCGCGTTCCTCTCCTTCGCGCGCGTGGCGATGTCCGACATGCTGCTCGCCCTGTTCTCGACGCTCGCGGTCGCCCTTGCCGTGCTCGCGTACCGCCCTGCGGCCCCCCGCTACGCCGTGCCGCTCCTCGGCGTCGTGGCGGGCCTCGGCTTCGCGACCAAGGGGCCGATCGCGCTCCTCATCCCCGGCCTCGCGATCCTGCTGCTGCTCTACCAGAACCGCAGCCGGCCGCTGCCCGGTGGGCTCGCCGGGCTCGGGCTCGGCGCCTTGCTCTGCGCCGTGCTCGGCCTCGGCTGGTTCGTGCTGGTCTACTTCCGGCTCGGGCGCGACCCGCTCGTCTACTTCTTCCTGCGCGAGAACCTCGAGCGCTTCGCCGCCGAGACCTACGACGTCGGCCGCCCGATCTGGTTCTTCGGGCCGGTCTACCTCGCCGAGGGACTGCCGTGGTCGCCGCTGCTGCCGCTGGCGCTCGCGCGGCTGCTTCCGCTCCTCCGATGCGGAAGAGCGCGGCTCCGCGCGCTTCCTCGCGACGTGGGTCGTGCTCGTGCTGGTCCCGCTCAGCCTCTCGCGCGGCAAGCTCGACTACTACCTGCTGCCGCTCTACCCGGCGATCTCGCTCCTGATCGGCCGCTACCTGACGGCCGTCGAGTGGCGGGCGCTCGACCGCACGTGGGTGCGCGTGATGCTCGTGGCGCTCGCGGGGGCGCTCGCCTTCCTGCTGCTGCAGCCGCCGCAGCTGCCGCCCGAGTGGATGCCTTCCGCGTCCGCCCGTGCGCTTCTGCTGGGCGTAGCCGGCGCGGGCATCCTGGCTCTTCTCGCCGTGGCCGTGCGCCCCACGCCGCGCGCGCTGATGCTGTCGCTCGTGTCGGTGGTGGCGGCGTCGTGGCTCGGCGTCGTGACGCTCTGCCTGCCCGCCTTCGCGGCGGGCCAACCCAACCGCGCGATGGTCGAGGACGTGGCGCGCGAGCTGCGCTACCGGCCGGACCTGCGCATGGCCTTCTGCTCGGACCCGACGCGCGTCCGCCGCGACGTGCTGCTCGAGGTGCGGATCACGGCCATCGCCGAGTGCGACCTCTGGAGCTTCGCGGGGTCGCGCGAGCCGTTCCTGCTGCTCGCGACGCCGGCGCAGGACGCGTCGTTCCGCGTCGACCGGCGCTACCGCCACATCGCCACGTACCGCTACCTGCCCGCGGACACGCTCACGTTCCAGGGCCTGTTCTCGCCGCGCGCGCCCGCCGAGATCATCCTCGGCGCCAACTACCCGACGAAGGACCCGGTCGCGAAGGTCAAGCGCAAGCGCGAGTACCGCAAGATGCGGGACCGGGAGCTGGGGATCGTCGTTCCCTGACGTCGGCCCGCGGAGCGAGCCCGGCTGGCTAGCGCGGGCGGCGACTGAAGCGCGAGCCCGGCCGGCGGCGTCCGTGCCGGCGCGCGCCGTGCGGGTGCGCGCCGTGAGGCTGCGGGCGGCTGGTCGCCGCCTCGAGCCGGCCCGACCAGGCGGCGTCGGGCTGGCGCCGATCGCGCGACGGGCCGGAGCGGGTCTTGGGTCGAGGCTTCTGCGGGCGGTGAGCCGGATGCGGCGCCGGCTTCATCTCCTCGGCGCGCTGCCGGTAGTCGAAGTCGCTCAGCACCACGCGCGGCAGCGGCTTGCCCACGGCGCGCTCGATCGCCCGCAGCGAGGCTTCGTCCTCCGGCGCGACGAAGGTGTAGGCCTCGCCGGTCGCCTCGGCGCGGCCCGTGCGCCCGACGCGGTGGATGTAGTCCTCGCTCACCACCGGCACGTCGAAGTTCACCACGTGGCCGAGCGCCACCACGTCGATGCCGCGCGCGGCGATGTCGGTCGCCACCAGCACGTCGTAGCGGCCGGCCTTGAAGCCCTCGAGCGCCTGCGTGCGCTGGCTCTGGCTGCGGTTGCCGTGGATGCGCGCCGAGCGCACGCCTTTCTTGCCGAGCCAGTCGGCGAGGCGATTGGCGCGCTGCTTGGTGCGCGTGAAGACGAGCGCGCTCTTCATGTCGCCCCGGTGCAGGAGCGCGAGCAGCAGCGCCGGCTTGAGCCGCGCGTCCACGGGGTACGCGGCCTGGGTGATGCCGACGGCCGGCGCCGCGCGGCGATCGAGGTTGATGCGCACCGCGTCCCGGAGCATCTCGCGCGAGAGCTCGACGATCGCCGAGGGCATGGTGGCGGAGAAGAACAGCGTCTGGCGCCTCGCCGGCAGGTGGCGCAGCACGCGGCGCACGTCGGGCAGGAAGCCCATGTCGAGCATGCGGTCGGCCTCGTCGAGCACCAGCACCTCGAGCCCGCGCAGTGCCGCGTAGGAGGAGCGGAAGTGGTCGAGCAGCCGGCCCGGCGTCGCCACGATCACGTCGACGCCCGCGCGGAAGGCGTGCTCCTGCGGGCCCATTCCCACGCCGCCGAAGACCGCCGCGCTGGTGACCGGCGTGTGCACCGCCAGCTCCTGGAGGTGCTGATCGATCTGCGCGCACAGCTCGCGGGTGGGCGTCAGGATCAGCGCCCGCGTCGTGCGGCGCGGCTTCGCCATCAGGCGCTGCAGGATCGGCAGGCCGAAGGCGGCGGTCTTGCCGCTGCCGGTCGCCGCGCAGGCGAGCACGTCGCGCCCCTCGAGCGCGGGGCGGATCGCCTGCTCCTGGATCGGGGTCGGGCGCGTGAAGCCCAGCTCGCGGATGCCGCGCAGCAGCAGCGGGTCGAGCCCGAGCGACGCGAAGGGCACGCCGCTCAGCGCTCGGTGTGAGGCGCGCGCTTGCGGGTCGGGGAGCGGCGCTGCTGGGACTCGCGGTAGCCGTCGAGGTCCGCCGTCGTGATCACGAGCGAGGAGCCGCTCGGCAGCTCGGCGTTCTCGTCGAGCTCGCGCTGCAGGCGCTGGAGGCACATCTCGGGCGCGTCCTGGAAGCGGGCGCGCCGCGAGTCGAAGGCCTCGCTCGGGACGCTCACCGTGTAGAGCCGCGGGTCGTCGGCTCCCCTGTCGACGCGCAAGCGGTAGCTGCGGCCCTCGCTCGTGCACTCGAACCCGAGGTAGCGGACCGTCAGCGGCCGCGGGACGGCTGGCGATCTTGATCGGAACCGTGTCGGGCTTGATGGGAGCAGCCTCGGGCGGAATCGACGTCATGTCCGGACCTCCGTCGGAGCGTGGAGGGACCGGAATTGGCCCGCGCGGCTCGCGGTCCAAGAGTACCACGGTCGCGCCGGTCCGCCCGGTCTTCGCGTCAGGCCGCGTCGCGGAAGGCCGCTGCGGCAGCGGCGAGCGTCTCGTCGATCTCGGCCTCGCCGTGCGCGAGCGAGACGAACGCGGCCTCGAACTGCGCCGGCGGGAGGTAGACGCCGCGCTCGAGCATCGCGTGGAAGAAGCGGGCGAAGCGCCTGGTGTCGGACTGCTTCGCGGTCGCGTAGTCCGTCACGGGTCCCGCGCAGAAGAAGACGGTGATCATCGAGCCGACGCGGTTCACGGTCACCGTCGTCCCCGCGTCCCGGGCCGCGCGCTTCAGCCCGTCCTCGAGCCGCGCGCTGCGCGCCTCGAGCGTGGCGTAGACGCCCGGCTGCGCCAGCAGCTCGAGAACCTTGGCGCCGGCCGCCATCGCGAGCGGGTTGCCCGAGAGCGTGCCCGCCTGGTAGACGGGCCCGTCCGGCGCGACCGTGGCCATGATGTCGGCCCGCCCGCCGTAGGCGGCTGCCGGCAAGCCGCCGCCCATGATCTTGCCGAGGCACGTCAGGTCGGGCCGCACGCCGTAGAGCTGCTGCGCGCCGCCGAGCGCCAGCCGGAAGCCGGTCATCACCTCGTCGAAGATCAGCACCGTGCCGCTCCGGCTCGTGAGCTCGCGCAGCGCCTCGAGGTAGCCCGCGCGCGGCGCGACCGTGCCCATGTTGCCGCACACCGGCTCGACGATCACCGCGGCGAGGTCGTGCCCGTGCTCGCGGAACGCGGCCTCGAGCGCCGGCGACGTCGTTGAAGGGAGCGACGAGCGTGTCGGCCACCGTGCCCTCGGGCACGCCGGGCGAGCCGGGGATGCCGAGCGTCGCGACGCCCGAGCCCGCGGCGACGAGCAGCGAGTCGGCGTGGCCGTGGTAGCAGCCGTCGAACTTCAGGATCTTGCGCCGGCCGCGTGAAGCCCCGCGCCACGCGCAGCGCGCTCATCGTGGCCTCGGTGCCGGAGGAGACGAAGCGCACCTTCTCGACCGCGGGCATCGGCTGCACGATCCGCTCCGCGAGCTCGACCTCCGCCGCGCTCGGCGCTCCGAACGAGGTTCCGCGGCCGGCGGCCGCCCGCACGGCCTCGACGACGGCCGGCTGCGCGTGCCCGAGGATCAGCGGGCCCCACGAGCCCACGTAGTCGATGAAGGCGCGGCCGTCGTCGTCCCAGAAGCGCGCGCCTTCGGCCCGCGCCACGAACAGCGGCGAGCCGCCCACGGCCTTGAAGGCGCGCGCCGGGCTCGAGACGCCGCCGGGGATGACGGCCTTCGCGCGCGCGAACAGCTGCTTCGGATCGCATCGCCTCTCCGCTCAGGCGCGGCGCGCGAAGTCCTTGGCGTGGTAGGTGAGGATCACGTCGGCGCCGGCGCGGCGGATCGAGGTCAGGATCTCGCGCATCATCCGCTCCTCGTCGATCCAGCCCTTGGCGGCCGCGGCCTTCACCATCGCGTACTCGCCCGAGACGTTGTAGGCCGCCACCGGACGGTCGACGCTCTCGCTTCACCGCGCGGATCACGTCGAGGTAGGCCAGCGCCGGCTTGACCATCACGATGTCGGCGCCTTCCTCGACGTCGAGCCGCACCTCGCGCAGCGCCTCGCGGACGTTGCCGGGGTCCATCTGGTAGCCGCGGCGGTCGCCGAACTGGGGGGCCGAGTCGGCGGCCTCGCGGAACGGGCCGTAGAAGGCCGACGCGTACTTGGCCGCGTACGACAGGATCGGCAGGCCGGCGAAGCCCGCCGGCGTCGAGGGCGTCGCGGATCGCGCCCACGCGCCCGTCCATCATGTCGGAGGGCGCCACCACGTCGGCGCCGGCCTTGGCGTGCGAGACGGCCATGCGCGCCAGCAGCTCGAGCGTCGGGTCGTTCTGCACCTCGCCCTGCTCGACGACGCCGCAGTGGCCGTGCGAGGTGTACTCGCACAGGCAGACGTCGGTGACCACGAGCAGCTCCTTGCAGACGCGCGCGGATCGCGCGGATCGGCCTGCTGCACGACGCCGTCGTCGGCGTAGCCCTCGGAGCCGACCGGGTCCTTCGCCGACGGCAGCCCGAACAGGATCACGCCGCCGATCCCGAGCTTCTCGACCACCTCCGCCTCGCGGGCGACCTGGTCGACCGACAGGTGGTAGCAGTCCGGCAGCGACGGGATCTCGCGGCGGACGCCCTCGCCCGGGCGTCACGAACAGCGGATAGATGAGGCTCGCCGGGCGTGAGCGTCGTCTCGCGCACCATCGCGCGCAGGCGCTCGCTCTTGCGCAGCCGCCGCGGCCTCTCGTCCGGATAGCTCATAAGAGGCCATTCTAGGTCACGGCCACCCAGGGGGGCATGGGGGGACGGAGTCCCCCATCTCAAAGAAGGAGGCAGCAGGCCCCGGCGGTTCGATGTCTTCTCGAAGGGGTGATTGGAGAGTCACGGAGCGGGCGACTGAACGGACTGCGGACAGAGCGGAACAGGCCGACGGACTCTCTGGACCGGCTATCGGGGGGCGCATCCGCCCCCCCGTGCCCCCCCGGGGGCGTTATTCGTCGTCGTCGCCGAAGAAGAAGAGGTGGGCGCAGCGCTGGCTGCAGAAGGTGCGGCCGTACTCGCGTTTGCCGCAGTCGTAGCAGACCCACTTGAAGCAGATCGGGCACTTCTGCAGAGTGACCTCTTCGTCACTCTTCTGGCAGGTGACGCAGTTCGTGATCGTGGCCACGGAAGCGAAGGCAGTATATAGCGGCCGGAGCCGGGCGGGTTTCGTAGTATGCTGGCGAGTCCCGGAGGCGGTCCCGTCTCCGAGCTACCCGTGGCGGTGTAGCTCAGTTGGTTAGAGCACGCGGCTCATATCCGCGGCGTCCGGGGTTCGAATCCCTGCACCGCCACCAATCCGCACTTCGGGGGGGCCCGAGCGCATGAGGATGCGCGTTCCTCGTCGCGGCCGTCGACCGCGCCCTGCTCGCGGCCGGGCGGCCCGCGCGCGGCGAGACGCTGCTCGTCGCCCTCTCCGGCGGCGCCGACTCCGTGGCGCTCTTGGACGCGCTCGCGGCGCTCCGCCGCCGCCGCGGCTTCGAGCTCGTCGCCGCGCACCTCGACCACGGCCTGCGGCCCGGCTCCGCCGACGACGCCGCCTTCTGTCACGAGCTGTGCGCCTCGCTCGGCGTGCCGCTGCGCGCCGGGAGCGGCCGCGTCCGCGAGCGCGCGCGCGCCGAGAAGGGCGGCCTCGAGCAGGCGGCGCGCCGCGAGCGCTACTCCTTCCTGCGCCGGGTCAAGGACGACGAGGGCGCCGTGGCGATCGCCGTCGCGCACACCCGGGACGACCAGGCCGAGACGCTGCTGCTGCGGCTGCTGCGCGGCAGCGGTCCGACCGGTCTCGCCGGCATGCGGCTCGCGAGCGGCGACCTGCTGCGCCCGCTGCTCGCGGTCTCGCGCCGCGAGGTGCTCGCGCACCTCGCGGAGCGCGGTCTCGCCTGGCGCGAGGACGAGACGAACGCCGATCCGGCCTACGCGCGCAACCGCGTGCGGAACGAGCTCCTGCCGTACCTGGAGCAGCGCTTCAATCCGCGCGTGCGCGAGGCGCTCGCGCGGACGGCGGACCTGATCGCCGAGGAGGCGAGCTACATGGGCGGCGTGGCGGAGCGCGCGCTGGCGCGGGCCGCGACCCGTGACGGCGACGCGCTCGTCCTCGACCGCAAAGCACTCGCCCGCTCGCCCGTGGCCGTGGCCCGCGCGACGCTGCGGCAGGCCCTGCTCGAGACCGGGGGCCTCGCGGGAGTCGACGGCGGACACGTCGACCGGCTGCTCCGGCTCGCCCGGAGTCCCGGCTCCGTCCGGCCGACGGCTCCCGCTCCCCGGCGGCCGGGAAGCGCGCTTCACGCATCGGAGCCGTGCGCCTCGAAAGGCGTGCCAATCGCGCGACGAAAGCCGTATCATCGTCCCGGCGCAAGGCATGAAAGACAACATCTCCGTACTCTTCAGCGAGGAGCAGATCGCCCGGCGCGTCGCCGAGGTGGGCGAGGAGATCACGAAGGGCCTGTCCGGGCGCGAGATCTGCGTGCTCGGCCTGATGAAGGGCAGCCTGGTCTTCATGTCCGACCTGATCCGGAGGATCCCCCTCGACCTCGAGGTCCACCTCGTCCGCGTCACCTCCAGCCGCGAGCAGATGGCCGGGCCGCGTCCAGACCGAGATCGTCTTCTCGACGGCGGTGCCGCTCGAGGGGCGCGACGTGCTGCTGATCGACGACATCGTCGACACCGGGATCACGCTCAGCTACCTGCTCGCGCACATCCACGAGCACGGGCCGCGCAGCCTCAAGGTGTGCGCCCTCATCGACAAGCCGGAGGCGCGCAAGATCGACGTCCACCCCGACTGGACCGCGTTCTCCGTCCACGAGCCGCTCGCCGACCGCTTCCTGGTCGGGCTACGGCCTCGACTGGATGGAGCGCTTCCGGGGCCTGCCCTACATCGGCACCATTCCCCGGCCCGCGCGCTCGGGGCCGCCCCGGGAGTAAGCTAGGATAGGAGATTCCCCGTGGGTGCTATCCGCGGGGATGAGGGGCGGTCGGGGTAGCCGTCCGGAGGCTTTTCAGTGAACGCCACGTTCAAGACGGTGATGCTGTGGATGTCGTTGCTGGTCGTCGTCTTCCTGGCCTGGCACTTCGCGCAGTTCCAGAAGCGCGAGACGCCCATGAAGTTCAGCGAGTTCATGGCGCAGGTCGAGGCCGGCCAGGTGCAGGACGTGACGATCACCGGCAACGAGATCAAGGGCCACACGGTGAGCCGCGAGGCCTTCCGCACCTTCTCGCCGCAGGCCTACGACAAGCTCCCCGACCGGCTGCTGGCCAAGAGTGTCGTCGTGACCTACCAGCCCGACACGACGCCGACCTGGGCCAACATGCTCATCTCCTGGGCCCCGTTCCTGCTGCTGATCGGCTTCTGGGTCTTCTTCATGCGCCAGATGCAGAGCGGCGGCAACAAGGCGCTCTCGTTCGGCAAGTCGAAGGCCAAGCTGCTCGCCGAGCCAGCAGAAGAAGGTCACGTTCAAGGACGTGGCCGGCGTCGACGAGGCGAAGGAAGAGCTGCAGGAGATCATCGAGTTCCTGCGCGAGCCGCAGAAGTTCCAGAAGCTCGGCGGCCGCATCCCGAAGGGCGTGCTGCTGATGGGCCCCCCGGGCACGGGCAAGACGCTGCTCGCGCGCGCGATCGCCGGCGAGGCGAACGTGCCGTTCTTCTCGATCTCGGGCTCCGACTTCGTCGAGATGTTCGTCGGCGTGGGCGCCTCGCGCGTGCGCGACCTGTTCGAGCAGGGCAAGAAGAACGCTCCCTGCATCATCTTCATCGACGAGATCGACGCCGTCGGCCGCCACCGCGGCGCCGGCCTCGGCGGCGGGCACGACGAGCGCGAGCAGACGCTCAACCAGCTGCTCGTCGAGATGGACGGCTTCGAGTCGAACGACGGCGTCATCCTGATCGCGGCCACCAACCGGCCCGACGTGCTCGACCCGGCGCTGCTGCGGCCGGGCCGCTTCGACCGCCGCGTGGTGGTCTCGCGCCCCGACGTGCGCGGCCGCGAGGGCATCCTGCAGGTCCACACCCGCAAGATCCCGCTCGCCGAGGACGTCGACCTCTCGGTGCTCGCGCGCGCCACGCCCGGCTTCTCGGGCGCCGACCTCGCGAACCTCGTCAACGAGGCCGCGCTGATGGCCGCGCGCCACAGCCAGAAGGTCGTGACGATGCAGGACTTCGAGTCCGCGAAGGACAAGGTCCTGATGGGCGCCGAGCGCAAGAGCATGATCATCACGGACGAGGAGAAGAAGATCACCGCCTACCACGAGGCGGGACACGCCCTGGTCGCCGCGCTCGCTGCCGCACTCGGATCCGCTCCACAAGGTGACGATCATCCCGCGCGGGATGGCGCTCGGCCTCACGCAGCAGCTGCCGAGCGAGGAGAAGCACAACTGGTCGAAGGAGCAGCTCGAGGCGCGGATCGCGGTCTGCATGGGCGGCCGCATCGCCGAGGAGACGACGTTCCAGCAGATCACGACCGGCGCGCAGAACGACATCGAGCAGGCGACCGAGATGGCGCGCAAGATGGTCTGCGAGTGGGGCATGAGCGAGGCGCTCGGGCCGCTCACCTACGGCAAGAAGGAAGAGGCAGATCTTCCTGGGCAAGGAGTTCAATCGCCACCAGGACTACTCGCGAGGCGACCGCGCTCAAGATCGACGCCGAGATCAAGCGCATCGTGATCGAGCAGTACGAGCGCGCGGCGAAGATCCTCAAGGACCAGTGGCCCGTGCTCGTGCGCATCGCCGAGGCCCTGCTCGAGCACGAGGTGCTCGACGCGCCCCAGCTCAAGCAGCTGATCGCCGGCGAGCCGCTCAGCGTCAAGATCCCGGCGCCGCCGACTGCGGCCAAGCCCCGCGACACGCGCGCGCCCGAGGAGGGCCGTCCGGCCGGGATCCTTCCCCCGCCCGTGGCGGATCCGCGGCCGACGTCGTAGGGGCCGCCGCGCAGGGGGCGACCTTGACCACGGAGCGCCGCCTATTCCGCATCCCGCTGCGGGGCGCCTCCGTGGTGCTCGGCGAGCGCACGCTCGTGATGGGCATCCTCAACGTCACCCCCGACTCGTTCGCCGGCGGCTCGCCGAAGGACAGCGGACGCGGCGCTCGCGCACGGCCTGCGGCTCTTCGAGGAAGGCGCCGACTGGGTGGACGTCGGTGGCGAGTCGACGCGACCCGGCGCCGAGCCGGTCGCGGAGCCGGAGGAGCTGCGGCGGGTCGTTCCCGTGATCGAGGCGCTCCGGCGGCGCGGCGCCGGTCCGCTCTCGGTCGACACCACGAAGGCGGCGGTCGCCGCGGCCGCGCTCGACGCCGGCGCCGACCTCGTGAACGACGTGAGCGGCTTCGGTTACGATCCCGCGATGGCGGCGCTCGTGGCGCGGCGCGGCGTGCCGGCGGTGCTGATGCACCTGCGCGGCGGCCCGGCCGAGCGTCACCGCGCGCCCGCCTACCGCGACGTGCTGGGCGAGGTGAAGGCCGAGCTCGCGACGGCGCTCGAGCGCGCCGCCGCCGCGGGCGTGCCGCGCGAGCACACGCTCGTCGATCCCGGGATCGGCTTCTCGAAGGACGCGGGCCACAGCCTGGAGACCCTGCGCCGGCTGCCCGAGCTCGCGTCGCTCGAGCGGCCGCTCCTGGTCGGCCCCTCGCGCAAGAGCTTCATCGGCCGCGTGCTCGACCGGCCCGTCGAGGAGAGGCTGCTGGGCACGGCCGGCGCCGTCGCCGCCTGCGTGATGCTCGGCGCGCACGTGGTGCGCGTCCACGACGTGCGCGAGATGGTCGAGGTGGTGCGGGTCTGCGACGCGATCCGCGGCGACGCCGCGCGGAGGGCCGCGTGATGGCCGAGCGCCTCGCCGCCTTCTTCAGCGGCACCGAGTTCGGCTGGTGGGACCTGCTCGACATCCTGATCGTGGCGTTCCTGGTCTACGAGGTGCTGCGCTTCCTGCGCGGCACGCACGCGGTCCAGATCGCGCTCGGCGGCGTCGTGCTGACGCTGCTCTACTGGGCCTCGATCCTGTTCAACCTGCAGACCGTCAACTGGCTGCTGCGCACGTTCCTGCCGTTCCTGGTCTTCGGGATCATCGTCGTGTTCCAGGCCGAGATCCGCAAAGGCCTGGCGCACCTCGGGCGCGCGCCCTTCCTCGGCGGCGCCGCGCGCCGGCGCCAGGAGGAGGTGGTGGACGAGATCGTGCTGGCCGCGACGCGGCTCGCCTCGGAGCACACCGGCGCGATCGTCGCGCTCGAGCGCGAGATGGGCCTGCGCAGCTACATCGAGACCGGGATCGCGCTCGACGCGGTCGTGACCTACGACCTGCTGGTGAGCATCTTCCACCCGGCGACGCCGCTGCACGACGGGGCGGTGGTGATCCAGGGCAACCGCGTGGCGGCGGCCGCCTGCTTCCTGCCGCTGACCGTGCACCCGGAGCTGAGCCGCACGCTCGGCAGCCGCCACCGCGCGGCGATCGGGCTCTCGGAGGACACCGACGCGGTCGCGATCGTCGTCTCCGAGGAGACCGGCACGATCTCGCTCGTCGAGAGCGGGCGGATCCGCCGCGGGCTCGACGGCCCCGCGCTCAAGCAGGCCGTGCTGGCGTCGCTCGGGCTGCGCGAGGCCGCGCTGGCGCCGCCGCCGCAGGCGGCGACGACCGAGGCCAAGCGGTGAAGCCGCTCGGGGCCGACACCACGCTGCGGCTCGCGAGCCTCGGGCTCGCGGCCGGGCTCTGGTTCGTGATCGTCGGCCGCCAGACGGCCGAGCGCGGCGTGGCGGTCCCGGTCGAGCTGCGCAACGTTCCGCGCGACCTCGAGCTCACGGGCGATCCCGTCAACTCCGTCGACGTGCGCGTGCGCTCGTCGCCCGGCCTCATCAACAGCCTGGAGACCGGCAAGCTGCTCGCCACGATCGACCTGGCCGGCGCCGCCGAGGGCGAGCGCATCGTGCAGCTCACGCCCGAGCAGGTCCAGGTGCCGTTCGGCTTCCGCGTCGTCAAGATCACGCCGTCGCTGCTGACCCTCAATCTCGAGCGCACGGAGCGCAAGTCGATCCCGGTGCGCCCGCGCGTGACGGGGCGGCCGGCGTCGGGCTTCGAGATCGCGGGCGTCGCGAGCGACCCGCCCGAGGTGCGCGTGGCCGGGCCGCGCAGCCGCGTGCGGGAGATCGAGAGCGCCTTCACCGAGCCGGTGTCCGTGGAAGGCGCGTCCAACAACACCAGCGAGGCGGTTGGCGTCGGTCTCGAGGACCCGCTGCTGCGGCTCGAGGGCGGCAGCCGCGTGCGCGTCCGCGTGAGCATCGGCGAGGCGCGCCCGCCCGAGCCTTTGCCTCGCCCAACCGGGAAGGGAAAGTCATGAGCAGCCGCTCGCTCTTCGGCACCGACGGCATCCGCGGTGTCGCCAACGTCTACCCGATGACGCCCGAGGTGGCGCTCGCGCTCGGGCGCGCCGTCACCTTCGTGGCGGGCCGCGGCCAGCGCCACGCGCCGCGCGTGCTGATCGGGAAGGACACGCGCCTGTCCGGCTACATGCTGGAGACGGCGCTGGCGGCGGGCGTCACCTCGATGGGGGGCCGCGTGCTGCTGTGCGGGCCGGTGCCGACCCCGGCGGTCGCGCACCTCACGGTGAGCATGCGCGCCGACGCCGGGATCGTGATCAGCGCCAGCCACAACCCGTACGACGACAACGGCATCAAGATCTTCGGCCGCGACGGCTTCAAGCTGCCCGACGCCGCCGAGGCCGAGATCGAGACGCTGATCCGCGAGCCCGAGCACCTGGGAGAGCGCAAGACCGGACCGGCGATCGGCCGCGCGACCAAGCTCGAGGACTCGCGCGGGCGCTACGTGGCCTTCGTCAAGAACACCTTCCCGCGCGACCTGACGCTCGACGGCGTGCGCGTGGTGGTCGACGGCGCCCACGGCGCCGCCTACGTGGTGGCGCCGCTCGTGTTCTCCGAGCTCGGGGCGCGCGTCTACCCGATCGGGGTGCGGCCGAACGGCACCAACATCAACCGCGAGACGGGTGCGCTGCATCCGGAGCACGCCTGCTCCGAGGTGGTGAAGCGCGGGGCGCGCATCGGGATCGCGCTCGACGGCGACGCCGACCGCGTGATCGTGATCGACGAGAAGGGCCAGGTCGTGGACGGCGACGCCGTGATGGCGATGTGCGCGACGCGCATGAAGAGCGACGGCGAGCTGCGGCGCGACACCGTGGTCGCGACCGTGATGAGCAACCTCGGCCTCGAGCGCGCGCTCGAGGCGCAGGGGATCGCCCTGCTGCGCACCCCGGTCGGCGACCGCTACGTGGTCGACGCCATGCGCCAGGGCGGCTACAACCTGGGAGGCGAGCAGTCGGGGCACCTGATCTTCCTCGACCACAGCTCGACCGGCGACGGCCTGATCGGCGCGCTGCAGGTGCTGGCGCTCATGATCCGCACCGGCAAGCCGCTCAGCGAGCTCGCGCGCGAGGCGATGGAGCGCGTGCCCCAGGTGCTCGAGAGCGTGACGCTCGCGGCGCGCAGGCCGCTCGAGGACATGTCCTCGCTCCAGCAGCTGATCGGGCTCGTTCGCACGAACCTCGGCAAGGACGGCCGGGTGCTGGTGCGCTGGAGCGGCACCGAGCCGAAGCTGCGCGTGATGGTCGAGGGCCCCGACGCCTCTCGCATCGGCACGATGGCGCGCGAGCTGGTCGACGCGGCCCGGAAAGACGTAGGCTAGGGCCGTCTAAGCGGGAGAGCGCAGCCTCACCAGGCCCTGGGCACCGGAACCACAGCACGCCAGGCTGGCTGTCGCCTTCGAAACGGGAGATAGCCATGCCACACACACGAACACTGCTGCTGCTGGGACTCGCGGTATTGGCCTTGCCAGGAGCCGCAGGCGCCGGCGAGCGGCCGCTGCGGGTCGCCGCCGCGTCCGGGGCGCCGCTCGCCGAGTGGTCCGCCCGCGTCGACGACCTGCTGGCCTCGCGCCAGCTCGCCCTGCGAAAGACGCGCGACGACACGACGTTCCCCGGCCGCCGCCACGAGCGGCTCGCGCAGCTGCATCTCGGAGTGCCCGTGTGGGGCGGCGAGCTCGCGCGCCAGAGCGACGCGGCCGGCACGCTCACGGTGTTCGGGATGCTCTACGAGGGCATCGACGTCGCGACGACGCCGAAGCTGGGCCGCGCCGACGCCGCGGCCCGCATCGCCGCGCAGGGCGGCGTGCCGTTCGGGCGCTCGGGCGGGCCGGAGCTGGTGGTGCTCCCGCTCGAGTCCGGCTACCGCCTGGCCTGGCGCGTGCGCGCCTTCTTCGAGCGGTCGTTCGACGTGCGCCAGCTGTTCCTGGACGCCGCCACCGGCGAGACGCTCGTCGAGTGGAGCGATCTGCAGAAGCAGACGGCCGCGCTCGGGACCGGCGTGTTCGGGGATCAGAAGAAGCTCAGCGTTTCGCCCGGCCAGGGCGGCTTCACCACCACCGACCGGCTGCGGCCGCCGCTCATCTCGAGCTACGACTTCCGCTACGACGTCAACCGGATGATCCGGTTCCTGAATTCCTTCGACCCCGTCGCCAACCTGACCGCGGCCGACCTCGCCGTCGACAGCGACAACGTGTGGACCGACGGAGCGGTGGTCGACGAGCACGTCTACGCGGGCTACACCTACGACTACTACTTCACCCGCCACGGCCGCCACGGCCTCGACAACGCCGACATCCCGATCCGCTCGATCACCCACGCGTTCCGGCGGGAGGACTGGGTGCTCTACACGACCGACACCGTGGACAGCTTCTTCGCCAACGCCTTCTACCTCGGGGACGGGATCATGTACTACGGCGACGGCCTGCCGCCGAATGTCGTCTTCTTCGGCCAGCACGTGAACTACCTCGCCGGCGCGCTCGACATCGTCGCCCACGAGCTGACGCACGGCGTCACCGACTACTCGTCGGCGCTCATCTATCGCAACGAGTCGGGGGCCCTCAACGAGGCGTTCTCCGACATGATGGGCACGGCCGTCGAGTTCACCTTCGAGCCTCAGAAGGCCGACTACCTCGTGGGCGAGGACGTCTTCACGCCGGGCGGCATCCGCTCGATGCAGAACCCGCAGGCGTTCGGCGACCCCGACCACTACTCGATCCGCTTCACGGGGTCGGGCGACAACGGCGGCGTGCACATCAACAGCGGCATCGCGAACAACGCCTTCTACCTCGCGATCGAAGGCGGTCGCCACCGGCTGGGCGCGACCGTCCAGGGCGTGGGGGGCGCCAACCGCGCGCAGATCGAGCGCGTGTTCTACCGGGCCTTCACCGCCTTCCTGACGCCGAACGCGACCTTCTCGCAGGCGCGCGCCGCGACGATCCAGGCGGCGCGCGAGCTCTACGGGACCTCTGGCGCGGTCGAGACGGCTGTGACCCAGGCCTGGAACGCCGTGGGCGTCAACTGAGGGAGACCACCATGAATCGAGCTGCTGCCCGCGTCGTCGTCGCTGCCGTCGTCACCCTGCTCGGCCTGGGCGTCGTCCCCGTGGCGCTCGCCCAGACGCCGCCGAAGCCGCCCGAAAAGCCGCCCGCGGCGCCGCCCGCGACGCCCACCAAGCCGGCGACACCCGCACCGGGAACACCGGCGCCGAAGCCGGCCGCCAAGCCACCGGCGAAGCGCAAGAAGCCGCCGGAGACCCGCTTCCGGCTGGTCGCGAACTTCAACGCGATGCCGAGCTCGCTCAGCTACGACGACGTCCGCACGACCACCGTGTACGCCGAGACACAGACGATAAGCACCAGCGACGAAGCCGGCACCGGCCTCGGAGGCGACGGGGCTCTGCAGGTGAGCCTCTACCGCGGCCTCGGGCTCCTCGCGGGCTACTCGTACGGCACGCGCGACGTCAGCGGGACGGCCGACGTCACGCGTCCGCACCCTCTCTATCTCAATCGGCCGCGCACGGCGTCGGCCGAGCTGTCGGGGTACGGCTACACGGAGGGCGCCTTCGACGTCGACGTGGCCTACTCCCCGCGGGCCCCACGGACCCCGAAGGCCCGGCACCTCGACTGGGCGCTCTTCGCGGGCGTCACCTTCTTCAAGGTGGAAGCCGACCTCCTGGACGTGCCGACCTTCGACGAGAGGTACCCGTACGACGAGCTGACGATCCTCTCGACGCCCGGGCGCCCGATCAAGGAGAGCGCCACGGGCTGGAACGTGGGCGGGCGGCTCGACTACCGCTTCGGGAAGTCGAAGAGCTTCGGGGTCGGCCTCCAGCTCCGCTACAGCGCCGCGAGCGTGGAGCTGGGGGCGACGGACGCCACCACGAAGTCGACGATCGACGCCGGCGGGCTCAGCGTCGGGGCGGGGCTGCGCGCCTACTTCTGAGCGCGCCGCCCGCGTCGCGGTGGGGAGACGACGGTCCGCAGCCGCCGGAACAGGTCGTCGATCATCGCGCCGACGTTGCGCGGCCGCTGGTCGTACCAGACGTTGAAGGCGGTGTCCATGAGCGCGCGCGCGAGGAACGCGAGCAGCGCCGGCGTGGGGTCGCGCAGCGGGTCGGCTCCCGTCCGCACGGCGATCAGCACGCGCGAGGCGCTCCTCGAGCCGCGCGTGGCGCTCGAGCAGCGCGCGGCGCAGCGTCCGGCTCTCGCGCAGCAGGCTGATGATGGCGCGCGCCTCGGCGGCGTCGGCGAGCCGCGTCTCGATCGCGGGCTGAGCGCGCGCTCGATCGCGACGAGCGGCGGCTCGGCCGCGGGCCGGCGCGCGAAGGCCGCGAGCACGTCCTCGGCGAGGGCGTCCGAGGTGCCGACCACCACGTCCTCCTTCGAGGAGAAGTAGCGGAAGAAGCTGCGGCGGGAGATGCCCGCGGCGCGGGCGATCTCGGCGACGGTCGTGTCCTCGTAGCCGCGCTCGGCGAACAGCAGCCAGGCGGCGCGCGCGATCTCCTGGCGCACCAGCTGGCGCTTGCGCTGGGGCAGCGGCAGCGGGCCGACCGCGGCGGGCGCTGGCGGCGTCCGTCGGTGCTTCGGCATGGCGGGGCGCATTCTAGCACTCGATGTTGACACTGGCACTCGGTGTCAGTAGGATCCGCCGGAAAACGGAGGAGCCATGCGCCGCCACGCCACAGCCTCGCTGCTGACCGGACTCCTGCTGGGAGCACCTCTGGCCGGCGCCCAGCCGGCAGCCGCGCCGCCGAGCGACGCGCAGGTGAAGTCGCGCGTCGACGCGCTGCTCGGGCAGATGACGCTCGAGGACAAGGTCGGCCAGCTCAGCCAGGCGGCCGGAATCAGCTTCGGGGGCGGGCCGGGCCCCGAGGAGGCGCTGCGCAAGGGCGGCGCCGGCTCGGTGCTCTGGGTCAACGACACCAGGCGCTTCAACGCGCTCCAGAAGATCGCGGTCGAGGAGTCGCGCCTCAAGATCCCGCTGCTGTTCGGGCTCGACGTGATCCACGGCTACCGCACGATCTTCCCGATCCCGATCGGGATGGCGTCGTCGTGGGACCCGTCCGTCCACGAGCGCGCGGCGGAGATCGCGGCGCGCGAGGCGCGCGCGGCGGGCGTCCACTGGACGTTCGCGCCGATGGTGGACGTCGCCCGCGACGCGCGCTGGGGACGGATCGCCGAGGGCGCGGGCGAGGACCCGTACCTCGGCGCGGCGATGGCGGCGGCCCAGGTGCGCGGCTTCCAGGGGCCGTACCTGGGCGCGCCCGACCGGTTGCTGGCCTGCGCCAAGCACTTCGCGGCCTACGGCGAGGCCGACGGCGGCCGCGACTACGACCCGGTCTACGTGTCCGAGACCGAGCTCAGGAACGTCTACTTCCCGCCGTTCGCGGCCGCCGTCAAGGCGGGCGTCGGCTCGTTCATGAGCGCCTACATGGACCTGAACGACGTGCCGGCGGGCGCCAACCCGTGGCTGCTGCGCGACGTGCTGCGCGGGGAATGGGGTTTCTCCGGCTTCGTGGTGAGCGACGCCTTCGGAGTGGCCAACCTGACGACCCAGCGCTTCGCGCGGGACGGCCGCGACGCGGCGGCGCGCGCGCTCGGCGCCGGCCTCGACATGGACATGGCGAGCGGCACCTTCGCGCGGAACCTGGCCGCGCTCGTCAAGGACGGGGTCGTCAAGGAGGCGCAGATCGACGAGGCCGTGCGCCGCATCCTCGCGGTCAAGGTGCGGCTCGGGCTCTTCGAGCAGCCGTACGCCGACGAGGCTCGCGCGGCGGCCGTGCTCGCCGACTCCAAGAGCCGCGCCGAGGCGCGCCGCCTCGCGCAGCGCTCGATGGTGCTGCTGAGGAACGAGAAGCAGGCTGCTGCCGCTCAAGGACGTCGCTCGCCAGCGTCGCCGTGATCGGTCCGCTCGCCGACTCGAAGGCCGACACCGAGGGCTCCTGGATGGTGTTCGGCCATGTGCCGGCGGCGGTCACCGTGCTCGAGGGGCTCCGCGCCCGGCTCGGGAGCGCGAAGGTCGCGCACGCGCCCGGTCCCGAGATCCGCCGCGAGGTGCCCTCGTTCTTCGACGACTTCATCCCCGGCCCGAAGCCGCCGAAGCAGACCCCGGAGGCGGGCGAGGCCGCCTTCCAGCAGGCGGTCGAGACGGCGCAGGGCGCCGAGCTCGTGATCGCCGTGATGGGCGAGCGCGCCGACATGAGCGGCGAGGCCGCGTCGCGCGCCTCGCTCGAGCTGCCCGGCCGCCAGCAGGAGCTGCTGAGCGCGGTGCTGGCGCTCGGCAAGCCGGTCGTGCTGGTGCTGATGGGCGGCCGCCCGCTCGCGCTCGAGTGGGCGGCGGCGAACACGTGCCGGCGATCCTCGAGGCCTGGCAGCCGGGAACGCGAAGGCGGACACGCGGTGGCGGACGTGCTCTTCGGCGACGTCAATCCCGGCGGCAAGCTGCCGGCCACGCTTCCCGCGCAGCGAGCGGCCACACGCCGCTCTACTACGCGCGCACGCTGACGCACCAGCCGGAGGGCTCGCCCATGTATCGCTCGCGGTACTGGGAAGGCCCGACGACGCCGCTCTATCCGTTCGGCCACGGCCTGAGCTACACCACGTTCTCCTTCTCGAACCTGAAGCTCGGCGCGCCGCAGGTGAAGCTCGGGGCGGCCGTCCCGGTGTCCGTCGACGTCGACGAACACGCGGCAGCGTCGCCGGCGACGAGGTGGTGCAGCTCTACGTCCACCAGCAGGCCGGCAGCGACTCGCGTCCGCGTGCGCGAGCTCAAGGGCTTCAAGCGCATCGGGCTGACGCCGGGCGAGACGAAGACCGTCAGCTTCTCGCTCGGCCCCGACGAGCTGCGCTACTGGAGCCGTCCGAGCGCAAGTGGGTGCAGGAAGCCGAGCGCCTTCGACGTCTGGGTGGGTCCGGACTCGACGGCGCAAGCTGCACGCAGACCTGGCCGTGGTCCGCTAGCCGCGCGCCGCAACAGGAGGCAGTATGAGGACGATGGGACTTCGCTTCGCGGGCGCCGCCGCCCTGACCATGGCGCTCGGCGCGCCGCTCGCGGCCGCTCCCGTGAAAACCGAGGGCGGGCTCGTCTCGGGAGTCGTCGCGGACGGTGTCCAGTCCTGGAAGGGGATCCCGTTCGCGGCCGCGCCGGTCGGCGAGCTGCGCTGGCGCGCGCCGCGGCCCGCCGCGCCCTGGACGGGGGTCAAGGCAGCCGACGGCCTACGCCAGCGACTGCATGCAGCTGCCCTTCCCGAGCGACGCCGCGCCGCTCGGGACGCCGCCGGCCGAGGACTGCCTCTACCTCAACGTCTGGGCGCCCGAGAAGCCGGCCGCTCCGAAGCTGCCGGTGATGGTCTGGATCCACGGCGGCGGCTTCGTCAACGGCGGCAGCTCGCCGGCCGTCTACGACGGCTCGCAGTTCGCGCGGCGCGGGATCGTGTTCGTGAGCTTCAACTACCGGCTCGGCCGCTTCGGCTTCTTCGCGCACCCGGCGCTCTCGAAGGAAACGCCCGACGGGCCGCTCGGCAACTACGGCTACCTCGACCAGATCGCGGCGCTCCAGTGGGTGCAGAGGAACATCGCGGCTTTCGGCGGCGACGCGAAGAACGTGACGCTCTTCGGCGAGTCGGCGGGCGGCGGCTCGGTCAACACCCTGATGATCTCCCCGCTCGCGAAGGGGCTGTTCCACAAGGCGATCTGCGAGTCGGGCGGCGGCCGCGCCAACGGCCCATGCCATGGCCGCGCCGAGCGCTCCGGAGGGAGGCCGGCCGAGGCCGCCGGCGTCGCGCTCGCGAAGCTGGTGGGGGTCGCGGGCGACGACGCGGCGGCGCTCGCGGCGCTCCGGCAGCTTCCCGCGGCCGATCTCGTACGCGGCCTCAACCTCATGAGCATGGGCCAGCAGCGCGACAGCTACTCGGGCCCGATGCTCGACGGCAAGATCGTGCCGGAGCCCGTGGAGACGCGTTTCGCGCCGGGCGCCAGGCGCGCATTCCCTACATGATCGGTGCGAACAACCGCGAGTTCGGCTTTTTCCCGCCGCCGCCGGCCGCGGTCGACGGCATGCTCGCGCGCTTCGGAGCCGACAAGGACAAGGTGCTCGCCGCCTACGACCCCGCCGGCACGGGCGACAAGGGCGAGGTCGGCGTGGGGCTGTCGAGCGACGGCGCCATGGTCGAGCCCGCCCGCATGCTGGCCCGCCTCACCGCCGCCGCCGGCCAGCCGACCTACGCCTATCGCTTCTCCTACGTCGCGTCGTCGCTGCGCAGCTCGACGAAGGGGGCGCTCCACGCGACCGAGATCCCGTTCGTGTTCGCCACGGTGCGCGCCAAGTACGCCGACGCGACGACGGCCGAGGACGAGGCGCTGGCCGCACAAGCGAACGCCTACTGGGCCGCGTTCGCGAAGGGCGGCGATCCGAACGCCGAGGGCCTGCCGAAGTGGCCCGCCTTCACGGCCGCGGGCGACGTGGTGATGGACCTCGGGGTCGGCGGGTCCAAAGCCGGGCCCGACCCCTGGAAGGCGCGGCTCGACTTCATCGAGCGCGCGGCACAAGCGCCGCCCCGGCCCCAGCCCTAGGATGCCCGGGCTCCGCACCTTCGCGGGGGCGGTCGCCCTCGTCACCGGCGGGGCCTCGGGGATCGGCGCGGCGCTCGGGCGCGAGCTCGCCCGCCGCGGGGCGTCGGTCGTGCTCGCGGACCGCGACGCCGCCGAAGCGGAAGCGGGGGCCGCGCGCATCGCGGCGACGGGCGGCCGCGCCGAGGCGCGAGCGCTCGACGTGCGCGACGCGACGGCGGTCGAAGCGGCAGTGGCGGACGTCTTCGCGCGCCACGGCCGGCTCGACTACCTGTTCAACAACGCCGGCATCGCCGTGGGCGGCGAGGTGGCCGACCTGCGGCTCGAGGACTGGCGCGACGCCGTCGAGGTCAACTTGATGGGCGTCGTGCACGGGGTACAGGCGGCCTGGCCGCGGCTCGTCGAGCAAGGCTTCGGGCACGTGGTGAACACCGCGTCGATGGCGGCGTTCCTGCCGACCGCGCTGGCCGCGCCCTACGGCGCGACCAAGAGCGCCGTGCTGGGGCTGTCGCTCGCGCTGCGGCTCGAGGGCGAGCCGCGCGGGCTGCGGGTGAGCGTGCTTTGCCCGGGCGTCGTCCGCACCGCGATCCTCGACGGCGGCCGCCACGGCCGGCTGCGGAACTTCATCCCGAAGCCGGCGCTCGCGGCGCTCAACGAGCGGCTGCGGCCGATGGACGCCGACCTCTTCGCGCGCAAGGCGCTCGACGACGTGGCGCGCAACAGGAGCGTGATCGTGCATCCGGCCCGCTGGCGCGTGCTGACCTTCCTGCAGCGCGCGTTCCCCGGGCTGGTGGCGGCGCTGTCACGCCGCGAGTACGCGAAGGTGCGGCCGCTGATCGGGAAGTGATGCGCCGCGTCCTGGCCGCGCTCGCCGTGCTGCTCGCCGCGGTGCTGAGGCGCGAGCTGCGCACCCCGCCCTAGGCGATATACTCGCCGCAAATGCTGCGCCTCGGCGTGAACATCGACCACGTGGCGACCGTGCGCCAGGCACGGCGCGCCAGGACGCCCGACCCCGTGCACGCCGCAGTGCTGGCCGAGTTGGGGGGAGCGGACGGCATCACCGTGCACCTGCGCGGCGACCGTCGCCACATCCACGACCGCGACGTGCAGGTGCTGCGCCAGATCGTCGGCACGCGCCTCAACATCGAGATGGCGGCGACGCAGGAGATGACCCACCTCGCGCTCACCATCAAGCCCGACCAGGTGACGCTCGTGCCCGAGCGGCGCGAGGAGATCACGACCGAGGGTGGGCTCGACGTGGTGCTCAACAGCGTCCAGGTCCGCCCGATGGTGAAGACGCTGCAGGACGCCGGGATCGAGGTGAGCCTGTTCATCGACCCCGAGTTCGAGCAGGTGAAGGAGGCGCACAAGCTCGACGCGCACGCCGTCGAGCTCAACACGGCCGCCTACTCGGAGGCCGGCAACCCCCGGGCGCGGGAGGCGGCGGTCCGGAAGCTGCTCGACGCGGCGCGGCTCGGCCGCAAGCTGGCGCTCGCGGTGCACGCCGGCCACGGCCTCGACTACCAGAACGTGGGCGAGATCGCCGCGATGAGCGAGATCGTCGAGCTCAACATCGGCCACTCGATCGTGGCACGGGCTGTACTCGTCGGGATGGAGCGCGCCGTGCGGGAAATGGCGGAAACCATGCGGGTTGGCCGCACTTCCCGGGTTTGACGGTATTCCGGAAACCCCCTATGCTGAGCCCACTTCCATGATCGAGGCGTTCGGGCGAACCGACGTGGGCCGGCGCCGGAAGATCAACGAGGACAGCTACCTCGTATCGCCGGAGTCGAACCTTTACGCGGTTTGCGACGGCATGGGAGGCCACAATGCCGGCGAGGTGGCCTCCAAGATGGCGATCGAGACGATCGAGGCCTTCATCCAGAGGAGCGGCGTCGAGAAAGAGATCACCTGGCCCTGGGGCCTCGACGCCAACCTGTCCTTCGAGGGCAACCGGCTCAAGACCGCGATCCGGCTCGCCAACTCGCGCGTGTTCCAGGCCGCCGACAATCGCGAGGAGCTGACCGGGATGGGCACCACCGTGGTGGCGCTCGTGCTGTCGGACCAGGGCATGACGATCGCCTCGGCCGGCGACAGCCGCTGCTACCTGGCGCGCGGCGGCGAGCTCAAGCAGCTGACGCGCGACGACTCGTGGGTCTCGGCCGCGCTCGGCGAGGGCATCCTGAACTCCGACGACGTCGAGCACCACCCGCTGCGCAACGTGATCACCAAGGCCGTGGGCGCCCGCGACACGATCGACCTCGACGTGGTGGAGCACGACCTGCAGCCGGGCGACGTGGTGATGCTGTGCTCGGACGGGCTGCACGGCATGGTGCACGACCAGGAGATCGGCAAGATCCTCGGAAGCGGCGACCTGAAGCTCGAAGACGCCAGCGCGAAGCTGATCGAAGCGGCCAACGAAGCCGGGGGCCGCGACAACGTGACGGTGGTGCTGCTGCGCCGCCCGGGATAGGCTCGAGACGGACGCTTCACATGGGCTTGTTGGAGCGAGAGAAGCGCGTCACCCTGAACCTGCCGGTGGAAGTGCGCGGCGAGGACGCCGTCGGCGTGCACTTCACGGAGGAGACGCGCTCGCTGAACGTCAGCGGCGGCGGGATCTGCTTCGAGAGCCAGCGCACGCTCGCCGTGGGCGCGCGGCTCCAGCTCGCGATCGAGCTGCCCGCCAACCTGCGACGCCACTTCGGCGACAAGGACGTCTACCGGGCGCGCGCCGTCGTCTGCCGCGTCGTGCGGCTTTCGGGCTCGCAGGCGCAGAGCGTGGGCGCGCGGTTCCTGCGGGAGGAAGCCTCCGAATAGATGGTATGATTCACTGTTCCGCACCCCGATGAGTGACCCGCGGCTGGCCGGACGGATCGCCGTGGTCACCGGAGGGGGGCGGGGCCTGGGGCGTGCGCTCGTCCGCGCCCTGGCCGGGAGGGGGCCGACGTGGCCCTCTCGTACCGGGAAAGCCGCCGCGGCGCCCTCGAGGAGGCCGAGGCGGTCCGGCGTCTGGGACGCCGGGCGTTCGCGGGACCCGCGGACGCACGTGTCCCGGGCGAAATTGCGGCCTTCGTGGACGAGGCGGCGGCCGCTCTGGGCGGCTTGGATTTCCTGGTCAACAACGTGGGCGTTTTCAGGCGCACCCCGCTCGAGGAGCTGAGCGAGGAGGTGCTCGACGAGGCCTTCGACGTGAACGTCAAGGCCGCGGTCGTGGCCTCCCGCGCGGCGGCTCCGCACATGAAGCGGCGCGGCGGAGGTGCGATCGTCAACGTCGCGAGCCTCGGGGGGCTGCGGCCCTGGCCGGCGCATCTCGCGTACTGCGCCTCGAAGGCGGCGCTGGTGATGGCGACCCAGTGCCTGGCGCTCGCGCTCGGCGCCCGAGATCCGCGTCAACGCGGTGGCCCCGGGGATCCTGGAGCCGCCGGGAGCGCCGGAAGCGCTGAAGCAGCGGGTGCCGGCCGGGCGCTTCGGGACGCTCGCCGAGGTGGCGGACACCGTGGTTTTCCTGCTGGCGGGCAGCCCCTACACGACGGGCGAGGTGATCCGCGTCGACGGCGGGCGCGGGCTGGCCTGACGCCTCTCTATGAGTCCGAAAGGAGTAGCATTTAAGTGAGCATGACGGTGACGCGTGAGGACGAAAAGCCCTGGAAGACGGACCTGGCGCGCAAAGCCGCGCAGCGGCGCGAGCAGGTCGGCCTGGAGCTCGATGAAGTGATCAAGAAGGCGACCTCGTTCGAGGACGCCCTGCGCCAGGCGGTCGAGATGATGAAGGCGCGCTTCGCGCGCTACTCGTCGGTGACCGCGTACGTCGCCGACGGCGAGGAGCTCGCCGTGCACACGGCTCTCGAGCGGCCGCAGGGACCCGAGCGCGTGGCGCGGGAGCGGCCCGCTGGCCGAGGCTGCCGCGGGACAGCAGCCGACCGTGTTCACCGACCTCACCGCGACGCCGGCCTGGGCCCAGGTGGGCCTCGTCAGCGGCAGCGCGATGGTCGCGCCGGTTCGCACCGACGCGGGGCTGTGGGCGATCGTGGAGGTCTGGAGCGACTTCCGCGGCGCCTTCTCGCCGCAGGACGTGAAGCTGCTCGGGCGCGTGGCGCAGGCGCTCGCCAAGAAGACCCCGGCGGCCTGACGCCCGTGTCGCTGCGCGGCGTGATTCCGCCGCTCGTCACGCCGTTCCACGCGGACGGCGGGCTCGACCTCGAGGCTTTCTCCGGAAGCCTCGAGGCGCTCGCCGCCCACGACTTCGCCGGCTTCCTCGCCCTCGGCTCGACGGGCGAGGCGCGCAGCCTCGACGAGGACGAGAAGCTCCTGCTGGTGGCCGCGGCGCGCCGCACGGTTCCCGGCCGCTTCCTGCTGGTCGGCACCGGGCTCGAGTCGACGCGCGCCACGGTCGCCTTCACGCGCAAGGTGGTCGACCTCGGGGCCGATGCCGTGCTGGTGCTGACGCCCTGCTACTACAAGAGCCGCATGACGGTCGAGGCGCTGCGCCGCCACTTCGAGGCGGTCGCCGACGCGTCGTCGGTGCCGGTGTACCTCTATTCGGTGCCGGCCTTCACCGGACTGCCGTGGCCCGCCGAGCTCACGGCAGCGCTCGCCGCGCACCCGCGGATCAAGGGGATCAAGGAGTCGAGCGGCGACATCAACCTGTTCGCCCGCATCATGGCTGCCGTCCCGAACGGGTTCGAGTCCGCCTGCGGCAACGCGGCCGTGATCTACCCGGCGCTCTGCCTGGGCGCGGCCGGCGGCGTCCTCGGCGTCTCGAACTGCTCGCCGAAGGCGACGCTCGCGCTCTACAAGGCTTTTTGCGGCGGTGACCACGAGAAGGCGCGCCGCATCCAGCGGGCGCTCCTGCCGCTGGTGAGCGTCGCGGTCGCGCACGGGGTGGCGGGGCTGAAGCTCGCCATGAGCCTCGCGGGGATGCGGGGCGGCACCGTGCGCGCCCCGCTGCTGCCGGCGCCCTCCAGCCTCGCCGAGGAGATCCGCCCGCTGCTCGCGGCGCTCGACGCGGCGCTCTAGGCCCGGGGCGCGGCCGGGACGAACGGCCCGGCCGGATCGTCCAGGGTCGACGCCGGAGCGACGATCGTGAGCGCTCGCGGCTGGAGCGACACCTCGATCGTCTCGGCGTCCGGCTCCGGGTCGCCGTCGCGGTGCGACGCGATCTTGCCCTCGCCGCGGATCACGAGCCGCGTCGCGCTCAGCCGCCGATAGCCGGAGATCCGCTCGATGCCGCCCAGGAACAGGCGCGGCGCGGCCAGCAGCATGCCGAGCACCGGGCCGTCCTCGATGACGACCACGACCTCGAGGCGCCCGTCGTCGAGCTTGCCTCCGGGGTTGATCACCGCCCCGGCGCCGTACTGCGGGCCGTTGGCGAGGCACAGCACGAAGGCGTCGGCCTCGACCGCTCGTCGGCCGTCTCGATCACGAGAGCGCTGGCGCCCGGTAGCGCGCCATCTCGCGCAGGCTGAGCCGGAGGTAGCTCAGCAGGCCGCGCCGCCCGCCGGCGCGGCCCGCTGTCGTGGAAGGCGCGGCTGACGGCTGGCGTCGAAGCCGACGCCGGCCACGTTCAGGAACGGGCGGCCGTTCAGCATCCCGACGTCGATCGCGCGCCGCACACCCATCTCGAGCGCGTCGAGGGCGCGCGTCGGCCGCAGCGGGATCCGCAGCGCGCGCGCGAGGCCGTTGCCCGAGCCCATCGGCACGATCCCGAGCGCGGCCGAGCGGCCCAGGAGCCCGCAGGCCACCTCGTTCGCGGTGCCGTCGCCGCCCACCGAGAGCACCAGGTCGCGCGCCCGCCTCGGCGGCCGCCCGAGCGAGCTCGGTCGCGTGCCCCGGCCCCTCGGTGACGCTCAGGTCGAAGTCGTTCCAGCGCGGGTGGCCGCGCTCGGCCGCGCGTCGCGCCTCGACGGGGGAGACGCCGGCCCGCGGGTTCAGGATGGCGCGGACCTTCACCAGGCCCCCTCGATCACGCGCAGCGTCTCGTCGACCATGCGCTCGCTCGTGAAGCACTCGAGGAAGCGCCTGCGGCCGGCCGCGCCCCAGGCCCGGCGGCGCGCCTCGTCGGAGAGCGCCTCGCAAAGCGCGCCGGCGAGCGCTTGCGGGGTCGCGCGGAGGCACGAGGCGGCCGGTCACGCCGTCGAGCACGGCCTCCGGGATGCCGCCGGCGGCCGTCGCCACCACGGGCAGGCCGAGCGCCATCGCGTCGAGGACACTCGTGCCCAGCCCCTCGAGCCGGGAGGAGAGGCAGAACACCGAGAAGGCCGGCAGCAGCCGGTCGAGGTCGGTGCGGAAGCCGGCGAAGACGGTGCGGTCGGCGACGCCGAGCGCGCGCGCCTGGGCCTCGAGCGCGCCGCGCAGCTCCCCCTCGCCGGCGATCACGAGCCAGGCCCGCGGCTGCGTCGTGCGCAGCAGCACCATCGCGTCGATCAGCGTGGCGTGGTCCTTGTGTCCGGTGAGCGCGGCCACGTTCCCCACGACGAGCGCGTCCTCGGGCACGCCGAGCGCCGCGAGCGCCTCGCGGCCTCCGGCCGCGGGCCGGCGGTCGGGGACGCCCTCGTAGACGAGCGCGAGCCGCCCGCTCGCGATCCCCCCGCGCTGCATCTCGGTGCCGATCGCGCTGCTCACGACGATCACGCTGTCGCAGGCCGCGTACTTCGCGCGCGAGAAGGCCCCGCGCAGCGGAAAGTCGACGCGGCGCACGGCGACGAGCGGCACGCGCCGGCCGAGGCGGGTGGCGACGAGGCCCGCGGAGACCGCGTGCGGGTCGTGGAGCAGCAGCACGCTCTCGGGCTGCTGCCGCACGCGGCGCGCGAGCGCGAGGATCCCGGCGGGCCAGAGGTCGCCGCGGAACGAGACGGGCGCAACACTCACGCCGGCGGCGCGTGCGCGCGACTCGAGCTCGCCGCCCCGGCGGCAGGCGATCTCGGTCGCGACGCCGCGCGCCATCATGCCCTGCGCCGTGAGCAGGACCTGGTTCTGGCCGCCGCGCCAGCTGGCCGCGGTGTCCACGTGGACCACGCGCCGTCTCATCGCCGCGCGTCGCCGCCCGTGGCGAGCTCGCGCAGCTTGGCCAGCTTGACGAAGGTGTAGTGGGTGTTGAGCACCGACACCAGCAGGCCCGCGCTGCCGAGCAGGAAGCCGCGCTTCAGGACGTAGTTGCGGAAGAACGCCCAGGTCGCGCCCGCGAACACGTCGACGACGTTCGAGCTGCGGCCGGCGCCGTACGCCTGGCGCGCCCACAGCGTCGTGTAGGAGTCGATCTTGCGCAGGTGGTCCGAGATGTCGGTGTACGGGTGGTGCTCGAGCTCGCCGCGCAGGCGCCCCACCGGCCCGCGCACGCCGACCGACTCGTGCACCAGGTTCCCCTGCCAGCCCGCGCGCGTGCGGTCGAAGAGGCGCACCTGCCAGTCGGGGTACCAGTCCGTGCCGCGGATCGAGCGGCCGAGGTAGGAGGCGACGCGCGGCATCCGGTAGCCGGCCGCCTGGAATCCGCTCCGGCGCAGCTCTTCGATCTCGTACGCGCAGCGCGTGCACCGACGCGCTCGTCGGCGTCGAGCGCCAGCACCCAGTCGTGGTGCGCCGCGCGCACCGCGAAGTCGCGCTGCGCCACGAAGCCGGGCCAGGGCGCGTTGACGATCACGCGGGCCCCCGCCTGCTCGGCGATCGCGCAGGTGCGGTCGCTCGAGCCGGAGTCGACGAGGACGATCTCGTCGCAGAACGACACGCTGACCAGCGCCGCCTCGAGAGTCTTCTCCTCGTTGAAGGCGATCAGGACGGCGGACAGGGGGACCATCGCTCCACGAGTATACGGGGGAGCAACGAGAGGCCAGGCGCGAACGGCGGTAGGATGGCGGCCGTGGAACAGGAGCCGCTCGATCACGATTCGCTGCTGAAGCTGTTCGAAGAGCGCGGGGCGCTCCTGCAAGGGCACTTCCAGCTCTCGTCCGGGCTGCACTCGCCGCGCTATCTGCAGTGCGCGCGCGTGCTGATGGACCCCGCGCTCGCGACGCGGCTCGGACGGGCGCTCGCCGAGCGCCTGCGCCCGCTGCTCGGCGCTAGCGCTGCGCGCGCGGTCGTGGCTCCCGCGCTCGGCGGCGTGCTGGTCGCCCACGAGGTCGCGCGGGGCCTGTCTTGCCGGGGGCTCTTCACGGAGCGCCAGGACGGCAAGATGGCGCTGCGGCGCGGCTTCACGCTCGAGCCGGGCGAAGCGGTGGTCGTGGTCGAGGACGTGATCACGACGGGCGGGTCGACCCGCGAGGTGATGAGCGCCGTCGAGTCGAGCGGCGCGCGGGTGCTGGCGGCGGGCAGCCTCGTCGACCGCAGCGGCGGCAAGGCCGAGCTCGGCGTGGCGTATCGGAGCCTGCTCGAGCTCGAGGTCCCGAGCTACGAGGCCGCGGCCTGCCCGCTGTGCGCCGCGGGCGGCACTCCCGTGAAGCCCGGCTCGCGTCCCGGCCGCTGAGCGGCAAGGCAGACCCGGGTGCCGCTCTACCGCGTGACGCTCGCGTACGACGGCACCGACTTCGCCGGCTTCCAGCTCCAGAGGACGAGCGGCCGCACGGTTCAGGGCGCCCTCGAACAGGCGCTCGGACGGCTGGCGGGAGGCGCGCGCGTCGCGGTCGCTGCGGCGGGGCGCACCGACGCCGGCGTCCACGCGCTCGGGCAGGTCGCGGCCTTCGAGCTGCCGCGCGAGCTCGAGCCGGAGGCGCTGCAGCGGGCGCTCAATGGCATCCTGCCCGACGACGTGCGCGTGCTCGCCGCGGCGCGCGCTGCAGCCGGCTTCCACCCGCGCAAGAGCGCCGTCTCGAAGCTCTACCGCTACGTGCTCGACTGCGGAGGCGTCCAGCCGCCGCAGCGCCGCCGCTTCGCGGGCTTCTGCCCGAGCGCGCTCGACGCGAACCGCGTGCGCGCCGCCGCGGCGCTCTACCTCGGCCGGCACGACTTCGCCTCGCTCGCCTCCTCGGGCTCCTCGGCCACCACGACGGTGCGCACCGTGACGCGCTCCGAGGCGGCGTTCGAGCCGGGGACGCTCGTCTACGAAACCGAGGCCGACGGCTTCCTGCGCAAGATGGTGCGGAGCATGGTCGGCGGCCTGATCGCGGCCGGCCGCGGCGCCCGCAGCGTCGAGGAGCTGGCGCGCGCGCTCGCCGCCCGCGACCGGCGCGCCTGGCCCGCGCCCGCCCCGGCCTGCGGGCTCACGCTGGTGCGCGTCGATTACCCCCCGGATTCGGGCCGGAGCTAGGATAGACGACCGCCGCCATGTCCCTTCAGGACCTGCTCGAGGTCGTCCCCGCCGGCACCGGTGAAGAGGATCTGCTGCGCGCGATCGACTTCACGCGCCTGCCCCGCCACGTCGCGGTGATCATGGACGGCAACGGGCGCTGGGCGCAGCTGCGGCAGAAGCACCGCGTCGAGGGCCACCGCGCCGGCATCGACGCCGTGCGCGACACCGTCGAGACGGGCGCGCGGCTCGGGCTCGAGGTGCTCACGCTCTACGCGTTCTCGATCGAGAACTGGAAGCGGCCCGAGAGCGAGGTGGCGACGCTCATGGGCCTGCTCAAGCACTACCTGAGGAGCGAGCTCGACACGCTGCTGCGCAACAACATCCGCTTCCGCGTGGTGGGCCGCGGCGAGGAGCTCGACTCCGACGTGCGCGGCGAGCTCGGGCGCGCCGTCGAGCGCACCGCCTCCAACACCGGGCTGCAGTTCAACATCGCGCTCAACTACGGCGGGCGCGCCGAGATCATCGACGCCGTGAGGCGGCTGTGCGCCGAGGTGCGCGAGAACCGGCTCGACCCCGAGTCGATCGACGAGGCCATGCTCTCGAGCCGCCTCTACACCGCCGGCCAGCCGGACCCGGACCTGCTGATCCGCACGAGCGGCGAGCTGCGCATCTCCAACTTCCTGCTGTGGCAGATCGCCTACTCCGAGATCTGGGTCACCGACGTGCTGTGGCCCGACTTCCGGCGCCGGCACCTGCTCCAGGCCATCCTCGACTTCCAGAAGCGTGAGCGGCGTTACGGCGGAATCGTCCCGGCCTGATCGGCTGCCGCCGCGCGGCCTGGGGGCGCCGGGCTTCGCCCGCAACCTCGCGCTGCGCGTGGGGACGGCGCTCGTGGCGCTGCCGCTCGTCGTCGCGGCGCTCGTGCTCGGCCAGCCCTGGCTGGTGCTCGCGCATCCTGGTGGTCGCGCTCGGGATCGGTCTCCACGAGTTCTACGCTCTCGTCGCGGTCCGCGGCATCCGACCGCTCCGGCTGGCGGGCGCTCTGGTCGCCGCCGCGCTCTTCCTCGACGTGGTCGCGCCGGCCTGGCTGCCCTTCCCGTGCGGTCCGCTCGGCGTGCTGCTGCTGCTTGCGGCGATGCTGCAGCGCGGGCTCGACCAGGATTCGGTCGGCGCGGGAGCCGCGACGCTCCTCGGTGCCGCCTACCTGGGGGTGCTCGGCGGGACGATCGGGGCGCTCCTCGTGCTCGAGCCGGCTGCCGAGGGCGGCTTGCGGATCGTGCTGCTGCTCGGCATCCTGGTGATCGCGGACACGTTCGCCTTCTTCGTCGGGCACGCGGTCGGCCGGCATCGCCTCGCGCCCAGCATCTCGCCGGGCAAGACGATCGAGGGCGCCCTGGGCGGTCTCGCCGGCGGCGTCGTCGGGGCGTTCCTGATCCGGCAGTTCGGTCTGCCGGGGCTTCCGCCGCTGCACGCCGTCGGGCTCGGCATCGCGGTCGCCGCGCTCGGGATCGTGGGCGACCTCGAGGAGAGCCTGCTCAAGCGCTGGGCGGGCGCCAAGGACTCGGGGACGCTCTTTCCCGGCCACGGCGGCATGCTCGACCGGCTCGACAGTTTGCTGTTCGGCGCGCCGGTCCTGTACTATTATTTTCTGCATCTTCGCTGAGCGCCGGAGCGCGCGCCCCACCCCCCAATGAAAGGTCTCGCGATCCTCGGCTCGACGGGCTCGATCGGCACGAACGTGCTGCGTGTCGTCGACGCCTTTCCGGGCCGTTTCGAGGTCGTCGGGCTCGCTGCCGGGCGGAACGTCGAGAGGCTCGCGGAGCAGGTCGCGCGCCACCGGCCGAAGCTCGTCTCGGTCGAGGACGCGGCCGCGCTCGAGCGGCTGTCCAGGCTCGTGGACCTGGGCGGCATCCGTGCGCTCACGGGCACCGAGGGCATGGTCGCGGTGGCGACCCACGCGGACGTGCGCATGGTGGTCGCCTCCGCGGTGGGTGCCGTCGGGCTCGTGCCGACCTACCGCGCGCTCGAGGCCGGCAAGGACGTGGCGCTCGCCAACAAGGAAACGCTGGTGATGGCGGGGGAGCTGATGCTGGCGCGGGCGCGCGAGACGGGCGCGCGCCTGCTGCCGATCGACAGCGAGCACTGCGCGCTGCACGAGTGCCTCGACGGCCGGCGGCCCGAGGACGTGCGCCGGCTGCTGCTGACCGCCTCGGGGGGACCCTTCCGCAACCGGCCGCGCGAGAGCTTCCTCGCGATCACGCGCGAGGAGGCGCTCGCGCACCCGACCTGGCGCATGGGTCCGAAGATCACGATCGACTCGGCGACGCTGATGAACAAGGGGCTCGAGGTGATCGAGGCGCGCTTCCTGTTCGGCGTGGACGCGGGGCGCATCGACGTGCTGATCCACCCGCAGTCGATCGTGCACTCGATGGTCGAGCTGGTGGACGGCACGGTGCTGGCGCAGCTCGGCGTGACCGACATGCGGATGCCGATCCAGTACGCGCTCAGCTACCCCGAGAAGTGGGACGCCGCGATCCCCGGCATGGACTTCACGAAGGCGATGCAGCTCGACTTCGCGCCGCCCGACCGCGAGCGCTTCCCCTGCCTGGCGCTCGCCTACCGCGCGCTCGAGCAGGGCGGCACGGCGCCCGCGGCGCTCAACGCCGCCAACGAGGAGGCCGTCGCGGCGTTCCTCGACGGCAGGGCGCCCTTCCTCGCCATTCCCGAGTCGATCCAGGAAGTCCTCGACAGCGAGCCGCGCACCGAGCGTGGCGACGCTCGAGGACGTGCTCGCGGCCGATCGCCAGGCGCGGGAGCGCGCCCGGCAGGCCCTCGCGCGCCGCACGCCGGCGCGCGCAATCCACTAGGCAGCGCTCCCGAGCGAAACGGAAAACCCATGGGCTTCATCACTACTGCTCTCGCCTTCGTCGCCGTGCTCGGCATCATCATCTTCGTGCACGAGTTCGGGCACCTGATCACCGCCAAGGCGTTCGGGATGCGCGTGTTCATCTTCTCGTTCGGCTTCGGCAAGCGCCTGTTCGGCTTCCAGTGGGGCGACACCGACTGCCGCGTGTCCGCGATACCGCTCGGCGGCTACGTCAAGCTCGAGGGCGAGCCCGGCGACCACCTGAGCGAGGACACCAGCCTGCGCGGCGACGGCAAGGACTTCCTGTCGCGGCCGCGCTGGCAGCGCTTCCTCGTCTACCTCGCCGGGCCGGCGATGAACGCTGTCCTCACGATCACCGTGCTGACGGGCCTCTACATGGTCGGCTTCATGGTCGACGCCAGCCCGTTCGACCGGCCGATCATCGGCGCGGTGGACGCAGGCTCGCCCGCGGAGAAGGCCGGCCTCGTCCCGGGCGACGAGATCCTGTCGATCGACGACAAGACGCTGCCCTCGTGGGAGGACGCCCAGTACCACATCCTGATCCGGCCCGAGACGACCTTGAAGCTGAAGGTGCGTGGCAGCGCGGGCGAGCGCGAGGTGACGCTGCTCTCGGAGGCGACCACGGCCGAGCGGATCGGCTCGATCGGCGTGCACCCGCTGGTCCGGGTCGGGCTGGTGGTTCCCGGCCAGCCCGCCGAGGCGGCGGGGCTGAAGGTCGACGACGCGATCCTCGCGATCGACGGCAAGCCGGTGAAGAGCTTCTCGGAGATCCCCCCGATCGTCGGCGGCGCGGGCGGCAAGGAGCTCGCGTTCCGGCTCTACCGCGACGGCCAGACGCTCGAGCTCGAGATCACGCCCAAGGACACGGGCTCCGGCCCGCGCGTCGGGATCGGGCCGCAAGACCGTGGTCAAGCAGTTCGGCTCCGGCGCGGGCGGTCGTCGAGGCCTCTCGCTGGGCCTGGGACATGACGCAAGCAGACCTTCGACGTGGTGGGACGGCTCGTCACCGCCCGCATCTCGCCCAAGACGATGATGGGGCCGCTCGGCATCGCCCAGGCCTCGGGTGACGCCGCGCGCGGCGGGCCTGGGTCGCTGCTGTTCCTGGTCGCCGTGATCAGCCTGCAGGTCGGGATCCTGAACCTGTTCCCGCTCGCCCCGCTCGACGGCGGCCACCTCGCGATCCTGGCGGTCGAGGGCGTGGCGCGCCGCGACCTGAGCCCGCTCGTCAAGGGCTGGATCATGAACGCGGGCGCCGCCGTCATCTTCCTGCTGATCGGCCTCGTGCTCTACTCGGACATCAGCAAGATGTCCTTCGTCCAGCGCCTGCTGCAGTAGCCGGCGCGTTCGCCGCTACGGCTTGGGCGGCGGAGGCGGAGGCGGCGCCCCGCGTCCCCAGTCGGGCGTGAAGGCCGGGTCGAGCGCGAAGGCCTTGGCGAACAGCTCCTTCGCCTGCTCCTTGTGCTCGTTCATCCGGCGCGAGGGCTCGCCCATCTTGTAGTGGGTGTAGCCGAGGTAGAACGCGGCCGCCGCGCTCTGCGGATCGGCGGCGAGCGCCTTCTCGAAGTCGGCCTGGGCGGTCTTGAAACGGCGCTTCTTGAAGGCCGCCTGGCCCGCGGCGATCGCCGAGGGGGCGTCGGCCGTCGCCTCGGCGGCCGGAGCCGTGCGCTGCTTCGGCGCGGGGGGAGCGTCCTGCGGCGTCATCACGACCAGCAACAGCGCTGCTGCGAGTGGCATGGAACGCCTCCTGGAAGGGTTAGGAGACTTCTATTACTTCTAGTTTACCGCCGGCCGCCTGTGACCGCCCTCACGGGGCTAGTGCTGCGGCGCGACGATCTGGGTGCGGCCGATGCTCACCGCTCCGGGGGTGCGGCTCGTGAACGGGAAGACGGTCAGGCCGAGCTGGAGGGCGACCGACTCGGTGTTGTCGCTGCCGTTCCCGGTCGCCGGGTCGCGCGGGACGTTGTAGAGCACCAGGTAGTAGGTGCCCGGATCGAGCGACTCCGTGTAGAGCACGCGCGGCTTGGGGTCCTTGGTCTCGGACTTCAGGAAGAACGGGCAGGTGCGCCCCGCGAGCTGCTGGTACGTGCAGTTGGTCTTGCCCATGTAGACGTACATCCAGGTGCTGGGTGTCGTCCAGTCGACCGTGATGTCGACGACGCCCTTCTGGGCCAGGATGATCTCGAGCGAGACCCAGATGTCGGACTGGAAGCCCGAGAACGAGGTCTGCGTCAGGATCCCGCGCACCGGCTCGGGCGTGATGATGGCGACGGGCGGGCGCGGCATCGTCGCCACCGCACGACGCGAGCGCGACGAGGAGCGTCCCAACCAGGCACCGGCGAACGGATCTGCTCGCGCCGCTCTTCATTCGCAAAGCCCCCTGCGCCAGCGATTTTAGGGCCTTCCGCCCCCCGTGTCATCTCTGAGAGAATGGCGCCGCTCGAGCGACTCGACCCTCCGTGACGAAGTGCCCCCTCCCGCGTCGCCCAGTCCGAACCGGCCTGGTGGCCGTGTGCCTGGCCGTGGCCTTCGCCGGCCCGGGGCGCGCCCAGCAGGTCCCGCCGCCGCGCCCGGCCCCACCGGCCCAGGCGCGCGGCGCCCAGGCGGAACCCGTCCAGAGCCCGATCGAGATCGAGCACCAGGCCCCCGCCTGCGTCGCGGCCGGCAAATACGCCCGCCTCGACGCCTGCTTCCGCCCGGACAGCCAGCTCGCGCGCGCGCGCCTCTACTTCCGTGCCTTCGGCAGCAAGGACTGGTTCTACGTCGAGATGAAGCGCGACATGCCATGCCACCACGCAACGCTGCCGCGCCCGAAGAAGGACATCGGCCGCATCGAGTACTACATCTCCGCGACCGACCGGCGGTCGTCCGAGGCCCGCACGAAGGACGCGACGCTGCTCGTCACGTCGGACGGACGCTGCTCGGGGGGGCCGCTCGCACCGGTCGCCGACGGGGCCGGCCTGGTGATCGGCTCGGCGTCGGGGGCGGCGCCGCTCGGATTCGTGACCGGAGGCGCAGCGCCACGCCGCTGCTGATCGCGGGCGGCGCGCTGGTGGTCGGCGGCGGCACCGCGGCGGTCCTGGCGGCGGGCGGGGACACCGCGACCACGACCACCACCACGACGACCACGACCACCACGACCTCTACGACCACCACGACCACGACCACCACGACGCTGCCGAGCCCGACCCCGACCACCACCACGACGATGCCGTGCGAGTCGCCGAACCAGAGGCCGACGGTGCAGATCACCACACCGCAGACGGGTCCGGTGGGGAACCCCGTCCCGGTCGCGGCCACGGCCGCCGATCCTTCGCCGGGGTCGGGGGTCCGGGAGGTTCGCTTCACCTACCAGTACTGCCCCGGCAGCGTGTGCGGCAGCGAGACGGCGATCGCGACCGTCACGAGCGCGCCCTACGCCACGAGCTGGAGCAACCAGCCGAGCTGCAGCCAGGCGCCCGAGGATCGCTTCCGGATCACGGCGCGCGCGGTCGACAACTGCGGCAACGTCAGCAATCCCGACTTCGTCGACGTGCGCTCCACCGGCCGCGGCTGCCTGCGCGCCGTCGCGACGCCGGCGCGCGGCGGCGGGTGGCAGAGCGAGCTGTCGCTCGCCGCGGCTCGCGGGCAGGTCGTGGTGGACGGCGCCGAGGCCGTGTTCCCGTCGGCCGGCATCGAGTCGTTCACGAGCGCGCTCGGTCCGGGGTCTCATCGCTTCGAGGCGACTCTCGTCGACGACGCCAGCCAGGGGCGCCGCCCGGGCGGCGCCTGGCGTTTCGACCTGTCGGCGCTGCGCCTCACGCCCGGCTCGCTGCGGGTGGTCGCGGGAGAGGCGGTCCAGCTCACGGCCGATGCGGTGGTGTTCCGGCTGCGGGGCCGCGCCGGCGAACGCGTCGTGTTCGTGTTCGAGCTGGCCGGGCCTTGAGCGGGCGCGCCGCCGGGGCGGGCTAGCCCGCGCCGCAGAAGCTCCGGATCTCCTGTGCGATCCACTCGACCATCTCGAGCGGGAGCTCCGGGTAGAGCGGCACCTGCAGCACCTCGAGCGACAGCCGCTCCGAGACCGGGAGGTCGCCCGGCTTGCCGCCGGCCGCGGCCATGGCCGGCTGCAGGTGGATCGGCCGCGGGTAGTGGACCGAGGTCGCGATTCCTCGCGACTGCAGGTGCGCCTGGAGGCCGTCGCGGCGCTCCACCCGCAGCGTGTAGAGGTGCCAGGCCGAGCGCCCCCAGGCCTGCTCGCGCGGCAGCACCAGGCCGGGCGTGCCCTCCAGGAGCCGGGTGTAGGCGCGCGCCCGTTCCAACCGCTCGCGGGTCCAGCGCTCGAGATGGCGCAGCTTCACGCGCAGCACCGCGGCCTGCAGCGCGTCGAGCCGGCTGTTGGTGCCGACCACGACGTTGTCGTAGCGGTGCGTGCCGCCGCCGTGATTCGCGATCTGGCGGACGCGCGCGGCGAAGTCGGGATCGTTCGTGGTGACCGCCCCGGCGTCGCCGTAGGCGCCGAGGTTCTTGCCCGGGTAGAAGCTGAAGCACGCGGCGTGGCCCAGGCTGCCGGCGCGCCGGCCCGCGACCTCGGCGCCGTGGGCCTGTGCCGCGTCCTCGAGCACCGGGAGGCCGTGCCGCGCAGCGACGGCGAGGACGGCGTCCATGTTCGCCGGGTGGCCGTAGAGGTGCACCGGCAGGATCAGCTTCGTGCGCGGGCGTGATCGCCGCCTCGAGCCCGGCGGGATCCATCGTGAACGAGGCCGCCTCCACGTCGACGAACACGGGCCGCGCCCCGTTCAGCAGGATCGCCTCGCCGGTGGCGATGAAGGTGTTCGCGACGGTGACCACGTCGTCGCCCGGCCCGATGCCGTAGGCGCGCAGCGCGACCGTCAGCGCGTCGGTCCCGTTCGCGACGCCGATCGCGTGCCGCGCGCCGCAGTAGGCCGCGAACTCCTGCTCGAAGAGCCGGCACTCCTCGCCGCCGATGAACTGCGTGCTCGCCACCACGCGCGCGATCGCGGAGTCGACCTCCGGTTGGATGCTGTGGTACTGCGCGCGCAGATCGACGATCGGGACGCTCATGGCAGCGAGCAGTCTACCTTCCGCGCGCGGCAGCGACCAAGCCGACGCGCTAGCGGCGACGGGTGGCGCCGCGCCGCGATTCGAGCGAGAGCCCGACGACAGTCACCGGCTCGCGTGCGTCGAGCTCGCCGCGCCCTTCGTCGACGACCAGCACGACGGTGCTGAGGCCACGGAGCAGCGACAGCGGGATGCGGAGCGCGGTCCGCCCGAGAGCCCGGTCTCGCCGCGACCGGCATCTCCGCGGACGCGAGCCGCACGCTGCGATGGCTGTAGTCGCCTCCCGCGAGGAAGACGACGAGCCGCGTGCCCGGCCGGCCGGGGTAGGGCCGGAGCTCCAGGTCGAAGCTCCGCGGCTGGCGCCTGAGGCGAGAAGCACGACGAGCTTCGTGCGGCCCTTTCCGAGCGCGAAGCTCGGCGCGCCGGCGCGCGTGTCGCGGTCGAGTCCGGCGGGGTTGACGACGTGCAGGACAGCGGCCCCGTCCCGCGCGGCAGCAGCGCGCATAGCCCACGCCGAGCGGCTCGCGGCCCTGTCGGCGTCGGAACGGCACGTAGCCCGGCGACGATCGGCACGACCCGCGGGTCGTCCCAGCGCGCGAGGCAGCTGCGCATAGAGCGCCTCGCCGCCTTCCGGGTGGTTCGAGACGTCGAGGCGCTGTCCGCCCAGTCGCCCACGATCGCGCGCGGGTAGGCGAAGAGCGGGATTGCGGTCGCGAGCCAGCGGTGCGCGTTCACGGGCCGGCCTACGACGAGCAGCGTTCCGGGCGGCAGGGCGCGCATCGTTGCTTCAGGCCGGCGAGCTCCGCGAGCGTGGCGCTCGGGAGGATCTCGCGCATCGCGTCGGCCGAGTCGGGCGCTCCAGGGCCAGTGCACGCCGAGCTGGCTCAGCGGGCACGAGGAGCGCCAGCGCCAGCCCGCCACGATGCGCCGGGCGGGCGCTGCGGCGGCCGAGGCGCCGGACGCCCAGCACTGCCAGCAGCAGCACGAAAGGCCAGCCCCATTGGGCGAGCTTGAACAGGTTCCAGGTATGTCCGCGCTTGTCCGACTCCAGGGATCGTCGACGAGCAGCGCGAAGTAGAGCGGCGCCGAGCGCGAGGAGCCCAGCGGCGGCCGCGAGCGGGCGCGTGCGCGGCCGCCGGGCGGCGTGCCAGAGCCCGCGAGGACGAGCGCGGCGATAGAGCGGTGCGAGCGCGCGGTTGAGCGCGCTCCAGGGAACGGTCTCGACGTTGACCCAGCCGGGCGCCGAGCACGCGCGTGCCGAGTCGCGAACTCGGGGAAATCGACGGCAGCTCCAGGGAACGTGCCCGCCCGCGACGCTCGTCGCGAAGCCGTGAAGCGGCGAAAGCGCGCCCACGCAGATCGCGCGGCCGAAAGGACGCGAAGAGCGCCGCCACGGCCGCGATGAAACCACGAGCAGAGCGAGACGCCGTCCCTCGGGCGCGCTCGCGCAGCAGGAGCGGCACGAAGGCGCATGCGGCCGCGAAGCCGAGGAGGGGCAGGAGCGGCAGGTAGACCGAGGCGAGAAAGGCGAACGGCACCGCGACGCAGCACGGCGTCGCCCGCGTCGCTGCGGCGCGCGGGCGCCGACGCGGGCGAAGAGCACGAGCGCCGAAGACGACCAGGCGGCAGCGCGTAGCCTGCTGGAGGAAGCCGTTGTGATGGCCCCAGTAGAGCGCGTGCGGCACGAGCGCGAACACGAGCGCGAGGCGAAGCCGGCCCAGGCCCTCCGGAAGCCGCAGGAGCTGCGCGCGCCGCGAGCCAGAGCGCGGCTGACGAGCAACGCCAGCGCCGAAGGCCGAGATCGACGGATAGACGAGCAGCACGCTCGCGGGGCGCACGGCCGCCTGCACCAGCCCAGCCAGTGCGCGATCCCGAGGTCGTAGTGCTGGCTTTGCCAGAGGCACGGGAATTCCCGTGACCGGCGACTGCGTCTCCCAGCGCGCGGTCTCGGAGAAAGCCAGGCTGCTGCAGCCACTCGCTGAACGCGCAGTAGGTGTAGGTGTCGTTGCCGAAGGCGAAGCCATCCGTCCGGAGCACGGGCAGCAGCCCGAGCACGCCGGTGCGACGCTGCGGAGCCGCGAGCGCCAGCCCACTCGCGCCGGCGCCCGCGCGGCCGCAGCACGTCCAGTCGCCGGCGCCGCGACGGCGAGCGCCAGCGGCAGCAGCAGGAAGCCGGGCAGCGAGCAGCGGCACGGTCGGGGGTCGGGAAGCCGACGCCGGAAAGCCCACAGAGAGCAGCGTGAGCACGGCTGTGCCGGTCAACAGGGACGCGGCCGCCGCCGGCCGGGTCGAGGCGGCGGAACAGCGTCGGCGCCGAAAGCCCCCATGAACAGCGCGCCCGACCAGGAGCGCCGCGAGGCCGATCGCTGCGACGAGCAGCAGCGCGCCGGCGCCCGCTCACGGCGCCTGGCCCCGCCTCGTCGCTGCGGTGGGATCACCTCGTCGGGCAGCGCCGGCTGCGCCGCCGGCTGAAGCCGGATAAGCAGGAAATCGTGGTCGGGGCTCTCCCAGGCCTCCGAGCGGCCCGCGGCGGCGAGCGTGCCGCGCAGCTCCGCGGCGCCGTCCGCGTACGCCTTGCGGTTCACGAGCAGGCCCGCGAACCCGATGCGCTCGAGGGCGCTCCGCCATCGCCGCGCGGCCAGCGCCTCGGCCCGCCGCTGCCACGCCTCGCGCGGGCCGACCCTTGTCCGAGCCGTAGCTGAAGCGCAGACGCGTCGAGTGCAGGTACGGCCGCAGGTGCTCGTAGTCGCGTCGCGCCGAGCACGGGCCGGCCCTCCGGAAAGTCGCACGACGGGAAGCTGGAACAGCATCGAGCCCGCGGGGAGCCGGGCCTCCAGCGACTGCGCGAAGGCGGCATCCGACGCGACGCGCGAGCCCGTCTCGCCGAATGGCGCTCGCGCTCGTCCGCGGTGGAAGCTGGTCGGCGAGCGTCAGCGCCAGCGCGATCGCGGCCGCGATCACGCTGAGGGCTCGCCGCCCGGCGAAGAGGCGCGAGGCCGCGACCACGGCCCAGAGCAGCACCAGGGCGAGGATCCAGGCGCAGTTGCGCTCGCGTGGCCCGCAGCCAGACGAAGCCCGTGAGGCCGACGAGGCCGTTCACGCCTCCGACGACGGAGTACGCGAACGTCCACGCGAGCGCGAGGGCGGCGGCGGGCACGGGCCGTTGCGGGCGGGCGAGCGCCTGGCGAGCGCTCGTTCCCGCGAGCGCGAGCAGGGCGACGACTCCTCCGAGGCCCAGGTAGACGGAGCCCAGCTCTCCCTTGACGAGCGCGGAGCGCGCGTACTCCGGTCCGGCCGCGCGCCAAGGCACGAGCCCGCTGCCGCCGAGCGGCAGCAGCGAGCTCGAGCGGCTTGAGCGCGTATCGCTCGAGGTTGCCGTAGGGACGCCGCACGGTGGCGGCCGGCCCCTGGCGCTCGCTGCTGCAGCAGGAGATTGGCGTTGTCGGCGGCCACGGTCAGGGGCAGCAGCAGCGCGAGCGCGAGCGCGCCGAGCGCCGGCCGTCCTGCTCGTCGCACCAGCCACTGGGCGAGGCACGCGAGCCCCAGGAACTGCGCGAAGAGCCCGGCGAAGTAGACGTTATGGAAGCCGGCGACGAGCACGACCAGGAGCGCCAGCCCGAAGCGGCGGGAGCCGGGCGGCAGCCCGCGCCGGCCGAAAGCCCAGCTCACGACCAGGATCGCGAGCGGGATCGGCCAGTCGAAGGCGAGCGTCAGATGCGTGAGCGAGCGGTAGAAGAAGAATGGCGAGAGCGCGAACGCGCACGCCCCGGCGAAGGCCCACTCGGGACGTGCCTTGAAGTAGCGGGCCACGGCGTAGAACGAAAGCGCCGCGAGGACTGCGGCCAGGAGCACCAGGAGGTTCGCGGCGGGGAAGAGGCCGGCCCACCGCACCAGCCGGCCGGCGAGCCAGTACTGCGGCTTGTGCTGGCGGATGAAGTCGTTCCAGCTCGCGCCGAAGGGCGCGCCGAGCTCGGCGACCTCGATCCGGCCGAACGGCGGGACGTGGCCGTCCCCCGCTGCCCGGAGCAGCGAGAGCGTGAACCAGGCGTCGGCGTAGTACTCGACCGGCACCTGCCAGGCGCCGCAACGTTCGTTCGGCCCGTGACAGGCACCAGACGGAGGCGACGACCAGCGCGAGCAGGACGGCAGCTGCAATGCGGCGCCTCACCGCGCGTCCTCGCGAGGCGGGCGCGCGGCCTCGATCTCCTGGATCACCGTATCGGGCGCCGAGCCGTCCGGCGCCGGGCGCAGCGGGACGAAGAGAAAGTCGCCGTCGCTGCTTTCCCAGGCCTGCTCGCGTCCGCTGGCGGCGAGCTCGGATCGAAGCTGTCGTGCGCCGTCCTCGTAGCCCTTGCGGTTGACGAGCACTCCCGCGAACCCGATCCGCTCGAAGCGCTCTCGCGAGCTCCGCGGGCTCCAGCGCCTCGGCGTGTCGCTGCCACGCCTCGCGCGGCCGGCCCTTGTCGGAGCCGTAGCTGAAGCGCAGGGTCTTCGAGTAGAGGTAGAGACGCAAGTGCTCGTGTGGCGTCGCTTTGCCCACGGGCTGTCCCTCCGGGACTCTCCATGACGGGCAGCTCGAACAGCATGGAAGCTTCCGGCAGCGCGCCTTCGATCGAGCGCGCGAACGCGCGGTCGGAGGCTGCGACCCGCTGGAGCTCCGCGAGCGTCCCGGCTCTCCAGAGAAGCGGGAGTTGGTCGGCGAGCGCCAGCGTGCCGGCGAGCGCCGCCGCGAAAACACTCGCCGAGCGCCGCCTTTCGCGCAGCGCTCGCGACAGCCGCACTCCGGGCCCAGAGCAGGACGACCGCCAGTATCCAGATGCTGAACCTGTTGGTCGCCCGCAGCCACACGAACCCGAATGCGCCGACGATCGCGTTCAGGCCTCCGACGACCGAGTAGGCGAGCGCCCACAGCACGGCGATGAAAGCGCTCGGCACGCGGCCCGGGCGCGTGCCTCTCGCGGCGCGAAACGAGACCGCGGCGAGCCAGCCGAGCGCTGCGATCCCGACGAGGCCGAGGTAGGCCGATCCCATCTCGCCGCGATAGATGGCGCCGCCGTAGTAGGCGGCCGCGGCCCTGCGCAAGGGTGGCAGGGCGAATCCCTCGGGAGGCAGCACCAGCTCCACCGGCTTGAGCGCGAAGCGTTCGAGGTTGCCGTAGGGGCGAAAGACGCTGGCGGGATTCGGCCCCTCGTGTCGCGCGTAGGCGAAGCTGCCCAGGTTGTCGACGGCCGCTACGAGCACCAGGACGGCGGTGAGCAGCGCGGGCGGCAGCGCAGCTCGAAGCCCGCGGCCGCGCAGGAGCTGGGTGGCAGCGGCGAGGACCAGGAACTGGGCCAGGAAGCCGGCGTAGTAGGCGTGGTGCAAACCGGTGGCGGCGGCGACTGCGGCGGCGGCCCAGAACCGAACCGACCCGAGCACGATCGGGCGGCGCGCGAAACACCACGCGACCACCAACACGCCGAGCGGGATCGGCCAGTCGAAGGCGAGGTTGAGGTGGGCGAGCGAGCGGTAGCTCAGGTAGGGCGAGAATGCGAAGGCGAGCGCTCCGGCCAGCGCCCATTCGAGTCGCACGCGAAGATAGCTCGCCACGGCGAAGAACGACAGTCCCGCGAGCACGTGGGCCGTCAGCAGCAGGAGGTTGGCGGTCGCGAACAACCCGAGAACGCGCGCCCCGAAGCCGGCAAGCCAGAACTGGAGCTTGTGCTGGCGGGGGAAATCGTTCCAGTTGGCGGAGAACGGGGCATTCAGCTCCGGGATCTCCAGCGCTCCGACGGGGCGCACGTGGCCGTCGGCGGCCGCCTTGAGATAGGCGAGCGTGTGGCCGAGGCTGTCGCCCGAGTAGTCGACAGGCACGTCGAAGGCGGCCCGGCTCGTGCGGCCGAGGGCGAGGCACCACAACAAGACGACGATCGCTGCGAGACCGATCGCCGCGAGGAGCCGGCTCATGGCGAGGAGCTGGCGGTGAGCGTGCGCAGGCGTTCGAGGACGGCCGCGACGTTGCGGTCCCAGGTGAAGGAGTCGAGCACCAGACGCCGCGCCTCCGCACCCAGGGCGGAGCGCTCGGCTTCCGGCATCTCGACCGCGCGGCGGATCCCCGCCACGAGCGAGTCGATGCGGCCTGGCTCGACGAGGATCGCGGCGCGCACGCGCCCCGGATCTGCCGGGGGAGGCGGCGCCTCGCCCGGGCGCCAGCCTTTCAGAACCCAGCCGATCTGGTCGAGATCGGAGGCCACGATCGGCTTGGCCATCGCCATGTATTCGAAGAGCTTCGTCGGGCTTCCGAAGAAAGGCGTGCCGTCGGGATTGGGAACGTGCGGCGAGAGCAGGATGTCGGAGGCGGCCAGCGTCCGGGGCGTGTCGGCCTGCGGACGCAGGCCCGCCAGCGTGACGAAGGGGCCGCCGAGGTCGGGCCCGAGCGCTTGCCGCACTCGCGGTCCCATCGCCCCGTCTCCGACATAGAGGAAGTGGGCCTGGTGCCGTTCGAGCCACGCGCGGTCAGTGTCGATCAGGGTTCGGATCGCGGCCGCCAGCAGGTCCGTGCCGTGCCAGGGCCCGAACGTCCCCACGAACGTATGCAGCTTCGCGCCCGCTGCTATGCCGAGCGCCGCGCGGGCGCGGCGCCGCTCGTCCTCACCGAAGCGGGCAGGGTCGAACACGAGAGGGTCGATGCCGTTGGGGTAGAACAGCACGCGGCGGGGGTCGGCGCCGAGCGAGACTGCCTGGTCGACGAGCGGCTGCGAGACGACGACCACCAGGTCCGCGTGTCGCAGGCACGCGCGCTCGACGCCCAGCGCGATGCGCTCGAAGCGCAGTGGCTCCCCCCAGTGGCGCTGCGCCCACACCTCGGAGCCGTTGAACTCGAGCACCAGCGGCACGCGCAGCTTGTCGCGCAGCAGGACGCCGGACATGTCGTTGAGCGCGTACCGTTGATAGAGGAAGTCCGGCGGCCGCACCCGCGCCTCCGCGCGTGCCGCCCTCACGATCACTGATTGATAGCGGTGCGGGTTCACCTCGAAGGGGAACGAGATCAGCTCCGGCGGCACCACCCGCTGCACGCACGGCGGATGGACCAGCGGCTGCTCGTGCGCGCTCAGCAGCCGGAGCGCGACGCCCGAGCGCGCGAGCGCGTTCGCGACGCCTGCCACGTGGGCGACCGAACCGCCGATGCTCGCGCCAAAGCTGAGCGTCGGCTTGAGGTACAGGCAGTCCGACGTCCCGCGCAGCGGCCGTGGAACGGGCGCGCGTATCGCGAGCCACCACGCGCGCAGCGCGTTCGCCGCGAGCGCGAGGGCACCCGCCAGCACACCGGTCGCGACGCGAAACACCGCCTGCATGAGGCGGATGACTCCGAGCGGGACTGGCGCCTCGCCGGGAACCTGCCGCTCGCGTCGCGCTCCCGGGACGAGAAACGCGAGCACGACCAGGTAGTCTTCGAAGAGCGGCAGCTCCGCCGTCGGTGCGGTCGCCACGACGGTCGCGGCGCGCCAGAGCCGGCTCGCGCCGAGGCCGGCGCGGCGCAAGCCCGCGAGGTCCGTGAACGCGACGCTGCCGCCGAATCGGAGCGAGAAGAACTGCCGGGTCTCCGGCGTCGTCGGAGTGGGCGAGACGACCAGGGCGGAGACGGCTGCGGGCTCGGACATGCGCGGATCGGACGAGCAGACTATCACGGCGCTCAGGCGATGCCCGTTGGCGTCGCGGCTGATAAGCTGCGCCGCAGAGTGGCGCTTTCGGAGATGCACGGAGCGGCTCCCGGGCGAGCGCGGCTCGGTCGGCGGGTCGTCCTGCTCGCGGCGCTCTTGTTCCTGCTCGCGAACCTGGCGCTGCGGGCCCAGGCCCTCGGCGGGCGCGGCGGCGCCCTGGGCGTGTTCGTAGCCGCCGTCCTCGCCGGGACGCTGCTCTGCGCCCTGCGGACGGCCTGGATCGGCCCGGCCCTCGCCGGCTTCGGCGCCTCGCTGTGCTTCTACGGTTTCCACTCCTACCGTCCACAGAGCCAGGCCTGCGAGCTGCTGGTCTCGGCGTTCGGGGCCGTGCTGGTGTGGCGCCTGCTGCGACTACCCGTCTCGAGCGCAGCGGCGGGCCGGCGGGCCGTGCTCCCGTTCTTCCTGCTGTACGCGGTCGCGGCGACGGCGTCGCTGCTGCTGCTCCCGGCGGGCGTCCTCGAGCACCGCGCGTACCTCGAGGCCGACGGCCTCGTGCGCGCGGCGCTCTCCGGCTATCCCAAGGACCCGCTGTACCCGATCGTCTCGGCGAACCGGCTGTGGCTGTTCCTGGTCTTCGCAGCAGCGCTTTCGGCGCAACCCGACCAGCGCGAGCTCTTCCGGAGGCTCGTCCGAGGCGTCGCCTGCGCGGTGATCCTGACCCTCGTCCTCGGGCTGCTCGATTTCGTCGGGATCATCTCGCTCGTGCGCTACAACCTGTCGCAGCTGTTTTTCGGCAGCGACTATCGCCGACTTCAGTCGACCTTCGGCAACCCGAGCTGGTTCGCGTGCTTCGTGTCGCTGAGTCTGCCGTTCGTGGTGCTGGAATTCCTCGAGGCGCGCGCCCTCTGGCGCGCGCTCCTCGCCGCCGCGTTTCCGCTCGCCGCGGCCGGTCTCTTCCTGTCGGGTTCTCGGGCCTCCTGGGTCGCGGTCGGGGTCCTGGCGGCTGGTCTCGTCGCGCTCCAGCTCGCCGCGAAGCGCGCGGGCCGCAGCTTCCCGCACCCGGGGCGCCTCGGCTGGGCGGCGATCGCCGCGTCGGCAGCGGTGTTCGCGCTGCTGGCTGCGGGAGCGTACTGGCCCGCGCTCGCGATCGTTCCCCGGGGCTCGGGACGCCTCGAAGGCGTCTCGCGCGAGATCGAGCTGCGCGGCCTGGGCCTGGCCTCTCCGAGGCGCGTCGCCGCGGAGTACGCCCTCGAGCTGGCGCGGCAGAAGCCATTGCTCGGCCTCGGCTACGAGAGCTACAACATGCACCTGCGCGCGCAGCTCGAGCTGCCGGGCTCGCGCGTCGCGGGCGTCACCAACACCGCCATCGCCGGCGACCCCAACGAGACCGTCTTCGACGACAGCCACAGCACGTACCTGCAGGCGCTCACGGGACTGGGGTGATCGGCCTCGCGCTCTGGGTGGCCGCGTGCGCCGCCGCGCTGCGGGTCACGGTGCTCGCCCTCGTGCGCGACGCGGCGCCCGGGGCGACCACGGCGGCCGTGGCGCTCGGCATGCTGATGTTCCACGTCTACGGCGTGTTCCAGGGGATGGCGTACATCCCGGTGATCTTCTTCCTGTTCCACGTGCTCCTCGCCTATTGCCTGGGCCTCGACCCGGGACCCGAGTCGCCGCGCGCCCGGGCCGTGCGGCGCGGGCTGCTGGCCGTGCTCGGAACGCTCGTGCTGCTGTCGCCGCTGGGCTACTTCGCCGACCGCGGCTACCGCAGCGTCAAGCGAGCCTTCGGCATCGAGGCCTACCTCCCGGACGAGATCGCGGAGTTCGAAGGCTTCTACCGGCCCGAGTCCGGCCCGAATGGCGAGTTCCGCTGGATGCCGCGGCGCGGCATCGTCAACGTCCGGCGGGCGGCGCCGTTCCGCTTGACGTTCACGTGCGAGCACCCGGACCTCGAGCGCGAGCCGGTCGTAATCGCGCTGCGGTTCCAGGACCAGGACGCCGGATCGATCGTCTGCCGCCGGCCCGGCAGCCAGGAGAAGCGCTTCGATCCGCCCGCGGCGGGGACACTCCGGCTCGAGGCATCGCGCACGTTCCGTCCGGGAGGCGCGGATCGGCGCGAGCTGGGGGTGGCGGTCAGTGCGATCCGCTGGGAGTGACGGCAGCTGACGCCGCTGGCGTGAAGGCGGGCACGGCGTCGCGCAGCGCGCCGATCACCGCTTCGCGGTCGCCGCCCTCGGCCGCCGCAGCCAGCCGTTCCACGCGCTCGAGCAGGTCCGCCGCCGGGGGCGGCCGGAGCACGGCGCGCACCTTCGGGCGCACCTCGCGGCTGCAGCTCGCCTCCTCCGCCGTCATCAGCTCCTCGTCGAGCTTCTCGCCTGGCCGCAGCCCGGTGATCACGATCGGGATGTCCTTGTCGGGAACGTGGCCGGACAGCGAGATCATCATGCGCGCGAGGTCCAGGATCAGGATCGGCTCGCCCATCTCCAGGATCAACAGCTCGCCGTGGCCGCCGAGGCCCGCCAGCAGCACCAGGCCGACCGCCTCCGGGATCGTCATCAGGTAGCGCCGGCACTGCGGGTGCGTGACGGTGACCGGCCCGCCGCGCGCGATCTGCTCCTTGAACAGCGGCACTACGCTGCCGGCGCTGCCGAGCACGTTGCCGAAGCGGACCGTGCTGAAGCGCGTCTGCGACGCGGCGGCGCGCTGCTGGACCAGCAGCTCCGCGACGCGCTTCGTCGCGCCCATGACGCTCACGGGTTGACCGCCTTGTCGGTCGAGACGAGCACGAAGCGCTCGACGCCCAGGCGGTCGGCGGCCGTGATCACGTTCAGGCAGCCCGCCACGTTGTTCTTGACCGCTTCCTCCGGCGCGTACTCCATCAGCGGCACGTGCTTGTGCGCCGCGGCGTGCACGACGTCCTGCGGCCGGTAGCGTCGCGCAGCAGCTGCTCAACACGCGGGAGCGTCACGGATGTCGACCACCTGCGCCTCGCACAGCCAGCTGCGGATGAAGGTGGCGCAGGTGGCGGTACAGGAAGTAGAGGTTGTTCTCCTCGATGTCGGCGAGCACGAGGAGGGCCGGGCGCATGCGCCGCGATCTGGCGGCACGCCTCGCTGCCGATCGAGCCCGCCGCTCCCGTGACCAGGATGCGCCGCCCCCGCACCAGCCGGTCGAGCTCCTCGTCGTCGAAGCGCACCACGTTGCGGGCCAGCAGGTGGTCGGGCTGCAGGTCCGCCAGCACCGACACGTCCGCGCGGTCGTTGAGGTACGCGAACGAGACCGGCAGCACCTTGTAGCTGAGCTTGAGCTCGGCGCAGGCGGACAGGATCTCGCGCACGCGCGCGGCAGGCATGCGCGGGATCGCGAACAGCAGCTGCTCGATCTCGCGGCTCCTCGCGATCTCGGGCAGGCGGTCGATCGTGCCCAGCACCGGGCGGCCGCCGATCCACTGGCCTCGCTTGCGCGGGTCGTCGTCGACGAAACCGACCACGTCGTAGGGGTGCTCTTCCGAGCGCAGCAGGTCGCGCTGCAGCAGGTCCCCCGCGGAGCCGGCGCCGACGATCAGCGTGCGCGTGCGCAGGCCGGAGCGCGAGCGCGACTGCGCGAGCAGCCACGCCTGCGCGAAGCGCGGCGAGAAGCGGAAGCGCGCCGACCAGGCTCGCGGTCAGGAAGAACTCCATCACCAGCACCGAGCGCGGCGGGCCGGGCGTCTGCAGGAAGTAGAGGACGGCCACGAACACCGTGGTGCCGGTGAGCGTCGCGCCCACGACGCGCAGCGCCTCGTGCAGCCCCGAGAGCCGGAAGGACCAGCGGTGGAGGCCGAAGGCGAGGTGCAGCGACAGCCTCATCGCCAGGAACAGCGGCAGGAAGCGCCACAGGATCTGGCGGTGCTCGGCCGGGACGCGGCCGTCGAAGCGCAGCAGGAAGGCCGTGTAGAAGCGAGGCGAGGATCAGCAGCGCGTCGAAGCCCAGGATCAGGACGAGCCGCCGCGCGCCCGCGCGAACCAGGCGGTCGCGCGCCAGCGCCAGTCGTCTCACGCCGCGCTCCGCGCCGTCACCGCCGGCCGACTCGGCCGCAAAGAGCGCGGCCGCCAGCGCGAAGAGCGGCCGCGCCGGCCCAGGCCGCCAGCCACGGCGCTCGCGCGGCCCAGGCGAGCGAGGGCCGCGGCGGTGAGCACGGCCGAGCCCAGCCCGATCGAGAGCGCCAGACGCGCGTGGCGTGGCCAAGCGGTCCGGCTAGCCGCTGGTAGAGGTGCTCGCGGTGGGCCTCGTGGACCCGCGCGCCGCGCAGCGCAGGCGCCGGGCGAGCGTGAAGGTGGCGTCGGCCAGGAAGAGCCACAGGCTGAGCGCCACGAAGAGCACGGCGCTCGCGCGCCGGCCCGAGGGGGCCAGCGAGCGGCAGGGCCGCGAAGGCGAAGCCCAGAAGGCGCTGCCCGCGTCGCCGAGGAAGACGCTCGCGGCCGGCGCCCAGTTGAAGGGCAGGAAGCCCAGGCCGGCGCCGGCCAGCGCGGCGCCGGCGGCCGAGGCCAGCGACGGGTCCCAGCCGGCCAGCGCGATGCCCAGGCCGGTGATCAGCCGCCTGCAGCGCGGCCAGGCCGTCGATGCCGTCGAGGAAGTTGAAGAAGTTCACGACCGCCACGATCCAGAGCGACCGCCGAGCGGCGCCCCCAGCGGGCCCAGCGGCACGTCGAGCGGCGCCGGCAGCGGCACGCGCTCGAGACCGCCCAGCAGGAACACGGCGCCGAACGCGACCGCCGCCTGCGCGGAGACGCGCAGGCCAGCCGAGAGCGAGAAGCGGTCGTCGCACAGCCCCACGGCGGCGAGCGCCACGGCGCCCCCGAGCACCGTGAGCGTCGCGCTGCCGAGCCCGCCGGGCACGACGGCGAGGGCCGCGAGCACGGCCAGCGCAATCGCGACGCCGCCCCCACGCGGCACCACCGTCAGGTGCGAGGAGCGCGCATTCGGGCGGTCGAGCAGCCCGAGCCGCCGCGCGGAAGCGCGCAGCGCGGGAGTCAGAGCGAGCGCGAGAGCGCCGCTCACGGCCGCGACGAGGGCCGGTGAGTCGACGGTCATCTGCGGCAGCTCATGGACAGGGCCACGAAGCAATGATACGGGAGGAGCGCCGGACGCCTGGACCCTCAGCGTAGATACCAGGCGAACGGGGCCGGGTCCAGGAACGGCGTCCAGTAGCGCCACGCGTCGGACGCGAGCAGGGCGGCGTCGGCCCAGCGTAGGACGAACCACGCCGCCACGAACGCCGCCACCACGCTCGCCGCGCGCCGCCTCCGGCTCGCGAGCGCGCGGTAGAAGCCCGGCTCCGCGAGAACGGGAATCGCGGTCACGAACAGCGCCGCGGTGACGGGCGCGGTGTGGCGCATCCCGTCCCAGAAGAAGAGCAGGAACAGCGTGACGTTGAAGAAGAGCGGCCAGCCCAGCAGCAGCGTGCGCCGGCCCTCGTGGGGTAGCGTGAGCCCGAGCGCCACGACGCACAGCAGCGCGAAGACACCGGGCCCGCTCAGCCGGTTGTAGTCGAGGCGCGGGAAGGTCACGTTGCCGGTGAACGCGTGCGCGTCCACGAACAGCACGAACTTGTGCAGGAACAGATGCACCACGTAGACCGGATAGGTCAGGCTGAAGCGCGCCACCTCGCGCAATGCCTTGCTGGACGCTTGCTGCGACATCGCCGGCACGCCGACGCGTTCGGCCCACTCGAAGTAGCTCGCGTCGGCCGTCTGCCAGCGGAACTTGTTCGGCACCTGCCATAGCCCAATCCACGCGTTGTCGCCGACCGTGTTCGTGGTCATCGAAAACTCGCCCGTGTACTGCCGCTTGTAGAGCGCCCAGGGCAGGCCGATCGCGAGGTAGAGCACTGCCGGCAGCGCCAGGTAGCGCCAGCGCCGGAAATAGAGGATGGCAGAGATCGCAGCCCAACCGACGACTCCCTCCGGCCGCGTCACGAACCAGAGGGCGAAGGCGAGGTGCACGAGCAGGTGGCAGTGGAACGGGGGCCAGCCGCCAAGGCGCTCGCGGTCGAGGTACAGGCATAGCGCGGCGGCCGTGAGCAGGTAGATCGGGACCATGATCGAGTCGGCCTGCGTGTTGGCGAGCTGGTTGGGCATGAAGGTGACGGCGAGCGCAGCGGCGACCGCGACGCCCGGGTGCATCACGTGCGCCGCGGCGGCGGCGAAGGCGGCGTTCGCGATCCCCAGGAAGGCGACGTGCAGCGCGATCGAGAAGAGCCCGATCGTGAAGATGTCGGTCTTGTAGCCGGCGATCAGGCCCGCGAGCGCGCCGAAGAACGCGTAGCCGGGCATGCGCTCCCAGGGGACCCAACGCGGCCCGAACGTCACTCCCTCGCCCTGCAGCAGCCGCGAGCCGAGGTACATGCCGTAGTTGAGGTTGGCGCCGATACCCTCCTGGACCGGCCCGGAGGCGAGCATCACACGCAGGTCGCGCGCATGGAACCAGTAGGGGTTGTGGAGCACCCACAGCTCGAGGCACGCCACGGCGAGCGTGAGCGCCAGCACGAAGGCCGCACGCGCCCAGGAGGCGCGCGGGCCCGCGGGCACGAGGAAGGCGCCGAGGGCGCCCAGGACCGCGAGCCACTGGCAGGCCCGGGTGAGCAGGCCGTTGTAGAGGCGACGGTCGGGCACGCCGGTCAGGAACGACCGCGCGTCGGCAAGCAGTCGGTGCTCGGATGTGAAAAGCCCGATCTCGTCGAGCTGCAGGCCGCCTTGCGAGTCGCCGCTCCCCGGCTCGCGGGCGAGGCTCACGCGGATCCGGTCGCCCACGTGTATGCCGGCGAGCGACAGCACGCGCCGCCGCTGGCCGCGGCTCTCGCCGGACGTCGCGACCGACTGCCAGCCCGAGCGGCCGTCTGCGCGCTCGACGGCGACGGCGAGCTTGCCGCCTCCACCTCCCAGCAGAAGCACCGCGGGCGCCTGGTCCCGGGGGAGCGTCTGGATCTCCACGCTCAGGCGATCGACCGTCGGCGCGCTCGCGTGCAACCAGTAACGTCCTGTGCCGAGCGCGAGCGTTTTCACGGCGCAGGGGGCGTCGAGCGCGCCATCGCAGCGCGCCGCCACCAGGCGCCCGAGTCCGGGCGGCGTCGAGTCGAAGAGTCGTGGCCAGACGAGGAGCGCGACGAAGGCGGAGCCGAGCGTGCTCGAGACCAGGAGAGCCCAACCGGCCCGGTGCGCCCGCGTCACGGGCTCTCCGGGGCGATGCGCACGCACAGCGCGGGCGCGAGGTCGCCTTCGCGCGTGAAAACGAGGCGCACGACGGACAGCGTCACGCCATAGCTCGGCGACACGCGGCCCGTGCCGAGCTCCAGCCGCCACACGTCGGTGGGCCCCCAGCCGAGCCGGAACCGGCGACCGCGTGCCTCGAGCTCGAGCGCCCCCGGGACGCGCACCGACGCCCGCACGCCGGGCGCCAGGTGCAGCGGCACTTCGAGCCGGTGCCGGCCGTCGCCCTCGAACGCGTCCGTGACGGTGAGCGCGTGGCTCGCGTGCTCCAGCTCGAACGTGCGCACCGGGCTCACCGGCGGCGACAGCCGGCGATATCCCGTGTGCGATCCGACGAAGCGGTCGCGCGCGGGCCCCGGCTCGAACCCCCTCGGCTCGGGCCGCGCGTCGTTGGCGAGCGACCACAGCAGCTCGGGCTGGATGCGATTGAGCTCCTGCCCGTCCACGCACGGCGTGTTGTGATACGCCGTCGAGCGGAAGCGGTTGCGCTCTGCGAACGACGCCGTGTACAGGAACGCGCCGCAGTCGCTCACGAGCGCGACGCCGTCGAGGACGGCCTCGAAGCCGAGGCAGTCGTTGTGCCCGTGGCCGCCACGGCCCGCGATCCCGACCGGTCCGCAGTCCACGAACACGTGGTCGACCGCGTTCCGCAGCACGTAGACGCCGCCGTGCGGGAACGCCGCCGAGTCCTGCACGCGCGGGGGCGCAGCGGGGCCCGGGAGGCTGGCGGCGTCTTGCGGGCCGCGCAGCCAGTAGGTTTCGTCGCGCGGCCCGGTGGCCGCGTCGCGCAGCTCGGAAACGTCGAAGGCGGCCCCCACCAGCCCCGGCAAATAGCGGTGGTCCGTGAGCGCCTGGCCGCCGAGCGGAAGCGCGCGCGAGTCGTCCGCGTCGCCCCAGAGCGGGCTCGAGCCGTCCGGGCGCGAGTAGACGGCGGTGAAGCGCGCCATCGCGACCAGGCGCTCGCGATACGCACCCGGCACCTCGAGCCCGCACGCGAGCCGGTAGAGCGCCGGCAGCAGGAACAGCTCCGCCACCAAGCGGTGGTACGCCGCGGACGCCTCGAAGTCGACGCCGTCCTCGAACACCTGGCGCGGCAGCTCCGCGACCAGCAGCTCCCAGCCTCGCGCGAGCCAGCGCGGCGCGTCGCGTCCGGGCCCGAAGAAGAGGCCCGCAAACACGAGCCCCGCGGCGTCGGCCGTGCAATGGTTCCCGTTGACGTCCGAGATCTCGAGGTGGCGCTCGGTGAAGTCGCCGTGGAGGTAGAGCGCGCGCAGGAAGCGCTCGCGGAACCCCGGGTCGGCCCAGGCATGGCTCGCGTGGAACACGTGGAAGAACCAGGTCCAGCTCAGGAGTCGGAGCGCTGCTTCCATGGTGCAGGACCAGTTGACGGATCGTGCGTAGGGGTTCGCGGCGATCCAGCTCTCGAGCGTCGCGCGCACGGCCCGCGCGTAGCGCTCGTCGCGGGTGAGGAGGTAGGCCTGGCCCGCGGGCATCAGCCAATGCAGCCGGGAGAGCTCCCACGGGACCTTGACGTCGCTCGCGTCGTGGGGATCGACGTAGGCGATGTCGCGCATGTAGGCGCGCGGCCATGCGACGCCCGACTTGAAGTCGCGCGACCAGTCGATCTCTGCCCCGAGCTCCACGCTGTCGGACCCGAGCAGCTTCACGCGCCGGGCGAGCGCGTCGTCGGCTGCCGCCAGGATCCGCTCCTCGTTCCCCGGGCACAGCTCCCGGTGCAGTGCGGGATCGACGTCGCGCGTGTGCGCGGGGTAGGAACGCGCCGCGAGGACCCTCCAGAGCTCGTCGAGATCGGTGGCGCCGCAGCGCACGAGCAGCTTTCGGCGGTCGAATCGGCGGTCGCGCCGCGGCGCGCGGTAGCGCTCGGACTCGGCCACCAGCTCGTAGGCGGCGCGGCGCGCGATGGCCCGCGGCGATCGGCCGAGAGCGCGGCGCAGCAGCCGCAGAACCTCGTCGGACCGCATCCGGCGCATCATAGCGTGTCCGGCGGCGCGGCCCGCGCTTCGCGCGGCCGCGCTCATCGCAGGTACGGAGCGAGCGCGCGCTCGGCCAGGAGCCGCGAGCCAGCCGGCATCACGTGCGACTGGTCGAAGATCAAGAGCCCGCTCGCCGTCCCTCCGAGGGCGACGAGGCAGCCGCGCTCGTTGCACACGGCCTCGAGCAGCGACGCGTAGTCGATGCCTTTGCCGGTGGCGAGCGCGCGCAGCTCCCGGTCCACCCCGCGTAGCCGCTCCAGTCGCGTGCTCGGGAGCCTCTCGGGGACGGCGTCTTCGATGCTCAGCCGCGCGAGCAGCTCCGGCACGCGCTCGCTGAACGACACCGGCGGCCCGACCAGTACGACGCGAGGCACCCCAAGGGCGCGCAGCGCGTCGATCGTGCCCGCGACTGCGGCGTAGCCGTCGTAGTGGGGCCAGGCCGCCGCGAGCAGAACCGTGTGCGGGCGGTGGGCCTTCACCCAGCCGAGCACCCAGTCGTTGAGCCGCCGGCAATGCGGGCGGCCGCGGGCCGCGTAGCCGAGAACGGGCGGACAGCTCGTGGCGGTGAACTGCGCGAAGCCCGCCGGCACTCCGAGCGCTCGGATGCCCGGGGCGAGGTGTGCCGCGTGGGAGTCGCCCCAGAGCAGCGTTGCGCCGCCCGGCCGGCGCTCCGCCTCGGCGCCGCACTCGGCGGAGAAGGCCGTCTCGTCCTGGTCTGCGTCGAGGAAGCAGACGCGGTCGCGGTAGAGCAAGGCGCGCTCGTTCTGCATCTGCTCGAGCTGGCGCGCGATCTCTCTCTGCTGCCGGTTCACCGGAACCCGCGCGCGCCAGGCCGCGAACACGACGGCTCCCGCCAGGAACGGGACGGTGAGCGCGAGGCACAGGGCGAGGACGCTCCCCTTGCGGCGCAGCCGCACGGGCCGCTCGATCCACCAGTAGGTCGCGGCCGCAGCCAGCACGGACGCCGCGAGCGCGACGAGCTTGGCGATCCGCTCCTGGCCGCCGGACCAGGCGAGATCGAGGCTCAGAAGCAGCGCGAGCGCCGGCCAGTGCCACAGGTAGAGCGGGTAGCTGATGAGCCCGACGAACACCAGCGCGCGGCGGGCGAGGACCGTGCGGTTGAGCCAGGCGTGCGGCCCGGCCGCGATCACCAGGACCGTGCCCGCCACCGGCAGCGCCGCCCTCCAGCCGGGGAAGGGCAGGCTCGCGTCGAGGGCGAGCGCCGCCGTCGCCACGAGGGAGAGCCCGATCGCCGTCGCGGCGCTGCGGAGCGCGGGGCCCGCGGCACGACCACCACCCGACGCCGTCAAGGGCGGCTCGACGTCGGCGCGGAGAGCGAGCAGGCCGCCCGCGAGCAGCTCCCAGAGCCGCGTGAACGGGCCGTAAAAAGCGGCTTCCGGCCGGGTCGGCGTGAGGGCGAGACAGGCGACGAGCGATGCGGCCGCGATCGCCGCCACGACCCGGAGCGGCCGCGGCGTCCGCGACGCGACGAAGGCGAGCGTGAGGGGCCACACCAGGTAGAACTGCTCTTCGACGCCGAGCGACCACAGATGCAACAGCGGCTTCGACTCCGATGCCGCAGCAAAGTATCCGGACTGCGCCAGCAACGCGAAGTTCGAGACGAAGGCGGCGCCCGCGGCCGCGTGCCACCCGAGGTCGGCAAACTCGCTCGGCGAGAGCAGCCGCGACCCCGCGAGCAGACAGACGCACAGCACCACGGCGAGCGCCGGGAAGATGCGCCGGACCCGACGCTCGTAGAAGCGCGCGAGGCTGAAGCGGCCCTCGCGCAGGTCCCGCACGATGATCCCGGTGATCAGGTAGCCGGAGATCACGAAGAACACGTCCACGCCGATGAACCCTGCGGGAACCCGGCCGGGAAAGGCGTGGAAGCCCATCACGAGAAGGACGGCGATGGCCCGGAGGCCGTCGATGTCCGGCCGGTACTGTTGAGGTCCGCTCGTCATGGGGCGCCCGAAGTCCGGCAGGATACCACCGCGTCCGGCCGCCGAACGGCAGCCAGGGTCGGCATGCTAAGCTCTTGGTTTTGCGGGACGTCAGCCGGACGCCGTAGCACTCGGCGAGGCTCGGCTCCTCGTGCGGTGACCTTTGCGTCAGCTGATCGCCAACTCGGAAGGTGTGACCGTCCAGTCCGTACCGAGCCCCCGCGTCCAGGCGGGCCAGGTGCTGGTGCGGGTGGCCTACTCTGCGGTCAGCGTCGGCACCGAGCTCGCGGCGCTTCGTCCCCCCGAAACCGCGTCTGCCCCGACGCTGGCCTCTCGCGCCGGCGGTCACGCGGAGCTCTTCCGGGCTCGGCTGGAGTATGCCTGGAAGAACCCGGCACGGGCGTTCGCGCGTGCGCAGCAGATCGCCCGCCGCCGGCTCGAGTCGCACGTCCGGCCTGCCACCGACGCGTCGGCCCCGTCCACGGTCGACTCCTCCGGGATCCGGGGCTGGGCGCTCGGCTACTCGGCGGCCGGGCACGTGGTCGCGGTCGGAGCGGACGTCGCCGACCTCGTCCCCGGCGACCCGGTCGCCTGCGCCGGCGCCGGCTATGCCAACCACGCCGAGCTCGTCTCGGTGCCTCGCAACCTGGTGAGCCGCGTGCCCGCGGGCTGCGACCTGCGCTGGGCCGCGACCACCACTCTCGGCGCCATCGCGCTGCAAGGGGTCCGCCGGCGGCCGGCCGCAGATCGGCGAGAGCGCCTGCGTGCTGGGTCTCGGCCTGCTCGGGCAGCTCTCCGTGCAGATGCTGAAGGCGAGCGGCTGCCGCGTCGTGGCGCACGATCCCGACCGCGGAGCGCGTGGAGCGCTCGCTCGCGGCGGCGCAGCGCGGGCAGCGCGTCGCCGACGAGCTCCGCGGCCTGGTGCGGACCTGACCTTCGGCCGGGGAGTCGACCTCACGGTGATCTGTGCGCCGCGCGCTCGAACGAGCGTGGCGCTGCTCGCCGCACAGCTGACGCGCGCCAAGGGACGGCTCGTGATCGTCGGCGACATCGGGCTCGAACTGACCGCGCCGTGTTCTACGAGAAGGAAATGCGATCTGCTGATGAGCACGTCCTACGGTCCCGGCCGCTACGACCCGAGCTACGAGGAGAGGGTCATCGACTACCCGTACGCACACGTGCGCTGGACCGCCAACCGCAACATGCAGGCGTACCTCGACTCGTCGCCGCGGGCAGGCTGCAGATCGAGCCGCTCGATCGACCGCGTGGTCGCCGTCGACACGGCGCCCGCCGCCTACGATGAGCTGCGCCGCTGCGCGATCCCGGTCCGCTCGGCGTGCTGTTCATCACGATCTCCCGGACGAGCCAGCCGCCGGCGCCGCGGGCGGTCGCGATCAGCATCGCGGCAGCGGGCGGCCGTCGACGGCGGTCGGAGTACGCGCTCGTCGGCGCCGGCGCTTTCGGAACCGCGATGCTGGTCCCGCAGCTCGAGCGGCATCGGCGACCGCTATTCCGGCTGCGGGCGTCGTCAGCCGGCGCGCCGACGAGGCGCGGCAACTTCGCGCGCGCCAACAGGGCGAGGTGCTGGCGAGCGACTCGAGGAGGTGCTGCGCGATCCCGCGTGTCGGGCTGATCGTCATCGCGACACGGCACGACGAGCACGCCGACCACGTCGTGCGGTCGCTCGCCGGCGGGCAAGCACGTCTTCGTCGAGAAGCCGCTCGCGATCACTGGGACGGGCTCGAGCGCGTCGTCGAGACGCGCTCCGGCGCTCCCGCGCCGCTGCTGATGGTGGGCTTCAACCGCCGCTTCTCGCCGGCGCTGCACGGAGCTGCAGCCGCTCGTGCGGAGCGCCGGCGGGCCGCTGGTGATCAGCTATCGGCGTCAACGCGGGCTACATCCCGCTGGACCACTGGATCCAGGGCCCGCAGGGCGGCGGCCGCAACATGGGCGAGGCCTGCCACATGTACGACGTGTTCCGATTCCTCGCCGGCGCGCCGGTGCGATCGATCGAGGCGACAGCGATCGATCCAGGTGCGCTGCCGTACGCGCGGAACGACAACTTCTCCGCGACGATCGGCGTACGAGGACGGCAGCGTCGCGCAGCCTCGTCTACACCGCGCTCGGTCCGAAGACGGCCTCGGCAAGGAGCGCATCACCGTTTTCTGCGACGGCGAGGCCTACATCGTCGACGACTTCAAGAAGCTGACCAGGGCGAGCGATGGCGCGGTGCTGTGGCAGAGCGGCGAGGCCGGACAAGGGACATTTCGAGGGCTTGAGCGCGGTCGGTGATGCCATCGCGACGTCGGACGGCAGCGCGCCCATTCCATTCGACGAACTCGTCGAGACGTCAGCAGTCGCGCTCACGTCGAAGATCTGCTGCATGGCCGAGCCTAGGAAGCTGGACCGCGAGCCGGCCCGCTCGCGAACGGGGCAGCCCGTACCTCGCGGGCGCGCGCGCCGTCTCGATGGACTCGCGACGTCCTTCAGCGACGCGCTCGAGCGACACGACCGAGCGTCATCGCGTTGGTCCTCGACGTGGACGAATTCACGCGCCAGAGCAACGCCGCTAGCAGGAACTCGATCGGCGTAATGGACTGGCCGGCGTCGTGATCGGCCTGACGTCAGGCCTGCCGGATCGCGCGCGGCTGGAGATCGCCGATCCGGGCTCGCGAACGCGGACGGGTCGGCGTGTGGTTGCTCTACTGGCCGAGCCGAGCACGCCGTCGAGTGCGTCGATCGAGAGCGGACGGCTGATGAGCCTCAGGCGCACATCGGCGCTGCGGTGATCGCACTCGAGCGCGCAGGGCGCCGAGCTCAGCGCGATCATGAAGAGCTGGCAGCGTGTTCGGCCAGGCATGCGCTGGATACGTACGCCGCGGCCAGTTCCTGCCGGTCGTATCGGCTACGACGTCGCTGGCGCAGACGCTGCCTGGAGCGGTTGAACCTCAGCGCGGAGCTGGTGCCGTTCCGCGACGCTCGACCTGCCGCAGCCCCTTCACTGGAAAGCGCAAGCTCGATGGGCTCGGTGTCTACCTGCGCACCGACTTCTGGGCGCCGATTACGTCGGGCGGCAGTTACGGCCACACCTGCTACGTGGCCAAGGAGCTCGCGGCGCGCGACCGACGCGGTTCGTGTGCCTGCTGCGCGCACCGCTACAAGCTGCTCGACGATTTCGGCGTCCGTCAGGTCGTCATGGACGCGCCGACCACGGTCCTCAACGAGGACGCCATGGTCAACGCGTCGCACCGACTACTACCCGATCGTCAAAGCTGCTGCGAAGTGCTGCAAGCCGGCCTACATCTACGAGCGGCTGTGCCTGGGCAACTACGTCGGGGCGCTGCTGAGCCGCGAACTGCAGATCCCGTACATCGTCGAGTACAACGGCTCGGAGATCTCGATGCAGCGCAGCTTCGAGGAGACAGGTACCGATTCTACGAGGACCTGTATCTGAAGGCGGAGGAGCCGCGTTCCGTCAGGCGACGCTCGATCTCGGTCGTCTCGGAGCACGTGAAGGACGACCTGCTGGCGCGCGGCGTCGACGCGCGGAAGGATCCTGGTCAATCCGAACGGCGCGGACCTCGACAGCTACGCGCCGCGCGGCGCCGAGGAGAAGCGGCGAGCTGCGCGCGCGAGCTCGGCTTCACGGACGACGACCGCGTGATCGGCTTCACCGGCACGTTCGGCGGCTGGCACGGCATCGACGTGCTGGCGGCGGCGCATCCCGCGGATCTGCGCGGCGGCGAGCCGACGCGCGATTCCTGATCATCGGCGACGGCAATCTACAAGCCGCAGCTCGAGCGCGGAGGTCGCGCGCCACGGCCTGCGACGATCAGCGTGCGGCGCGTCGGCCGCGTGCCGCAGGCCGAGGGCGCGCGGCTGCTGAAGGCGCTGCGACATGTTCGTCTCGCCGCACAACACGCCACATGGTCGACAGCCGCTTCTTCGGCTCGCCGACCAAGATCTTCGAATACATGGCGATGGGCGGCGGGATCGTGGCCAGCGACCTCGAGCAGATCGGCGAGGTGCTGTCGCCGGCTTTGCGCGTCAGCGACCTCAGCCGCGCCGGCTCGACCGTGTCCGACCAGCGCTCCGTGCTGTGCACGCCGGGCGACGTCGACGAGTTCGTCGCGGGCGTCGTCGGGCTGGTGCGCGCGGCCGGAGCTCTGTCGCGCGCTCGGCCGCGAACGCGCGGCAGGCGGTTGCCGATCACTACTCGTGGGAGCGGCACGTCGAGCCGCCTGTGGTCGCGCTCGCGGCAGTCGCGGGCGGTCGCCGCACCGGCCGAAGCGGAACGGCGCGCACAAGGTCGAGACCGGCGACGCCTACAAAGATGCAGGTTCAGAACCAGTGGAACAACAACCCTGTGGGTTCGGAGACGGCCCGCAGCGCGTCAGCCGCACACGCTCGAGTGGTTCCTGGAGGTCGAACGCTACCGGCTACGGCGTCTACGCGCCGTGGATGCCCGAGGTGATGGAGTTCGCCGCGCACGCCGGCCAACAGGTGCTCGAGATCGGCGGCGGGATGGGGACCGACCTCGCGCAGTTCGCGAAGAACGGCGCGAGCGTCACGGACGTCGATCTCTCCGAAGGGCACCTGAAGCTCGCGCAGGAGAATTTCCGCGCTGCGCGGTCTCACCGGCCGCTTCGTTCACCACGACGCCGAGTCACTGCCGTTCGACGACGGCAGCTTCGACCTGGTCTACTCGAACGGGGTGATTCATCACACGCCGAATACGAGCAGGGCGGTGGCCGAGATCCTCCGCGTCCTGAAGCCCGGCGGCCGCGTGATCGTGATGTTCTACGCCGAGAACTCGCTCCAGTACTGGCGGAATCTCGTCTGGCATTTCGGCCTCAAGAGCGGCGACCTGCTCGAGCAAGTCGATGGCCGAGATCATGTCGCGCAACGTCGAGCGGACCGGCAACGATGCGAGGCCGCTCGTCAAGGTGTACACGAAGTCGCGGCTGCGCTCGCTCTTCAAGGACTTCCGCGACATTCAGATTGTGCAGCGCCAGATCGCTCCCGAGCTCGTGCCACGGCGACTCAAACGGTTCACGGATGTCATCGAGAAGCTGGCCGGGTGGAACCTGATCATCAAGGCGACGAAGCCGTTGGGCGCCTGATGCTCGGACGAGCGGGACAACTCTTGGCGCGGATTCGCCGAATTCGGTCAGGCGCCGCGATCGAGTCTCCGCCGCGCAGCTGGGCGGACGAACTGCGCGACGCAGCGATCGCCCAGGACGATTGGATAGCCAGGCGTCAGTCGGAAGCGAGGCTGTACGTCGGCCTGTCGGACCAGAGCGTCGAGCGCCTGCGCGAGCGGTATCGCCGATCTCGTCGCAGCGACGGTGGACGCGGCGAACAAGGTTCTACGGCACGAGTTCGACCTGCTCGGCAGCGGCCCATACACGCCGGTAGATCCGGACCGCGGCGCGGACGCCAACGGGTATCAGCCGATCGACTGGTACCTCGATCCGCGTATCCGGTCTCCGTTTTCCGCGCGGTATTCGCGCATCGCACAGTGGAACCTCGATCGGATGCGTCCCGGCCGGGCCGATATCAAGCTTCCCTGGGAGCTGTCGCGGTGCCAGCACTGGCCGCTGCTCGGCCAGGCCTATCGGCTGACGCGCGACGAGCGCTTCGCCTTCGAGATCGCCAATGAACTGCACGACTTCGTCGAGGCCAATCCGGTCGGCAGCGCCGTCAACTGGGCCTGCACGATGGACGTGGCGTTGCGCGCGGCGAACTGGGCCCTCGCGCTCGAACTGATCCGCGCGCGTCGACGGCCTCGAGCGCGCGTTCTGGTCGCGCGGCGTATCGAGGCGCTGTTCGACCACGGCGTCTTCATCGAGGGTCACCTCGAGAACAACTACGAGGTCACCAGCAACCACTTCCTGAGCGACGTCGTCGGTCTGCTTTCTATGTGGCGCGGCTCTTCGGCGACCTGCCGCAGTGGTCAGAGTGGGACCGGCAATGCCGCGCGTGGCTCGACGCAGGAGATGAAGGTTCAGGTGCTGCCGGACGGCGCCGACTACGAGTCGTCGGTGCCGTATCACCGCCTGGTCGACGGAGCTGTTTCTCGGCGCCGCGCGGCTCGCCGACTTCGGGCGGCCGGCCGTTGCCTGCGCTACGATGGCTGACGCTCGAGACGATGGTCGACTTACTCGGCGGTGTGCTGCGCCCCGACGGCTTGATGCCGCAGGTCGGCGACGCGGACGATGGCCGGCTGCACATTCTGAGCGGGTACGGGAGCTGGGGCCGCAGGATGCGCCGGCATCTGTTCGGCCCTGCCGCCTTCGTGCTGGATCGCCCGCGCTGGCTGGCGACCGGCGGCGCGGCCGGCCGGCGGGAGGCCTGCTGGTGGGGCTTCGCGCAAGCGCTCGACGCTCCCGACGCCACCGCGGAGCTGCCCGCGGTGGGCCGGCTATTCGAGGACGCCGGCGTGGCCGTCTACCGGCAGGGAGGCGACTACCTCCTGATCACGAACGGCCGCGTCGGCACCGCGGGCTTCGGCAACCACAAGCACAACGACCAACTCTCCTTCGAGCTTCACGTGGCGGGCCAGCCGCTCGTCGTCGATCCCGGCAGCTACCTCTACACCTCGGATCCTCCTTCGCGAAACCAGTTCCGCGGCACCGCCTTCCACAATACGCTCTCCGTCGACGCGCGCGAGCAGAACGAGCTCAATCCCGCCTGGCTGTTCCGCCTCCAGGAACGCGCCTGTCCGCAGCACGAAGGCTGCGCGCTCGGGGACGACCGCTTCGAGTATCGCGGCCGCCACAGCGGCTTCGCGCCACTCGTGCACGAGCGCGCGTTTCGCCTGCTGCGCGAGGGTCCGCTGCTCATCGTCATGGACCGCGTGATCGGGCGGGGTGCGGCTCGGCTGCGCTGGCACTTCCACTTCGCTCCAGGCGTGGCCGTGTCGGAGACGGCCGGCGGCCTGCGGCTCGAGGCGGCTGGCCACGTCTATCGGCTGCTGGCCGATGCGACGGCGAAGCTTCGGCTCGCGGCGAGCTGGTGCTCGCCATCCTATGGCGTGAAGCTCGCCTGCCAGGCCGCCGACTTCGAGGAAAGCGCCACGCTCTCGGGCGAGCTGATGCGCTTCTTCGTGATCGGCCCGGAGGCGGCGCTCGGCTCCGCCGAGCGGCTGGCCGCGCACCGCCTCGAGCTTCTGGCGGGCGGGGGTCGGGCCGCGTGAGCGCGGGCGGAGGCTGGAGCACGCCCGTCGCGATGCTGGAGCTCGCCTGGCGGCGCAGGAACGTCCTCGCGTCGATCACCCGCTTCGAGCTGCAGAAGCGCTTCTCCGGCTCGCTGCTGGGCCTCGCCTGGGTCGTGGTCTACCCGAGCCTGCTGCTGCTGCTATACCTTTTTCTCTTCCTCGTCGTGTTCCGCGTGCGCTTCCCGGGCTTCTCCAGCCTCGACTATGTCGTCTACGTCTTCAGCGGCCTGGTGCCGTTCATCGGGCTGTCGGACGCGCTCACGAGCGGCTGCGGCGCGCTGCGCCAGAGCCTGTACCTGGTGAAGAACGTGGTGTTGCCGCCCGAGCTGATCCCGCTGCGCACGGTGCTCGCGAGCTTCGCCGGCCAGACGGTGAGCCTCGCGATCCTGCTGGCGCTGGCCGGCGCCGCTGGCGAGCTCTCGCCCGCGGTGCTGATGCTGCCGGCCGTGGTGCTGCTGCAGCTGCTTCTGCACGCGGGACTCGTTTGCGCCGTGAGCATCGCCGGCCTGCTGATCGCCGACCTCGCCCAGATCGTCGCGCTCGGGCTGATGCTGGTGATGTTCCTCTCGCCGATCGCGTTCAAGCCGGAGATGGTGCCGGCGCCGCTCGCAGCGGCGCTCTACGCGAACCCGGTCTTCTACCTGGTCGAGGCGTACCGGGCGTGCCTGCTGCCCGCGCAGCCGCACGCGACCGGCGCGCTCGCCGGCTACGCGTTCCTGTGCCTCGGCGTCTTCGCCGTGGGTGCCATCCTCTTTGCGCGGCTCAAGCCGTCGCTGCTCGAGTATGAGTGAAGCGGTCCGGGCGCGCGGGCTGACCAAGGCCTACCGGCTGTACGCGAGCCAGGTGCAGCGCGCGCTCGACGCGCTCGGGCTGCTGCCGGCCGAGCGCCGCGCGGCGATCCCCACCCACCTCGCTCTCGCGGGCGTCGACCTGCGGATCGAGCGCGGCGAGAAGGTGGCAATCATCGGTCGCAACGGCGCCGGCAAGAGCACGCTCTTGAAGCTCGTGACCGGCGTGCTGCAGCCCACCGCCGGCAGCATCGAGGTGGGCGGGGACGTGAAGGCGCTGCTCGAGATCGGCGCCGGCTTCCACCCCCAGCTGACCGGCCGCGAGAACGTGCTCGGGTATCTCGGGCACCTCGGGGTCTCGGGCGTCGCCGCGCGGCGCGCGCTCGCGGAGATCGTCGAGTTCGCCGAGGTGGAGGAGTACGCCGGCCAGCCGATGAAGACCTACTCCGCGGGGATGGCGATGCGGCTCATGTTCTCCGCCGCCACGCAGCTCGCGCCCGAGATCCTGGTGCTCGACGAGGTGCTGAGCGTCGGCGACGCCTACTTCAACCAGAAGAGCTTCGCGCGAATCCGCGAGTTGTGCGCGGCGCGCGACGCGACGCTGCTGCTCGTCACGCACGACATCTACGCGGCGCGCAGCTTCTGCGACCGCTTCGTGTGGATCGACGCGGGGACCGTGCGCGCCGACGGCGACGCCGTCAGCGTCGTCGCTGCGTACGAGGAGTCGGTGCGAGCACAGGCCGCGGCCGAGGCGGGGCGCCGCATGGTGGTCGCGGCGGAGCGGGCGGCGCCCGGCGGCCTAGTGGTCGAGCTGGGCCCGCCGCGCGACGAGCCGTGGACGGGCCCGGTCTGGTTCCGGAGCGTCGCGCTCTACGCGGACAAGACGCTGCTCGGCCAGGTGCGCGCCGACGGCGGCGCTCCGGGCGACGCGTGGTCCGAAGCAGCGAGCGGCTGGAGCGCCGTCGAGACGCGCGACGGGTCCGCGGCACGCCGGCTGGATCCCTGGAAGGCCCCGTTCCAGCGCGCGGCCGTCCGGATCGCGCCGAATGGCGACGTCGCGCCGGGGCCGCTCGCGGTGGTGGCGGAGGCGTGGTCGGCGCGCCCGGCCCGCCTCGAGGCCCGCGTGCAGGGGGCTCAGCTGCCGCCGCGCTCGGCAGTGCGGGAGCTGCAGGTGTCGGCCTGGGCACGCGTCGAGTTCGGCGACCTCGCTCCCGCCGAGCCGCTCAAGAGCGAGGGCCGCTACCGCTACGGCACCGGGCGTGCTGTCGTCGAGAGCGTGACGTTCGCGGACGCCTCTGGCCCGTCCCAGGAGTTCGAGGTGGGCGGCCGGATGTGCGTCGAGATCGTCGCGCGCGTCGTGGATCCCGTGCTCGACGAGGGCTCGACGCTGGTGGTGGCGTTCCACAAGGAAGGCATCGTCGAGGCGACGCGGGTGGTGAGCGAGGGCGTGAGGCTCGGCCCGGCGGGCACGCCGCGGCGCATCTCGCTGACGCTCGAGCCGCTGCTGCTCGGCGACGGCGAGTACCTGGTCTCGGTGCTCCTGGCCGAGGAGCAGTACTACTGGCGGCCCACGCCGTACTTCGCGGTCTCGCCGCGCGTGCACGACTTCTGGTCGAGGTTCCAGTCGATCCGGGTCGGCGGCGCTCACCCCGGCGAGCGCGGCGGTGTCTTCCGCCACCCGGCGCTGCTCGCGCAGGACGGGAAGGCGAGGGGCGCCGGTGGCTAGCCCGCGGCTGCTCGAGGAGCTACGCCGTCGCCTACGCGCGCGTCACCCGGCGCGGCGTCCGGTCGAGCTCGGCTCCGGCTTCGTGCGTCGGCAGTTCCCCGGCGAGTTCGAGCTCGCCTGGCAGGTGACGCAGGAGGCGATCGCGGGAGTCGAGGGCCGCGACATGGCCCCGCTCGCGCGGCACTCGCCGGCTCTGCTCGGTTACGACTGGCGCGCCTACCTCGGCTGCAGCGTCGCGCGGATGGTGCGCGTGCTGCGCGCGCTGCGCGCCCACGTGCCGCCCGCTGGACGCGTGCTCGACCTCGGCTCCTACTTCGGCAACTTCGCAGTGCTCGCGGCGCGCGCGGGCTACGCCGTCGAAGCGCGCGACTCCTACGGGCGCTACGGCAGCGTGTTCGACGCCGAGTTGCGCTGGCAGCGCGCGGCGGGCGTGCGCGTGATCGACCACGACGGCGGCGAGACGCGCCCGCCCTACGACGCGGTGCTGCTGCTGGGCGTGCTCGAGCACGTGCCGCACACGCCGCGCGAGCTGCTCGAGTTCGTCAACGGCTCGCTGCGGCCGCTCGGCGTGCTGGTGCTCGACACGCCCAACCTGGCGTACCTCTACAACCGCGAGCGGCTGGCGCGCGGCGAGAGCATCTTCTGCCCGATCGAGCTGCAATACGGGACCGAGCTGCCGTTCGAGGGCCACCACCGCGAGTACACCGTGGACGAGCTGCGCTGGCTGCTGGGCGCGATCGGCCACGAGGTGCTCGAGCTCGAGACGTTCAACTACAGCCTGCTGGCGAAGGACTCGCTCGAGGGCGACGAGGCGCTCGCCTGGCGGCGCATGGAAGCGGACGCGTCCCTGCGCGAGGTGATCTTCTCCGTGTCGCGGCGGGCCGCGGGGCGCGCCGGGACGCCGTGAGCGCAGGCGTTTTGTCGGACCATACACGGCTCGCGCGTTTTTCAGAGCCCTTCCCGGTCGGGATCCGGGAGCGGGTGTCGGCGCTCGCGAACGATCCCGCCATCCCGCTCGTGGTGCTGCGCGAGGACCCGCTGGCCCCGATCTTCCGTCGCAACGCGCGCTCCTGCCTGGCCGCCGTCTCCCGCGAGCTCGACCGCGTTCGCGCCGAGCACGTGCCGCCCGCGCGGGTGGCGTGGCTGGTCGTGAACGAGGCCGGCCAGGGCCTGGATGCCTTCGAGGTCGAGGCCGTCCTCGCCGGCAGCGTCTGGCTCGAGCTGCTCGAGCAGGTGGTCGCGGGCTCCGAGCAGAGCCGCACGCTCGCGATCGGCCGCCTGCGCGAGACCGCGCTCGGCTTGTGGGCGTCGATCCCCGACGGGGCCGCTCCGGAGGCGGCGGACCTGGCTCGCGGCCTGGCCACGCTCGCGCAGGGCGGCGTGCCGGTGGCGGCGGTGGCGATCAGCCGGCCTACGGCCGAGGCCTGGCTCCAGCAGCCGGGCGCGCCAGCGCCCCGCGCTCTGCTCGCTCTGCTCGACGCGAACCCGGGGATGCTCGCGCTGCGGGTGCCGGCGGCCCGCAGCCGCGACGCCGTGGCGGACCTGGCTGGAGAGAAGGCCGTGCTCGAGCGGCTGGGGGGCGCGCCGGTGCGCTGGGCCGCGTTCGACACACCGGCCGCCGCGAGCCTCGGCGCGCTCGCTCCGGCGCTCGCGGCGGCGGGCTTCGAGGCCGATGCGTCGCTTCGGCGCGCCGGGGCAGCCTCCGATCGTGCCCTCACCGTCGCGGCCAGCTACGCCCCGCAGGCCTTCGACATCCGCACGCCCGCCGCGGGCGAGGACACGGCCTTGGTCGAGACGGTCCGCGTTCCGATCGAGACGGTCGGCCCCTCGCTCGCGCGGGCGTGGCTGCAGCGGCTCGTCCACGGATCCGCACCGGCCTGGCGCGATCCGTCCGAGCCGGCGCTGTCCCGGCTGCTGGACCATTGGCGCATCGAGAGGTACAACGCGCGCATGGCGAGCTCGACGGAGCTGTTGCAGCGCTACGCCGAATACCGGGTCTACAACTGGCCGGCGCCGGCGCCGCCGCTTGCGGCGATGCTGCTCGACCTCGGCGAGCTCGACCGCCCCGCGGCCGTGCGCGCCTCGCTGTCGCGGATCGCGGCCTTGCTGCGGCCGCGCGATCCCTGGCGGCGCGTCTCGAGCCAGGCGCGCTTCCTGGAGGCGGCCCGGGCCGAGGCGCTCGAGCGGCTGGCCGGCGGCGCGCGCGCCGTGCTTCAGGACCAGCACGAGGCGCACACGTACCTGTCCGACATCCCGATGGAAGAGCCGCTACGCGAGGACATCCGCGCCTTCGCGGCGGCACTGCCGCCTTCGCTCGGCCGCGTGCTCGAGATCGGCAGCGGCCGCGGCCAGCTCGCGCGTCACCTGCACGCCCGCTCGACCGGATACGTCTGCTGCGACGCCTCGGCCGCCTTGCTGAACGACGCGCCGCGCCCGGGCGTGCTCGCCGACATCCACGTGCTGCCGTTCCGCCCGGCGAGCTTCGACACGATCGTGGCGAACAACGTGCTCGAACACGCCTACGACCCGGTCCAGTGCCTCGCCGAGCTGCGGCGGGTGCTGAGGGACGGCGGGCGGCTGCAGGCGTTCGTCCCGCTGGACGGGCTCGACCCGCGCCACGAGGTGCGCAGCCACCTGTGGAAGGCCGACACGCGCTCGATCGAGCTGGCCGTCGCCGCCGCAGGGCTCCGGCTGCTCGAGCAGGAGGTCGTGGACATCTACGCGCTCGGCGTGAACGGCGCGTTCCCGAGCTGCGACGGCAAGGTGGCGCGCGTCGTCGCGGAGCGCGCGGCAGGCGCCTGATGTGCGGCATCGCCGGGGCGTTCCGCCCCCAGGGACAGCCGGTGTCCGGCAGCGACGTGCTGCGGGCGATGAGCGACCGGATCCGCCACCGCGGGCCGGACGGCGACGGCGTCTGGCGCGAGCCGCAGGGCCGCTGCGGCCTCGCGCACCGCCGGCTGTCGATCATCGACCTGTCCGACAGCGCGGCGCAGCCGATGTCGAGCCCGGACGGCCGCGCCTTCATCGTCTTCAACGGCGAGATCTACAACCACGCCCAGGTCCGCCGCGAGCTGGAGCAGCTCGGCCACACCGACTGGCGCACCGACCACTCGGACACCGAGGTGCTGCTGCGCGCCTACCTGCAGTGGGGCCTGCCCGGGCTGCACCGGCTGGTGGGCATGTTCGCCTTCGCGATCTACGACGCGCGCGACCCGCAGCGGCCGGTGCTGCACCTCGTGCGCGACCGCCTGGGCGTCAAGCCGCTCTACCTCGCGCGCACGAAATCGGGGGAGTGGCTGTTCGCGTCCGAGATCCGCGCGCTCTGCGGCGCATCCCGAGCTCCACCCCGAGATGGACGAGGTGGCGCTCTGGCATTACCTGACGTTCATCGTCGCGCCGGCGCCGCTCACGCTGTTCCGCGGCGTCTTCAAGCTGCCCGCGGGGCACGTCGTCAGCATCGATGGCGACGGCCGTGCGAGCGCCGCCGCGTAGTGGCACTGCGCCCCGGCGCGGCGAGCGAGCTGACCGACCGCGAGCTGTCGGCGGGGCAGGCGGTCGCCGAGCTGAGCGGCTGCTGGTGCAGTCGGTCGCGCGGCGGCATGGTCTCGGACGTCCCTGTGGGCGTGCTGCTTTCGGGCGGCGTCGACTCCGCCTGAACGTCGCCGTGATGACGAGCTGCTGGGGCGGCCGGTGCGGAGCTTCACGATCGGCTACGAGGAGGAGCTGGGCGACGAGTTCGAGCACGCCCGCAAGGTGAGCCGCGCCTTCGCCACCGAGCACGTCGAGACGCTGCATCACGGCGCGGCAGGCGCGCGAGTTCCTGCCGCTGCTGGTCGAGCTGCAGGACGAGCCGATCGCGGACAACGTCTGCATCCCGCTGTACTTCCTGGCGCAGCTCGTGCGCCAGAACGCCTGTCCGGTCGTGCACGTCGGCGAGGGAGCGGACGAGCAGTTCCTCGGCTACTGGTGGTGCCGGCACTACCTCGAGAAGGACGAGCGGGTCTACCAGCCCGCGCTGGCGGGCGCGAGCTGGGTGGCGCGCCTCGCGGCCGCCATGCGCCCGAGCACGGAAGAGGACCGCGAGATCCGCGCGCGCGCGGCGCGGGGCAGGAGCTGTTCTGGGGCGGCGCCGTCTGCTGGTGGGGGAGCCCGCGCCGCGGCCTGACGCCCGACCCCGAGCGCTTCCGGCGGCCGATCGACTGTCCGGTCGAGGGGCTGCTGCCCGACAGCCACCGCGAGCCCGACAGCCACCGGTCGTCGCCGGCTATCTCTCCGAGCTCGTCGGCCCGCTGCCCGCGCCGGAGGTGCTCGAGAAGATCCCGTACCTCGAGCTGCGGCTGCGACTGCCGGAGCACCTGCTGATGCGCGTCGACAAGTTCACGATGGCGCACGCGGTCGAGGCCCGCGTGCCGTACCTCGACCACGAGCTCGTCGAGTTCTCGATGCGCCTGCCGTCCGCCTACAAGCTGCGCGACGGCACGGGCAAGTGGCTGCTGAAGCAGGTGGCGGCGAAGTACCTCGACCCCGGCCTGGTGCACCGGCCGAAGCAGGGCTTCGGTGCGCCGCTCGAGAGCTGGTTCCGCGATCCCGAGTTCGCGCGCCGCTCGCGGGAGCTCGTCGAGCGCTCGGAGCTGCTGCGGACGGGCCTCATCGACCACGACACGGTGAGCCGCCTGCTCGAGCGCCAGACCACCGGCGGCGGCGGGTGGAGCTTCCAGCTCTGGACCGTGCTGAACGCGCTGCTCTGGTACGAGCGCTGGATCGTCGGCCGCAAGGACTGCTTCTAGGCGGGAGGCTCTCCCGGCGCGGCCGGCCCGCCGATCGCGCGCTCCGCGCACCACGTGGCCGCGACGCCGTCCTCGGCCGTCACGCCGAGGCTGGCCTTGCCGGTGAGCGCGGCGTGGAAGTTCTCGAGGTGCTCCTTCTGGCCCTTCTCCACGAGCCGGGTCTTGAGCCCCGGCTTGTCGAGCCCGTGCACCTCGAGGCTGCGGTAGTCGTCGAGCACGAAGCTCGCCCCTCCCGCGAAGGCCTCCAGGCGCTCCTTGCCCATCGCGGCGGCGCCGGAGGCCGTATAGACGAGCGAGCCGGTCGATCCGTCCGCGAACGCGATCGCCACGACGGCCTCGTCACGGGCGTGGCCGCGCGGCGCGGCCGCGCGCACCTCCACCGGCTCGGCGCCGGCAAGGAACCGCAGCAGGTCGAAGAAGTGCACGCCCTCGCCGAGCAGGCGGCCGCCGCCTTCGACGGGGTCGAGCAGCCAGTGCTCCTTGGGGATCGCGCCGGCGTTGACGCGATAGGCGAGCGCCTTCGGCCCGGCGATCGGGCGCAGCAGCTCCCGCAGCCGCGCCACGTGCGGCGAGAAGCGGCGATTGAAGCCGACCGTGAGCAGCACGCCGCGGCGCGCGACGGCCTCCGCCAGCTCGCGTCCCTCGGCGCTCGTCATGGTCATCGGCTTCTCGACGAAGACGGCTTTGCCGGCCTCGACCGCGGCGCGCGCCACGGGGTAGTGGAGGTCGTGTCGGGTCGCGACGTAGACGACGTCGACCGACGCGTCCTCGACGAGCTCGCGGAAGTCGGTGGTGCCCTTGGCGAAGCCGTCGTTCTCCACCGCCGCGCGCACCGTGAGGCCGCTGCGCGCGCACGCCGAGGCGAGCTCGAAGCCCGAGTGCGCCTTCAGCAGCGGCAGCAGCGTGGCGCGGAAGTAGGCGCCGTAGCCGACGACGCCGACGCCGAAGGAGCCCGGGCCCTTCGGCGCCGCGGCGCTGCGGCGCGAGCGATAGTGCACGCTGCGCTCCGGCGCGGCGCCGGGCTCGAGGTGGTAGTCGAGCAGGATCCCGATCGGCCGCGAGTCGGAGGCGAGCGAGGCGTAGGCGGCCGAGGCGTCCTCGACCCCGTGAGTGGCGTCGATCAGCGGCTTGACGCGCAGCGATCCCGCGGCGATCTGGCGCAGCACCTCCTCGAGGTTGCGCCCTTCGGTCCAGCGCACGTAGCCGAACGGGTAGTCCTGGCCCTTCTCCTCGTAGCTCGGGTCGTAGCGCCCCGGCCCGTAGGAGGTCGAGATCAGGAAGTCGATCTCCTTCCTGTAGATCTTGTCGCGCTGGATCCGGATCGGCACGTCGCCCACCAGCACCACGCGGCCCTTTCGGCGGCACGCGTCGAACGCCTTGTTGAGCAGGCCGGCGTCTCCGCCCGCCGCCGTGACGATCACCGCGTCGGCGCCGCGGCCGTCGGTTCGCTCGAGTACGCCCGCCACGAAGTCGCGCTCGCCGACCGTGAAGCCCGCGTCGAGCCCGAGCGCCTGCGCACGCGAAACGCGGTCGGGCCGCACGTCGACGCCGATCACGACGGCGCCCGTGGCCTTGAGCATCTGCGCCGTGATCTGGCCGAGCAGCCCCAGCCCGAGCACGGCGACGCGGTCGCCGAGGCCCGGCTCGGCTCGCCGCACGCCCTGCAGCGCGATTGCGCCGAGCGTTCCGAAGGCGGCCTCCTCGAAGGACACGCCGTCCGGCACGAGCGCCACCAGGTTGCGCGGCACGACGTTCATCCCCGCGTGGTTGGCGTACCCCGCGCCCGCGCACGCCACGCGGTCGCCCGCGCGCAGGTCGCTCACGCCCTCGCCGACCTCGATCACGACGCCCGCGCAGGAGTAGCCGCTCGGCATCTCGGTCGAGATGCGCGTGCGCACCAGCTCGGCCGTCGACTGCAGGCCGTGGCTCGCCACGCGGTCCATCACCTTCTTGACGAGCGCCGGGTTGCGGATCGCCTTCAGCACCAGGTTCTCGCGCCGGCCGCCGCTGCCGATGCCCGCCGACTCGGTCCCGGCGCTGATCAGGGAGTGGCTGGTGCGCACCCGCACGGCGCCGGCGCGCACGACGGGCTCCGGCACCTCGACGACCCGGACCTCGCCGCCGCTCATCGCCACCTGCAGCACAAAACTCTCCTCGGCTCGACCCGGCATTCTGACACAGCGCCGAGAAGCTCCCGAGCGTGACGATGAAAGACGCTAGCATAGAGAAGACCCGCAAGAAGGGGGCGCGTGCAGCAGGTGCTGGTGGGCCGGATCGACTCGTACGCCGACCGCGAGGCGATCGCGCGCTTCGTGCGAGCCGCCCTCCGCCTCGATGCCGCGGCCTCGGCCGCGCTCGATCGGCGGGACGGCGAGCGTCTGGTCGTGGTCAAGCCCAACTGGGTCCAGCAGGCGCACGAGTACGCGCCCGACGTCTGGGAGCCGGTGATCACGCACCCGGCGGTGGTCGCTCGCGGTCGTCGAGGCGCTGGCCGAGCGGCATCGACGGCCGGGGGACGATCGCGATCTGCGACGCGCCGCACACGCTACGCCGACTTCGAGGCGATCGTGCGCGCGCGGCGACCTGCCGCGACGCGCTCGAGCGCGTGCGCGCGCGCTGGCCGGCGCTGCGGCTCGAGGTGCTCGACCTGCGCCGCGAGGGGTGGTCCGGCGAAGGAGGAGGTGGTGGTCGAGCGCCGCGCCGAACCCGCAGGACCCGCGCGGCTACGTGCGGCTCGACCTCGGGCGCGACAGCCTGTTCTACGGCCACCGCGGCGAAGGACGCTACTACGGTGCGGACTACGACTCGGGCGTCGGTGAACGCGCACCACCGCGGCGACGTCCACGAGTACCTGATCGCCGGGCTCGCCGATGGCCTGCGACCTGTTCATCAACCTGCCGAAGCTCAAGACGCACAAGAAGACCGGGATCACCTGCTGCCTCAAGAACCTCGTCGGCATCAACGGCGACAAGAACTGGCTGCCGCACCACACCGAGGGCGTGCCCGGCCGACGGCGGCGACGAGTTCCCCGACGATCGCGATCGGCCAGCGCATCGAGGCGCGCCTCGAAGGCGGGACTGCCGCATGGGCGGCCTCGCGCATGCCGAAGTGCCGGCACCTGGGTCTACCGCAAGGCGCGCAGGGTCGGCGTCCAGCGTGCTCGGCGACAGCGAGACCGACGATCCGCAACGGCAACTGGCAGGGCAACGACACCTGCTGGCGCATGGCGCTCGATCTGAATCGCGCGCTGCTCTACGGCGAACCGCGACGGGAGCTGGCGCGAGGCGCCTGCCCGGGCCTACCTCGCGATCGTCGACGGCATCGTCGGCGGCGAGGGCAACGGCCCGCTGTGCCCGACCGCGATCGCCTCCGGCGTGATGCTCGCCGGTTCCAACCCGGCGGCGGTCGACACCGCGGCCTGCCGCCTGATGGGCTTCGCGCCGCGAGGAGGTGCCGATCGTCGCGCGCGCCTTCGACGCGCATCGCCTTCGGATCGCCGCGGGCGATCCGGGCGACGCCGAGGCGGTGAGCGAGCCCGATGGCGCGCGGCTGCGGATCGACGAGCTGCCGCACGCGGCCGCACGCGGCTTCCGCCCGCACTTCGGCTGGAGCCGGCTCGGCCGCGCGGCATCACCGGCGGCCGTCGCCGTCCGGTCGGCCTGACCGAGCCGGCGGGCCGGGATGTCCTTCAGCCTCAAGCGGCGCCTCGACCAGGAGTCGCCCGCCTGGGTGCAGCGCACGATCGGCCGCGTCCCCCGCTCGCTGCTCGCGGGCGCCGCCTATCGCCGCACGCTCGCCGCGGGCGCGAAGCTCGATCGCTTGAGCCGGGCGGAGCTGCTCGCGTTCCAGGAGCAGAGACTCGGCGAGATGCTCGCCTTCGCGACCGAGCAAGTGCCGGCCTACCAGCCCCTGCGATCGACGGTCGCGCGGCTACGGCCGTTCGAGGCGCTGCAGGCGTTCCCGCTGCTCGACAAGCGCACGCTGCAGGAGGATTTCGAGCGCTACCTGCCGCGCGACCTCCGCTCGATCCCGCACTGGGAGTGCACCACCGGCGGCACTTCGGGCAATCAGCTACGCTTCCTGCTGGACGATGCCTCGGCGTCGCACGAGCTCGCGTTCATCCATCGGCTGTGGGCGCGCGTCGGCGACGAGCCGCGCTGCCGCAAGGCCACCTTCCGCGGCACCTCGTTCGCCGGGCTGCGCGCGGGCGTCTACTGGAAGGCGAACCCGATCCACAACGAGCTCGTGTTCTCGCCGTTCCACATGGGCGCGCGCACGCTCGACGCGTACGTCGCGGAGATCAGGCGCTTCCGGCCGGTCTACCTGCACGGCTACCCGTCGGCGCTGCAGCTGCTCGCGGACCACGTCCTGCGCGAGGGCGTGGACCTCGCGCCGCTCGGGCCGCGGGCTGTGCTGCTGGCGTCGGAGGCGATGCCGGAGGAGCAGCGCCGCGCTTTCGAGAAGGCCTTCGGCTGCCGCAGCTTCTCGTGGTACGGCCACAGCGAGCGCGTCGTGCTCGGCGGCGAGTGCGAGCGGGACTCCACCTACGACCAGTTCCCCGACTACGGAGTATTGGAGATCGTGAACGATGCGGGCAAGGAGCGTCGCCGAGGACGGCGCTCGCGGCGAGCTGGTCGGCACGGGCCTCCTCGAACCGGTCGCTGCCGCTCGTGCGCTACCGCACCGAGGACTCCGCAGTCTGGCGCCACCACGCCTGCTCCTGCGGCCGGGCGTTCGACCGCTTCGACCGCGTGGAGGGCCGCTGGCGCCAGGAGTACGTGATCGGCCGGACCGGCGCGCGCATCAGCCCCTCGGCGCTCAACATGCACGGTCCGCTGATGAGCCGGGTGCTGCGCTACCAGTACTACCAGCGCCAGCCGGGTGTCATGGAGATGCGGCTGATGGTCGGCGCTCGGGCTTCACGCCCGACGACGCGCGGGCGCTGGTCGCGGCCTTCGCCGATCGCGTGGGCGGCGAGCTCGAGGTGCAGGTGAGCGTCGTTGCCGACATCCCGCTCACCCGGCTGGGCAAGCTGCGGCGCCTGATCCAGGAGATTCCCGAGAACGCGGATCCCGCGCAGGACGACGGCGCGAACGAGACGCGACGCTCGCGGTCTCGCTTTACAGCGATCGAGCCGAGCGGGGATACTGGCAGCCTTCAGGAGCGACGACATGTGCGGGATCGTGGGTTGGCTGTCGACGCAGCCGTCGCACCCGGTCGACGGCGAGACGCTCGGGCGGATGCGGGAGACGATGACTCACCGCGGGCCCGACGGCGCCGGGCTGTGGGTGGCTCCCGGGCGTGAGGTAGGGCTCGCGTTCCGCCGGCTCGCGATCGTGGACCTCTCCGCGACGGCCAACCAGCCGATGACCAACGAGGACGGCACGGTCCAGGTGGTCTTCAACGGCGAGATCTACAACCACCTTGCGCTGCGCCAGGAGCTCATCCAGAAGGGCCACCGCTTCAAGACCGACCACTCCGACACCGAGGTAATCGTCCATGGCTACGAGGAGTGGGGCGCCGCGGTCGTCGAGCGGCTCCACGGCATGTTCGGGATCGGCATCTGGGACGCGAAGGAGCGCCGCCTGTTCCTGGCGCGCGACCGCGTCGGGATCAAGCCGCTCTACTTCGCGTGGACGCGCGGCGGCTTCGTGTTCGCCTCGGAGATCAAGGCCCTGCTCGCGCATCCCACGTCGAGGCGGACGTGGAGCCGCGCTCCGTCTACCACTACCTCTCGTTCCTGACGACGCCGGCGCCGCTCACGATGTTCCGGGGCGTATTCAAGATGCCCGCCGGCTGCCGCGCGTTCGTGAAACCCGACGGCTCGATGAAGGCCGAGGTCTATTGGGACGCGCTTCCCGGCCGCGGCGACGACCTGGGCGAGCTGCGCAAGCTCGGCGGCAAGGCGCTGCGCGACTACGCGGTGCGCCGGACGCAGGAGCTCTTCGGCGCCGCGGTCGAGAAGCGGCTGATGTCGGACGTGCCGTTCGGCGTGCTGCTGTCCGGCGGCATCGACTCGTCGGCGAACGTGGCGGTGATGTCGCAGCTGATGGACCGCCCTGTGCGAACGTTCACGGTCGGCTTTGCGGACCACCAGCACCTGAACGAGCTCGACTGGGCGCGTCGCGTGGCCACGCACTACAAGACCGACCACCACGAAGTGATGGTCGACGAGAAGGCGATGCGCGAGTACCTGCCGTCGCTCGTCTTCTCGCAGGACGAGCCGATCGCGGACTGGGTCTGCATCCCGCTCTACTTCGTGTCGAAGCTCGTTCGCGACAGCGGCACGATCGTGGTCCAGGTGGGAGAGGGCAGCGACGAGCAGTTCTCGGGCTACGAGGGGTACATGCGGAACCTGGACATGTACCACCGCTACTGGCAGCCATTCGCGCGGCTGCCCCGCGCGGCGCGCGGAGCGGCGGCGGCCGTGGCGCGGGGTCTCTTCGGCTTCACCGACACCAGGGACAACTACCTCGATCTCGTCGACCGCTTCGGACGCTCGCGCGAGCCGTTCTGGAGCGGCGCCACGGTGTTCCCGGAGTCGCGCAAGGCGCGGCTCGTCGACCGGGGCCGGCTCGAGCCGCTGGCAGTGCCTTCGGCGATGGCTGACTCGGGTCTGCTGCCGGAGGCTTTCGGCCTGGCCGACAGCTACGAGATCGTGCGCTCGTTCTTCGACAGGATCGACAAGGCGGCGCCGGGCACCGACGTGCTCAACCGGATGATCTACTCGGAGTTTAAGCTGCGGCTTCCCGAGCTGCTGCTGATGCGGGTCGACAAGATCGGCATGTCCGTATCGATCGAGCCACGTGTGCCCTTCCTCGACCACCTGCTGGTCGAGTTCACGATGAACCTGCCGATGGAGCTCAAGGTCGAGGGCGGGGTCGCGAAGTCGCTCTTCAAGCAGGCGGTGCGCGGAGTGCTGCCGGACGACGTGATCGACCGCCGCAAGATGGGCTTCGGCGCACCGATGGTCGAGTGGCTGCGAGGACCCTTCGGCGCCGCGATGCGCGCCGAGCTCGTGGCGAGCCGCTTCTTCGAGCGCTTCCCGGCGCGCCGCCAGGCCGTAGTCGACATGCTCGACCGCCACCGCGAGGGACGCGACAACTTCGCGCTCTACGTGTGGACGATCTACAACGCCGTCGCGTGGTTCGACTACTGGGTGGACAAGGCGCGCGAGGTTCGCGTCGCCTGACGCCCGGGCCGGCTCGCTCTAGGCTTCCAGCAGCGCGTCGGCCACGCGATCCGAGGCGCGGCCGTCCCATAGCGCGGGGCACGACAGCGGGGCGCCCGACGCGCGACGCTCGAGCGCGGCGTCGAGATCGCCGCGCAGGCCCGCGCGAGAGTGGTGAGCCGGTTCGAACCCTCGCTGATCGTGACCGGGCGCTCGGTGTTCGGGCGCAGCGTGAGGCACGGCACGCGCAGGAACGTCGTCTCCTCCTGGAGGCCGCCCGAGTCCGTGAGCACACACGCGGCGTCCTGCGCGAGGCCGATGCTGTCGAGGTAGCCGACCGGCTCGACGAGCTTCACGCTGGCCGCGCCCTCGAGCGTGGCGAGCAGGCCGAAGTCCGACAGCCGCTGGCGCGTCCGCGGGTGGACGGGGAAAACGACCGGGGCGCGCCGCGACACGTCGAGCAGGCACGCCACGATCGCCGCGAGCGAGTCGCGCGCGTCCACGTTCGACGGCCGGTGCAACGTGACGTACGACGTAGCGGCGAGGCTCGACACCCAGCCGGCGCGGCGCGTTCCGCGCCCGCGCCCGCTCGAGGTTGGCGGCGAGCGTGTCGATCATCACGTTGCCGACCTGGCGGATGCGCGCCGCCGGGACGCCCTCGCGGCGCAGGTTCTCGTCCGCGTCGGGGCTCGGCGTCAGCAGCAAGTCGGCGAGCGCGTCGGTCACGAGCCGGTTGATCTCCTCCGGCATGCCGCGGTCGAACGAGCGCAGGCCGGCCTCGACGTGGGCGGTCCTGATCCCGAGCTTGGCGGCGACGAGCGTCGCGGCCATGGTCGAGTTGACGTCGCCGACCACCACGAGCCAGTCGGGCCGGTAGGCTGGATCACAGGCTCGAAGCGCAGCATGATCTCGGCGGTCTGCGCGGCGTGGCTGCCCGAGCCGACCTCGAGGTTGTCGTCGGGCGGCGCGATCCCGAGCTCGTCGAAGAACACCTGCGACATCGCCGCGTCGTAGTGCTGGCCGGTGTGCACGAGGCGCTGCTCGAAGCGGCCCGCGCGCGCGGCCATGGCGCGCATCACCGGCGCGACCTTCATGAAGTTGGGCCGGGCTCCGACGACGTGCAGGACCTTGAGTGTCACGGCGAGGGATTATAGATCGCGCCGGGCCTCCGTACCGCGCCGCGCGCCCTCGCAGCAACCTCGAGGTAGCGAGCGGCGAGCTGCTGGCGGTCGAAGTGGGCCGACACGTAGGGCCGGCCGTCGGGCGGCGAGCTCGGCGCGCAGCGCGGCGGTCGTCGGCGAGCCGGACCAGAGCCGTGACGAACGCGTCGACGTCCTCGGGCGGCACGATCAGGGCCGCGCCAGAGTCGCCCAGGATCCGCGCCGCCTCGCCCTCGAGCGATGCGAGGATCGGCCGGTTGCACGCGAGGATCTCGAACATCTTCGACGGGATGAAGCCGCGGAAGAGCGGTACCGCCCGCAGCGGCACCAAGCACACGTCTGCGGCGCGGTAGAGCGGCGCGACCCGCTCGCGCGGCACGCCTGGCCTGGAACACGACGTTCCCGAGCCGCAGCTCGCGGGCGCGCGCCACGAGCGCGTCCTTCTCGGCGCCGTCGCCCACGAAAAGGAACAGCAGGCGCGGGTCGTGCTGCAGGCGCGCGGCGGCCTCGAGCACGCGGCCGAGCGCGTGGCTGATGCCGTGGGCGCCGCAGTAGAGGACGAGCAGCCGGTCCGTGGCAGCCCAGCTCGGCCCGCAGCGCATCCTCGCGGGGCTCGGGCCGGAAGGCCTCGAGGTCGACGCCGTTCGGGATCACGTGGAGCTTGTCGCGTGCGATGCCGCGCCGCGCGATGTCGTCGGCGAACGCGTGCGTCACCGTCACCACGGCGGGGCGCTTCCGGTACAGGAACAGCTCGAGCGCCTCGAGCGCGCGGATCGCGGCGCGATTCCGGATCACGCCGAGGTCGACGAAGATCGCGGGCCACAGGTCGCGCACCTCGAACACGAACGGCGCCCCCAGCCGCCACGAGAGGACGTAGGCGGCGAACACGCTGAACAGCGTCGGCGACGACGCCACGATCACGTCGACGCCGCGCAGCTGCGGCGTCGCCTGCCAGACGGCCTGCGCCATGAACACCAGGTGCCCGAGCGTGCGCCGGACGAAGCCGCGGTTGGGTGTGGCGTAGGTGCGGCAGCGCACGATCCGCAGGCCGTGGGCGTGCTCGACCTGGAACGTGCGGCCGCGATAGGCCTCGGGCACCGTCCCGTCGGGTGGTTCGGGAAGTTGGTCACCACGGTGACCTCGTGGCCGCGAGCCGCCCACTCGCGGCCGAGCTCGAGCAGGCGCGCGCTGGGCGCGCCCGGCTCGGGCCAGAAGTAGTGGCTGAGGACGGCGATCTTCACGCCGGCGCTCCCCCGCCGAGCCCTGCCCGGCGGCGGCCGCTGCGATGCGGCGGCCGCCGGCTTCCGCGAACGTCGCCTCGATCCGCGAGACGACGCCGGCTCGCGTCAGCACGTATCCGAGCTCGGGCGCCTGTCCCTTGTGCAGCGCCAGCACCGGGCAGGCGAGGCGCTCGCCGAAGCGCGGCGCGTAGTAGCCGTCCTCGACCGCGAGCGTCGCGCCGAACGAGCGCAGCGCCAGCGCGGCCCGCCGGCGAATCGATCGCGGCCTCGTCCGCTGCGACCACCCTGACGCGTGACCCCGGCGCGAAGCGCACACGCGATACGGCCGCGTGCGCCACGCCGGATTCGACGCCGTCCCAGACGGCGAGCGCGAACGGCGCGTACGAGCTCGAGCTCGCGGCGGTGGACCGGGCGGCCCGCGAGCCGACGGTAGCCGTCGTGCCACCCCGACAGCCGCAGCCCCTCGGCGGTGACGCGGGCGCTCACGTCGTGCGGCCGGCCCCGGCGCCCGACTCGAAAGGCGCCGAAGAACTCGGCCTGGTCGGCGCCCGCGACCTCGACGGTGTTGTGCGCGCGCGTCGAGCGCGCCCAGTCCCGCTCCGCGCCCGCCTCGTAGGTGGACGTGCCCCCGTCCACGATCACGCGCCGGCCGTCGAGGCTCAGCTCGAAGGAGAAGATGTCGCCGTGCGCGTGTGCGGGCAGGTAGTCGGGACCGATCGGGCCGGCGTCCACGAGCAAGGCGAGTCGCCGCTGCGAAAGACGTGATAGCCCGTCTCGGGGAACGTGCCCGAGGCGAACTCGGGCGCGTCGAGCCCCAGGCGCCGCGCGTAGCCGAGGAGAGCGCCCGGCTCGGGCGCGATGCCGATCGCGGCATCGGCGAAGAGCGCGATCTCGCCGTCCGGGTGGCGCATCGCCGCGGCGAAGCGCAGGATCGCGGGCAGGCGCTGCTCGATCCGCACCCGCAGCTCGTCGTCTCGGGCAGCACGTTCACAGGTCGAGCAGGCCGTGCGCGAGGCGCGCGTGGTAGAGCGGCGAGCGCTCGACGTGGCCGCCGTCGAGCAGGAACTGCTCGGGGAGCTCGGCCTCCAGCACCGCATCGGCGCGCCGCCGCCAGCCGCGCGTGGCGGGCCCGTCCACGCAGGCACACAGCAGCCGGAGGGTGATCGCGCTCTCGAGCAGGTGGTTGCCACGCAGGTGGTACTCGAGCGTGTCCGCGAGGCAGTCCGCCTGCGACTCGATCGAAGCGAAGAGGCGGGCGCGCTCGGCGTCCGTCCAGCGCCGCGCGGCGGGCAGCAGCGTCGCCCACTGGCGCAGCCGCAGGCTGAGCGGGTAGGGCATCCAGCCCGGGCGCCGCGCGCTCGGCGGGTAGCGCTCGATCCAGTCCAGCACCAGCCGTCGCTGCGCGTCGGGGTCGAGCGCGTCGAGCCAGGCGAAGTAGTGGAGGTTGAAGAGCCACAGAAGCGGCGCCTCGCGCTCCCAGTCGGGCGGATCGCCGACCTCGAGGCTGCGGCCGATCGCGGTGAAGCGCCTGCCCTCGAGCTGCGCGCCGCCCGCGTGCGCGAGCCACGCCGCGCGCGGGCCGCCGCTCGGCTCGAGGCCGCGGCCTGCGCGCGCGTAGCGGCCGAAGTCGCGGGCGTCGCGCGTCGCGCGGTGGACCAGGTTGCGAGCGGCCTGGAGCGGGCCGAGATGGTAGATCGCGGCCGCATAACGCACGAACGCGCTCATCGAGGGTGGGACAGTATACTCGCGTGACCGATGCGGGCCCGACTCGCGCCGTCGCGAAGCCTCGCGTTGCTCTTCGTCGGCGCGCTCGCCGCGGTGCTCGGCGTGGTGCTGCTCTCCGAGAGCGCCCGCGTCCCGATCCGGACGCCGCTCGTGCCGCGGGCGGCGCGCGGCGAGCCGCTCGCGATCCCGCTCGAGGGGCGCGAGAGCCGGCGCGGCGGCTTCTCGTTCCGCCTCGCGCTGCGGATGCACGACACCGCCGCGCTCGCGGCACACGACGAGCTGTGGCTGTTCCTGTCGAGCCCCGAGCGGGGCCGGGCGCTGCTCGGAGCCGAGATCCGCGTCCGCGGGTCGCGGCTGCGTGCTCAAGGCGGAGCGCGCCGGCGAGCGATCAGCGTGGAGCGGCCGCTCGTGCTGCAGCGCTCGCCGGCCTGCCTCGAAGCGGGCGCTCTTCCGCTCGAGGCCGATCTGGATCTGGCCGTCGAGACGAGGGGCGGGGCGCCGCTGTTCCTGCTCGGCTTCCGCCCGCAGCCCGGAGCGGCGCCGGCCACGATCCAGGCGCCGCCCCTCGGGGCGCGCTCCAGTGCAGCAGACGTGCGCGGACACCTCGTCTTCTATCCGCCCACCGCGCCCCGCGTGACGCTGCTCAACCAGATGTGGCGGCTGTCTGCCGGCTCGCTCCGACCCGTGGCGCTCGCGTGCCTCGGCGTCGGCGCGGCGCTCGCAGGCTGCCTGGTCTTCCCGACGCGGCCGCGGCCCGGCGGCTCCGTCGCGGCCGGACCGGTGGTTCGGCGCACGGGAACGGGCGCGGGCCTCTTCGCGCTCAGCCTCGCGCTGCTACACGCCGCGCTCGCACCGCCACTCAGCGCTCCGGACGAGCCCTACCACATGCTGGGCTTTGCCGAGCTCGGCGGGCGATCCCGAACTCGCGCGCGACACGGTGGCGTGGATGGGGGAGACGCACCTCTGGCGGATCCGCCACCAGCCGGCCGAGCGCTTTCGCACGATCGACGTCGGCCATCCGTACGTCGAGGTCGATCCCGGGCTGCGGCCGACCGAGGTCGCGATGCGCAGCGCGGTGCTGGCGCGGCTGTGGCGCGCGGTCGCCCCGGCGCTCGCCGGAAGGCCGGCGCCTTCCGTGCTGCTCGCGCTGCGGCTGCTCAATTCCGTCCTCTTCGCGCTCGCGGTCGCTGCCGCGGCCGCTCTCGCCGCCGCGACGCTGGCCGAGCCCTACCCGCAGTGGCTCGCGTTCGCGTTCCTGTTCGTGCCGTCGCTGCCGTACTTCGCGATGCACGTGTCGGAGACGGCGCTTCTGTGCTCGATCTACGTGCTGCTCGCAGCGGGCATCGCGGTGCTGTTCCTGGACGGCCCGCGCGCCTCGTGGGCCGGGCTGCCGATCGGGATCGCCACGGGGCTGATGCTGGCCGCGGGCCGCTCGCCCTGGCCGCTCACGGCGCTCGTCGGAGCGGCGCTCGCGGGCCGCGTCCTGCTCGGGCCGCCCGCGGGCGTGGCGAGCGCGAGGCGCGCCGCCCTCATTTTCTGGGCCGGGCTCGTCCCGGGCGCGCTTGTCTTCTTCCTGGTGCAGGATGACGCCTACGAGGCGATGACCAGAAACGTGGCGAACCTGCTCGCGACCGCGTTCCAGGAGGGCTGCGCCGCGTCGGCGAGTGGCTGCGCGTGCGGCCCTGGGCGCTGCTGCTCGGGATCGCCGTCGGCGCCCTGCTCGAGCTCGCGCTCGCGCGCCCTCGCGCGTGGCTCGCGGCCGGCTCGCCACCGGCTCGCGGCCGCTCGTTCGCCGCGCGGCGCTCCTGATCGCGGCTCTCGTACTGCTGTCGCTCGCCCTGTCGCTCGTCCTGCCGTACCCCGAGCTTCCGCTCCGTCCACCGCGTCCCTTGGGCGCGCTCGAGCGCGTCGCCTACGCGCTCGCGTCGATGGCGACGATGTTCCGCCTCGCGCAGCCGGACTTCCTGCTCGCGTCGTCTTTCTGGGTCGGCTTCGGCTGGCTCGACACGCTGCCGGGCACGTTCTTCCAGGCCATCGTGACCCTGACGGTCGCATTGGCCTTCGTCGGCCTGTTGCGCCACGTCGCGCGCCGTCCCGAGCCGCGCCTCTTCCTGTGGCTGCTTGTCCTGGTCCTGGGCGCCGCCAGTGCGCTCGTGCTCTACGTCCTCGCGACCCAGGTGGCGCCGATCGCGCTCAGCGGCCGCTACCTGATCGGCTGGTACCTGTCGATCCTCGCCGTGATCGGCACGGCGCTCGTCTTCGCGCCGCGCGCCGACGGAGGCGGAGACGGCGACAGCGTCCGTCGGCGGCAGCCGCGCGGCCCTGCTGCTGGCGCTCGCCGGCTCGATCCACGTCTACTGCCTCAGCTTCATCCTGCAGCGCTACTTCTGAGCATGGCCGCCCCTCTCCCCGCGTTGGCGACCGAGCGAGCGACGTTCCGCTCGTTCGATGGCGCCGTCGTGGAGACGGCGGCCTGGTGCCGCCCCGACCGCTACCGCGCCGTGGAGGCGGCGGCGCGCCACAGCCGGCTGATCGCCCGCGGCGGCGGCTACTCGTACGCGGCCGCGAGCTTCGGCGGCGGCAGCGTGGTGGTCGACATGACGCGGCTCGACCGCGTGCTGCGCTTCGAGCTGGCCGAGCGGCTGATCGAGGTCGAGGCGGGCATGCGACTCGAGCAACTGCTGCGGATCAGCGCGCCGCACGGTCTCATCCTGCCGATGCAACCCGGCTATCCCGCGATCACGGTCGGCGGCTGCCTCGCGGCGAACGTGCACGGGAAGAACCCGTATCGCGAGGGGACCTTCCGGCGGTCGGTGGTGGACCTCACGCTGCTGCACCCGCGGCTCGGCGTGGTGCGCTGTGATCGCGAGACGGAGCCGGGTCTCTTCGAGCTCACCTGCGGCGGATACGGCCTCACCGGGATCGTGCTCGCCGCGACGCTGCGCCTGGAGGCGCTCCCGGGTTTTCGGGCCCTGATCGAGCGCGTGCCGATCGGGACGCTGGCCGACGGGCTCGCCGTCGTCCAGGAGCGCACCGAGGGCGCCGCCTTCAGCTACACGTGGCACGAGGGGACGACGCGTCCCGGGGTCTTCGGGCGCGGCTTCGTGTACGTCGGTCAGGTGCCCGCGGGCCCGCCGCCCCGAGGCGACGCGGTGCCCCGCTATCGGCGGCTCACCGCGGCGAGCCGGGTCGGGCTCGGCGTGTCGGTGTGGGGGCGGCCGGCCAACCGCCTGCTCGGCGCGGGGTTCCGCGCGGCGGAGAGCCTGCGCCCGTCGCGCGTCGAGATGCCGCTCTTCGACGCGATGTTTCCGTTCGCGAAACGCGGGGCCTACTTCCTCCTCTACGGGCGGCGCGGACTCGCCGAGTACCAGGCGCTCGTCCCGCACGCGGCGGCCACCGAGTACCTCCGCGCACTGGAGCGCGAGGCGCTGCGGCACGCCCGCCGGCTGTGATGGCGTCGCTGAGGCTGTTCCGCGGCGAGCCGGGCCTGCTGCGCTTCGAGGGCGACGGCGTCTGTGTCACCCTCGACCTCGTCCGCTCGGCCGACGGCGCTTCGTTTCCTGGAGGCCTCGACGCGCCTGACGCGGACGTAGGGGCGCTGCCGACATCGATCAAGGACTCGCGGCTGCCGGCCGCGGTGGTGGCCCGGCGCTGCTACCCCGAGCACGCGACGCGTTCATCGAAGCGCCGCGGCGCGCTCGACCCGACGCGCCTGTTCCGGTCGGAGCTGTCCAGGCGAGGCTCGGCTGTGACGCTATCTGGTCGTCGGCGCCTCGGCCGGGCTCGGCCGAGCCTCGCCGAGGCGCTGGCTTCCGCCGGCCACGGCCTCGTGCTCGTGGCCTCCGACCCCCGCGACCTGGAGGCGGGGGCCGCGGACCTGCGGATCCGGCACGGGGCCGAGTCGGCAACCGTGGCGGCTGGACGCCGGTCGAGCCGTGCGGCGAACGCGGAGACGCGATGGCCTGGAAGCGTGCCGCGGCGAGGGATCGGCGGCCGGATGCGTGCTGCTCCCGCTCGGGTGGACGACGAGCCCGACGGACGACCACCACCGACCAGCGAGGTCGGCGAGCGGCTGCTGCGCATCAACTTCCTGTCGCTCGGCGGCGCTGCGTGGCTCGGCTGCTCCCGCAGCTCCGACGCCGGCCGGCGCGTGACGGTCGTCGGCTTCGGCAGCGTGGCCGCCGCGCGCGGCCGCGGCGCGCAACATGTTGTACGCCGCCGCCAAGCGCGCGCTCGCGAGCTAGTTCGAGAGCCTGCGCCACGCCTGTGCGGGCACCCCGGTGAGGGTCCAGTTCTACGTGCTGGGCTACCTCGACACGAGCTGGCCTTCGGACAGCGGACGCTGCTGCCGCGCGCCGACGTGGGGCGGCTCAGCTCGCGCGTCCTCTCGGACCTGGGCCGCGACTTCGGCGTCCGCTACCATCCGGTCTAGTGGCGGCCCGTCTGCGCCGCGCTGCGCATCCTCCCGTGGCCGGCGTTCCGGCGGCTCCGCTTCTAGCACACCATGGTTTCACTGAGCCTTTGTTCCCGGTGTACAAGGACCAGCACACGGTGCGCGTGGTGGCGGAGAAGGCCGTCCGCCTCTTCGACTCACTCGGAGCGCGCTACGAGGTCATCATCGTGGACGACGGCTCTCCGGACCGCGCCGGGCCGTGGCCGACGACGTGGCGCGCGAGCACCCCGAAGTCCGCGTGATCCATCACGCGACGCAACCTCGGCTACGGCGCGGCGGTGCGTTCCGGCTTCGCCGCGGCCGCCACGAGCTATGTGTGCATGACCGACGGCGACGACGAGTACGAGGTCGAGGACTTCCGCAAGCTGCTGAAACTCCAGGACCACTACGACCTGATCATCACGTTCCGCTACGCAAGATCTATCCGGCACGCGCATCTTCGTGTCCTGGGTCTACAACGCGGTGCTGCGCGCTCTTCTTCCGGACTCCGTTCCGCGACGTCTCCACCGGCCTGAGGCTGGTCCGGCGCGAGGTGCTCAGGACCTCGACGCTTCGAGTCCACGAGCCCCTTCATCGGCGCGGAGCTGGCCATCAAGACGATGCTCAAGGGCTACCGCGTGGGCGAGGTCGGGATCCAGACGTTCCCGCGCAGCTTCGGCGCGGGCAGCTCGACGTCGATCCCTGCGCAACATCCTGGCGACGATCGCGCGACATGTGGCGCATCTACCGGCGCGGTCTTCTCGGACGCCTACGACCTGCCGAGCGGCCGCGCCCGTTCGTGAGCGCGGCTAGCGCTTGGTCAGCTTGAAGAACCGGCGGTAGGGGTTCTCGCGCGTGTAGGCGTTGTGCGGGCCCGACAGCGACGCGCACTCGAAGTCGTAGGAGTGCGCCAGGTTCGGATCACGGCCGGCTCGTTCGGGAACAGGTGGTTGCTGATGCCGACGAGCGCGAGGTTCTTCTTGTCCTGGATCGCGACCGTCGGGATAGATGTCGCTCGCATACTCGAAGATCGGGAGCGGGCTGTCGACCTGCGACATCTGCGTCTCGACGTAAACGACTCCGCCGTCGACCAACAGGCTGCGCAGCTGCCGCATGCAGGCGGGCAGGTTCTCCAGGTGGTAGAGCACCCCCAGCAGGAAGATCACGTCGTAGACGCCGCCGAAGCCGTGGCTCATGAAGTCGCCGCTCACGATCTCCGGGTCGACCTTCCAGCTGCGGCACGCGTAGTCGATGTTCACCGGCCAGGTCGACCACTCCTTGTCGATCGCGGTCACCTGGCTCGCGCCCGCCATCACCGCGGCCACCGTGAAGAAGCCGTCATTCGCGCCGATGTCGAGCACCCGCTTGCGCGCGAGCCCGCCTTCGTCCGGGATCTGCATCGCGCGCCACATCTTGAGCTGCAGGTCCTTGTCGGGGTTGTGGCCGTTGACTCGGTTGCCGTCGGGCAGGGGCAGGCTGTGCCACCAGAGGGGCGAGCCGTTCGGCGACTCGACGAGCGCCCCGTAGGTTTTCTGGAAGAACGCCTTCATGGCTGCGCTCACTCCGAAGGAGCGCGGTCCCCCCGCGCGCGCTGGGCCCGGCCGTCGACGAGCATCGGGACGATACCGTCCGCGAGACAGCGGCCCAGCAGACGGTGTCCGGGATCGGCGAAGTGCCAGATGTCGGTGAAGGTCGTGGCTGCTTCGTTGCTGAACGCGTCCGAACAGTCCACGAAGCGCGTGCCCCGCTCGTCTTCGAGGCCGCGCAGGCCGGCGCGCATCTGTGTGTAGGCCGTGGGGACGTTGCTCACCTTGTCCGCCATCAGTTCGAGGATCCGCTTCTCGTAGACGCTCTTCCTGCGTTTTCCGGTGAGCGTGGGCTGCAGCGAGAGAACCACGCGCGCCCCCAGCGTCTCGGCGACATCTCGGCCTTCGTGCAGGCGATCGAGGTAGCGTCTCACGCGCCGGAACGCGTCGGTCTCCCCGCCCTGCGTCAGGTCGTTGAGGCCGTCCAAAAACACCACGACGTCTGGCCGCAGCGACGGCCCGTGAAAGCGGAGCGCCTTCAGCTCGTTCTCGGATGTCCACGCCCCCGCAGCCAGGACCGTGACGTCGGCCGGCACGCCGGCCGCGGCGAGGTGTCGCGAGAGGTGCGCGAAGTACGTCTCGTCGAGCCTGGATGCGTAGGCCCCCCAGGCGACGCTGGCCCCCAGGATCAGGAGCCGCGCCTGCGGAGCCGGCACCCTGATGTGCTGCATCCCGTCCGCATCCTCTTCGACGAGACCGGGAAGGTGTGCCTCGGCTTCGTGCCACCCGAGCTCGGGGTGCTGGACCCAGGGAGGCATGCGCCCGCCCCAGAATCCGTCGCGCGGCCCGCTCGGCACGGGCAGGCGGCGTTCCTCGAAACTGGACTCCCAGGCCCCGCGGTTCAGCTTCTTGCCTCCCGCGATCCGGGGCTGCATCGACTGCCAGAGCTGCCAGGCGCCCAGCCCGAACAGCGCTGGCACCGCGAGCGTGATGCCCCAGAAGAGGCGCCGCCGTCCTGGATCGGGTGGAGGCACGAAGCCAGACGCTAACACGACTGCCGGCTAGCGCTCCCCGTGCGGCCGGCCAGTCTCCCGAGGCATCGCAAAGTAGGACGCGGCGTGGTCGCGGCTCGTCACTGCCACGAAATAGAGGTAGTCCGCATCGGGGTCGACGCTGCGCTCGAGCGAGGGCAGCTCCAGAGTATGGGTTCCGGCGCCGAGTTCGGCGTTGCAGACCGCCCAGTTCCCGGCGCGCCTGGCGTTGTCGAGCGGGCGCCCGTCGATCCGGACCACGGCGACGCGCCGATCGAGTCGCCGGCCACCCAGGACCACGACGTGCGGGCCCGCGCGCTCGGGCTCGACTCGAATCGCGAGCGTGGCGGCCGTGCTCGGTCCCGGCGCGAGACGCGCGAGTCCGGGCAAAAGAGCGCTCTGCGTTCGGACGAAAGCGGCGTTGTCGGTCGCGGCCAGGATCGGCCAGCCAAAGAGCGTGCTCGCCTCCTTGAGCTGGTTCGAGAACGGCTTGCCGGGGGCGGCGGCGAACGCGATCCGGTAGACCGCCAGGATGCCGGTCTTGAGCCGTGGCTCGAGGATGCTCACGAGGTCCGGACTCGGGTTCAGATCCTCGTCACAGGCCCGCCAGCCGAACGGGTAGTCCTGGTTCGGATAGCCGGGAAAGAGCCAGCAGAAGAGCCCCATGCGGTTGTGATAACGCTCGGGCCAGAGTACGTGCCGGTAGTCGGGGATGAACGCGGGCACTTGCGCGTAGTTCATGAGCGTGGCCGCCTGTACGAGGCCGCGCGGGTAGGTGAGCTCGACGGGAGGCAGCAGGCGCACTCCTCGATCGGCTTCCTGCCGCGTCACGTCACGCACCTTCTCGAGGAAGGCAGCCCTCTCGGGCTCGGCGACGCGGAAACGCACGCTCACGGGTCGCCCCGCGGCAAAGCTCCACACGTTCGCGACGCAGACGATGCCGAGCCAGCTGCCGAGCACCACGCCGAGCCAGGCGGGGAGCCTCACGCAGGCCGAGCACTCCCAGAATCGTCAGCGGAAACAGGAGGTGGATCGCATACCGATAGGGATGATTGCCCCAATGCCAGAGGTGATTGACCGCGAGGAACCCCGTCGCGGCCACGAAGGCCGACAGCCAGATCACGAGCGGGTGCTGGCGCGCGTAGCGCAAGCCTATCAGTGCCGCCAGGAGGTACGCCGCGAAGAACAGCACGAAGCCGGGCAGCGCGACCGTCATCATCTGCACTTCGTCCCAGCCTGCCTGCATCGCAGCCAGCGCCTGACGGTGCCGGGCAAGCAATGCGGCATAGGGGAGCGCCATCAGCCCGGCCGGCACGTAGCACCACAGGTAGAAGCGCTTGTTGGGGTCGAGGAGGAAAGTGGCGACGAGCGCGAGGCAACCCAGCAGGGCGAGGCTGAAGAAGAGACGGCTTCGGCCTGGTGGCCGTCAGTCCGACGAAAGCGACGGTCGAGCAGCCCGAGCGACAGCAGCCAGGCCTTGAAGCGCCGGTCGCGGGGCCGCTCGAGCAGGTTGGCGAGGACGAGGTACGCGAGCTCCACCGCAGCGACGTTCACGAACGTCAGCGTGTGCGAGTGGAACAGCACGCCCAGGAGCACGCCTGCCGCGAGCGCACGGCGCCTGTCGAGCTCGCGGTACGCGAGGTAGGCGAGGCAGAGCGTGGGCAGCAGCAGGACCCAGCCGAGGCTCTGAGAGGTGCCCAGCGAGATCACGTGGAACGGGACGTGAAGGACGGCGTTCAGTGGCAGCCCCGACGCCGGGTCGACGCGATCGAGAAAGGACGAGTTGCCGCCGAGCGACAGCACGAGGCTCGCGGCGAGGGCCGCCCGGCGATCGCGCAGCACGGCGGCCAGCGACAGGTAGTTGAACAGCAGGAATGCGCACCCGAGCAGCGGACCGAAGAGCACGGCCTGCACCGTCATGGCCGGGATGCCGAGCGGCCCGCCGACCAGATTGATGAGCGTGTCCGAGAGGCTCGGGTAGTACTGCGGGAACTCACCGCTCGCTCCCTCGACGAACGGGCGATGCGGTGGCGCCACCAGCCACTTGCCGGTATTCGTGTGGATCAGGCCCTCGGGGTGGTCGATCCAGATCGGCCAGTCGAGCCCCGTACGGCGCACGTCCTTCACGACGGGGCTCACGTACAGCAGACCGACCAGCAGGGAGAAGACGACCGCCGCGAGCGTGGGCCCCGAGGGGCGCTTCATGCTCTGGCCGAGCGCATGGGGAATTCTAGCCTCTGGCTTGCCGCGTCTGGCCTTCTCCCCTATGTTTCGCGCGGTGGGCACGAGCACGACCGGCACCGGACCGCGCGCGTCGCGCATCACGGTCGCCTTCCTGCTGTACAACGCCGCGGACGAGGTGGCCGGGCTCGTCGAGAGCCTCGTGCGTCAGCGCCATCCCGCGCTCGCCAGCCAGCCGCTCTGGCTCGACGCCGTGTTCGTCGACGACGCGTCGAGCGACGGCACCGTGGGTGCGGTGAAGCGGGCGCTCGGCGCGGCCCGCGATGCCGCGCACTATCGGCTGGTTGCGCATCCTCGAAACCTGGGCCTCGCGGGCACCCTCAACGAGGTGTTCGCGGAGTGCGAGGGCGCCGTTCGTGCTCACGTGTCACCTGGACTGCCGCTTCGGCAGCGACGACTACGTGGCTTCGATGCTCGATCTCATCGAGAGCCATCCGGAGGCGGCCGCGATCACGGGTCAGCCGAAGCTGCCGCCGGGCGAGCGGCTGTCCTTCGCCGAGAAGGTCAACGTCGTCGCGAACCTGATGGACGTGGTGCCCCCGCCGCCCGGCGCGGCGAGCTCGTGCCGGTCGGTTTCGCGGAAGGCCGCTGCGACGTGTTCCGGGTGGAGGCGCTGCGCGAGGTCGGCCTCTACGACACGCGGCTCAGGGTCTCGGGCGAGGACCAGGTGCTGGCGGCGCGCCTGCGTGCGAAGGGCTACGCCATCTACAAGGCGCCGACGCTCGAGTACCAGCTCTCGGTGTCGGACGAGCAGGACAGCGTCGGCAAGCTCCTGCGGCACCAGCGCCTGTTCGGCCGCACCACGCCGTACATTCTGCTTGCCGTCCCGGGCAGCCGCGGGGGACTGGTCGGGCCGCAGGCGGGTCCCAACCGGACGCGTCGCGCGCTCCTGCGCGCCGCGCAGCTCGCGGGCGCGGCCACCGTCGCGCTCGCGGCGCTCGCGCTCGTGCTCGGGTGGCCGGCGTGGCCGTGGCTCGGCGCGTTCGGACTGGTGCTCGTTGCAAGCTCGCGCTCCAGGCGCGCCACGCGCCGCGGTGCGCTTCGGTCCGGGCGAGAGGCTCGCGTTCGTCGCGCTGCAGCCTGCGCTCGACATCGCGTACGCCGCCGGGCTCGTCGAGGGGCTGTGGCAGCTCGCACGCGGCGGCAGGGGCCCGATCGACTGAGCGTCGGCGCCGCATCAGCGGGCCGGGTCCGGGCGGCTCTCGCGAAGCGGCCGACCTTCTCCTTGACGAAGTAGAGCGGCCGCTTCTTGCTCTCCTCGAAGATGCGGCCGACGTACTGGCCGATCAGGCCGAGCGAGATGAGCTGCACGCCGCCCAGGAACAGCATGATCGCGGCGAGCGACGCCCAGCCGCGCTCCATCGATGCCGGGGTAGAGCAGGCGGTCGACGACGACGCGGACCGCCTGCGACCAGCCCCGCGAGCGAGACCAGCAGGCCGAGCAGCGTCATCCAGCGCAGCGGCGTGCTGGAGAAGGACGTGATCGCGTCCCAGGCGAGCCGCATCGACTTCCACAGCGGGTACTTCGTGACGCCGGCGTGGCGCGCGCCGCGCTCGTAGCGCACCGCCGTCTGCGAGAAGCCGACCCAGCAGGTGAGGCCGCGCACGAAGCGGTGCAGCTCGCGCAGCTGCTTGAGCGCGTCGATCACCTTGCGGTCCACCAGCCGGAAGTCGCCCGCGTCGAGCGGCACGTCGACGTTCGCCATGCGGCGGAAGGTCTTGTAGAAGGTGGCGGCCAGGAAGCGCTTGAGCCACGACTCGCCGCTGCGGCTGCGTGCGCACGGCGTAGACGACCTCGTGGCCCTCGCGCCAGCGCGCGAGCAGCGCGGGCACGACCTCGGGCGGGTCCTGCAGGTCGGCGTCCATGATCACGACGGCGTCGCCGTCGGCGTGGTCCATGCCGGCCGTGATCGCGAGCTGGTGGCCGAAGTTGCGCGACAGCCGCAGCAGCTTCACGCGCGCGTCCTGCGGCGGCGCACGCCGCGACCCACGCGGCCGAGCCGTCGCGTGCTGCCGTCGTCGACGAACAGCACCTCGAAGCTTCGGGCTCGTTCGCGAGCACGCCGCACAGCCGCTCGTAGAGCAGCGGCAGGTTCTCTGCCTCGTTCAGGAAGGGGACGACCACGGTGACGGTGCGGGCGCCCTGGTTCGGCGTCGCCATGGCGTGGCTACCACAGCTCCTTGAACAGCGACCAGATCCAGAGCCAGCCCACCTTCCAGACCACGAGGTTGGAGACCCCGGCCTGCCTGCGGTACTCGTGCGCCGGCACCTCGCCCAACCGGAACCCGCGCTTGATGCACTTGAGGCTCATCTCCTGCTCGATCGTGAACGAGTTCTGGGTCGTGCCCAACCCGTTCATCACGTCGCGCCGGATGGCGCGCAGGCCGTTCTGGTAGTCCGTGAGCCGCAGCCCGAAGCGATAGTTGATCACGAGGCCGATGATCTCGCTACCCATCAAGCGGATGAACTCGAAGAACGAGGAGTGGAGCTCGTCGCTGCCGCCTCGCCGCCGCGACCCGATCACGAGGTCGAACTCGCCGGCGAGCACCGGCCCGGCGATGCGCGGCACGTCGTCGGGATCGTGCGAGCCGTCGGCGTCGATGAACACCAGGATCTCGCGCGTGGCCTCGCGCGCGGCGAGGCGAATCGCGGCGCCCTTGCCGTGCCCGTCGTCCACGAGCACGCGGGCTCCGAGCCCCGAGGCGACCTCGCGTGTGTCGTCGCGGGAGCGCCCGTCTACGACGATCAGCTCGGAGCAGTACGGCTTCACGCCAGCGATCACGCGGGCGAGCGTCCTGGCCTCGTTCTTGGCGGGAATGATGACGCAGACGCGCGCCCCCTCCGCTTCGGTCATCGCCGCACGACGATACACCATGAAGGCGCAGCCGCGCCGGATGCTAGCATCCCGCGAATGACCGACACGTCGGATGACGCGGAGCCCGCGGGGCGGTGCGCGCCGCGGCTCGCGCGAGTGGACGCGACGTTGATCGCCCTGGTCTTGATCCTGTCCGGGGCGGGTTCCGTCTGGTTGGGTCAGGACCTGAACTTCGACCTGCTCTCGTACCACTACTACAACGGCTACGCATTCGTCGAGGGGCGGCTCGACCGGGACATCGCTCCAACCGGCTGGCACACCTACATCAGCCCTGCGATGGACGCCCTGAGCTATCTGGGCATGGTCGCGCTGCCGCCCCGCGTGTTCGGCTTCCTGTTTGGCGCATTGCACGGTCTCAACGTGGCGCTCGTCTACCTCTTGGCTCTGGCGCTAATGTCACCCGGAAAACCGCGCCAGGTGCGGTTCCTCGCTGGGCTCGCTGCGCTCGTCTCCGCTGTGGGCCCGAACGCGGCGTCGGAGCTCGGCACGACCATGGGCAACAACCTGGTGTCGATTCCGGTGCTGGGCGCCCTGCTGGCACTTCTGTGGCCGCTGCGGGACGGCCGCTCTCCGCTCGCGGCCGGCTCCTGGACGCACGCACGGCTGTTCGCCGCAGCTACGCTGTGCGGCGTTGCGTCGGGCCTCCGCCTCACGGCCGCAGTGGATCACCTCGCCTTGTGCCTGGTGGCGCTGCTGTTCACGGCGCGAGAACGCTCGATCCGGACCCTCATCACTGCAGCTTCGGTGCTGGGCGTAGGCAGCCTGCTCGGCTTTCTGGCGGTGAACGGCCTGTGGTCGGCCAGGCTCTTCGAGCGCTTCGGCAACCCGCTCTTCCCCTTCGCCAACCAGGTCTTCCGCTCCGGGTACTTCGAGCCCGAGTTCCTGCGGGACACGCGTTGGGTCGCCCGTGAGGCTTGGGACTACCTGCGTCCCCCGCTCGACATCGCGCTCGGTCGAATGGAGCGGCTGCAGGAGATCGGGGCGCGCGACGCACGCTACCTCTTGCTCGTCGTCGTCGCGCATCGCTGTCGTCGTCCTGGCGCTTGCCCGCAGGCCGCGGGGAGCGCCGTCATGCGTGCAGGCTCGCCCGAGTCGTTCGTGCTGGCCTACTTTTCCTTCGGGTACGTGCTTTGGGCGGCGGTCTTCTACTATTACCGCTACATGACCACGCTCGAGTTCGTGGCGCCGCTCGCCCTGCTCGTGCTGCTGCGATCCCTCGTGCCGGTGAAGGCACTCGTTCCGGTCGTCCTGACGGCGAGCCTCGCGATCGCCGCATGGTCCCGCACGGATTCGTGGGGGCGAGGCGAATGGCAGGCGAACTGGTTCGGCCTCGACGCTGCCCGCACTCGCCAGTCAGCCCGGGGCGTTCGTGTTGCTGACCGGGGCGCCGATCTCATTCGCGCTGCCGGACTTCCCGAGGGATGCGCGCTTCGCCCACCTCACGGCGATCCGCGAGAAGGGCGGCACAGAGCTCTTCGACCAGGCGATCGCCGAGGCGCTCCGGCAGCACCGGGGACCGCTCCTGCTGCTTTCGAGCTTCCGGGTGGATAGGGACGCACAGGATCCCGCGAAGCGCCGCCCGCGCTGGGTCTACAACCCCGAGGAGGACGCGGGCCCCGTCGCCGAACGCTTCGGGCTCGGGCTCACGGACCGCTGCGAGGACATGCGCACGCGGCGCGGCCCGCTTTACCTGTGCGAGGTGGAGAAGCTGGGGGCGGCCGCGCCCTAGCGCCTAGGGCATCACCTTGCGGTGCCGGGCCGTCTCTTCCTCGTAGTACTTGCGGTAGAGCACGTCCCACTCGTCCGAGCCCTCGACGATCCGCTTCTGGGTCTCGAGCTTCTTGCGCACGAGCGCGTCGATCGCCTCGTCGTTCTTCATCTCGTCCATGATGATCTTGACGATCGTCTGGCGGATCTCCTGCGGCTCGTCGAAGTACTCGACGCCGTCGTCCCTGTCGAGGTGGCCGAGGATCAGGTGCGAGAGGTGGAGGACCTTCTCCCGGGAGAGCTTCAAAGCACGATCCCCTTCTTCTTGGCGAGCTCGCGCTTCACCTTGCGGAACATCTCCGAGTAGGTGATGTCGGAGCGCTCCATCTGGCTCATGTGCTGGGCCAGCACCTCGCGCGCCTCGTCGTTCAGCCGGTCCTCGACCGCGAGCTCGTCGACGATGGTTCTCGCGATGCCCTCGACCACGCGCGACTCGTCGTCCACCTCGAGGCGCTCGGCGGCGACCAGCGTCTTCACGATCTTCCTGGAAATGAACTGGATCTCGTCGGCAGTGAGTCGCATTTGATCAGCCGCGGAGTATACCACCCGCCGCGTGCTATCCTCCCGGCCGCCATGAAGCTGCACGTGGTGAGCCACCCGCTCGTGGACGACGTGCTCGCGCTGCTGCGCGACAAGCGGACGCCGTCCACGGAGTTCCGGCGCCTGGCCCACCGCGTGAGCCTGCTGGTGGCCGCCGAGGCCACGCGCGACCTGCCCACGGCCGAGGCCGAGGTGGAGACGCCCCTCGAGGCCACGCGCGCGCGGCGGCTGGCCCGGCGTGTCGTGGCGGTGCCCGTGCTGCGCGCCGGTCTCGGCATGCTCGACGCGTTCCTCGAGCTCGTTCCGAGCGCGCAGGTCGGCTACTTCGGGCTCGAGCGGAACGAGAAGACGGCGGTCGCCCGCCGCTACTACGAGAAGGTCCCGAAGGACCTGCAGGACGCGGTCGTCTACCTGCTCGACCCGATGCTCGCGACGGGCGGCTCGGCCGCGATGGCGATCGAGGGCCTTCGCGAGCTGGGCGCGCGCCAGGTGCGGCTGCTCTGCGTGGTGGCCGCTCCCGAAGGCGTCGCCTTCCTGCAGGAGGCGCACGCCGAGGCCGAGGTGTACACGGCCGCGCTCGACCGCGGGCTGAACGACCGCAAGTACATCCTGCCGGGACTCGGCGACTTCGGCGACCGGCTGTTCGGGACCTAGCGGCCCGCGCTCCGCGCTCGTCCTGTCAGGTTTGCCGGTTGACGGCCGAAAGGGCCGTGTACTAGCCTCACTGGTCCGCGTTGGTCCCGAAGCAAGCCCAGAGAGCATGGCCCAGGTTTTCCCGAAACAGGCTAACGACTTCGCGAGGGCCTCGCTGGTCATTGGCGGCCTCTGGCCGCGGCGGTGCTGGGCTCCTTCTTCTTCGTGTGGCCGCGCTCGTCCTACATGACGCGGCAGAAGGAGGCGCGCTCGCAGCCCGTGCCCTTCTACCACCTGCACCACGTCGGCGGCATGGGGATCGACTGCCGCTACTGCCACACGAGCGTCGACAAGTCGGCGGTCGCGGGCATCCCGCCCACCAAGACCTGCATGAACTGCCACTCGCAGATCTTCAAGGACAGCCCGACGCTCGAGCCGGTGCGCGCGAGCTGGCGCGACGGCACCGCGCTCGAGTGGGTGAAGGTGCACGACCTGCCCGACTTCGTGTACTTCAACCACAGCGCGCACGTGAACAAGGGCGTCGGCTGCACCACCTGCCACGGGCCGGTCGACAAGATGGCCTTCGTCTGGCAGGAGAAGTCGCTGCTCATGGAATGGTGCCTCGAATGCCACCGCGCGCCGGAGAAGTACCTGCGCCCGAAGTCCGAGGTCTACAGCGTCGCCTGGCAGCCGCCGTCGAATCAGCTCGAGCTCGGACGCAAGCTCGCCCACGATTACGGCGTCAAGACCAGCATCGCCTGCTCCACCTGCCACCGATGAGCCACGAGCACCTCCCGGCCTCACCCGTCGAGTTCGAGGGCGTCCGCCGTCCCGGCGCCGCGGCGCGCCGCCGCTACTGGAAGAGCCTGGACGAGCTCGCGCAGGCTCCGGCCTTCCTCGAGTTCCTGCACCGCGAGTTCCCCGAGCAGGCCTCGATGTTCGAGGACGAGAAGGGCCGCCGCGAGTTCCTGACGCTGATGGGCGCGTCGCTCGCGCTCGCGGGGCTGACCGCGTGCACCAAGCAGCCGGAGGAGCGCATCCTGCCGTACGTGCGCCAGCCGGAGACGCTCGTGCCGGGGCGCCCGCTCTTCTTCGCGACGGCCGCCTCCCACGACGGCTACGCGCGCGGGCTGCTGGTCGAGAGCCACGAGGGCCGGCCGACCAAGGTCGAGGGCAATCCCGATCACCCCGCGAGCCTCGGCGCCACCGACGCATTCGGCCAGGCCCACGTGCTCGGCCTCTACGATCCCGACCGCTCGAAGGCGGTGCTCTATCTCGGGCAGCTGCGGACCTGGGGCGATTTCCGTGCGGCGCTGCGCGAGCCGCTCGCGAAGCTCAAGGCGAAGGGCGGCGCGGGGCTCCGCTTCCTGACGGGCCGCGTCAGCTCACCGACGCTCGCCGCGCAGATGCAGGAGCTCCTCCAGTCGATGCCCGCCGCGAGGTGGGTGAGCTGGGAGCCGGTTTCCCGCGACAACACGCGCGCCGGAGCCGTGCTCGCGTTCGGCGAGCCCCTCGAGCCGCAGTACCGCTTCGACCAGGCCGACGTGATCCTGAGCCTCGAGGCCGACTTCGTCTCGGGCCACCCGTCGAGCCTGCGGCTCGTGCGCGAGTTCGCGGCGCGCCGGAAGGCCGGATCCGACCTCGCGACGATGAACCGGCTCTACGTCGTCGAGGGCTCGCCGAGCTTGAGCGGCGCGTCCGCCGATCACCGCCTGGCGCTCCGGAGCTCGGCGATCGAGGGCTTCGCGCGCGCGGTGGCTGCCGGCTGCGGGCTCGCGGTCGAGGGCGCCGCGGCGCACGAGTGGGTGGGCCCGATCGTCAAGGACCTGAAGCGCGCCGGATCCAGGGCGCTCGTGCTCGCCGGCGAGAGCCAGCCGGCTGCCGTCCACGCGCTCGCCCACGCGATCAACGAGGCGCTCGGGGCGGTGGGCACGACCGTCAGCTACACGGCGCCCGCCGAGGCCCAGCCGGGCGGCGAGACCGCGGCGCTCAAGGCGCTCGTCGAGGAGATGCAGCGGGGCGAGGTCGAGATGCTGGTGGTGCTCGGCGCGAATCCCGTCTACGCGGCGCCCGCCGACCTGAAGGTCGTCGAAGCGCTCGACAAGGTGCCGTTCCGCGTGCACCACGGGATGGCGGTCGACGAGAGCGCCGGACGCGTGCACTGGCATCTCCCGGCGTCGCATCCGCTCGAGAGCTGGGGCGACCTGCGCGCGGCAGACGGCACCGCGACCATCGTCCAGCCGCTGATCGCGCCGCTCTACCACACGCTGTCGGAGATCGAGGTGCTCGACGCCTTCGCGCGCGCCGAAGGCACGCCCAAGGGCTACGACATCGTGCGCGCGCACTGGCGCACGGCGCTCGGCGAGGCCGACTTCGACACGCGCTGGAACCGCGCGCTCCACGACGGCGTCGTCGCTGGGCAGCGTCTTTCCCGCGAAGGCCGTGAAGACCCGCGCGGGCTCGATCCCGGCGCCCACGGCCGCCGGGGCGGCCGGTCTCGAGGTCGCGTTCCGTCCCGACCCGGCCGTCTTCGACGGACGCTTCGCGAACCTCGGGTGGCTGCAGGAGCTGCCGAAGCCGCTCACCAAGGTCACCTGGGACAACCTGGCGCTCGTCAGCCCGAAGACGGCCGCCGAGCTCGGCGGCGTCAAGACCGAGCAGACCGCGCGCGGGCACATCACGGAGGTCGCCGAGCTGACGCTCGACGGCCGCACGGTGAAGGCGCCGCTCTGGGTGCTGCCCGGCCACGCCGACGGTGTGGTGACGCTGCACCTCGGGTACGGCCGCACGCGCGCCGGCCAGCTCGGCAGCGGAACGGGCTTCGACGCCTACGCGCTCCGCACGAGCGGCGCCCCGTGGACGGCGTCCGGCCTCCAGGTTCGCAAGACCGGCGAGACCGCGCGCATCGCCTGCACCCAGGATCACTGGACGATCGAAGCGCCCGAGCACCACCAGGCCCAGGAGCGGCACCTGGTGCGAGCCGTGACGAAGGACGAGCTCGAGAAGGACGAGCACGCGGTCCAGAAGATGGGGCACGAGCCCGAGCCCGGCCTCTCGCTCTACCCGCCCTTCGAGTACAAGGGCCACGCCTGGGGCATGACGATCGACATGAGCGCGTGCGTGGGCTGCAACGCCTGCGTGACCGCGTGCCAGTCCGAGAACAACGTGCCGGTGGTGGGGAAGGACCAGGTGGGCCGCGGGCGCGAGATGCACTGGATCCGCGTCGACCGCTACTACGAAGGCGCGCCCGAGAGCCCCGAGACCGTCCACCAGCCGATCGTCTGCATGCAGTGCGAGAACGCGCCCTGCGAGGTGGTCTGCCCGGTCGCGGCCACGGTCCACAGCGACGAAGGCCTGAACGACATGGTCTACAACCGCTGCGTGGGCACGCGCTACTGCTCGAACAACTGCCCGTACAAGGTGCGGCGCTTCAACTTCCTGCTCTACCAGGACTGGGACACGCCCACCTTCAAGATGCTGCGCAACCCCGAGGTGACGGTGCGCTCGCGCGGCGTGATGGAGAAGTGCACCTACTGCGTGCAGCGGATCAGCCACGCCCGCATCGACGCCAAGAACCAGGGCCGCGAGATGAAGGACGGCGACGTCGTCACCGCCTGCGAGGCGGCCTGTCCCGCGCAGGCGATCGTGTTCGGCGACGTCAACGATCCCGAAGCCGCGTCTCGAAGCTGAAGGCGAGCGCCCGCAACTACGGGCTGCTGGCCGAGCTGCAGACGAAGCCGCGCACCACGTACCTCGCGGCGGTGCGCAACCCGAACCCGGAGATCCCGGGCGAGAGCCGGGGCGGTGCGCACCATGGCTAGCGAGGAGCGCGTGGTCCCCGTCATCGGTCCCGGCCACACGTTCGGGTCGGTCACCGACAAGATCGCGAGCCTCGTCCTCACGAAGAAGACGCCGCTCGGCTGGTTCTTCGGCTTCGGGATCGCGTTCTCGCTGCTGATGATGATGCTCGCGACCGTGGGCTACCTGCTCACGACCGGGATCGGGATCTGGGGGAACAACGTCCCGGTCGGCTGGGGCTTCGACATCATCAACTTCGTCTGGTGGATCGGGATCGGCCACGCCGGCACGCTGATCTCGGCGATCCTGCTGCTGCTGAAGCAGCAGTGGCGCACCTCGATCAACCGCTTCGCCGAGGCGATGACGCTCTTCGCCGTGGCCTGCGCCGGCATGTACCCGATCCTGCACATGGGCCGCTCGTGGATCGGCTTCTACTGGCTGATGCCGTACCCGAACACGATGGGGCTCTGGCCCAACTTCAGGAGCCCGCTGATCTGGGACGTGTTCGCGGTCTCGACCTACGCCACGGTGTCGGCGCTCTTCTGGTACGTCGGACTGATCCCCGACCTCGCGACGCTGCGCGACCGTGCGGCGAACCGGCTGGTCAAGATCATCTACGGCTTCTTCGCGGTCGGCTGGCGCGGCTCGGCGCGCCACTGGGCCAACTACGAGATGGCCTACCTGATCCTGGCCGGGCTCTCGACGCCGCTGGTGCTCTCCGTGCACACCGTCGTGAGCTTCGACTTCGCGGCCGGCATCGTGCCCGGCTGGCACGCCACGATCTTCCCGCCCTACTTCGTCGCCGGCGCCATCTACGCGGGCTTCGCGATGGTGCTGACGCTCGCGATCCCGCTCCGGAAGGCGTACGGGCTCGAGGACTTCATCACGCTGCGCCACATCGAGAACATGGCGAAGGTGATGCTCGCGACCTCGCTGATCGTCGCCTACGGCTACCTGATGGAAGCCTTCATGGCCTGGTACAGCGGGAACACCTACGAGCGCTTCATGATCTGGAACCGCATGACCGGGCCCTACGCCTGGAGCTACTGGGCGCTCATCTTCTGCAACGTGATCGCGATCAACACGCTCTGGATCAAGCGGCTGCGCACGAACACGGTCTACCTGTTCGTGATCTCGCTGGTGGTCGGCGCCGGGATGTGGCTCGAGCGCTTCGTGATCATCGTGACCAGCCTGCACCGCGACTTCCTGCCGTCCTCGTGGGGAACTACCGCGGGACGCCCTACGACTGGTCGATGTTCATCGGCACGTTCGGTCTCTTCCTGACGCTGTTCTTCCTCTTCATCCGCTTCCTGCCCACGATCTCGATCTTCGAGATGCGCACGCTGGTGCCGGCGGCGACGCCCGAGGAGAAGAAGCTGATGGGCGCGCCGCTCTACGGGCTGCTGGCGGAGTTCCACGCGCCCGACGAGATCGTGAAGGCCGCCGAAGGAGTGCACGCGGCCGGCTACCGCAAGGTCGACGCCTACACCCCCTACCCGATGGAGGACGTGCTCGACGCGCTGCACCTGCACGAGACCCACGTGCCCAAGCTCGCGCTCACCGGCGGGCTGCTCGGGCTGGCCGGCGGCTGGGGTCTGCAGTACTGGACGCAGGTGATCGACTACCCGATGAACATCGGGGGGCGGCCGTTCAACTCCTGGCCGGCCTTCGTGATCCCGACCTTCGAGACCACCATCCTCGGCGCCGCGCTCGCGACCGTGGTCGGGATGCTGCTGCTCAACGGCTTCCCGCAGCCCTACCACCCGGTGTTCAACGTCAAGAGCTTCGCGACCGCGAGCCGCGACCGCTTCTTCCTGTGCGTGGAGGCGAGCGATCCGCGCTTCGACCTCGAGAAGACGCGCGAGCTGCTGCGCAAGCTCGGGGCGTACGAGGTCTCCGAGGTGGCGCCGTGACGGCCCGCGGCTTCGTCGCGCTCGCCGCCCTGCTGCTCGCCGCGTGCCGGCAGGACATGCACGACCAGCCCAAGTACAAGCCGCTGCGCTCGAGCGAGATCTTCGGCGACAAGCGCTCGGCGCGCCCGCTCGTCGAGGGGACGGTCGCGCGCGGGACGCTGCGCGAGGACGCCGGCTACTACGCGGGCAAGACGAAGGACGGCTTCGTCACCGAGCTGCCGGTCCCGCTGACGGCGCAGCTGCTGGAGCGGGGGCAGACGCAGTTCCAGGTCTTCTGCGCGCCGTGCCACGGCCGCACCGGCCGCGGCGACGGCATGATCGTGAGGCGCGGCTTCAAGCAGCCGAGCTCGTACCACGTCGACCGCCTGCGGCAGATGCCGATCGGCTACTTCTACGACGTGATCACGATCGGCTTCGGCGCGATGCCCGACTACGCGGCGCAGATAGCACCCGCGGACCGCTGGGCGATCGCGGCCTACGTGCGCACGCTGCAGCTCAGCCAGCACGCTCCGGCTTCGGCGCTCTCGGCCGACGAGCGCGCCGAGCTCGACCTTAGCCTCGGCCCCGCCGCGGCGGCCCCGGAGCACCGCCCGTGAGCGCCGTGCGCAACGCGGTCCTGGAGCGTCTGCAGAAGGCGAGCCTCGTCGTCGGCTTCGCTTTCGTGCTGGTGCTCGCCATAGGATTCGTGATCGACCGCGGGCAGTTCTTCCGCTCGTACCTCTTCGGCTACCTGTTCTGGGTCGAGGTCGCGGTCGGCAGCCTGGGCCTCGCGATGCTCAGCCAGCTGACGGGCGGCCTGTGGGGGATCGTGCCGCGGCGGCTGCACGAAGCGGCGGCGCGGACGTTCCCGGCGCTGGCCGTGGCATTCGTGCCGGTGCTGCTCGGCGCCTCCTCGCTCTATCTCTGGGCCAGGCCCGAGGTGGTCGCCGAGGACGCGCTGCTCCAGGCCAAGGCTCCCTACCTGAACCTGCAGTTCTTCACGATGCGCGCCGCCCTGTACTTCGTCGTGTGGACGCTGCTCGCCTGGCGCATCAGCTCCTGGTCGCGCCAGCAGGACGCGGCCCCGAGCGCGTCGCGCTCCGCGGCGCTTCGCGGGCTGTCGGCGCTCGGGATCGTGCTGCTGTTCCTGACCGCGACGTTCGCGTCCGTCGACTGGGGCATGTCGCTCGCGCCGCACTGGTTCTCGACGATCTATGGCGTGCTCTTCATCGTGAGCGCGGCGCTGTCGGCGCTGTCGCTCACGATCCTGCTGCTTTCGCAGCTCTCTGACGACGAGCCCTTCCGCACGGCGCTGCAGCCGGTCACGGTGCACGACCTCGGCAAGCTGCTGCTCGCCTTCACGATGCTCTGGGGCTACGTCAACTACTCGCAGTTCCTGATCACCTGGTCCGGCAACGTCAGCGAGGAGACGCCCTTCTACGTCCGCCGCCTGCACGGCACCTGGCAGTCGATCGCCGTGCTGCTGGTCGTGTTCCACTTCGCGCTGCCGTTCGCGCTCCTGCTGTCGCGGCCGCTCAAGCGCAACGCGCGCGCGCTCGCGGGCATCGCCGTGCTGATGCTCGTGATGCAGGCGGTCGACCTCTTCTGGCTGGTCGGCCCCGACCTCGCCACGCACGGCGAGGGCGAAGCGCCCTTCCGGATCCACTGGATGGACCTCGCCGCGCTTCTCGGGCTCGGCGGGCTGTGGCTCGGGCTCTTCGCGCGCCAGGCGCTCGGCGCGCCGCTCTTGCCGGCCGGCGAGCCCGAGCTTTCGGAGCTCGCCGCCGCGCGCGTGGAGGCCCACTAGCCATGCGACAGGACCAGGACGGCTACGAGCGCACCGACGCCGATGCCGGCGGGACCTACAAAGCCGGGCTCGCGATGCTGGCGGCGATGGTGCTCACCGCGCTCGCGCTGGTGCCGATGTTCCGGCTGCTGGCGAAGCGCGAGAGCCAGGCGCAGCCGCCCCCGGCCGGAGCGGTCAAGACCGAGATGAGCGAGCCGGTGCAGAGCTTCCCGAAGCTCGTCGCCTCGGAGCCGCAGGCACTCGCCGAGTTCCGCGCCAACGAGGAGACCCTGCTGACGAGCTACGGCTGGGTGGAGAAGGACAAGGGACTGGCGCGGATCCCGATCGAGCACGCCATGCGGATCGTGGCCGCGCAGGGCCTGCCGAAGTTCGAAGCCGAGCCGGGCGCGGCGACGCCTGCGGGCGCCGGGGCGAAGAAGTGAAAACGCGAACCGCCCTCTTCGGGCTTTCGCTCGCGCTGCTGTCCGGCGCTCGCGGCTGCGCAGATGGGAGCGGCGCCGCCGCCGCGGCCGGCGACGCCCGGCGTGCTGCAGGAAGTCGGCTTCGACCAGCGCCTGGGCGAGAGCGTCCCGCTCGACCTGGCGTTCACCGACGAAGCCGGCCGGAGCGTGAGGCTCGCCGACTACTTCGGCAAGAAGCCCGTCGTGCTGAGCCTCGTCTACTACGACTGCCCGATGCTGTGCACGCTCGGCCTCAACGGGCTGGCGGGTGCCCTCGAGGTGCTGTCGTTCGTGCCGGGGCAGGAGTTCGAGGTGCTGACGGTCAGCTTCGATGCCCGGGAGACGCCGGCGCTCGCGGCCGCCAAGAAGAAGGCCTACATGGCGCGCTACCGCCGGCCCGGCGCGCACGCCGGCTGGCACTTCCTGACCGGCAGCGACGAGTCGATCGCGGCGCTCACGCGCGCCGTCGGCTTCCGCTACGTGTGGGACGAGCCGACCAGGCAGTTCGCGCACCCCGCGGGCGTCGTCGTTCTCACGCCCGAGGCGAAGATCTCCCACTACCTGTTCGGCGTCGAGTACGCGCCGAAGGACCTCCGGCTGGCGCTCGTCGCGGCGGCTTCGGGCCGCATCGGCAACGCCGCTGACCAGCTGCTGCTCTACTGCTACAGCTACGATCCGCAGACCGGCCGCTTCAGCGCGAGCATCCTGAACATCGTGCGCCTGCTCGCGGTGCTGACGATCGCCGGGCTCGGCGCCTTCATCCTGACTGCGAGCGCCAGGCGCCGCCCGCACGGCGAGCTGCGGCCGACCGCAACACCTGGAGAACGATGAGCCCCGCATTCCCGCTGGCCCCCGAGCGTGCCTCCTCGGTCGCCACCGAGGTGGACATGCTGTTCTTGTTCATCCTCGGGGTGACCGGGATCGTCGCGCTCGGGATCTGGGTCGTGATGCTGTACTTCGCGATCCGGTACCGCCGGCGCTCCGCGGACGATCGCCCGCCCGTGATCCACGGCTCGCTCGCGCTCGAGCTCACCTGGACGATCATCCCGCTGCTGCTGATGGGCGTGATGTTCGTCTGGGGCGCGAAGGTGTTCTTCCACCTGAACCGGCCCCCCGACGACGCGATGACGGTGAGCGTCGTCGGCAAGCGCTGGATGTGGAAGCTGCAGCACCCGACCGGCCAGCGCGAGGTCAACGAGCTGCACGTGCCGGTGGGGCGCGCGGTGAAGCTCGTGATCACGTCCGAGGACACGATCCACAGCTTCTTCGTGCCGGCCTTCCGCATCAAGAAGGACGCCGTGCCAGGCCGCTACAACCTCGCCTGGTTCCAGGCCACGAAGACCGGGGCCTACCACCTGTTCTGCGCCGAGTACTGCGGCACCGAGCACTCCAAGATGATCGGGCGCGTGGTGGTGATGGAGCCCGAGGAGTACCAGGTGTGGCTCGCCGGCGGGCCGGCGCCCGAGTCGCCCGTGCTCCAGGGCGAGAAGCTCTTCACCGACCTCAACTGCATCACCTGCCACCGCATGGACGACGCCGGCCGCGGCCCGCTGCTCAAGGGCATCTTCGGGCGCACCGTGAAGCTCGCGAGCGGGGAGGAGATCGTCGCGGACGCCGCCTACGTGCGCGAGTCGATCCTGATCTCCGGCGGCCAAGGTGGTCGCGGGCTACCAGCCGGTGATGCCGGCGTTCCAGGGCCAGGTGAACGAGGAGCAGGTCCTCGCCCTCATCGCGTACATCGAATCGCTGCGGACGCCCACCCCGTCCGCGCCGGCCTCGCCCGCCGCCGCGCGAACGCAAGCCAGGGGAGCTTCGACCCGATGACGAGCGATCGCCACACGCTTCCCGCCGACCACTACCTGAAGCACGGCTGGGACCTCAAGTCCTGGCTGCTGACGACCGACCACAAGCGCATCGGCCTCATGTACCTGGTGTCGATCACGCTGATGTTCGCGATCGGCAGCCTCTACGCCGGGCTCGTGCGCTGGAACCTGCTGGTGCCCGACGGCAGCCACATGTCGGCCGAGGCCTACAACAAGGCCTTCACCGGCCACGGCGTCGTGATGGTCTTCTTCTTCCTGATCCCGTCGATCCCGGCGACGCTCGGGAACTTCCTGATCCCGCTCATGATCGGGGCGAAGGACCTCGCCTTCCCGCGCATCAACCTGCTCTCCTGGTACATCTACATCGTCGGCGCGGCGCTCACGATGTGGGCGCTCTTGACCGGGCGGCCTCGAGACCGGCTGGACCTTCTACACGCCCTACAGCACGGTCTTCGCCGAGAGCAACGTCGCGGTCGCGGCCGTCGGGATCTTCATCGCCGGCTTCTCCTCGATCCTGACCGGGCTCAACTTCATCGTGACGATCCACAAGATGCGCGCTCCGGGGCTCACCTGGTTCCGGCTGCCGCTCTTCGTCTGGGCGCACTACGCGACCTCGATCATCCAGGTGCTGGGGACACCGGTGGTCGCGATCACGATCCTGCTGGTGGCGCTCGAGCGGCTCTTCCACTTCGGCTTCTTCGACCCGAACCGCGGCGGCGACCCGATCCTGTTCCAGCACCTGTTCTGGTTCTACTCGCACCCGGCGGTCTACATCATGATCCTGCCCTCGATGGGCGTGATCAGCGAGATCGTCACCTGCTTCTCGCGCAAGCGCATCTTCGGCTACACCTTCATCGCGATGTCGAGCCTGGCGATCGCTGCGATCGGCTTCCTGGTCTGGGCGCACCACATGTTCGTCTCGGGCATGACCGTCTACTCGGCGATGGTGTTCTCGGCGCTCACCTACCTGGTGGCGGTGCCCTCGGCGATCAAGACCTTCAACTGGACGGCGACGCTCTTCCGCGGCTCGGTGCAGTGGGACACGCCGATGATCTACGTGTTCTGCTTCATCGGGCTGTTCCTGGTGGGAGGGCTGACCGGCCTCTTCCTCGGCAACCTCGGGCTCGACGTCCACCTCACCGACACCTACTTCATCGTGGCGCACTTCCACTACATCATGGTCGGCGGCGCGATCATGGGTTACCTCGGCGGGCTGCACTTCTGGTGGCCCAAGATCACCGGCCGCAACTACAACGAGTCGTGGGGCAAGATCTCGTCGCTGCTCGTGTTCGTCGGTTTCAACCTGACCTTCTTCCCGCAGTTCGTGCTCGGCTACCTCGGGATGCCGCGCCGCTACCACGCCTACCCCGAGGAGTTCCAGATCCTGAACGTGCTCTCGACCGCGGGCGCCACCATCCTCGGCTTCGGCTACATCTTCCCGTTCTCGTACCTCACGCACTCGCTCTTCCGCGGCACGCCGGCCGGCGACAACCCGTGGGGCGCCAAGGGCCTCGAGTGGACGACGCAGTCTCCGCCCAAGACCCACAACTTCGACGAGATCCCGGTCGTGACCGAGGAGCCGTACCACTACGCCGCCGAGCACGAGGACCACGCCCGTGGCTGAGATCGCGGCTCACGGCGGCGAGACGCACCACGCGGCGCTCCAGCACCACTTCACGAGCCTGGAGCAGCAGCGCGAGGCCTCGACGCTCGGGATGTGGGTGTTCATCGCGCAGGAGATCCTGTTCTTCGGCGGGCTGTTCGGGGCGTACACCGTGTACCGCACGCTCTACCCCGAGGCCTTCTCCGCCGGCAGCCATCACTTGAGCTGGAAGATCGGCTTCTTCAACACGCTGGTGCTGATCGGCTCGAGCCTCACGATGGCGATGGGCGTCTACTCGGCGGCGATCGGCAAGAAGAACCGCGTCGTCGGCTTCATCCTCGCCACCATCCTGCTGGGCGGCGTGTTCCTGGGCGTCAAGTACTTCGAGTACGGCGAGAAGATCCGGCCCTGCCTGGGCGACGGCCCGCACACGGGCTGCCTGGTGCCGGGGGCGCGCTTCGACGCCGCCGCGCTGCACCTGCACGGCGCCGAGGCCGGCCAGGTGCAGATCTACTACTCGCTCTACTTCGCGATGACGGGGCTGCACGCGCTGCACATGATCATCGGCGTGCCGATCCTGCTGACGATCGCCTGGTTCGCCTGGCGCGGACGCTACAGCCCCGAGTACCACACGCCGGTCGAGCTCGTGGGGCTCTACTGGCACTTCGTCGACATCGTCTGGATCTTCCTGTTCCCGCTGCTCTACCTGATCGGGTCCCACTGATGAGCCACCACGTCGTCTCCTGGAAGGTGTACCTCGGGGTCTTCCTCGCGCTCGTCGCACTCACCGTGATCACGGTGGTGGTCGCGGGACACGACTTCGGCGCCTTCAACCTGGTGGTGGCGCTCGGCGTCGCGATCACCAAGGCGACGCTGGTGGTGCTCTACTTCATGCACGCGCGCTACAGCGAGCGGCTGACGCACGTCGTGATCGCCTCGAGCCTGGTGTTCTTCGCGATCCTGGTGTTCCTGCTGCTGACCGACTACCTGACGCGCCCCTGGCCGCTCGTCGCGGGGAGCTGACCGGCTCAGCTCGGACCGGCCGCGCGCCGCTTCTCGATCTCGTCCCGCACGCTCGGGGACAGCCTGACGCCGGCCTTCTCGGCGGCCTGGAGCTCGCGCTCCGCCTCGTCGAGGCGGAGAAGGTTGGCGAGCGTGACGACGAGACCGCAGTGGGCGTCGGCGTTCTCGGGCTCGAGAGCGACGGCGTCGCGAAACTCGCGCTCGGCCGCCTCCAGCGCGCCCGCTCCGAAGTGCGCGTGGGCGAGCGCGAGCGCGAGCGCGGCGCGCTTGCGATCCGGGTGGAGAGCGCGTCGCTCCCGGGATTCCACCGGACGGGGCGCCGGGGGGACGCTCTGCGGCCCGCCCACGTTGCGCAGGCTCCGGAGCGCATGGTCCAGGCGGCCGAGGACGCGTTCCTCTGCTCCGATTCGAGCGGAATCCTCGGCCTCCACGGGGGCTCGGAACGGCAGAAAACCGGACACCAGCCACCTCCACCCCGTGGAATTGGCAAGGCCCGTGCCGGCGCGCGGCGGGGTGCGGGGGCCCCGAGCTTTCGACTGGCGACGTCCGCCGGCCAGGCACGATCTGTTACGGCGTTGTAATAACGCCGTAAGTCGGTAGCGAGCGTGGACGAACGCGCCACTCCTGGTGCCACAATCCATCTCGGGGGCTTTCACCGGGGTGTGATCGTGGGCAGGAGCGTCGCCGCTCTTCTCCTCGTCGCGATGACAGGAGCCGCGCGGGCGGACCCGCCGCTGACCGCTGCGGACGTCGCGCGTTTCCTCAAGGCCGGCATCAGCGAATCGACGATCCTGACGGAGCTGCAGAGCCGCGGGTTCGGCGAGCCGCTCGATGCGGAGCGCGAGGCGGCGCTGCGCGAGGCCGGCGCCAGCGAGACCTTGATGGTGGCGATCCGCCGCGTCGCTCCCGCCCCGCCGCCGCCCGCGCCCGCCGCAATGCCGACGCCGCCGCCGAGCGCCTACGCCACGGGGGTGGTCGTCACGCCCATGGACGCCAAGGAGCTGACGTTCGCCGTCGCGGCGCGCACGGTGCGCGTGCCCGTCTCGGTGCTGGACGCGAAGGGCCAGCCGGTGCTGGGGCTGCACGACACGGACTTCAAGATCTCCGAGGACGGCAAGCGCCAGGGCGTCAGCTTCTTCAGCGGCGAGCGGCGCCCGCTGCGGCTCGCGCTGGCCCTCGACGTGAGCCGGAGCATGGAGAACAAGATCCGCCAGGTCGAGGAGGCGTTGCGCCATTTCATCGACCTGCTCGAGCCGGCCGACGAGATCCTGGTGATGACGTTCGGCGACCGCCTTCGCGTCGTCCAGGACTTCACGTCCGATCGCGAGCGGGTCGCCCGCGTGCTCGACAACCTGGAGGTGGGTGGAGGAACGGCACTCTACGACGCGGCCTACGAGTCGATCCAGAGAGTCGCCACCGGAGCCGCGGAGAGCAAGGCCGTCGTCCTCGTGACGGACGGAGTCGACACGGCGAGTGCTATCGCCTTCGACGAGCTGCGCGAGTTCGCCCGGCGCAAGGAGGTGCCGGTCTTCTCGATCGGGCTCGACAGCGGGGGCGTGATCGAGAGGCTGTTCCCTCCGCCCCCGCGCAGGGATCCGGGAGGAGGCCGGCCGGGATGGCCCGGACCCGGTCCGGGCAGCGGACCCGGCCGCGGCTGGCCCGGTGGGGGAGGACGCGTCGGCGTGCCGGGCAGCGGTCACGGCGGCGGAGGCGGGGGTTTCCCCGGACCGCGCCGGGGGTTCGACGAGAAGCCGCTGCTGGAGCTGGCCGACGACACCGGCGGCCGCGCCGAGATCGTGCGGGGCCTGCAGCACTACTCGCCGGGCGACGAGGTTCCCGGGCAGGACCGCCTCAAGCAGGCGGTCGAGTCGATCGCGATGACGCTGCGCCACCGATACCTGCTGGGCTACGAGCCGCCCGACGGCAAGCGCGGATGGCGCGAGATCGAGGTCGAGGTCACGAAGCGCGACACGATACCGCACGCCCGCAAGGGCTACTACGCGGGCGGCTGATCGCCGCTTCGGTCTACTTGGCGCGGATCTTCGTGCTGGCGGCCTGCATGGCCGTGATCAGCTGGGCCTCGCGCGCCTTGCGCTCCATCTCCTCGGCCGTGTCCTTGAACCCCGGATCCGGCGGACCGGCTTTGATCAGGTGGTCGAGCTGGGGGAGCGCCTCGCGCGCGGCCGGGTCCCATGCGCCCGAGGCCGTCGACGATCGACTCGCGCACGGCGATGTGGTTGTTGGGCTCGCGGAGCGCGAACGCGAGGTAGGGAACCGCCGGCTTGCCGATCGCGAGCAGGCTCTTGACCGCGCGCGCCTGCAGGCCGGCGTTCTTCGATCCGAGCCGGTCCACCAGCTCGGCCAGGTCGTCCTCCTTCTGGCGCGCTGGCGCCGGCGCGGCCTGCCCGGGCGGCTTCGACTGCGCCTTCGTGAGCGCGTTGCGCAGCCCGCGCACGTCCGCGCCCTGGCGGGCCGCGACGCCGGTGTAGAAGCGCGTGCGCTCGAGGTCGCCGGCGCGGTAGTAGCACCAGGCCGTGCCGACCGAGGCCTCGCCCTCCAGTCGCTTGTCGATCTGAGAGACGCGGACGTACGCGTTCACGGCGCGCTCCCATTGCCTTCCCGCGCGGTAGCTGAGCGCGATGCCGAGCGCGGCCTGGCCGCTCTTCGGATCGAGCTTCAGCGCCTTCTCGTACGCGGCCACGGCCTCGCGTCACGCGCGGCGGATCGAAGTGGCGGTAGATCCAGCCGAGGTTGACGAACGGGCCGGGGTCCTTCACGTCGGGCCGCTCGGTGACCTTGAGCAGCACGGCCAGGCCCTGATCGAGGCGCTCGTCGTAGCCGAGGAACAGGCCGTAGTTCGACAGGTAGTCGAGGTTGTCGGGCTCGAGGGCGACGGCACGGCCGTAGGCGTCGGCGGCCTGCTTCAGCTCGCCGACGTTGTAGGACGCGGTGCCGAGCGCGGCCTGGGCGTCGGCGATCCCCGGCAGCGCGGCGACCGCGTGGTCGAGCGCCGCCTTGGCAGCGTCCGGGGCGTCCTCCTTCTTGAGCAGCAGCCTCCCGAGCAGGAGCTGTGCCTCTCCGGAGCGCTTGAGCTCGGGCGGGAGCGCGCGCACGCCCGCGAGCGCTCCGTCCACGTCGCCGGTGCGGAACTGGAGCCCGAGCATCGCGACGCGCGGCGCCGGCCAGGTGGTGTCGAGGCCGGCGGCCTCGGTGTAGGCCGCGTTCGCCTGATCGAGCTGGCCGCGGCTCTCGAACACGCGTCCGAGCAGAAGCTTCACGAGCGGGTTCTTCGGCTCGAGGAAGCTCGCCTGCTGGGCCGCGGAGACGGCCTCGTTGCCCTTGTCCTGCGGATCCTGTGCGAGCGCGCCGAGGCCGAGCGCGGCGTGCGCCTCGCCGGAGCGCGCGTCGGCCTGCGTCGCGGCGCGCGCGACCTCGATCGCTCGCGCGCCCTTGCCCTGTGCGGCGAGCGCGAACGCCAGGCCCGTCCCCGCGGGCGCCCACTTCGGCGAGAGCTCCAGGGCGCGCTGGTAGGCGGCTTCGGCGTCCTTGGCGAGCCGCGCGGCGAGCAGCGCGTCTCCGCGTGCGAGCTGGGCCGGCGCGGACGTGGCCGCGGCCTGCACGGCCTTGTCGGCGGTCGCGCGCGCCGCGGGATCCCCGAGCCGTGCCTGCGCTCTCGCCAGCGCGGCCAGCTCGTCGGCGCCGGCCCTGGCGTCGACGGCCTGCCTGGCGAGCGTGAGCGCGTCGCCGGCCTGGCCCGAGCGCAGCTCGAAGGCCGAGCGCGTCGCGAGCACGCGCGCGCGCACGGGCGGCGCCGCGGCTGCGCTGAGCTCGCCCGCCCGCCCGAAGGCGACGCGCGCGTCGTCCAGCCGCCCGAGCCGCGCCAGCAGCGAGGCGAGCGCCAGCGGCGCCTCCGGGTCGCGCGAGGCCTGCGCCGCCGCCTTCTGGAGGATCTTGACGGCCTCGTCGTCCTTTCCCTTCGCGAGCTGGGCCTCGGCCTTGGCGACCGCCTCGTCGAGCTTCTTGTCGGCCACGGCCGGCGCCGCCGCCAGGAATGCCAGGGCAAACGCCGTCAGGTTGGGAAACGGCACTCGGTTGCTCACGGCAGGAGTGTACAGCCGGCCGGCGCCCAGGCCGCCCCGCAGGCTCGGCCGTCAGTTGCGCTTGGCGACTTCGAGCTGCGTGCGCCCGACCAGCAGCCTGGTGTCCTTGCGGCGAACCTCGACCTTCGGCACGGCCTGCGCTTCTGCGACGCTCTCGTAGCGGACGCGGTACTGCGAGCTGACGATGGCAGCGGCTTCCCGGAGTGTCTTGGCCGCGGCCTGGGTCGAGAGCACGACCCAGCACGTGCCTCCGTAGGTCGGCGCCATCTTCTCGAGGTAGCCCTGCACGTCCCACGACATCGTGACTCCCGAGGTCGGTCCGCCGAGTCGCGGCGCCCGCGCCGCCCGCCTGGATCGAGCACCATCAGCGGAACAGCCAGCGCCTGGTCCCATCGCCTGCTGCGCTCTCGGCCGTGCGCGTGCGAGTCGCCTCGATGTCGAGGCCGCCGACGTAGACGAGCGCGCGCCGCTCCGACGGTCGGCTGCCGAGCGCGCGGCTCGCGTCGAGCATCGCGTCGAAGGCGTAGTTCTTGCCGGCGGGCGCGATCGACTGCAGGCGCGGCTCGGCCTCGGCCAGCGCCGTTCCGAAGTCGACGACCTTGGAGGGCGGCCCGGTCGTCCAGACCGCGACGGTCGCGTCCGGCGGCAGCGCCTTCCAGAGCGCTGACGACTGCGGACACCAGGTCGCTGCGGTAATTCGAGGCGACGGCCGCGCTCGAGTCGACGACGACCGCGAGCTCGAGCGGACGGCGGTCCGGCTCGAGACCGAGGACGGCCGGCTTGCGGCCGCCTTCGCTCACCACGACCTCGTCGGGCCGCAGGTCGCTCACGGGCTCGGCCTTCTTCGTGTAGACAGAAAGCGTCAGCGAGCGAATGACCGGGGCCTGGGCCCGGGCTTCCAAAGCCGCGAGTGCGGCGAGCAGGACGGCTACGAGAGTCGAGCGCATTCAATCACCTGATCATTCCGCCGGAAGGCACACCTTTAGACGGATACGAGAGTCGATGCTCTCCGGTTGCGCTCAGGCCGTGGCCGGCCGGCGTCCCGCGACCGCGGCGGCCGCGATCCCGAAGATCATCCCGACCACCACCGTGTACCAGATCCAGATCGACAGCTGGGGCACCACGCCGATCGCGAACCACTTCGCGAGCGTGCCCATCTCGGGGAAGTTGGGCGGCGCGACGTCGTAGTGCGTGCCCCAGTTGCCGAGCATGGCGACGAGCATCACCAGGATCACCGGCACGCGCGCGGCGAGCGCGTACTGGAGCAGCACCTTGCCGAGCGCCGGCCAGGCGCGAAAGCCGAGCGCCAGCCCCGCGAACGCGAGCACCACGAACAGGCCGAAGGCGGCGAAGCTCTGAGGATCGAGATTCGCTCCCTTGATCGCGCCGAAGCCGATCGCGGGCATGAGCGCGAACGCGAGGATCGCGATCAGCAGCGCGGGGCCGATCCTGCCGGGCGAGCCGCCCGTCTTCGCGAGCTTCCAGCCGAACCAGGCGCCGAAGATGGGGACGAGCCAGCTGATGCCGACGAGCGCGCCGCCACCGCCGGCCTCGCGGTTGAAGAGCGTGGACGACCAGCCCTGGAGCTCTCCGACGAGACGCAGCAGGGTCACGCCGAAGGTGATGACCGCCGGCACGAGGATCAGCTTGCCCGGACTCGTTTCCTGGCTCATACGCGGCCTCCCTGGGTCGAGCGGCTCGTGCGAGGCCGCGGCAGCCCCGGGAGCCGCCAGATGTGATGGTGGAACCGCGAGTATACGCCCGAGGCTTGCCTGCCCGGCGAGGGATGGACCAGAATCCCGGCCTCACGAGGAGGCGAACGCCATGCAGAGCCGGCGCACCGTGCTCAAGACTGTCGCGGGGGCGAGCCTCATGAGCGCTGCCTCGCTCGGCCGCGTGCTGGGGGCGAACGACCGCGTGCGCGTCGGCATCATCGGCCACGGGCTGATCGGCACGCGCCACCTGCTCGACTTCAAGGCCCAGCCGGACGTCGAGATCGTGGCGGTGAGCGAGCTCAGCGAGGAGCGGCTGGAGGCGGCGGCCACGGCGGCCGGCACGAGCCCCGCCCGCTACAAGGACTTCCGGAAGATCCTCGACCGCCCCGACGTCGACGCCGTGGTCGTGTCGACGCCCGACCACTGGCACGCGCTGATGACGATCCTGGCGTGCGCCGCGGGCAAGGACGTCTACGTCGAGAAGCCGCTCACGCTCGTGCTGCGCGAGGGCGAGTGGATGCAGAAGGCGGCGGACGCCCACAAGCGGGTCGTGCAGGTGGGAACCCAGCAGCGCTCGGGCAAGCACTACAAGCGCTGCGCGGAGCTGATCCGCGACGGGCACATCGGGGACGTGCGCAGCGTGCGGATGGCGTCCTACCGCAACATCCTGCCCGGTTTCACGAAACCGGTCGGCGACCGGCTGTCGCCCGCCGACTGGGACATGTGGCTGGGGCCCGCGCCTTTGGTGGCGTACGACCCGGGGCGCTGCCTCTACCACTTCCGCTGGTTCTGGGACTACTCGGGCGGCCAGACCACGAACCTGCTGGCCCATCACATCGACACCGTCCAGTGGATGATGGGCCTCGCGCCGCCGCTGCGGGTCGCCGCGATGGGCGGGCGCTACTCGCTCAAGGGGATCGGCGAGACGCCGGACGTGTTCGAGGCGCTCTTCGAGTACCCGGGCCTCGTCGCCAGCTGGTCGAGCCACGAGATCGCCGCGGCGGGGGACGACGGCCTCGCGTTCTACGGCACGAAGGGAACGCTGAAGCTGAGCCGCGCCGGCTTCGAGATCGTCCCGGAGCTCGAGGTCCCGCCCGAGGAGCAGATCCCGCGCTTCAGCGGCCCGCGCACGGCGCCCGTCACGCCGGCACCGCGCACGACGCCGCTCCAGGAGAGCGGCTACGAGCAGGTGCGCGACCAGTTCGTGCCGCACGTGCGCGACTTCCTCGACTGCGTCAAGTCGCGCAAGGCGCCGATCTCCGACCTCGCGAGCAGCCACCGCGCGAGCGTGCCCTGCCACCTCGCCAACCTCGCGCTGCGGCTCGGCCGCACGCTGCGCTGGGACGACGCGAAGCAGGACGTGGTCGCCGACCCGGAGGCGTCGAAGCTCCTGACCAAGGAGTACAGGAGCCCCTGGGACCGCGAGCTCAAGGCGGCGCTCGGCCGTGGCTGAGTCGCGTCGCGACGTCCTGCGCGTGTTGGGGGGCTCGGCGCTCGCCCTGGCAGTCGGGCCGCGCTCGGCGTTCGCCGCCGACCGCGGCTACGGGATCGCCTTCACGTCGTTCGCCGTCCGCCTTCAGCGCGGGCGCGACCTGATCCGTGGCGCGGGGCCGATCGGCCTGCCCGCCGAGCAGCTGATCGACCTCTGTCGCTCGTTCGCCGCCGACGGCTGCCAGCTGGACATCGGGCAGCTCGCCTCCACGACGCCCGACTACCTCGACGGCGATCAAGCGCAAGCTCGGCGAGGCCGGGCTCTTCGTCGAGCTGGCCGCGCCCGGCAAGATCTTCGAGGACGAGGCCTACTTCGCGGACGTCGCGCGCGTCGCCCGGGCGCTCGGCGCGGAGCGGGTGCGCGTCGCGCTGCTCCACGGCCGCCGCTACGAGGACTTCGCCACCCTCGAGGCGTGGCGCGCCTTCGCCGATCACTGGCGCAAGGTGGTGCCGGGCGCGAAGCGCGCGATCGAGCAGCACAAGCTCGGGCTCGGGATCGAGAACCACAAGGACTGGCGCGCCGAGGAGCTGGTCGAGCTGGTCCGCTCGGTCGACAGCCCCTGGCTCGGCGCCTGCGTCGACTTCGGCAACAACGTCTCGCTGCTCGAGGATCCGCTCGACACCGTGAAGAGGCTGGCGCCTTACGCGATCACGACGCACCTCAAGGACATGGCGCTGCGCCCGTACGAGCAGGGCTTCGAGCTGTCGGAGGTGCCGCTCGGCACCGGGATCTGCCCGCTCGCGAAGATGATCGACGTGCTGCGGCAAGCGAAGCCGAAGCTGCCGATGTGCCTCGAGATGATCACGCGCGACCCGCTGAAGGTCCCGTACAAGGGCGACAAGTACTGGGCGAGCTTCGGCGGCCGCGACGCCGCGCGTCTCGAGGCGTTCGAGAAGGGCCTGCTCTCGAAGGCCAGCGCCGAGCCGCTGCCGCGGGTCTCGACGCTCGGCCTCGAGAAGATGCAGGAGCGCGAGGACGAGAACGTGCGGCGCTCGACCGCGTACGCACGCGAGTCGCTGAAGCTCTAGCCGCGCGCGATCCTCCTCGATTCACGAAGGGAGCCGACCATGAAGGTGCTCGACCGGTTTCGCCTCGACGGGCGCCGGGCGCTGGTGACGGGCGGCGGCCGCGGGCTCGGCCGCGAGATCGCCCAGGCGCTCGCCGAGGCCGGGGCCGACGTAGCACTCGCCGGCCGCTCGCTCGACACCTGCCGGCAGGCGGCCACCGACATCGCCGCCGCCACGGGCCGCCGCGCGCTCGCCTACTCCGCCGACGTCTCCGTCGCGGCGGAGGTCGAGCGCCTGGTGCGCGAGGTCGAGAGCGGGCTCGGGCCGATCGACATCCTGGTCAACAACGCGGGCGTCAACATCCGCGGCGCGATCGACGAGCTCAGCGAGGGCGACTGGGACGCCGTGATCGACACCAACCTGAAGGCCCCGTACCTCTGCATGCGCGCCGTTGGCGCCGGGATGCGCGAGCGCGGCTGGGGCCGCGTCATCAACCTCGGCTCGATCCTGTCGTCGGTCTCGCTGGCCGGGCGCGCGCCCTACTGCTCGTCGAAGGCCGGGGTGCTGGGCCTCACGCGCGTGCTCGCGCTCGAGTGGGCGAAGCACGGGATCACGGTGAACGCGATCTGCCCGGGCCCGTTCGGCACCGACATGAACATCCCGCTGCGCGACGACCCGGCGAAGTACCAGGCGTTCGTCGAGAAGATCCCGCTCGGCCGCTGGGGCGAGCTGCACGAGATCACGGGGGCGGCGGTGTTCCTCGCCTCCGACGCCGCGTCGTTCGTGACGGGCTCGGCGCTCTACGTGGACGGGGGCTGGACGGCGCAGTAGGGCAGGCGAAACGGCTGACCCTAGCCGCAAGCCTAGAGCCCGAAGCCCAGTCCCCAGCTGAAGAGCGCGTTCGAGCCGTGGTCGCCCGAGACGCGGAACAGCACGCCGAGCGTCAGGCCGATCCGGATCACCGAGAGGTCGAGCTCGGGCCCGACGTACGTCAGGCCGGGATCGGTACCGACGGGGTTGCCCCAGGTGCGGGCGACCGCGAGCCGCAGCGCGACGCCGGCCGTCCCCCGGAAGCCCTCGTCCTCGACGTGGGCGCGCACGCCGACGCCGAGGCTCAGCTTTCCGCCGCCCGAGCCGGCGTCGGCCTGGAGCAGGAAGCCCTTTGCGCAGTGCGGCATGGGGACGGCGCAGACCGCCTTGACCCGCGTCCCGTCGTCCTTCACGTCGGCGCCGAGCCCGTGCAGCAGCCGGAGGCTGGCCCCAGCGCCGATCGGCCCCGAGAAGCTGATCCCGGCCGCGACCTGGGTGCTGCGGTCCAGGGTGACCTCGGTCTTGGCCGGAGCCCTGGGATCGAGGATCACGGGGTGAGTCGACGCTCGCCGCGGCCGGAGCGGTGACGGGATCGGAGTCGCCGCGGGAGCCGCCAGGCTCGGCGGGCGGGACTCGGGGGCGGCCGGAGTAGCCGTTGAGGATGAAGGAGATGCGGCGCTGGTGCGCCGGGCTGGGGGGCGGCGGCGGGCGTCCTGGGCAAGCGAGGGGCACCGAAAGCCCGAGCCAGGCGAGAGTGAGAAGGCCGGAGATTCGCCTCATGGGATCACCCCGTTTGCTCGTAAGGGTAGAACGCGCGGGTCCACGATCGGGGTTCCGCGCCGATCGCAGAAGCTTCAACGCCTTGGGCAGGCCGCAGCCCGGGCCACGCCGTCCTCGAGCTGCGACGCGTGTCTCCTCCGCGAGCGCCTCGGCTTCGAGCGCTTCCCGGAAGGTGCGCTCGGCCTCGACGCAGCGCCCGCGCGCGAGCTGGATGCGTCCGAGCGTGTCCTGGGCGCGGGAGCGGTCCGGCCCGGGCGGTGTCGCCGCTCGCGCCGCCAGGTCTTCGGCCTCCTCGAGCCGTGCGCCGTCCTCGAGCAGCAGCCAGGCGAGGTTGTTGAGCGCGTCGCGGTCGTCGCGGTCGATGGCGAGCGCGCGACGATACGCCGCCTCCGCGTCGGCGCGGCGCCCGCGATCCGCGACGACGTTGCCGAGGTCCACCCACGCGCGGAGCGAGTCGGGGCGGACCTCCAGCACCTCGCGGTAGAGGGCCTCCGCCTCCTCGAGGCGTCGCTCCCTCTCGAGCGCCATGGCTCGGCCGAGCACGGCATCGGTTTCCTCGCGGGTGCGAACGACGAGCAGCGCGTGTCCGGTCGCCTTCCAGCCGTCTTCGATGCTCGCGAGCCGCGCCCAGCGAGCCTTGCCGTCGCCGTACTGCAGCCGGAACAGCCCGCGCGAAGGATCGAGCCCGTCCGCCACCACGTAGTGGTAGATGTCGCGCCGCGCGCCGGGCGCGTCCAGCAGCCGCAGCATCAGGATCGCCGGCCGTCCCGCGGCGAGCTCCCGCTGCAGGCCGGCCGGCGTCCCCGTGAGGAGCGCGGCGTCGAAGCCGCGCGCTCGCGCCGCGAGCAGCATGTCGACCGACAGCACGCCGCGCCCCGGCAGCTCGGGCAGCGCGGCCTCCAGCTCCTGCACCGGGTAGGACTCGCCGCGCGCGCCCAGCACGAGCGCCAGGCTGCCGGCTCCGCAGCGGTCCTCCGCAAACGTCGCGAGCGGGATCCCCGGAACGACGCTCGCCTGCGCGCTCGGCGTCCGCGATCGCGGCGCGAGAGAGACGCAGGCCGAGGCCGCCGGCAGCGCCAGGATCAGGAGGGCTGCCCGGCGGGAGCGGCCCACGTGTCAGACGATCATGATGATGATCGAGACCGCGAGGAAGATGGCGAGCAGGATCCAGATGTACTGCGGCACGGCGCCCGCCGCCTGGACCTGGTCGAGGTTCGCCGCGAGCCGGCTGCAGGTCCTCGTCGGAGAGCTGCGCGAGCCGCGCGTCGACCTCCGAGGGCTGGAGCCCGAGCGCGGCCAGCGCCTGGCGAACCTCGTCGCGCCCCACCGCGTCCGAGACGCGGTCGAGGTCCGCGGCGCGGCTCGCTCGCGGTGCGTCCGGCTTCGAAGCGATGCGCTCCGCCGAGGCGGGCAGGCTCGCGCCGATTCCGAGCGCCAGTCGTCAGCAGCAGGACCAGCCGATGCGATCGCTTACATGGAGTGGCCTCCTCGGCTTCCCTGAGCCGCATGATCGTCAGGCGCTCGGCCACCTGTCAAGCCTTGCTACAATCCGTCCCTCCCGTTCCCGACGCGAAGGAGCCCCCCATGCCCCGCATCGTCCGAGGCGGCCTGATCCAGGCCAAGAACGTGCTCGGCCCCGAGGCCGGCCTGCCGAAGATCAAGAAGGCGATGGTCGACAAGCACGTCAAGCTGATCGCCGAGGCGGCGAAGAAGAAGGTCCAGCTGCTGTGCCTGCAGGAGATCTTCTACGGCCCCTACTTCTGCGCCGAGCAGGAGACGCGCTGGTACCACCTGACCGAGCGCGTGCCCGACGGGCCCACCGTCACGCTGATGCGCAAGCTCGCGAAGAAGCACAAGATGGTGATCGTCGTCCCGATCTACGAGGAGGACCAGCCCGGGGTCTACTACAACACCGCGGCGGTGATCGACGCCGACGGGCGCTACCTCGGCAAGTATCGCAAGACCCACATCCCGCACTGCAAGCCGGGCTTCTGGGAGAAGTTCTACTTCCGCCCCGGCAACCTCGGCTACCCGGTGTTCGAGACCGCCTTCGCGAAGGTCGGCGTCTACATCTGCTACGACCGCCACTTCCCGGAGGGCGCGCGCGCGCTCGGCCTCGCCGGCGCCGAGATCGTCTTCAACCCGTCGGCAACGGTCGCCGGCCTGTCCGAGTACCTCTGGGAGCTCGAGCAGCCGGCGCACGCGGTCGCGAACGGCTACTTCGTCGGCGCCATCAACCGCGTCGGCATCGAGCCGCCCTGGAAGATGGGGGAGTTCTACGGCAAGAGCTACTTCTGCGACCCGCGCGGCAAGATCGTGGCCCAGGCGCCGCGCGACAAGGACGCGGTGGTCGTGGCGGACCTCAACCTCGACATGATCGAGGAGGTGCGCTCCGTCTGGCAGTTCTTCCGCGACCGCCGCCCCGACGCCTACGGCCCGCTCGTCGCGCCCTAGAAGTCCGCCGCCAGGTCGGCGGCCGCGGCGGCGAGCGGCGCATCCGCCGACCAGAGCGCCGCGGACGACGCGAGCGCGCTAGCCAGCAGGTGCGCGTCGATCCAGCCGATTCCGCGGCGCGCCAGCCTGCGGCGCCTGACGAACTCCAGGACCTCCTCGTGCGCCACCACCTTCGCAGAAGGCAGCCGTGCGAAGAGACTCTCCTCGCGAGCGGACAGCCCCCCGAGCACCAGCTCGCCCAGGACGAACGGGTGGACGAGCACGGCGCCGTCCTCGTCGAGGAGGTCGGCGAGCGCCCCGCGCCGACGGGCTGCCGCCGAAGTAGCGGCGCCACACGGACGTGTCGACGAGGACCGCAGTCACGTGCGTCGCCGCCTGACCGGGCGCAAGCGCGGGCCCTCGCCGTAGAGGGCCTTGAGGCGGCGGCGCGCCTCGCGCTCGAGGAGCGCCCTGAGTCCCTGCTCGACGAGCTCGGTCTTCGAGCGGGCACCGGTCTCCTTGAGCGCCTGCTGCACGAGGGTCTCGTCGAGGTCGAGCGTCGTCCTCATGCAGATGATTATGCACGAATCATATGCAGCGCGCGAGACGCTACGCGGGCGCGTCGCGCCCGCGCGCGATCTGCTATTCTGTCCACTCGCTCTCCTGAAATCGCGACGAGGAGGGGCCCATGGCCGTCGATCTCTCGGTCACCTTCACGGGGATCCGCTTCGCCAACCCGTTCCTGCTTGTCCTCGGCGCCGCCCGACCGAGTCCGAGAGCAACATCCTGCGGGCCTTCGAGGCGGGCTGGGGCGGCGTCGTCACCAAGACGATCGGCATGCACCCGGTCGTCAACGTCAAGGGCCCGAAGACCAAGTTCACGCGCACGCAGCCCGAGACCGGCATCCTGTCGATGAACCGGGGACGCGAGGGCGTGCTGCACTCCTCGTGGAACTGGGAGCTCATCTCCGACAAGCCGCTCGACTGGTGGATCCCGCGCCTCGAGCGGATCAAGAAGGCCTTCCCGCAGCACGTGCTGATCGCGTCGATCATGGCCGGCTCCGGCAGCGACAGGGAGCTCGACCACTGGCGCACTCTCGCGCGCGCCTGCCAGGACGCGGGCGCCGACGGCCTCGAGCTCAACCTGTCCTGCCCGCACATGGACCGCGAGGACATGGGCTCGAACATCGGCAAGGACCAGCAGCTGTGCTCCTTCGTCACCCAGGTGGTGAAGGAGGTGGCCAAGCGTGCCGGTGTGGGCCAAGCTCACGCCCGCGACGAGCGACATCGCGATGGAAGCCGGCGCCGTCTTCCGCGGCGGGGCCGACGCGGTCGTCTCGTCGAACACCTTCCCGTCGCTGCCGCTCATCGACCCGGAGACGCTCGAGTTCGAGATGAACGTCGAGGGCCTGGTGTCGAGCGGCGGCCTCGGCGGCCCGGCGATCCTGCCGCTGTCGCTGGCCAAGATGTCGGAGATGACGCGCGCCTTCCCGGAGAAGAGCTTCTCCGGCATCGGCGGCATCGCCGACTTCCGGCACGCCCTCAACTACTTCCTGCTCGGGTGCGGGACCGTCCAGGTCTGCACCGCGGCGATGCTCGACCGCGCGGTCGGCCCCGGCGTGATCCAGCGCCTGCTCAAGGACGCCCAGGCGTTCTTCGAGAAGAACGCGGGCAGGGGCTGGCGCGGCTTCTACGACGTCCTCGGCCTGCGCCGCGAGCGCGTCGTGGCCCACTCCCAGATCAAGCGCCCGGAGTCGTCCGACTACCAGGGCGGCTACGAGACCCAGGAAGGCTACGCGGAGCCGGCGAAGGAAGGGGTGAAGCCCTGAGCACGACGCTCGATCAGGAACGGCACGATCGTCACCGCCTCCGACCGCTACCAGGCGGACATCTACATCGACAAGGGCGTCGTCACGCTGATCGGCCAGGGCCTGAACATGCCCGCCGACACCGTGATCGACGCCTCGGGCAAGCTCGTGATGCCCGGCGGCATCGACGTCCACACCCACCTCGACATGCCGTTCGGCGGCACGACCTCGGCCGACGACTTCGAGACCGGCACGATCGCCGCCGCCCACGGCGGCACCACGACGCTCATCGACTTCGCGATCCAGGACTTCGGCGAGGGCCTCTACCCCGCCTTCGAGGGCTGGATGAAGAAGGCCGAGGGCAAGGCCGCCATCGACTACGCGTTCCACATGATCGTGCGCGAGCTGACCGACCAGGCCGCCGCACGACATGGACAAGATGATGCGCCACGAGGGCGTCACGTCGTTCAAGCTGTTCATGGCCTACCCGGGCGTGTTCATGGTGGACGACGCCACCATCTTCAAGGCGCTCCTGCAAGCACGCGGGAGAACGGCGGCCTCGTCTGCATGCACGCCGAGAACGGCGGCGTCATCGACACGCTCGTGAAGGAGGCGCTGCGCCAGGGCGAGAAGGCCCCCAAGTACCACGCGCTCACGCGCCCGACGCGCGCCGAGGGCGAGGCCACCGGCCGCGCGATCGCGCTCGCCGAGATGGCCGGCGTGCCGATCTACATCGTGCACCTCTCCTGCTCGGACGCGCTCGAGAAGGTGAAGCAGGCGCGCGACATGGGCCTGCCGGCCTACGCCGAGACCTGCCCGCAGTACCTGTTCCTCTCCTACGACGACTACGAGCGGCCCGGCTTCGAGGGCGCCAAGTACGTGATGTCGCCGCCGCTGCGGGAGAAGTGGAACCAGGACGCGCTCTGGAAGGGCCTGCAGAAGAACGACCTGCAGGTCGTCTCGACCGACCACTGCCCGTTCTGCATGAACGAGGCGGGCCAGAAGCGCTCGGCAAGGACGACTTCTCGAAGATCCCGAACGGCGCGCCGGGCATCGAGACGCGGCTGATGCTGGTCTGGGAAGGCGTCGCGCGCCGGCCGCATCGACGCGCACCGCTTCGTCGAGCTCGATGTCGACGAGCCCGGCCAAGATGTTCGGCCTCTGGCCGAAGAAGGGCACGATCGCCGTGGGCTCCGACGGCGACATCGTGCTGTGGGACCCCGAGAAGGAGAGTGACGCTCTCGGTCGAGACGCACCACATGCGCGTGGACTACAACCCCTACGAGGGCCGCAAGGTGAAGGGCGCGCCCGGCGATGGTGCTCTCGCGCGGCGAGGTGATCGTCGACCACGGCGAGTGCAAGGGCAAGCCGGGCCGCGGGCAGTTCGTGAAGCGCCAGCCCGGCCGCCCGCTCGTGCCGTGAGCCGATGAGCGCGAACGAGAAGCACTACCCGGACGGCCGCGTCGAGCTCAGCCGCACCGACCGCATCGAGGCGAGCCCGCTCTACAACCACGACCTCGCGCCGGTGCCGCTCGCGCAGCGCGACTGGACGACCTACAACTACGCCGCGCTCTGGATCAGCATGGCGCACTGCATCCCCACCTACATGCTGGCCTCGGGCCTGATGAGCGCCGGGATGAACTGGTGGCAGGCGCTCGTCACGATCCTGCTCGGCAACACGATCGTGCTCGTGCCCGATCCTGCTGAACTCGCACCCCGGCACGAAGTACGGCATCCCGTTCCCGGTCTTCGCGCGCGCGGCCTACGGCACGCTCGGCTCGAACCTGCCCGCGCTGATGCGCGCGCTCGTCGCCTGCGGCTGGTTCGGGATCCAGGCCTGGATCGGCGGCGAGGCGCTCCACACGTTCTTCACGAGCCTGGCGCCCGGCTGGCCGACGCTGCTGGGTGCCGGCTTCGGCGGACACACGACCACCGAGTGGCTCTCGTTCCTGCTCTTCTGGGCGCTGAACATCTGCGATCATCTACCGCGGCATGAACCTGCTGCGGCTCGTCGAGAACTGGGCGGCGCCGTTCGTGCTGGTGATGACGGCGCTGCTCGTGACCTGGGCGCTGCGGGAGGCGGGCGGCTCGGTCCGCTGCTGCAGCAGCCGGGTCGCTTCCAGACCTCTGCCGAGTTCCTGCCGGTCTTCGTGCCGTCGCTCACCGCGATGATCGGCTTCTGGGCGACGCTGTCGCTCAACATGCCCGACTTCACGCGCTTCGGCCGCGGCCAGCGCGAGCAGGTGCTGGGCCAGATGGTGGCGCTGCCGACGACGATGTTCGTGTTCTCGGCCATGGGCGTCCTGATCACGAGCGCCACCGTGATCATCTACGGCGAGGCGATCTGGGACCCGGTGAAGCTCGTCGGCCAGCTTCGAGACGCCCGATCGTCGTGGCGATCTCGATGTTCACCGCGGTCGTCGCGACGCTCTCCGTGAACATCGCCGCCAACGTGGTCTCGCCCGCGAACGACTTCGCGAACGCCTTCCCGCGGCTCATCGACTTCAAGACCGGCGGGCTCATCACCGGCATCATCGGCATCCTGATGCAGCCCTGGAAGCTGCTCGCCGACCCCTCGGGCTACATCTTCGGCTGGCTGCTCGGCTACTCGGGCGGGCTCGGCTCGATCGCCGGCGTGCTGATCGCCGACTACTGGCTGGTGCGGCGCAAGAAGCTCGAGCTCGAGGACCTCTACCTCGCGAGCGGCGTCTACGGCGGCGTGGAACGCGCCGGCGCTCGTCGCGACCGCTCGCCGGCTGCGCCGCGGCCTGGATCGGCCTCGTGGTGCCCGCGCTGCGGCCGCTCTACGACTACGCCTGGTTCGTGGGCTTCGGCGTGGCGTTCGTGGTCCATGTCATGCTGATGCAGCGGCGGCCCGCTCTCAGCCCTTCGCCCTCGCCCGAGAGCTAGCCGACCGCTTCGAGGTGCCACGATGACGACAGCACTCGACGTCCCCACCCTCACCGGCGAGGAGATCGTCGCGCTCTGCAAGCGCCACACGATCTTCGAGTGGTCGCCGCAGTCGAAGGCCGACCCGATCCCGGTGGCGCGCGCCGAGGGCGTCTACTTCTATACGCCCGAGGGCAAGCGCTACCTCGACTTCAACAGCCAGCTGATGTGCTCGAACATCGGCCACTCGCACCCGAAGGTGGTCAAGGCGATCCAGGACCAGGCCGCGGTGCTCGCGTACGCCAACCCGTTCCTGGCCACCGAGCCGCGCGCGCGGCTCGGCGCCAAGCTCGCGGAGATCGCGCCCGGCGACATCTCGACCTTCTTCTTCACGAACGGCGGCGCCGAGGCGAACGAGAACGCGATCCGCGTCGCGCGCGTCGCGACCGGACGCCACAAGGTGCTGGCGCGCTACCGCTCGTACCACGGCGGCACGGCGGGGGCCATCTCGCTCACCGGCGATCCGCGGCGCTGGGCGGCCGAGCCGGGCATGCCGGGCATCGTGCGCGCGCCCGAGTTCCACAAGTGGGCGCGCAAGGAGCCGGAGCCGGTCGAGGCGAGCCTGCGCGAGCTCGAGGACGTGATCCGCTACGAGGGCGCCCAGAACATCGCGGCCTTCCTGATGGAGACCGTGGTCGGCACGAACGGCCTGCTGATCCCGCCCGACGGCTACCTGCAGGGCGTGCGCGAGATCTGCGACAGGCACGGCATCCTGCTGATCGCCGACGAGGTGATGTCGGGCTTCGGCCGCACCGGCAAGTGGTTCGCGGTCGACCACTGGAAGGTCGTCCCGGACATCATCACGATGGCCAAGGGCATCACGTCCGCGTACGTGCCGCTCGGGGCCGTGGGTCTGCGGCCGCAGCTCGTCAAGGCGTTCCAGGAGCGCGCGTTCCCGGGCGGCCTCACCTACAACAGCCACCCGCTCGCCTGCGCGACCGCGCTCGCGACGATCCGCGTCTACGAGGAGGAGGGCCTGCTCGCGAACGCCGAGCGGATGGGCAAGGTCCTGCGGGAGCGGCTCGTCGAGCTCGAGAAGAAGCACCCGTCGGTCGGGGCGACGCGCTCGATCGGGCTCTTCGGCATGGTCGAGCTCGTGCGCAGCCGCAAGAGCTTCGAGCCGATGGCGCCCTACGGCGGCGCTTCGGACGAGATGGCGGCGCTCGGCCGCTTCTTCCGCGAGAAGGGCCTCTACACGTTCGTGCGCTGGCACACGTTCTTCACGAACCCGCCGCTCACGATCACGGAGGCGCAGCTCGACGAGGGCCTGTCGGTGATCGACAAGGCGCTCGAGATCACCGACCGGGCGGTGAAGGACTAGGAGGGGTCAGGTCTTGAATTGAGCGCGTCGCCCCGTCTGGCATCGGGACGGCGACGCCGCGGACGGATTGGACGCTCCGAGGTGGTTATGGCTAGCACGGTGGAAACGGAGTGGCACGCCGGTACAGTCCCTGTCGGAGAGTCCGGCACTGGATCGGCGGCAAGAGCTGGGACGGGCCGGTCGAGCGCTGGGGCGCCGTGATGAACCCCGCGACCGGCGAGCAGCAGGCGCAGGTGGCCTTCGCGACGCCGCGGTCGTGGACGCGGCGGTCGCCGCGGCCGCGAAGGCGGCCGAGGCCTGGCGCGAGGCCTCGCTCGCGCACGCGCACGCGGGTCCTGTTCGCGTTCCGCGAGCTGGTCGAGAAGCACAAGAACGAGATCGCCGAGATCCTGACGCGCGAGCACGGCAAGGTCGCGGCCGACGCGCTCGGCGAGGTCAACCGCGGGCTCGAGGTGGTCGAGTTCGCCTGCGGCATTGCCGCAGCTCCTGAAGGGCGAGTTCTCCGAGAACGTCTCGACCGACGTCGACAGCTACTCGATCCGCCAGCCGCTCGGCGTCGTCGCCGGCATCACGCCGTTCAACTTCCCGGCGATGGTGCCGATGTGGATGTACCCGATCGCGATCGCGTGCGGGAACACGTTCGTGCTCAAGCCGTCGCGAGAAGGATCCGTCGGCCGCGAACTTCTGCGCGCAGCTGCTCGCCGAAGCCGGCCTGCCCGCCGGCGTGTTCAACGTCGTCCACGGCGACAAGGTCGCGGTCGACGCGATCCTCGAGCACCCCGGCATCGCGGCGGTGAGCTTCGTCGGCTCGACGCCGATCGCGCAGTACATCTACGAGACCGGCACGCAAGCACGGCAAGCGCGTGCAGGCGCTCGGCGGCGCCAAGAACCACATGGTCGTGCTGCCCGACGCCGACCTCGAGCTCGCGGCCGACGCGGCGGTGAGCGCGGCCTACGGCTCGGCGGGCGAGCGCTGCATGGCGATCTCGGTGCTCGTCGCCGTCGGCGACGTCGCCGACCGGCTGCTGCCGAAGATGCGCGAGCGGATCGCCAAGCTGAAGGTCGGCGCCCGGCCTCGAGCCCGGCGCCGAGATGGGCCCGCTCGTCACCAAGGACGCACCACGCGCGCGTCGCCTCGTACGTCGAGAAGGGCGAGCGCGAGGGCGCCACGCTGCGTCGAGGACGGGCGCAAGGCGAAGGTCCCCGGCCACGAGCAGGGCTTCTTCCTCGGGCCGTGCCTGTTCGACACGGTCAAGCCCGAGATGTCGATCTACAAGGACGAGATCTTCGGGCCCGTGCTCGAGCGTGGTGCGCGCCGACGGCTACGACGACGCGATCGAGCTCGTCAACGCGAACCCGTACGCGAACGGCGTCGCGATCTTCACGAACGACGGCGGCGCCGCGCGCCACTTCCAGCACGAGGTCCAGGTCGGCATGGTCGGCATCAACGTGCCGATCCCGGTGCCGATGGCGTACTACTCGTTCGGCGGCTGGAAGAGCTCGCTGTTCGGCGACTCACACGTCCACGGCCGCGAGGGCATCCACTTCTACACGCGCGGCAAGGTCGTCACCAGCCGCTGGCCCGACCCGCACCACCGCGGCGTCAACCTCGGCTTCCCGCAGATGAAGTAGCCGTTCACCGCGCTCCAAGGGCTTCAGCGCGGGCGAGTCCCTGCCGTGCGGGCTCGAAGCCCGCGTCGAGGGCGAGAGCCTCGCGGAACGCCTCTCTGGCCTGCTCGAGTCGGCCGTGCCCGGCCAGGTAGAGGCCTCGGCTCGTGACCATCGTCAGATAGACCGGCCGCACCTTCAGGCTGACGACGTCGTCGCCCTCGATCGGGATGGTCCCGTCGAAGAGCCCCCTCATCCGCAGGGCAGCTCGATGCGGCTCCCGGAAGGTCCGGTCGCTGGAGAGCTCGAAGACGATCCCCTGGGGGACGAGCGCATAGCGCTGGGCCAGCAGCGGCGGAAGCTCCTTGTCGACGGCGAAGGCCGGAAGCGCGACGTCCCGGGTCACGTAGACCGGCCCCGTCTGCCGATGGCGGTCGACGAGGGCGAGGATCATCCCGAAGAAGCGCTCGTTGATCCGCCGGCCGAGGGCCGCGTCGCGCTCGATAGAGGCCCGGGTCGCGGTCCCAGGCATGGAGGTCCTCGAGGAACGCATCCACTTCCGCCCGAACCTTCCCCATACCCTCGGGAAACGCGCGCCGCAAATAGTCGTAGTACCACGACCGCCGCAGGAGCTGGAGGTCGATCGCAACGACGTCGCGCCGTCTCGCCTCCACCTCCCGGAAGTAGAGGAAGGGCGAGTAGACCTGCCAGTCAGACGTGAGGAGCATCCCGCCCGTCGCCACGGCGTCGTGGATGTTGGCGACATAATCCTCGGCGATGAAGTAGTCGCTGCGGTCGCGGACGCTCCAATGAGCGCTCAGCGGCGAGGAGAGGAACGAGGGCCACGAGCGCGGCGCCACGCCGCGGGCGCCTGCGACGATGCGCTCTTGCCCCGAACGAGGCGAGCAGGGCGAGGACGACGGTCGAGGGCAGGTAATAGGCATCCTTGTCCTCGGCGATGGAATACGCGATGCCGTAAGCCGCGTTCGCGCCCAGCAGGACCGTGAAGGCAGCCAACAAGAGCCGGTCCTGACGCCACAGGGCCAAGAGCCCGTCCCGGCGAGGAGGAGGCCGACGGGGAGCCACCAGGGCCCAAACTGGCCGGCTTGGATGGCGAGCAGGCTCCGCGCCTCGTGCCCGAGACGTCGCGGGCGAGAACGAGAGAAACGACTGATACTGGCGCCCCGTGACATGCCATAGCACGCGCTCGATCGTGTCGGGGCTCCCCCAGTTGAGAGCAGCATGGCGGGACGCCGCCCACGGCAGGTACGCGTAGACGACCACGACGGCAGCGACTGCTGCCCCCGTCGCCCAGATCAGGGAGCGGTACCTCACCTGTGAGGCGCCCTCGGTGCCCAATACCAACACGGCGATCGCCGGCAGCACCAAGGCGACCGTCACGTGATGGACGCCGAGGGCGAGGCCGAAGAGTGTACCAGCTGCAATCAGAAGGCCTCGCCGCTGGGGATTCCTGCGCCACGACAGGACGGCGAGCCAGAGGAGCACAACCAGCAGGGTGTTGAGGGTGTAGACCTCGGCGACGGTCGCGTACGACCAGAGGAGCGGGAGAAGGCCAGGAGCAGCCCGGCCAGGGCGGGTGGGACGAGGTCCGCCCAGGGCGGGACCCGCTCGGCGACGCTGGCGGCTCGAGGCGATGCCGTGAGCGCCACTCGAGCAACCAGGACGAGCGCCGCCGCCGCAAGCGCCGCGAACAGGGCCGACGCCTCGTTGACGCGCTCCGCGACGCTGCCGACGGGCACGCGCGTAGCCAGATGGGCGAGGACGCAGTACAGGGGAAAGCCCGGAGGATGCGCGACGCTCAGGTGGCTCGCCGCGACGATGAGCTCGCCGCTGTCGACCAGGGTCACGGTGGGTGCGAGCGTCCGCCCGTAGACGGCGAGGGCCAGGAGGAAGACCGCCGCGGCGACCGCGGCGGCCCGCCCCTGTCCGTCCAGTGGAGCCGCCTCGACCACGGCTTCGGTTCCGACCTCCGCATCCTGACCGCGCCGCCGGTCCCGCCTCGACCGGCTCACGACCGCTCGCGACCGACTCGAAGGCCGGAGAACCCCGCTCGCCGAAGTGGGATATGCTCCGACGTCGGGCTGGATTCGGGTGGTGCTGCGAAGCCTAGCCATCACGGGAATCGAGCAGCGAGCGTCATCCGCCACCCTCTCCATCGACTGGAGGTAATCCATGCGGTTCCCCAACCCGGTACGGAATCGTAGGTCTCACTACTTGGGTTCTGGCGCTGGCCTTTACTGGGGCAGGCCTTCTCCCAGCCGATCAATCTGTCCCTAAACCCGGGCACCTCGGAGCTCCCCGCAGTCGCTTTCGATGGCGGATTCAACGTCTTCCGTAGTTTGGGCGGATGACACCTCCGGGAACAAGGAGGTCCTCGCCAAGCGCTCGACTGATGGGGGGATCACCTTCTCGAGCACGTTCAATGTCTCCAGCAACACGGGCACCTCGGAGTCCCCGGCCGTGGCTCTCGATGGCAGCAACAACATCCATGTGGTCTGGGTGGATGACAGCTCGGGCAGCAGGGAGATCCTCGCCAAGCGCTCGACCGACGGGGGATTCACCTTCTCGAGCGCGGTCAATGTTTCCGGCGCTACGGGCACCCCGAGTTCCCCGGCCGTGGCTCTCGCTGGCAGCAACAGCATCCACGTGGTCTGGGCGGATGACGGCTCGGGCGGCAAGGAAATCCTCGCCAGGCGCTCGACCGACGGGGGACTCACCTTCTCGAGCGCAGTCAATGTTTCCAATAGCACGGGCACCTCGGAGTCCCCGGCCCTGGCTCTCGATGGCAGACAACCTTGACGTCGTCTGGACGGACGACACTTCGGGGAACAAGGAGATCCTCGCCAGGCGCTCGACCGACGGGGGGTTCACCTTCTCCAGCGCGCTCAATGTTTCCTTCACGACAGGGCGCCTCGGGAGTCCCCGGCCGTGGCGTTCGATGGCAACAACGTCCACGTCGTCTGGTCGGATGACACATCGGGGAACAAGGAGATCCTCGCCAGGCACTCGACCGACGGGGGGATCACCTTCTCCAGCGCGATCAATGTCTCCGAGCAACTCGGGCACCTCGGAGTCCCCGACCGTCGCTTTCGATGGCAGCTTCAACGTCCTCGTGGGCTGGGCGGATGACACGTTGGGCAACGCGGAACTCCTCGCCAGGCGCTCGACCGACGGCGGGATCACCTTTTCAAGCGCGAGCAATGTTTCCAGCAACACCGGCGAGTCTCTACACCCACGGTTGGTTCTGGATGGCAGCGGCGCTGGCAGCTTCGTCTGGCAGGACGACACTCCGGGCAACTTCGACATCCTCAGTCGACGCGTGAACCTGGCCAACCTCTCGCCGCCTCGCCGACGCAGGGAACGACCAGACCATCGAGTGTGCCGGTCCGACCGGCACGGCAGTGCAACTGGATGGATCTGGCTCGTCGGACCCCGACGGCGACTCGCTCAGCTTCGAATGGAAAGACGGCACCGGCCAGGTCGTAGGTACCGCTGCGACGGTCAATCTAGCGCTACAACCAGGGACTCACACGTTCACCCTCACAGTGAGCGATGGCCTCGGTGGCACGGCGAGCGACAGCGTGGTGGTCAGGGTGCAGGATACGACTCCACCCACGCTGAGCTTCATGCTTTCACCCAATGTGCTTTGGCCGCCGAACCATCGGCTCGTCCTGGTCACGGCGACGATTGTTACGTCCGACACCTGCAACGCCGCTCCAACCGTGGTGCTGGTGTCGATTACCAGCTCGGAACCGGACAATGGCTTGGGGGACGGGGATACGGTAAACGACATCCAAGGTGCGGCGTTCGGGACCGATGACCGCTCTTTCTTGTTGCGCGCTGAGCGCGCCGGGGCCGGCAGTGGGCGCGTTTATACAGTGCGTTACAGGAGCACGGATGCTTCGGGCAACACGACATTTGCGACCGGGCAAGTATTGGTTTCACACGGCAAGACAAAAGTAGAGGCTAGGCCGGGTCCTCGAACACCTCTTGCTGATGCCGTCCCACGATCATGGAAAACTGGAGGAGCCGATGAACGTCATTCGCAGGGCGCTCGGGCTGAGCCTGCTCGCCCTCGCCACACCGCTGGCGGCGGCCGAGCACGGCGCGCAGCTCGTCGATCAGGCCTGGGTGAAGGCGATGAAAGCCAACGATCTCGAGGCCACGATGGCGCTCTACGCGCCGGAGGCCGTGGCCTACTTCCCGGACGGGGACTTCAAGGGCAAGGAAGCCATTCGCAAATCGTTTACCGACTTCCTCGCGACGTTCACGGTCAAGGACGCCACGAGCACGGGGACCTACGAGACGACCGGAGACACGTCGCTGGGCTGGGGCAACTGGACCTTGACGGTCGTGCCGAAGGCCGGCGGGGACCCGATCCCGATGAAGGGGCGCGCGACCGTCGTGGTCAAGAAGATCGGCGGAAAGTGGCAGTACGTGGTCGACCACGCGTCCGTGCCGATACCCGCGCCTCCCGCGAAATAGCCAACGGGCGAAGACGGACGACAGCCAAGGACGGAAGCAGGAACGCAGAAAGCGAAGATCCGCGCGGACTGGCGGATCTTCGCTAGAAGCCCTTCACCTTTCCGGCCCGCTTGTAGAGGTGCCAGACGACGTGCCAGCCGAGCAGCACCACCAGCAGGAAGACGACGAAGGCGAACGCCTCGGGGATGCCGAGGTTGCCGCCGGCGAAGTACGTCGTGTGCGCGTTCAGCATGCCCCAGACGAGCGGCACCGACATGTAGGTGTTGTGCCGTGAGCGCGCGCCCGCGAGTGCGACGAGCGCGGCGTCGGGAGCCGTGCCGTCCTTCACCGCGCGGATGATCTTCTGCTGCGCCGGCCAGATCCGGAACCAGACGTTGCAGGCCATGATCGTGCCGAACATCGCCGCCAGGTGGATGTTGTAGGCTGCGGTAGGTGAAGCCGGCCCAGCGCGCCATCAGGAACGCCACCACCGCGACCAGCACGAACGCGACGGCGCCGAACGTCTTCGGATCCTTCCCGAGCGGGCTCTTGTGCAGCGCGTCGTAGACGAACGGGCGCGAGGAAGGTGACCGCGATCACGCACGTAGGCCGCGACGCCCCAGGTGCCGTCCGGATCGAACGTGATGCCGCCGTGGTAGAACACGAGCAGCAGCAGGATCACGCCGGTCACCCAGGTCCACGCCGCGCCCCATGCGGAACCAGTAGAGCGCGCGCGGCAGCAGCTCGGGGTTCACCTTCTTCTTGGTTTCGCCGTCCTGCGTCCCCTGGAACGGTCCGTTGACGAAGTTGAAGAAGTACAGCATCCCGATCCAGACGATGCCGGCGAGCACGTGGATCCAGCGGGAAAGGGCGCTCAGGATTTCCAAGAGCTTCCTCCTTTTGGGGCTTCGGGCGTCAGCCTACCACGAGGCAGGCCGGGCTAACATGTCGCGGATGCGCCCGGGGCGACGCGCTCTCTTCGGCATCGCCGTCCCGCTCGCGCTCGCCGCGGCCGGCGCGAGCCTCGCGGCCGATCTCGCCCTGGTGAAGGCGCGCGGCGCCCTGCGCGTGCTGGCGGCGCACGACGAGAACTGGTTCACGGTGGCGGGGGAGGGGCCGCCCGGCTTCGAGCGCGAGGTGCTCGAGGGCTACGCGCGGCTGCACGGGCTGCGCTTCGAGGTCGTCCCGGTCGTGCGCTGGGAAGAGGCGATCCCGATGCTGCTGGCGGGGCGCGGCGACCTGCTCGCCGGGATCAACGACACGCCCGAGCGCCGGCGCACGATCGCGTTCACGGAGGAGCTGCTGCCGGCCCGCAGCGTGGTCGTGAACCTGAAGCCCGCGGCCCCGGTCGCGACCACGGCCGCACTGCTGGCGACTCGAGTCGCCATCGTCCCCGAGTCCACCTGGGCGGTGGCGGCCGATCGCGCCGGCGTGCCCGCGAGCGCGCTCGTGAAGGTCGCCGACGTGCCGGAGGCGCTGGCGGCCCTCAAGACCGGGCGAGCGGGCGCGGCGATCGTCGACGTGGTCGACTACCTGCAGCAGCGGCGCCGCATCCCGGAGCTGCAGCTCGGCCTCAGCCTCGGCGGGGCCCTGAGCAGCGCCTGGGGCGTGCGAAAAGCGGACGCCGAGCTGCGGCGATCGCTCGATGCCTACCTCGCCGAGTTCCGGAAGCACCCGGGCTGGAGCCGCCTGCTCGTCAAGTATTTCGGGGAGGATGCTCCGCTCGTGCTGGGCCGCCAGAAGCTCGACTGAGCGGCCTTGATTCCCCTTTCCGGCCGAAGTATTCTCGGCGCCGCTCAACCACCACAGGCGATTTTGGGGAGGGCAACCTGTACTTCATCGAGATCGGCGGACGCGGGTAGGCATCTTTGGCGCAGATCTTCCCCCAGTCGGCTAACCGGCTCCCCCTGGTCGTGGCGTTGGCAGCCCTCGTGGTGCCTCCCGCGGTCGTCGCGGGCGTCTGGTACTACGGCTCCCCGCAATTCACCGACGTCGGCTACCAGCCGGTGCAGCCCGTTCCCTACAGCCACAAGCTCCACGCGGGCGAGATGCAGATCGACTGCCGCTACTGCCACGTCTCGGTCGAGAAGTCGGCGGTCGCCAACGTGCCGCCGACCCAGGTGTGCATGAACTGCCACCTGCTGGTCGCGCGCAACGCCGAGTCGCTCGCCCCGATCCGCGACAGCCTGAAGAGCGGCAAGCCGATGCGCTGGCTGCGCGTGCACAAGATCGGCGAGTACGCGTACTTCAACCACCGCGCCCACGTGGGCGCCGGCGTCGGCTGCGTGAGCTGCCACGGGCACGTGGAAGAGATGGAGGTCGTGCACCAGGTCGAGCCGCTCTCCATGGGCTGGTGCCTCGACTGCCACCGCAATCCGACGCCGAACCTGCGGCCGCTCTCGGAGATCACGAACATGACGTGGAAGCCGGCCCGGGACCCCGAAGCGCGGGCGCGCCAGATCGCGTCGTTGCGCCCCGTCCATCCGCCGACCGACTGCTCGGGGTGCCACCGGTGAGCGCCGAGCACTGGCGCAGCCTCGGCGAGCTCGAAGAGAGCCCCGAGTCGCGCGCGTTCCGCGAGCGCGAGTTCCCCGAGGGCGCGTCCGAGGCGCCCGAGGGTGTCAGCCGGCGCACGGTGCTGACGCTGCTCGGCGCGTCCGCCGGCGCGGCCGGCCTCGTCGCGTGCCGGCGCCCCGAGGAGCACATCGTCCCGTACGTCGAGCCGCCCGAGCAGATCATGCCCGGCGTGCCGCGGCACTACGCCACCTCGATGCCGAACGGGACGAGCGCCTACGGGCTCGTGGTCGAGAGCCACGAGGGCCGCCCGACCAAGCTCGAGGGCAACGAGCTGCACCCGGCGAGCCTCGGCGCGTCGAGCGCTCGCGTGCAGGCAGCGCGTGCTCGACCTCTACGACCCGGACCGCTCGCAGCAGGTGCTGAAGCGCGGCGCAGGCCTCGTCGTGGAGCGACTTCGTCGCGGCCTGGAAGGAGCGCGCGAAGCTGCACGCCGCGGACGGAGGCGACAGGCTCGCGATCGTCGCCGCGCCCTCGGCCTCGCCGACGCTCGCGCGCCAGCTCGCCGAGCTCCAGAAGGCCTACCCGAAGGCGCGCGTCGTGGGATACGCGCCCGTGTCGGAGGCGAACGCGCTCGCCGGCGTCGCGCGCGCCGCCGGCCGCGCGCTGCTGCCGGTCCACCACCTCGACAAGGCGAAGGCGATCCTCGCGATCGACGCCGACCTGCTGCACGCCGACCCGGAGATGATCCGGCACACGCGCGGCTTCGCGGGCGGCCGCCGCGTCTCGGCGCCCGGCGACGCCATGAACCGGCTGTGGGCCGTCGAGGCCGTCTTCTCGATCACCGGCGCCAACGCGGACCACAGGCTGCGGCTCCCGGCCCGCCTGATTCCGGGCTTCGTGGCGGCGCTCGCGGCCGAGCTCAAGAAGGGCGGCCTCGCGATCGACGCGGCCGCGGCTCCCGAAGTGCCGGGCCTGGACGCGGCCTGGCTCCACGCGCTGGCCGAGGACCTGCTCGCGAACAAGGGCACGTCCGTGATCGTGGCGGGGCCGCGCCAGCCGGCGGCCGTGCACGCCGCAGTCGTGGCGCTGAACGCGGCGCTCGGCAACGTGCCCGCGACCGTGGAGTACCGCGAGCCGACCGACGCGCTGCTGCCGTCGCCGGCCGCCTTCGCGGAGCTCACCTCCGCCCTGCGCGACGGCAAGGTGGCGACGCTCGTCGTGCTGGGCGCCAATCCCGCGTACGACGCGCCGGCCGACCTCGACTGGAAGGCGGCGGCCGCCAAGGCCGAGGAGCTCGTCCACTTCGGCAGCCACGTCGACGAGACCGCGGCGCTCGCGTCGTGGCACGTCCCGAGCGCGCACTTCCTCGAGTCCTGGGGCGACGCGCGCGCGCGCTGCGGCACGCTGAGCGTCGTGCAGCCGCTGATCCTGCCGCTCTACGGCGCGAAGAGCGCGCTCGAGCTGGTCGCGCTCATGGCGAGCGGCGAAGACCGGCCCGGCTACGACCTCGTCCAGGCCACCTGGCGCGGTCTGCTGGGCGAGGCCGACTTCGAGAAGCGCTGGAACCGCGTGCTCCACGACGGCGTGCTGCCGGAGAGCGCGCAGCCGGGCGTGAAGCTCGAGCTCAAGCCGGGGACGCTCGGCGAGCTCGCGACGGCCTCCGCCGCGGCGGGTGCGAGCGAGCTGGAGCTCGTGTTCCAGGCCTGCCCGAAGCTCGAGGCCGGCGGCAACGCGAACAACGCGTGGCTGCACGAGCTGCCCGACGCGATCACCAAGGTGACGTGGGACAACCCGCTGCTGGTGAGCCCGGCGACCGCCGCCGCGAAAGGCCTGAAGGACGAGGACGTCGTCCGGGTCGAGGTCGCGGGCAAGAGCCTCGAGCTGCCGATCCAGCGCGTGCCCGGGCTGGCCGACGGCACGCTCGTGCTCTACCTCGGCTACGGCCGGACCAAGGCGGGCCGTGTCGGCAACGGCGTCGGCTTCGACGCGTTCGCGCTGCGCACCGGGGCGGCCGCGGACCTCGTCACGGACGTGAAGCTGGCGCCCGCGGGGCGCCGCTCCGACATCGCCCAGACCCAGGAGCACGGCTCGATGGAGGGCCGCAAGCTCATCCGCGAGGCGACGCTCGCGCACTACCAGCAGGAGCCGCGCTTCGCGAACCGAGGAGACGCCCGCTCTTCTCGCTGTGGACCGAGCACGAGTACAAGAAGTCGCCGCAGTGGGGGATGGTGATCGACCTCAACGCCTGCACCGGCTGCAACGCCTGCGCCGTCGCCTGCCAGAGCGAGAACAACATCCCGGTCGTCGGCAAGGACCAGGTGCGCCGCGGCCGCGAGATGGCGTGGCTGCGGATCGACCGCTACTTCACCGGCGAGCCCGCCGACCCGGGCGCCGCGTTCCAGCCGGTGCCGTGCATGCAGTGCGAGAACGCCCCGTGCGAGCAGGTGTGCCCGGTCGCGGCCACCGTGCACGACGCGGAAGGCCTGAACGCGATGGTCTACAACCGCTGCATCGGCACGCGCTACTGCTCGAACAACTGTCCGTACAAGGTGCGGCGCTTCAACTTCTTCAACTACACGAAGGACACGCCGCGCGTCCTCAAGCTCGCCAACAACCCGGACGTGACGGTGCGCTCGCGCGGCGTGATGGAGAAGTGCACCTACTGCGTGCAGCGCCTGAGCTCGGCCAAGATCGACGCGCGCCTGGGCGGCCGCGAGCTCAAGGACGGCGACGCCAAGACCGCCTGCCAGCAGGCGTGCCCGGCGGAGGCGATCCAGTTCGGCGACCTCGTCGACCTGGCAGAGCCGCGTCTCCAAGGCGCGCGCGAGCGACCGCACCTACGCGCTGCTCGAGGACCTCAACACGCGCCCGCGCACGACCTACCAGGCGCGGCTGCGCAATCCGCACCCCGCGCTCGCGAAGGCCGAGCCGGCCGGGGGCGAGGACAAGCATGCCTGAGCGCCGGCTGCTGCTCGTGGCCGTGCTCGTGCTCGCGGGCTGCCGCGGCATGACCTCGACCAAGCCCGCCGATCCACCCGAACCCCAACATGGACCAGCAGCCCAAGGCCCGACCGCAGTCGGAGAGCGACTTCTTCTACGACGGCGCCTCGATGCGCGCGCCGGTGCCGGGGACGGTCGCGCGCGGCGAGCTGCGCGAGGACCGGGCCTACTTCGAAGGGAAGGACGCGGCCGGCGCCGACGTCGCGCATTCGCCCGTCGAGTCGACGCCGGAGCTGCTCGCGCGCGGCGCCGACCGCTACGGCATCTACTGCCGGCCCTGCCACGACGCGCGCGGCGACGGCAAGGGCGTCCTCGCCGAGCGCGGCGGCGTGCCGACGACGTCGATCCACGACCCCAAGGTGCTGACCGCGACCGACGGCCACATCTTCACGGTGATCACGAACGGCCAGGGGCTGATGCCGAACTACCGCTGGCAGGTCCCGCCGGCCGATCGCTGGGCGATCATCGCCCACGTCCGCCAGCTGCAGCAGGAGCGCCAGGCCCAGGGGGCGGCCAAGTGACGCCCCGCCTGAACGCGAAGATCGCCGTGACCTCGCTGGTCGTGGTGGCGATCGCCTTCGCGGCCACCGTCGGCCTCGTGCGCTTCGTGCTGAGCCGCGAGTACCGCGCGCCGGAGCGCTCCGACCAGGTCCAGGTGACGCCGCGCCTGCAGGCCGAGCAGGACGAGGCCGCCGCCAAGGCCAAGGCCGACCGCGAGAAGCCGTACCAGGAGGAGACCTACAGGCGCTTTCCGGGCGTCGGCAGCCGCGTCGCCGTCTGGGTGCTGGCTCAGCTCCACCTGCTGTTCGCCGCCTTCGTGCTGGCGGTGCCGCTCTTCGCGCTCATCATCGAGTTCATCGGCTGGCTGAACGGCGACGAGCGCTACGACGAGCTCGCGCACGAGTTCACCAAGCTCTTGTCGGTGTCGTTCTCGCTCACCGCGACCTTCGGGGCGTTCCTGCTCTTCATGCTGGTGCTGCTCTACCCGAAGTTCATGAACTACCTGATGCACGTGTTCTCGCCGACGTTCGCGCCCTACGTGCTGCTGTTCTTCGCCGAGGCGTTCTTCCTGTACACGTACTACTACGGCTGGGGGAAGTTCTCGCCCGTCACGCACCTGCTGCTCGGGCTCGGGCTGAACATCGTCGGCACCGCGATCATGCTGATCGCCAACTCGTGGCTCACCTTCATGACGACGCCCGCGGGCGTGTCGGAGTCGGGCGCGGTGATCAGCACATGGGCGGCCGTCCACAACTACACGTGGATGCCGATCAACATCCACCGCATCATCGCGAACGTCGCCTTCGGCGGCTCGGTCGCGGCGGCCTACGCGGCCTTCAAGTTCCTGAACGCGACGAGCGACGAGGAGCGCGCCCACTACGACTGGATGGGCTACATCGGCAACTTCGTCGCGATCTGCGCGTTCCTGCCGCTGCCCTTCGCCGGCTACTGGCTGGCGTCCGAGATCTACGCCTACTCGCAGACGCTCGGGCTCACGATGATGGGCGGCGCCTTCTCGTGGCTCTTCATCATCCAGGCGGTGCTGATCGGCAACCTGTTCCTGGCCGCCAACTACTACCTCTGGCTCGGGATGGGCCGCGTGCAGGCCTCCGAGCGCTTCCAGGGCTACATCAAGTTCCTGCTGATCCTGATCGCGCTCTGCTTCGCGGTCTGGGCGACGCCGCGCTCGATCATCGCGACGGTCTCCGAGACGCGCGCGATGGGCGGAGGCGCCCACCCGCAGCTCGGCTACTTCGGCGTGATGTCGGCCAAGAACACCGCGGTCAACCTCCTGATCCTGACCACCTACGTGAGCTTCCTGCTCTACCGCCGCTCGGGGCGCACGCCGACGGTGTCGTGGGCGAAGCTCGGCAACGCGCTGCAGTTCGCGATCGCGTTCCTGGTCGGGGCGTTCGTGCTGTTCCTCGGCATCTACGGCTACTTCGTCGAGGCCAAGGTGCGCATCGGCCTCTCGGTGCCGCAGGTGGGCTCGGTGCTGTTCGCGATGGTCACGATCACCGCGATCGACGTGCTCATGTACCGCAACGCGAAGAGCCTGGGCGAGACGCACTGGGGCCGCATCCACCCGATCTCGCAGTACGTGCTGATCTTCCTGGCCGTCACCTTCACCTGGCTGATGGGTCTGATGGGCTACGTGCGCTCGGGCCTGCGCCAGCACTGGCACGTCTACGGCGTGATGCGCGACACCTCGGTCGACGCGTTCACTCCGACGCTCGGCTTCGCCACGCAGGTGGTCTCGGTCACGGTGCTGCTGTTCTTCCTGCTGATCGGCTTCGTGTTCTGGCTCGCGAGCCTCTCCGATCACAAGTCCGGCCACGCGAAGGAGAACGCGTGAGGATCCCGGTCGGGCTGCGGATCCTGGTGCTGATCGTCGGCGCCACCGGCTTCTACACGGTCGTCGGGCAGCTCGTGCCGCAGAAGGAGGTCCAGCCGCCGAAGGAGACCGAGCTCAAGAAGGAGATGACGGCCGACGAGCTCGTCAAGGCCGGCCAGGACATCATGGAAGGCAAGGGGCTCTGCACGACCTGCCACACCATCGGCAAGTCGGGCGCTTTGCGCTTCCCCGACCTCGCCGGGATCGGCGCGCGCGCGGCCACCCGCCGGCCGGGGCACGGCGACGTCGCCTATCTGGCGGAGTCGATCTACGACCCGAACGTGTTCATCGTGCCGGGCTTCAACCCCGGGATGCCCGTGATCAACAAGCCCCCGATCGGGCTCAGCGACCAGGAGATCCTCGCCGTGATCGCGTACCTGCAGGCCCAGGGCGGCAAGGTGACGGTGACGCTACAGTCGAAGGTCTGGCCGCTCGAGGCGGCCGCGGCCGACGCGCAGGCCAAGGACTAGGCGATGCCGCTCGGCTTCCTGCGCTGGCCCGTCGTCCTCGCGATCGTCGTGCTGTTCGTGCTGCTGCGGCTGCGGCGCGCCAGGAGCTTCGCCTGGGCGCTCGCCTGCTTCGCCTCGATCTACGCCTTCCTGCGCTTCGGCTTCGTGACGCCGATCCCGTTCTCGGTCGTGGTGATCTACATGTTCATCGCGGCGCTCGCGCTCATGGCCTACGTGAGCTCGAGCGCCGTGCGGCGTGAGGAGTTCCTGGGGCCGCTCGTGGCGCTCGTGAACGAGGAGCGGCTGCGGCCGCTGCTGGCGGCGGTGCTCGTGCTGCTGCCGGCGCTGGCCGCGGCCGGCGCCTGGTTCGGCGGCCAGGAGAAGCTCGAGGCCCCGGCGTTCGGCCGCACGGTCCACCCCGCGCCGCCGGACACGATCCCGTTCGGCGACAAGACGATCGACCTGATCCGCGGCCACAACCCGCTGCGCGAGCTGGAGACGAAGGACCCGGCCGCCTTCCGCGCCCACGTCGAGAACGGGCGCAAGACCTACTACCGGAACTGCCACTTCTGCCACGGCGACGCGATGGCCGGCGACGGCATGTACGCGCACGGCCTCAACCCGATCCCGACCAATTTCACCGATTCCGGCACGATCGCGCAGCTGGAGGAGAACTTCCTGTTCTGGCGCATCGCCAAGGGCGGCCCGGGGCTGCCGGCCGAGGGCGGGCCCTGGGACTCGGCGATGCCGGCCTGGGAGAAGTTCCTGAAGGAGGAGGAGATCTGGGAAGTGATCCTCTTCCTCTACGACCACACCGGCCAGCGGCCGCGCGCCGCGGGGGAGCAGCACTGATGCGCGCGCGCAGCGTCGCGCTGCTCCTGGCACTCGTGCTCGCGCCGTCGCTGCCGGCTCGCGTCCGCGCCCAGGGCGCGGCCGAGGCGGGCAAGAAGGTCTACGAGCAGCACTGCCCCCAGTGCCACGGCGAGAAGGGCGACGGCGAAGGGCCCGCGGCCCCGCACCTCTCGCCGCGTCCGCGCGACTTCGCGAGCGGCAAGTTCAAGCTGCGCACGACGCCCTCGGGCGCGCTTCCCACCGACGACGACCTGAAGCGGGTCGTGCGAATGGGGATGCCGTACACCTCGATGCCCGCCTGGCCGCAGCTGACCGACGCCGAGGTGGACGGCGTGGTGCAGTACCTGAAGACGTTCTTCGCGGGCTTCGCGGATCCCGCGCAGGCGCCCAAGCCGATCACGCTCGGCTCGGCGCCGGCCTCGACCCAGGAGACGGTCGCGAAGGGCAAGGAGCTCTACACCTCGCTCGGCTGCGTCCGCTGCCACGGCGACGCCGGGCGCGGCGAGGGCCCCTCGGCCCCGACGCTCAAGGACGACCTCAACCACCCGATCCGTGCCGCCGACCTCACGCAGCGCTGGACCTTCCGGGGCGGCCCGCGGCGCGAGGACATCTTCCGCACCTTCAGCACCGGCTTGAACGGCACGCCGATGCCGTCCTTCTTCGACGCGGTGACCGAGCCCGACCGCTGGGCGCTCACCGACTACGTCTACTCGCTCGGCGAGTCCGACACGCCCGGCTACGCGACGCTCCTCGTGGCGCGGCCGCTCGACGACGACATCGACGTCTCGAAGGGCGCGGCGCTCTTCGAGGGCGCCGCGAGCGCGCGCTTCCCGGTGATCGGCCAGATCATGGAGCCGGGCCGCGCCTTCGCGCCCGCCGCGAACGCCGTCGAGGTGCGCGCGGTCTACGACTCGCAGCGGATCGCGTTCGAGGTGCGCTGGCACGACATGCGCGCCGACACACAGGCGACGAACGCGCCGACGCTCGAGGTGCCGCTCGCGGAAGAGGAGCTCGCGGCCCCGGCGGCGGCGGAGTCGGCCGGCGGCGAGACGGACATCTGGGGCCAGCCCGTGGCTCCCGCGTCGCCGGCGCCGAAATCCGGCTCGGAGGCCGGCGGCGACTTCTGGGGCGAGGCGCCCGGAGCCGCGCCGGAGGGGACGGCGCCCGCCGCCGAGTTCTCGGACGCCATAGCGCTCCAGCTTCCCGCCGCGGCCCCCGAGGGCGTCACGAAGCCGTACTTCCTCTTCGGCGACGCGTCCAAGCCCGTCGACGTCTGGTTCCTCGAGCTCGCCTCGCAGAAGCTGCACCAGTTCACCGGCCGCGGCTCGACGAGCCTGACGGCCGTCGAGGGCGGCGAGGTCGAGGCGAGCGGCCGCTACGAGGCAGGCGTCTGGTCCGCCAGCTTCGCGCGCAGCCTGCGCTCGACCACCAGCGTGTCGTTCGCCGAGGGCCAGTTCGTCCCGGTCGCGTTCTCGGTCTGGGACGGCACCGCGCGCGAGCGCGGCAACCGCCGCGGCATCACGCAGTGGTTCTACGTCTACCTGCCGCCGCGCGAGAAGCCCTCGGTCGTGGGCCCGATGCTGAAGGCCGCCCTGGGCGTCCTCGTGCTGGAGCTCGTCGTCGTGGCGGCGCTGCGGCGCAAGCGCGTGCCGGCCGCGGCCACCGCGCCCAGCGCCTAGGGCGAGAACCAGTAGCTCAGCTTCACCAGGAAGACGTTGTCGGGCTGCGTGCCCCACAGCTCGCTCCAGTTCGTGCCGAACGACGTCGCTCCCAGCTCGGCAGCGTGGCCGTGCGACCCTGCGACCAGACGACGTAGAGCGACGAGCCGGGCTTCCACTCCCAGCGCGCGACCAGGTTCGAGCGGAACTGCCGGAAGCTGAAGTCGGGGTTGCCGAACGAGTAGGCGGGCGCCCCGCCCGCCTCCGTCACCAGGTAGCTGTTGTCCGACTGCCGGTACGCGATCTCGTCGGGCGCCGTAGCGGTGGAAGCGGTCCTCGTACTGCTGCGCCAGCGTGTCGGTCGCCTTCCTGAGGCTCGGTGTAGCGGCCGGTGCCGATGAAGGGGCTGCCGTAGTACTGCAGGGTCAGGTCGGGCGTGATCGCCAGGTTCACGCGGAGAGTGAGGCTCCAGGCGTCCTGGTCGATGCGGCCGAGCACGTAGCGCGGGCCGCCGCCCGGGTCGGCGGCGTCGCGACGTACTGCAGGTCGTCGAGCAGCCAGTCGTACTCGCCCGTGGCCGGCAAGCGACGATGCGGTTCGACGGGCGCAGCGCTCACGCTGCCCGCGAGGTTCCACGACGCGCGAGTCCGCCCTCGCGGGCCCAGTCGCGCTCACCGCGCAACGACAGCGACGCGCGCCGCGACGGGTCGCTGCGCCACTCCAGCGAGGTCTCGTAGTAGTCGCTCGCCAGCGGAGCGCAGGGCCGCCGCGCAGCACGCGCGTGTCGACGAGCTCTTGATAGCGAAGCTCGCCGCGGCCCGCCACTTGTTGCTGGAACTGCGCCGAGGCCTCGAGCTCGCGTCGCCGAGCGCTCGTCGCGAGCCCGCCGAAGTCCCACTCGTCCTCGCGCGAGAGCTGGAAGGAGTACTCGCGGAAGGGACGCCCTTCGGCGTAGGCTCCGACCAGCCGAGGAGCAGCCTCGTTCGCGACGACGTCGGCCTGGCGCAGGTAGCCGATGTCGTTGAGGTCGAGGCCGGGCGAGTACCAGAGGAGCTGATCGTCGAGCCGCGAGCCGGCCCTTGCCCGACGGCCGAAGCGGAGCGACGCCGCCGTGGCCCGAGAGCGAGCGGGCGCTCGCGTCCACGCCGAGGTGCTCCGCGTCGGGCCGCTGGTAGTAGTGCACCGGGTTCGTCTGGAGCGCGCGGATGGCCTCGGGGCTGCCCTGCGACGTGGCTCGAGGACGCCGCTCGCCGTCGAGCACGCCAGGCGCGGTCCCTCGAAGTAGCGCGAGAAGTCGACGCCCGCCGTGAACGCCTGGGTCGGCAGGAACTCGAGCGCGGGGTCGTCGATCCAGCGGTGGGTCGACGTGAGCATCGCGCCGAGGCATGGTGTTGCCCTTGTCCCAGTCCTTCTGCAGCCGTGCCCGACCGTGTAGCTGCTGAAGGGCTCGACGACCGGCTCGCGGGCGCCGGCCGGCGAGGAGACGTCCGCGCGTCTCCTTCTGCGTGAAGCTCTGCAGGACGCCGACGGAGAGCCCGTCCGCGGTCTTGCCCGTGACCTTGAGCGCCGCGAGGATCGTCGTGCTCTCGGGCATCTGCGGCGGTCTCGCCCTCGCCGGCGAGCGGCACGTAGCGACGGCGCCTGGCCGATGCGGCGCGAGTAGAAGAGCTGGTCCTGGTCCTCGAGCGTCGAAGCTCAGGATCTTGCGGCCTTCGAGGAAGAACGGCCGCTTCTCCTCGAAGAAGGTCTCGTACGCGGTGAGGTTCACCACCGAGGGGTCGGCCTCGACCTGGCCGAAGTCGGGGTTGACGGTCGCGTCGAGCGTGAAGTTGGTGGTGAGCCCGACCTTGGCGTCGAGCCCGAGCGCGCCCGCGAGCGTCGGGGCTGTCGTCCGGCGACGGACGGCCCCGAGCTCGTCTTGCCCGACGACGTGCGGCAGGAGCTCGAGGTGCCGCGAGCGGCGGCAGCCCGCGGATCCCGTGCAGCTCGCCGAGCTGGTGCATGCGCCCGGTGTTCTGGCGCGGGATGAGCTGCCACTGGCTCTCCTCCTGGTTGCGGGCGATCCAGCGCCAGGCGTGCAGGCCCCAGACCTGCTCCTTCTGCGGCCCGTAGCGCAGCTGGTTGAGCGGGACCCGGAACTCCGCCGTCCAGCCCTTCGTCGTCGTGGCCGACCTTGCCGTCCCAGACGGCGTCCCAGCTCATGTCCCACTCCGTCTCGCCGTTGCCGAGGATCAGGTCGATCTTGCTGCCGCCCGCGGTCAGGTCGAACTCGAAGCCGGTGCGCTTGTCGTTGTAGCTGTCGAAGCAGACCCCGACGATGTCGCACGGCGTACCTGGAAGTCGTCGCGCCGGCCCGGGTAGCGGTGGACCTTGGCCGGGATCGTCGTAGGCGCGGATCGCGAAGTAGAGGTGCTTGTCGTCGTAGAGGATCTTGAGCTCGGTCGGCTGCGAGGGCGGGGCGCCCTCGGACGGGCGCTGCTGCGTGTAGTCGCCGGCCCACTCGCCCTCCTTCCACGCGGCGTCGTCGAGCCGGCCGTCGATCGTCGGGCGGCTTGCCCTGCGAGGCGCCGCGTCTCGTAGACGCGCGGCGGGTACTTGCGCCCGTCGGCGTTGGCCGGCCGCGGCCGGAGCCCCTCGGCCGGGGACGTCGCCGTCTGCGCGCCCGCGTTGGTGGCGAGGGCGAAGCCGGCGGCGAGAGCCGCGAGGCAGGGCGCGAGCCGCCGCTGCGGGGCTCGCCGGCACGGGGAGCGGTGAGGACCCAAGCCCACAAGGCTAGCGTCCGCCACAGCCGCCGGTCAATGAGTCAAAGAGGTCAGCGCGCCTTCGTGAGCGATCAGCACGCAATCGGCAGAATCCTCGAACACCTCGGCTTGCGCTCATCGCAGCAGGACAAGCCCCGCCCAAGGGGATCCCACCGTCGCCATCGGCACCGAGCTCGACGTGATCGCCGCGGTGGTGATCGGAGGCGGCAGCCTCTCCGGCGGCGAGGGCAGCATCCTGGGCGCCATGGTCGGCGCGCTGATCATGGCCTTCCTGCGCAACGGCAGCCAGCAGATGGGCTGGCCGAACTACATCCAGGAGATCATCATCGGCGTCATCATCGTACTGGCGGTGGCGCTGGACCGCTACCGCAGCCGCGCCACGTAGACGCCAATCCGCTTCCCGCACGACCTTCGCCCGCTGTCCGCCACGATGGGGGCGAGTACAATCCACTCGGCTCGCTCACCCATCGAGTTCCCGAACATGGAAGGCAAGACGGTTTCCCACTACCGCGTCTTCGAGAAGCTGGGAGGCGGCGGCATGGGTGTCGTCTACCGGGCGCGCGACCTCCGTCTGGGCCGCGAGGTGGCGCTCAAGTTCCTCCCCGACAGCCTCGCCCAGGATCCGCTCGCTCTCGAGCGATTTCGGCGCGAGGCGCGGGCTGCCTCCGCACTCGATCACCCGAACATCTGCGTCGTCTTCGACCTCGGGGAGGATGAAGGCCGCCCCTTCATCGTGCTCGAGCTGCTGAAGGGGCGCACCCTCAAGCATCGGGTCGGCGGCAAGCCGCTGCCGCTCGAGACCGTGTTGCGGTTGTCGCTGCAGATCGTGGAGGCGCTCGATGCCGCGCACGAACAGGGCATCGTGCACCGCGACGTGAAGCCCGCGAACGTCTTCGTGACCGACCGCGAGCAGGTGAAGCTCCTGGACTTCGGGCTCGCGAAGGTGGTGACGGACCGTGTCGAAGGCTCGCTCACCCTGACGAAAGACGAGGAGATGGCCACCCGCTCCGGAGCCGTGCTCGGGACCGTCGCCTACATGTCTCCCGAGCAGGCGCGCGGAGAGAAGCTGGACGCCCGTACCGACCTCTTCTCGTTCGGCACGGTGCTGTTCGAGATGGCAACGGGCCGGCCGGCCTTCGACGGGGACAGCACCGCGGTTCTCTTCGAGGCGATCTTGAACCGTCGGCCGGCGCCTCCCTCAGTCGTGAACGCGGAGCTGCCGCCGCAGATCGACCTGATCGTGGCCAAGGCGCTCGAGAAGGACCGCGACGTCCGGTACCAGACGGCGAAGGACCTGCTCGCCGACTTGAAGCGCCTCCAGCGCGACTCCGGGGAGCCGAAACGCGTGGAGCCGGGCGAAGGCCGGAGCGTGCTCGCGCCGATCTCCACGGAGCCGCTCCCGTCGAGGCGGCGGAGGTGGGTCGCGCTGGGGGCCATGGTCGTAGCGGCCCTGGCCGTCGGGGCACTGGCGCTCCTTCAAGCCATCCCTCCCGCCATCCCGAAGGTGACGGACTACCGGCAGATCACTTCGGACCGCGTGGAGAAGTTCGGTCCCTGGATCGATGGGGGGCCCGTGACCGACGGCGCCCGCGTCTACTACAACGACTCCGGCAACGCCGGATTCACCCGGCTCATGTACGTGACCGCCTCGGGGGGCGAGGTGCTGCCTCTTCCGATACCGTTGCCGCACCAGCCCCTGTTGATGGACGTGTCCGCGCGACGGCGCCGATCTGCTCGTCGTGATGGTCGACGTCGGCTGGGGCCAGCCCGGCGAGCTATGGATCTTCCCGACGGTGGGGGGAACGCCCCGGCGCGTCGGCGACCTGCGCGCCAACTCGGCCGCCTGGTCGCCCACGGCCGAGAGGATCGCGGTGACCCGGGATCGCGAACTCCTTTTCGCCAATGCGGACGGCTCGGATGAGCGCAAGGCCTGGACCGCGGGCGGGTTCCTCCACTCGCCCTCCTGGTCTCCGGACGGCAAGCGCGTGCGGCTCACCGTGAAGGAGCATACGGTGCTCCGCCGGTCGGAGCTTTGGGAGTACCGGGTGGACACCGGCGAGGCCCGCCGCGTCCTGCCCGGCTTCGATCGTTCGTCCTGCTGTGGACGGTGGACGCCCGACGGGCGGACCTTCGTCTTCGAAGCGGGGAATCGCCGGGCGGACCTCTGGGCCATGGCCGAGACGGAGCGGTGGAGCTTCGGGCGCCCCGCCGGGCCGGTTCAGCTCACCGAAGGCGTGATGCAGTTCTTCGCGCCGGCGCCCGGCCGTGACGGGCGCAGCCTTTTCGCGGTGGGCTGGAAGCCGCAGGGCGAGCTCGTTCGCTACGACGCCGCGTCGCGGCTCTTCGTCCCCTTCCTCGGCGGCATGTCGGCCCACGAAGTGGACTTCTCGCGCGACGGCCAGTGGATCGTCTATACGACGTATCCCGAGGGTAGCCTCTGGCGCTCGCGAGTGGACGGGAGCCAGAAGCTCCAGCTCACTTTCCCGCCGGTCACGGCCACACTCCCCCGGCTGTCCCCGGACGGAACGCAGGTGGTGTTCACGGCGCTGGGGCCCGGCCCGGAAGAGATCCATCTGGTGCCGGCCTCCGGGGGAGCGGCGCGAAAGCTGCCGATCGACAAATGGAGCGAGGCAAGCTGGTCCCCCGACGGCCGGAGGCTCGCGGTCGGGACTTTCGGAGGGAGAAGAACGGAGATGCGTATCCGTCTCCTCGACCTCGAGACGAACCAGCTCACCGACGTCGCCGGCTCGGACGACCTCTCGAGCCCGCGCTGGTCCCCGGACGGGCGCTCCCTCGTCGCCCTCTCGGCCGATGCGTCCCGGCTGATGCTCCACGACTTGGAGTCGGGCCGTTGGCGCGTCCTCTTCAGCGCGCAGCCGAACGGCGTCGCCTGGCCGAACTGGAGCCGCGATGGCCGGCACGTCTTCGTGGCCGCCGGCGCGGGCCTGACCCGCATCCGGACGACCGACGGCAGCACCCGAAGTCGTGAACGACGCCAAGGATTTCCAGCCCGCGTTCTATCACTTCGGAACCTGGACCGGGGTGACGCCGGACGGAGCGACGCTCGCCCTCCGCAATGCGAGCGTGAACGAGATCTTTGCCCTCACCTGGGAGCGGCCGTGATGCTTGCCCGGTGCCGTCGACAAGCTTGAGCGAGGTCGATCCCTGTCCGGCCAGCCCTAGGCGGTCTGCGCCACCTCGATCCGGGTCCCACCCGCCCGTCACTGTGACGGGACTTGAGCCTGCAGCCCTAGAAAAACTCCCGGCGGTTACCACGCTGCGGCTGCGACCAAGGGAAGTATGCCTCTCCCACCCTGGGCCGGCTGCTCCACCAAGGGCCGGCCTTTCGTGTCTACTTGCGGCCCTGGTCGCGCTCGATCGACTCCAGTCCGCGCTATATCACTTCGCGGACAACGTGAGTGAACCGCCCCGGCTTTCTCAAGAGACTCGGTTACATGAGTCCAGCCACGGCGACTGGGGTGCTCTGAGTCCGATAGTAGGCTGCTTCATACTCCACTAGGCGGGACGTAGTCGATGGGTTCGAGCAGACGGCGGTTGTTGAACCAGTCGACCCACGTCGAGCACGGCGAACTCGACCGCGTCGATGTTGCGCCAAGGTCCACGCCGCCGGATCACCTCGGTCTTGAACAGGCCGATGACGCTCTCCGCGAGGGCGTTGTCGTACGAGTCACCGACGCTTCCGACCGATAATTCGATGCCCGCCTCGGCGAGCCGTTCGGTGTAGCGAATCGAAAGATACTGCACGCGTCGATAAGGCTAGCGTCCGCCACAGCCGCCGGTCAATGAGTCAAAGTGGTCAGCGCCCGCGATAGCCGGGCCCGAAGAGCGGGCGTCCGGGACGCGCCGCGGTGATCTGGCCGCCGTCGACCACCAGCTGGCCGTTCACCGCCACGTACGGGATCCCCTCGCTGTACTGCAGCGGGTTCTCGAAGGTGGCCTGTCGTTCACCGTCTCGGGGTCGAAGGCCACCAGGTCGGCCAGCATGCCCGGCCGCAGGATCCCGCGCTCGGCGAGGCCCATCCGCGAGGCGGGCAGCGAGGTCATCTTGCGGATCGCCTCCTCGAGCGGCAGCAGCTTCTCCTCGCGCACGTAGCGGCCGAGGATGCGCGGCGGCCGAGCCCCAGGCGCGCGGGTGCGAGCGCTCGTGCGAGAAGATGCCGTCCGTCGCCATGGCGCCGGAGTCGGTGCACATCGACACCAGCGGGTGCCGGAGCGCGAGCCCGCACGTCGTCCTCGTTCATCATGAAGATGACGTTGGACGGTGTTGCGCGCGGTCGGCGATCACGATGTCCATGATCACGTCCAGCGGGTCCTTGCCCTCGTCCTTCGCGATCTGCTCGAGCGTCGGCCCTCGTACTTCTTGAGCGCGGGGTTCAGCGACGCTCACGATCAGCACTCCGCCCGGCGCCGCCGGAGCCCAGGTACTGGTTCTCCCAGGAGCGGTCCTCGCGCGCGACGTCGGCCTTCACGCGCGCGCGCAGCGCCGGGTCCTTGAGCGCGCTCGATCATCTTGTCGCGGCCGCCGTCGCGCACCCACAGCGGCAGGCTCGCGTCGAGCGAGTTCGTGCCCGGCGATGTAGGGGTACTGGTCGGCGGTGACGTCGAGCCCCTCGGCGCGCGCCTGCTCGATGCCGCTCGAGCACCGCCTGGCATGCGTCCCCAGTTGCGGCCGGCCCGAGGTCTTCAGGTGGTAGATCTGCGCGGGAATCTCGGCCTCGCGCGCGATGCGGAACACCTCGTCCAGGCTGGCGTCGATCTCGTAGCGACTCCTAGCGCTGGTGGGTGATGTAGGAGCCGCCGTAGCGGCGCGCCACCTTCGCCAGCGCGACGATCTCCTCGGTGGAGGCGAAGCGGTCGGGCACGTAGATGGAGCGAGGTGCGAGAGGCCGAGGGCGCCTTCCTCCATCGCCTGCGCGACGGCCGCTTCCATCTGCCGCAGCTCGTCCGGCGTCGGCCGGCGGTCGCTCTCGCCGATCACCAGGTTGCGGACGCCGCCCGCGCCCACGAACGTGCCGAGGTTGATGGCCGGCCGGGCGCGCTCGAGGGCCTTCCAGTAGCCGGCGAGCGTCGTCCAGTCGGGCGTGACGCCGTAGCGCTCGAAGACCTCCCGGTTGTCGGCGAGCATGCGGGCGTTGGTCGGGGCGATCGAGCGAGCCCTCGCCCGTGATCTCGGTGGTGATGCCCTGCGTGATCTTGCTGGCGGCGCGCGAGTCGACGAGCACGTTGTACTCGGACTGCCCGAGCATGTCGATGAAGCCGGGGGCGACGACGAGCCGGCTGGCGTCGATGCGCCGCTTCGCCGTCGGCGCCCTGAGGCGGCCCACGGCCGCGATGCGGTCGCCGACCACGCAGACGTCGGCGCGGAACCAGGGAGCGCCGGTGCCGTCCACGACGCGCCCGCCCGCGAAGAGCAGGTCGCAGGGCGGCTGTGGGGCAGCCTGGGAGTGGGCGGCGGCGAGCAGGGCGAGGGAAGCGAGCGCGGCCCGGGGGTATCTCATGGCGAAACGCGACCTCCGCGAAAGTGGGGGATTCTACCGAAAAAAGGGCTGGCGCCGCGAGCCGGGGCGTGGTTAGACTCGGGCGTCGCGGAGGCCCCGGTGCCAGCAGAGGCCCGTGCCCGGAAGAGCGAGCCGCATCTGTGCCCGGAGTGCGGCGCGGCGTTCGACGTGACCTACTACGACGACCGCACGGACGTGCGGTCGCAGCTGCCGATGACCACCACGGAGGCCGCCTGCCCCGCCTGCGGCCGCACGCGCAGCGTGGCGCTTCCCGCGGGGGCGGAGCGCACGCTCGCCATCGAGCTCCACGAGGGCGCCGAGGCGGACGAAGGCGGCGGCGGCTAGGGCGACGGCCGCGGGGTGGTACCATCGCCCCGTGTCGGAGCAGGAGCCGGACGACAGCAGCTCGACGCTCGTCCACCAGGGCAAGAACGCCCTCACCTTCACGGAGATGGCGGCGTTCGTCCGCGACATCGAGGCGCGTCCGCTGCCGCGGCTGCTGACCGACCTGCCCGGGCTGCTGGTGCTCCCGGACCTCAAGTACCAGCTGGTCGTGATGGTGCTGCGCAAGAAGGTGAAGGAGGGCTCGGCCGAGCGCGAGCCGATCCAGGCGCGGCTCCTCGAGCTGCGGAAGGGCTCCGCCGACGAGACGGTCCGCCAGCGCGCCGAGGCGTTCCTGTCGAAGCCGTACGAGGGCTGACGGCGCCGGCCGCGTCCTGGCGGCCTACTTCCAGACCGAGTCTTCCTCCGACTCGCTGGCGGTGAGCTCTGCCTCGCGCTCGTCCATCCACTTCTGGAAGTCCTCGGGCGTGTGGATCGTGACGTAGCCCTTCATCCGGTAGTGGCCGAGCCCGCACAGCTGGGCGCACGAGATCTCGTAGCCGAACTCCGGGTTGCCCGTGCGCTGCCGCATCTCCTCGGTGGTGACGGTCGGCACGAACCAGACCGGCGTCATCGATGCCCGGGATCGCGTCCTGCTTGACGCGCATCTCCTGCAGGGCGAACGAGTGGATCACGTCCTTGCTGCTGAGGTGGACGAGCACCGGGCTTGCCGACCGGCAGGTGGAGCTGGTTGACGTGGTGACGTCGTCCTTCGCCGCCGGGATCGCTGCGGTCGAGCCCGAGCGGGTTCGACTGCGTGTCGACCAGCGTCGACGTCGGTCTTGCCGAAGACGCCGTCGGGGCCGGGGTAGTGGATGTTCCACGCGAACTGCTCGGCCGACCACGCGCACGCGCGATCGCGTCCTGCGGCGCGGGGAAGCCCGCCACGCGCTCGGCCCAGAGCGGGATCGAGAAGCCGATCAGCAGGATCGCTTCGACGACGGCCACCGCGCCCTCGAGCCAGGTCGAGGTGTGGCTGGTGACGCCCTCGTGGTCGGCGACCGGGTTGCGCCTGGCGCGGAAGCGCCACAGCACGTAGAGGAAGAACAGGCTCCAGCCGACGAACAGCACCAGCATCACCCAATGCACGACGTCGTTGGTGTGATCGAGGGCCGCCCCGTGCTGCGAGGCAAGACGCGGCAGCGTGAACCAGTTGCCCATGGGTTAGACGTTCCTCCACGCCCGATCGTGCGTGCGCTGCAGCCGGGACCATTCGTCGTCGAGCGCCTGGTGCTGGGCCCGGCGGGCCTGGCGGCGCAGATAAAGGAAGAAGGCGACGAAGCCGCCCTGGACCGCGAACGTCACGCCGAGCAGCAGCCACATGCCGAGCGCGCGCGGCGTCGATCATCGGCCCCTCGGCGTCGCCGAAGCAGGTCGCGCACGCGAGCGCCGGAGCGGCGACGGCGAGCGCCAGAACAGCGACCAGCGGCGATGATCGTCGCGACGACCCGATCACTCCGGCTCATGGCCTCGCATCTTCTTCAGGAACCAGGCCCGTAGACGACGAGCCCGAGCCCGACGAGCACGGACGCCGCCCCGGCGACGATGCCCCCGGCGCCGTTCGGCGCCGCTCGCGAAGCACCAGGCGCCGAACACGACGGCCGAGCAGCACGCGAGGCCGCGATGAAGACGACGTGGAAGCGCTTGAGCGACATGGCTCACTAGCTGCGATGTCGGTCGCCGACCGTGAGCGGTCGGGCAGCGAGCAGCAGCAGCACGAGGAGAAGAACGCGACGGTGAGCACCAGCACCAGTAGATCAGCTTGCGCTCGGAGATCAGGTGCATGAAGCAGCGCGGCGACGAGCGAGCCCTTGACGGTCGCGATCACGAGCGCGAGCGCGATCGCCAGGCCTCCGGCAGGTGCAGGTAGGCGACCGCACGGTGACGACCGGTCAGCACCAGCAGCGACCCGAACACGATCATGTAGGCCGCGGACGTGGCTGTCGACTCCTCGGCCGAGTGGCCGGCGTGGGCGGCGTGCGTGAGTCGTGGCTGTCGCTCATCGCGATCGCTCCTAGAGCAGGTACAGGATCGGGAACAGGAAGATCCAGACGAGGTCGACGAAGTGCCAGAACAGGCCGGCGTTCTCGACCCGGTTCGTGAACTGCTCGGGGTCGGTCTTCCAGAGCTTCGAGCCCGGGCCCCAGAAGTAGCCGTTGACCACCATGCCGCCGATCACGTGCAGCCCGTGCAGCCCGGTCAGCGTGAAGTAGATCGCCAGGAACGTGTTGGTCGAGGGGTAGAGCCGTGGTGGAACTTGGCCGTGTACTCGAAGTACTTGATGATCAGGAAGCCGAAGCCGCAGCAGCGACCGTGATCCCCATGAAGAGCCGGAACTTCTCGAAGTCGTTCCGCTCGAGCGAGGCCCAGGCCATGCACCATCGTCACGCTCGAGCTGATCAGCACGACCGTGTTCAGGGTCGCGAGCGGGACGTTCAGGATCGTCGCGCCGCGGCGGCCAGCTCGGCGGCGCCGACGCGCAGGATGATGTAGGTCGCGAACAGCGCGCCGAACAGCATCACCTCGGAGGCGAGGAACAGCCAGATGCCGAGCTTGCCGTTGGTGAGCCCGGTGTCGGGCCGGGCCTCGACGGTGTAGGGGATCTCCATGCTCATGCGCTCAGCCGCCTGCGCACTGCGGCGAGAAGTCCCGCGCGCGCCCGGCACGCTGTAGTCGTAGGGGCCGCGGTGCCGTGCGGGCGGCTCGCGAAGTTGCCGTGCGGCGGCGGCGACGGCGCCGCCCACTCGAGCGTGGTCGCCTCCCACGGGTTGTCGTCCACCTTCTTGCCGCTGCGCATGCTCCAGAAGAAGTTGAAGATGAACGGGATCTGGGCGAGCGCGAGCACCCAGGCCGACGCACGAGCATCACCACGTTCCAGTGCGAGCACGTCCTGCGCGTGCGCGTAGGACGCGCCGCCGTCGTAGAGGCGGCGCGAGACGCCGGCCAGGCCCTGATGAACATCGGCATGAAGACGCCGTTCATGAAGACGAACGAGCCCCAGAAGTGGATGCTTGCCGAGCGTCTCGTTCATCTTCCGGCCGGTCGCCTTCGGGAACCAGTAGTAGATGCCGGCGAAGAGCGCGAAGATCGTCCCCGGCGCCACCACGTAGTGGAAGTGGCCGATCACGTAGTAGGTGTCGTGCAGGTGGATGTCGGCGGCGTGAGCCCGAGCGGCAGGCCGGTCAGCCCGCCGATGCCGAACATCGGCAGGAACGCCAGCGCGAACAGCATCGGCGTGTTGAAGCGGATCGAGCCGCCCCAGAGCGAGATGAAGAGCGCGGTCAGGATCACGACCGACGGGATCGAGATGATCATCGTCGTGGTCTGGAAGAACGCCGCCATCGCCGTGCCCATGCCGGTCATGAACATGTGGTGCGCCCACACGATGAACGACATGAAGCCGAGGAAGATCAGCGAGTAGACCATCGAGCGGTAGCCCCAGAGCGGCTTGCGGGTGTTGTTCGCGATGACCTCGGCGACGATGCCCATCGCCGGCAGGATCAGCACGTAGACCTCGGGGTGGGCGAGGAACCAGAACAGGTGCTGCCAGAGCAGCGGGTTGCCGCCGCCCGAGACTGCGCAGCGCCTGGCCGCTCACCACCAGGCCGCGTGGGCAGGAAGAAGCTCGTGCCGCGCGACGCGGTCCATGAGCTGCAGGAACGCGGCGCGCCTCGAGCGGCGGGAACGCGAGCAGCAGCAGGAACGCGGTCACGAACTGCGCCCAGACGAAGAACGGCAGCCGCAAGAAGGTCAGGCCCGGCGCGCGCAGCTGGATCGTGGTGACGATGAAGTTGATCGCGCCGAGCAGCGACGAGGTGATCAGGAACACCATGCCGAAGAGCCAGCCGGTCTGCCCGGAGCTCGGCGATGTCGGCGAGCGGCGCGTAGGAGGTCCAGCCGGACTGCGCCGCGCCGCCGGGCACGAAGAAGCTCGCGAGCATCACGCAGCCGCCGAGGAAGAGCTCCAGTAGCTCGCCATGTTGATGCGCGGGAACGCCATGTCGGGCGCGCCGATCTGCAGCGGCAGCACGAAGTTGCCGAAGCCGCCGACCGCGAGCGGCACGACGCCGAGGAAGACCATGATCGTGCCGTGCATCGCGCCGAGCTCGTTGTAGAACTCGGGCAGCATCACGCCGCCGGGCGTGCGGGCCTCGCCGAGCAGGGCGCCGATGAGCGGCATCGCCTGGCCCGGATAGGCGAGCTGCCAGCGCATCAGCATCATCAGCGAGAAGCCGAAGAGCAGGAACAGGAGCGCGGTGACGGCGTACTGGATGCCGATCACCTTGTGGTCGGCGGAGAAGACGTACTTCCGCCAGAACCCGAGCTCCTCGTGGTGCGCATCGTGGGCCGGCGCGGCCCCGTGCGCGACAGTGGTTCGAGCCATTCGTGGACCTCTAGTGCCCGGCGAGTCGGCCGGGCGTCGCCTACTTGGTCGGGCGGCGAGAACTTGAAGCTGGCCGTCTGGGTGTCGCACGCTGCCGACCGTCACCTTCGACTTCTGCGTGCCGAGCTTCTCGTGCCAGGCCTCGACCTCGTAGGTGCCCGCGGGCAGGTTGGCGATCGTGAACTTGCCGTCCGTCGCCGGTCACGGCGAAGAACGGGTGCGAGAAGACGCCGACGTACGACTGCATCCAGGGGTGCACGTCGCACTTGATCACGAACATGCCCTCTTCCTTGCCGAAGGTCGCGCTCGCTTCCTTGCGCGTCGGCGGCATCGCCATGTTGAAGGTCGGCGTTCGACCTTCGACAGCGCGTGCACGTTGTGGAGGATGCCGTCGGTGTTGAGCACCTTGAACGGCTGGCCGACCATGATGCCGATCACGTGCGGCTTGTACTGGCAGCCGACCTGGTCCATCGTCACCGGCGTCGTCGGCGCGGGGTAGGTCTTGCCGGCCGGCAGGCCGCTCACGACGCGGACCAGCACGTTGGCCATCGAGTTGCCGGTGCCCAGCACCAGCGCCTCGTTCGGCACCGGTCGTCGTGCTTCTTGGCGCACATCGGCTCGGCCGCGACCGCGAGCGGCTTGAGCGCGGGCACCTTGCCGTCGTAGATGACCGTGCCGGTGATCGTCCCCGCCTGCGCCGCCTGCGCCGCCACGAGAACGGCAGCGCCGAGCGCCGCCCGGCCCGCGAAACTGCCTCGCATCATCGCCTCCTCGGCCGGCCCCGCCGGCCCCGAATCATGATTCCAAGCGCGAGCCCTCGCGGGCCGCGCGGATCAGACGTTCTCGAACGCGAGCGACTCCGAAAGCCGCGGATCGAAGGCCGGGACGAGCGGGCTCTTCACGAGCAGCCAGCCGAACCCGGCCAGGAACGCGCCGCCGACGGTCGCGAGCGCCGCCACGTCGACGAGCCCGAGGCGCGCCCCGAGACCCTGGATCGACGGGATCACCAGCCAGTAGACGTCGATGAAGTGCATCGCCAGCAGCCACAGCGCCGCCCCCACCAGTGTAGCGGCGTTTCGCTTGATCGCGCGCGGCATCAGGAAGAAGAACGGCACGCCGAAATGGCCGACCGCCAGGGCGATCGTGATCAGCTTGAAGCCGCCCGCGAGCCGCACCCGGAAGAAGATCGTCTCCTCGGGGATGTTGCCGTACCAGATCAGGAAGAACTGCGAGAAGGCGATGTAGGCCCAGAACACCGTGAACGCGAACAAGAGCTTGCCGAGGTCGTGCAGGTGCTCGGCCGTGATCGCCGGCACGAGGCCCGAGCCGCGCAGGCCCGCCGCCACCACGGCCAGGAGCGCGATGCCCGCCACGAAGCCGCCGGCGAAGGCGTAGACCCCGAAGATCGTCGAGTACCAGTGCGGCGCGAGCGACATCACCCAGTCGAAGGCGGCGAAGGTGACCGTGAGCGCGAGCGGGATCAGGAGCGCGCCGCTGTAGCGCCGCAGGCGCGCGGCGGCCACCGGGTCGGCGGCCTGGTCCTGCCGGCGCGACAGCCCGCGCGCCCAGAGCGCGATCGCGGACCACACCACGAAGTAGAAGGCGGCGCGCGCCAGGAAGAAGGGCTCGTTCAGGTAGGGCTGCTTCCAGCGCAGGAGCGCGTCGTGCGCCACCGCCTCCGGGTCGCTCCAGTGGTAGAGCGAGTGAAGGTTGAGCGCCACGGGAATGAAGAGCAGCGCGAAGAGCGGCACGGTCGCGGCGGCGTTCTCCGCCACGCGCCGCACCACGATCCCCCAGCTGCCGGCCATCGCCGTGTGGATCAGCACGAAGAACAGGCAGCCGAGCGCGATCGTCAGGAAGTAGAGGAAGGCGACCAGCCAGGCCGCCATCAGCCGCCCGCCGCTCGCCCGGCCGAACGCCAGGAGCAGCACGCCGCCCGCGACGGCCAGGCCCGCGCCGAGCGCGGGCAGCCGCGACCAGGAGTGGGCGGCGGGGATCCGCAGCTCGCCGCCGCCGTGGGCCGTCTCGTGCGTCACCTGATCCTCCTCACGCGGTCAGCCACTCGAGCCGGGAGGCGCCGGCCTGGCGCAGCAGCTCCGGCGTCGCGCTCGCGTCGAAGCGCGGGTCGCGCGACTCGATCGAGATGAAGAAGCGGTCGTCGCTCGCGCGCTCGAAGCTGGTCGACGCGAAGAGCGGGTGGTGGTGGCGCGGCAGCCGGTTGAGCGCGAGGATGCCGAGCACCGCGCCGAGCGCCCCGCCGAGCACGCGCGAGCTCGAAGGTGACGGGAATGTACGCGGGCCACGCGAAGAAGGGCTTGCCGCTGATCACCGACGGGTAGGCGATCGAGTGGACCCAGGTCTGGAGCGCGAAGCCGCCCGCGGCGCCGCCCATCGCCAGCACGAACACGATCCAGGGCAGCTTCGAGCGCTTGAGCCCCATCGCGCGGTCGAGGCCGTGCACCGGGAAGGGCGTGTGGGCGTCCCAGCGCGAGTAGCCGGCGTCGCGCACCGCCTCGCAGGCGCGGTAGAGCACCGCCGGGGTCGTGAACTCGGCCAGCAGGCCGAAGCGCTCGCCCGCGGGCAGGGCCGGCACCGGCGCGGGAGCGCCGGGTCCTGCGGCCGAGCCGTGGTGCGGGTCGGCCTCGGGCAGCACCGTCTTCACCTCGGCGGTCGCCACCATCGGCACGAAGCGCACGAACAGGCAGAAGAGCGTGAAGAAGAGCCCGAAGCCGCCGATCAGGCAGGCGAAGTCCCAGATCGTCGGCCGGAAGTAGGCCCAGGACGAGGGCAGGAAGTCGTGGTGCAGCGAGGTCACGATGATCACGAAGCGCTCGAACCACATCCCGATGTTCACGAAGATCGAGATCACGAAGAGGGCCGCGAGGCTCTGGCGCAGCTTCTTGAACCAGAACAGCTGCGGGACGAGCACGTTGCAGCTCACCATCGTCCAGTAGGCCCAGGCGTAGTCGCCGGTGGCGCGGTTGACGAACACGTAGACCTCGGCCGGGTTGCCGCTGTACCAGGCGACGAAGAACTCGAGCGCGTAGGCGTAGCCGACCATCCAGCCCGTGACCAGGATGACCTTGGCCATGTAGTCGAAGTGCCGCATCGTGATGATCTGCTCGAGGCCGAAGGCCTTGCGGCAGATCACCATCAGCGTGATCACCATCGCGAAGCCGGAGAAGATCGCGCCGGCCACGAAGTAGGGCGGGAAGATCGTGGTGTGCCAGCCCGGCAGCTGCGAGACCGCGAAGTCCATCGAGACGATCGAGTGGACCGAGAGCACGAGCGGCGTCGAGAGGCCCGCCAGCACCAGGTAGGCGACCTCGTAGTGCTGCCAGTGCCGCTGCGAGCCGCGCCAGCCCAGCGCGAAGGCGCCGTAGATCCACTGCTTGATCTTCGTCTTCGAGCGGTCGCGCTGCGTCGCGAGGTCGGGGATCAGCCCGACGTACCAGAACAGCAGCGACACCGTGCCGTAGATGCTCACCGCGAAGACGTCCCACAGCAGCGGGCTCCGGAAGTTCGGCCAGACTCCCATCTGGTTCGGCACCGGCGCGAGCCAGTAGGCCACCCAGATGCGGCCGACGTGGATGCCCGGGTAGGTGAGCGCGCACACCACCGCGAACAGCGTCATCGCCTCGGCCGCGCGGTTGATCGAGGTGCGCCACTTCTGGCGGAACAGCAGCAGGATCGCGGAGATCAGCGTCCCGGCGTGGCCGATGCCGACCCAGAAGACGAAGTTGGTGATGTCCCAGGCCCAGCCCACCGGGACGTTCAGGCCCCAGACGCCGATGCCTTCCCAGACCAGCCAGGGGACCCCGATCGCGAGCCCGCCCAGCATCAGGAGCGCTACGCCGAGGACTGCCCACCAGCCGAGCGGCGCCTTTCGCTCGAGGACCGAGGAGACGACCTCCGTGATCGAGTGAAAATCGTGTCCGCCGAGGATGAGCGACTTCTGTCCGGCGACCGGGTCCAGGGTGTCGGGCTTGGGCTGCATCATCCTCCAGCCACTCCGCTTCCGCGGGGGCGCGGCACGGCCATCGCGTCATCGAAACGGGGACGATCGAGGCGAATCAGATACCACCTTGACGCCAGCAGGTCAAGGCGATCGGCCACGGTCGCAGCGGCGCTGGCATCCACCTCCCGCCCGACGTAGTGTGGCACCGATGTCGCTCTCGATCTCGGAGCTGGAAGCGGCCATCGATCGCCTCTACCAGGGGCCGATCGCGGAGTTCACGCAGGCCCGAAACGCGCTCGCCGCCGAGTGCAAGGCGGCCGGCGACAAGGACGGCGCCGCGCGCGTGAAGGAGCTGACGAAGCCGAGCGCCGTCGCCTGGGCCGTGAACCAGCTGTACTGGCGCGACCGCGAGCGCTTCGCCGCGCTGGTCGAGGCGATGGCCGAGCTCGCGGCCGCCCAGCGCGAGGCTCTCGGCGGAGGCGGAGCCGCAGCGCTCAAGGACGCGACGCGGCGCAAGGTCGAGCGGCTCCAGGCCGCCGCTCGCGCCGCCGAGCGCCGCCTCGTCGCGAGCGGCGCCGCCGGCGGGCCCGCGCTCGTGCAGCGGCTGAGCGCGACGCTCGAGGCGATGGCGACCCCGCGACCGCCCGGGACGACGGCGCCGACGCCGGGGCGGCTCGTCAGCGAGCTCCAGCCGGCCGGGTTCGACGTCGCCCTCGGTCTCGGCGGGCTGGACCTGCCGCCCGTGCCCGCGCGCGCCGCGCGTGGCCCGGAGCCCATCGCCCCGCGCGTGGCGGCGGAGGACGAGCGTCGCTCCGAGCGCCTCCGGCTGCAGCAGGCGGAGTTCGAGGTCGCGCGCCTGCGCCGCGAGACGAGCGCCGCCGAGCGCGCTGTGGAGCAGGCGGAGTCGCGCGCGGCCGCCGCGAAGGCCGACGTCGCTCAGTTCGAGGCGCGGCTCGCGAAGGCGCGTGCCCAGGCCGAGGAGAAGAGCCGCGGCGGAGAACGACGCCCGCCGGGCGCTGGCCCAGTCGCAGGCCGAGCTGGCCGCGGCGCAGGCGGCGATGGACACGCTCGGGCGATCGCGCAAGAAAGAGGAGAAGCCATGAGCCAGGCCGCGCGCCACTACCGCTGGGACGACATTCCCAAGGAGAAGCTCAACGATCTGCTCGATCGCCGGCTCGTGACGGGCGAGCGGATCATGCTGGCCCACGTCTACCTGAAGAAGGGCTGCATCGTGCCGCGCCACTCCCACGAGAACGAGCAGGTCACCTACATCCTCCAGGGCACGCTGCGCTTCTGGCTGGGCGAGGACGGGAAGGAGCAGGTGGACGTGCACGCGGGAGAGGTGCTGACGATCCCCTCGAACCTGCCGCACAAGGCCGAGGCGCTCGAGGACACGCTCGACGTCGACATCTTCTGCCCGCCGCGGCAGGACTGGCTCGACAAGACCGACGACTACCTGCGGGGGCGCTGAGCGTGGAGCTCGGGCTGCGGGACAAGGTCGCGCTCGTCGCGGCCTCGAGCCGCGGGCTGGGGTACGCGATCGCCCACGAGCTCGCGACCGAAGGCGCCGCGATCGTCCTGTGCGCGCGCGGCGAGGAGCGCCTGAAGCAGGCGGCGCGCGAGATCGCGGAAGCGACCGGCGCGCGGGTCGTCCCGGTGGCCGGCGACGTGGCGAAGCTCGCCGACGTCGCCACGATCGTGCGGCGGCGCGCTCGACGAGCTCGGGCGCGTCGACGTGCTGGTCACGAACTCCGGCGGTCCGCCGGCGGGGACCTTCGACTCGACCTCGCCCGAGGCCTGGAAGGCGGCCGTCGACGTGCTGCTCACGAGCGCCGTGGAGCTGATCCGGGCGGTGCTGCCCGGGATGAAGCAGCGACGCTTCGGCCGCATCCTCAACGTCACCTCGATCACGGTGAAGCAGCCGGTCGAGAACCTGATCCTGTCGAACGCGCTGCGGGCCGCCGTCACCGGGATGGCGCGCACGCTCGCGAGCGAGACGGCGCCCTTCGGGATCACCGTGAACAACCTGCTCCCCGGCTACACGCGCACCGAGCGGCTGACCGAGCTGGCGGACGCGACCGCGGCGCGCGGCGGGACGGTGCAGGAGTTCTACGCGCGGCTCGAGACCGAGATCCCGGCGCGGCGCCTCGGCGAGCCCCGCGAGCTCGCGGCGCTCGCCGCGTTCCTGGCGTCGGAGCGGGCCGCCTACATCACGGGCCAGTCGATCGCCGTCGACGGCGGCTGGATCCGCGGGCTGTTCTAGGCGAGGTGCCATGGCCGAACCCGAACGGCGCCTGATCCGCGGGCTGACGGCCACCGACACGGCGGCACTCGTGGTCGGGACCGTGATCGGCACCGGCGTCTTCCTGAAGTCGGCGGTGATGGCGCAGGAGGTCGGCACGCCGGCGCTCGTGCTCGGCGCCTGGCTGGCCGCGGGCCTGCTGTCGCTCGCCGGAGCCCTGAGCTACGCCGAGCTCGGGGCGATGCTGCCCGACGCCGGCGGCGAGTACGTCTACCTGCGCCAGTCCTACGGCCAGGCGGCGGCCTTCCTCTTCGGCTGGCAGCGCTTCGTCGTCGCCGGCAGCGCGTCGATCGCCAGCATCGGCTCGGGCTTCGCGATCTTCCTCGCGGCCTTCTTTCCGCTCAACGACGTGTGGCTGAGACGCGAGCTCACGCTGCTCGGCCAGGCGATCGACTGGCAGCTCGGCCCGCGGCAGCTGGTGGCCGTCGCGGCGATCCTGCTGTTCTCGCTCGTGAACTGCTTCACGGTCGCGCTCGGGGGGCGCGTGCAGTCGGTGCTCACGGTGCTGAAGATCGGCGGCATCGCCTTCCTCGTGCTGGGGATCCTGCTGTTCGGGAAGACGGCCGACTGGTCGCACCTGCGGGCGCCCGCGGGTGCTCCCGCCTGGAGCGGCTTCGCCGCTTTCGGCACCGCCATGCTCGCCGCGCTCTGGGCCTACGACGGCTGGAACAACATGCCGATGGCGGCCGGCGAGGTGCAAGGATCCCGGCCGCAACATCCCGCGCGCGCTGGTGGGCGGGATGCTGGTGGTGATGGCGATCTACTGCCTCGCCAACCTCGCCTACTTCTACGCGCTGCCCGTGGACGAGGTCGTGACCAGCAACTCCACGCGCCATCGCGACGCGCTGCCCGTCGCCGCCAAGGCCGCGACGAGCTTCCTGGGCGACTCGGGCGGCAAGCTCGTGGCGATCGCGTTCGTGGTCTCGGCGCTCGGCGCGCTCAACGGCTCGATCCTCTCGAACGCCCGCGTGCCCTTCGCGATGGCCCGCGACGGGCTCTTCTTCTCGAGGCTTTCCGTGCTCAGCACGGCGACCCGGGTGCCCGTGCGGACGATCGCGGTCCAGGCCCTCTGGTCGAGCCTGCTCGCGGTGTCCGGCACGTACGACCAGCTGACGGACTGCCTGCTCTTCGCCTCCTGGATCTTCTACGGCCTCACGACCTCGGCCGTCTTCGTGTTGCGGCGGCGCATGCCCAAAGCACCGCGGCCGTACCGCACGTTCGGCTATCCGCTCGTCCCGGCGCTCTTCCTGCTGGTCTCGGGCTGGCTGGTCGTCAACACGGCGATCGCGAGGCCCGTCGAATCCGCGGTCGGGATCGTCCTGATCCTGGCGGGGCTGCCGGTCTACGCCTGGTTCCACGCCGCGCAGCGACGGACGCAGGCGCTCGCCCGCGAGGGCGGCTCGCTCTAGACCGGGCGCACGAGCGCCTTCACCACGGCGAGCGCCTCCATGTCCGCGAGTGCCTTGCCCGCCTCGGCCAGCGGGTACTCGCGCGTGACGAGGCTCGACCAGCGGAAGCGCTCGCGGTGGCGCGCCATCAGCTGCAGCGAGCGGTGGAGGTGCGTGTACTCGTAGCCCCAGCAGCCGAGGATCGTGGCGTGCTTGCGGTTGACGTGGCGGTGCGGGTTGAGCGTGATGTCGCCGGCGTCGGTGTACTGGCCGACCACCACGTAGCGGCCGGCGTCGCGCAGCATCTCGAGGCCTTCGACGACGGCGCGCGGGTTGCCCGAGGCCTCGATCACCACGTCCGCGCCGCGGCCGCCGGTGCGCTCGCGCACGAAGCGCGCGCGCTCGGCGGGGTCCTGGACTTCGGTGATGTCGAGCGTCTCGTCGGCGCCCGAGCCGGCGCGCCGCCTCGAGCCGCGCGCGCGGCGCGCCGATCACGATCACGCGCAGGGCGCCGCTGAGCTGCGCGAAGATCGCGGCGTTGAGCCCGACCGGGCCGCTGCCCTGGACGACCACGGTGTCGCCCAGCGCGACCCCGGCGCGCTCGACGGCGTGGAAGCCGGTCGGCAGCCCGCAGCCGCCCCCCATGAACTCCTCGGCGCTCAAGCCGTCCGGCAGCGGCAGCAGCCGCACGCCCGGCCGGATCTCGATCCGTTCGGCCCACCCGCCGAGGACGCCGTCGGCGAGCCCGGTCGTGATGCCGTACACGCGGCGGCTGCGGGCAGCGCGTCGCGGCCTTGGCCACGAGGCAGTGCCAGCACGAGCCGCAGATGCCGAACACGTCGTAGAACGTCACCAGCCGGCCCAGCGCCGATCGCCGCGCCGCTCACGTCCGGAGCGGGCCGCTCGTCTCGAGCACGCGGCCGACGCTGACGTGGCCGGGGACGATCGGGTACGGCACGCCGGCGAGCTGGCCGTGGTGGAGGTGCACGTCGGTGCCGCAGACCTCGCTCGCCACCATCTCGAGCACCGCGCCGCCCGGCGCGGCGCGCGGCGCAGGAACACGGCGCAGCTCGAGCGGCGCGCGGGGTGCGGTCATCAGGACGCAGCGGATCTCGTCGGCCACCGGCTTGCACGCGATTCTAGCCAACCGGAACGGCCGGCGCGGGCCCGACCCGCACGGGGCCGAGGGCTATACTGCCCGCAGCCACGGATCGGAACAGGAGGAGCGCATGCCGCGTCCAAAGGACGATCTCACCCGTCGGTCCTTTCTCCGCAAGGCTCCCGGCACGCTCGCCGCGGCACAGGCGCTCGGCGCGCTCGCCGCGAAGGCCGGGGCGCAGCAGGTGCCGGAGCCGCCGGGGAAGAAGCTCGGCTGGGCGATCGTCGGGCTCGGCAGCCTCGCGATCAACCAGATCCTGCCCGCCTTCGCGAAGAGCGAGAAGTCGCAGCGTGGTCGCCTTCGTGAGCGGGCACCCCGACAAGGCGCGCAAGCTCGCGCTGCGCTACGGCGTCGCGGAGAAGAGCATCTACGACTACCAGGGCTACGACGCGATCAAGAACAACCCCGAGATCGACGTCGTCTACGTCGTGCTGCCGAACAGCATGCACGCCGAGTACACGATCCGCGCGCTCAAGGCGGGCAAGCACGTGCTGTGCGAGAAGCCGATGGCCAACACCCCGGCCGAGTGCCAGGCGATGATCGACGCCGCGAAGCAGGCCGGGCGCAAGCTGATGGTGGCCTACCGCTGCCGCTACGAGCCCTACAACCAGGAGATGATCCGCATGGCGCGCGAGCAGGAGCTCGGGCCGGTGAAGGTGATCGTGGCCGACCACGGCTTCAGCATCGGCGATCCCGACGCAGTGGCGGCTCAAGAAGGACCTGGCCGGCGGCGGCTCGATGATGGACATCGGCATCTACAGCCTGCAGGCGGCGCGCTACATCACGGGCGAGGAGCCCGTCGAGGTCTCGGCGATGAGCCACACGACGGCCGGCGACGAGCGCTTCAAGGAGGTCGAGGAGGCCACGAACTTCGAGCTCCGCTTCCCGAGCGGCGTGCTCGCGAACTGCACCTCGAGCTACGGCTACTCGGGGCAGAACCGCTACCGCGTGATCACGACCAAGGGCTGGTTCGAGCTCGAGCCGGCGACGAGCTACACGGGCCTGCGCATGCGCGTGCGGCGCGGCAACTCGATCGAGGAGCGCTACTTCCCGGTCCGCGACCACTTCGCGGCCGAGATGGACCACCTTTCCGAGTGCGTGATGGACGGCAAGGAGCCGCTCACGCCCGGCGAGGAGGGCCTGCGCGACATGAAGCTGATCATGGCGGTCTACGAGGCCGCGAAGACCGGCCGCACGATCAAGGTCTAGAGGCGGCGGCCGCTAGGCGACGACCGGCGCCGCGAACGCCGGGCTGTTGACGAGCGCCGCGGCGCCGCGCAGCCGCGGCTGCTCGCCGAGCGGGACGATCAGGATCTCGGTGTCGCCCGCCTCGCGGACCAGCGCCTGCTCGCGCATCGCCTGGCGCACGCAGGGCAGCACGACGTCCCAGCCGTCGGTGATCTCTCCGCTCACGTAGATGCGGCGCGGCTCGATCGCCTTGACGATCGTCGCGAAGCCGCGCCCGAGGAAGTGCCCGGTCTCGCGCAGCGTGTCGAGCCCGCGCTGCTCGCCGGCGTGGGCGCGCGCGATGATCTTGGCGACGCTGATGTCGCTGGGCTCGGCCGACGCCGGCCACGCGGGATCGGTGCCGCGGTAGCGCGCGATGACCGCGCGCACCGAGACGTAGGCCTCCCAGCAGCCCTTCTGCCCGCACGCGCACAGCGGGCCGTCCATGTTCATCGACACGTGTCCGAGCTCGCCCGCGTTGTTGTGGGCGCCGCGCAGCAGCTGGCCGTCGATCGCGATGCCGACGCCGACGCCGTCCGAGGCGTTCACGAACGCCACCGGGCCGTCGACCGGCGCGTGCCCGCGCACGGTCCAGAGCTGGGCGAGCACGCAGGCCTTCACGTCGTTCTCGACCACCACCGGCAGCTTGAGCGCCGCCGAGAGCGGCGCGCGCAGCTCGAGGTCCTGCCAGCCGAGCGTGGGCGCGTTGCGGAGCCGGCCGCGGGCGATGTCCACGAGGCCGGCCACCACGACGCCGACGCCGAGGCACGGGCCGAACTCCGGGTGCGCGGCGAGCAGCTGCTCGAGCGTCCGCGCCAGGTCCTTCACGAAGTCCTGCGGCCGCGAGCGCATCGGGTATTCCTGGATGTCGAGCAGCGGGTGGCCGAGCGGATCGGTCACCTGGACCAGCAGGCGGCTCGCGCTCACGTCGACCGCGAGCGCGCAGTTGCGCCGCGTCTCGATGTAGAGGTGGCGCGGCTTGCGGCCGCGCTTGCTCTCGCCCTTGGCGCCCTCGAACACCAGCTTCGAGCGGATCAGGTCCTCGACCAGCCGGCTCACGGCGCCGCGGCGCACTCCCATGAGCCGTGCGAGGTCCGCGCGCGAGATCGGCTGTGTGGAGCGGACGAGATTGAGCGCGATCTGACGGTTGATCTCGCGGGAAGTCCCACGGCGCGCGATGCGGAACGCTGTGGGGCTGATTCGGCGCATCTCAATGACCCCTCGGACTGAGTGCGGGGGGGATTATGGTCCAGAATGAGGCAAACTAATCAAGCCCAGCGCCCAAAAAAATGGCAAGGCTCCTGCTTCGTCTGCTTTCCGACGCTGTCCTGGTCGCGATCGTCCTGCTGGCCGGGGGAGCGACCCCCGGGGCGCCGCAGGCCCGCCCCGACGGTCCCGATCGCGCCAAGCTGTTGCAACTGCGCCGCGAAGCCGCCGACCGCGTCGAGCAGGCGGGACGCTCGGACGTGTCCCGCGAGGACGCCCTTCGCGCCCGCAAGGAGGCCGCCGAAAGGCTTTCGGCTCTGGGCCGCGAGCCCGAAGCGGGCGGCGCAGGCTCGCCGCTCGCCCCCGAGCTGCGGGCCGAGCTGCGGCGTGCGGCGCAGGATCTCGCGGCCCCGCCCGCGGGCGGATCGCGCTTCGACGCCGCTCCCTACCTCGCGCTGCTCGAACGCGTGCGGGTGAAGCTCGAGGGCGAGATCGCGCTCGGCCTGAGCCTGCAAGGCAGCTACAGCCAGACGAAGGTGAAGGAGCCGGTCTACGGCGGCCACGCCTCCGCGATGGGGCCGCCGCCCGTGCCAGCGGCCGACGACTCGTCTGCGGGACCCTCGCCCGCGCTCTTCGAGGAGGCGGGCGGGCTCACGGCGAAGACGTACTGCGGAGGACCGACCAAAGACCACATCCTCGAGTCGGGAGGCAGTGGTGTCGCCCTCTTCGACTACGACGGCGACGGGCGGCTCGACGTCTATCTCGTGACGGCCGCGGAGCTCACGAAGAGCCGCGAGCGCGTGCCGCACCGCAACGTCCTCTACAGGAACCTGGGCGGGCTGAAGTTCGAGGATGTCTCGAAGAAGGCGGGCCTCGACGCGGCCGCATGGGGCAACGGCGTCTGCGCGGGCGACTACGACGGCGACGGCGCGCTCGACCTCTACGTCACGAACTGGGGCTCCAACCTCCTCTTTCGCAACCAGGGCGACGGCACCTTCGAGGACGTGGCTGCGGCGGCCGGCGTGGCGGCCTCCGGCTGGAGCACGGGCTGCACGTTCTTCGACGCCGACGCCGACGGCGATCTCGACCTCTACGTCGCGCGCTACGTCAAGACCAGCTGGGACGAGGTCGTCCGCGCGCAGCGGACGCTGGTCTGGCGCAACGGGCCCCACATCATGGTCGGCCCGGCGGGCCTGCCGGGCGAGGAGGACCTCTTCTTCCTGAATCGGGGGGACGGCACCTTCGTCGAGGCTTCCGCGGCCGCCGGCCTCGCGGACCCTGCGAAGGCCTACGGCTTCGGCGTCGTCGCGACCGACTACGACGGCGACGGCAAGGTCGATCTCTTCGTGGCGAACGACTCGAATCCGAACTTCCTGTACCACAACCTGGGAGGCGGGCGCTTCGAGAGCGTCGGGCTGCTGGCCGGCGTCGCGGTGAACGGCGAGGGCCGGGCGCAGGCCGGCATGGGTGTCGATTCCGGCGACTACGACGGCGACGGCCGGCTCGACCTCGTGCTCACCACCTTCGCCCACGACACCAAGACGCTCTTCCGGAACCTGGACGGCTCGCAGTTCGAGGACGCGAGCGCGGCCTCGGGGCTCTCGGCGCCGCACCTTCGAGCGGATGGGCTGGGGCGTCTCGTTCCTCGACGCCGACCTCGACGGCCGGCAGGACCTGTTCCTCGCGAACGGCCACATCTTCGCGGACGTCGACGCGTTCCCGGACCTCAAGGAGAGCTTCCGGCAGAAGAACCAGCTGCTGCTCAACACCGGCGGGAGCTTCCGCGACGCGTCCGCGGGCGCCGGCAGGGGGCTGGAGGTGCAGCGCGTGGGCCGTGGGCTCGCGGTGGGGGACCTCGACGACGACGGCGACCCCGACGTCGTGGTGTCGAACGTCGACGACGTCCCGACCGTGCTCGAGAACCGCCAGCAGACGGGCCACCACTGGGTGGCGTTCCGGCTGCGGTCCGCAGCGGGGAACCGATTCGCGATCGGCGCGCGCGTGACGGTCGACGCTGGCGGCGCGCGGCAGATCCGCGAGGTGCGCTCGGGCGGCAGCTACCTCTCGCAGAGCGACCTGCGGCCGCTGTTCGGCCTCGGCAGCCATGCCGGTCCGGTCGACGTGGAGGTCGTGATGCCCGGGGGGCAGCGCTACCGCTGGCAGGGGCTCGCGAGCGGGCGGCTGCACGTGCTGGATCTCGCCGACGGTAACCGCGTGGCCGAGCGCCACCCGTGACGCTGGCTCTTTCGCGTTCCGTGCGGAGGCGCGCGGCGCTCGTGCTGGCGCTCGTCCCGGCTCTGGTCTCCGCCGCCGACGATCCGGCCGTCTTCCGGCCGAAGCTGAAGCCTCCCGAGTCGATCGAGCCGTTCCTGAAGCAGATCGAGCCCGGCAACGATTCCTTCCCGCAGGAGCGGACGGCACACGAGCTCCAGGTGCGTCTCGGCGAGCTCGGCGATCGGCTGAAGCGGAGTCCCGCGGAGGCCGCGGGGATCGCCGACTGGCTGCTCGCCCCGGCGTTTCGCGGAGCGGCGCTGCGCCCGGCGGAAGAGCAGGCCGCGAGCGCGGATCGGGCGCTCGAGGTCCATCGCGCGAGCCGCTCGGCGACGGAGCTGACGCTCGACGCCCGCGCCTTCGCGCGCGAGCTGCAGGCGCTTCTCGCCGAGTTCCAGGCAGTGGGTGTCGCCGAGTTCCTGATCACCTCGATCGAGTCCGAGCCGGCCCAGGGGCTCGCCACGACCGAGGTCCGCTACGACCTCGTGGGCCCCGGCCGGCAGGCGTGGCGCGTCGAGGCGCTGGGGTCGTGGCGGATCCGCTGGCGCCGCGAGCGCGACGCGTGGCGCGCGACCGAGTGGAGCGCGAGCGAGCAGCTGCGCAGCCGCGCGCCGGCACCGGTCTTCGCCGAGGTGACGCAGGCCGCGCTCGGCGGCAACGAGTCCTTTCGCCGCCAGCTGAGCGCGGACTTCGACAGCTGGGTCGCGACGATCGACTCGGTGCTGGCGCGCGATTCGAACGGACACCACGGAGTCTCGGTCGGCGACGCGGACGGCGACGGGCAGGACGACCTCTACGTCGCCCAGCCGGGAGGCCTGCCCAATCGGCTCTACCGCGCGAAGGGCGACGGGACGTTCGAGGACGTGACCGAGCGGGCCGGCCTCGGCGTCCTCGACGACACGGCGTCGTCGCTGTTCGCCGACGTCGACAACGACGGCGACGAGGACCTGGTGCTCGTGACCGCTGCGCAGCCGCTGCTCTTCCTGAACGACGGTCAGGGCCGCTTCACGCGCGTGCCCGACGCTTTCCGCTTCGAGCGCCCTCTCGCGGGCTCGCTGATGTCGATGGCGATGGCGGACTACGACCGGGACGGTTTCCTCGACCTCTACCTCTGCGTCTACTCCTACTCGTACGGTGCCGGCGAGGACAAGATGGGAACGCCGATGCCGTATCACGACGCGCGCAGCGGCCCGCCGGCGGTGCTGTTCCGGAACGACGGCCACGGCCGCTTCGTCGAGACGACGCGCGAGGCGGGGCTCGAGGCCGGGAACGACCGCTACCACTTCGCCGCCGCGTGGGGTGACTACGACGGCGACGGCTGGCCCGACCTGCTGGTGGCGAACGACTTCGGGACCAAGAACCTCTACCACAACCTCGGGCGGCGCGACGGCAAGGTGACGTTCGAGGACGTCGCGGCGAAGGCGGGCGTGCTCGACTACGGTGCCGGCATGAGCGCGGCCTTCCTCGACTTCGACAACGACGGGCGCCTCGACATCTACACCGGCAACATCTGGAGTGACAACGGCCAGCGCGTCACTGCGCGCAGCACCTTCATGAAGGACGCGTCCGAAGAGGTGCGCGCGCTCTACCGCCGCCACGCCCGCGGCAACTCGCTCTTCAAGAACCTCGGAGACGGCCGCTTCGAGGACGTGACGCTCGCGGCGCGCGCGGCCTTCGGCCGCTGGGCCTGGTCGTCGGACGCCCTCGACTTCGACGGCGACGGCTTCGAGGACCTCTACGTGGCAAACGGCATGCTCACGCGCGCAGGGGGGAGCGAGGACCTGGACGGATTCTTCTGGCGCCAGGTGGTCGCGCGCTCGCCGCAGACGCGCGTGACCGGCACGCCGTACGACGACGCCTGGCGGGCCATGAACCAGCGCCTGACCACGAGCTCGATCGCGAGCCACCAGAGGAACGTGCTGCTCAGGAACGACGGCCGGGGCGGATTCGACGAGGTGTCGGGCACGGCGGGCCTCGACCTCGACCAGGACGGCCGCTCGTTCGGAGTGCTCGACCTGGACGGCGACCTCGACCCCGACCTGGTGCTGATGGCCGCTCGGCAGGTGCCGCAGCTACGCGTGTTCCGCAACGATTACGCGGGGCGCCACACGGCGCTCGCGCTGCGGCTGCGCGGCACCGCGAGCAACCGCGATGCGGTCGGGGCGCGCGTGAGCGTCGAGACCGACCGGATGCGGCGGACCAGGCAGGTCCAGGCCGGCTCGGGCTTCCTGTCGCAGCACTCGAAGGAGCTGCTGTTCGGGCTGGGCGAGAGCCGGAGGATCCTGAAGCTCGTCGTCGACTGGCCGAGCGGGAAGACGCAGGTCTTCACCGACGTGCCGCTCGACCGCCGGCTGCGGCTCGAGGAAGGCGGCGAGCTGGCTGCGGTGCCGCTACGCGCAGCGCCGGCGGTGGCCGTCGACGCCGCGGCTGCGCCGCGCGCCACGCTGCCCGGCGACACCTGGCTCTACGAGCCGGTCCCGGCGCCCGGCTTCTCGCTTCCGGACCTGCGCGGGGAAACGCGCTCGCTCGCCGCGCTCGCGGGGCGTCCGGCCGTGCTGCTGGCCTGGTCGGCCCGCGCGCAGCAGTCGCTCGCCGCGCTCCAGGCGCTCGCGGCGGGGAGCGGTCCGCTCGCGACGGCGGGCGTGGGCGCGGTCGCCCTGGCGATCGACGCGCCCGCCGAGCTGCCGCAGGTCCGCGCCGCGGCCTCCCATGCCGGCTCGCTGCCGGTCGTGCTCGCGAGCCCCGAGGTCGCGCTGAGCTACGCGATCCTGAACCGCCACCTGTTCATGAACCGGCAGGACCTGCGGCTGCCGACCGCCTTCCTGTTGGACGGCGAGGGCCGCGTGGTGAAGGCGTACCGCGACCGCCTGGACGTCTCGGCGATCGCGAGGGACGCGTCGGGGATCGAGGTCGGCCCGGCGCAGCGGCTCGCGCGTGCCGCTGCCTTTCGCCGGGAGGCTCTACTCGCCTCCCGGCCGGCGCAACTACCTGCCCTATGGCCACGAGCTGCTCGACCAGGGGCTCGACGCCGCCGCGCTCTCCGCCTTCGAGCGCGCGGCGCAATCGGACCCGAACTCCTCGACGCTCTACCGCCTCGGCACGCTGCTCATGAAGAGCGGCCAGACGGAAAAGGCGCGCGCCGCCCTCGAGCGAGCGCTCGCGAAGCAGCCCGACCTGGCCGAGGCCAGCAACGACCTCGGCACGCTCGCTCGCGCAGAGCGGCGACCTGCCCGGGGCGATCGAGCGCTTCCGGGCGGCGCTGCGCACAGCGCCCGACTATCCCGACGCGCTCAACAACCTCGGCTACGCGCTGCTGCTGAGCGGCCGCGAGAGCGAGGCGCGCGAGCTCTACGAGAAGGCGCTCGCGCTGCAGGCCGACTTCCCGGAAGCGCTCAACAACCTGGGGTTGATCCTCGGCCGGCGCGGCGAGCTGGCGGCCGCCGAGCAGCGCTTCCGGCAGGCGCTCGAGAAGCGGCCCGACTACGGCGAGGCCGCGAACAACCTCGCGCTCGTGCTGGTGGCGCGCGGCGATTCCAACGAGGCGATTCGTCTGCTCGAGGGCTTCCTCGCCAAAGACCCGGCGCTCGAGAGCGCCTACATCACGCTCGCCAAGATCCACCTCGCCGCGGAGCGGCGAACGGAAGCGGTTTCCGTCCTCGAACGCCTGCTCCAGCGAAACCCCCAGAACCCTCTGGCACGCGAGATCCTCGACTCGATCCGATGAAATCCTCGACCCTGCGGAGTTCATGGCAGGCATGAGGCTGAAGAGTCAAGATTGTGCCCATAACCTCATCTAATTGAGGGCTTAGGCGATGTATTCCCGGGGCTTAGCGGCCCCCATCCCCCCGCGCCATGAGCGCTCCGAATGGCAACAAGGGATTGACATCCGGTCGATCCCGGAGCTATAAGATTGCAACATTTGACCCCACTAGGGACGAATTGGCATTTGGAAACGGATGCCTGGGAGGAAGAGGACATGCGTCTCAGCCGATATCCCGGCTTGGCGGTAGCGATAGCCCTCGTGGGGCTGCTCTGCTTCGCTGGCACAACCGCGTTGTACGCACAGACGACCAGCGCGTCTGTGTTCGGCTCCGTCAAGGACAGCCAGGGCGGAGTGTTGCCCGGAGCGACCGTGACGCTCACGAGCCGAACCCAGGGCAACACCATGACCGCAACGACCGACGCCGAAGGGCGCTTCGTGTTCCCGATCGTGCGACCCGACCACTACACGCTCAAGGTCACGATGCAGGGCTTCAAGACCGCGGAGCGCACGAACGTGGTCGTGAACGCGAACGACAAGTTCTCGTCGGGCGCCATCGCGCTCGAGGTCGGCGGCATCGAGGAGAGCGTCAGCGTCAGCGGCCGCGTCAGCGAGCTGCAGGCGGAGTCGCGGCGAGCGCTCCTTCACGCTGGAGAGCGAGTCGCTCAAGAACATCGCCGCCAACGGGCGCATGATGTTCAACTACGCGCTGCTCGTGCCGGGCGCGCTTTCGCAGGACGCCAACGCCGGCAACGAGCGTGGCTCCGTGAGCGGCTTCACCATCAACGGCCAGCGGCCGAACTCGAACAACGTGACGATCGACGGCGTCTCGAACATCGACACCGGCGACAACGGCGGCAACATGGCCACCACCAACATCGAGTCGGTGGGCGAGTTCAAGATCCTCACGAACGCCTACCAGGCCGAGTACGGCCGCGCGGTGGGCGGCCAGGTGCAGATCGTCACCAAGAGCGGCACGCAGTCGTTCCACGGCTCGGGCTACTGGTTCGGCCGCCGCGGCTCCTGGGACGCGAACACCTGGTCGAACAACCGGGCGGCCGCGCCGCCGCCGATCGGCAACGGGAAGGCGATCGACAAGCCGGCCACCTCGCGCGACGACTACGGCTACACGCTCGGCGGCCCGATCTTCATCCCGGGCGTCTTCAACACCGAGAAGAAGAAGCTCTTCTTCTTCTGGAGCCAGGAGTTCGAGCGCCGCACGAACCCGGCCGGCGCTGCGCACGACGCGCGTGCCCACGGCACTCGAGCGCGCGGGCGACTTCTCGCAGAGCGTCGACTCGAGCGGCAACCCGTTCCCCTACATCCGTGACTACTCGACGGGGCTGCCCTGCAGCGCCGGCGAACACGCAGCGGCTGCTTCCAGGACGGCGGCGTCGTCGGCAGGATCCCCGCGAGCAAGCTCTACGGCCCCGGGCTCGCGATGCTGAACATCTTCCCGCAGGCGAACACCAGCTTGGGCGGCGGCGTGAACTTCCAGAGCCAGGACTCCGACAACGCGCCCCGGCGCGAGGACCTGATCCGGCTCGACTTCCAGCCCACCGACAACTGGCGCGTGACGGGCCGCTACATGCACACGAAGGAAGACATCGTGCAGGCCTATGGCACCACCTGGGCCGGCAACGGCAGCGACCAGCTGCCGACGCCCACTCTCTTCAAGCACCCGGGCTACAACTGGATGGTGTCGACCACCGGCATCCTCAACAACACGACCTCGCTCGAGTTGAGCCTCGGTACGGCCCACAACTCGCTGAACTACGAGCTGCAGAACCCGAACCTGTTCCGCGGGGCGGCGGGGCTCACCGGCCTGCCGTACTCTATCCCGGACGCCGTCCAGGCCGACTACATCCCCTGGCTTCGGTTCCGCGAAAACAATGGCCGCACGAACAACGCCGGCCAGTACCAGACCGACCGCGGGCCCTTCACCAACGAGAACACCACCTGGGACGTGCTCGCGAACCTGACCAAGATCTGGGGACAGCACTCGGCCAAGTTCGGCGTCGTACTACCAGAGCAGCTACAAGCCCCAGAGCATCTTCGCAGCTTCAACGGCCAGATCGACTTCAGCGACGACGCGGGCAACCCCTTCGACACGGGCTTCAGCTACGCGAACGCGGCGACCGGAGTCTTCAGGACCTACACGCAGGCCAACAAGTTCGCGATGCCGGAGTGGAAGTACAAGAACTACGAGTGGTACGCCCAGGACAACTGGAAGGTCAACAGCAAGCTGACGCTCGACTACGGCGTCCGCTTCTACTACTGGACCCCGCAGTGGGACGAGTCGCTGCAGGCCTCGAACTTCCTGCCTGACCAGTTCAACTCCAGCCAGGCGGCGACGCTCTACACGCCGGTCTGCATCGGCGCCTATCCCTGCTCCGGCGCGCAATCGGCGCGGGATGGATCCGAGGCTCACGGGCCAGGCGCCCACGCTCGCGAACACGGTCGAGGAGCGCTTCATCGGCCGTCTCACGCCCGACTCGAACCGCTTCAACGGCGCCTACCAGGCCGGCCAGGGCATCAACGACCAGATGGCAGGACGGCAACGCGTTCAAGGTCTCGCCCCGCTTCGGCTTCGTCTACGACATCAGCGGCAGGGGCATGACCATCGTCCGCGGCGGCGCCGGGATCTTCTACGACCGCCCGCAGGGCAACCAGGTGTTCGACATGATCGCGCAACGCCCCCGGCGTGCTGAACTCGACCGTGCAGTGGGGCACGCTGCAGACTCTGACCGGCGGCGGCCGCGACCCCGAACCCGACGCTCGGCGCTGAACCCGACGGGCTACGACTTCATGCCGCCCAAGGTCTATGCAGTGGAACGTCGGCGTGCAGCACAAGCTCGCGAGCAAGCTGATCTTCGACCTCGCGTACGTGGGCTCCAAGTCCGAGGACCTGCTGCGCCAGCAGCAGATCAACTCGGTTCCGCTCGGCGCCACGTTCCAGGCCGCGAACCAGGACCCGACGCGCGCGCCCGAGCGCGACGCCGGGCGCGACGGCGCTGCCCGACCGACCTGCTGCGGCCCTACCCGGGCTACGGCGGCATCCGGATGTGGGACTACACCGGCTGGGGCAACTACCACGCGCTGCAGACGTCGCTCAGCCGCCGGTTCGAGAACGGGGTCATGTTCTCGGCCTTCTACGTCTGGAGCAAGGCGCTCACCGTCAACAACGACGACTTCACCGCCGGGCCTGCCGAGCTCAGCGACGAGGACCTGATCAAGCAGTACGACTACTCGTACGCGAGCTACGACCGCCCGCACAACTTCGTGGTCAACTTCATCTACCAGACGCCGAAGGTCGCGGACGGCGTTCTCGGCGTGATCACGAACGACTGGCAGATCTCGGGCATCTACCGCTGGTCGAGCGGCCGCCCCGTACGGTCGGCTACTCGATCCCCGGCATCGGCAACGCGAACCTGACGGGCACCGACAACCCCGCCGCGCGCATCGCGCTCACCTGCGACCCGGGCAGCGGCTCGAGCGGCGATCCCTACAAGCAGTTCGACACGTCGTGCTTCGCTCCGCCGCAGCCCGGCAGCAACGGCCTCGAGTCGGCCCGCTACTTCCTGCACGACCCGGCGACCAACAACCTGGACCTGTCGCTCTCGAAGGTCGTTCCCGATCGGCAAGCGGGTGAAGTTCGAGGTTCGCCTCGACGCCTTCAACGCGCTCAACCACACCCAGTTCACGGGCGTCAACGCGACGGCGAACTTCGCGAGCCTGACCGACCATACCATCACGAACCTGCCGTACGACGCGAGCGGGAACCTGGTCCGCGAACAACGGCTTCGGCACGCATCAACGGCGTGGCGAACCCGCGGACGGTTCCAGCTCGTCACCCGGCTCACCTTCTAGTCGATAGAAGGCAAGCCCACTTGGGGTCGGCGCCTCCGGGCGCCGGCCCCTTTTCCTTTTTCGAGGGAGACGGATCGGCATGAAGCGGACTGTCTTGTGGCCGTCGCGGCAACCTGCTCTCGCGTTCGCCGCGGCAAGCCGAGGACGGCTACGAGCTGTGGCTGCGCTACGCCCCTGTCGCGGACGCCGGCCTGCGCGGGCACTACCTCGCGAGCGTGACGGGCGTGCGCGTCGAAGGCTCGTCGGAGACGCTCCGCGCGGCCGAGGACGAGCTGAAGCGCGGACTCACGGGGCTGTTGGCCCGGCCGCTCCCTCCCGCGGGCGATGCGCTGCGGGACGGGCTCGTCATCGCCGGCACGAAGGCGAGCTCGCCGCTCGTCGCCTCGCTCGATCTCACGGCCGACCTGGGCCGCGCGGGTGCTGCGGGCTTCGTGCTGCGCGCGATGAGCGTGCGCGGCCACCGGGCGCTCGTGATCGCGGCCAACAGCGACGTGGGCGTGCTCTACGGCGCCTTCGCGCTGCTGCGAGCGGATCGCGACGCAGCCAGCGCCTCGACTCCCTGGCGGTCGTGTCGGCGCCGCGCCTGCGCTACCGGCTGCTGGACCACTGGGACAACCTGAACCGCACCATCGAGCGCGGCTACGCCGGCTTCTCGCTCTGGGACTGGCAGAAGCTGCCCGACTACACAGACCCGCGCTACCGCGACTACGCGCGCGCGAACGCCTCGATCGGCATCAACGGCAGCGTGATCACGAGCGTCAACGCCAACGCCACCAGCCTGACCGCCGAGTGGCTCGCCAAGGCGGCGGCGCTCGCCAACGTCTTCCGGCCCTACGGCATCCGCGTCTACCTGACGGCCCGCTTCAGCGCGCCGATCGAGATCGGCGGCCTCAAGACCGCCGACCCGCTCGACCCCGAGGTGGCCGCGTGGTGGAAGCGCAAGGTCGACGAGATCTACCGCTTCATCCCGGACTTCGGCGGCTTCCTGGTGAAGGCCAACTCCGAGGGCCAGCCGGGGCCGCAGGACTACAAGCGCAGCCACGCCGACGGCGCCAACGTGCTCGCCGACGCGCTCGCCCCGCACGGCGGCATCGTGATGTGGCGGGCCTTCGTCTACTCGAGCGAGGTGCCCGACGACCGCGCCAAGCAGGCCTACAACGAGTTCAAGCCGCTCGACGGCTCGTTCCGGCCGAACGTGATGGTGCAGGTGAAGAACGGGCCGATCGACTTCCAGCCGCGCGAGCCCTTCCACCCGCTGTTCGGCGCGATGCCGAAGACGCCGCTGATGATGGAGTTCCAGATCACCCAGGAGTACCTGGGCTTCGCGACGCACCTCGTCGTACCTCGGCGCCGCTCTTCGAGGAGGCGCTGCGGGCCGACACCTTCGCGAAGGGCGCGGGCTCGACGGTCGCCAAGGTGATCGAGGGCGGCGTGCGATCCGTACGCGCTCACGGGCATGGCCGGCGTGTCGAACATCGGCACCGACCGCAACTGGTGCGGCTCCGTCTTCGCCTGCGCGAACTGGTACGCGTTCGGGCGCCTCGCCTGGGACCCGGGCGCCGGCTCGGACGCCATCGCCGACGAGTGGATCCGGCAGACGTTCACGAACGCGAAGGCCTTCGTCGAGCCGGTCAAGAAGCTGATGCTGGGCTCGCGCGAGGCCGCGGTCGACTACATGACGCCGCTGGGGCTGCACCACCAGATGGCGCGCAACCACCACTACGGCCCCGGGCCGTGGGTGAGCGGCGGTCCGCGCGCGGACTGGACCTCGCCCTACTACCATCGCGCCGACAAGGACGGCATCGGCTTCGACCGCAGCGCGAGCGGCAGCAACGCCGTCGGCCAGTACTTCCCGGAGGTGGCGGCGCAGCTTCGGCAGCCTCGACACGGTGCCGGAGCAGTACCTGCTCTGGTTCCACCACGTGCCGTGGGACCACCGCATGCGGTCGGGACGGACGCTCTGGGACGAGCTGCTCGTGCGCTACCAGGCGGGCGTCGACGCCGTGCGCGCGATGCAGGCGACGTGGGCCGGGCTCGCCGCCCACGTCGACCCCGAGCGCTACGAGCAGGTGCGGGCCTTCCTGAAGATCCAGGAGCAGGAGGCCCGCTGGTGGCGCGACGCCTGCGTCCTCTATTTCCAGACCTTCTCCGGACGGCCGGTTCCCGAGGGCTACGAGAAGCCGGCCCACGACCTCGAGTACTACAAGAAGCTCGACCACCGCTACGCTCCGGGCATCTGACGACGGGTTGACCGCGAGCACGGGCGGCGAGAAGCTAGGTTCCCCCATGAGCGAGAAGGCGTCCGAAGCACCGCCGGCGAAGGCCCGGCGCCTGCGCACGTACGCCGAGGTGACCGAGGGCGACCGCTCGAACCTGCTCGGGCAGGTCGTGGCCCAGCGCGAGCGGGTCACCGAGCGGCTCGCCACGGTGCGCCACGTGGTCGCCGTGGTGAGCGGCAAGGGCGGCGTCGGGAAGAGCCTGGTGAGCGCGGGCCTCGCGGCGGCCTTGGCTCGCACGGGCCGCTCGATCGGCTTGCTGGACGCCGACCTGCACGGCCCGACGGCCGCCCGCATGCTCGGCGTGCGCGCGGCAAGCCTGGTCGTGCGCGAGGACGAGGTCGAGCCGAAGCTCGCGCCCTCGGGCGTGCGCGTGATGTCGAGCGATCTGCTGCTCGAGGAGGGCGCGCCGCTCGCCTGGCGCGAGCCCGGCCACGACGGCTTCGTCTGGCGCGGCACGCTCGCGGCGGGCATGCTGCGCGAGTTCCTGGGCGACGTCGCCTGGGGCCGGCTCGACCTGCTGCTCGTGGACATGCCTCCCGGCAGCGAGCGGCTCGACACGCTCGCCGAGCTGGTGCCGGGCCTGGCCGGCATCGTCGTCGTCACGATCCCGTCGGACGCGTCCTACCGCGCGGTGAAGCGCGCGGTCGAGGCCGCCCGCTCGGCACGCATTCCGATCCTGGGCGTCGTCGAGAACATGGCCGGCTACCGCTGCTCGAGCTGCCGCGGCGACGGGCCCCTGTTCGCCGGCGACGCGGGCGACCGGCTGGCGCGGGAAACAGGCGCCGAGCTCCTGGCGCGGATCCCGTTCGACCCGGCCGTTCAGGCGGGGATCGACGCCGGAGACACGACCGCAGCGGCTGCGGCGCTCGCTCCGGCGGCCGAGGCGCTCGTCGCGCGTCTCGAGCGCAGCGAGGCCCGCGTGGAGCCGCGGCCGTGAAGTTCCTCTGCATCGAGTGCGACCGCCAGATGGCCTTCACCGAGCGCGAGCTGCCGGGCGACGGGACGCTGGCCGCCGTCTTCGCCTGCCCGGCCTGCGGCCGCTCGGTCGCGATGCTGACGAACCCGATGGAGACGCAGCTCGTCTCCTCGCTCGGCGTGCAGATCGGCGGCCGCTCGGTGCCCGAGCAGCCCTTCGAGCTGACGCGGTCCGCGGTCGCCACGGGCCGCGAGGACGCGTTCGCCGATGCGCCGGAGGCCGCCGCTCCGGCCGGCCGGCCCGTGTGGGACGAGGCCGCGCGCGAGCGCCTCGGCCGCGTGCCCTCCTTCGTGCGCGGGATGGTGCAGCGGATCTACGCCGACTACGCGGCCGAGCGCCGCATCGCGGTGATCACCCCCGAGGTGATGGACACGGCCCGGCGCGAGCTGGGCCTGGAAGGCATGTAGCGTGGCCGAGTTCGAGGAGCGGCAGGTCGGCGGGCTGCGGGTCCGCATCGACCGCAACCTGTGCGTCGGCTTCGGCGACTGCATCGAGGGCGCGCCGGAGGCGTTCGTGCTCGACGACGAGGGGCTCGCCGTCTTCAAGGCGCCCGAAGCGGTCGAGCGCGCGCGGCTCCTCGCCGCCTGCGACGCGTGCCCGGTCGACGCGATCACCGTCTGGGACGAGAGCGGCGCGCAGGTCGTGCCGGGAGAGCCCACGGCATGAGCCGGCGCGTCGTGGTGCTCGTCGGCCTCGCCGTCGCGCTCCTCTCGAGCCCCGCGCTCGCGGGCTGGACGACACTCGGCTCGTTCCCTGCGCCCGAGCGCTCGGGCCAGTCGCTGCTGTTCCGAAGCGAGCAGGCCGTCGCGTCGGTCAGCGTGCTGGCGCCCGACATCGTGCGCGTGCGCGTCTCGCCCACGAAGCAGTTCGGTCGGGACCATTCCTATGCGGTCGTCGCGCAGGACTTCGGCGACCCGGGTGCGACCTTCCAGATCGGCTCGGAGCAGTCGGTCGTCACGACGCGGGCGCTCCGCGTCACGGTGAAGCACGCGCCCTTCCGCGTCGCGTTCGCGACGGCTTCCGGCGAGTCGCTGGACGAGGACGACGCGGATCTCGGCACCGCGTTCGCGGGCGAGCGCGTCAAGGTGTGGAAGCGGCTGCGCGACGACGAGCACGTCTACGGCTTCGGCGAGAAGGTGGGCAAGCTCGACAAGCGCGGCTGGCAGCTCGGCGGCTACAGCTTCACGATGTGGAACACCGACACCTACGGCTACGACTCCTCGACCGACCCCATCTACGCGTCGATCCCGTTCTTCATGGTGCTGCGCGCCGGCCGCGCCCACGGCATCTTCTTCGACAACACCTACCGCAGCACGTTCGACGTCGGGCACGAGTCGCCCGGGCTCCTCGCCATGGGAGCGGTCGCCGGCGAGCTCAACTACTACTTCGTCGACGGGCCCGCGCCGAAGCGCGTGATCGAGCGCTACACCGCGCTCACCGGCCGCACGCCGCTGCCGCCGCGCTGGGCGCTCGGCTACAACCAGTGCCGCTACAGCTACTACCCGGAGTCGAAGGTCCGCTTCATCGCGGACAACTTCCGGCGAGCGGCAGATCCCGGCCGACGTGATCTGGCTCGACATCCACTACCAGAAGGGCTACCGGCCGTTCTCCTGGGATCCGCAGCGGTTCCCGGACCCGAAGAAGCTCGTGGCCGACCTGCGCGCGCAGGGCCTGCGCACCGTCGTGATCGTCGACGCGCATCCGCGCAAGGAGCCGGGCTCGCCCGTCTACGACAGCGGCCTCGCCGGCTCCGTCTTCGTCACGAACCCCGACGGCTCCGTCTACGAGGGCCCGGTCTGGCCGTCGCAGGCCGAGACCGACCCGGGCCCGAGCGTCTTCCCCGACTTCAGCAAGCCCGCGGCGCGCGAGTGGTGGGGCGGCCTCTTCAAGATGTTCACCGACATCGGCATCGCCGGCATCTGGAACGACATGAACGAGCCGGCGGTGTTCTCGCCGCCGACCGCGACGATGCCGCTCACGGTGCGCCACGACAACGAGGGCCAGCCGACGGATCACCGCGAGATCCACAACGTCTACGGCCAGCTCATGAGCCGCTCGACCTTCGAGGGCCTGGCGAAGCTGCGGCCGCGCGAGCGGCCGTTCGTGCTCACGCGCGCGACCTACGCGGGTGGCCAGCGTTACTCCGCCGTCTGGCCGGGCGACAACGTCAGCGACTGGCCGGCGCTGCGGCCAGGGCCTCGCCGTGCTGATGGGCCTCGGGATCTCCGGCTTCCCGTTCGTCGGCACGCGACATCGGCGGCTTCGCCGAGACGCCGTCGGCCGAGCTCTTCACGCGCTGGCTCCAGCTCGGCGTCTTCCACCCGTTCATGCGCACGCACACGACGTTCGGGACGCCCGATCAGGAGCCCTGGTCCTACGGACCGCGCCACGAGGCCGATCAACCGCCGCGCGATCGAGCTGCGCTACGAGCTGCTGCCGCAGATCTACCAGGTGATGCGCGAGGCGAGCGAGACCGGCGTCCCCGCGATGCGCCCGCTCTTCCTCGAGTTCCCCGAGGATCCGCAGACCTGGGGGATCCAGGACCAGTTCCTGCTGGGCCGCGACCTGCTGGTGGCCCCGGTGCTGCGCGAGGCGCAGACGCGAGCGCGGCGTCTACCTGCCCGCGGGCGACTGGTACGACTACTGGACGGGACGGCCGCTGAAGGGCGGTCGCTGGACGAACGTGTCCGTGACGCTCGAGTCGATCCCGATCTACGTCCGCGCCGGCGCGTTCCTGTTCACCCAGCCCGTGGTCCAGCACACGGGCGAGATGCCCGGCCAGCCGCTCCGCGTCAGCGTCTATCCGGCGAAGAGCTCGGAAGCGGAGCTCTACGAGGACGACGGCGAGAGCCTCGACTATCGGGACGGAGGCTTCGCGCGGCGTCGCTTCGCGCAGCGGCGCGAGACGGGCTGCATGGCCGTCGAGGTGGCCGCGCCGACGGGCCGCTACCGGCCCGCGGCCCGCGACCTCGTGCTCCGGATCCGCACGGAAGGCGAGCCGGGGCGCGTGTGGCTCGACCGTACGGCTCTCGCTCGTGCGTCCGGGACGGGAGCCGGCTTCAGCGTCACGGAGGACGGCTTCGTGGAGCTGCGGTTCGCGGACAAGAACGAGGCCTTTGCAGTGACGCTGGAGGCGAAGGGCGCCGATCAGGCCGCGGGACGCCGCACGTCGCTGCCGTGCGCGCCGGCCGTCGCGACCACGCGCTCCTCGGCGCCCGGCCAGGTCGTGAGCGTGGCGCCGTAGCCGCGCGTCGCCGGCGTCGCTTCGAAGCGCAGCCAGGCGAGAGGGGCCTCGGCCGACGCCCGTGCGCCCGCGTCGTCGAGCGCGCGGTGGAACGCCTCGCGGACGGGCTCCGGAAAGTACTCGTACACGATCGAGTGGAAGACGACCGTCGTCGCGCCGCGCCGCGGCTCGGCCAGCTGGCGCGGCAGCCACTCGTCGACCGAGGCGCACTCGACGGTCGCCGGAATGCGGGCGGCGAGCTCGAAGGCGCCGCGCAGCCGCGCGAGGCGCTTCACCTGGTCGGCCCAGAGCGACGCCTCGAGCTGCAGCCGGCCCTCGGGTGTCGCGATGTCGATCGGCCGCAGGTCGCAGCCCCGGCGCTCGACGACCTCGAGGCTCTCCGGGAGATGGGGAGGCGCGTCGAGCCACAGGCCGGACAGGTCGACCGGGCTGTCCGCCGGCCCGAACCCCGTGCCGCCGCCGCCGTAGTGGAAATGGTCGAGGCGGAGGTTGAGGCCGGCGCTCGAGCCGACCTCGAGCAGCCGCAACGGCAGGCGGTAGCGCTCCGCGAGCTCGAGGAACCCGAAGGCGAGCGCCGCGCAGCGGCCGACCTCGTTCGTCTGGCACGACTGCGCCACGAACGGCTGCAGGCGCTCGCGCTCTTCGTCCACCAGGCCTTGAAAGGCGGCCCAGGCGCCGTCGATGCCGGCGCGGCCGCCGGCGGTCGGGTAGTGGGCGGCCAGGCGCGGGGCTGCTCCCGCCAGCACCAGCCGGTGGACCGCGGCCATCAGCCGCAGCGCAAGCGCGTCGGCGCGCAGGTTGGGCGCGTCGAAGGGCTCGACGAGCCTGAAGACCGGCCCGCCCGCCCCGCGTCCTCGGCCGCGCGCTCGAGCAGGTGCGCGTAGAGCGGCGAGCCCATCGCGGCGCAGTAGCTCGCCTGGTCCCGCAGCAGAAAGGCCGCGCGCTCTCGAGTGGGCAACGGTCGGAAACATAGCCCCCGCCGCCGGCCGCCGCAAGCCTCGCGAGGGGGTTTCGGCCAGTTGACCCGCCCGGGGCCGGAAAGCATACTGAGCCGGTTTTTCGGCATCCTTCTTCCTTCACCTCGAGGGCTCATGTACAGGGAAGTCTTCGTGCCGGTGGACAACTCGCAGCACTCGGACTGGGCCGTCGATCGCGCGATCGAGCTCACCCGGCTCACCAGGGCCGGATCACGGCCAACCACGTCTACGCGGCGCGCCTGCACGACGTGCGCTTCCGCCAGCTCGAGACCGGGCTGCCGGCGCAGTTCCAGACGCCGGACGAGATCAAGCGCCAGCGCAAGATCCACGACAAGCTGATCGAGAAGGGCCTGCAGCTGATCGCCGACAGCTTCCTCGACCAGGTCGGCAACCGCTGCGAGAAGGCGGGCGTCGACCTCACGCGGCAGCTCCTCGAGGGGATCAACTACGAGGAGATCGTCCGCGAGGTGAACCGCGGCGAGGGCCGGCTGCCCGGGCTGATCGGCTTCGACCCGAACCGCGCCAAGGGCTACGACGGCGGCGACAAGACGCGCGGCGACGTGCAGCTCGGCGCCGACGGCCGCATCGTGGCCGAGGACGAGGACGAGGCCGGCAAGCTCGTCGGCAGCTCCGGCCGCCAGTACGACCTGATGGTGATCGGCGCCCACGGCCTCGGCCGCCAGCAGTACTCGCCAGCTCGGCGGCGTCGTGGCACGCACGATCCGCGGCATCGAGAAGGACACGCTGGTCGTCCGCGACGAGAAGCCGCTCGCGGGCGGCCGGATCATGGTCTGCGTCGACGGCTCGTCCTACTGCTACCGCGGCATGAAGGCCGCGCTCGAGCTCGCGAAGTCGTTCGGCGCGACGCTCTACGTGTGCAGCGCCTTCGACGTCGAGTACCACCACGTCGTGTTCCACAACATCAAGGACGTGCTGTCGGTGCAGGCCTCGAAGGTCTTCAAGTTCGAGGAGCAGGAGGAGCTGCACAACAACATCATCGACAAGGGACTCTTGAAGCTCTGCCAGGCGAACATCAAGCGCGCCGAGGCGATGGCGAAGGAGTACCCCGACGTCGAGGTGAAGACGCAGATCCTGGTCGGCAAGCCCTTCCAGGTCATCCTGCAGTGGGCCGAAGAGGTGAAGCCGACGCTCCTGATCGCCGCGCGCCACGGCGCCCACCGCATCGACGGCACCGACATGGGCTCGCAGGCCGAAAACCTCGCGCGCCTCGCGCCCTGCAACCTGCTGCTGATCGGAACGACGGGCATCCGGCCCGAGGACATCCCCTGGATCGAGGAGGACGGCAAGACGGGGCTGCCGTGGGCGCCCGAGGCCGAGGTGCGGATCCTGCGCGTGCCGCCGTTCGCGCAGGGGATCGCCCGCCGCGCGGTCGAGGAGTTCGTGATGGAGCGCACGAACGGCGAGGCGGCGACCGTCACCAACAAGTGGCTCGACGAGGCGATCGCGAAGCTCTTGCCGACGCACATGCAGCTCATCATGGGCATCGGCTCGCAAGAGGAGATCGCACTCGCCGAGGTGAAGGCCGAGGAGCAGCTCAAGGCCACGAAGGTCGAAGGCCACGACGAGGACCTCGTCGCGGACACGGGCGAGGTCGCGACGAAGTGCCCGATCACGGGCCGCGTCGGCAGCCGGCCGCGCATCGCCACCGACCCGATCGTCTGGACCGAGGAGTCGTGGGACCGGCTCCGGGCCGTGCCGCTGATCGCGCGGCCGCTCGCGCGCAACACCGTCGAGCGCTTCGCGCGCAACCACGGCATCTGGCGCATCACCACCGCCGTGATGGACGAGAACAAGCAGGCCATGATCGAGGCCGACGAGTTCGACGCCGAGACGATGATGGTGATGTTCCGCGAGCTGCGCGCCAAGCAGATCCGTGCCGAGGCCGAAGGCAAGGACGCCCTCTCGCCCGAGATGCGCCGCTTCATCGAGGAAGCCAAAGCCTCCGGCATGACGCGCTGCCCGATCCGCGACATCGAGGAGCAGATGGGCAAGTGCCCCGTCGACATCGCCAAGGTGTCGCCGGCCGACGCGAAGAAGGCGGTCGAGCAGTTCATGCAGCAGGCTTCGGCGGCCGTGAGCGCGGCTTCGGGGGACGACAAGAGCGGGTCGTGACCGACGCCCGGCCCAGCGCGCTCCTCCAGGCTGAGCGCCCAGAAGCCGCCGAGTTCCTGCCGCACGTCGTCGCCTGGAACCTGACGAAGCGCTGCAACCTGCGCTGCAGCCACTGCTACATCTCCGCGGGCCCGTTCGAGACGGCGGAGTCCGAGCTTTCGACCGCCGAGTGCCGGCGCGTGATCGACGAGCTCGTGGCGGTGAACCCGTCGCCGATGCTGATCCTGAGCGGCGGCGAGCCGCTGCGTGCGCGACGACCTGGCCGAGATCGCTTCCTACGCGTCGGGTCGCGGCGCGACCGTGGTCGTCGGGACGAACGGAACGACGCTCAGCGAGCCGCGGGTCGCGATGCTCGCGGGCGCGGGCGTGTCGGGCGTGGCCGTCAGCGTGGACTCGCTCGACGCCTCCACGCACGACCACTTTCGCGGCGGCGCGCACGCGCTCGAGCGCACCAAGGAGGCTCTCGGGCGGCTGCGCGAGCACCGCATCGACTTCGTGGTCCAGACCACGGCGACGCCGCAGAACGCCGCGGAGATCCCGAAGCTGCTCGAGTGGGCGGCGGCCGAGGGTGCCGTCTGCTTCAACCTCTATTTCCTGGTGCCCACCGGGCGCGGCGTCGACCTCATGGACCTCGAGCCGCAGCGGATCGAGACGCTGCTCGCCGAGCTGGCCGCGGCCGAGAGCCGCTACCGCGGCACGATGATGGTGCGCGCGAAGTGCGCGCCGCACTTCATGCGCCACGTGCACGAGGCGGACGCGGATTCGCCCGTGCTCAGCTACCGCACGCGCTGTCCGTGCGGGATCGACTACTGCCGCATCACGCCCGACGGCAAGCTGACGCCGTGCCCGTACATGCCGACCGAGGCCGGCGACCTCCGGCGCCAGTCGTTCGGCGAGATCTGGTCGGGCTCGAAGCTGTTCGCGCGAGCTGCGGGAGCGCGAGCTGGGCGGGCGCTGCGGGCGCTGCGAGTACCGCATGGTGTGCGGCGGCTGCCGGGCGCGCGCCCTCGCCACCACCGGCGACTACCTGGCCGAGGACCCGGGCTGCGTCTACGAGCCGCCGGGCGACCGGCCGCTCGTGGCGCGCAAGAGCGTCACCTACGGCAGCGCGCCGGCCGCGGCGCTTTCGTGGTCGCCCGAGGCGAGCGAGCGGATGGCGAAGATCCCGTCCTTCGTGCGCGGCGTCGTGATGCAGCGCGTCGAGGACTTCGCCCGCGCCCGCGGCCTCACGGTCGTGACGCCGGAGCTCCTGGGCGAGATCCGCAAGTCGATGCCGATCGACTTTTCGAAGCGGCGGCCGTTCTTCCTCAAGGATTGAGAGGCGTACCATGCGCGTCCCACTCGTGGGTCTGTCGCTCGCCCTGGTGGCGCTCCTGCCAACCAGCCTGCGCGCGGCCGACAGCGGCGGCGCGTCCGTGCGCCTGAGCCTCGACGACCAGGCCAACAAGCTGTGGAAGGACCTGCCCGAAGGGCCGGCGGCCGGCGAGGGGAAGAACGTCACGCGCCTCGGCGGGACGTTGCCGTCCTGCGCGGGCGAGGCGCTGCGGCGCACGAAGGCCGCGCTCCAGCGCACGGCGACGGGCCGCGTCGCCGTCCGCAGCCTCGCCATGGACGTGAAGCTCGAGCCCCCCCAGCTCAAGGAGCTGCGCATCACGAACGTGACGCAGCTCGCCGACCTCTTCGACCAGTACCTCGAGTCCTCGAGCGAGCAGGACTTCCAGGGCCGCGCGGGCGGCGAGCCGGTTCGGGCGGCGAGCCTCTACCGTCACTTCCTGCGCTCCCGCTCGGACCAGGTGCTGCTCGCGGCGCCCGAGGCCAGCTGCGGCGTCGTGAGGCTGCTCTTCGAGATCCGCTCGTTCGACCAGGAGCCCGGCCGCCTCTACGCCTGGTTCGTGGCCGACGGCCATTGCGCCTGCGGCGGGGCGACGGCCGCCGCAATGCCGGGCGCCCGCCTGGGCCGGTTTCGCGTGGCGGGGCGGGCGCGCCTGAAGGCCGGCGACCGCAGCGCCGAGGGCAGCCGCGCCGAGGTGAAGTGGGAGCTCGACGAGCCTCGCTACACGGTGCTCGCCGTGTGCGGCCCCTGCGACAAGGACGAGCGTCAGACGAAGACCGAGACCGTCGTCGCGCAGGGATCCTGCGGCCGCTGCAGCCCGCTGATCGAGGCCGCACGCGGGTGGGAGCAGGAAGCGGCGCGCGCCGACGCCCGGGCCGTGCAGGCGGCCGCCGAGGGGAGGACGACGGCCGAGCGGACGCTCAAGGAGCTCGCCGCGGCCGCGCGCGCGGCCGCGGCGGAGGCGAAGGACGCGGCCTCGCGGTGCGAGGGGAGCTGCAAGGACGTGCCGCCGCTGCTGCCGCCCCCGAACCAACAGACCAGCTCGGGCAGCTCCACCAAGAAGATCCTGCTCGGCGGAGGCGCCGCCGCCGCGGTCGCCGGAGGCGTGATCGCGGCCAGCGGCGGCTCCTCGAATGCCGCGACCGCGACCCGCGAGCCCACGGGGGCTCGGCCCAGCCGACGCCCACTCCAACGCCCACTCCCACACCCGATCCCCGGCCGACGCCGACGCCCGACCCTACGCCGGACCCGCGTCCGACGCCCACTCCGCCCCCGCCCGCGACCTGCCCGAACATCTTCGGCTCGTACACCGGCCGCGGCGTGATCCGGCGCGACGACGGCTGCCGTTTGACGACGGCCATCAGCGTCACGATCCGCATCGCCGGGAGCTGCACCGCCATGGGCCTCGACATCGCCGGAGCCGCAGGGCGTGCACAGCTACACCGGCCGGGTGGCGTCCGATGGCAGCTTCACCGGGAGCGGCGGGGGCATGCTGCAGGGAGGCCGCGGGTTCGCGGGGACCATCGCGGGACAGGTCGCCGGCCTGGCACTGACCGCCGACGAGACGCTCGGCTTCACGACCGGGTGCGCCGGCCTGACGGCGATCTACTCGTACACCGCTCAGCGCTAGCCGCGTTCAACGCGCTGGACGTCCCAGCTCCTTCTTTTTTCGCGCATCCAACCGCGCAGGGCGCTCGCGGCGTCATAGACTCAGCACGAGTCCGCACGCTCGCGGGGGGAACCATGGAAGAGCTCTGGCGCGACGTCCGCTTCGCGGTCCGCACGTTGCGGCAATCGCCCGGCTTCACGCTCGTCGCGGTCGCGACGCTCGCATTGGGGATCGGCGCCAACACCGCGATCTTCAGCGTGATCAACGCGATCCTGCTGCGCCCGCTCCCGTACCCCGAGGCCGATCGCCTGGTCTTCCTCACCGAGTGGTCCGAGCAGGTGCCCGAGATGAGCTTCTCGGTGGCGAACCTCAAGGACGTGCGCGACCAGAACCAGGTGTTCGAGTCGCTCGTCGGCTACAACGGCCAGAACTTCATCCTGAGCGCGGGCGCAGGGGCCGGCGGCTCGTCGAGCCAGCCGGAGCGCGTGAACGGCCGGCAGGTCACCTCCGGCATTTTCGAGACGCTCGGCAAGCAGCCGATCGTCGGTCGCGCGTTCGGGCCCGAGGAAGAGAAGGCCGGCGCGCCCGGAGTCGCGCTGCTGGGCGAGGGCTTCTGGGAGCGGCGCTTCGGGCGCGACCCGAATGTCGTCGGCCAGACGCTGGTGCTGAGCGGCGATCCGTTCACGGTGATCGGCGTGATGCCGAGGAGCCATGCACGCCAGCTGGCGGAACACCGAGATCTTCACGCCGCTGCTGCGCCTCGAAGACCGGATCGGCGGCGAGAACAACCGCGGCAACCACCCCGGCATCTACGTGATCGGCCGCCTGAAGCCGGGCGTCGACGTCGCGAAGGCGCGCGGCGAGGTCAAGGCGATCGCCGCGCGGCTCGCCGAGAAGTATCCGAACTCGAACGCGAAGCAGAGCATGACGGCCGAGCCGCTGCACGAGGCCGTGGTCGGCGACATGCGTCCCGCGCTCATGCTCCTGCTCGGCGCCGTCGGCTTCGTGCTGCTGATCGCGTGCGCGAACGTCGCGAACCTGCTGCTGGCGCGCGCCGCCAACCGCCAGCGCGAGATCGCCGTGCGGCTCGCGCTCGGGGCCGCGGCGCGCCCGCGTGCTGCGCCAGCTGCTGACCGAGAGCGTGCTGCTGTCGCTGCTGGGCGCGCGTCGCCGGCGTGCTGCTCGGCTATCTCGGGCTGCAGGCGCTGCTGGCATCGCTGCCCGCCGGCGTGCCCCGCGCGGACGAGGTCGAGGATCGACCTGGTGGTGCTCGGCCTTCACCGCGGCGCTCGCGATCGTCACGGGGCTGGCGTTCGGGATCGTCCCGGCCTGGCGCGCGCTCTCCACGAAGCTCCACGAGCCGCTCAAGGAGTCCGGCCGAGGCAACAGCGGCGGCCCGGGCCAGCACCGCGTGCGCAACGGGCTGGTGATCGCCGAGGTCTCGATGGCGCTCGTCCTGCTGGTGGGAGCGGGCCTGATGCTGCGCAGCTTCTACCGCGTGCTGCACGCCGACGCCGGCTTCCGCTCGGAGGGCCTGGTGGTCGCGAACGTCGCGCTGCCGCAGACCGGCTACAGCGAGCCCGCCAAGCGGGCCGCGCTCTTCGAGCGCGTGCTCGCCGAGCTCAAGAGCCAGCCGGGCGTGAAGGGCGCCGCCGCGACGCTGCCGCTCTTGGGCGGCTGGCAGAGCTCGTTCAGCGTCGAGGGCAAGCCGGAGCCGCCGCCGGGGCAGCGGCCGTCCGCCGACATCGCGCGCGTCAGCCCGGACTACTTCTCGGCGATGGGGATTCGCGTGCTCGAGGGCCGCGTCTTCGAGGAGCGCGACCGCGACGGCGCGCCGACCGTGTGCATCGTGGACCAGCGTTTCGCGGAGACGCACTGGCCGGGGCAGAGCCCGCTCGGCAAGCGGCTGAAGTTCGGGTCGCTCGACAGCAAGGACAACCCCTGGATGGAGGTGGTCGGCCAGGTGGCGCACGTGAAGAACTACGGCGTCGACGAGGAGTCGCGCGTCGAGCTGTACCTGCCCTACCTGCAGAACACCGGCAGCGGCTTCGCGCTCGTGGTCAAGACCGACAACGCCGCCGGCGTCGCGGCCGCGTCGCTGCGCGCCGCCATGCGCGCCGCCAGCCCGGACATCCCGCTCTACCAGGTGCGCGCGCTCGACGAGCTCGTGGCCGAGCGCTCCGCCCAGCGGCGCCTGGCGGCGCAGCTGATCAGCGTCTTCGCGATCGTCGCCCTGGTGCTGGCCGCGGTCGGCATCTACGGCGTCATGTCCTACGCCGTGGCTCAACGCACGCAGGAGATCGGCATCCGCATGGCGCTCGGCGCGGGAGAGCAGAGCATCCTGCAGATGGTGCTGAAGAACGGCGCCGTCCTGGCTCTGGCGGGCGTGGCGATCGGCCTCGCGGCAGCCTTCGTCCTCGCGCGGCTGATCTCGGCGCTCCTGTTCCAGACGAGCGCCGCCGACCCGCCGACGTTCTCGCTCGTGCCGCTGCTGCTCCTGATCGTCGCGCTGCTGGCCTGCTATCTGCCGGCGCGGCGCGCGGCGCGCGTCGACCCGATGGTCGCGCTGCGCTACGAGTAGCCGCGCTCGCGGCTCCCGTTTCCGCCCGCCGGCCGAGGTACGATGAGCCGCCGATGCCCGACGACGCGCGAAGGCCCCGCCCGTTCCTGCTCGAGCGCTACTTCGCCCGCTTCGAGTTCACGACGCCCCACCTGCTCGCGAGCTCCGACTGCGAGGCGCTGTCGCTCGCCGAGCTTTTGGCCCTCGCCGACGACCGCGATCGTGCAGCCTGGCAGGGAATGCGGCTCGGCTACACGGAGTCGCCGGGCCTGCGCGAGCTGCGCGAGCAGATCGCCGCGCTCTACCGGGGCCTGGGACCCGAACAGGTCGTGACCGCGGCGCCGGAGGAGGCGCTCTACCTTCTGGGCCGCGCGATGCTCCGGCCGGGCGACCGCGTGATCACCACCTACCCGGGCTACCAGTCGCTCTACGAGATCGCGGCCGCCGTGGGCGCGCGCGTCGAGCGCTGGACGCCGGAGGAGACCGAGCGCGGCTTCTGGTTCGATCCCGCCCGGCTCGGCGAGCTCGCGCGCGAGGGAGCGCGGGCGATCGTGGTGAACTTCCCGCACAATCCCACCGGGGCGCTGCCCACGCCCGTGGAGTGGGCGGCGGTAGTCGACACCGCCGAGCGCGCGGGTGCCACGCTGGTCTCGGACGAGATGTATCGCGGCCTGGAGTACGCGGTGACTCCGCTCACGCCCGGCGCCGTCGCCAGCGAGCGCGGCGTGTCCGTGGGCGGCCTCTCGAAGGCGTACGGCCTGCCGGGCCTGCGCACGGGCTGGCTCGCCACGCGCGACCGCGCGCTGCTCGAGGCGGTGCAGGCCTACAAGGACTACACGACGATCTGCGCCAGCGCTCCGAGCGAGCGGCTCGCCGTGATCGCGCTCAAGAGCTCGGCCCGGCTGGTCGAGCGCTGCCGCGGAATCGTCGCGGCGAACCGGCCGCTGCTGCAGGCTTTCGTCGCGCGCCACCCCGGGCACTTCGCCTGGCGGCGGCCGGACGCCGGGCCGATCACGTTCGCCCGCTTCGTGCCGGGCCAGGCGCTCGCGTTCTGCGAGAGGCTGGCGACGCACGGCGGCGTCATGCTGCTGCCCAGCACCGTCTACGAGTGGGGAGACTCCCACATCCGCTTCGGCTTCGGCCGGACCAGCTTCCCCGACGCGCTCGACTCCCTGGAGCAATACCTGAAGGGGCTATAGCGGAGGCTGTGCGCGGGGGCCTGGGGTGCGACACAGCCCTGGCGCAGCGGACGCGGAGCGGAGCGGGATTCACTCCCGCGGAGCGAAGGGGGGTCTGGGGGGTGCGACGCAGCACCCCCCAGAACAGGATCAGATGTCCGCGAGCGGACGCGGGCGGCCGAAGAAGTAGCCCTGGGCGTGCGTGAAGCCGATGCGCATGCAGACGTCGGCCTCCTCGGCCGTCTCGACGCCCTCCGCGACCGTATAGACCTGGATGTCGCGGGCGACCGAGACGAGCGACGTGAGCAGCCGCTGCCGCGACTCGGGTGCCACGTCGATGCCGCGCACGAAGCTCATGTCGAACTTCAGGAAGTCCGGCGGGTACTCGGCCAGCTCGAGCAGCCGCGCCTGGCCGGCGCCGAAGTCGTCGTAGGCGATGCCGATCCCCGCGCGCTTCAGCTCCGTGCGCAGGTGGCCGATCTCGATGTCCGCGAGCATGCCCTCGTGTACGTCGAGCGTGAGCCGCAGCTGCGGGCAGCGCTCGCGCAGCACCACGACGTCGGGGATGAGCGTCGGCGTCGCGAGCTCCTTCGGGTGGACGTTCACGAACAGCGTGGGGAAGCGCGCGCGCTGCCGCACCAGCTCGATCGCGTTCTCGCGGAACAGCCGGCTGAGCTCGGCCTCCGCTCCCACCGCGGCCGCCACCCGGAAGAAGTCGAGCGGCGACTCCGGCAGCCGCGCGTGGCACCCGCGCCCGAGCGCCTCGTAGCCGGCGACCTCGCCGCTCGGCAGCGTCACGATCGGCTGGAACAGCGTCTTCACCTGCCGCGTCTCGAGCAGCTCGGGCAGCTGGCGCACGCCCTCGACGAACTGCTGGGGCAGCTTCATGTCCCGCAGCGACACCGTCGGCGGCTCGAGCCCCAGGTCCTCCGCCTCGTCGAACTCCTGGCGGCCCACGCGGAACTCCACCTGCGCGAAGTGCAGGATGTCGCCCTCGTTGAGCCGCGACTCGCTCACGCGCTCGTCGTTCACGAAGGTCCCGTTCTTGCTGCCCAGGTCCACGACGTAGAGCGCGTCGTCGCGCATCACGAGCTCGGCGTGCTCCTTCGAGACCGATTCAGAGGCGAGCGAGAGCGACAGGCCCGATAGCCGGCCGACCCGGAACGGCCAGGGATACACGACGATGCGTCGGAGCTGACGTCCGCCCTCCACCAGGCTCTCAAGGTAGAAGCGGACCATTGGACGCCAAGGGTATCATCCTTCGTCAGTGCGATTCGCCACGTGGGCCGCGGGTTTCGCGCGTCTCGCCGCGCTCGCCGTCGCCGCGCTGCCCCCGGCGTGCAGCGCGCGCGCGCCCGCTCCCGCGGACGAGCTCGCGAGCGAGCTGCGGCGTCTCTACGCGCCGCCGAGCGGGCCGGAAGCGCGCTGGCGCCGGCCGCGCCCGGTCAAGCTGCGCGACGGGCGCGAGGTCTCGCGCGAGAGCGCGTACCGCGACGACCCGGCGTTCGTGAGCGCCGCCGAGCGGCTGCTCGCGAGCGCCGAGCGAGACGACGCCGCCTTCGGCGCGTGGCTGCTCGGCACGCTGCCCGAAGTGCTTTGGTCGGCGGCGGAGCCGGTTCTCGTGCGCGCGCTCGCGCACACCGACCCGAGCGCGGCGTTCGAGGCGGCGCTCGCGCTGGCCGCAAGCGGCAGCCCGGCCGCCCTTCCCCAGCTCGAGCGCGCTGCGAGCGGCGCGTCCTCGGCGGACGTGCGCACGGCGGCGCGCTGGGCAGCTGCCGAGATCGCGCGCCGAGGCAGCGGGCGTTCGGTGGAGCCGGAAGCGCGAGGCGTCCGGGCGCCCGCGCGCGGGCCGTCGGACGGGGCGCTCGCACCGGGCTTCCGACGCGGCGTGTCGTGGTGGAGCGAGGACCAGCCGGATCACGGTGCCGCGTCGTTCAGGCTGCTGGCCTCGCTCGGCGTCACCTGGGTCTCGATCCACACCTGGGATCCGCTGCAGCGCGGCCTCGACGACCCCGTGCTCGCGCCGCGCGGCGGGTTCCTCCAGGGATACCCGGATCTGGCGGCGCTGGTGAGCGCGGCCCATGCCGCGGGGCTTTCCGTGATGGTGAAGCCGCACCTCGAGATGCGCGGGTTCGACGAGCCGCATCACAACCGCATCGCGATGCGGAATCCCGGAGACTGGGCCCGCTGGTTCGAGGGCTACACGAGCTACGTACTGCCCTATGCGCGCGAGGCGCAGGCGGCGGGCGCGGATCTGTTCTGCGTCGGGCGCGAGCTCGACGCGACCGTCGCCGCGCGCGAGGCGGACTGGCGGCGGCTCATCGGGAGGATCCGGGCCGAGTTCAAAGGGCCGCTCACGTACTCGTCGAACTTCGACACCTTCCCGAAGATCGAGTTCTGGGACGCGCTCGACTTCATCGGAGTCTCGGCCTACTACCCGCTCGCGGAGGAGCCCGACCCGCAGCTCGCGGCGCTCGAGGCCGGCTGGGAGCGCGCGCTCGGGACGCTCGACGCCGCCGCGCGGCGCTGGCGCAGGCCGGTCCTGCTCACCGAGGCGGGGTTCCCCGCGGTCGCGAGCGCGGCACGGGCACCGTGGCGCGAGGCGCGTACGACAGCCGACGTGTGGCTGCAAGCTCGCTGCTACGAGGCGACGCTGCGCGCGCTCTCGCGTCATCCCTCGGTCGAGGGCGTTTTCTTCTGGCTCTGGGAGCGCACGTCGCAGCCGCCCTTCCGCGATCCCTCGCACGCCATCCTGGGCAAACCCGCGAGTTTCACGATGGCCAGGTATTACGCTCCGCGGGAGTGAATCCCGTCCGCTGCCTACGGCTGGAGCTCGAACGAGGTCGTGAGTGCGATGTCTTCCCGCATCGAGTGCCAGACCGAGCAGTACTTGTCGCGCGAGAGCTGGATCGCGCGCTCGATGCGGTCCGGCGGGATCTGGCCCTTGAGGACGAAGCGCAGGTCGACCTTGAGGATGCGCCGCGGGTCGTCCGGCGCGCGCTCGGCGATCAGATTCGCCGTCAGGGCCTCGAGCTCGAAGCGGCCGCGCTGGATCACGAGCAGCACGTCCATCGCCATGCACGCCGCGAGCGCGGCGGCCAACGCCTGAACGGGGTTGGGGCCGGCGGTGGGCGGGCTGTCCAGCACGATCTCGACGCCGGCCGTGCGGCATCGCAGGCGATTGTCGCCCTGCCAGTCGAGGTCCACTACCAGGTCCGGCTGCAGGCTCGCGCGCTTCGCTTCGCTCATCGGTCCACCACGGCGACAGGGTATGCCGCCTCGGCCCCGGCGGCGAATGAGCCCGACGGCCCAAGAGCCTCGGGCCGGCCAGCTTGACAGGCCCGGAGGCCTCCTCTAGAGTCGGTTTTCTCGGAAGGCCATTCAGCTCATGACTCCGCGCGCCACGACCGCTCTTCGGACCGATCGCGGCGGAGCCGTCTGCCGGTGGCGTCCCGTGTTCCATTACTACTGGCACCCGTAGCGGCGGTCCCTTCGGGGCCCGCCGCCACAAGCGGGGTCTCCTGGGGATGCGGACGGGCTTTCGAAGCCTCTTCAGGGAACCCTGAAGAGGCTTTCGTGCTTCTGGGCAGGATACGGATGAACGCGGTCGTCGGAAGCGCAGCCGGGAGGCGCCCGCGATGAAGGTCTGCGTGGCCGTCGGCGAGGCCACCACGGCGGCGGTCGTCGACCGGATGGCGGAGCTCGCCGGCGCGGCCGACCTGTTCGAGATGCGCGGCGACTGGTGCTGGACCTGGACCTGCTCGCCTGCTGCGGGCCAGGACGAAGCCGATCCTCTTCACCTGCCGTCGCCGCTCGGAGGGCGGGCGCTTCCCGGACGACGCGACCCGCGCCGGCGCCGGCGCTGCTGCGAGGCGGTCAAGCGCGGCTTCGACTACGTGGACGTGGAGCACGCGCAGCGGCTTCCACGACGTGATGCGTGGCCAAGAGCGGGCAGCGGGCTGATCGTCTCCCGCCACGACCTGGAGGGGACGCCGGAGGACCTGGACGGGCTCTACGCAGCGCATGGCCGCGAAGCGGCGCCGACGTCGTGAAGATCGTGGTCACGCCCCGCTCGATCGCGGACGTGGGCCGGCTGCTCGGGTTCGCGGCCGCCGCGGCCGCGCGGCGCGGCGGGCCGCCGCTGGTCGCGCTGGCGATGGGGCCGCTCGGGCATGGCCACGCGCGTGCTGGCGGGCCGCTACGGCGCGCCCGTTCACCTTCGCCGCCGCGGCGACGGGCGCGGAGGCGGCGCCCGGCCAGATCCCGCCGCGCGGCACTGGCGGACCTGTATCGCGTGCGCGAGGTCGGCCGCGACGACGCGCGTCTACGGCGTGCTAGGCTCTGACGTGGCCCGCAGCCTCTCGCCGGTCATCCACAACCGCGCGTTCGCCGCGTGCGGCATCGACGCCGTCTACGTGCCGCTGCACGGCGGAGGCGCTCGACGCCGTTCCTGGCCGCCCTGCCCGCGCTCGGGCTCTCCGGCTTCAGCGTGACGCGGCCTTACAAGGCGACGATCCTGCCGCACCTGACGAGGTCGGACGAGGCCGCCGCCATCTGCGGCAGCGTCAACACCGTGCTGGTGCAGCGACGGGCCGCTGCAGGGCTCGACCACGGACGGCCGGGCGTGCTGGCGCCGCTCAAGAGGCGCATCGACGCTCGAAGGGCCGCCGCGTCGTGATGCTGGGAGCCGGCGGCGCCGCGCGCGCGGCGGCGCTGGCGCTCGTGCGCAAGGGCGCGCGCGTGCACGGTGCTGGCCCGCAACCCGACCAGGCGGCCGCGGTCGGCGCGGCCGTCGGCTGCGACGGCGCGGCGCGCTGGACGAGCTGGGCTTCCAGGCCTGGGACGTGCTCGTGAACGCGACGCCGGTCGGCTCGGCCGCGCGCCTCGACGAGACGCCGGTGCCCGCCGAGCGTGCTCCGGCCCGGCACGCGTGGTGCTTCGACATGGTCTACGACCCGATCGAGACGCGGCTGCTCCGCGAAGCCCGCGCGCGCCGGCTGCACCGTCGATCGACGGCCTCGAGATGCTGGTGGCGCAGGCCGTCGGCCCAGTTCGAGACCTGGACCGGCGTCGAGGCGCCGATCGGACGATGAAGCGCCGCGCTGGCGTCGGCGCTGGCCGGCAGCGAGGCGTGGCGCCGTGAACGGCACGCCGCACACCCTCGTCCAGGTCCCGCCCGGCGTGCAGTGCTTCGTCGGCGACGGAGGCGCGGCGGCGCCGCGCGATCGAGGAGCGCGTGGTCGCGGTCTTCGAGGGCTGGGACTACGAGGAGATCATCCCGCCGCTCTTCGACTACGCGGACGTGTTCGCCGAGCCGGCGCTGGCGCCCAAGACGTACTCGTTCGTGGGGCGCGACGGCAGCCTGCTCGCGCTGCGCCCGGACTTCACCAGCCTGCTCGCCAAGATCGCGGCCGGCCGGCTCGCCGAGCGTCCCGCGCCGCTGCGGCTCTACTACTCGGGCGAGGTGCTGCGCTACGAGCCGCCCAAGGCCGGCCGCCAGAGCGAGCTGTACCAGATGGGCCTCGAGCACCTGGGCGGCGACGCGCGCGCGGCCGACGCCGAGGTGCTGGCCATCGCGGCCGAGTGCCTGGAGCGCGCTGGGCGTCGCGCGGCTTCGTGCTGGCGCTCGGCCACATGGGCGTGTTCGCCGGGCTGGTCGCAGGCGGCGGCGCTGACGCGCGGCGGCGCTGCGAGCGCTGCGCGAGCGCGTGGAGGCCAAGGACGCCGCCGGGCGTGCGCGAGGTGCTGGCCGGGCGCAGCGCGGCGCCGGCAGCCGGTGGCCGAGCGCGCTGGCGCGGCTGACCGCGCTCGGCGGGCGACGCGGCGGTGCTCGACGAGGCCGCAGCGCGCGCTTCGCGCTTCTGCCCGCCGGCGCGCGCCGCGCTCGCGCGAGCTGCGCGCCGTCGCGGAGCGCTGGCGGCGGCCGGGCTGGCCGCGCACCTCGCGGTCGACCTCGGCGAGGTGCGCGGGCCTCGACTACTACACCGGCCTGGTGTTCCGCGTCTACGCGCCGGGCCTCGGCTTCGAGGTGGGCGGCGGCGGCCGCTACGACACGCTGCTCGGCGCGCTTCGGCCGGCCCATGCCGGCCGTCGGCTTCATGCTCGGCCTCGACCGCGTGGCGCTGCTGCTCGAGCGGCAGGGCGCGGCCGGCCGCAGCCGCCGCGGCCCGCGGCGCGAAGCCGTCGCGGCGGCGCCGACGCTCGGCGCAGGCGCTCGCTCGCGCGCGCGCGCGCGGCGCGCCGAGGGCGTCGCGGGTGCCGCTTCGGCGAACGGGGAGCCGCGATGAGCCTCACGGTCGCGCTCTCGAAGGGCAAGCTGCTGGCGGGCTCGGAGGCGCTGTTCCGGCAGGCGGGCCTGCCGTTCCCCGACGGCGAGGGCCGCCGGCTGGTCGTGCCCGCTGGACGGACTGCGCTTCCTGTTCGTCAAGGACATGGACGTGCCGACCTACGTCGAGTACGGCGTCGCCGACTGCGGCATCGCCGGACGCGACGTGCTGCTCGAGACGGGGAGCGACGTCTACGAGCCGCTCGACCTGGGCTTCGGCCGCTGCCGCGCTCGTGGTGGCGCTGCCCGCGCGGCTCGTCGGTTCGCACCCGCAGGGCGCCTCGACGCGTGCGCGTCGCGACCAAGTACCCGCGGCGTGGCCGCCGCCACTTCCAGGACCGCGGCGTGTCGGTGGAGGTGGTGAGGCTCGCGGGCTCGGTGGAGATGGCGCCCGGCCTCGGCCTGGCGGACTGCATCGTCGACGTGGTGGAGACCGGCCGCACGCTCGAGGAGAACGGGCTCGAGGTCGATCGAGGAGGTGGCCGCCTCGTCAGCGCGGCTGATCGTGAACCGCGCCAGCTACCACGCGCGGCGCGCCGAGGTCGCAGCAGCTGCTCGAGACGCTGCGGGAGGCGCGTCCGCCGTGAGGACAGGACGTGAGGACGCTCGCTTCGGCACGGCCGCCTGGCCGGCGCTGGCTGCGCGCTGCCGCGCGCGGGCCGCCGCGGCGCCGCGGTGGAGCGGGCGGTGCGCGGCGATCGTCGCGCGCCGTGCGCGACGGGGGCGACGCGCGCTCGTGCGGCTCACCGCCCGCTTCGACGGCGTGCGCTCACGCCGCGCCGAGCTGCGCGTTCCGCCGCGCCGAGATCCGCGCGCTCGCGCGGCGCGCCGACCCGGCGCTGGTCGAAGCGCTGCGCGCGCATGGCCGCGCGCATCGAGGCGTTCCACCGGCGGCAGACGGGGCGCGGCTTCCGCATGCGGCTCGCCGACGGCTCGCTGCTCGAGGAGCGCGTGCTGCCGCTCGCCTCGGCCGGCCTCTACGTGCCCGGCGGCGCGCGGGGCCTACCCGTCGTCGGTGCTGATGAGCGCGATCCCGGCGCGCGTGGCCGGCGTGCCGCGGCTCGTGGTCGTGACGCCGCCGCGCACGCTCGAGCAGAACCCGGCGGTGGCCGCCGCGCTCGTCGTCGCCGGGCTGGAGGACGCACGTCTACCGCGTCGGCGGCGCGCAGGCGATCGCGGCGCTCGCCTACGGCACGCGCAAGCGTCCCGACGGTCGCCAAGATCGTCGGGCCCGGCAACGCCTACGTCGCCGCGGCGAAGCGCGCAGGTGCGCGGGCCAGGTCGAGATCGACAGCGACGCGGGGCCGAGCGAGGTCGTGGTGCTGGCCGACGACAGCGCCGACGCGGGCTTGGTGGCGGCGGACCTGCTGGCGCAGGCCGAGCACGGCAGCGGCGACGAGACGGTCGTGCTGGTGACGCCGTCGCGCGACGCTGGCCGCGCGAGGTGGCTCGGCTCGTGGGCGAAGGCCGCGCGTCGGTGGCCAACCGCGCGCAGCACGCGGCGCGCGCTCGCGCGCAACGGGGCCGTCGTGCTGGTGCGCGACCTGGCCGAAGGCGTCGCCGCGGTCAACGCGCTGGCGCCCGAGCACGTCGAGGTGATGACGCGCGGCGCGGCGCGGCTGGCGCGGCGAGATCGTGGCGGGCGCGGTCTTCGTCGGCCCCTACTCGCCCGTCGCGGTCGGCGACTACGGAATCGGGCCGAACCACGTGCTGCCGACCGGCGGCTCGGCCCGCTTCGCCTCGCCGCTCTCGGTGCGCGACTTCCAGCGGCGCTCGAGCGGCGTCACGCTGAGCCGCAGGGCCTGTCGCGCGTGGCGGAGGACGTGGTGCGGGTCGCGATGGCCGAAGGCTTCCGCGGCCACGCGCAGAGCGTGCTCACGCGCTTCGAGGGCGTCTGATGGACCCGCTGCGCCACGTGAAGCCCGCCGTGCGCGCGATCGCGCGTACACGCTCGCCGCGCGCGAAGCCCTGGTCAAGATCAACCAGAACGAGAACCCCTACGACCTGCCCGAGGCGCTGAAGCGGCGCGTGCTCGAGCGCGCGCTGGCGCGGCCGTGGTCGCGCTACCCGGACGTTCGATCCGAAGGAGCTGCTCCAGGCGCTGGCCGCGTGTCCGGCTGGCGCGCCGACGGCATCCTGGCCGGCAACGGCTCGAACGAGCTGATCGAGGCGCTGCTCGCTGGTGACGGTCGGAAGCGGGACGAGGGTGGTGATTCCCGAGCCGACCTTCACGCTCTACGCGCTGCTGACGACGGTGCTCGGTGGGGAGCCGATCCGGGTGCCGCTCTCGCGCGGGCCGACGGCCGCTTCCACTACGACGCCGAGCGCCTGCGCGAGGCGCGCCGCGAGGCCGAAGCGCCGCTCACCATCGTCTGCTCCCCGAACAACCCGACCGGGACGACGCTGCCGAGCGCCGAGATCGAGCGGCTGTGCGGGGAGGCGGACGGGCTCGTGGTGATCGACGAGGCGTACCACGAGTTCGCGGGACGCGCGGTGGTGCCGCTGCTCGAGCAGCACCCCAACCTGGTCGTGCTGCGGACGTTCTCCAAGGCGATGGCGCTGGCGGGCCTGCGCATCGGCTACCTGCTCGCCTCTCCGGAGCTCGTGGGCGAGATCAACAAGGCCCGCCTGCCCTACAACCTGAACGTCCTCTCGCAGATGGCCGCGATCGCCGCGCTCGAGGAGCCGGAGCTGCTGGCGAACGGCGTGCAGCTGCTGGTCGAGGAGCGCGGCCGCCTGCTGGCGCGCCTGTCGGACATGCCCGGCGTGCGGGCGCTGCCTTCGGAAGCCAACTTCTTCCTGCTCGAGCTGCTCTCGGCGAGCCCCAAGGCGGTCTTCGACGCGCTCGTCCGTCGCGGCGTGCTGGTGCGCGACGTGACGTCCTATCCGCAGCTCGCGCAGTGCCTGCGCGTGAGCGTCGGCACCCCGCAAGAGAACGACGTGTTCCTGCACGCGCTCGGCACGGCGCTCGCGGAATCCGGCCAGCTGGCCACGAGAGGACGCGCATGAGCACGAAGGGCCGGACCGCCCGCGTCGAGCGCAAGACGCGCGAGACCGAGATCGCCCTCACCCTGAACCTCGACGGCTCGGGCCGCTCGCGAGTCCGCACCGGCATCGGCTTCCTCGACCACATGCTGACCTCGCTCTCGACCCACTCGCGGTTCGACCTCGACGTCCGCTGCAAGGGCGACCTGCACGTGGACGCCCACCACTCGGTCGAGGACGTCGGCATCGCCTTCGGCCAGGCGCTCCGGCAGGCGACTGGGCGACAAGAAGGGCATCGTGCGCTTCGGCCACGCCTACGTGCCGCTCGACGAGGCGCTCTCGCGCGCGGTCGTCGACCTCTCGGGCCGGCCGTGGCTCCACTTCGACGTGCAGTTCAAGGTGCAGCGCATCGGCGACCTGCCGACGGAGCTGTTCGAGGACTTCTTCTGGGCGCTGGTCGACCACGGGCGCTTCAACCTCCACCTCGACGTGCTGCGCGGGCGCAACAGCCACCACATCGCCGAGACGCTGTTCAAGGCGACGGCGCGCGCGCTGACGATGGCGGTCGCACGCGATCCGCGGGTCACGGGCGTGCCGTCCACGAAGGGAAGCCTGTGATCGCGATCGTCGACTACGGCATCGGCAACCTCGGCAGCGTGACCAAGGGCTTCCGCCACGCGGGCGCCGAGGTCGAGCTGACCGGCGACCCGGCCGTGCTGCGGCGGGCCAAAGCACTCGTGCTGCCGGGGGACGGGGCCTTCGGCGCGACGATGGCGGAGATCGAGAGCCGGGGACTCGTGCCGCTGCTGCGCGAGGCCGTCGCCGCGGGCACGCCGCTCATCGGGATCTGCATCGGCATGCAGCTGCTGTTCGAGGAAAGCGAGGAGCACGGGCGTCACCTCGGCCTCGGCCTGCTGCCGGGCCGCGTCCGCCGCTTCGACGACTCGCTGACCGTGCCGCACATGGGCTGGAACTCGCTGCGTGCCCGCCGCGCCCATCCGCTGCTCGACGGCGTCGCGGACGGGGCGCACGTCTACTTCGTCCACTCCTACTACTGCGAGGCACCGGAGGACGTGGTGATCGCCACATCCGACTACGGACGCGACTTCGCGGCGATCGTCGGCCGCGGCTCCGTGCTCGGCCTGCAGTTCCATCCGGAGAAGAGCCAGGCGGTCGGACAGAAGCTGGTCGCCAACTTCGTCGCGGGCGTCGCCGCGCGGAGGGCCGCGTGATCGTGGTGCCCGCGATCGACCTGCGGCAGGGCCGCGTGGTGCGCCTGCACCAGGGCCGCGCGCAGGAAGAGACCGTCTACGCCGTCGACCCGGCCGACGTGGCCCGCCGCTTCGAGGCCGAGGGCGCGCAGCGGATCCACCTCGTGGACCTCGACGCGGCGATGGGGGGCGAGCGGCAGGTCTCGGCCGTGACGAGCGTGGTGCGGCGCCGTGCGCATCCCGGTCGAGGTCGGCGGCGGCGTGCGGAAGCTCGAGGACGCGCTCGCGCTCCGCGAGAACGGCGTGGAGCGCGTCATCTTCGGCACCGCGGCCGTGGCTCGCCCCGATGTGGTCCAGGCCGCTCTCGAGCGCTGTGACGGCGGATGCGGTGGCCGTGGCGATCGACGCCAGGGACGGCCGCGTGGCGGTCGCCGGCTGGACCGAGGCGACGGACGTGGACGCGCTCGAGCTCGCCGCCGCCGTCGAGGGCTGGGGTGTCCGGCGCGTCCAGTTCACCGACGTGCGCCGCGACGGCACGCTCGAGGGCCCGAACCTCGCGGCCATCGAAGCGCTCGCCCGGCGCACGAAGCTCAAGATCACCGCGGCGGGCGGCGTGTCCGATGCCTCCGACCTGGTGCGGCTGGCCGCGCTCGAGGAGCTGGGCGTGGACGAGGCGATCGTGGGCAAGGCGCTCTACGAGGGCCGCGTGACGCTGGCGGCGGCCCACGAAGCGCTCGCGGCGGTCGGGAGGGGCTGATGCTCGCCAAGCGCCTGATCCCGTGCCTCGACGTCGACCGCGGCCGCGTGGTGAAGGGCGTGCGCTTCGTGTCGCTGCGTGACGCGGGCGACCCCGTGGAGGCCGCGATCCGCTACGACGCCTGCGGCGCCGACGAGCTCGTCTTCCTCGACATCACGGCGTCCTCGGACGCGCGGCCGATCGTGATCGACATGGTGCGGCGCGTCGCCGAGGCCGTCTACCTGCCGTTCACGGTCGGCGGCGGCGTGCGGAGCCTCGAGGACGCGGAGGCGCTGCTGCGCGCCGGGCGCCGACAAGGTGGCGGTCAACACGGCGGCCGTCAGCCGGCCCGAGCTGCTGCAGGAGCTGGCGCTGCGCTTCGGCTCGCAGGCCGTGGTGCTCGCGATCGATGCGCGCGCGGGCGACGAGGGCTTCGAGGTCTTCGTGCACGGCGGACGGACGCCGACCGGCAAGGACGCCGTGGCCTGGGCGCGCGAGGGCGCCGAGCGTGGGGCGGGCGAGATCCTGCTCACCAGCATGGACCGGGACGGGACGAAGGACGGCTTCGACCTCGCGCTGACGCGCGCGGTCGCGAGCGCCGTCCGCGTGCCGGTCGTGGCCTCGGGCGGCTGTGGCAGCGTGGCCCACATGGCCGAGGTCCTCACCAGCGGCCGCGCCAGCGCGGCGCTCGCCGCGTCGGTCTTCCACTTCGGCGAGATCCGCATTCCCGAGGCGAAGGCCGAGCTGCTGGCGCGCGGCGTCTGCGTGCGGCCTCCGGCAGAAGCCGAGGTCGCGGCAGCGGCGGGCGCCGTTGGTGGAGAGCGCTGATGGCGATCGCGATGCCCGAGGGGCTCGTCTTCGACGCGAGCGGCCTGCTGCCCGTGGTCGCACAGGACCGCGACAGCGGCGACGTGCTGATGCTCGCGTGGGCCAACGCCGAGGCGGTCGCGCGCACCGCCGAGACCGGGCTCGCGCACTTCTGGAGCCGCAGCCGCAAGGCCCTCTGGCAGAAGGGCGAGACCTCGGGCAACGCGCTCCGCGTCGTCGAGGCGCGCGCCGACTGCGACAACGACGCGCTGCTGCTGGTGGTCGAGCCCGCGGGCCCGGCCTGCCACACCGGGACGCGCACCTGCTTCGGCGAGACCTCGCCGACCGCCGCCGGCATGCCGTTCGAGCTCGCGCGCGTGGTGCGCGAGCGCGCGCTGGCGAAGCCGGAAGACTCGTACACGGCGCGCCTGCTCGCGAAGGGCCAGGCCGCCGTGCTCAAGAAGATCGGCGAGGAGGCGACCGAGGTCGTGCTGGCGGCGGCCGCCGAGAGCGACGCACGCCTCGCGGAGGAATCGGCCGACCTCTTGTTCCACCTGCTGGTGGCGCTCCACCAGCGCGGGGTGCCGCTTTCGCGCGTGATGGAGGAGCTGCGCCGGCGCCGGGCCGCGAGCCTGCCGCCGAAGAGGAGCGACGCATGAAGGCGCTGTCCTACGACGACTACCAGCGGCTTTCCGAAGGCGGGCTCTCGGTGCCGGTGTTCCGCGAGCTGCCGGGCGACCTGCGCACGCCCGTCTCGGCCTTCTTCTCGCTCGGCGCGCGCTCCGAGCGGGCCTTCCTGCTCGAGAGCGTTCTCGGCGCCGAGCGGCTGGCGCGCTACTCGTTCCTCGGCCGCGACCCGATCGCGCGGCTCGAGGTCCGCGACGGCAAGGTCGTCGTCCAGGACGACTCCGGCACGCACGAGGCGACCGCCGGCCTGATGAGCGCGCTCCGCGAGCGGCTGGGGCCGCCGCCCGCCGAGATCCCCGACCTGCCGCGCTTCACGGGCGGCGCCGTCGGCTATCTCGACCTGGGACGCCGCGCGGCTCTTCGAGCGGCTGCCCGACCAGCACGGCGCGGCTTCGGGCACGGTCGCGTCCTTCTCCTTCTACCGCTCGCTCGTGGCGTTCGACCACGTGCGGCAGCGGCTCGTGCTGATGGCGCTCGCCGCTCCCGGCAGCCGCGCCGAGTACGACCGGGCGACAGGGCGTGCTCGACGCGCTCGAGCGGGACCTCGGCTGGGAGCGCCGGGCGTCGGACGCGCGGCGCGTCGAGCCGCCCGCGGCGCTGCCGTTCGCGCGACGGCAAGCGCTACCGCGACTCCGTCACGGCGGCCAAGGAGTACATCGCGCGCGGCGACATCTTCCAGGTCGTGCTCTCGCGCCAGCACACGGTCGACTGCGGGCTCGACCCCTTCAGCGTCTACCGCGCGCTGCGCATGATCAACCCGTCGCCCTACATGTACTTCCTGAAGGACGGCGAGTCCTCGATCTGCGGCGCGTCGCCCGAGATGCTGGTGCGGGTCGAAGGCCGGCGCGTCGAGACGCGGCCGATCGCCGGCACGCGCCCGCGCGGGGGCGGCCGCCGCGGACGAGCGTGGTGTCGCGCGAGCTGCTCGCCGACGAGAAGGAGCGCGCCGAGCACCTGATGCTGGTCGACCTCGGGCGCAACGACCTCGGCCGCGTCTGCCGCTTCGGCAGCGTGCAGGTCGCCGGAGCTGATGAAGGTCGAGCGCTACAGCCACGTCGCCCACATCGTGAGCTCGGTGGTGGGCGAGCTCGGCGAGGGCAAGGACGCGCTCGACGCGCTCGCGGCGACGTTCCCGGCCGGCACGCTCTCGGGCGCGCCCAAGATCCGCGCGATGGAGATCATCGACGAGCTGGAGCCGTCCGCGCGCGGGCTCTACGGCGGCGCGCTCGGCTACATCGACCTCGGCGGCAACCTCGACTTCTGCATCGCGATCCGCACGCTGGTGATCCGGAACGGCCGCGCGACGCTGCAGAGCGGCGCCGGCATCGTGGCCGACTCGGACCCGGCGACCGAGGAGCGCGAGACCGTGGCCAAGGCGCAGGCGATCTTCGAGGCGCTCGCGGTGGCGGGAGGGCTCGCATGATCCTGCTCGTCGACAACTACGACTCGTTCACCTACAACCTCTACCAGTACCTCGGCGAGCTGGGCGCCGACGTGAAGGTGGTCCGGAACGACGCGCTCTCGGTCGACGCGGCGCTCGCGCTCGAGCCGGAGCGGATCGTGATCTCGCCGGGGCCGGGCACGCCCGACGAGGCCGGGATCAGCCTGGAGCTCGTCGCGCCGCTCGCCGGTGCCGCTGCTCGGCGTCTGCCTCGGCCACCAGGCGCTCGGCCAGGCGTTCGGCGGCAAGGTGGTGCGCGCGGCGAAGCTGATGCACGGCAAGACCAGCGAGATCCGCCACGACGGGCGCACCATCTTCGCGGGCCTGCCCGACGTGTTCACCGCCACGCGCTATCACTCGCTCGTCGTCGCTCCCGAGAGCGTGCCGGACTGCCTCGAGGTCTCGGCCTGGACCGACGGCGGCGTCGTGATGGGCCTGCGGCACAAGGAGCGCCCGCTCGAGGGCGTGCAGTTCCACCCCGAGAGCATCCTGACCGACGGCCGGCAAGGACCTGCTGCGGAACTTCCTGGGCCTCGGGCCTGAGCGGGGGCGCCAAGGTCAGCATCAAGCGCCACCTCGCGAAGCTGGCGCGCGGCGAGCGGCTGACCGAGGACGAGGCCGCGTCCGCGATGGGCGCGATCATGGACGGCGACGCGACGCCGGCGCAGATCGGGGCGCTGCTCGCGGCGATGGCCGCGCGCGGCGAGACCGAGGACGAGGTCGTCGGCTTCGCGCGCACCATGCGCGCGCGCGCGGTGCCGCTCACGTCGCAGGGCGCCGTCGACACCTGCGGCACCGGCGGCGACGGCTGCGGCACCTTCAACATCTCGACGGTCGTCTCGTTCGTGGTCGCCGCCTGCGGCGTGCCGGTCGCCAAGCACGGCAACCGCTCGGCGAGCGGCACCTGCGGCTCGGCCGACGTGCTCGAGGCGCTCGGCGTGCGCATCGACGCGCCGACGGCGACCGTGCAGAAGGCGCTCGACAGCGTCGGCTGGACCTTCCTGTTCGCGCCCGCGCTTCCACGCGGCGACGCGCCACGCGGTCGGGCCGCGCAAGGAGATGGGCGTGCGCACCGCCTTCAACCTGCTCGGCCCGCTCACGAACCCCGCGCAGCCCGAGGCGCAGGTGGTCGGCGTGCCGAAGGCGGAGCTGGTGCCGTTCGTGGCGCGCTGCCTGCAGCGGCTGGGCACGAAGCGGGCCTGGGTGGTGCACGGCAGCGGGCTCGACGAGCTCGGGCTGCGGACCGACGATCGTGGCCGAGGTGAACGGCGACAACGTGCGGACCTTCACGGTCGGGCCGGAGGAGGCGGGGCTCCGGGCGGCTCCGCCTCGAGGCGCTGCGGGGCGGCGGCGACCCGCAGGCGAACGCGGCGATCGCCCGCGAGGTGCTCGCCGGCGCGCCGGGACCGCGCCGCGACGTCGTGCTGCTGAACGCCGCGGCCGCGCTCGTGGTCGCCGGCAAGGCCGGGAGCCTGCGCGACGGCGTGCGGCTCGCGGCCGCCGCGATCGACGACGGCCGCGCCCTCGCCCTCGTCGCACGCGTCAAGGAGGCGCTCGCATGAGCGAGCGGGCCGCGTCGCTGGGCGTCCTCGACACGATCCTCGCGCGCACGCGCGAGACGGTCGCGCGCGAGAAGGCGCGACGCCCGCTCGACGGGAGCCATCCCGACGTCACGGCGCGCGCCGAGCCGTGCGGCCGTTCGCCGCGGCGCTCGCCCGCCCGGGCGAGATGCGCGTGATCGCCGAGCACAAGCGGCGCTCGCCCTCGCGCGGCGCGATCCGCGAGGACCTCGAGCCCGCGGACGTCGCTCGGCGCTACGCCGCCGGCGGGGCCGCCGCCCTGTCGGTCTTGACCGACGAGCCGTTCTTCGGCGGACGGCTCGGGCACTTGAGCGAAGCGCGCGCGGCCACGGAGCTGCCCACGCTCCGCAAGGACTTCGTGGTGGATCCGTGGCAGATCGCCGAGGCGCGCGCGGCGGGCGCGGACGCGGTCCTGCTGATCGTCGCGGCGCTCTCGGACGGCGAGCTGCGGCGGCTGCTCGGCGAGGCGCGGGCGCTCGGGGTGGACGCGCTCGTCGAGGTCCACGACGGCGCGGAGCTCGAGCGGGCGCTCGCCGCCGGGGCGCGCCTGGTGGGAGTCAACAACCGCGACCTGCGCACGCTCGAGGTGTCGCTGCAGACATCGCTCGCGCTCGCGCCGCGGATCCCCGACGACGTGGTCGCCGTCGCCGAGAGCGGCATCAAGAGCGGCCTCGACCTGCGGCGCCTGCGCGACGCCGGCTTCGACGCCTGCCTCGTGGGCGAGCACCTGATGGCCGCGCCGGACCCCGGCGCGGCGCTGCGCCAGCTGCTGGAGGAGACCTCATGACCGGAGCGGCCAAGCTCGCGGCGGCCACGAAGGGCGGCAGGCTGCTGGTGAAGATCTGCGGGATCCGGAGTCTCGAGGACGCCCGCTTCGCCGCCGAGTCGGGCGCCGACGCGGTCGGCTTCGTGTTCTGGTACATGAGCCCGAGGCGCGTCGATCCGGAGCAGGCGGCGGCGATCACCGCTGAGCTGCCGGAAGGGTCCTGCGCGTGGGCGTCTTCGTGGATGCGCCGCGCGACGAGATCGAGCGCGTGTCGCAGCAGGTCGGGCTCGACCTGCTGCAGCTCCACGGCGAAGAGCCGCCCGAAGCGCTGGAGGGCCTGTCGCGGCCCGCGCTCAAGGCCGTCCGCGTCGGTCCCCGCTTCACGGCCGAGGAGGCGCTGCGCTACGCGAAGACGGCCCAGGGAATCGTCGTCGACACGCGCCTGCCCGGCCAGACGCTGATGCCCGGCGGGACCGGCGTGCCCTTCGACTGGTCGCTGGTCGCCAACCTGGCGGAGCAGGTGCCGTTCCTGATGCTGGCCGGCGGCCTCTCGCCGACGAACGTGGCAGCAGGCGGTGCGCGCCGTGCGCCCGGACGCCGTGGACGTCTCGAGCGGCGTCGAGCGGATGCCGGGCCGCAAGGACCCCGCGCAAGTGAAGGCCTTCATCGAGGCGTCGCGCGCGGTCGAGGCCGAGGTCGGACCGGGGAGGATCCGCGCATGAGCACGCCCACCGCCGCCGCCCGTCACGCCGAGCTCTGGCCCGACGCCTCGGGCCACTTCGGGCCCTACGGCGGGCGCTACGTGCCCGAGACGCTGATGGAGCCGCTGCGCGAGCTGGAGGCGGCCTGGGCCGAGGCGAGGCGCGACCCGAAGTTCGAGGCCGAGCTCGCCCGCCTGCTGCGCGACTACGTGGGCCGCCCCACGCCGCTCGGGTTCGCGGCGCGGCTGTCCGAGCGGCTCGGCTGCCGCGTGTGGCTGAAGCGCGAGGACCTCTGCCACACCGGCGCCCACAAGATCAACAACGCGGTCGGGCCAGGCGCTGCTCGTCAAGCGGATGGGGAAGTCGCGCGTGGTCGCGGAGACCGGCGCCGGGCAGCACGGCGTCGCGACCGCCACCGTGTGCGCCCTGCTCGGCCTCGAGTGCGTCGTCTACATGGGCACCGAGGACATGGCGCGCCAGGCGCCGAACGTCGCGCGCATGCGGCTGCTCGGCGCCGAGGTGCGGGGCGTCGACTCGGGCACGCGCACGCTCAAGGACGCGATCAACGAGGCGATGCGCGACTGGGTCACGAACGTGCGCACGACCCACTACCTGCTGGGATCGGTGCTGGGCGCGCACCCGTACCCGGCGATGGTGCGCGAGTTCCAGTCCGTGATCGGCCGCGAGGCCCGCGCGCAGGTGCTCGAGGCGGACGGGCGGCTGCCCGACTGGCTCGTCGCCTGCGTCGGCGGCGGCTCGAACGCGATCGGGCTGTTCTTCGCCTTCCTGGACGACGTGGGCGTGAAGATGGTGGGCGTGGAGGCGGGTGGGCGCGGCTCCAGGCCCGGGGAGCACGCGGCCCGGTTCCTCGCCGAGAAGGGCGCCGGCGCCGGCGTCGGCGTGCTGCAGGGGACGAGCACGTACCTGCTCCAGGACGAGGCGGGCAACGTGCTGCCCACGCACTCGGTCTCCGCCGGCCTCGACTACCCGGCGGTCGGCCCGGAGCACGCGCTGCTCCACGACGCGGGGCGCATCCGCTACGACTCGGCCAGGGACGACGAGGCGCTCGCCGCCTTCCACCTGCTGGCCGAGACCGAGGGCATCCTGCCCGCGCTCGAGTCCTCCCACGCCGTCGCCTGGCTGGTGCGCGAGAAGCTGGCGCTCACCGGCTCGACCGTGATCCTGAACTTGAGCGGCCGCGGCGACAAGGACCTCGGAATACTGGAGCACGCAGGCATGAAACGACAGAACGTCAAGGGCAACAGCCCCTACGAGCCGATCGTCGGCTACTCACGGGCCGTCCGTGTCGGGACGCAGGTCAGCGTGTCCGGCACGACGGCGACGGGCGACGACGGGAAGATCGTCGGCAAGGGCGATCCCTACGCGCAGGCCGTCCAGTGCTTCCGCAACATCGAGAAGGCGCTCCACGAGGCGGGCGCGAGCTTCCGGGACGTCGTGCGGACGCGGATGTACGTGACCGACATCTCGCGCTGGGAGGCGGTCGGCCGCGCGCACGGGCAGGTGTTCCGCGACATCCGGCCGGCGGCCACGATGGTCGAGGTGAAGGCGCTCGTCAGCCCCGACATGATGGTCGAGATCGAGGTGGACGCCGTCGTGAGCGAGTCGAGCACGCAACGGCTCCCGAAGAGGAGATAGCGCGGTGGGGCGGATCGCAGCGAGGCTCGCGCAGTGCAAGGCGGAAGGCCGGCCGGCGTTCGTCGCCTTCCTGACCGCCGGCGATCCGTCGCTCGACCGCACGGTGAGCGCGGCGCTCGAGCTCGAGGCCGCCGGCGTCGACGTGCTCGAGCTGGGGGTGCCGTTCTCGGACCCGCTGGCCGACGGCCCGGTGATCCAGCGCTCGAGCGAGCGCGCGCTCTCGCGCGGCGTGACGCTCGCGCGCGTGCTCGACGTCGTGCGGGAGATCCGCGGCAAGAGCCAGCTCCCGCTCGTGCTCTTCAGCTACCTGAACCCGCTGCTGCAGCGGGGGCTCGAGCGCGTCGCGGCGGAGGCCGCGCGACGCCGGCGTCGACGGCGTGCTGGTGACGGACCTGCCGCCCGAGGAAGGCGGAAGCCTGGATCGCGGCGGCGCGGGCCGCCGAGCTCGACACCATCTTCCTGGCCTCGCCGACCAGCCCCGACGATCGGCTGCGGCGCGTGGCGGAGGCGAGCCGCGGCTTCGTGTACGCGATCAGCCGGACCGGCGTCACCGGCGAGCGCCAGGCGCTCTCGGACGACGCGCGTCCGCTGGTCGCGCGCCTGCGCGCGCTCACCGCCGTGCCGGTGGCGCTCGGCTTCGGCATCTCGACGCCGGAGCAGGTGAAGGAGGCGGCTGCGGCCGCGGACGCCGTCGTGGTCGGAAGCGCTTTGGTGCGCTTCCTGGAGGAGCACCCGCAGGGCGACCTCGGGGCTCGTGTGAAATGGCTGACGAGCACGACGTAGGCGGAGGCGAGGCTCAGGTCGCCGATCTGCGCCGGCGCATCGACCAGATCGACGACCAGCTGATGAAGCTGCTGAACAGCCGCTCGGCCTGCGCGGTCGAGATCGGCCGCATCAAGCGCAGCATCGGGCTGCCCGTCTACCAGCCCGAGCGCGAGAAGTGGATCCTCGACCGCGTCGAGCGGAACAACCCGGGCCCGCTCGACAGCAACGCGCTCAGGCGCGTGTTCGAGCGCGTGATCGACGAGAGCCGGCGGCTGGAGCGCCTCGCCGGCGAAAAGAAGGACCAGGAAGCGTAACCGCTAGAAAGAGAGACGAAGGCAAATGGTCATCGTGATGGAGCACGCCGCCAGCGAAGAGCAGGTGCAGCGTGTGATCGAGTCGCTGGTGGAGGCGGGCTACGACGTGCACCGCTCGAGCGGAGTGGACTTCACGGTGCTGGGCGCCGTCGGCGCTCCGACCAAGCCGATCGACCCGCGCCTGATCGAGGTGCTGCCCGGGGTGCGCGAGGTCGTCCGCATCTCGGAGCCCTTCAAGCTCGCGGGCCGCACCTTCAAGGCCGAGGACACCGTGGTCGACGTCGGCGGGGTCAAGGTCGGCGCCACGGAGGTGATCGCGATGGCCGGGCCGTGCTCGGTCGAGAGCGCGCGAGCAGGTCGCCGAGGTCGCGAAGTCCGTCGCGGCTTCCGGCGCGCGCGTGCTGCGCGGCGGCGCCTTCAAGCCGCGCACCTCGCCCTACGCGTTCCAGGGCAAGGGCGAGGAGGGCCTCAAGTGGATGCGCGGCCGCGGCCGACGCCAACGGCCTGGCGGTGATCAGCGAGGTGATGGACCTGCGCCAGATCGAGATGATGATGCGCTACGTCGACTGCCTGCAGGTCGGCGCGCGCAACATGCAGAACTTCGACCTGCTCAAGGAGCTCGGCAAGGTGCGCAAGCCCGTGCTGCTCAAGCGCGGCCTCTCGGCCACCATACGAGGAGTGGCTGCTCTCCGCCGAGTACATCCTGGCGGGCGGCAACGGGCAGGTGATCCTGTGCGAGCGCGGCATCCGCACCTTCGAGACGCTACACCCGCAACACGCTCGACCTCGCGGCGATCCCCGTGATCAAGAAGCGCAGCCACCTGCCGATCGTGGTCGACCCGAGCCACGGCACCGGGCGACGCGACAAGGTGATCCCGATGGCGCGCGCGGCGGTCGCCGCCGGCGCCGACGGGCTCATCATCGAGGTCCACAACAACCCGGAGAAGGCGCTCTCCGACGGCGCCGCAGAGCCTCTACCCGGAGCAGTTCGACACGCTGATGGGCGAGCTGCGGATCATCGCGCCGGTGCTCGGCCGCACGCTGCCGCTCGCGCGCGGATGAGGGCGTGAAGCGGGCCGAGCGGGAGCTCGTCAGGCGCTTCTGGCGCTCGTTGTCGCTGCGCGCGCGCCTGCCGCTCCTCGCCGCGGTCTTCTTCACCTTCGCGAGCGTCGGCCTGCTGGTGGACGTCGGCCGCCTCGGGGGCACGCATCCGCTCGCGCTGGCAGGCATCGTCGTGTTCTCGGGCCTGGTGGCGGTCGCGTACGCGCTCGTCGGGACCTGGGAGAGCTACTGGCTCTTCGCACCGATCGTCGTGCTACAGCTGCTCGTGCCGCGCTGGCTCGAGCGGCTCTGGCCTTCGAGCGGCGAGCTCTCGGGCGAGGCCCTGCGTGGACGCCTGACGGTCGACGTCATGGGCGTGATCGCGGCGATCGCGATCGGCTACGGCTTCTTCATGATGTTCATCGTCCGCCAGGGCCTGCGCCGGGTCCGCGCGGACGCCGAGATGGAGCTCGCGCGCGAGATCCACGCCTCGCTCGTGCCCGAGCGCGCGAATCGAGGGCGGACAGCTACGAGATGTACGGTCGCTCGATCCCCGCTTCCGAGGTGGGTGGCGACCTGGTCGATGCGGTGGTCGTGGACGGGCGGCCGCATCGGGGTGGTGGCCGACGTCTCGGGCCACGGCGTTTCCGCCGGCATGCTGCTCGGGCTGTGAAGGCCAGCCTGCGCACGCGGCTGCGCTCGGGCGGCGACCTCGACGACGTGCTCGCGGACCTGAACGACGTGCTCGCCGACCTGACACGGCCGAATACCTTCGCGACGGCGGCTCTGCTCTCGCTCGCGACGCCGGCGCGGCTCGAGTTCGCCCTCGCCGGTCACCCGCCGATCCTCTGGTTCCGGAAGGCGAGCGAGACGGTCACGCGCCTGGCCGAGGGCGGCATGGCGCTCGGGATCCGCCCCGGCGAGCGCTATCGCGTCGGCCACGCCGAGCTCGGCCCCGGCGACGTGCTCGCCGTCCTCACCGACGGCTTGACCGAGACCATGGACCTGAAGGATCGCGAGCTCGGCCTCGGCCCGATCGAAGCGGCGCTCGCCGCCCATGCTGCGGCGCCGCTGCCCGAGCTCTACGAGCGGCTGCTCGAGGTCGCCCGCGCGCACGGCCCGCAGCAGGACGACCGGACGCTGCTTCTCGTCCGCAGCCGCTGAGCTCAGGGTCCCAAGCTCCGATTGACATACTCCGGCGGCTTCCCCACGATCGCGGAGCCGACACCACAAAGGAGCGAAACGATGACCCGGCGCTTCGCCTTGGCCGTGACCGTGTGCCTTCTCGGACCTTGCGCGCAGGCGGAGGTGACCGCCGTTCGATGCAGGGCGTCTGGTCGACCCCGAGCGGGGCCGGGTCGAGACGAACCAGGTCGTGCTCGTGGACGGCGGAGAAGATCGTGGCCGTCGGCCGCGACGTCCAGGTTCCCCCCGGCGCCAGCGTGATCGATCTCTCCGACCTGACGCTCCTGCCGGGGCTCGTCGACACGCACACGCATCTCGGGATCACCTACAAGGACATCCCGGAGCACGACTACTACTACCTGACGTACGTGATGGACTCGACGCCGCTGCGGGCGATCCAGGCCGCCTCGAACGGCATCCAGCTGCTGAGCTCGGGCTTCACGGTCGTGCGCGACCTCGGCAACAACGCGAACTACGCCGACACCGCCCACCGCGTGGCGATCGACCAGGGCTGGATCCCCGGCCCCACGCTGATCAACTCCGGCCTGATCATCGGCGGCCTCGGTGGCCAGTTCTGGCCGACGCCGGAGATGGCGAAGCAGCACTCGATCGTCTACCCGGAGTACCTCGAGGCCGACACGCCCGACGAGATCGTCAAGGCGGTACGGCAGAACCTGCTGTTCGGCGCGAAGATCATCAAGATCTGCGTGGACTGCAAGCCCTGGGGCTACTCGGTCGACGAGATGAAGCTGTTCGTCCGCGAGGCGGCCAAGGCGGGGCTGAAGGTCGCGGGCCACGTGCAGACTCCGGAGGGAGCGACGCGGGCGCTCGACGCCGGGATCTGGTCGATCGAGCACGGCTTCGCGCTCACCGAGGAGCACCACAAGCGGATGGCGGAGCAGGGGACGTTTCTCGCCTCGACGGACACGCCGCGGGAGTTCGCGCGCAGCCCCGACGAGTACACGAACACCGTGGCCAAGCTGAAGAGCGCCTGGAAGAGCGGCGTCAAGGTCACCTTCTCGACCGACATGGACTACTGGCGGACGGGCGACACGCGCAGCCGCGGCGAGCTGACGATCGCCTTCCTCTCGACCTGGAAGGATGCCGGAATCCCGGCTGCCGACACGCTCAAGGCCATGACCGTCACCGGATACGCCTGCGCGCAGGTGGAAAAGGAGCGCGGAGCGATCCGGCCCGGGCTCTTCGCCGACCTCATCGCTGTCCGCGGCAACCCGCTCGAGGACATCGACACCTTGCGCGACGTCCGCTTCGTCATGAAGGACGGCCTCGTCTTCAAGCGCGACGGCGTGATGACCCCGGCGGCTTTCTTCCATGCCGGCCCGGTCAAGGGCTGGCGCAAGCGCTGAGGGGATCGAACCAGCTCGCCCGCCCGCGATGTAGACTCCCCGAAGACTCCCTCGCTCTCTCCCGCGCTGGGTTGCAGAGAAGGAGGAGCATGGCCACGCCGATCCAATCCTTTCCGCGATCGCCCGCCTGGAAGAGCGCCTCGTCGAGCGCTTCGACGATTGGCGACGCGAGCTTCAACTCGACCTCGACGGTCGCTTCGACGCGGTCCATCACCGACTGGACCGCCTGGAGCAGGAGTACCAGATGATCAAGGCGGGCCTGGCCCGCCTCGAGGCCGATGTCGGAACGCTGAAGGCGGATGTCGGAGTGCTGAAAGCCGACGTCGGAGCGCTGAAGGCTACGGTCGGAAGACTAGAAGCCCGACTGGAGCAGGAGCGCTCGGAGCGGGCGGACCTGCGCGAGCAGGCCCTCGAGTTCCGGCGCCGGCTGGGCGAATTGGGAGCCGGGTCCAAGAGATCGAAGGTCGCCTGCCGCGCTGAATGACGCCGTGTTCTGGCTCTGAGCTGGCTCGCCTGCCGCTTCCTCAGTGCTTGGCCGGCAGCCGCAGCTCCACGCGGAACGAGTCGTCTGTCGGCACCGTACGCAGCTCGGCCTCGTCGCCGTGGAGGGCGGCGAGCCTTCGCCTCACGTTCTGCAGCCCGATGCCGGTGCCGGGGCGGCGCGGCGCGTCGGCGTCGCGCGGATTCGAGATCGCGATGCGCAGGAAGGCGCCGTCGCGGGCGGCCTCGATCTGGATCTGGCCGCCCTCGAGTCGCTCGGCGATGCCGTGGGTGACGGCGTTCTCCACGAGCGGCTGCAGCAGCAGGGGCGGCACCACGCACGAGCGGGCCTCGTCGTCCGCCGCGATCACGTGCGAGAGGCGTTCGCCGAAGCGCACCTTCTCGATCGAGAGCAGCCGCTCCGCGAGCGCCAGCTCCTCGGCGAGCGTGATCGTCTCGCGCGAGCCGAACGTCAGGCTGTGGCGCAGGAAGTCCGCGAGCCCGACGCACAGCCGCCGCGCCTCCTCGGGTCGCGCGGCGATCAGCGCGTTGATCGAGTTCAGGCTGTTGAAGAGGAAGTGCGGGTGGATCTGCGCGCGCAGGGCCCGCAGCTCCGCCTCGCGCGAGCTGATCTCGAACTGCAGCGCGCGGCGCTCGGCGGCCTGCGAGGCGCCCACCGCCATCAGCAGATAGTTGAGCGCGGCGGTGAGCAGGAAGAGCGCGACGCCGAGGCCGAGCATGAGCGGCCCCACCTGCGCCTGCTTCGCCACGAGGCCGGGGAAGAGCTCGATGCGCTCGAGGGCGATCGCCCAGCCGCGCGCTGCGCCGAGCCAGAGCACGGCCGAGACGACCGACGCGACGAGCTGCGTGACGAGCGAGCGGACCACGCGCGAGAGCTGGAGCGGCGCCGCCTGGCACACCCAGAAGGCCCCGAGCCCCGCGAAGCCGAAGACGAGCGTGAGCGGCAGGCCGAAGGCGAACGCCTCGGCCCAGTCGAAGGGCGCCGCCAGCACGAGCTGCGCGCGAGATGAGCGTGCCGACGAGTCCCCAGGCGACGAGGTAGGCGAAGAGCCTGCGCCCGTCCGCCAGGATCGGGTGCATGGGTCAGTTCTTGACCTCGACGCCTCCCATGACCGCGAGCCCCGTCACCACCAGCCGGCGCTTGCTGCCCGGCTGCGAGCGCGCGTTGTTGACGAAGCCCCCGAGCGCGGCACTGCCCTGGCTCACGACCTCCCAGTCGTCGGGCGCGCGGATCTCGATCCCGCCCCAGAACGCGAAGGTGTCGATCACGGCCGCGCGGCCCTCGGGCATCGACGCGTGCCGCAGGTCGATCTCGCAGCCGCCCATCACCGCCGTGGCCTGGCCGCCCTTGAAGTCCTGCGTGGTGACGACCGTCTTCGTGCCGCCCATGAACTGCATGAGGTCGATGACCGAGTCGGCGTCCTTCGGCAGGGCCGCCGGCCGCAGCGCCTTCCAGGCGATGTTCGCGCCACCAGGAAGAGGAGCATCGCCCAGACGCCGCCGAACGACATGCGGCCGAGCGACACCAGCAGGAACGCCACGCCGGCCGCGATCCAGATGAAGGCCGACATCTTCTGCGGCACGGGGGACATCCACTTCACGGCGCCGATCGCGACCAGGATCAGCGGCCAGAAGCGGAAGATTTGCCGGCTTCCACGAAGCCCGAGGCTGTCGAGCGCCAGCACGAGCCCCGCCAGCATCACAGCGAGGCCCAGCACCAAGCGGGAAGTCACCTTGACCTCGCCTGTCGTCTCGTCCGGGTTGAGCGTCGGGTTCATCGTCGGCCTCCGTCCATAACCTACGGTAGAAGAGGGTGTTGTGGAAGTCGCGAATCGGCCAACCTCCGGCCGTCACCGGCGGGTCACGGTGTCTTTCGGCCTAGAATCCCGTAGGTCAACACGGGATGATCGGCAAGACGCTCTCACACTACAAAGTGCTCGAAGAGCTGGGCCGGGGCGGCGTCGGCGTCGTCTACCGCGCCCTCGACACGACCCTCGGCCGCGAGGTGGCGCTCAAGGTTCTCGGCGCCGGCCGCCGGCCGCGATCCGGAGCAGGGCCGCCGCCTCGAGCAGGAGGCGCGCGCGGCCGCCTCGCTCGCTCACCCGGCGGTGTCGGTCGTCTACGAGATCGACGAGGCCGACGGCACGACCTTCATCGCGATGGAGCTGGTGCGCGGCCGGCCGCTCGCCGCGCTGGTCGCGGGGACGCCGATCGAGCCGGAGCGGGCGCTCGACCTCGCGATCGAGGTGGTCGAGGGCCTGGTGCAGGCCCACGCGCGCGGCATCGTCCACCGCGACCTCAAGCCGAAGAACGTGATGCTCACCGAGTCCGGGCACGTCAAGATCATCGACTTCGGCCTCGCCAAGCTCGCGCAGCCGCGCCCGCCGTTCGAGAGCGGCGCGGACACGCCGCCGTGGGCGAACACCGACCCCGGCCGCATCATGGGCACCGCGGCCTACATGTCGCCCGAGCAGGTGCGCGGCACGGAGGTGGATGCCCGCAGCGACCTCTTCGCGTTCGGGGCGATGCTCTACGAGATGCTCTCGGGCGAGCCGGCGTTCCGCCGCGAGACGGGAGTCGAGACCCTCCACGCCGTGCTGAAGGAGCCCGCGCCGCGGCTGTCCGAGGAAGGGACTCGGACCGTCGAGCCCGGTGCTGCAGCGCGTCCTCGACCGTTGCCTGGCCAAGGCGCCCGAGGACCGCTATCAGAGCGCGAGCGACCTGCTCGCGGACCTGCGCGAAGCTCGCCGGCGGTTGACGGTGGCGTCGGGCTCCGGCGAGCAGGCCGCGCCCGTCGCGCCGCGCGCGCCGCGCGAGGAGCCGAGGGCCGCGCGCCCGGCGCGCCGCTGCGCGTCGTGATCGTGGACGACGAGGAGCCGGCGCGCACGGTGCTGCGCGAGTATCTCGAGCGCGCGGGCGGCCTCGAGATCGTCGGCGAGTGCAAGAACGGCTTCGAGGCGGTCAAGGCCGTGAACGACCTCGCCCCCGACCTGCTGTTCCTCGACATCCAGATGCCGAAGCTCAACGGCTTCGAGGTGCTCGAGCTGCTCGGCCGCGACGTGGCCGTGGTCTTCGTCACGGCCTTCGACGAGCACGCGCATCAAGGCCTTCGAGGTGAACGCCGTCGACTACGTGCTGAAGCCGGTGTCCGCCGAGCGGGTCGCCGCGGCGCTCGAGCGCGCGCGCAAGCGCCTGGCGCCGCGCGAGAGCGTTGCGGTGGCGAACCTGGTCGCCGCGGCGCGGCCCACGGGCCAGTACGTGTCGCGGATCGTGGTGCGCCAAGGCGCGCGCGTCCACGTGATCGCCCCGGAGAAGCTCGACTACGCCGAGGCGCAGGACGACTACGTCAGCCTGCACGCCGAGGGCAAGCAGCACCTCAAGCAGCAGACGCTCAGCGACCTCGAGGGCTCGCTCGATCCCGCCCGCTTCGTGCGCATCCACCGCTCGTATCTGCTGAACCTCGACCGCCTGTCGAGGATCGACAGCGAGGGCGGCGAGCCCAAGGCCGTCGTGCTGACGGACGGCACGCGCCTGCCCCTCAGCCGCTCGGGCTACGGCCGCCTGAAGGGGCTGCTCTAGCCGGAACCGCCGCGCAATCGGCTAGGCTTGCGGCGATGAGCGAGACTCCGGCGGCCCCCGCGCGCGACGGCCACGCGATCGTGGTCGAAGGCCTGACGCGCGTGTTCCGCCGGCAGACGGCCGTCGACCACGTCTCGTTCCGCGTGGCGCGCGGCCGCTTCTTCGGCTTCCTGGGCCCGAACGGCGCGGGCAAGAGCACGACGATCCGCATGCTCACCGGCCTGCTGCGCCCGAGCGCGGGCGACGCGTGGATCGAGGGCGCGCGCCTCAGCGGGGATCTGATCGCGCTCAAGCGGAAGATCGGCGTGCTCACCGAGGAGCTGGCGCTCTACGAGCGCCTGACCGGGGAGGAGCACCTGCTCTTCGCCGCGCGCATGCACGGGCTGCCCGAGGCCGAGGGGCGGCGCCGGGCGCAGGAGCTGCTCGAGTTCCTGTCGCTCGCCGACGAGCGCGGCAAGCTGGTGGTGGACTACTCGCAGGGCATGCGCAAGAAGCTCGCGCTCGCCTGCGCGCTCGTCCACGGCCCTTCGGTGCTGTTCCTCGACGAGCCGCTGAACGGCATCGACCCGGTCTCGGGCCGCGTGGTGACCGACCTGCTGCGGCGGCTGTGCGCGAGGGGGGTGACGCTGTTCTTCACCTCGCACGTGCTCGACGTGGTCGAGCGGCTGTGCGACGAGGTGGCGGTGATCGACCGCGGGCGGATCGTGGCGCAGGGCACGCTCCCCGAGATCCGCGCGCAGCGCGAGCTGAGCGGGTCGGCCACGCTCGAGGAGGTGTTCCTGAAGCTCGTCGCGGCCGACGTCCGGCGCGAGGACCTGTCGTGGATCGGCTGATCGCGATCGTCGGGCTGCGCCTGAAGCTCGAAGCTCGCGCCATCGCGGGCTCGCGCGGCCGCACGCTCGGGCTGCTGCTGGCGCTGCCGGCGCTCCTGCTCTTCTCGGGCGCCTCCGCGCTCGCCGCCTTCGCCCTGGTGCGGCTCGCCTCGCGCACCGAGCCGGAGCTGCTGCTGCCGGTGCTGTCCGCCCTGGCGACGCTCTTCGCCGTCACCTGGGCGCTCTCGCCGCTCATCGCCGGCATCGCCGCCACCGAGACCCACGACCTCACGCGGCTCCTGCCCTACCCGGTGCCGCTCGCGACGCTGGTGCTCTCGACGCTCGTCGCGAACCTGCTCCAGCTGACGGTGCTCGCGCAGGTGCCGCCGCTGCTGGCGCTGGCGCTCGCGCTCGGCGGGCCGCAGCGCTTTCCCTTCGCCTTCGCCGCCCTCGCGCTCGGGCTGCTGCTGGTCGTGGCCGTCGGCCAGACGGTGGGCCTGCTGCTGCACGCGCTGTCGCGGAACCGCCGGCTGCACGAACGCGCCGTCTTCCTCGGGATCGGGCTGGGCGTGGCGCTCAGCCTGCTCCCGATCCTGGTGCTGAGCCGTGGCGGCAGCGTGGCGCGCCGGCTGCTGCTGACGCTGCTCGAGCGCGACGTGTTCGTGCTCTCGCCGTTCGCGTGGAGCGCGCGCGCCGCCGTGCACGCGGGCCGCGGCGAGGGCCTCGCGGCACTCGCCTTCTGCGGCGCCGTGGGGCTGGCGCTCGCGGCGAGCGTGGGCGTCTCGACGCTCGTCGCGCAGCGGCTCTATCGCGGCGAGCTCGACGTGGGCGAGGCCTCTGCCCATGGCTCGGGCGCGCGCACGCTTCCGGCTGCCCGGCGCGATCGGCGCGCTCGTCGAGAAGGAGCTGCGCGTCGTCTGGCGCGACCCGCGCCTCAAGGCGGTGAGCCTCAGCGGCATCATCGGGCCGCTGATGGTCCTGTTCGTCCTGGGCCAGGGTGCTTCGGGGATCGGGCCGTCCCAGCTCTTCGCCGTCGCCCAGGTCGCGGGTCTCGGCGCCGTGGGCGCGAACGCGCTCGCGCTCGAGCGGCACGGCCTCGGCCTGCTGCTCGGCTTCCCGGTGGACCGGCTCGCGCTGCTGGTCGGCAAGAACCTCGCGCTCGTCCTGCTGCGCGCGCCCGTGATCGTGTCGTTCGGCGTCGTCGGGCTGGTGTTCGGAGGCCCGGCCATCGTGCCCGCGGTCCTGACGCTGCTGCTGCTCACGCAGATCCTCGCGAGCGCCGCCGACAACTACCTGTCGATCCTGTTTCCGATCGCGCTGCCGGCCGCGGGGCGCGACCAGAACGCGCCCGTCTCCGGGGCGCGGGGCCTCGGCGCCGCGGCGATGGGCATCCTCGCGATGACGGCGGCGCTCGCGGCTTCGGCCCCCTTCGCGTTCCTCGTCTGGCTGCCGCAGCTGCTCGGCGAGCCCTGGCTCTGGGCGCTCACGCTGCCGCTCGCGCTCGCGGGAGCGGCGGCCGTCTACTTCATGGCCGCGAGCGGCGCCGCGCGGCTGCTGCAGCGCCGGGAGCAGGACCTGCTCGCGCGCCTGCGCGGAGAGGAGTGACGTGCGGCGTCCGAGCGTCGCGATCATCGGGCTCGGGCTCGTGGGCGGCTCGCTCGCGCGCGCGCTCACGCGCAGGGGCTACCGCGTGACCGGCATCGACTGGCCGCTCGTGGTGCGGCAGGCGCAGCGGACGCGCGCGATCACGCGGGGCGCGACGCGCGCCGAGGCCGCCGCCCGCAGCGACGTCGTCGTGCTGGCCGCGCCGCCGGCCACGAACCTGCGCCTGCTGAAGCGGCTCGCGAAGGTGGCGCCGCCGGGACTGATCCTGACCGACGTCTCGAGCGTGAAGCGCGCGATCGTGGGCGAGGCGGCAAGGCTCGGGCTGCGCGGCTTCGTCGGCGGCCACCCGATGGCGGGCACGGAGAAGCAGGGCTTCAGCGCGTCGAGGGCCGACCTCTTCGACGGGGCGACGTGGTGGCTGGTGCCGGCGCCCAGCCGGCGCGCCAATCGCGCCGTGCGCGCGCTCGTGCGCGACGCCGGCGCGCGGCCCGTCATCACGGCCGCGGCCCGCCACGACCGCGTGATGGCCTTCCTGAGCCACGCGCCGCAGGTGGTCGCCTGGGCGCTGCTCGATGCCGCACGCGCCGACCCCGTCGCCCGGCGGCAGCTGCGCCACGCCGGCCCCGGCTTCCGCGGCATGACGCGGCTCGCGCGCAGCCCGCGCGCGCTCTGGCACGATATCCTCGCAGCCAATCGCGTCGAGGTGACGCGCGCGCTCTCCGGCCTGCGGCGCGCCCTCGAAAGGAGAAGGCCATGAGCAGGGGCGGAGCCCCCGATCCGCAGGCTGGCGCTGGTGCGGGTGCCGCGCGTGCTCCTGGGCAGCAGCGTCGCGGTCCTGGCGGTCGCGGCGCTCGTGAACGCACAGAAGCTGTCCGTCGGCTCGAGCGACCTCGTGGTGATCTCGTGGATGGCGGTGGCGTGGGCCGCGCTCGCTCCGGTCGTCGCGACGATCGTGCGCGGCCAGGGCCTCGTCCCCGCGCCGCCGAGCCAGCCGGAAAGCGCCGCGGAGCTGACGGTCCGGCTGCAGAAGACGATCGTCTTCTTCGGAGTCCTCGAGAGCGCTGTGGCGTTCGCGGCGGCCGCGCTCATCGCGAGCCCGCCCAACTGGCCGCTCTTCGCCGCGCTCTTCCCGCTCGCCGTGATGGCCCTCAACCTGCCAAAGCGCCCCGCCTCGTGAGCCCGAAGCGGGCGCTTCTCGTCGCCCTCGCCTGCAGCGTCGCCCTGGCCTGCAACAAGGCGCCGGCCAAGGACGCGCTCGCTGCGGCCGAGCAGGCATTCGCGGCCGCTCCCGAGATCGAGGCCTACCTCCCGGAGGAGTCCCAGGCCTTGAAGCAGGTGTTGCGCGACGCGCGCGTGCGCTTCGACGAAGGGCACTACACCGAAGCGCTGCGGGCCGTTCAGCCGCTGCCGGATCGGATCGCCGCGGCCGCCAGGGAGGCGGCGAAACGCAAGCAGCACGCGGTCACCGACTGGAACGACCTCGCGACCCGCGTGCCGGCGCTTCTGTCGGCGCTCGCCGCGCGGCTCACGACGCTCGCGCCCACGGACGGAAGCCCGAGCGAGCGGCTGCTGGCCGCACAGGCCGAGCTGGCGGCGCTCACACAGGCCTGGGCCGAGGCGAACGCGAGCCTCGAGCGCGGCGAGCTCGCGAAGGCGGTCGCGGCCGGTCAGGACGTGAAGACGCGCGCCCAGACGCTCGCGACGCGCGTCGGCGTGAGACTCCTGCCGTCCGGCATGCCGGTCCCGCCCCCTTCGCCACGGCCCTCGCCGACGCCCACGCCCACGCCGCCACCATCCTGACGGCAGGGCGCCTCGGCGCCCCTGCTATCATCGACGCGTCCGGGCGCGGCCCGGGGAGAGCCCATGAAGAAGGTAGTGAAGAGCGCGGCCGACGCGGTGCGCGACATCCCGGACGGCGCGTCGATCATGGTGTCCGGCTTCGGGCTTTGCGGAATCCCCGAGAACCTGATCACGGCGCTCCGCGACCAGGGGGCGAAGGGCCTGACCGTGATGTCGAACAACGCCGGCGTCAACGACTTCGGCATCACGTTCCTGCTGCAGAACGGCCAGGTCCGCAAGATGGTCTCGACCTACGTCGGCGAGAACAAGGTGTTCGAGAAGATGTTCCTCGACGGTGTCGTCGAGGTGGAGCTCAACCCGCAGGGCACCTTCTCCGAGCGCATGCGCGCGGGCGGCGCGGGAATCCCCGCGTTCTTCACGCCCGCGGGCTACGGAACGCTGGTCGCGGAAGGCAAGGAGATCCGCTGGTTCTCGGGCCGGCCCTACGTGCTCGAGACGGCGCTCCGCGCCGACTACGCGTTCGTGAAGGCCTGGAAGGGCGACACCGCCGGCAACCTGATGTTCCGGCGCACCACGCGCAACTTCGCGCCGATGATGTGCCAGGCCGCGAAGGTGGCGATCGCCGAGGTCGAGGAGCTGGTGCCGGCGGGGCAGCTCGATCCCGACTCCGTGCACGTGCCGGGCATCTTCGTGCAGCGGCTGTTCCAGGGCAGCGGCTACGAGAAGCGGATCGAGAAGCGCACGACGAGCGGCTCGCAGCAGCAGGAGACCGATCCCAGGCGCATCCGGATCGTGAAGCGCGCGGCGCTCGAGATGAAGGACGGCGACTACGTGAACCTCGGGATCGGGATGCCGACGCTGGCGTCCAACTTCGTGCCGTCCGGCGTCTCGATCGTGCTGCACTCCGAGAACGGCATGCTCGGCGTGGGACCCTATCCGGCGCCGGGCCAGGAGGATCCCGACCTGATCAACGCCGGCAAGGAGACCGTGACCGAGCTGCCGGGCACCTCCTACTTCTCGAGCGCCGAGTCGTTCGGGATGGTGCGCGGCGGCCACGTCGACCTGACGATCCTCGGTGCGCTGCAGGTCGACCAGGAGGGCAACCTCGCGAACTGGACGATCCCCGGCAAGATGATGAAGGGGATGGGCGGGGCGATGGACCTCGTGGCGGGCGCGCGCCGCGTCGTGATCACCATGGAGCACGCGGCGAAGGACGGCAGCCCGAAGATCGTGACGCAGTGCACGCTGCCGCTCACCGGGCGGCGCTGCGTCGACCTGATCGTGACGGAGATGGCGGTGATCCAGGTGGCGAAGGACGGGCTCGTGCTGACGGAGGTCGCGCCCGACACGACGCTCGAGGCGGTGAAGCAGGCGACCGGCGCGCCGCTGCGCGTCTCGCCCGACCTCAAGACGATGGCGTTCTAGGACGAGCCCGCGGCCGGTCGCCGGGGAGGGAGAGGCCACGCGCGGAGTCGCGATCGACTGGGACGGTCTCGAGCGGGCGCTCACGCGCCGCTCCCGCGAGTCGGAGGCCTTCCTCGACACGCGCACGGGGGACGTCGTCTACGTCACGCGCGGCTGGAGCAACGACCACCAGTTCTCCGACCAGGAGCTCGACGAGGGCCTGGCGTCGCAGCGGCTGATCCCGGTGCTGCCGGTCCCGCCCGAGACCGAGCAGCACTGGATGCGCCACTTCGTCGAGTCGCTCGACGACGGCTGGCCGCGCGACATGCTGCTCTCGGCGCTCGAGCAGCCGGCGCCCGACCTGCGCTTCGAGGACGCGCTCGGCTACTTCCCGGAGGACCGGCTGCGCTGGCTCTTCTGCCGCAACGCGCGCATGGCCGCCGTGATCCGCGCCTGGCTCGAGGCCAACGACATCCAGCCCACCAGCGAGCCGCCGAAGCGCTACTCGATGTAGCCGGTGCCAGCACGCTATCTCGCGTCCGTCGCAATCGAACGGCCGTAGCGACGGCGGTATTCGCTCGGAACGAGTCCTTCGTTCGCCTTGAAGACCGCGCTCAGATAGGCCGGCTTGAAGCCCGTGCGCTCCGCGATCTCCGACAGCGCCAGCCCGGTGCCGATCAGCAGCTCCTTGACGCGGTTCAGCTGCACGCGGAGGATCTCCTGCCGCGGCGTGCGACCCGTGAGCTTCTTGAAGCGCATCTCGAGCGCGCGTCGCGCCATCGGGCAGTGCCGCAGCACGTGGCTCACGCGAATGCCCTCGCACGCGTGCTCGCGGATGTAGCGCAGCGCGGCCGCGATCCGCGGGTCGGCAACGGCGAGAATGTCCGTGCTCTGGCGCGTCGCGATGCCGATCGGCGGGATCAGGTGCGCGACCGGCTCGAGCGTCTCGCCGCGCATCATGCGCGAGAGCAGCGCCGCCCCGTCCCGGCCGACGCGGCGCGGGTTCAGGATCACGCTCGACATCGGCGGCGGCGACAGCCCGCACAGCACCTCGTCGTTGTCGACGCCCAGCACCGCCACCTGCTCCGGCACTGCGAGCTCGGCGCGGCGGCAGGCCTCGAGCACCTGCTGCCCGCGGTTGTCGTAGCAGGCGAAGACGCCCACGGGCTTCGGCAGCGCGGCGAGCCACTTGGCGATCTCGTCGACCTCGAGATCGCTCGTCGGCGAGCGATCGCGCGGCTCGTAGATCGCGCAGCCGCGGCCGGCCGATTGCACGAGCGAGACGAAGCGCTCGCAGCGGCGAGTCGACCAGCTGAACTGCGGGTCGCCGCAGAAGGCGAGGTGGCGAAAGCCGCGCTCGAGGAAGTGGTCGGCGGCGAGCCGCGCGATGGCGGCGTCGTCGGACTTGACCCACGGGGCGCGGGGCATGAGCCGCGACGGGGTGAGATCGACGATCGGCCCGCGAAACCTCGCGGCGGCGCGAGCCATCGCCTTGTTCTCGCCGCGGACGATGATGCCGTCGCCTTTCCAGCGCGTGATCCAGCCGGGCGGCTCCTCGTCGCGTCCGAGCTCCGCGCAGTGAAGACGCCACGGCCCGTGGCTGAGCACGTAGTCGCCGATGCCGAGAAGCAGCGAGCGCGCGTAGGCGTTGGTCGTCTCGAAGAGAAGCGCCACGTTGGGTGCGCGCGTGCTCTTGCGCCTGGATTCGGCCATCTGCGCAATTTCCCGAATCAAATACGCAATCTCCGGTTACGCCGCCGACCGCGATGCTGGTAAAAGAGGGCATCGATTTTCGGAAGCCCCGATCCCGCATGATCTCGTCCGCTCTCCGGAGCGTCCTCGGCGCCACATCGACGGCGGCACAGGCACGCCGTTACGCCCGCGTTGAAACGGCTCGGACCAGGACGCCGAAAGACTACGACAAGTCGCCGCCGAGGTGTAGGCAGGGTGTAAACGGCTCTCAGGAGGACACATGGCGAACGGAAGGACGCGAAACGGGTCCAGTGTGGCCAGGCTCTCGCTGCTCTTGACGGTAGCCCTGGCCGCGCCAGCGTGGTCGCAGGTCCAGACGGGACGCATCGTCGGCAACGTCCGAGACGCGCAGCAGGCCATGGTGCCCAGGGCGAACGTGACCGTGACCTCGTCGGCCACGGGCCAGGCGGTCGAACGTGACCACGAACGACCGCGGCGACTACGTGGTGACGCCGGTCAACCCGGGCTTCTACCGGGTGACGGTGGCGATGACGGGGTTCCAGACCGCCGTCGTCAACGCGGTGGAGGTCCCGGTCGGTCAGTCCGTGCGCGTGGACGTCGAGCTGAAGGTCGGGCGCGCTGTCGGAGACGGCGGAGGTGGCCGCCGCCTCCCCCCTGCTCGACACGGAGTCGGGCTCGCTCGGCCACCACGTGACGAACACGACAGCTCGTCGACCTGCCGCTCAACGGCCGCAGCTTCTACGAGCTCGCCCGCCTGACCCCGGGAGCGGCGGGCCTGCCCGGCGGAGCGAGCGTCGTGCCGATCCGCGCGAACTTCATCAACGGCACCGCGATCAGCGGCGTGCGCGGCAGCCAGCTCACGTTCCAGATCGACGGCGTCGACGTGACCGACCACCATCAGGGCGGCTCCTACATCCAGACCTCCGTCGACGCCCTCCAGGAGTTCAAGGTCCAGCAGAGCGCCTACTCCGCCGAGTTCAGCCAGGCGGGCGGGCATGCTGAACGCGGCCACCAAGTCGGGGGGCAGCGAGTTCCACGGCGGGGTCTTCGAGTTCCTGCGCAACGACGTCTTCGACGCCGCCGACTACTTCGTGAAGCAGAAGCAGGAGCTCAACCGGCACCAGTTCGGGGGGACGCTCGGCGGGCCGCTCGATCGCGGGCAAGACGTTCTTCTTCGTGAGCTACGAAGGGATCCGCGAGAGCCGGGCGCTGCCCGTCAACCTGACCGTGGCGTTCGGCCGCGATGAAGCAGGGCGACTTCAGCGGCATCCGGAACACGATCTACGACCCGCTCACCGGCCAGCCGTTCCCGGGGAACATCATCCCGACGAGCCGGCTGTCGCCGCAGGCGCTCTACTTCAACCGGTTCATCCCGGATCCGAACACGAGCTCCGGCACCTTCGCCTGGTCCGCGGACCGCAAGCTGAGCGCCGACCAGTTCACGATCCGGGTCGACCACAACCTCGCCGAGAAGCACAGGATATTCGTCCGCTACAGCTTCCACGACAACCGCATGGACGATCCGAGCTCCAACCTGGGCGCGCCCTACCTCGCCTATCCCGAGATCGGCAGCGCCCACCTTCACACCCGCGGCCAGAACTTCGTCGCGGCCATGACGAGCACCCTGAGCCCCACGCTCCTGAACGAGTTCCGCTTCAGCTACCTGCCCCAGGTCGTCGACCTGGAGCCGTTCGGCCTGGGGACCAACTACCTGCAGGAGGCGAACATCAGGGGCTTCGAGGAGACGGGCCGGCCCGGCGTCGCCGGATCCTTCCCCGACTTCTCCTGGAGCGGCTACAGCAACATGAACGGGTCGGCCTTCGACCAGCGTCCCAAGACCCAGGACCTCAAGGTCCTGGAGTGGACCGACAACGTGACGCACATCCGCGGCCGCCACATCCTCAAGGGCGGCGTCAAGATCCGCCGCTGGATGCCGCACTTCACCGACAGCAAGCAGTACCAGGGCGTCTGGGCGTTCAACGGCTTCGCGACCCAGAACCCGGCGAGCGCCGCGGGCACCGGCGACGCGTTCGCCGACTTCATGCTGGGGATGCCGCGGCAGGTCACCCGGTCGTTCCCCGCCGACACCTTCGGCGGACAGGCGACCTACTGGCACTTCTACGTGCAGGACGACTTCAAGGTGAGCGACCGGCTGAGCCTGAACCTCGGGCTGCGCTACGAGTACTCGCCGTGGGCGTCCGGTTACCGCGGCCAGGTCGGCACGTTCGATCCCAGCTCGGCGAGGCCGATCATCGTGGCGAGCGAGACCGACCAGATCGACCTCGCCGCGCAGTTCGCCGGCCCTTCGGCCTACGCGCTCTTCCAGAACTCCATCCAGACGAGCAGCCAGGCGGGGCTGCCGCTGTCGATCACCGCCACCGACAAGACGCAGTTCGGCCCGCGCTTCGGCTTCGCCTGGAGCCTGACCGACAAGACCGTGCTGCGCGGCGGCTACGGCATCTTCTTCGAGCAGGAGAACACCGACGGCCGCGTGAACAACAACATGGTGCCGTTCCGGCTGGACGAGACCGGCATCAACGACCTGACCCAGCGGCGGACGATGGCCGACTTCTTCAACGGGAAGCCCCTCACCACCTCGGCCGCCCCCACCATCGGCGCAACCCCCACGTCGATGAAGATGGGACGCAACCACCACTTCAACCTCGGCGTGCAGCAGCAGCTCAGCCGGAGCACGGTCCTCGAGCTGAACTACGTCGGAAACGTCGGGCAGTACCTGAACGGGACGACCAACATCAACATCCCCACCCCCGCCGCGGGAGGCGTGCAGGCGCGCCGGCCCTACCCGCAGTTCGGCAACATCAACTACTTCGACACGAACATGTCGAACACCTACCATTCGCTCCAGGCCTCGCTGGCCCGGCGGGCCGCCGGAGGCCTCTGGTACATGGCGTCCTACACGTGGTCGAAGAGCATCACCACGCAGAACGTCCCGGCCGTCGGCGGCAACACGGGCCGCGAGAAGGCGATCTCCGGCTTCGACATCCCCCACAACCTCGCGGTGAGCGCCGGCTGGGAGCTGCCGGTGGGCCGCGGCAAGCGCTTTCTCGGCGACGCCGGCGGCCTGACGCAGGCGCTCCTGGGCGGATGGCAGATGCAGGCCATCCTCATCCTGCGCAGCGGCCGGCCGTTCACGCCCACGATCGGCGGCGGACCGGGCCAACACCGGCGTGGGCGGCGCAGCGGCCGAACCGCATCGGGTCGGGGGAGCTGGACGACCCGACCGTCGAGAGGTGGTTCGACGCCGTCGGCGTTCGTGCTGCCCGCCCAGTTCACCTACGGCGACTCGGGCGGCAACATCCTGCGCGAGGGCTCGTTCCGGAACCTCGACTTCTCGGTGTTCAAGCGCTTCGGCGAGCAGCTGGAGTTCCGCGCGGAGTGCTTCAACCTGACGAACACGCCGAGCTTCAACGCGCCGGCCACCGCGATCGACACCGCGACGGCGGGCCGCGTCACCAGCACGCTCAGCACGCCGCGGCAGTTCCAGTTCGGCGTGAAGTTCAACTTCTGATCCGCCCCTTCACGGAGGCCATCGCATGAACGCCCGCCGGATCCTCGTCGCCTGCCTGCGTGGTCGCCGCCTTCTTCTGCCTGGCGCCGAGCGCCCGCTCGGCCGGCGAGGCGTTCCCCGTCTCGATCCAGGTCGACGCCGGCACGAGCCGCGGCGAGCTGCAGCCGATCTGGCGCTTCTTCGGGGCGGACGAGCCGAACTACGCGTACATGAAGGACGGCCGCAAGCTGCTCGCGGCGCTGGGCCAGCTCGGGCACGCCGCAGGTCTACTTCCGCACCCACAACCTCCTCAACACCGGCGACGGAGCGCCCGCCCTGAAGTGGGGCAGCACGAACGCCTACACCGAGGACGCCCAGGGCCGGCCCGTCTACGACTGGACGATCGTCGACCGCATCTTCGACACCTACCTGCAGCGCGGGCTCAAGCCCTACGCGCAGATCGGCTTCATGCCGCAGGCGCTCTCCGTCAAGCCGGAGCCGTACCAGCACGAGTGGCGTCCGGGCCTGCCCTACAACGACGTCTACACCGGCTGGGCCTATCCGCCGAAGGACTACGCCAAGTGGGCCGAGCTCGTCTACCAGTGGGTCAAGCACTCCGTCGAGAAGTACGGCCGCGCCGAGGTCGAGAAGTGGTACTGGGAGGTCTGGAACGAGCCCAACATCGGCTACTGGAAAGGCACTCCCGAAGAGTTCCACAAGCTCCACGACTACGCCGTGGACGCCGTGCGCCGCGCCCTGCCCACGGCCCGGGTGGGCGGGCCGGACACGGCGGGCCGAGAGGATCCGTTCCTGCGCGACTTCCTCGAGCACTGCCTGCGCGGCACCAACTACGCCACGCGGCGCGAAGGGCACGCCCATCGACTTCATCGCCTTCCACGCCAAGGGCCAGCCGAAGTTCCTGGACGGCCACGTGCAGATGGGGATCGCCCGCCAACTGCAGGTGATCGACGGGGCGATGGCGACGATCGCGTCCTTCCCCGAGCTGAAGCAGAAGCCGATCGTCATCGGCGAGTCCGACCCCGAGGGGTGCGCCGCCTGCCAGGGCCCGCAGCTCGGCTACCGCAACGGCACGATGTACTCGAGCTACACCGCCGCCAGCTTCGCCCGCAAGCACGACCTGGCGGAGAAGCACGGCGTCAACCTCGAGGGCGCCTTGACCTGGGCGTTCGAGTTCGAGGACCAGCCCTACTTCGCCGGCTTCCGCGCGCTGGCCAGCAACGGCGTCGATCTGCCGGTGCTGAACGTCTTCCGCATGTTCGGCAAGATGGGCGGACGCCGCGTGGCCGTGAAGAGCACCGGCGACGTCGGCCTCGAGGCGATGCTGAAGGACGGCGTGCGCGGGACGCCCGACGTCTCGGCGCTGGCCAGCCTCGAGGGAAAGCGGCTCAGCGTCATGGCGTGGCACTACCACGACGACGACCTGCCGGGCCCCGACGCCGCGGTCGCGCTGGCGGTGGGTGGGCTGCCGCTCGCCGCCGGCGAGGCGCGCCTGACGCACTACCGGATCGACGAGGGCCACAGCAACGCCTACGCGCTCTGGAAGCGCATGGGCTCGCCGATCGCGCCGAACGCCGAGCAGTATGCGCAGCTCCTGGCCGCGAGCCAGCTCGCGCGCGATGGAGGCCCCGGCCACGCTGCGCGTCGAGAAGGGCCAGGCCTCGCTGCAGCTTCGCCCTGCCCCGCCAGGCGGTCTCGCTCGTCGTGCTCGAGTGGTGAAGGCGTCGCCTCCGTGATCCGCTGGCGAATCGCCGTCCTCGTCGCGGTCGCGATCGCCATCAGCTACCTGGACCGGCAGGCGCTGCCGGTGGCCATCCAGGCCATCGCTCGCGACATCCCCGTCACGAACGAGCAGTTCTCGCAGCTGCAGTCGGCGTTCCTGATCGCCTACGCGCTCATGTACGCCGGGGGCGGCAAGCTGATGGACGTGCTGGGCACGCGCCGGGGCTTCACGGTCATCATGGTGTTCTGGTCGCTCGCCTGCGCCAGCCACGGGCTGGCCGCGAGCGTCGGCACGCTCGCCGTCAGCCGGTTCCTGCTGGGCATCGGCGAAGGCGGCGGCTTCCCGGCCGCGACGCGGGCGGTGGCGGAGTGGTTCCCGGTGGAGGAGCGCTCTACGGCGATGGGCATCATCAACGCCGGCACCGCCGTCGGCATGGTCGTGGCGCCGCCGCTGATCGCGCTGGTGCTGAGCGCCGCGGACTGGCGCTGGGTCTTCTACCTCACGGGGGGCCTCGGCCTTCTCTGGACGCTCTGGTGGCGTCGGGACTACTTCCCGCCCGAGCGGCATCCGCGGCTCGGCGAGGCGGAGCGCCGGGAGATCCAGTCGGTGCTCGGTACGGCCAGCGCCGCGAGACAGGAGCTGCGCTGGCTGGACCTGCTGCGCTTTCGCCAGACCTGGGGCGTCGTGATCGCCAAGTTCCTGAGCGACGCCGCCTGGTACTTCTACCTGTTCTGGCTGCCGAAGTACCTCTACGACGCGCGCGGCTTCGACATCAAGGCGGTGGCGACGTTCGGCTGGATCCCGCCGGCGGCGGCGGGGATCGGCTGCCTCGTCGGGGGCTGGCTCTCCAGCCGGCTGCTGCGGGAGAACCTTCCGCTGGACCGCGCCCGGAAGATCGCCCTGGGCGCGAGCGCGATCCTGATGCCGCTCATCCTGTTCGTGCCGAGCGTGCCCGTGGCCTGGGCGATCGTGCTCTTCAGCATCGCCTATTTCGGCCAGCAGTCCTGGTCGACGCTCGTGATGGTCCTGCCCGCCGACATCTATCCGCGGCAGGCGGTGGGGGCGGTCGCGGGCCTCGTCGGCTTCGGCGGCGCCATGGGCGGCGTCGTCTTCGGTCAGGCCGTGGGCTACCTCCTGGACCACGGCTTCGGCTACGGCCTCGTGTTCGCCCTCGCGGGATCGTTCCACGTCCTGGCTTTCGGCGTCATCTGCCTCGCCATCCCACGCATCGAGCCGCTGGCTCTGGCTCCGGAGCGCGTCGCATGAAGATCAAGGAGATCCGCACACGCGTCGTGGAGTGGCGGGGCAAGACGGTCCCGCTGCCGCCGCACTTCTGCACGAACCCCATGGACCTGCTCGCTCTCCCGGAAGCCTCCATGCGCACCTTCACCTTCCACGGCTGGCTGGTGGTGGAGGTCGTGAGCGACGACGGCCTCGTCGGCGTCGGCAACGCCGCCCTCGCCCCCCGCGTCACGAAGCAGATGATCGACGTCTACCTGAAGCCGCTCCTGCTGGGGGCCGACCCGTGGGACCTGGAGTTCCTCTGGCAGCTCATGTACCGGAAGACGATGGCGTTCGGTCGCAAGGGGATCGGCATGGTCGCCATCAGCGCGGTGGACATCGCCCTCTGGGACCTGCTCGGCAAGTCGGCCCGGCAGCCCGTCTACCGTCTGCTCGGCGGCCGCACCAAGCCGCGCATTCCCGTCTACGCGAGCCGCTTGTACAGCACCCCGCTCGAAGAGCTGGCCGCGGAGGCGCAGCGCTACAAGCAGGAGGGCTACAAGGCCATGAAGCTGCGCTTCGGCTGGGGGCCCGTGGACGGGGCCGAGGGCATGCAGCGGAACCTGGATCTGGTGCGCACCGTCCGCGAGGCGGTGGGCGACGGGATCGACGTCATGGCCGACGCCTACATGGGCTGGACGCTGGACTACGCCAAGCGGATGCTTCCGCGGCTCGAGCCGTTCCACCTGCGCTGGCTGGAGGAGCCGGTGGTGCCGGACGAGCTGCACGGCTACGCGGAGCTCAAGGCCTATGGGCGCGTGCCGATCGCGGGCGGCGAGCACGAGTTCACGCTCCACGGCTTCCGCGACCTGCTGGAGGCCCGGGCCGTGGACGTCATCCAGTTCGACACCAACCGCGTGGGCGGCCTGACCCAGGCGCGCAAGATCGCGGCGCTGGCGGAAGCGCACGGGGTGCCCGTCGTTCCCCATGCCGGCCAGATGCACAACTACCACGTGGTGATGGCGAGCTTGAACTCGCCGATGGCGGAGTACTTTCCCATCGTCGACGTGGAGGTCGGGAACGAGCTGTTCTGGTACGTCTTCGACGGCGAGCCCAAGGCCAAGGACGGGTTCGTGGACCTGGACGAAGGCGTCCCCGGGCTCGGCCTCACGGTGAACGAGCGCGCGCTCGAGAAATTCGACGTGGTCGAGTGAGCTCCGCGACTCGCCTCGTCCAGATCCGGAACGGTCCGCGATCGCCGGGTGGCGCTCGTGGACGAGATGCAGCTGCGGCTTCTCGCCGGCTCCAGCTCCGTGTACGACCTGGCCGGGGACGCGCTGGCCGCCGGCAAGACGCTCACGACGCTGGTGTCGGAGCGCGTCAGCGGTGACGGCGTGGACTACGAGGCCGTCTATCGGGGAGATTCGCCGTGGCGGCTGCTCCCGCCGATCGATCACCCCGCCGAGCCGACGCGTTGCCTGGTCTCCGGCACGGGGCTCACCCACCTGGGCAGCGCTCGCGATCGCCAGGCCATGCACACGACCGCCCTGGAGGAGATGACGGACAGCATGCGGATGTTCCGCTGGGGGCTCGAGGGCGGCCGACCGGAGCCCGGCCGTATCGGCGCCGCCCCCGAATGGTTCTACAAGGGCACGGGCACGATCCTGCGCGCCCACGGCGAGCCGCTGCTGGTGCCTTCCTACGCCGAGGACGGCGGCGAGGAGGCCGAGGTCGCCGGCATCTACGTGGTCGACGCCGAGGGCCGGCCGCGCCGCCTGGGCATGGCCGTCGGGGAACGAGTTCTCCGACCACCGCTTCGAGCGGCGGAACTACTTGAACCTCGCGGGGTCCAAGCTCCGCACCTGCAGCCTGGGCCCCGAGCTGGTGGTGGATCCCGGCTTCGACTCCGTGCCCGGCCGGGTCGCTCTCGAGCGCGCCGGAAGCGTCCTGTGGTCGAAGGAGATCCGCACGGGTGAGGCCGAGATGTGCCACAGCCTGCAGAACGTCGAGCACCACCATTTCAAGTTCGAAGTCCACCGCCGCCCCGGCGACCTCCACGTGCACTTCTTCGGCGCCCACGGCTTGAGCTTCGGGGACGGCGTCGAGCTTCGCGACGGCGACGTGATGGAGATTCGTTTCGAAGGCTTCGGGCGCGCGCTGCGCAATCCCGTGAGCGTCTCGCGCGCGGCCGACTCGCTCGTGAAGGTCCAACCCCTCGGCTGAAGGTACGAAATGCAGCAAACCCGAGTTGCGCTGATCGGCCTGGGCCTGATGGGCTCGGGCATGGCCCGACGCCTGCTGGGCGCGGGTTTCCCGCTGGCGGTATGGAACCGCAACCCCGAGCGGGCGAAGGCGCTCGCGGCCGAAGGCGCCCACGTGGCGGCGACGCCCCGCGAGGCCGCGGCCCGGGCCGACGTCGTCCTCAGCATGGTGGCGGACGACGCCGCGTCCCGTGCCGTCTGGCTCGGCGACCACGGGGCGCTGGCCGGCGCGACCCGAGGCGCCGTGCTCGTCGAGTCCAGCACGCTGACGGTCGGCTGGATCGGACAGCTGTTCCGGGAGGTCGCCGCGCGCGGCTGCGAGCTGCTCGACGCGCCCGTGACCGGGAGCAAGCCCCACGCGGCCTCGGGCGAGCTCGTCTTCCTGGTCGGGGGCTCGGCGGCGGCGCTCGAGACCGCCCGGCCCGTCCTCGCGGCGATGAGCCGCGCCATCCTCCACGTGGGAGCCACGGGACGGGGCGCCCTGCTCAAGCTCGTCAACAACTTCATGTGCGGCGTCCAGGCCGCTTCGCTCGCCGAGGCGCTGGCGCTCATCGAAAGGAGCGGCCTCGATCGGGCCAAGTCCCTGGAGCTCCTGACCACCGGCGCCCCGGGCAGCCCGCTCGTCAAGACCCTCTCCGCGCGCATGACCGCGCGTGACTACACGCCGAACTTCCTGCTGCGGCTGATGGCCAAGGACCTGACGTATGCGCTCGGCGAGGGCCGCCGGTACGGGCTCGCCCTTTCGACCGTGGCCTCGGCCCTCGAGGTCGTGGATCAGGCCGTGGCCGCCGGCAACGGCGACGAGGACTTCTCGGCCCTCGTCGAGCCGCTGCGGCGGACCGCCGACGAGACGAGCTGACGAGACGAGCTACAGGCTCCCGCGCTTCATCTCGCCCAGCAGGTACTCGCTCGAGCGCAGGGTGAGCGCCATGATCGTGAGCGTGGGGTTCTGGCAGGCGCCCGAGGTGAAGCCGGCGCCGTCCATCACGAACACGTTCGGGACGTCGTGCGACTGCTGGAACTGGTTCAGCACCGAGGTCTTCTTGTCGTTGCCCATGCGCGCGACGCCGAGCTCGTGGATGCCGAAGCCGGGGACGCGGTCGGTGAAGGCGAAGGGCTCGATGTTCTTGGCGCCGGCGGCGTCCATCATCTCGGCCGCCGAAACGGCCATGTCGGGGATCATCCTGCGCTCGTTGTCGCCCCAGCCCATGTTGATCTTCAGGATCGGGATGCCGTAGGTGTCGGCCTGCCCCGACGGGTCGATCTCCACGTAGTTCTCGAAGTAGGGCAGGCACTCGCCGAACCCCACGAGCCGCACGCTCGACTCGGGGTTCTTGACCGCGCGCTTGTAGGTGTCGCCGAAGCCCGGCGCGTCGAAGCTGAAGCCCGTGCCCTGGCCGCCCTGGAAGCCGTAGCCGCGCAGGAAGTCCTTCGACTTCGGGCCGTTCTTCGCGTTGCGGAAGCGGATCACGTAGATGCCGTTCGGCCGGTTCGGGCCGTCGAGCGACGGCTTCTCCTCGAGACCCGGGAACTCGCCGCTCGCGCCGCCCGCGACCCAGAGGTGGTCCATCAGGTAGTGGCCGAGGACACCGCTCGAGTTGCCGAGGCCGCCGGGGTTCTGCGCGTTCTTCGAGTTGAACAGGATCCGCGCCGACTCGAGCGCCTGCGCGCACAGCACCACGACGCGCCCGCGGATCTCCTTCGCCTCGCGCGTGACGCGGTCGACGTAGAGCAGGCCGGTCGCGCGGTTCTTGTCGCCGTCGGTCAGCACCTTGTAGACCATCGCGTTCGGCACGTGGGTGCAGTTGCCGGTCGCGAGCGCGTCGGCCACCGTCGTGAACGCCGAGTTGAAGTACGAGTTGGTGACGCAGCCCCAGTAGCACGGGCCGCAGTAGTGGCAAGGCGGGCCGGCCGTTCGTCGTGCGCGTGAGGTTGGCGACGCGGCCCATCGTCACGGTCCAGCCGAGCTTGGCCTTGACGCGCTCGCGCAGCCGCCGCTCGCCGCACTTGAAGGGCATCGCCGGCTGGAAGCGGCTGTCGGGCAGCTCGTAGGCGCCCTCGGCGAGCCCGCTGATCCCGACGTAGTCCTCGACCCTGTCGTAGTAGGGCTCGAGGTCGGCGTAGGAGAGCGGCCAATCCATGCCGAAGCCGTCGGTCGAGGCGGCCTTCAAGTCGAAGTCGCCCATCCGGTAGCTCTGGCGGCCCCACACGGTGGTGCGCCCGCCGGTCACGCGCATCCGGCCCTGCCAGCTGAACGGCTTGTCCTTGGCGGTGGTGTACGGCTCCTCGAGGTCGTTGGCGAACCAGTCGTAGTTGCGCTCGGTGCAGGCGTAGCACTCCTTCTGGACCGGGCGCGTCTTGCGCACGATCTCGGAGGAGAGGCCGCGGTACGGCAGCTCGAGCATCGAGCCGTGCTCGTTCAGGTCGGTGATGCGCAGCGGACGGCCCGCGTCGACGAGCGCGACCTTCACGCCGGCCTCGGAGAGCCGCTTGGCGGCCCAGCCGCCGGAGGCGCCCGAGCCGACCACGAGCACGTCGTAGGTGTCTTGCGTCTTCGTCGCCACTCCGCCTCCTCGCCGAACGCAGGAAACCGCTGGGGCGCGGGAGCCCCATCGGATGGAATGACGCTAGCAGCCGATCTGGCGGGGGTCAATCCGCGCCGGGACGCGTGCGATCGAGCCCGAGGGCCTCGCCGCCGACGCGAGGCCCCCGGGATCGGCTCAAAACATGAACTTCACGCCCAGCTGGATGTTGCGGTTGCTGGGCACGGTGGTGCCCTTGCCGAGCACGCGGCCGAAGTCGGGGCTCGTAGGGTTCAGGATGTTGCCGGTGCCGCCGCCCAGTGCCGCGCCCGCGGGGTTGTCCAGGTTCGGGTAGTTCGAGGAAGTTGAACGACCTCGAGCCGAAGCTGCAGCCGCCTCGTGCCGCCGAGCGGCACGTTCTTGAAGAGCGCGATGTCCCAGGTCTGGAGCATCGGGCCACGGATGATGTTTTTGCCCGAGTTGCCGAAGGTGCCCGCGGCCGGAGCGGCGAAGGCCAGCGGGTTGAACCAGAAGTTCTGGTCCACCGTGCGGCCCTCGCGAGAAGCTCGGGCTCGAGACACTCGGGTCGCCCACCAGGTTCCAGGGCTGGGGCGTGGTGTCGCCGACGCCCGCGATGATCGTCGCCGGTGCGGATCGAGAACGGCACGCCCGACTGGAAGAACGTCACGCCCGAGATCTGCCAGCCGCCCAGGATCTTCTTGAGGAGCGTGTCCTGCGTGCGCCAGAACGGGCAGCTCCCAGATGTAGTTGAAGTTCAACACGTGGGTGCGGTCGTTGTCGGAGACGCCCCAGTAGCCCGAGTCGTCGTAGGCGTTGAACAGGATGTTGCGCTTCTCGGCGCCGTTGTCGCTGAGCCGTCGAGTACGTGTAGGCGACGCCGAAGCCGAGCCCGCCGCGGAAGCGCCGCTCGAGGTTGAGCTGCAGCCCGTGGTAGATCGAGCGGCCCGCGTTCTCCGACAGCCGGATCGCGCCGAAGCCCAGGTAGGGCCGCAGCGCCGCCACGTTGACGCCGGGGTTGGCCTGGATCGTTCCCGGCTGCAGCTGGTTGAGGTTGCGCTCGCGCTGCAGGTGCAGGCCCGAGCGGCCGACGTAGGAGAGGTCCGCGATGATGCTCCACGGCAGCTGCGCGCTGCACGGAGACGCTCCAGCTGTAGGCCGTCGGGTGCTTGAAGCTCGACGTCCTGGGCGGTCATCACCAGCGGGAAGTTCTGCGGCCGTCGTGCCGCCCGGCACGTCCGCCGAGCCGTTCGAGACGCCGACCTTGAACTGGATCGGCGGGTTGCCGCCGAGCAGCGTCGAGTCGTTGAGGGTGACGCGGGTGTGGAAGATCGCCGGCGCCGAGGCGGAGCACCGTCTTGGGGTTGAGCGTCCAGGCGACGCCGAGCCGCGGCTGGAAGACCGCCGCGTGCGTCTCCGAGAAGCCCGCGCGGCAGGCCGTGGAAGAGCCGCTGGTACTGCGGGTCGTCGGCCGCCGGCACCTGGCCGCTCGCGTCGGGCGGGAAGCCGTTGGCCGGGAGCACCACGCCGTTGAAGCGGTCGCCGGCGAGGATCGCGCCCGTGCGCGGGTCGATGACCGCGGCGACGCCCGGGTTGTAATAGCGCGGGTCGAAATGCGCGATGTTGTTGAGCTGGGCGTGCCAGGGCGGCCAGTAGGCGTAGCGCACGCCGTACTCGATGGTCAGGTTGCTGCGCGCCTTCCAGCTGTCCTGGACGAAGAGCGTCGATCGCCAGCGCGCGCCAGTCGGTCTTCGAGCGCACGCCGATCTCGCCGTAGTTGGTGAAGCGGCCCATGGCGGCGTTGGCGATCGCCACGTTGGTGCCGCCCGGGGGTCGCGGTGTCGCGGAACTCGAAGCGGCCGTTCTGGTTGTTGGTGTCGCCGGGCTGGCCGGCGCACGTTGATCTGGTCGAAGTCGTCTTCGCCCGAGTACTCGATGAAGACGCCGGCCTTGAAGGTGTGCCGGCCCTTGATCCAGGTCAGGTTGTCCGAGAAGGTCCAGATCGGGCCCGAAGGAAGAGGCGGGATAGGGCCCGCCGTCGACTTCGGTGAAGTTGGTGATGTTGATCGGACGGGATCTTGTCCTCGATCTCCTTGCCCGGCGTAGATGTACGGGTAGGTGATGCCGGCCTTGCTGCGCAGGAAGGCGTCGGTGCCGCGGAACACCTCGATGTAGACGCGGTCGCTCGACCAGGCGAAGGTCGCCTCGTTGAGGATCGAGGGCGTGAACGTGCTCGTCCAGCTCGCCGCGACCGTCTCGTTGGGCCGGTTCCAGTCGGTGCGCGCGATCGGGAAGGTGCCGCGGAAGGCATCGACCGACTTCCAGTGGAAGAACGAGCCCCGCAGCGACATCTGGTTGCCCGCGCTCGGCACCCAGTCGAGGCGGATCGTGTCCTTGCGCGTGTCGCGCGGGTTGGGGCTCGTGCCGATCCAGTTCTGCGCGCCCACCTGGTAGCCCGGCCGTCGGCTCCGGGAACGCGCGCAGGAGCCCGAGCCCGTTGGGGCTCAGCATGTTCGCCGGGATCACGTTGTTCGGGAAGGGCTGCCCAGTCGCCGGGTCGCGCACGATCACGGTCCGCGCGAAGAAGGGGTTGGCCGGATTCAGGAGCTCGCTGAAGTCGCCCGTCCCGCATCTCCAGGCTCGGGACGGTGCCCGTGCTGGTCGCAGTCCTGGTACCAGTCGATCCACTCCTGCGCCCAGAAGAAGAAGAGCTTGTCGCGGTTCTCGTTGAACTTGCCGGGGATGAAGAGCGGTCCGCCGACGTCGTAGCCGTACTGTTTGAAGCGGTACTCCGCCTTCTCGAGCCCGGCGCGGTTGCGCGTCCAGGAGTTGGCGTCGAGGCCCTCGTCGCGGAAGAAGCCGTAGAGGTCCCCGTGGAAGTCGCGGCCGCCGCTCTGGGTCACGAAGCGGATCTGGCCGCCCGAGGAGCGGCCGTATTCGGGCAGGTAGCTGGCCGTCAGCACCTGGATCTCCTGCGACGGTGTCGACGTTCAGCGTGCCGATGATCGCGCCCGACGAGCGCGTGCGGGTGGCGATCGCCCCGTCGATGGTGATCAGGTTCTCGTCGGTGCGGCTGCCGTTGATGTTGAAGCCGCCGGTGGTGAGGCTGTCCGGCTGGAAGTTGTTGAAGGTGCTGCCGCGGACGCCCGGCTTCAGCAGCGCCAGGTTGATCGGGTTGCGGCCGTTCAGCATCAGGTCCTGGATCTGCTTGCTCTCGATCGTCTTGGCCATCTGGCCGGTGTTGGTCTGCAGCGTGGCCGACTCCGCGGTGACCGTCACCGTCTCCTCGATGCCCTCCGGTGGTCGAGCACGGCGTCGCGTGCCGACGCTTGGCCGCGGCGTCGAGGCGGATGCCGGTCTCGACGAACTTCTTGAAGCCGGTGCATCTCGACCGTGAGCGTGGTAGAGGCCCGGGCGGCAGGTTGATCGCGACGTAGTAGCCCGGAGGCGTCGGTCGCGTAGCTGCGCTCGAGCTTGCGTCGGCCTGGTTCATGGATCCGGACGGACGCGCCAGGGACCATCTGGCGCTGCGTCGTCCTGCACGAAGCCGCTCATCTGCGCGCTGTCGAACTGGGCCGCGGCAGGCGCCGCGAAGAGCACCAGGGCGGCGAGCGCCAGCACCGCCCGGCCCAGGCGTGTGCGAGTGGACATGGGTAGGGACATGTCTTCGTCTCCATTCCCGCCGGGTCGGCTCGCGCCGATCGGCGATTCAGGCCGACGGCGGCTCGGTCACCACCTTCTCGCCGGCGGCATCCCAGTAGAGGGTCCGGCCCGTTTTGCGCGTGCGCAGGCAGCGCAGGAAATCGCTTCTCCCGAGCTCGTGGCCTGCCATGGCAGTCGCGCTCCAGTTCTCGGATGGGTCTGATTCCGACTCTATCGCTGGCGGAACGAATGTCAAGAGTCGTGAAAAACCGTCGTGAATCTTGAACGCGAAGGCTACGCGAGGAGCGCCGGCACCAGCTCGCCGTGCACGTCCGTGAGGCGGAAGTCGCGGCCCTGGAAGCGGTAGGTGAGCCGCTTGTGGTCGAAGCCGAGCAGGTGCAGGAGCGTCGCGTGCAGGTCGTGCACGTGGACGCGATCCTTCACGACGTTGAAGCCCAGCTCGTCCGTCTCGCCGAGCGTGATCCCCGGCTTCACGCCGCCGCCGGCGAGCCACATCGTGAACGCGTTCGGGTGGTGGTCGCGGCCGTCGTCGCCGCCCTGCATCATCGGCGTGCGGCCGAACTCGCCGCCCCAGATGCACGAGCGTCGTAGTCGAGCAGCCCGCGCTGCTTCAGGTCCTTGACGAGCGCCGCGGAGGCCTGGTCGCTGTCGAGGCAGTTCTGCTTCAGGTCCTTGACGAGCGCGCCGTGCTGGTCCCAGGCCTCGTGGTGGATCTGCACGAAGCGCACGCCGCGCTCCACCAGCCGCCGCGCGAGCAGGCAGCTCGCGGCGAAGCTCGGCTTGCCCGGCATCCGCGCCGTAGAGGTCGAGCACGGCCTGCGGCTCCTGCTTCAGGTCCATCAGCTCCGGCGCGCTCGACTGCATGCGGTAGGCCATCTCGAAGGCGCTGATGCGCGTCGCGATCTCCGGGTCGCCGGTGACGTCGAGCCGCATGCGGTTCAGGCGGTTGACGCGTGTCGATCGTGTCCTTCTGCAGCGCGGCGTCCACCCCGCGCGGGTTCGAGAGGTAGAGCACCGGGTCGCTCGAGCCGCGGAACTCGACGCCCGGCGTACACCGTGGGCAGGAAGCCGCGCCCCAGCAGGCGTTGCCCGCGCTCGGGCCCTTCTTGCCCGTGCTGATCGCCACGAAGGCCGGCAGGTCCTGCGTCTCGCTGCCGAGACCGTAGGTCGCCCACGCGCCCATGCTCGGCCGGCCGAACTGCTGCGTGCCGGTGTTCATCAGCAGCTGCGCCGGCGCGTGGTTGAAGGCGTCGGTGACCATCGACTTCACGATCGCGATGTCGTCGACGATCTGCGCGGTGTGCGGCAGCAGCTCGCTGAGCTCGGCGCCCGACTGTCCGTACTTCGCGAACTTGAACTTGGGCCCGAGCAGCTTCGAGCTCGGGTTGATGAAGGCCGCGCGGTAGCCCTCGAGCAGCTCGGGCGGCGGCAGCGTGCCGTCGAACTTCGCGAGCTGCGGCTTCCAGTCGAAGAGCTCGAGGTGGCTGGGGGCGCCGGCCATGCAGAGGAAGATCACGCTCTTCGCCTTCGCCGGGAAGTGCGGCGGCCGCGGCGCGAGCGAGCCCTGAACGCCCGGCTCGACGTCGGGAGCGCAGAGCGCATCGCGCGCCAGCAGCTGGTGGAGCGCGAGCGCGCCGATCCCGACGCCGCATTGCGACAGGAACCAGCGGCGGTCGACCTGGGGCGGCGTCTTCTGGCGTGATCGGGTCATCGGGCCTTCGCCTACTGGTTCGTGATCGTCTCGTCGAGGTTCAGGAGCGCGCGCGACGCAGCGGTCCAGGCCGCGAGCTCCTCCATCGTGACGCCCTTCGGCAGCGCCACGGGCTTGTCCGGGTCGTTCGTCGCCAGGTTCCAGGGGTTGAGCTCGCCGTTCGCGAAGCGTCGGCCGCTCGCTCCGCACCAGCTTCAGCAGCTCGCCGGCTTCGGCCGGCGTCGGCTCGCGCGCCAGCACGCGGCGGAAGGCGTAGCGGGCGCGGCGCTCGTCGCGGCTCTCGGCCTCGAGCGCGCTCCGCGCCAGCGCGCGCGCCGCCTCCTGGAAGACGGGCTCGTTGAGTGTCGTGAGCGCCTGCAGCGGCGTGTTGGTGCGCGCGCGCCGCACGCACGCGAAGTCGCCCGCCGGAGCGTCGAAGGCCTGGAGCGCCGGGTAGGGGAGCGAGCGGTAGCGGAAGGTATAGAGCGCCCGCCGGTAGCGGTCGGGGTCGCCGACCTTCGCCTCGGGCCACGGCTTCGGGCCGTAGCTCACGGGTGGCTCGAAGAGGAAGGCCGGAGCGGGTGGATAGACGCTCGGGCCGCCGAGCTTCGGGTTCAGGAGCCCGCTCGCCGCGAGTGCGATGTCCCGCACCACCTCGGCGTCCACGCGCACGCGCGGCCCGCGCGCGAGCAGCCGATTGTAGGGATCCTTCGCCAGCAGGGCCGGCGTCACGTTCGAGGACTGGCCGTACGTCTCGGAGCTGAGGATCCGCCGGTGCAGTCGCTTCAGGCTCCAGCCGTCGTCCATGAGCTCGACGGCGAGCCAGTCGAGGAGCTCGGGATGCGTGGGGCGCTCGCCCTGGCGGCCGAAGTCCTCGGGTGTCGCCACGAGCCCCGTGCCGAAATGCGCTTGCCACACGCGGTTCACGATCGAGCGTGCGGCCGTCGGGGAACGGCGGTCGACGAGCCAGCGCGCGAAGTCGAGCCGCGTCGGCGGCGCGCTCGTTTCCGGCAGCGGGGGCAGCAGCGCCGGCACGCCCGGCTCGACCTCGCGCGTGGGTCGCAGGAAGTCGCCGCGCGTCAGGATGCTCGTCGTGCGCTTCGCGTCGCGGGCCTCGAGCACCAGCTGGGAGGCGCCTTCGGGATAGGTCGCCCAGAGCGCCTCGATCCGCGCGTTGGCTTCCTTCCACTCCGGCCGCGTCGTGCGCCAGTACGAGAAGCACGGCCTGCGCCTCGAATGGCGAGCGGCGCTCGAGCGGCACGGAGAGCGCCGCGCGGACGCGGGCCGGCAGCGGATCCGCGACCGGCGACGGCGCCGTCGTGTACGACAGGCGCATCCGCCCGAGGTTGTTGTTCTGGTTGTCGTCGCTGTTCCAGCCGCCGTGGTTCTGCTTCAGGTAGACGTGCAGCCAGGTGCCCGACGCGAACCCGACGGGCGAATCGGCCACGAAGACGGCCTTGCGCGCCACGTTCCGCCGCCCGGGGCCCACGTCGATGCCCCAGGCCGTCTCCTCCTTGCCGTCGATCGCGAACGCCACCGGGCCCGTCACGCGGCGGCGGTTCGACTTGTCGTCGAAGATCGGCGCCAGCACCGTCTCGCGCGGATTGACGTCGGCGGTGGCGCTCGCGAGCTTCACCGGGACGGGCTTCGCGTCCGGAGCCGCGCCGACCGGCTCGATCTCCACCTCGAACTCGGTGAGCGCTCCGGTGCCGTCGAGCGAGCGGCCGGGGCCGCCGAGCGGCAGGTTCGGGTCGTTCAGCAGCTCGATGCGAAAGGCCGTGATGCCGTTGGCTTCGACCTTCGCCGAAAGCTTCACGCGGTGCTTGGTGGGCGCGTAGCCGAGCTGCAGCAGCGATCCGTCGGGCTGGGGCAGGTAGCGCGCGCCGCCGGTCGAGATGTCCTCGACGATCGGCCGCACCACCGTCCACTCGGGCTCCCGGCCCCGGACCGACTCTTCCCACGTCGCGAGCCGCTCGGCCCAGTCGGGCGTCGTGTGCTGGAGCTCGGCCTCGATCTCCCGCGTCCCGCGCAGGATCTCGGCCCGGCGCCTCTGCTCGTCGGGCGTGTAGAAGGCACGGCTGCCCTCGTGCGAGTCGTTCAGGAACGCCAGCAGCCGGTAGTACTCCTCCTGCGTGATCGGGTCGAACTTGTGGTTGTGGCACTGCGCGCACTGGATCGTCAGGCCGAGGACGCCCTTCCCGATCGCGTCCATGCGGTCGAACATCGCCTCCATCCGGAACTGCTCGGGGTCGATGCCGCCTTCCTCGTTGATCATCGAGTTGCGGAGGTACCCGGTGGCCGCGACCTGGTCCTCGGTCGCGCCGGGCAGGAGGTCGCCCGCGATCTGCTCGATCACGAAGCGGTCGTAGGGGAGGTCGCGGTTGAGCGCGCCCACGACCCAGTCGCGGTAGACCCAGACGCTGCGCGGCTTGTCCTTCTCGAAGCCGTCGGAGTCGGCGTAGCGCGCGGCGTCGAGCCAGAAGCGCGCCCAGCGCTCGCCGTAGTGCGGCGAGGCGAGCAGGCGGTCGACCTGGCGCTCCCACGCGCCGGGGCTCGCGTCCTTCAGGAAGGCGTCGATCTCGGCGAGCGAGGGCGGCAGGCCGACGAGGTCGAGGCTCGCGCGGCGCAGCAGCGTGACCTTGTCCGCCCGCGCGGAGGGCGCGAGCCCTTCGTGCGCGAGGCGCTGGCGGACGAAGGCGTCGATCGGATTCGAGCGGCGCGGCGCCGCCGGCACGGCGGGGCGAACGGGCGCCACGAAGCCCCAGTGGCCGGCGGCCTTCGACTGCGTCGCGGCCGCGGCGTCCGGCCCCGCGGCGCCGGCGTCGATCCAGGCGGCGAGCGTTGCGATCAGCTCGGGAGCGAGCGGCGGCTTCTCGTGCGGCATGCGCGGCTTCGCCTGTCCCGTCAGGTGCTGGACGAGCAGGCTCTCGCCGCTCCTGCCGGGGACGATCACCGGCCCCGACATCCCGCCCTTCAGGGCTTCGCTCCGCGAGTCGAGCCGCAGCAGGTTCTCCTGCTTGTCCGCGCCGTGGCAGGAGGCGCAGTGCTCGCGCAGGATCGGCGCGATGTCGCGCTCGAACTCGGGCGCGGGCGGGGGCTCGGCGGCCGCCGCGGCGAGCGCCAGGGACAAAGCCGCCGGCAGCGCGAGCGCGGCCCCGCGGGAGGTCATGGCGTCCTCTGCTTGCTCGGGCGCTGGTTCTCCCAGACCTCGACCCACGCGTCGGTGCGCTGCTGGTCCACCTGGAAGTTGCCGGTGACGATGTCCGGGTCGCCGTCGCCGTCCACGTCGCCCAGGTCCAGGCTCGCGTGGTAGCCGCCCGTCTCGAGCGTGTGGCGGACGAACTGGCCGCCTTTGACCTGCTCGAGCCAGACGAGCGAGGGCAGCGGCTTGCCGTACTTCGCCATGCCCGGGATCAGCGTGCACGCGACGATGTCGAGGTCGCCGTCGCCGTCGAGGTCGGCGGCCTGCGCGCGGTGAACGCCGTTGAGGGGAGCGAGCACGTGCTCCGTGAAGGGGAAGACGCCGCGGTTCTCGAGCCAGCTGATGCCGTGATACGGCTTCAGGAGGAACTCGTCGAGCATGTCGCCGTTCGTCATCAGCACGTCGACGCGGCCGTCCTTGTCGAGGTCGACGAGATCGATCCCCGAGCTGCCCCAGGCCGGGTGCGGTGCCGCGAAGATCGTCCGCGGAGTGAACGAGCCACCCTGGTTCAGGAAGGCCAGGACCGTCTCGTGGTGCTGCGAGACGAGGTCGATGAAGTCGGGTCGGCCGTCCTTGTCGAAGTCGATCGCGGGCACGTGGATCGCACCCTGGCGCCAGTCGATCTCGCGCGGCACGAAGCGCCGGCTTCGACCAGTCGGTCGTGCGGTTCTCGAACAGCAGCGTCGATCCGACCTCGCGCCATCCAAAGGCCGCAACCACCAGGTCCAGGTCGCCGTCGCTGTCGAAGTCGGCGGCCTCGACGTCGGCGATCCGCGGCAGGCTTTCGGCGAGCGTCACGACGTCGAAGCTGCCGTCGGGCTTGCCCTTCAGCCACACGACGCTGCCACGAGTCTGGTCGCCGGGCGTCACGCTTCCGAGGTTCGCCACCAGCAGGTCGGTGTTGCCGTCCTTGTCGAGGTCCACCGCCACGGTGTGGCAGGGGTTCGGGACCCTGGCGATCACGGACAATCCGGCCTCGGGCCGCGAAGGCGAGCCGCGCAGCACCAGGCCGCTCGACATGTCGGCCGCGAACACCTCGACCCCGCGCTCGGCCTTCAGCGTGAAGAGGCGCACGTTGGCCACGAGCGGCTGCTGGCCGCTGCGAATACCCATCGCGTGCCGCGCGAACGGGACGGGCGCGTTCGAGGGCTCGGGCCAGCTCGCGGGAGGGGCGAGCTCGCGCGGGGCCTTGGACTCGTAGTACGCCACGATGTCCTCCATCGGGACGTCGAGCGCGATCTCCTTGCCCTTCGGCGCGCCGGTCCGCGTCAAGGCGAGGCCGGTCATCTCGAAGATCTCCGATCCCCATTTCCCGCGCGGCAGGATCTCCGGGGGGGCAAAGGCGTGGCAGGACGTGCAGAACTGGCGCGCGAGCGCCTCGCCCCTGACCGGATCGGGCCGCTTCGGCTGCAGGCGGGCGCCGTCGCTGCCGGTCGCATCGAAGGACGCGGCCGCGCACACGACGAGAAACGCAGCCCGTCCCCCGAGTCGCAGCATCACCCGGCGATGTTACCCGAGCGGCGGGGCAGACCGTGGGGATCGGTTTGCCGTCGCCCTGGGCCGTGCTAGCTTGGTCGCGGGTGCTCTCGCGCTACACGTTTCATCCCTTCATGCTCGCGCTGCTGCTTGCCGCAGCCCCGGCCGCGAATCCCAGCCCGGCGCAGTCACCGGCCGCGGCCGCCTCCTTCGACCCGATCGTTTTCGAGCTGGTGAAGGCGAGCGGCATCGACTTCGTCACGAACTCGGGCCGCTCGGCGCACCGCCACCAGCCGGAGACGATGGTGGCGGGGATCGCGCTCTTCGACTACGACAACGACGGCAAGCTCGACGTCTTCCTGACGAACGGCGCGAAGATGACCGAGCTCGACAAGACCGAGCCCGTCTTCTGGAATCGCCTCTACCACAACCTCGGCGGCTGGAAATTCGAGGACGTGACCGAGAAGGCGGGCCTCAGAGGCCACGGCTACGACAACGGCGTCGCGGCCGGTGACTTCGACAACGACGGCTTCACCGACCTGTTCGTCGCCGGCCTGAAGGCGAACGTCCTCTACCGCAACAAGGGCGACGGCACATTCGAGGACGTGACGGGGATGGCGGGCCTCGCGAAGCCCGACCCCGACTACGGGACGCTGTGGGCCGTGGCGGCGGCGTTCTTCGACTACGACAAGGACGGCGACCTCGACCTCTTCGTCTCCAACTACGTGATCTGGGACCCGAAGACGGAGCCGCTCTGCGGGCCGCAACGGGATCCACGACTACTGCCATCCGAACAACTACAAGGGGCTGCCGAACTCGCTCTACCGCAACGAGGGCAACGGCACCTTCACGGACGTCTCCAAGGCCTCGGGGATCCGCGCGCTGATCGGCAAGGGCATGGGGCTGGGAATCGCCGACTTCGACCAGGACGGCTACCCCGACGTGTTCGTGGCGAACGACACCGAGCCCAACTACCTCTTCAGGAACCGCGGCAACGGCACCTTCGAGGAGATGGGCTTCGCGGCGGGCGTCGCCTACCCGGAGTCGGGCCGGCCGCTCTCGGGCATGGGCGCCGATGCGCGCGACCTCGACGACGACGGCAAGCCCGACGTCTTCCACACGGCGTTGTCGAACGAGACGATGCCGGTGTTCCAGAACCAGGGCAAGAACAGCTTCATCGAGCTGACGGCCCGCTCGGGCGTCTCGGCGCTCACGCTCTCGCGCGCCGGCTGGGGCAACGCGATCGTCGACTTCAACAACGACGGGCGCAAGGACCTGTTCGTGGCCGGCGGCGACGTGATGGATCCGAACGGTGAGTTCAGGGAGAAGGTGCGCCAGACGAACCTGGTGCTCGCGAACCTCGGCCGCTTCAAGTTCGCGGACGCCTCGCCTGCGGCCGGCGCCGATTTCGCCACGAAGCGCGCGGCCCACCGCGGCGCGGCCTTCGGCGACCTGGACGGCGACGGGCGCGTCGATGCGATCGTGAGCGCGCTCGACGAGAGCGTCGAGGTGTGGAGGAACGCGAGCCCGGCGCCGAACCGCTGGCTGGCGGTGAAAACCGTCGGTCAGCGCAGCAACCGCGACGGCATGCGGCGCGGAGATCACGCTCACGACTCCCTCGGGCGTCCAGCACTCGCACGTGAACACCGCCGTCGGCTACGGCTGCGCCTCCGACGTCCGCGTCCACTTCGGGCTCGGCAAGCTCGAGACCGTCACGAAGCTCGAGGTACGCTGGCCGAGCGGGGCGGTGCAGGTGCTCGAGGGCGTCGCGTCCAACCAGGTGCTGCAGGTGAAGGAACCGGAGAAGTGAAGCGGGCCGCGCTCGCGCTCGCGGTGGCGCTCCTGGCCCTCGTGCCTCTCGGCCACGAGGAGAGCGCGCGCGCTCAGGCAGCCGCTGCCGCGCCGGGCGTGCGTTTCACCGACGTCGCATCGCGCTCGAGCTTCGCGTACAAGTCGAACAACGACTACCACCAGCGCAAGTTCTTCCCGCAGCCGATGTGCGGCGGGATCGCGATCCTCGACTACGACAAGGACGGCACGCTCGACATCTTCTTCACGAACGGCGCGAAGCTGCCGGAGCTGAAGCGCCCCGACTCCTCCTATTGGAGCTGCCTGCTGCGAGGCAAGGGCGACGGCCGCTTCGAGGACGTGACCGAGAAGGCGCGCCTCGCCGGGCAGAATCTCGACTTCTCGTTCGGCGTGGCGGCCGGCGACTTCGACAACGACGGCGACACCGATCTCTTCGTGGCCAGCGCCGGACCGAACGCGCTCTACCGGAACGACGGCGACGGCACCTTCACGGAGGTCACCGCCGGCTCGGGCCTCGACAAGAAGCCGAAGGACCTGCTCTCGGTGTGCGCGGCGTTCTTCGACTACGACAACGACGGCCGCCTCGATCTCGTGGTCACGCACTACACCTACTGGAACCCCGAGACCGACAAGCGCTGCGTGGGGCCCGGCGGGACCGACACCTACTGCTTCCCGGGCACCTACAAGAGCGTGCCGAACAGCCTCTACCGGAACCTCGGCAACGGCCGCTTCGAGGACGTGAGCGTCGCTTCCGGCTTCGCGGCGGTCTCCGGCAAGGGCATGGGGATCGGCATCGCCGACTTCGACGGCAACGGCTTCCCGGACGTGTTCGTGGCCAACGACACCGAGCCGAACTTCCTCTACATGAACCAGGGCGACGGCCGCTTCAAGGAGGAGTCGTGGGCGTGGGGCATCGCCTACGACGAGCAGGGCGCGGTCGTCTCCGGGATGGGCGCCGACGCCCGCGACTACGACAACGACGGCTGGCCCGACGTGTTCTACAACAACCTGAAGGCGCAGATCTGGGCGCTCTTCCGGAACCGGGCGCGGGGACACTTCCGCTACGCCTCGCCGCGCACGGGCGTCGCCCGGCTGTCGCGTGCGCTTCTCGGGCTGGAGCACGCAGTTCGTCGACTACGACAACGACGGCTGGAAGGACATCTTCTCGGCGAACGGCGACGTCGACTACGTCGGCCCGGGGGCCGAGCAGCCGGACACGATGTTCCGCAACCAGGAGGGCCAGCAGTTCGTCGACGTCTCCGACAGCCTCGGGCCCGACTTCACCGTGAAGGGCTACAAGCGCGGCTCGGCGGTTGGCGACCTGAACGGCGACGGCTTCCCGGACCTCGTCGTCACGGCGCTCAACCAGCGGCCGCGCATCCTGCTGAGCTCGGGCGGCAACGGCAACCACTGGCTCTGGCTCGACCTCGTCGGCCGCAGGAGCAACCGCGACGCGATCGGCGCGAAGGTCAAGCTCACGACGAGCGGCGGCCGCGTGCTCCAGAGCCACGTCGCGGTGAGCGGAGGCTTCCTGTCCTCGAGCGACAAGCGCCTGCACTTCGGCCTCGGCGCCGACGCGGAGGCCCGCGCGCTCGAGATCCGCTGGCCGAGCGGCAAGACGCAGACGCTCGAGCGCGTCAAGGCCGACCAGGTGCTGCGGGTCGAGGAGCCGTGAGGCCGCTGGCGCTCGCCGCGCTCCTGCTGCTGCTCGTCCGTCGCGGCACGCGGCGGCGCAGGCCCCCGAGGCCGCGACCAGCTCGCCCGCGGCGAGTCGCCGGCAGCGCTCGCGCGCGCGCTCGGCGCTCCAGAAGGAGGGCCGGCTCGCCGAAGCCGCCGAGGCGCTACCAGCGCTTCCTGGCGCAGGTGCCGTCGAGCTGGGAAGGCCACGCCAACCTCGGCGTCGTCTACGCGCAGCTCGGACGCTACGAGGACGCCGTGCGCGAGTACCGCGAGGCGCTGCGCGCTCAAGCCCGGCCAGAGCGTGGTGCGCTACAACCTCGCGCTCGCGCTGCTCAAGGCGGGCCGCACTGGCCGAGGCCGCGAGCGAGCTCGAGACGATCCTGAAGGCCGAGCCCGACCACCGGCCGGCGACGCTGCTGCTCGCCGACTGCCGGCTGCGGCTCGGCGAGTGGAAGCAGGTGATCGCGCTCCTCGACCCGCTGCTCGAGCGGGACCCGGAGAACCCGGCGGTCCTGTACATGATCGGGACGGCGCTGATGCGCGACAAGCAGTACGCGCGCGGGCAGCGCGTGCTCGACCGCATCCTGAGCCACGGCGACTCGGCGGAGGCGCACCTGCTGCTCGCGCTCGCGAGCCGCGAGGCGGACGACGACATCGCCGCGCAGCGCGAGCTCGAGAAGGCGCTCGCGCTCAACCCGAAGCTGCCGACCGCCAACGGCATGCTCGGGCGCCGTGCTGATGCGGATGGGCGAGCACGCCGCCGGCGGCGCAGGCCTTCGAGCGCGAGCTCGAGGTGGATCCCAACGACTTCGAGTCGCACCTGCTGCTCGGGCTGATCCGGCGTCAGGCGTTCGATCAGGAGCGCGCGCGCGCTCACCTCGAGCGCGCGCTCGCGCTGCGGCCGGGGGACCCGGGCGTGCGCTACCAGCTGGCGCTCGTCGCGATCGCCGCGGGCGAGCTCGACGGCGCGCGGCTACGCGGCTCGAGGCGCTCGTCGCGCGAGCACCCGAAGTTCAGCGAGGCCCACGTGTCGCTCGCCATGGTCTACTACCGCCTGAAGCGCAAGGAGGACGGCGACCGCGAGCAGGCGATCGTGCGCGAGCTGGCGCGCGAGAAGCAGGAGCGCGAGCAGGCGGAGCGCGACAAGGCGGAGCGCGAGAAGACGCAGCCGGCCCCGCCTCCCTGACGCCGTCTACGCTTCACTCGCGCACGGTCAGGTAGCGGTCCGCCTTCAGGCCCTCGAGCTGCGTGCGTCCGCCGCCCGGCCACTCCACCTCGAGCCGGTCCGACGCGCCTGGCGTCGCCGAGGCCGAACAGCAGCCGGCGGTCGGACACGGAACAATAGCTCGTACCGCCGAGCACGCTCCGGCTCTGGCGCAGCGTCCCGGCCGTGACCGTCACGCGGGCGCCCACCGCATCGCGGCTGCGGGCCCGGCCCTCGAGCGCTATGCCGAGCCAGTGGCGCCGGTTGCCGCCGTCGTTGCGGAGCAGCACCGGCTTCTCGCCCACGCTCATCAGCAGCAGGTCGGGATCGCCGTCGTTGTCGTAGTCGCCGACGGCCAGGCCGCGCCCCGGATAGCGGCGCCGCAGCGGCTCGCCGCGCTCGGCGGCCACCTCGCGGAAGCCGCTGCCGGTGTTCTCGAACAGGTGCGGCGGCTCGGCATAGTCCACGTTCGGGTAGAGCTCCTTGATCGTGTCGAGCGGGTGGCCGTTCAGGACGAACAGGTCCACGCGGCCGTCGCCGTCGTAATCGAGGAACTTGGCGCCGAAGCCGCTCAGCAGCCGGCTCGGCGCGAGCCCGAGGTCGGTCGTGGCCTCCGCGAAGCTGCCGTCCCCTTCGTTCCGGAAATAGCCGTTCGTCTCGTGGGTGAAGTTCGCGACGAAGAGGTCGAGGCGTCCCGTTGCGCCGCACGTCGAAGGCGTCCGTGCCCATCCCGCCGCGCGGCGTTCCCTCGGGTCCATAGGCGACGCCCGCCTGGAGCGCGAGCTCCTCGAAGCGCAAGCCGCCCTGGTTCCTGAACAGGAAGTTCGGGGTTCCGTCGTTGGCCTGGAAGACGTCGCTGCGGCCGTCGCCGTCGTAGTCGAACGCCACGACGCCGAGGCCCTTGCCGAGGTGCGCCAGCAGACCCGCGCGCTCGGATCACGTTCGCGAAGCGCCCGTCGCCCTCGTTCTGGAAGAGCTGGGCCGGCAGGCTGTCGAGGCTCGCCGGCCGGCAGAACAGCCGCTTGCCGACCGGCAGGCACTTGGCACTGCTCTCGACCTTGTAGGCGACGTAGTTGGCGACCCAGAGGTCGAGCCGGCCGTCGCCGTCGGCGTCGAAGAAGGCCGCGCCCGTGGCCCACAGCGGGCTCCCAACGCCGGCCTTCGACGTCACGTCCTCGAACGTGAGGTCGCCGCGGTTCCTGAGCAGGCGGCTCTGGCCGTAGCCCGTGACGTAGAGGTCGGCGCGTCCGTCGTTGTCGAAGTCGCCGGCGGCGAGGCCCATCCCGTAAGGCTGGCCGCCGATCCCCGCGCGCGCGGAGACGTCTGTGAACGTGCCGTCGCGGTTGTTGCGGTAGAGCGCGGTCGCGCGTGGTGCGCGAGCCGGCAACGTCCTCGGCCGAGTACGCGACGAAGTAGATGTCGAAGCCACCGTCGCCGTCCACGTCCACGAAGCCGCCGCCGCCGCCCATCGTCTCGATGAAGTGGTCGGCACCGTCGGTCATTGCCGTGATGCCCCAGGCAGGCCCGCTTCGACGTGACGTCCACGAACTCGACGGGGCTCTTGCGCGGAGACGAGGCGGCCATGGATCCGACGAGGAGGCTCGCGACCGTGACGAATCGGACGAACACCTGTCGTAGAACCCGGCGAGGAGTCTACCTCGCGGGTGGAAGACGGTCATGGGCGCACGTTCGATCGAATCGATCGCTCACGGTATCGGGTCGAGCGTCGGTTCAAACTCAGGCAACTGGGGCGGACGTTTCCAAACCGTTGAATGGCGATGTAAGTGCTTCTAATAAATGCACTTCAGACGCTTCGGCTGGCTGGATCGGAATTCAAGTGTGGGTCGCTGCCTGCGCGTCGCTTTTACGCGATCGGCCCCTTGAAAAATCTTGACGGCGCACCACGAAGTTTCTTAATCTCCCGATAATTCGACCCCATGTGTTCCAAATCTTTGTGTGCGCTTCGCAGCGCTCAAGGAGAAACCGTATGACGGGACGCGGATCGTTGACGGCCACCAGGCTGGCGCTCCTGTTCGTGGCTCTGGCGCTCGTGTTCGCCTGGCCGGGCACCTCGTACGCTCAGCGCATGACGGCGAGCTCAGCGGCACGGTCGTGGACGAGTCCGGGCGCCGTGGTCCCGGGCGCCGACGTCACCTCACGAACGAGGCCTCGGGCGACGTGCGCCGCTCGGTCACCAACGCCGACGGGTTCTTCGCCTTCTCGGCCGTGCCGGCGGCGACCTACACGCTCACGGTCAGCCTCCAGGGCTTCAAGAGCTACGAGGTCACGGGCGTGCCCTGCGCGGCGGTGACAGCCGCTCGCTGCGCGCAGATCAAGCCTCGAGGTCGAGCACCCTGGCCGAGACGGTCTACGGTCACGGCCGAAGTCGCCGCTCACGCCGCTCGAACTCGCGGCGAGAAGAGCGCCACGCTCGCCGCCGAGCAGATCGAGAACATCCCGATCGTGTCCTCGAGCGCGGCCGAGCTGCTGCGCATCCTGCCCGGCATGACCCCGATCACGCAGGGCGTCACAACCGGCCCGGCTTCACCGGCGAGGTCATCGGGATCAACGGCAACGGCGAGTACCAGGGCGGCGGCGGCAACAACCAGAGCGCGATCGGCAACTTCTCCGCCAACGGCACCGCGCACGCAGTCGCTCGACATCACGCTCGACGGCGCGCCCGGCGCCGACCCCGGCTGCAACTGCGCGACCTCCGTCAACCCGAACACCGAGTTCGTGCAGGAGTTCAAGGTCCTGCAGTCGAACTTCGGGGCCGAGCACGCCAAGGGCCCGAACGCGATGTAGGTGGTCACGCAAGTCGGGCGGCCGCGAGTTCCACGGCTCGCTCTTCACCTACTTCCGCGACTACCACCTGAACTCGAACGAGTGGTTCGCGCAACAAGGTCGAGCGCGACCGCGTGCAAGAACAAGTTCGTCTATCCCGGTTCAGCTCGGCCCGCTCTCGTTCGGCGGCTTCAACAAGCAGGACAAGGTCTTCTTCTTCGTCGGCTTCGAGTACTATCGCCAGCGCCTGGACACCGGGCTTCGTGCGAGTCCTGGGTGCCGACCGCAGGCGATGCGCAACGGCGACTTCAGCAACGCCGCAGTCCGTCGGGCACCGGCAGCTTCGTCAACAGCGTCCCCGAAGGCTTCCCCGGCGGGATCGTCCCCGCCGAGCCAGATCGATCCCGGCGGGCCAGGTGCTGCTCGAACCGCTTCCCGCATGCCGAACGCCGACCCGGCGCCAGACGGGCGGCTACAACTACGTGGACAACCTGCTCGTCGACCAGCCGAACCGCCAGTTCCTCGCCCGCGTGGACTTCAACTCTAGCGAAAACACGAAGATGTTCGTGCGCTACAACCTCCAGCGCGAGACGCAGCCCTGGGTCATCGGCCTCTGGTGGCGCAACGGCGAGCGCCAGGTGCCGTACCCGTCCGACGGTCGCGTGCGCCAACCAGTCCGACTCGGTCACCGTCGAGCCTGACCCACGTCTTCGACCCCACGCTGACCAGCGAGACGATCTTCGGCGATGACCTACATCGACTTCCCGAACGCGATCGACGACCGCGCGCAAGATCTCGCGGCAGGCGCTCGGCTACCCCTACCAGGGCGTGTTCGGCGAGAGCAACGACCAGATCCCGTCGGTGGACCCCGGCGGCTGGGGCGACAACGGCCCGATCTACTTCAACCCCGGCGGCTTCGACCCGATCCTGTTCGCCGACCAAGTGGCAGTTCAACGTCGCGCCAGAACCTGACCAAGGTCTGGGGCACGCACACCGCCAAGGTCGGCTTCTACTTCGAGCGGATCACCAACAACCAGCCCGGCAACGGCGACAGCAACGGCGTTCATCACGCGAACCTGGGACGGCAACTCGCACCGGCAACACCTTCGCCGACCTGCTCCTGGGCCGCGTCCGGCCAGTACAGCGAGCAGACCGAAGAACGCGCTCCACAACATCGCCTGGAACCGCTGGGAGGTCTACGCCCAGGACTCCTGGAAGGTGAGGCCCGAACTTGACCCTGAACTACGGCGCGCGCTTCTCGAGCTTCGACCCTGGACCGACCGCGAGGGCAACGGCATCGCGGCCTGGGACCAGGCCCGCTACACGCCCGACGCGCGCCCGGCAGCGCAGTTCCCCGGCATGGTCTGGAACGCGCGTCGACTCGAGCGTCCCGCTGACCGGGCGTCGACACGCGCGATTGTTCTTCCAGCCGCGCGTCGGCTTCGCCTGGGACGTGCAAGGGCACCGGCGAGACCGTGCTCCGCGGCGGCGCGGGCGTGTACTGCTCCCACGACGCCCAGCAGCCCTACGACAACCTGATCGACTTCGGCGCGGGCGTGCGCAGCTACAGCCGCGGGGACGTGCAACTTCACGATCCGCAGGCCTCGAGGGGCTCGGCGGCGGCGACGTCGTGTTCGGCGGCGCCGCGCATCGACATCAACGACGACAAGCAGCCCAAGACGTACTCCTGGAGCCTGACCCTCAACCAGAAGCTGCCCTGGTCGATGAACATCGAGCTCGGCTACGTCGGCAACAAGCAGCAAGAACCTGATGAACTTCGACGTCGCCGAACTACAACGCGGTGCCGCTCGGAGGCGATGGTGAACGACCCGACGGGCAACACCAACGCCTACCGTCCGCTGCCGGACTACGGCGACCTGCAACGTGCTTCCGGCACAGCATCGTACCAGAACTACCACGGCTTGCAGGCGCTGCTCGCGCGCCAGCGCGGCAACTTCAACTTCACGCTGGCCTACACGTTCTCGAAGGCGCTGGGCATCCGCGTCCGGCGGCCGGAGGCGCCGGCGGTCGGCTCCGAGTACGTCCTGGACCCCGTACCGGGACTTCAACTACGGCGTCCTGCAACTACGACCGCACGCACGTGGCCACCGCGGCCTACAGCTGGATGCTCCCCGGCCCGAAGACGGCGGCGTGCGCTGAAGCGACTCCTCGGCGGCTGGCAGCTCGCCGGGATCACGAGCTACGTGAGCGGCGCGCCCCTCCCGTGCTCGGCGTCCGGAGCGTCGAACTTCAACATGCAGGGCACGCTGGCCGACGGGCACGAGCATCGAACACGCGGATCACCGGCTCGCCGCAGATCCCGCCCAGCCGGTGCTCACCTGCGACCCGACGCGAGAACGTGCCGAGCGGGTACCTGTTCAACCCCGCCTGCTTCGCGGCGCCCGCGCCCGGGCGCCAACGGCAGCTACACGATGCCGTACATGAAGGCGCAGGCGTACTGGAACGTCGACCTGTCGCTCTTCAAGAACTTCAGCCTGGGCGGCGACAAGAAGCTGCAGCTTCGGCGTCAACGCCTACAACGCGCTCAACCACCCGATCGCGTATCCCGGATCCCGGCACCAACCTGACCGCTGCGCTTCACGAACGGCGTCAGCTCGCGAACCCCGAACATTCGGGCGAGCTCGCCCGAGGACAACAAGTTCGGCCGGCGCATCGTCCAGCTCGCGCTGCGGTTCACGTTCTAGCGCTCTGACGCGGGTGCGGCCCGTCAGCCGGGCCGCACCCGGCTTTCTCAAAGCGGCCCGGCGCGCGGAGCATAATGGCCCGCAGGGACGTCCGCATCGTGCCGCTGATCCCATCTCTCGCGCCCTTCGTTGTTGCATTGCTGCTGCCGGCCACTGCGGTCTCGGGCCGAGAGCTTCGAGGCCCTGTCGCGCGACGCTCGATGCCGCGCTCGAGGCAGGCCGTACGAACGAGGCCGTGGACCTCTATCGCCGCGCGCTCGCCCTGCGCGGCGACTGGGAGGAAGGGCTGGTGGTACCTCGGCACGCTCCAATACAGGCCGGGCGCGGCAGCGAGGCTCGCGAGGCCTTTGCACGATTCGTCGAGCTGAAGCCGGACTCCGGGCCGGGCTTGGCCCTGCTCGGGCTGAGCCGGTTCGTTGCCGGCGATCACGCCGCGGCCATCGAAGACCTCAGAAGGGGCTCGACCTCGGGCTGGGGGGCAACGCCGAGCTGCTCCGGGCGGCGCGCCACCAGCTCGCGCTGGCCTTCGTCAAGACGGGGCAGTTCGAGCGGGCCGTGGCGCCGTTCACCGTGCTCGCGCGCACCTCGGCTGAGGAGCCCTGGCTCGTCGAGGGATCGGCCTGATGCTGTTGCGGAGCGCCGCTCCTGCCGTCCGAGGTTCCGACCGAGGCTCGGCGCGAGCTGGTGCGCCCGCGGGTCGCGCCGGCTATCTGCACCTGGCGCTGCGGCGCCGAGGAGGCGGGCAAGGCCTACGCGGCGCTGGTGGCGGCCCATCCGGCCGAGCCCTGGGTCCACTACGCTCGCGGCGTGTTCCTGCTGCGCAGCGACAGCGAGGCGGCCTCGCGGAGCTCCGGCGCGAGCTCGAGCTGAAGCCCGACAACGTCGATGGCCCACCTCGAGATCGCCTTCGAGCTGATCGTGCGCGGCGACTACGCGGAGGCGCACGGCCTCCGCCGAGCGCGCGGCGGAGCTGGCTCCCGGCCTCTTCGCCGCCCGCAACGCCAAGGGCCGCGTGCTCGTCGAGCTGGGCGAGCTCGACGCCGGGATCGTGGAGCTCGAGGCGGCGGTCCCGGCTCGCTCCGGACAGCCCCGAGATGCACTTCTCCCTGGCGCGTGCCTACTCAGAAGGCCGGCCGCGGACCGAGGAGGACGGCCGCGCCAGCGTCACGGAGCTCGACCGAGCGGCTGGACCGCCAGCAGCGGAAAGGCGCGCGGCGCAGCGGCGGGCCGCGGCCGGAGGCGGCGCAGCCGTGAGGCCTCGCACGGCTCGCGCTCGCGTGCGCGACGGCTCTCGCCCTGCCGGCGTCGGTGAGCCGGCGACCAGGGCTCGGCCGCCGCCGGCAGGAGGCGCCGGCCGCGTCTTTCGGGACCGGGTCCGAAGTAGTGATGCTGGACGTGGTGGTGCGCGACAAGAAGGGCCGCACGGTGCGCGACCTGCGGCCGGAGGAGCTCGTCGTGCTCGAGGACGGCGTCCCGCAGGAGGTCGCTGTCCTTCCGGCTGCGCGCGGCGAGCGAGCCGCGCGAAGACAGCCGTCGGCAGCCAGGCGGCCGACGCCGGCGGCGGGGGCTCGGCCCGCCTCGGGGCGCGCCACGGACCGCGCCACGTCAACCTGGTGACCCTGGTGTTCGACCAGCTCGGGCGTGGACGGGCGGCTCGATCGCGCGCAAGGCCGGCAGGACCTCGCGGGCCTCGCCGACCGGCGCCGAACTCGTCGTGTCCGTGTTCACGATCCGGGAGAGCCTGCGGCTCGTCCAGCAGTTCACGGCGACCGCGAGCTCGTGCGAAGCCGTCCTGGAGGCGACCGGTCAGGCCGCCACCCAGCTACGCGAACGCGACCGAGCAGCTCGACGAGGCCGTCGCGCGGCAGGCCGAGGGCCCAAGGAGTGCTGCGAATCCGCGGCTGCGGCGGCACGGGGGCGGCCAGGCCTCGACGCCTGGCCGCGCTCGGCCGCGACGTGGACGTGGCGCGCATGGCGGTGGACGCGCTGCGCATGACCGAGACGCTGCAGCGGGAGCAGCAGGGCCAGTCCTCGCTCTGTTTGCGATCCTCGCCCTGGCGCGCAGCAGCAGCGCCTGGCGGGGCGCAAGACGATCCTGTTCTTCTCGGAGGGCCTGCAGGTGCCGCCGTCGCTCGAGCACGTGCTTCCGCGCCGCGGTCAGCGAGGCGAACCGGGCCAACGTCAGCGTCTACGCGGTGGACGTGCGGGGGCTCGCGGCACGAGCGCCGACATGGAGGCCACCCGCGAGATGCTCGAGCAGGCGGCCGCCGCCGCAGCAGCGGCAGATGCACGAGCCGAGGCGTCGGCCGGTGCCCAAGGAGCAGATGCTCGCGCTCGACGACCGCGCTCGCCGCGCTGCGGATGGACCTCAGGGGACGCTGCAACGACCTCGCCGAGGGCACGGGCGGAGCTGCTCATCGCCAACAGCAACGACGTGCGCAAGGGCATCGCGCGGGCGGTGGGCGACCTGCGCGGCTACTACGAGCTGGTCTACGAGCCGACGACGCAAGGAGTACGACGGGCGCTTCCGGCGCGATCGAGGTGAAGGTCACGCGGCCCGACGTGCGCGTCCAGGCGCGCAGCGGCTACTTCGCGCTGCCGCCGGGGGAGGGCAGCGCGAACTTCCCCTACGAGGTGGAGCTGCTGCGGGTCCTGCGCAGCCGCCCGCTGCCCGCCGACTTCCCGGTCCACGCCACGGGCTTTCGGTTCGGGCCCGAGCCCGGAGGCGTGCGCTACACGGCAGTGCTCGAGGTGCCGCTCGCCGGGACTCGCTCGAGGCCGAGGACCGCGGCGAGACGGACCGGGCGCATTTCTCGATGATGGTCGTGGTCCGCGACCCGTCGGGGGCGGTGGTCGAGAAGTTCAGCGAGGACTCGCCGGTGTTCCTGCCGCGTACCCGGCGCGAGGCGCTGAAGCAGGGCAACGCCGTCTTCATGCGCTCGTTCCGCTCGCGCCCGGCCGTTACACCCTCGAAGCGGCGGTCGTGGACCAGCTCGCGCGCCGCTACGGGAGCGAGCGCACGGTGCTGGAGGTGGCCCGAGGGGCGGCAGGGCTCGAGGTGAGCCAGCTGCTGCTCATCAAGCGGGTGGAGACGGTCGCCTCCGGCGCGCTGCGCAGCGACGATCCCCTGCGGCAGGGCAGCACACGCCTGGTGCCGTGGGTGGGCGAGCCGCACGTGGGCCGCGGGGATGCGCTGTCGCTCTTCGCCGTAGCGTATCCGCGGCAGGGCGAGCCGGGCGACGTGCTGCTCGAGTTCGTGCGCGACGGCGAGCTGGTGGGCCAGTCGCTCTCCCCGCTCCCGCCCGCCGGTGAGGCGGGGCGCGCCCCGCTCGTGACCAGCGTCCCGATGCGCGAGTTGCGTCCGGGCCGCTACGAGGCCCGGCTGCTCGTCAAGCAGCGCGGGCTCGTGACCCAGCGTGCGGCACGTTTCGTGCTCGAGGCGCCCGAGGAGCAGCCCGCGTCGCGCTGACCGGCCCCACGACAGCGAGCCATCGCGACCTCCTCGGATCAGCCGATCTCGAACGGCTCCCGCACCTCGAGTTCCTGGCCGCCGAGCTCGTCCTTGACGCGCAGCACCAACTCGTAGGCTCCGGGCGGGGCGCCCGCCAGGTTAATGCCGTTGAGCCGCAGGAGCGAGCCGATCGACGTCGGGTTGATCGGCGTCGAATCCGAGCGCTTGAAGACGGCGCCGTTCGCGGTGCGTACCTCGTAGCCAGCGCTGACGCGAGGCAGGAGCGTCACCTGGTCCTTGGCCGCCCCCAGCACGCTGTACTGGACGTAGAGCGTCGAGCCGGGGGCGAACCGGCGCCGCAGGGTCAGGAGGGGCGGGAGGCGCCGGCGCCGGCCTGGCCCGGCTGCTCGAGTGCGTCCGAGAGCACGGGCGTCGAGACGCGAAAGCTCGTCGGCCCCGGCACCTCGAAGTCGTGGATCACGGACCCCAGGCGGCCCGAGCCCAGCTCGCGCACGACCACCTTCGCCTGGTAGCCGCCCGGGGGCAGCTGGAACTCGCGCGAGACGGTGTAGCCGGCCCGCGCCAGCCGCTTGTACGTCTCCGGCAGCATCGCGATCTCGATCTTCTCGTCGACCTTGAAGTAGTCGCCCGACTCGCGATGCTGCGCCTCGATCAGGAATGCGAGCTCGCCCGTCATGCGGCCGTCCCGCTCGGCAAGCGAGAGCTGCGAGACGGCGATCTCCGCCGAGACCAGCGCGTTCACGCGGCCGATCCCGGTCTCGTCGAAGCTGAACGCCTGGACCCGCAAGGGCAGCTCGCGGCGCTCGAAGGGAGAGTCGAGCGCGCGGCCGATCTCGGGATCGCTGCCTTCGCGCGCCGGCACGCTCGTACGCCCTTCCTCGGGCGCGAAGTAGCCGCGCCGTGCCCGCAGCCGCACGCCCTTCGCGCGCGCCGGCGCGAGCTTGACCGTGATCCTGCGGAACGCGCCGTTGCGCGCCGTGTTGCTCGGGCTGTAGCCGAGCAGGTAGTAGGCCCGCGACTCCGCGGCCACGCGCCCGATCCCGGCGGCGAGGTCGTTCGTGTTCTTCACCACCAGCCCGCCGGTGTCGAGCGCCAGGTTCTCGGAGCCCTCGGCCTCGCGCGAGATATCGGCGAGCACCGCCACCGTGTCCTGCACGTCGAAGTTCGTGGCGTACTCCGCTGTCATGAACTCGGGCAGGCCCTTGAGGCCGCGCGCATCGATGAAGTGGATCGGCACGTTCACCCGCATCGAGGCGTCGACCAGCGTCTTCATGTCCTTGAAGCCCGGCTCGTAGACGAACCCGGAGGACACGAGCAGCATCGCCTTGCGGCCCCTGACCCCCGCGAGCGCCTCGAGCGCGCGCGTCATGGTGCGCATCGTGATCCTGCGCCGCTCGGTCGCCTGGCGGTGCACGTCGACCGCGCGCCCCCGCACGAAGGGGTCGATCAGGCCCACGACCGACGAGCGGTCGAGCGTGTCGCGGTACAGCCTCTCGTCCGATTTCTCGCGGCGCTGGGTGCCGTAGGCGTCGAAGCGCTGCGAGACCCTGTAGCCCACGTCTGGGTCGTCGTACTCGACGATCCGCATCGCCTCGTATTCGGTGACGCGGTCAGGGGTCGACTCCATGATGTAGCGTCCCTCCAGGCGCTTCAGGACCGTCTGCAGCTCCTCGCGCCCCTCCGGCATGCGGGCGTTCCACCACGCGGCTCCGGACGTGGCGAGCAGGCTCACGCGATCGCCCTCGCGCACCCCGGTGCGCAGGAACTCGCCGACGGCGGCCTTTGCGGCCACCGAGAGCCCGGGGCTCAGGTGCACGTCGTCGAACACGAGCAGGAACGTCCGCGTCGGCTGGCCTTCCGGCCCGTAGTTGGTCGAGACTCGCGGCCGCTCGTGGCTCTGGGCCGCAGGCGGGGCGGGCGGCAGCACCACCGCCTGGAAGCTCGTGACCTTCTGGGGCGACGCCGTCCTCGAGCACGCTGAAGTCCTGCTGGCCGAGGCCGGCCACGGCTCGGCCCGCCTTGTCCACGACCACGACGTCGACCGTCACGAGCTCGACGCGGGCCGGGAAGGCGGGCGAGGGCGCAGCCTGCGGGGGCGTGGCTGGTGCCTGCGCTTCAGGCCACCGCCGTCGCGGGGAGGAGCACGAGCACGAGAACAGGAATGAGAAGGCAGCGGGACATCGCTTCTTTTATACCCCGACGCACGGCAAGGGTACGTGATGGCCGTCGCGTCGCCCTTTGATCGCGGCCGCGGTCAGGGGACGAGCGTGAACGCGGCGCGCTCTTCGACGGTCGCCCCCGCCTGCGTCACCGCGACCCGACGTCGTAGCGGTCCGGAGCGAAGGCGCTCGTGGGGAAGTTCCCAATGTAGCGCACGTTGCCGTCGGGATCGGGGGCCGGCAGCACGGCCTCGGCGCGCCGCAGCGGCTTGCCGTCCTTCATGAACTCGAGCGTCATGCGCGGCGTCTCGGCTCCCTTGGAGGGGTAGGCGATGAAGAACAGCCACAGCTTCGGGTTCGTCGCGAGCGAGATCGGGGCGTCCAGGTTGGGCACGATCCGCGCCGGCACGATGTCGAGCGGGTCGTCCGACTTCGTGTCCGCGGGAGCTGGTCGATGCGGCGGATCAGGGCGAGGCTGCTCATCCCGGGGCCGGTGCCCGCGGCCTTGGCCTCGAAGGCGACGCGCCGCGTGGCCACCGGCCGGTCTCACGGTCCTGTCCCGCTACCTCGAGCGTGTACTGCCCGGGGGCGAGCGCGAGGCGGCGCTTGAAGACGATGTTGCCGCCGCGCAGCGCGTCGGCTTTCTCGGCGGGGCCTTCGAACGGGTAGTCCTCGGAGAAGCGTTCGACCACGTCGCCGGCGCTGCTCTTCACGAGCGCCAGCAGCGAAAGATGCAGGCGATAGGTGCCGGACTTCGCGGGCGGCACCGGGGGCTCGGTGACCATCTTGAGCGCGCCGATCGGCACCTCGACCACGATCTTGTGGTCGAGCCCCGCGGACGAGCCGGCGAAACGAAGGGCCGCCGCCCGCACCTCGAAGTCCCGCGGCGGGGCCGCGACCGAGAGCGCGCCGAGCAGCGGCACCTCGTAGGGGAAGACCGCCTGGAACTCGCCCGGCGGCAGCGCGAAGTAGCCGCTGCGCGCCTGGACCACGACGTCCTTGCGGTTGACCTTGACGTCGATGCGGCGGAAGCGGCCGTCGAACGGCGAGGGCGGCGGGGTGTAGCTGAGCTGGTAGTAGCCGCGATGTCGGCCGCGATCCTCTCGGCCCCGGGCTTGAAGTTGTTGGTATTGCCGATCAGCGAAGCCGCCGGTGCTCTCGGCGAGGTCGCGCAGCACGCCCTCGACGCTCGCGCGCAGCGACGACTCGGCCGTCTCGCTGACTTCACCTCGGCCTTGTACGCGCCCGAGTACTGGTCGCGCTGCGCGGCCTGGCTGATCTGGCCGGCCTCCTCGACTGCCGCGCGCGCGCCAGCCAACTCCTGCTCGGTGGACAGGCCGCGGGCGTCGATCGTATAGACGCTGACGTTGGCGCGGTTGGCCTCGGAGATCACCGAGCGGAACACGGCGTCGAGGTTCGGCGGCACTTCGAGCCGCTCCGTGAGGTAGAGCGAGCGTCTTGCGGCCGGCCAGCGTCTGCTGGCCCTTGACGAGCGCCATCAACGGGTAGAGCGAGGTCGTTGCCCATCTGCTGTCGCTGAAGCTCGCTCGCCATGCGCAGCATGTTGGCGAGCGCCTGTGCCTGCGCCCGCGCGGCGAAGCCGCCGCCCTGGCTGGCGGCACCGGGACCTGAGGCGGCGGCAAGGCCCTCGGTCCGCCCCAGCTCCGCCATGACCTGCTCGAGGGCGGCCTTCTCGTCCGTGACACCGGCGAACGTGCCCGAGGTCGAGCGGAGACTGCTTCCTTGAGCTTCGCACGGTCGTTGGTGAAGGCCTGCATCATCGCCAGGCGCTGGTCCACGCGGAACACCGCCACGTAGGTGTTGGCGCGCAGGCCCTTCTCGAGGAAGGCCTCGGCCGCGCGCTGCGCCTGTCGGCGTCCGGTCTCCCCTAGCTGGTCAAAGACCAGGGTCACCAGGCTGAGCTGGCGCGCGCCCGTCCGGCTGAGCTGGCGCGCCCGCCTCGACGGTTGCCGGCAGCGTCTCGATCCGCGTGAAACCCTCGATCGTCTGGCGAATGCCCTCCTCGCTCACCTCGATCTCGTCCGCGCGAACGTCGGGCACCGGTCGTCCCTTCTTGTCCCGGACCACGACGTCGAGCACCACCTTTGCCGTCCCTGTCGACGAAAGACGATTGCTGTCCGGTCGCGGGCGCCTGCGCCCGTGCGGAGTCGGCCAGCAGAGTTGGCAGCGCCAACACGGCGGCCGCGGCCAGACCGGCGAGGCTTCGCCGGTACGTACGGCTCGGACGGCGTACGGTGCTCATGGCGGGAGCCTAGGCCGAGGTGGAAGGCGCAGTCAATCCCGATGCATATAATCCCCTAGAGTGTCCGCTCGTCCGGTCCTTGCTCTGACCTCACTGCTGTCGCTCGCAGCGGCCGGTTCCGGCTCACCGGCCTCCGAGGCCCTTTCCCAGGCGCCCGCCACTCGAGCTGCGGCGGAGAAGGATGCCTTGGACGCGCTCGTCAGGCAGGCCGACGTCGCGCGCGAGGCCGGGCGCTTCGACGAGGCGGAAGATCTCTACCGGCGCGTCCTGCAGCGTCGGCCACGCTGGGCGCCCGGCTACGCGCACCTCGGGACGATGGCCTACGAGCGCGACCGCTTCGGCGAGTGCCGCGACGCCTTCAAGCGCTTCGTCGCGCTCGACGCCAGCTCGGGCCCGGCCTGGGCGCTCAAGGGGCTGTGCGAGTTCGGGCTCGCGACTTACGTCGCCTCGCGCCGCTCGCTCGAGCGGGCGCTCGAGCGCGGCGGCCTGCCGACGGCGACACTGCCGGTCGTGCTGTATCACGCGGCGCTGCTGCGCATCCGCGCCTCCGAGTTCGAGGCCGCGATCCCGCCGCTCGCCGAGCTCGCCGCCGCCCGCGCCGAGACCGCCGAGCTCGCATTCGGCGTGCGGTCTGCTGCTGCTGCGGCGGCCCAGCTTCCCGCCGACGTCGCGCCCGCGGACCGCGAGCTCGTCGCGCGCGCCGGCGCGCGCCTACTGCGCGTACCTGGCGCGACGCGGCGCCGAAGCGCGCGCTCGCTTCGCCGAGCTGCTGGCGGACTACCCGAAGCAGGAGCACCTGCACTACGGCTACGGGCTGCTGCTCGCGCAGCTCGCCGACCCGGCCGCGGCCGACCAGTTTCGGCGCGAGATCGAGCTCCACCCGCGCCACGCGCTCGCGCACCTCGAGCTTTCGTTCGAGCTCCTCCGGCGAGGCCAAGCCAAGGCCGCGCTCGCTCCCGCCGAGACGGCGGTCAAGCTCGCCCCGGGCCTGTTCGCCACGCACCTGGCGCTCGGGCGCGCGCTCGTGGACGGCGGGATCCTCGCGCGCGGCATCGTCGAGCTCGAGACGGCGGCGCGCCTCGCGCCCGGCGTGCGCGAGACGCACTGGGCGCTGGCGGCCGCCTACACGAGCGCTGGGCGCGCGGCGGACGCGCAGCGGGAGCGCGAGGTGGTGCGCAAGCTGGACGCGCTCGCGCGCGAGCGCGCGCCGGCACCCCCACCCGCGGCTGCCAAGCCGTGACGAGCCGCGTCACGCCTCGGCGCCGCATCGTCGCGCTCGTCTTGAGCGTGACCCCGGCCGCGCTGGCGCTCACGGCCGCGCCCAGCCCGCTCGACGCCCCTCCCGCGTTCGTCGACGCGACCGAGGCCGCCGGCATCCGCTGGGAGATTCGCGAGCTGTCGCACGGCCCGTGGAACCTCGTCGAGACGATGGGCGGCGGCGGGGGCTTCGTCGACTACGACGGCGACGGCTGGCTCGACGTCTACCTGGTCTCGTACTCGACGCGGCCTCAGGGCGGTCGCGTGGTCGGGGACGCGCTCTATCGCAACAACCACGACGGCACGTTCACGGACGTGACCGAGAAGGCGGGGATCAAGGGCGCACGAAACGGCATGGGCCTGGCCGTGGCGGACTACGACAACGACGGCTGGAGCGACCTCTACGTGAGCGCCTTCGGCTCGGGCGTGCTCTACCGCAACCGCGGCAACGGGACGTTCGAGGACGTGACCGCGAAGTCCGGCGTCGCGAACCGCCTGTGGGGGTGCGGCACGACCTTCCTGGACTACGACCGCGACGGCCTCGCCGATCTCTTCGTGGCCAACTACCTCGAGTTCGATCCCGATCAGCCCGGACGCTCTCCCTGCGACACGATCGACGGGTACCCGTTCTGCACGATCGCGAAGTTCAAGGGGCAGCCGAGCCTCCTCTTCCGGAACCGCGGCGACGGCGCCTTCGAGAACGCGAGCGCCGCGGCCGGTATCGGCGGGCTCGAGGGCAAGGGCATGGGCGTCGTGGCCGCCGACCTCGACGACGACGGGCTCGTGGATCTCTTCCAGGCGAACGACTCGGCGCCGAACTTCCTCTTCAAGAACCTCGGCGGCGGTCGTTTCCGCGACGTAGCGCTCGACGCCGGCGTGGCCTTCGACGCGTCGGGGCGCACGACCGGGGCGATGGCGGTGGATGCCGAGGACGTGGACGGAGACGGCCGGCTGGATCTGCTCGTCACCAACTTCAATCACCAGGGAACGCTCCTGCACAGGAACGGCGGCGCGATGAGCTTCAGCGAGCGCGGCGCGGCGGCCGGCCTGAGCGCCGCCACCTTCAAGGTGAGCAGCTTCGGCGCGCGCTTCCTGGACTACGACAACGACGGCGACCCCGACCTCTTCATCGCCGCCGGCCACCCGTTCGCGCCGGTCTCGAAGGTCTGGCCCGAGGTGCACTTCGCCGATCCGCCGTTCCTGTTCGAGAACGAGTCGGGCCGCTTCCGCGACGTGGCGCCCGAGCGCGGCGAGGCGCTCCGGCGCGCCCACTCGGGCCGCGGCGTGGCCGTCGCCGACTACGACAACGACGGCGATCCCGACGTGCTTGTCCTCGCGGCGGGGGAGCGGCCGCTGCTGCTGCGCAACGACGGCGGCAACCGCCGTCACTGGCTGGGCGTACGGCTCGTGGGCACGAAGAGCGGCAAGGACGCGATCGGCGCGCGCGTGACCGTCATCGCTGCTGGACGGACGATCACGCGGGCACGCGTCGGGGGAGCCAGCTATCTGACCGCGTCCGACCCGCGGCTCCTGTTCGGCCTCGGCGATGCCGCGCGCGTCGACTCCGTCGAGGTGCGCTGGCCGAGCGGGCACGTCGACCGGCAGACGGGCCTCGCCGCGGATCGATACGTAACGATCACAGAACGCTGACCCCCTCCGTTCGTCTCCTCCTACAATCGTCTGATGCGGTTGCGTGCGCCTCTCCTCGTTCTGGCCGCCGTGCTTCCCGTCGCGTCCGCCGCGCAGGAGCCGACGAACCGCGACCAGTCGCACTACACGCAGCTCAAGCCGGAGGGCTTTCCGATCCGAGCGAGCGTGGTCGCCCAGCCCGGCCGCGAGGCGACGCTGCGCGACGACGACCTGGTGATCGGGGTCGTGGTCGGTGGGGAAGCCCGCGCCTATCCCGTCGACCTGATGTGGGAGCCGGTCAACGAGGTCCTGAACGACACGCTGGGCGGGCAGCCGATCACCGCGACCTGGTGCCCGATCGCACACAGCGCGGTCGTCTACGACGGCGCGCGGGGGAAGGACCGGCTCGAGCTGGGGGCCGTGGGTCTGCGCGACGGCGTCTTCATCCTCTACGACCGCAAGACGCGCAGCTGGTGGAGCCAGGTCGCCGGCACGGCCGTGCAGGGCCCGCTCGCGGGGAGCGGCTCGTCAAGCTCGCCTCGACGGTCACGACCTGGGCGGCGTGGCGGCGCGAGCACCCGGAGACGAGCGTGTGGAGCGACCCGAGCCTGCCCGGCCGGCGCCGCTTCACCGAGGAGTCGCTGAGCCGCATCACCCTCGCGGGCGAGGGGCCGATCGTGAACCAGGACCTGGTGGTCGGAATCGAGGGCGAGACGAGCTCGCGGGCCTATCTGCTGCGCCGGCTGGCGGGTGCCGGCCGGATCGCGAACGACACGGTCGACGGCGTACCCGTGGTGGTCGTGCTCGAGGAAGACGCCGTGAGCGTGCATGCCTGGGGCCGCCGCGTGAAGGGCCGCACGCTGACCTTCGAGGCGGCGGGCGGAAAGCTGCTCGACCGCGAGACGCGGTCGTCGTGGGACGCGCGGACGGGTCGGGCGCTCTCGGGCCCGCTCGCGGGAGCAAGCCTCGAAACCGTCGTCTACACAACTGCGCTCTGGTACGCCTGGCGGAGCCAGCGGCCCGACACGACCTTGTGGAGCCCGCCCCGTCCCTAGCGAGACGGTCGGGCTCGCGATGTTTGCAGGCGCCCCTGCCCTGGTGCTAGCGTCGACATCGCCGCTCGAGAGTGAGGCAGCCCATGGCAGAGAGCTCCGAACCCAAGCCCGGTCGCCGGCAGGTCCTGCAGGTGCTCGCCGGCAGCGTCGGCGCCGGCCTCGCCGCGCCCGCGCTCGCGACGGGAGAGGCGTCCCACGCGCACGGGAGCGCCGGGTCGGCTGCCGCGCAGGCCACGGGCGCCGCCACGGCGCCGCTGCCCACGCTCCTCGACGAGAACGAGCTCGCGATGCTGAAGTCGCTCGCGGAAACGATCGTGCCGGGCTCGAGCGAGGCGGGCGTCGCGGCGTTCGTCGACCAGCTGCTGGCAGTCGACACGCGCGAGCGGCAGCGCGATTTCCTGGCCGCGCTGGGTGCGATGCAGTCGGAGGCGCTCTCGCGCTACGGCAAGTCGTGGATGTCGCTCGACGCCGCGCAGCAGACCGAGCTGCTGACGGCGGCCTCGACGGGCCCGCGCTCGCGCGAGCCGCGCTACTGGAAGCCGGGCGAGCCCGTGCTCGTTCCCGAAAAGGCCAAGGCGCCTCCCACGCTCCGCGACCGCTTCGAGCTGCTCAAGGACCGCGTCGCGACCGCCTACTACAGCTCCGAGAAGGGCATGAAGGAGCTGGGATGGACGGGGCAGATGGTCCACCCCGCGTTTCCGGGCTGCACGCACCCGGACGGACACGCGACGGGCGACTGAACCGCGACCGGGCCTCAGGTCGCGGCTGGTTGACAGCCGCTCGTAACCTCCACTATCGTTGGCGCATTCCAGTAAGCGGGCAAGGGCGCCCGCCCCTCCCCATTTCGTTTCCATCCAGGTAGACCGCAATGGCCAACGACGACCCGTCGTCCACGCCGCCTCCCGAGGGACGCGCCGAACCGCCCCCGAACGAGGCTGCGCGCGCCGAGACGCCGCGTCCCGAAGGGCACGCGGCGACGGCACGCTCCGCGCAGCGACGGACCGCGCGAGCAGGGCGCGCGCGAGCATCGCGGTGGCGGCGGGCGGCGCGACCACCGCCGCGGGCGCGGGCCGAAGGGCGGCGAGCCGCGCAAGCCGCGGCTGCCGCAGCGCGACGTGGCGGAAGACGAGCCCTACGAGCCCAAGACGGCCGAGCGTCGAGGAAGCCGATGGCGACGCGAACCGCCTCGACCTCGCCGTCCTCAAGGAGATGGGGATCCAGAAGCTGATCGAGGTCGCCGAAGGAGCTCGAGATCCCGGGCGCGACGTCGATGAAGAAGCAGGAGCTGGTGTTCCAGATCCTGCGCGCCCAGGCGGAGAAGGAAGGGCTGATCTTCTCCGAGGGTGTGCTCGAGATCCTGCCCGACGGCTTCGGCTTCCTGCGCGCGCCCGAGTACTGCTACCTGCCGGGGCCCGACGACATCTACGTCTCGCCCTCGCAGATCCGCAAGTTCGACCTGCGGACCGGCGACACCATCAGCGGCCAGATCCGCCCGCCGAAAGAGGACGAGCGCTACTTCGCGCTCATCAAGGTGGACGCCGTCAACTTCGAGCCGCCCGACCGCGCGAAGGAGAAGATCTTCTTCGACAACCTGACGCCGCTCTACCCGCAGGAGCGGATCCGGCTCGAGACGACGCCCGACCAGCTGACGACCCGCGTCATGGACCTGCTGGCCCCGCTCGGCAAGGGCCAGCGCGCCCTGATCGTGGCCGCGCCGCGCACCGGCAAGACCATGATCCTGCAGGCGATCGCGAACGCGATCACCACCAACCACCCCGAGGTGGTGCTGATCGTGCTGCTGATCGACGAGCGGCCCGAGGAAGTGACCGACATGCAGCGCTCGGTCCACGGCGAGGTGATCTCGTCGACCTTCGACGAGCCCGCCGACCGCCACGTGCAGGTGGCCGAGATGGTGCTCGAGAAGGCGAAGCGCCTCGTCGAGCACAAGAAGGACGTGGTGATCCTGCTCGACTCGATCACGCGCCTGGCGCGCGCCTACAACACGATCGTGCCGCCCTCGGGCAAGGTGCTGTCGGGCGGCGTCGACTCGAACGCGCTGCAGCGGCCGAAGCGCTTCTTCGGCGCCGCGCGCAACGTCGAGGAGGGCGGCAGCCTCACGATCATCGCGACGGCGCTCGTCGAGACCGGCTCGCGCATGGACGAGGTGATCTTCGAGGAGTTCAAGGGCACCGGCAACGCCGAGATCGTGCTCGACAGGAAGCTCACCGACAAGCGGATCTTCCCCTCGCTCGACATCAACCGCTCGGGCACGCGCAAGGAAGAGCTGCTGATCCCCGCGGCCGAGCTCAACCGGGCCTGGATCCTGCGCAAGGTGCTCTCGGCGCTGTCCTCGGTCGAGGCGATGGAGCTCCTGATCGAGCGCCTTTCGAAATCGAAAGGCAACAAGGAGTTCCTCGACAGCATGTCGGCGGGCGGCTAGCGGGGGGCTAATCCCCCGGATCGGGCGAGGTGTCCCCCAGCCCCGCGCGGATCGTCAGCGTCAGGCTCTGCGACAGGATGGTCTTGCCGGTCTTCCGCAGCGTGGCCTTCACGCGGTAGACGCCGGCGAACTGGAAGGTGTGGTTGGCGGTGAAGCGCCGCTCGATCTTGGCGCCCTCGTTCCACGGGTCGCAGTCGCCCTCCTTCACGCTCTTGCCGCCGTCGCCCCATTCCCACTCGACCTCGGGACAGTAGAGCTCCTCGACGTCGTCGCCGCCCTTGAGCTCGGCCGTGAACAGGACGTTCGCGGGCGAGAAGGCGAAGCGCGGGGACGAGCGCAGCTCCATGGCCGGCTTCTTGCCCTTCTTGTCGTCGGAGTGCCCAGGGCCCACGACCCCGACGAGGAGGACGGCGATCACGGTGGCTGTCTTGTACGACACGGGACACTCCTTTTCAGTGCGAAGAAGGGGGTCACCCGAGATTAGATCAGAGTTCGCGGCCGGGGGACAATCCGCGCGTGAGCCTGCGTCTCGAGCCGAGCGTCGCCGTCCGGGAAAGGCGGCTCACGCGTCTGCTGGGCGAGCGCGGGCTGTCGCCCGACGACGCCCGTCTCGCCCGGATGGTCGAGGATGCCGAGCTCGTCGGGAGCCTCGAGCTCGCCGGCCTGCCGGTCTCGTGGGACGACGCGCGGGCCGCGACCCCGCCCCCGCAGCTTCAGGCGCTTCGTCGGGCGCGCGAGGCCGTCCCGCGGGAGGCGCGCCTGACGCTCGCCGCCGTGCGGGCCTGGCACGAAGCGCTCGCCGGACCGGTCGGCTTCCGCCGCCGCGAGGCGGCGGGCGCGCGTCCCGAGTTCATCGAGGACCGGCTCGCGAGCCTCGCGGAGTGGCTCGACGCCAAAGGCGTGGAGACGCTCGCGCCCGAGCAGAAGTCGGCGGTGGCGCTCGCGCGCATCGTCGAGGTCCGTCCGTTCGACGAGGCCAACGGACGCGTCGCGCGTCTCGCCGCGGCCCACGTCTTGCGTCGCGCCGGCCTCCAGCCCCCGATCCTGGTCGGCGGCGACGGCCCGCGCCTGCAGGCGGCGCTCGAGGCCGCCCACCGGCTCGAGACGGGCCCGCTCGTCGAGCTGGTTCGCGAAGCCTCGGGCCGGGCGCTCGACGTGATGATCCAGTCGCTCGAGCGCGGGCTCGTCTAGGCTTCGGACCTCAGCGCTCCGCGGGCGCGGCGGGGAGCAGCACGCGCCTTTCGCGCGACACGGGGTCGAGCTGCAGCAGCTCGCCCGCGTCCGAGACGAAGAGCTCCGCCGCGGTGCCGGAAACGCGGCGCGACGGCCCGAGCCGCGGGCGCAGCGCGGGAAGCAGCCCCGGCTCGCGGCCGCGCGGCTCGCTCGTGTCGGAGGAAAAGAAGAGCGTCTCGCCCGCGAACCGACCGTTGGCCGGCATGAACCGACCCACGGCCAGAAGTCCTCCGGGAGATCGCCGGCGATGACCGCGGACCCTTCGGGCAGCGCCGCCACGCGGTCGGCCTGACCTTCGACCGCGAGCCGCAGGCGCCTCGTCGGCGCCAGGGCCTCGATGAGCGCGACCCGGCCGTTCGCGAGGAGCAACGCGTCCTGCACCTGGAAGCCGTCCTCCCCGGAGAAGGTTCGCACCCGCCGTCCGGTTCGTGCGTCGTGGAGCGAGATCCGGCGGTGGGGAGCGAGCGGCTCGTGCAGCAGCACGAGATCCTCGTCGGCGGGGGAGATCAGGATCGCGTGGCCGACGGCCTCGAGTCGGATCGCGCTCGCGGGAGCGCCGCCGCTGCATCGAGACGACCTCGATACGGCCCGGGCAGGACCCCGCTGCCCGGCGGGCCGACGGCCGGCCGGACGCGGCGGAAGGCCCGGAGCTCGCCGTCCGGCCGGAACGCCGCCGCCATCCAGTAGCCGTCGGACGCCGCGGTGGTGCTGAGCGTGCGGCCCGACGGGATCTCGTAGACGGACAGCGTCTCGTTCTGCACGATCGCCACGCGGTCGGCCCGCGGCGAGAGCGCGAGACCCACGATGCCCTCTTGCGGCAGCCGCGTCGCGAGCTCCACCGGCTCGGCGGCGAACCCGGCGCTGTCGAGCCGCGCCAGCTGGATCTCCGTCGGGCGGTCCTTGCGCCAGAAAGGCGCCTCCTCCAACCAGGCGACGGACCGGCCGTCGGCGGAGAAGGCCGGCCAGCTCCCGAGCCCCAGCCGCAGCGATCGGCCCGAGGCGGTGTCGTAGACGAAAGCGGCCATCGACCCGCGGCCCGAGCTGCCCAGGATCCCGACGAGGCGGCCGTCGGCGCGACGCGCCCGAGAGCCCGCGCATCGCTGAGCGCGGCCGGCGTCACGGCGCGCTCGCGCAGCAGCAGCCCGCCGAGCACGGCGAGCCAGACGAGCACGCCGGCCCAGAAGGTGAGGGACAGCGCCCGGTGCCCGCGCCGCAGATCGCTGCGACCGAGGGCCACCTGCACCGCTGCGGCCGCGAAGGGCACCGCAGCGATCAGCACGAACGCGGGCAGCAGGGCCCAGATGCTGGACGGCGGACCGCTCAGGACGACGCCGAGCCGCTTGAACGCGTAGAAGAGCCACACGCCTCCCCACACGCAGGCGCCGAACAGCACGAAGTCGACCGCCGCCCACGTCGAGCGGGCGCGGTAGACGATGCCCGCCACGTGGCCGAAGCAGACGAGCGCCAGCAGGAGCGCGAGCATCAGCGCGAAGCCGCCGCCCGTCAGCAGGTCGCCGAGACCCTGGGCGTCCTTGGCCGGGTTCCAGTCGAAGACGAGCGCGGGCAGCAGGCCCGCGAACGGCGCCACGATCGACATCAGCAGGGCCGCGAGCAGCTTGCCGCCCGCGATCGACCACCACGGCACCGGGCGCGCGAAGAAGAAGGCGAGGCGGCCGTCGGCGAGGTCGCTTGCGATCACGGAGCCGCCCATCAGCAGCGCCAGCGCCCACGCGGACGCCACCGCGGCCATCGTCGCCAGCGGCCGTGCCGTGACGTCCACGTAGCGGACGAGGAAGAGCAGCGCGAAGCCCCACACGAAGAGCGCGAACGGCAGCGTCCAGCGCTCGCGCAGCTCGCGCGCCGTGATGGCGAGGAGCGCCCTCACTGCCGGGCTCCCGCGCCGTCGCGCTGCGGCGCGTCGCCGGCCCGCTCGCCCGCGACGGCCGCGAAGATCTCCTCGAGCGAGGCGCCATGCTCGGCCTTGAGCGCCTCGAGCTCGCCCTCGAGGACGAGGCGATTGGCGTGCAGGATCCCGACGCGGTCGGCCACGCCCTCGACGCCGGCGAGGTCGTGCGTCGTGACGAGCACGGTGGTGTTGCGGTCGGCGAGCTCGCCGATCAGCTCGCCGAACACCGCGCGGCGCGCGACGACGTCGAGGCCCAGCGTGGGGTCGTCGAGCAGCAGCAGCTCCGGGTCGTGCCCGAGCGCGAGCGCGAGCATCACCGCTCCCTTCTGCCCCTTCGACAGGCTGCGGAACGGCGTCCGCAGCGGCACCAGGAAGCGCTCGAGGCGCCCGATCACGGCCGCTTCGTTCCAGCGCACGTTCAGCCGGCCGCAGAAGAGCACGAGCTCGCGGGCGCAGAGCTCGGGCGGCGCATCCGGCTCCTCGGGCACGTAGCCGACGCGCTCCATCAGGCTGCTGGCGTCCGCGCCAGGCGTCCTGCCCGAAGAGGCGCGCTTCGCCGGCGCTCGGCTTCTGCTGGCCGAGCAGGCAGCGCAAGAGCGAGCTCTTGCCGACGCCGTTGCGTCCGAGCAGCGCATAGACCGAACCGCGAGCGACCGACAGCGAGACGCCGTCGAGGATCGACCGGCGGCCGTAACGAACCGTCAGGCCGCGCAGCTCCACGACCGCCTCGCCGGCCGCTCGGGCCGCCGGATCCGCTGCCGCTTCCGCCACAGCCTCCGGAGCGCTCACTTTCGTCCTCCTCTTTCGTCCCCGTCCGGCCACGCGGTGCTCAGCACCGTCGTGGCCTCGGTCCGGCTCGCGCCCAGGTTCAAGGCGAGCGAGGCGTAGCGCAGCGCCCCGTCGCGCAGCGTGCGGCTGCGCTCGGCGGCGGGCATCGAGGGAGGCCGCTCGGCCACGAAGGTTCCTTCGCCGCGGCGCGTCTCGAGCACGCCGGCTTCGACGAGCCGCTGGTACGCCTTGGCCGCCGTGTTCGGGTTGATGCGCTCGGCGCGCGCCAGGTCCCGGACCGACGGCATCGCGGACCCGGGCGCGAGCGCACCGGTCGCCACCAGCTGCCGCACGCCGTCCTCGATCTGGCTCCAGATCGGCAGCGGCAGCGCCGGATTGACGCGGATGCGGGGGCTCGGTGGACGCGCGCTCATCTGTACCAATGTACTAGTACAGTAAGACGGTGTCAAGCGGCCCGGCGGCGGCCGGTGTTAGCCTCAGCCGCGATGCAGATCGAACTGCCGGGCGGGCTCGCTCAGTTGCTCGCCGCGCTCCAGAAGGCCGGCGGACGGCCTTATCTCGTCGGCGGAGCCGTGCGCGACGCGCTGCTGGGGCTTCCGCTCGAGGACTGGGACGTCGAGGTGTTCGGCCTGCCGGCGGAACGGCTCGAGGCCGTGCTCGCTTCGGCCGGCCGGGTCGACGCGGTCGGGCAGTCGTTCCGCGTCTACAAGCTCTCGGGCGTCGAAGGAGTCGCGGGCGCGCTCGACGTCTCGCTGCCGCGCCGCGACTCCAAGGTCGGCCCGGGCCACCGCGGCATCGGGGTGACCGGCGATCCCTCGCTACCGGTGGCCGAAGCGGCGCGGCGCCGGGACTTCACGATCAACGCGATGCTGCTTCGACCCGGCAACGGGCGAGCTCGTCGACCCGTGGGGCGGCCGGGCCGACCTCGAGGCGCGGCGGCTGCGAGCGGTCGACGCGTCGACTTCGGCGACGACCCGCTGCGGGCGCTGCGCGCGCTGCAGCTCGCCGCGCGCTTCGAGCTCCAGGTCGACGAGGCGACCGCCCGGCTCTGCGCGTCGATGCCGCTGCGCGAGCTGCCCGCCGACCGGGTCTTCGGCGAGATCGAGAAGCTGCTCCTGAAGGCGCGGCGGCCTTCCGTCGGGCTCGCGCTCGCGCGCGAGTGGGGAATGCTGGAGGCGATCGCGCCCGAGCTCGTGCCGCTGGCCGCCACCCCCCAGGACCCGGAGTGGCATCCCGAAGGCGACGTCTGGACGCACACGCTGCAGGTGGTCGACGAGGCGCGCGCTCTGCTCGAGGGCCTCGAGGACGACCGCCCGCGCCAGCTCGCCGTGATGCTGGGCGCGCTCTGCCACGACCTCGGCAAGCCGGCGACGACGCGCTTCGAGGAGGGCCGGTTTCGCTCCCGCGGCCACGAAGAGGCCGGTCTGCCGCCGACGACCTCGCTGCTCGACCGCTGGAACGTCTTCACGCGGCAGGGCTACGACGTCCGCGCCCAGGTGCTCGCGCTGGTCGCGCAGCACCTCAAGCCCGGGCAGCTCTACGACGACCGCGAGCGCGTCTCCGACGGCGCGATCCGCCGTCTCGCGCGCAAGTGCGAGCCCGACCTGCTCTATCGCGTGTCGCGCGCCGACTGCCTCGGCCGGCGGCCGGGGCGCTTCGAGCCCGTCGCCATGGAATGGTTCCTGGAGCGCGTGAAGGCACTCGACGTCGCCGTGCGGCCGCCGGAGCCGTTGCTGCGAGGCCGCGACCTCCTGGAGCTCGGCCTCGAGCCCGGTCCGCTGATGGGCGAGGTGCTGCGGGCCGTCTACGAGAAGCAGCTCGACGGGACCGTCACGACGCTCGACGAGGCGCGCGAGGAAGCCGCACGGCGCATCCGCCAGGACGCTCCGCCTCCGGGCGCTTCGAGCTCGCGCTCGAGCTGACGCGCGGCAGTTGCACGAAATGTAAGCTGCCGGCTTGAGATGTAAGGCGAGAGGCCGCGTGGACTGACATCGGCTCACGCCGTTTGGCTAGGACCTTCGCACTCCCGCGCGTTCTACTGCGGGCAGTGCTCGCGAGCCGCGAGATCAGGAGGTCGAGTCAAACGATGGAAGCGGAGCAGCAGACACGCCGACAGTTTTGCCGCCAGTGCTCGTCCGCCGGCCTGGCCGCGCTCGGGGGAGCCGTCCTCGGCGCCTGCGGAGGCGGCAGCCCGACGTCTTCGAGCGGCATCAACGCGCCCGCGCTGCCGCGCGTGACCGGCACCGCAGGCGGCGGCGGGGTTCAGCTGACGATCGACGCGGCCTCGCCGCTCGCAGCCCCGGGCTCGGCGGCCCTGGTGCAGAGCCCGCTCGGGACGCTGCTCGTCTCGCGCACCGCCTCCGACGCCTTCTCGGCGCTCACCGCGACCTGCACCCACGAGGGCTGCTCGATCACGGGCTTCCTCGAATCCTCCTACGTCTGCCCCTGCCACGGCTCGCGCTTCGACACCAGCGGCCGCGTGCTGAACGGGCCGGCGTCGCGCTCCCTGCGGCAGTACCAGACGCAGTTCGCCAACGGGGTCCTGACGATCACGGGGTGAGCTCGGCGCGAGCCTTGATCGCGCGCAGCCACATCCGGCGGATGAAGGCGCTGCCGGGGTAGATGACGCGCCAGTAGGCGGCGAAGCGCCGCTCGGCGCGCGCGTCGCTCGCGGCGACGCGTGTCTGCGTGACGAGCCGCGAGACGCCTGCGCCTTCGTCCGTGACGTGGAAGTTCATGGCGGCGCGGGCGAGCGAGCCCTGGAGCGCGCGGAACTCGAAGGCGTCGCGAGGCGGCCGGCGCAAGCCGCAGCAGACCACGGCGCCGACGACGATCTCGCGTCCGGCCTCCTCGTGCAGCGGCACGAAGCCCGACTGCAGCGCGACGTCGAGGATCGGCCGGTCCGCAGCCGGGTTGAGGAGGCTCTGCGGCGCTTCGCCGAAGTGCGGCGCGCGCAGCCACGTCAGCAGCCGAAAGAAGCGGATCTCGCGCGCGGTCACGGCCTTCACGGCCGTCGAATACCCTTTCGGGCGGCGCCTGGATGCGGATCTCGTGGGATTCGCCGAACTGGTAGTCGGGAAGGACGTCGTCGAGCGCCATCCGCGGGCCGTCGAGCCGCGCTGGCGAGACGGGAAGCAGCAGTCCGAGCAGCAGCAGCACGGTGCCGCCGACCGTGACCAGGAGGGCAGCCCGGCGGCTCCGGATGCGAAGGAACCGGAGCGGACGAACCACCGAGACGAGACCGGTCACGATCACGGCGAGGGCGAGGTCGACGAGCAGGACGCCATAAGAAGGCGGGCGCTAGTGTCCGTAGGCCGTCTCCCGGTCGAGCACCTCGAGGGTGTGGGCGTAGAGCTCGTCCACCTGCGCCGGGCTGTTGGCGATCGCGGTGAGCCCGAGCTTGCCGAACTCCGAGAGCGCGCCGATCAGGTGGAACAGCACGCCCGACTCGGTGCCGTGGCTGTAGTGCAGCTTGTTGATCGTCAGCAGGTCGACGAGGTCCTCCGGCAGCAGGCCCCGGTAGCGGTCGGAGTAGAGGTTGTCGGTCGCCTTGTAGTACTTCGCCTGGCCGCTCGGAGCGAGGAAGAGCCCGGTCGCCGTGTCGAGGCGCGCCGCCCGTGAGGAACTGGAGCGCGAGGTAGGGGTGGGTCGTGCCGCCCATGCGCAGGTTGATCTCGAGCGCGGTCGTCTTCCAGGGCTGGTCGGGCGCGTCCCGATGGACGAGGAAGTCCACGCCGAAGCGGCTCACGACGCCGTGCGCGGAGAGCTGGTGGCCGACCTTGCTCGCCGGCCTCCTGGATCCCGAGGCGGTAGTCGTCGCGCGCCGGGAAGCGGCAGCCCAGGAACACCTGGCCGCTCGGGCCGCCGAGGATCTGGTCGTGGGTCGAGATCGGGAGCACGTCGCCGCGCGGGCCGATCCGCAGCTGCGCGCTCGGCGAGTGCTTCTCGTCGGCCTCGATGAACTCCTCGACGATGCCGCCCATCTTGGCGAACTTGTCGAAGTAGGTCTCGGAGGTCTCGGTCGCCACGGCGAACTCGACCTGCCGCAGCGCCTCGGCGAGCGCCGCCGTCGAGTCGCTGGCCGGGTAGCGGAAGAGCGCGTTGCCCTCGCCGGAGAAGCTCTCGTCGAGCTTGAGCACGGCGCGCTTGATGCCGGGCCGGCGCGCGCGCAGCTCGACGAGCGCCTCCACGATCTCGCGGCTCGTGTGCAGGTCCTCGAACCCCTCCGGCAGCGGCACCTCGGCCTCGCGGAACAGCTTGCGGCTGCCCGACTTCGTGCCGAGGTCGCGCGAGCTGCGGGTCGCAGCCGTTGAGCGGGATGCCCAGCAGCACGGCGAGCTTGCGCTCGAGCGGCGTCGAGTTGAAGACCGTCAGGTAGGCCCGCTGCGGGTCCGTGATCCCGGCCCGGATCCGCTCGATGAGGCGCGGCCGCTCCAGGATCTTCTCGGTGAGCGAGCGCGAGGAGCGCGTCGTCGGCGCACAGCAGCGTGAGCCGCGAGCGCGCGTGGCTCGCCGGGATGCCGGCCAGGAACTGCAGGTAGTACTCGAGGATGATCGGGTGGATCGGCTGCGAGGTGACGTAGACCATCCGCGCGCGCGGGTTGCTGAGCCGGATCAGCAGGAACAGCAGCCGCTCCTCGTAGAAGCTCGCGCCCGAGATCTTCGTGAGCTCGCTCTGGTCGAGCGTGAGCGAGGGGACCACGACGGCGGTATGCGGCTCCTCCTCGCGCATCGATGAGCGCGTCCCACACCTCGGCGAGGCGCGGCTTCAGCCGCTGGAACTCGGCGATCTCCTGCTCGGGCGTCAGGTCCTTGGGGAAGGGCGGCTTCGGGATCATCGCCGCTGGCCTCAGAACACCTCGCTCGCGCGACCCGTCCCCACCGGCTCGCCCAGCATCGAGTGGAGCACGCGGCTCTCGTGGAGCGTCGAATCGGGGCGCCCAGCGCTTCCGCCCGGCGCCGCAGCGCGCGGAACAGGTAGAAGCGCAGCGGCGCCGAGCAGCGTGAAGTCGGAGGTCAAGTGCAGCCGCTGGTCGACGTCTTCCTCGGGGAACTGGCGGGTCAGGATCTCGAGCCGCTCGCCGGTACCACGCCTCGTTCACCTCGCTGCGCTCGTGCTTCCGGTTGAGGATCATCACCTGGCGGAAGCGGTCGAGGATCTCCGGGTGGTGGTTGACGGCGAAGATCCGCGGCATGACGCCGTAGGCGTCGCGCGCGAACTCGATCATCGTCACCGCGTCTCCCGGCGCGCCGCCCACGCCGCGCGTCTCGAACGCGATCGGCAGGCAGCCGGCGGGGAAGCGGCCGGGCCTCGGGATCAGGTCGAACAGCCGGTTCTCGACCACGCGCAGGCGCGCGCCCGGCCCGAGCAGCTCGGCGAAGCGGCGGAACCAGGGGTGCTCGGCGGCCGGCCACGCCAGCACGTTCTCGAGCACACCGCTGCACTTGCCCTTCTCGGGCCCGCGCAGCACGGGGTCGGCCGCGCCCGCCCAGCGGCAGAGCACTCCGAAGGTGTGGCAGACGGCGATGAGCGCCGCGTGCTCGTCGGCCTTGATCGCGTCGAAGAGGCGGAACGCCGGGGCCTCCCAGCCGGGATCCTCGCGGATGCCCTGCGACTCGGGGCGCACGCCGTCGTTCGCGCGCGGGTCGAGATGGCCCGGGCCGCCGGTGCCGACGTAGAGCGAGTAGCGCAGGCCGGGCGGCTCCGGCAGCATCCCCGAGCGGCGCACGTCGAAGGACAGCACGCGCACGCGCAGCCCCGCGGCCGCGAGCTCGCGCGTCACCTCGCAGCTCGCGTCCATCACGACGTGGACGAGCGAGTCGTGGCCGAGGTTGGGCCAGCCGTGATTCATGTCGAGGATGGCGACGTCGAGCGTTCGCGCTTCGGCCGCGGGCAGGTCTTCAGGCTTCTCGACGCGGACGTATTCGAAGACCCCGCCCGGACTCGCTCGCCGGGCAGTCCGTCACGCAGAACTGACGGCCGTGCCGCTGTTTGAAACCGCACTCGAGGGGCATGGCCGGACCAGTCTACGCGAAATGGCGCTTGCCGCGGGCGCTTCACCTTTGGAACACTCGAGCATTCGGAGGGTCGCATGAGTCTGGTCCTGACGTCCGCGGCTTTCACCGCCCTGGGTGCGATTCCGACGCTCTACAGCTGCGAGGGACGCGACGTCTCACCCCCGCTCGCCTGGACGGGCGTGCCCGCCAACGCCAGGAGCCTGGTCCTGATCGTGGACGATCCCGACGCGCCGGACCCGAAGGCGCCGAAGATGACATGGGTCCACTGGGTCCTCTACAACCTGCCGCCGACCACGACCGGGCTCTGCCGAGGGCGTCGCCTCGAGCGCGCTGCCAGCCGGCACGCGCGAGGGGAAGAACGACTGGAAGCGCACGGGCTACGGAGGCCCTTGTCCGCCGATCGGCCGCCACCGCTACTTCCACAAGCTCTGCGCGCTCGACGTCCTGCTCGCCGACCTCGGGCCGGCGACGAAGGCCGACGTCGAGGCGGCGATGAAGGGCCACGTGCTCGCGCAGGCCGAGCTCGTGGGGACGTACCAGAAGCAGAAGTAGGGCGTCCGTCGAGGTTCGTCGGCGAACGGCTCGAGCACCGGTCGGCCGAAACGACTCGCGCAGCTACGCGCTCGCGCCGGTGGCCGCCGTCGCGATGGCCGGATCCGCTCGAAGGATCCGGGCTGCCAGCCGGGCGCTAGACCGGGCGCTCGAACCAGGCCGCCAGACCGGGCCGCCAGAAACCGGGCTCGCCAGAACCGAGCCGCCCAGAACCGGGCCGCCAGAACCCGAGACCGGCCGCCGCCGAGGAGAACCGAGCCGCCGGAAAACCGGCATGAACTCGCCCCGGGGCGAGTTCATGTCCCGGCCGAGTGCACCATGCTCCCGGCCTCACGGGCGCCGGATCTCCCTGCCACTGGGTTGTTGCATGGCGCCGTCGGGCCGAAAGCCAGCTTCGCTTCGTACACGTTGTGGGCTCGACAGCGCAGAGAGATGTTGGCGACTGTCGCCTCACCGCCGATCGCGTACGGCTCTCGGTGATGAAACTCGAGGTAGACGCGCTCGTTGCAGCGTCTTCCACGGGCGCTCACGAAAGCGCATCGCCCGCCGTCGCGGAGCCAGACCGCGCGCCTGACTGCGCCGGGATGTGGCGCGACCCGGTGCCCATCCGCTGACCGGTCCGCGCCGGTTCGAGGTCGCGGCCAGCTTCCGCCGAGCAACGTCGTCGAGCAGCAGCGTGAGAGCCCGGTCGAAGATTGCGTCTCGGATCGCCGTCGGGGATCTCGCGGCGGAGCAGCTCCTGGGCCTGACGCAGCTTCCCGTGTGTCGCTGCGGTCATCGTGAACTGCACACGGAAGCGCCCGGGCGCCAGCGGCGCGACGACCGGCCGATCAGTCGACCCTCGGCACCGCCTCCGCGGGCTCGACGGGCTGCGCTCGAAGCTCCGATGGCGCGGCAAGCTGGATTGAGTCAGTCGAGGGATCGGTGCCGCCGCAGGCGCACGTTCGCTCGCATCCATCTCCTTGGGACTCGTTCCCCGAAGGGCGGGTTCGCGGCCTGCGCGATCGGCCACGCGTTCGGGAAGCTTTCGCACCGATGCCGGAACGTCCGGCCGCGGGGCCAGGTGCGCGACCAGTGTCTCGACCTCGCGCTTGCTCCGAAGCCTCGCCAGGCTCACCAGAGTCTCGAAGTTCTCGGGCCGCAGGTGCGGCGCCAGAAGCCGCAGTGTGCTCAGGTTCAAGGAGCCGTCACTCAGCAGGTCGAGGACGACGCGGGAACCGGCGGCTCAGGCGAGCGGCTTCGATGCGGTTGTACGCGGCGTGCTCGGCGAGCCGGAGCGGCCCGGTGCAGTACGCAAACAGCGAGCCGTAACCTTCAGCGACATGGAGCTTGCGCGCGTCGAGTTCGGCGAGGTGGCCGACGAGCTCGACGGTCGCCCCGCGCTCGCGCGTGGCGAGCAGTGCGACCTGTCGAAGAAGGCCCGAGTCGGAGAGCCCGGCCGCTCTGACGATCAGTTCGCTCTGCATGTCGAGGAGTGCCTCCCGCAAGCGATCAACGAGCATCGCGCATGTGTGTGCCTCGAATTGTGTCGTGTGTGGCGGTCGCATCAGGTCCGCGCGTGCAACAGACAAACGCATTCGCGATCCATCGAATCGAGGCGAGCGAAGCGGTGGACTCGAACGATCGCGCGTTGAATGGAGCGACGATGCCAGCGGATCGCGACACATCTCTGCGTGAAGCGGCCGCTTTCAGAGAGGGCTCAGCCGGGACGAACCAGCAAGACGAGCAGGAGTCGACGAACCCGAGACCGGCTCAACGAGCGACGTTGCGCCGCCCGTCCGGGCGCAGCGTCGCTAGCGGGCGCTCGCGAACTCGTCGCGCGGGAAGAGGTCGCGGTTCGGAAGCACCTCGATCGGCGCGGTCCCAGGCGTCAGGCTGCGCAAGCGCTCGGCGATCTGCTGCGCCCGCAGCTCGCCGAGGTACGAAGCCGACGCCTCGAGGCGCGCCAGCCAGGCGTCGAGGTCCATCTGCAGCGGATACTCGCTGCCGATCAGGATCACGCCGCCCTCGGCTTCGAGCACGTGCGGGAACACCGTCCGGAAGGTGGCCTTGACGCGCTCGGTGGGAGCCCACGTGCAGACGAGCCCCCCCGGACGCAGCCGCCGTGCGCAGGTGCGGAAGAACTCGAGCGAGTAGAGGTTGCCGCTGCCCGAGCTCTCCGGCCAGATCGCGTCCGTCTCGATCGCGTCGTACAAGGTGGCGCTCGCCTCGAGCGCGCGGCGGCCGTCCTCGAGCCGCAGGGTCACGCGGGGATCGGAGAGGAAGCTGCGCAGCTCCCCGAGCGCTTCCTGCGCCGCGTAACGCCGCAGGATGCGCGGCTGGGGCGAGGAGATCTCGAAGACGGTGACCGACTGCGTCTCGCGCCGGCAGCCGGCGGCCCACGCGGTGTCGCCCGAGCCGAGGCCGACGACGGCCACCTGGCGCGGAGCGGGGTGCACCAGAGCGGGTAGCGCACCGAGCACCGTGTGGACGCCGCCGAAGGGCAGCCAGGAGTTGCCCTTGCCGTTGACCGACAGCCGGTGGCGGATGCCGTTGCGCGTCGCGATCGCGACGACGCCGGTCGCGTCCTCGTCGAAGATCGCGCGCTGCTCCGCCTCGGTCTGGCCGTGGAGCCGGCGCCACAGCTCCTCGCGCCCGGGCAGCGCCGCGGCCAGCAGCACGAGCGCGAGCGCCGCGAAGGCGAAGCGCTTGCCCTCGTAGCGAATGCCCACAGCAGCGAACACGAGGCCGGCCAGCGCCAGCAGCCGAAGCGTCTCCGCCGTCCCGAGCCACTGCAGCGCGACCAGGCCGACGAGCAGGCTGCCCGCGACGCAGCCCGCGATGTTCGCGGCCTGGAGCGCTCCCACCTTGCGCCCGCTCGTGCGCAGCTCGTCGTGCACCGCGCGCTGGAGCACCGGGAAGGCGAAGCCCATGAGCAGCGTCGGCAGCGCGAACAGGAAGAGCGGCAGCGCCACGTAGAGGTGCGTGACCGGCACCAGGTCGAACACGTGGCCGAAACGGAAGAACCGGTAGGTGCCCCAGTAGTCGATGAACCAGGCGTAGCCGGGGGTGGCGGGCGGCACGCGCACGAGCGCGATCACGGACAGGCCCGAGAGCAGCAGGATCGCGCACTGCGCGAGCAGGAAGACCGCGAGCGGCCGGCGCAGCCGGTCCACGAAGCGCAGCGCCAGCAGGCAGCCCGCCGCGGACCCGAGCAGGTAGATCGCGAGCACGGTGCCGAACGTGAAGGCGGTCGACTTCACGGCGACGTCGACCAGCCGGAACCACAGGATCTCGAGCGAAAGCGCCACGAAGCCCGAGAGCGCGTAGAGCGCGAGCCACAGGCCGAAGGGGTGCGTCGTCGCCTGCGGATCGGCCGGGCGTCGCCGCCGCCTGGGCTGGCGGCGCGTCCGGCGTTCGCGCCAGCACGAGCGCGCCCGCGCCGGCGAGCAGGTTGCCGCCCGCCGCCACGAGCGTCGCGCCGCCGATCCCCGCGCGCGGGATGAGCAGCCACGGGCGCGGCGAAGGCGCCGAGCGCCGCGCCGAGCATGTTGATGCCGTAGAGCGCGCCGATCGTGCGCCCGGCCGTGCCCACGTCGCGCAGCATCGCCCGCACCAGGAGCGGCAGCGACATGCCCATGAGCAGCGTGGGCGGAAGGAGCGCAGCGAAGTGCGCGAGGCCGGCGGCGAGCGAGGGGCTCTCGAGGCCGCGAGGCGAGCGGGTAGAGCCAGTCGTAATAGAGGAAGGGGCTCGCGGCTCCGAAGGCGGAGATCGCGAGCTCGACGAGCGCGAAGAGGCGCAGCGACGCCCGCGCCTCGAGCCGCGCGCTCAGCCGGCCGCCGAGCTGGCTGCCGATCCCGAGCCCGGCCATGAAGGCCGCCACGATCATCGCGACCGAGTAGAGCCCGACGCCACTGTGGAGCGCGAGGATGCGCTGCCAGGCGACCTGATAGACGAGCGCCGAAGCGCCGCTCAGCAGGAACAGGAGCCCGGCGAGGAGGACACGGCGCGTTTCAGGCGCCGGCAAAAGGCCCAGTCCGCATGATGAGCCGCTAAAGTGACACTTCTCGCACGGGCAAAGCAACCCGCCTTGACAGCGAGCGCGCGGCCCCCGGAAGATCCGCCAGCGCTCATGGAGCAGGCAGCAAGGGGAAGGCTCCGTCGGGCGGCGTGGCTCGCCGCCGTCTTTGCGCTCGCGTTCCTCGTCCGCTCGCTCTATGCGGTCGACCAGGCTCCGGACATGTACACGCCGGAGCAGACCGGCACGCGGATGGCGCAGCGCTACGACTCCGCCGCGCTCGGGATCCTCGCGGGGGAAGGCATCCTGTGGCCGCGCGTGCGCGACAAGGAGCGCACCGGCCTGCTGGCGCGGCCGCCCGGCTACGCGCTCTACCTCGCCCTGGTCTACGCGACGATCGGCCACAGCTTCTTCGCGGCGCAGCTCCTGCAGAACCTGCTGACGTCTCTGGCATGCGTGCTGCTGGTGCTCGCGGCCACGCGGCTCGCGTCCTGGCCGGCCGCCGTCGTGGCGGGCGTGATCGCGGGGCTGTCGCCAGCGCTCGGCTACGTGTCGGCCCTCGTGCTGCCCGACGCGCTGTCGGCGCTTCCGCTGATGATCGCCCTGCTGCTCGTTGCGAAGACTCATCCAGTCGGGACCGGAAGCGTCTGGACGAGCGCGCTCGCGGGGGCGCTCGTCGGAGCGGGCGTCTGGCTGCGTCCGAACGTCGTGCTGCTGCCCCCGTTCCTGTCGCTCGTGATCCTGCTGGTGGCGCGCGACCGGCGGCGGGGCCTGCTGCATGCCGTGGCGCTGTCGCTCGCGGCCATAGCCGTCGTCATCCCGATCACGATCCGCAACTACGTCGTCTTCGGCGCCTTCGTGCCGGTCTCGATCAACGGCGGCCTCACGCTCTGGCAGGGCGTGGCCGATGCCGGCGGCCGCGAGGTGGGCGCCAAGCGCCACGACACGCTCGTCGCGGAGGAGGAAGCGGTGCGCTACGGCGAATCCGCGCTACCGCGACTGGTGGGCCGAGCCCGACGGCATCCTGCGGGACAACGACCGCTACCGCCGGGCGCTGGAGGTGATCCGTGCGAACCCCGGGCGCTTCGCGCGCGTGATGCTCGGCCGCATGGGCGAGATGCTGAACTACGCCGCGGCCGAGGCGCCCACGGTGCTCCGCGTGCCGCCGGCGCTCGCGGACGCCTCGCGCTTCCTGGCTCCGGGCCGGGCCGCCGCGACCACTGCGGGCTCCGCTCGGCGGTCTCCAGTCGGCGCTGTCGTTCCTGCTGCTGCCGCTCGTCGTGCTGGGCACCGCGTGGCTCGCCTGGCACGACTGGCGCCGCACGGCGCTGCTGCTCGCCATTTCCGCCTACTACCTCCTGAGCGAGAGCCCGTTCATCTACGAGTGGCGCGTGGTCGCCCCGATGCACTACGGGCTCTTCGCGGCGGCCGGGGCGGCGCCGGTCGCGGCGGTCGCCTACGCGCGAAGGCGGTGGCGTTGACCGGACTCCGCCGGCTGCTCGCGCCACCCGTCTTCGAGGACGAGGCGCTGACGCACCAGGCCTTCATGCTGCACGTGATCCTGTGGGCGCTCGTCGCGGTGCCACCGCTCTACGTGCTGATGACCGCGCTCGTCGCTCCCTGGCACACCGGCCGGGCGCTCGCCGAGGGTGCTGTCGGCGAGGCCGCGAACGTCGCCCTGCTCTGGCTGCTCAGGCGCGGCAGGGTGGCGCTCGCCGCGGCGCTGCAGGTGGTGGCGTTCTTCAGCTTCTTCACGGTGCTCGCGGCGCTCGGCAACGGCGTGCGCAGCCCCGCCTACATGCTCGGCTACGGCACGACGATCGCCGTGGCGGGCGCGCTCGTCGGAGGCCGCGGAGCGCTGGCCGCGACGGCGGCCGCCGTGGTCGCCGGCGGCGTGCTGGTCGCGCGCGGCGGGCCGGCCGTCGAGTTCGACCCGGACTTCGACCTGTTCGTCCTGGGCGTGAGCCTGATCATGTTCCCGGTGAGCGCGCTCGTGCAGGACCTCGCCTCGCGCACGGTCCGGCAGGCGCTGGCGCGGGCGCGCGCCAGCGAGACGCGCTACCGCGAGCTGGTCGCCGAGCTCGAGGCCAAGAACGCCGAGCTCGAGAGCTTCACCTACACCGTGTCGCACGACCTCAAGAGCCCGCTCTTCACGCTGCGCGGCTTCCTGGGCTACATGGAGCGCGACGTCGCCGCCGGCAACCAGGAGCGGCTGCGGTCCGACATCGCGCGGATCGCCGACGCGGCGGACAAGATGCGGCGCCTGCTCGACGACCTGCTGGAGCTCTCGCGCGTCGGGCGCTTCGTCAACCCGCCGCAGGACGTGGCCTTCGAGGTGATCGCGCGCGAGGCGGTCGAGCTCGTGCGCGGCACCCTCGACTCGCGGGGCGTCGCGGTCCGGATCGCGTCGGGCCTGCCGGTGGTGCGCGGCGACCGCAGCCGGCTGGTGCAGGCGGTGCAGAACCTGGTCGACAACGCGGCCAAGTTCATGGGCGACCAGAAGCAGCCGCAGATCGACATCGGGCTCCGCGCCGGGGGCGCGCTCGCCGACCTTCTTCGTGCGCGACAACGGCATGGGGATCGCGTTGCGCCACCAGGAGCGGGTGTTCCGGCTCTTCGACAAGCTCGACACCGGCAGCGAAGGCACCGGCGTCGGGCTCGCGCTCGTCCGCCGCATCGTCGAGCAGCACGGCGGGCGCGTCTGGGTCGAGTCGCCCGGCGAGGGCGGCGGCGCCACGTTCTGCTTTACGCTGCCCGCCCGCGGCGAATCGAACTAGAATCGACACCAGTCGGCGGGGGTCCGAAGGAGGCGATGAGGCCGAGGCTTAAGGCGCTGTCGTGCGCCGCGGCGTGCGCGCTCTTCGTGCTGGACGGGCGCGTGCCCGAGGCCGTGGCGGGCGAGCGGCCGGCGCCGGACTTCGAGCGCGACATCCGTCCGATCCTCGAGGCCAACTGCGTCTCCTGCCACGGGCCGAAGCAGCAGGAGAGCCTGCTGCGCCTCGACACGCGCGGCCAGGCGCTGAAGGGCGGGATGTCCGGCGCGGTGATCGTTCCCGGCAAGAGCCGGGAGAGCCCGCTCGTCCAGCACCTGCGAGGCGAGCTCACGCCGCGCATGCCCAACGAGAAGCCGCCGCTCGCGGGAGCCGAGATCGCTCGGATCGCGGCGTGGATCGACGCCGGCGCCGTCGGGCCGGACGACGCGCCGGGCGGACCGGAGCCCGCGAGGCACTGGGCGTACCAGCGGCCGCAGCGGCCGGCGCTTCCGAGCGTGCGCGACCCCGGCTGGGTGAAGAGCCCGATCGACGCGTTCGTGCTCGCGCGGCTGGAGCGCGAGCGGCTCGAGCCCTCGCCGGAGGCCTCGCGCGAGACGCTCGTGCGGCGCCTGAGCCTCGACCTCGTCGGCCTGCCGCCGACGCCGCAGGAGATCGACGCCTTCGTGAACGACACGAGCCCGGGCGCCTACGCGGCGGTCGTCGACCGGCTGCTCGCCTCGCCGCGCTACGGCGAGCGCTGGGCGCGCCCCTGGCTCGACCTCGCGCGCTACGCCGACACCAACGGCTACGAGAAGGACCAGCGCCGCACCGCCTGGAAGTACCGCGACTGGGTGATCGACGCGCTCAACCGCGACCTTTCGTTCCGCGACTTCACGATCGAGCAGCTCGCGGGCGACATGCTGAAGGACGCGACCGTCGAGCAGAAGATCGCGACCGGCTTCAACCGCAACAGCCAGCTCAACCAGGAGGGCGGCATCGACGTCGAGGAGTACCGCTTCGAGACGCTCGTCGACCGCGTGGCCACCACCTCCACCGTCTGGCTGGGCAGCACGCTCCAGTGCGCGCAGTGCCACAACCACAAGTTCGACCCGTTCCCGCAGCAGGACTACTACCGCTTCATGGCCTTCTTCGACAACGGCGAGTACAAGGTCCACGGAGAGGGCGAGGAGGTGGTCGACCGCTGGATCGTCGAGCCCGAGCTCGAGCTCGCGACGCCGGAGCAGGCGCGGCGCCGCGAGGCGCTGCGGCGCGAGGCCGACGGGCTGCGCTTCGAGCTCGACAAGCGGGACCTGGCGGCCGACCTTGCGGCCTTCGAGAGCGCGATCTCCGGCCCCGCCGCGGCCTTCACGACGCTCACGCCCGTGCGCTTCGCGGCGAAGGGCAGCGTGACGTCGGAGACGCTCGCCGACGGCTCGATCCGCGTCCTGGGCAAGCCGGAGGAGAAGGAGAGCTACACGGTGACGGTGCGCACGCGTCTGGGCGGGATCACGGCGTTCCGCCTCGAGGCGCTGCCGGATCCCCTGCTGCCGCAGCAGGGCCCGGGCCGCGAGAGCTCCGGCTCCTTCGTGCTGACGTCGTTCTCGGTGAAGGAAGGCGAACGCGCGCTCCCGTTGATGAGCGCCGTGGCCGACTTCAACGAGAAGGGCCGGGCCGCGGCGCTCGCGATCGACAGCCATCCTTCGACCGGCTGGGGCGTGACAGCGGAGGCCGAAGTCGGGCGCCCGCACGCGCTGATCGCGGCGCTCGAGCATCCGCTCGCCCGGCCGGCCGCGCCGAAGGGCGCCACAGCCTCGGTGCCCCGTTGCGCACGCTGACGCTGACGCTCGGCTTCCAGTCGGGATGGCCGCATCCGCTGGCGAGCCTCGGACGCTTCCGGCTCTCGGCCACGACGGCGCCACGTCCGTTCGCCGGGCTGCCGCTGCCCGAGGACGTGCGCCCGCTCGTCGCGACCGCGGCGGGCGAGCGCACGCCGGAGCAGAAGCAGAAGCTCGACGCCTGGTTCCGGCCGCTGGCCCCCTCGCTCGATGCCGCGCGCGACCGCGCGCGCGCGATCCAGAACGAGCTCGACGACATGAAGGTCGTCACGACGCTCGTGATGCAGGAGCGCCCAGGCTTCGAGCGGCCCTCGACGCTGCTGCGCAACAAGGGCAGCTTCACCAACCCCGGCGAGCGCGTGTACGCGGCGCTGCCGTCGTGCGCTCGGCGCGCTCGGGGAGGAGCTGCCGCCGAACCGGCTGGGCCTCGCGCGCTGGCTGGTGAGCGACCAGAACCCGCTCACGGCGCGCGTCACCGTCAACCGGCTCTGGGAGACGCTGTTCGGGCGCGGGCTCGTGCGCACGCTCGAGGACTTCGGCAGCCAGGGCGAGCGGCCGAGCCACCCGGAGCTGCTCGACTGGCTGGCCGTGGAGTTCATGGAGAAGGGCTGGAGCCAGAAGCAGATCCTGCGCGAGATCGTGAGCTCGGCGACGTACCGCCAGAGCTCGCGACGTGAGCCCGGCGCTGCTCGAGCGCGATCCCGACAACCGGCTGCTCGCGCGCGGCGCCGCGCTACCGCGTCGAGGCCGAGACGGTGCGCGACGTGGCGCTCGCCGCGTCGGGGCTGCTCGCGGAGAAGCTCGGCGGCCCGAGCGTCTACCCTCGCCAGCCCGACGGCGTCTGGAACGTCCCGTACAGCGAGATGAAGTGGGAGACGAGCGCCGGCGAGGACCTGCACCGCCGCAGCCTCTACACCTTCTACCGCCGCAGCTCCCCCTATCCGAGCCTGGTGACGTTCGACGCCCCGAGCCGCGAGATGTGCACGGTGAGGCGGGTGCGCACCGACACGCCGCTGCAGGCCCTCACCACGCTGAACGACCCGGTGTTCGTCGAGGCGGCGCGCGCGCTCGCGCAGCGGATGGCGCGCGAGGGCGGGACGCGCACCGCCGAGCGGATCGCCTACGGGCACCGCCTCTGCACCGCGCGGCGGCCCGCGGAGCCGGACCTCGACGCGCTCGTCGCCTTCTTCGGCCGCGAGAAGGCGCGCTTCGCGGGCGACGCGGCGGCCGCGCGGTCCGTCGCAGGCCTGCCCGAGCCGGTGCCCGGGAGCGTCGTTCCCGAGAGTCCGGCCGAGGCGGCGGCGCCTGACGATGGTCGCGAACGTGCTGCTGAACCTCGACGCGACGATCACGCGGGAGTGAGGAAGTGAGAGACAAGCCGCTCGCCACGCCGCTGCCGAGCTCCACGCCGTTCCGCGAGCTGACGCGGCGCCACTTCTTCCGCGAGTCGGGCTTCGGGATCGGCGCGCTCGGCCTGCTGAGCCTGCTCGAGGAGCGCCTGTTCGCCGCGAGCGTGCCGGCGAACGACCGCCTTCGCGCGGAAGCCGACGCACTTCGCGCCGAAGGCCAAGCGCGTCATCTACCTGTTCATGGCCGGGGCCCCGTCGCAGGTGGACCTCTTCGACCCCAAGCCGCAGCTCAAGCGCCACGACGGCGAGGCGATTCCCGAGGAGCTGGTGAAGGGCGAGCGCTTCGCCTTCATCAAGGGCACGCCGCGCCTGCTCGGGTCGCCCTTCGCGTTCGAGAAGGTGGGCCAGTCGGGGCTCGAGGTCTCCGAGCTGCTGCCGAACTTCAAGACGATCGCGGACGAGGTGGCCGTGCTGCGCTCGATCCACACCACGCAGTTCAACCACGCGCCGGCGCAGATCTTCATGAACACCGGCCACCAGGTGGTGGGCCGGCCGTCGTTCGGCTCGTGGCTGAGCTACGGCCTCGGCAGCGAGAACCGGGACCTGCCGGCCTTCGTGGTGCTGATCTCCGGCCAGAACAATCCCGACGGCGGCAAGAGCTGCTGGGGCAGCGGCTTCCTGCCGACGGTGTACCAGGGAGTCGAGCTCCGGAACGTCGGCGAGCCGGTGCTGTTCCTGAGCGACCCGCAGGGCGTCACGCCGCGAGGCGCGCCGCGACTCGCTCGACGTGCTGCGCGCGCTCAACGAGCGCGCACCGCGCCGAGACCGGCGACCCGGAGATCGACACGCGCATCGGCGCCTACGAGCTCGCGTACCGGATGCAGGCGAGCGTCCCCGAGCTCGCCGACCTCTCGCAGGAGCCGGCGTCGGTGCACGAGGCCTACGGCACGGAGCCCGGCAAGGTCTCCTTCGCCAACAACTGCCTGCTCGCGCGCCGGCTGGTCGAGCGCGACGTGCGCTTCATCCAGCTCTACCACCGCGGCTGGGACCACCACGGCACGGGCACCGGCGACGACATCGTCCACAGCCTGCCGAAGCTCTGCAAGGAGGTCGACCGCGCCAGCGCGGCGCTCGTCAAGGACCTGAAGCAGCGCGGTCTGCTCGACGAGACGCTCGTCGTCTGGGGCGGCGAGTTCGGGCGCACGCCGATGGTCGAGGGCCGCAACAACTCGAAGTTCCTCGGCCGCGACCACCATCCGCGCGCCTTCAGCGTGTGGCTCGCGGGCGGCGGCATCAAGCCGGGCGTCGTGGTCGGCGCGACCGACGAGCTCGGCTACAACCCGGTCGAGGACGCCGTGGACGTGCACGACCTGCACGCGACGCTGCTGCACCTCATGGGGCTCGACCACACCAAGCTGACCTACCGCTTCCAGGGCCGCCCGTACCGCCTGACCGACGTCTCGGGCAAGGTGATCACGAAGCTGCTGGCGTAGTCCCGCTAGCGCTGTGCGATGTGCAGGCCCCCGTTCGTGGTCTCGAAGCGGAGCAGCGGGCCGCCGCGGCCGAGCTCGACGGCCACGCGGCCGCCGGGGTGGCGTCCTTTGCGCGTCGTCGGGACGTCGCTCTGCACGCCGCCGTTCACGGTGCTGGCCTCGAGCCGCGCGTTGTAGTCCGCCGGCACCTCGAGGTGCAGGCCGCCGTTCGTGGTCTGAAGCTCGACGCCCTCGCCGTCCCACTCGCTGCCCGAGAGCTCGACGTGGATGCCGCCGTTCACCGTCTGGCCGTGGATGTGGCCGCCGACCTCGTCGAGGTGCAGGCCGCCGTTGACCGTGTGCAGCTCGACGTCGCCGGTGAGGTTCGACAGGTGCAGGCCGCCGTTGTCGGCCTGGAGCCGGAGCGCCTGGCTTCGCGGCACGTCGAGCCTGTAGCTCGCCCACCAGCCGCGCCGGCCCTGGTTGGGGCCGGTGGCCTGGATGGTCCCCGTGGTGTCGAGCTGCACCTGGCCGGCCAGGGCGCGCGCCTCGCCCGGCGTCTCCGCGGAGGCCACGATCTTCACGCGGAGGCGGACGTCGTCGCGATCGGAGCCGCGCACCTCGATGCCGCCGTTGGGCCGGGCGTCCACGACGAGGAGGCCGCCTGCGGGGAGCGTCGCCTCCCGCACCTCGCAGTGGCGGGCGCGCTCGCGGGAGCCGCCGTCCTCGCGGCACCAGCCCTCGTCACCGACGACGCGGGCCTCTCCCGCGTACGACGCACCCGCGACCAGCACGGCCAGCCCGACGAGCATCCAGCGGCTTGAACGCATGGCTTCACCTCTCGAGTGAGAAGACGCTCGCGGACGCCCGATGGTTGGCAAGCGGCCTGACGCGGCGTCAGGCGGCTCCCAGGAAGCGCCAGAGCTGTGCGGCGAAGCCCCGATGCTCGCGGACCACCCGGTCGACCGTGCGCCGGCGCAGGGGCGCTATGTCGCGGTTGCTGGCGCCGGCGAGGACGGCGGATTCCTTGAGCAGCCGGCGCGCCTCGGCGTAGCCCGCGCGCCCCGAGCGGCGCATCACGATCGCGGCGCGCGCCAGCAGCACCAGCGCGTCGTAGAACGCCTTGGACTCCGCGGGCGGCTCGAGGCCGTCGAGCTGGGACTCGGCCTCGTCGAGGGAGCCGTCGAGCGCGGCCTCGATCCCGACCCACGCCCGGTGGCAGGGCGTGATGTGGTCGGCCGGCAGCTGCAGCGCGCGTCGGCTGACTCGCACCGCCTCGTCCGCGCGGCCGCAGGTGACGCAGCGAGATCGCGAGCCCGTTCAGCGCCCACGGCGAGCTCTTGCGCTTCGGCCAGTCCTGCATCCAGTCGACCGTCGCGCGGTCGTCGACGAGCGAGAGCGCGTGGCCGACGAGGCCCCAGGCGAAGTCGTCCGAGCGGAGCGCCGTCCGGTGCTCCTTCGTCAGCCGGACGAGGCGGCGGGTCTCGCCCTGCGTCCGCAGCGCGCGCACGTAGCCGACGAGCGCCGCGAGCTTCGGCCGGGGACCCGCGAGGCGCGCGAGCAGCGCGTCGCAGCCGCGCCAGTCCTTGGCGGACCCGAGCCACTCCATCGCGAGCGAGGCGGCCGCGTCCGGCGGGTTCGCCTGCGCGAGCGCCGCGTCGAACGCGGCGCGCAGCTCGGCCTTCATCTTCGCGTCGACGAAGGCGTCGCGGCCGCGCCGCCGCAGGTCGTCGTCGGCGCCCTCCGCGGCGAGCAGCTCGACGAAGCTCGCCTGCGCGAGCTCCGTCTTGCGACGCGCGAGCGCGGCCTGGATCCGCCGCAGCAGCAGAGGCGGCGTCGGCGCGGGCACGTCGACAGCGGCCTCCGCGTCTTCGGTGTCGCCCCTCCTCGATCAGCAGGTCGGCGAGCGCCAGGCGGCCCCACTCGTAGCCCGGGTCGAGCTCGATCGCGCGGCGGAACGCCGCTTCCGCTTCGCGCGGGCGGCCCGAACGCCGCAGCGCGTCGCCGACGTAGCCGTGGGCCGAGGGCTCGCCCGGAAAGACCTCGCAGTGCGCCTTCGTGTCCTCGAGATAGCTCGGCGCGGCGCCGTTGTGCTGGAAGCCCCAGTCGAGCAGGCGCTCCCAGCCCCAGCGATGCCACGGGTGGTCGCTGACCACGGCGCGCATCATCTTCCGCGCCTCCTGGACGCGTCCAGCCGAAGCCTCGATCCACGCCGCGCGTGCGCGCAGCGCCGGCGGCACCTCATTCTCGCCGGCCAGCTTCTGGCACGCGGCGCGCGCCTCGGCCGTGCGTCCCAGCTGGGCCAGCAGCAGCGCGCGCAGGTCGCGCGCCTCGAGCTGGGTGGGATCGAGCCGCAGGACGTCGTCGTAGAGCCGCAGCCGCTCGGCCGGCGGATCGTTCGGCGTGCGCGCGCGCCGCGAGCGTGAGCGCGTCGGCGTCCTTCGGCTCGAGCTCGCGGAGGCGCCCGGCCGCGAAGCGGTCGCCGGGCTGGTTGCTCGACGCGCTGAGCCACGCCCGGCAGGCGCTCGCGGCCGCCTCGGGGCGCGGCCCGAGCGCCTCGACGAGCCGCCGCGCGTCCTCGGCGCCGCTCCGCTCGATCAGCACCTCCACCAGCAGCGCCGCCGCCTCGACGTGCAGCCCGGAGACGGAGCCGGAGCCGGCCTCGACCAGGCCGCTCGGGCCGAACGCCTGGTGCATCGCGTGCAGCGCCGGTGCGAGCGGCGGACCGGGCGGCCGGCCCGCCGCGAGCTCGGCCGTGAGCTGCGCGAGCCCCCCCGCGCGGTCTCCCCGCGCGGCGAGCAGGCGCACCGAGCGGCACGCGATCTGCTCGGGCGTGAGGTGCGGCTCCTGGCGGACGAGCAGGTCCTGCGCCTCGTCGTGGCGCGAGCGGGCGACGAGCGTGTCGAAGAGCCGCGCGCCCGCCTCGGTGTGGGTCGGGTCGAGCGCGAGCGCGTGCTCGAGGTCCGCGCAGCCGCCGGCGTCGTCCTTCGCGCGCAGCCGCGCCGCCCCCCGCGCCGCATAGGCGCCGGCGCTTTCGGGAGCGACGCGCACGAAGCGCTCGGCGGCGGCGACCGCCTCGGCGGGCGAGCCGTGCTCCGCGGTCCACTCCGCGAGGATGCGGATGCCCCACAGGTAGTCGGGGTGCCGGTCGAGCACGGCCTTCATCGCGGCGACCGCCTCGCTGCGCCGCCCCGAGCGGTCGAGCACCCAGGCGCGCCGCCCGGCCAGCTCGCAGGGAGGCGAGCCCTTGTACGCGGACGGCGCGCAGGCGGCGAGCGCTTCCGGGAAGCGCTCGGCGTCGGCGAGCAGCACGGCGCGCAGGTCGTGAGCGTCGGTGTGGCGCGGCTCGAGCGCCAGCACCTGATCCAGGAGCGCGAGCTGCTCGTCGAGCCCCGTGGGCGCGATCTGCCGCACCAGGGCGATGAGCGCGTCGGCGTCGCGCGGGCGGTCGGCCACGATCCGGCGCGCGAGGCTCTCCGCCGCTTCGTCTCCCGCGAGGTCGCGCAGCGCGTTCCAGGCCCAGCCGTTCGCGGGATCGAGCGCGACGGTGCGCTCGAAGACCTCGAGCGCCTCCTTCAGCTCTCCGGCGTCCCGCAGCGCCACGGCCAGCAGGCCCGCGAGGCCGCTGTCGACCGGGTCGAACGCGCGCGCGCGCCGCAGCGTCGCGGCCGCGTCCGCGAACTGCGCGTGGCGCAGCAGCGCCTCGCCCAGCCGATGCAGCGGGATCGTCCAGCCGGGCGCGAGCGCGCTCGCCTTCTCGAGGAACGCGACCTCGCCCAGCGCGTCGCCCTGGCGGCCGCAGACGTGGGCGCGGTCGATCCAGAGCGCCGCCACCAGCGGGAAGCGGGACGTCGCCTGCTCGAGCGCGCTCGTCGCCTCGGCGAGGCGCCCGTCCTCGGTGAGCTGATCGGCGATCGCGGAGACCGGCTGCCACAGGTCCGGGTGCGCCGCGCGCGCGGCCTCGAGCGCCTCCAGCACCTCGGACGGCTCGAGGATCCCGTGCGAGCGGCGCTGGAACGTGAAGAAGCTGTCGGCCGGCCGCTGCTTCACGAGCTGGCCGGCGACGAAGCGCAGCGCCTTGCGCTTCTCCTCGAGGCCCGGCGACGCGTCGATCAGGCCCTCCACCGCGGCGCGGTAGTCGACCGCCCGCTCGACCGCCGCCCGGAAGCACTGCGCCGCTTCGGCGCTGCGGCCCGCCTGGGCCAGCACCAGTCCACGCACGCCGAGTGTCGCGGGCTGCTCGGGCTCGAGCTCGGCACCGCGCGCGAGCGCCTCGAGCGCCTCGTCGAAGCGCCCCTGCTCCGCGAGCACGAGCGAGAGCTCGCGGTGGGACCAGGCGTCGGTCGGGTGGCGCTGCAGCAGCGTGCGGAGGACCTGCTCGGCGCGCGGCGGGTCGTCGCGCAGCCACTCGACGAGCAGGCGCTGCAGGCCGAGGTGGCTGGGGACGCGCGCGGCGGCGGCCGTCACGTGCTCGACCGCTTGCGATCGCCCTTCGAGCCGCAGCAGCAGCTCGGCGCGCACGCGGTGCGCGTCGAGCGCCAGCGGCTCGGCGGCGGCGACGGCGGTCCAGGCGTCGAGGCTCGCGCGGAGGTCTCCGGCGCCGCGGGCGAGGCGCGCCTCGGTCCTGCGCCTGTCGCTCTCGCGGGAGCGCCCGGACGCCGCGGCGAGCAGCTCCTGCGCGCGCGCCAGCCGGCCGTAGCGGCCCTGCGCCTCGGCCGCGAACAGCAGCAGATCGCCGTCGCTCGGATGGCGCAGCAGCGCCGCCTCGAGCGCCTCGAGACCCTCGTCGATCCTGCCGAGGTCCTCGAGCCCGCGGAACAGGCTGCGCGCCGGAGCGGAGGAGCGGTCGCCCAGCCGGGCGACGCGCTCGCGCAGGAACGCCACGGCCTCGGCGGCGCGGTCGAGCACCTGCGCGGTCGTCACGTAGCGATCGATGCGCGCCTCGTTGTGGATGTCGGCGCAGGCCGCGAGGCGATAGAGCTCGAAGGCCTCCTCGCGCCGCTCCTGGCCGTACACGAGCCCCGCGAGAACCGACAGCGCCGGCGCGTCCGCGGGACGGATGCGGAGCGCGCGCTCCACCAGCCGCAGCGCCGCACCCTCCTGGCGCGCGTCGTCCGCCAGCACCTCCGCCAGCCGGATCGCGAACACGGGGTCGGCCTGGAACGAGCGCGCCCGCGGCTCGAGCGCGGCGATCGCCTCGTCGCGGCGGCCGAGCTGCAGCAGCAGGTCCACGCGGCGCAGCGCATAGAGGTCGCTCTGCGGGAAGCGGGCGGCGAGCGCCTCGTAGATCGGCAAGAGCGCCTGCGCGTCGTCGTCGTACGCCGACAGCCGCGCGTCCATGAAGAGGCGGAGCAGGTGCTCGGGCTCGCGCACGAAGAGCGCGTTGCGGAGCACCTGCGCGCGCGCACGGTCGTGGCGCAGCAGGCAGAGCTCGAGCTCGTGCAGCTCGTCGTACTCGCGCTGGTCCGGCAGCTCGGGCAGCTCGATCGGCGACAGCTCGTCGGCGGGCACCAGCGCGAGGCAGCGCGGCCCGTGCGAGGCCTGCTGCTCGAGCAGCGGCTCCAGCATCATCTCGACGAGCCGGGGCAGCGACGGGTCGCGCACGAGCAGCGTGCCGCGCAGCGGGTCGTAGCCCGCGACCGCCTGCGCGTGGGCCGAGGTCGCGTACTGCGTGGACAGCGTGAACGGGATGCCGCGATCCAGCAGGCTGCGCGCCGCCTCGGGCGTCAGGCGGAACTCGCGCTCGCGCCAGCCGTGGCTGCGCGCCCATTGGCGCTCGCGGTGGCCTGGCGTGCCGTCGTAGGCGATCTCGGAGGCGAGCGCCGTGTGGTCGACGGGACGCTGCCAATAGCAGGTGAGCGACGCGAGCGCCGTCGGCGAGCAGGTGAGGTGCTGCTGCTGGATGAACGGCACCGCGAGCAGCACGCGGCGCGGCCGCTGCGCAGGCTCCTTCAGCCGTCGCGCGATCTCCGTGTGGAACGGGTTAGCGGCGGCCTCCGCCTCGCGCCGCGCGCTCTCGAGGTCGCCGAGCGCGTAGGCGGCGTCGCTGCGGCGCGCCGCGAGCCAGTGCTTCCCGGGGGTCTCGAGCAGCGGCGACAGCGTCGCGAAGCGGTCGAGCGCCACGAAGCGCCTCTTGCGGCCGCTCGAGGTCGATCAGGATCTGCGCGAGGTGCGCGGCGAGGCTGCCGGCCTCGAGCTCCGCGTCGGCGCTGCGCAAGAGCGCGATCGCCTCCTCGAAGCGGCCGAGCCGCTCGAGCAGGCGCGCCGACGCGCCGATCCCGGGCCGGAAGAGCGGGCTCGCGCGGAGCGTGTCCGAGATGCGGGCGAGCGCCTCCTCGAGCCGGTCCTGCTCCTCGAGCACCGCCGTGTGCTCGACGGCGATCCAGGGACGGTCGGGGCAGAGCGCCGCGGCCTCGGCCAGCCGCTTCTCGGCGGTCTCGAAGTCGCGAAAGCCGGTGGCGACCGTGGCCGAAAGCGCGAGCCAGTCGGCGCGCACCTCGATCGGCGCGGGGCTCGGCAGCTCGCTCTCGCGCATGAAGCGCCAGGCCGCGAAGGGGCCGCGCAGCGAGAGCATCGCGCGCGCCCGGTAGTAGTGCGCCTCGGGGTCGCCCGGGCTCGCGCGGTGGGCGCGGAGATGGAGCGAGAAGCCGAGCCGCGGCGCCCCGAGCGCCATCGCCAGGCGGCCGGCGAGGATGCGCTCCGAAGTGGGCGTCCAGGACGGAAGCGGACCGAGCGCCTGCGCGGCCGACCACGCTCTCAGGTAGCGTCCGGCCTCCACGTCGGCCCGGATCGATCCGATCGCTGCGTGCTCCGAGGCCCGCCTCCTGCCGGTCTGGCCGGCTGGAAATTATAGGCCGCACCTTCCCCGCCGGCGATCGGCCCTCACAACGGACCGGCCCGCAATCAGCTGTAAACGGAGGCGCTTAGCTCCGCCGCACGGGCTGCGGCTGCGATCTGCTCGAGCCTCGGAGCGTCGAGCGGCCCGAAGCGCGGGTCGGAGGGCTTGCGGGCGACCGTGTAGACCTGGACGTGGTCGATCCGGCCTCCGCCTTCGACGATCTCGCGCATCCTCTCGACCCACGCCGCGATCTCGGCGTCGTCGGGGCCCTTGCCGTCGACCGTCAGCAGCATCGCCTGGATCACGATCGGCCGCTCGCGCGCGACGATCAGCAGGTTGTCGAGGATGCGGCGGAAGGGAAGCCGCGTTCCGTCCACGAGCTGGAAGTAGGTCTCGGTTCCCGCGTCGAGCTTGCACCAGAGCTCGTCGAACGCGGCGAGCCCGGCGTGCACCTTCGGCTTGTGGAAGAGCGTCGCGTTCGTGAGCAGGCGCAGCGGCACGCCCGGAGCCAGAAGGTCGCGCGTCTCGCGGGCAGCGCGAGCGGCAGCGGGGAACTCGGGCGGCGTCGTCGGCTCGCCGTCGCCGGCGAACGCGATGTCCGCCACGCGTCGCAGCTCGGGTGCGACGCTGTCGAAGGGCGCTTGGCCCCACAGATCGCCGCGCGCGCGCTCCAGCAGCTCCTCGAGCTCGCCGGCCAGCACGCCGACGTCGATGCGCGGCGAGGCGCCCGGCGTGGTGCGGTCGACCTGGCAGTAGGGGCAGTCGAAGTTGCAGACCTTGTCGGGGTTCAGGTTGACGCCGATCGACAGCCCGCGCGCGCGCCGGGACACGACCGCGTAGACGTAGCGGTTCCGGTCCAGGTCGCGGCGGTGGTCCTTGAAGTCGAGGCGTCTCACGCCGCGAGCGGCTCGAAGAGCGCCGTGAAGTGCCGCAGCACGGCGGGCGCCTTCGTGATCCGGTAGCCGCGCAGCTGCTGCTTGAGCGCGGCCACGCCGATCACGGCCTCGGCCACGTAGTCGATGTGCGACTGGGTGTAGACGCGGCGCGGGATCGCGAGCCGCACCAGGTCCATCGCGGGCGCGCGCTCGCTGCCGTCGGGCTGGCGGCCGAACATCACGCTGCCGATCTCGACGCCGCGGATGCCCGCCTCGACGTAGAGCGCGTTGACGAGCGCGATCCCGGGGTACTCGAGCGGCGGGATGTGCGGCAGGAGGGCGCGCGCGTCGATGTAGACGGCGTGGCCGCCGGCCGGCTGGATCATCGGCACGCCCGCGGCCACCAGCCGCTCGTGCGAGGTACTCGATCGAGCGGATGCGGTAGCGCAGGTACGGCTCCTCGACCACCTCCTCGAGCCCGCGCGCCATCGCCTCGAGGTCGTAGCCGGCGAGGCCGCCGTAGGTCGGGAAGCCCTCGGTCAGGATCAGCAGGTTGCGGCAGCGCTCGGCCCAGGCGTCGTCGTTGAGCGCGAGGAAGCCGCCGATGTTGGCGAGGCCGTCCTTCTTGGCCGACATCGTGCAGCCGTCCGCGAGCGAGAACATCTCGCGGGCGATCTCCTTCGGCGCGCGGCCCGACTGGCCCGCCTCGCGCGCCTTGACGAACCAGGCGTTCTCGGCGAAGCGGCAGGCGTCGAGGAAGAACGGCTTCCGGTAGCGGTCGCACAGCTTGCGCACGCCGCGCACGTTCTCGAGCGAGACGGGCTGGCCGCCGCCCGAGTTGTTGGTGACGGTCACCATCACGAGCGGCACGCGCTCGCCGTCCTGCTGCAGCGTGCGCTCGAGCGCCGCGAGGTCCATGTTGCCCTTGAAGGGATGCAGCTGCGACGGCACGCGGCCCTCGGGGATCACGAGGTCGCGCGCCTCGGCCTTCTCGACCTCGATGTTGGCGCGCGTGGTGTCGAAGTGGTTGTTGTTCGGCACCACGTCGCCCGGCTGGAGCACGCTGTGGAACAGGATGCGCTCGGCGGCGCGGCCCTGGTGGGTCGGGATCACGTGGCGGAAGCCCGTCAGGTCCTGGACCACGTCGCGGAAGCGGTAGAAGGAGCGGCTGCCGGCGTAGGACTCGTCGCCCTGCATGATCGCGCCCCACTGCGCCGCGGACATCGCCCCGGTGCCGGAGTCGGTGAGCAGGTCGATCAGCACGTCCTCGCCCTTCAGCAGGAAGACGTTGTGGCCCGCGTCCGCGAGCGCCCGCTCGCGATCGTCGCGCTCGGTGAACTTGACCGACTCGACGGTCTTGATGCGGAACGGCTCGATGATCGTCTTGAAGTGCAGCATCGCGGCACCTCGCCTCGTCCGCGCCAGTATAGTCGTGGGGCCCGCGGCGGGAGCTAGGCGCCCGCGTTCCAGCGGCCGAGCAGCTCGACCGGATCGCCCTCCGCGATCCGGGCCGGCTCGAGCACGAGCGCGTTGAGGCCGAGCCGGCCGTCGAAGCGGCTCGCGATGTCGCGCAGCACGCCGATGTCCTGCTTCTGCGTGTCGGGGTCGAACGTCGTCATCACGCAGCGGCCGCGCAGGTCGGCCAGCCCCACCACCGCGCCGCCGACGCGGATCGCCCGGCCCTCCCAGTCGCGCTCGGCGAGCCCCGCAACTCCGGCGATCACGAGGTTCGGCCGCAGCCGCCGCGAGTCGCGGCCGAACGCGGCGAGCGAGCCATCGGTCACGACGAGGAGCGGCAGCACGTCGAAGCGCCCCTCCTGCTCGAAGCGCCGCAGCCGAACACCGCGCCCGGCCGCCTGCTCGACGCGGCGCGCGACCTCGGGGTCGGTCCACGGCATGCCGTCGATGCGCGGCTGGCCGTCCTCGCCGAGCACGGCCCGGAGTCCGAGCAGCCCGGGCCGGGTGCGCGCCGTGACGATGCGATCGCGCTCGTCCCAGGCCTGCACGAGCCGGTCGCCTTCGATGCCGTCACGCCGTAGCTCGGCCGAGGCCAGCCGCTCCCCGGCCATCGACTTCACCGGAAAGCGCCAGATCTCGGCGAGCTGCATGGGTCAGCGCGCGGCTTCGGGCTCCCGCCGCCGCGCGAGCCCGAGCAGCACGACGCCGACCGCGAGCGTGCCGAGCCCGACGAGCGCCTCCTTCGGCGTCGCGCCGAGCGCCACCAGCAGCGCCGCGACCGCGAGGGTCGGCAGCGCCGGCCAGGCGGCGAGCGGAGCGAGCCCGCCGCTCGCGGCGCGCGGCGAGCACCAGCAGCGCGAGCGCGCTGGTGCCGAACTGCGCGAGCACCGCGATGCTCGAGAGCGCGAACAGCTCGCGCAGCTCGCCGAGGCTCACCACGATCGAGTCCACCACCCAGGTCACCGCGAGCGCCCGCAGCGGCACGCCGCGCGGCGACATCCGGTCGAGGCCGAAGAGCGAGCGCTCGCCGGCCGCGAGCGCCGAGAGGTAGCGCGGGGTGGTGACCATCATGCCGAAGGCGATCCCGAGCGCGGAGACGCTGGTGCCCGCGGCGACGAGGCTCGCGAGCCCCGGCCCCGCGAGCGCGCCCGCCGTGTCGGCGAGCGGCGCCTGCGACGAGGCGAGCCCGGGGAGCGCGCTGACGCAGGCCAGCACCAGCAGGACGTAGAGCGCCACCGCGAGCGCGAGCGAGCCTATGGTCGCGAGCGGCACGGCCCGCGCGGAGGCGCGCACCTGGCCGGCGATCACCGGGACGATCTCGAAGCCCTGGCAGGCGAAGACCACCGTGAGCGCCGCGCGCAGCCACCCGGCGTCGGGCGCGGCCGCCGCGGGCGCCGCGAGCCCACGGCCGAAGGCGGCGAACGCGAGCACCAGCAGCACGAGCGGCAGCAGCTTGAGCGCCGTGAGGCTGGTCCAGACGCGGGCCGAGAGCCGCAGCCCCGATGCGACCACCGCGGCGAGCAGCGCGACGACGAGCGCCGGAGCCGCCTGCGCGAGCGGCCCGCTCGAGGCGCCCAGCCCCGACAGGACGGCGCGCGTCAGGCCGACGATCACCGCCGAGCTGCTGAAGAGCGCGCTCACGTAGGCGACCCAGCCCACGAGGAACGACACGTTCTCCCCGAACGCCGCGCGCGCGAAGACCACGGGCCCGCCGTCCTCGTCGAAGCGGCGCTCCGAGCGTCGCGAAGGTGAGCGCCGCGGGGAGCAGCGCGAGCCCCGTGAGCGCGAAGATCGCGACCGCGCCGAGCCCGGGGGCGCTCGCGGCGACCGACGCCGGCACGAAGAAGATGCCGACGCCGACGATCCCGTTGAGGCCCAGCGCGAGCAGCTGGAGCGTTCCCACCGGCCGCGCGGAGTTCGTGGCGCCCTGCGGCATGCGCTCGCGAGTTGACCACAGGCCGCCGCGATCGCCAAGCGCTGCTATCATCGCCTCGAGGACCTGGCGTCTTTCCTGAATGGCCGACGCTGCCCCCGCGAAGGACCCGATTCTCGACATCCGTGTCCGCTGGCGCGCGGGCCAGCTGCTGCTCGGCCTCGCGGGCGTTCTGACGCTCGTCGCGTTCCTCCGGCCGCTCGGCCACTGGTCTCCGGCCTGGCTGAAGGCCGCCTTCGCGCTGACGATCGGGACCTCTGTCTCGGCGGCGGCGTTCCTCGCCAGCCTGCGCGGCCGCAAGCCGGCGGACACGATCGCGCTCCACGCCTTCCTGGTGCTCGCGGTGGACGCGCTCGGACAGCTGATGGGGCCGCACGGCTACCCGATCTGGCCGCTGATGTCGCTGCTGGTCGCGGCGCTCGCCGTGGCCGAGGGTCTGCCGCTCGCGCTCGGGATCGCCGCGCAGGCGACGCTGCTCGCGCTCGCCGAGGCGCTGCGGCCGCTGTTCCCGCCGCTGCCGCCGCTGGGCGCTTCCGCCTTCGACGTGCGGCCGGTGCTCGCCGCCGCCCTCGGCTATTTCGCGCTCGCGCTGGCCGTCAACCGCGCGCTCGCCGGCGAGAAGCGGCGGCTCTCCACGACGCTCGCGGAGCTGGCGCGGCTCAAGCACGGGATCGACCAGCTCGCCGACGAGCCCGACGCCGCCGCCGCCCCGCGCGCGAGCGCCGCCGAGGCGCTGCGCCAGGTGACCGGCGAGGGCCGGCGCGCGCGGCAGCTCGACCGCGCGAGCGAGCTCGACCTGGCGCTCGGCCGCATCCTCGACGTCGCGCTCGAGTCGACGCTGGCGCACGCCGCGCTCTACTTCGACCTCGATCGCCAGCGCGAGCAGGCGCACCTGCGCGTCTCGCGCGGACCCGCGGCGCTCCTGCCGGACTGCGCGGTGCCGCTCGGGGACGACCCCTTCTCGTTCCTGATCGAGCGCGGCCAGACCTTCTACGCGACCGACTTCAAGCGGCTGCTGCACCAGCTGCCGTGGTATCGCGGCACGGTCCAGATCGGCACGCTCGTCGTGGTACCCGGTCCGCGTGGGCGACGTGATCGTGGGAGCGCTCGTGGTCGACAAGCTCGAGACGCAGGCCTTCACGGGACGCGAGCCGAGGCTCTTGTCCGGGATCGCCGAGCTCGCGGCCGAGGCGATCCGCGGCACCCGCGCCTCGCTCGGCCGCGAGGAGCTCGACGCCGAGTTCAAGGCCGTCTACCCGATCTCGCAGCGGCTCGCGACGCTGGCGCGCGAGCCCGAGGTGCGCGAGCTGCTGCTGCGCTCGGCGCGCCACCTCGCGAACCTCGAGGCCGGGGCCGTCGTGATGGCCGACGAGCTCGAGACGCGCTACGTCGTCGAGGCCGGCTTCGGCTGGACCTCCGAGTTCCTGAAGCGCGAGGTCGGCATGGACGAGCGGACCTGGGCGGCCTGGGTGATGCGGAGCGCCGAGGAAGCGTACCTGCTCGAGAGCCTGGCCGGTGACGAGAACCGCATGCCGGTGCTCGTGCTCGACGAGGCGTCCGGCCGCGGCGAGTCGCTGCTCGCGGTGCCGCTCCGCGCGCGCGGCCGCACGCTCGGGGCCCTGCTGCTGACCGGGGCGCGCGGCACCTTCGACGCCTCATCGCGCCGCGTGCTCGAGATCCTGGCCAACCAGGCGGCGGCGACGATCCAGCTGATCAAGGACAAGGAGCAGCAGCGCCAGCTCGCCGTGCGCGACGGGCTCACCGGCCTCTACAACCGCCGCGCCTTCGGCGAGCTGCTCTCGGCGTCGATCGCCAACGAGGACCGGCGGCCGAGCGGCTGCCTCGGGCTCGTGCTGCTCGACCTCGACCACTTCAAGAAGCTCAACGACACCTACGGGCACCCGGCCGGCGACGCCGCGCTGCGCTCGCTCGCGCGGCTGCTCGACCAGCACCTGCGCAAGGGCGACCAGGCGGCCCGCTACGGCGGCGAGGAGTTCGTGGTGATCCTGCCGGGCTCGGACGCCGAGCGCTCGATCGGGGCCGCCGAGCGGCTGCGCTCGGCGCTCGAGAGGCACCGCTTCGTCTTCGAGGGGGCGCGCATCCCGCTCTCCGCCAGCCTGGGCGTCGCGGTCTGGCCGGCGGACGGCCGCGACCCGGAGCCGCTGCTCGCGGCCGCGGACCGTGCGCTCTACGCCGCCAAGCAGGCCGGACGCAACCGCGTGGTCGCGGCCGCGAGCCTGGCGGAGGCGCCGGGCCCTCCCTAGGCGCTCAGGCGATAGCCGGCGGCGAGCTCGTGGAACGCTTTCACCTGCTCGCCGCGCCAGGCGGCATCGCGCCCGAGCTCGCGGGCCATGCAGCTCGGCCACGCGCGGCGCCATCTCCATCGCCGCGGAGGCGTTCAGGAACAGGGCGCGCGTGCGGCGCGCCAGCACGTCCTCGACGCTGCGCGCCATCTCGTGGCGCGCCGCCCAGACGACCTCGGCCCCGCAATAGGGGAGCGCGGGATGGAGCGGCTCTCCGAGCGACGGTTCGGCGGCGATCAGCTCCCGGATGGCGAGCGCGTCGGCGCCGTAGGGGGCCAGGCTGCCGAAGCGGGACGCGCTCGGGTGGAAGCCGTGGATGTTCAGCGTTCGCGTGGCGCAGTCGCGGTCGGGCAGCCGCGCCAGCGTCGCCGCCTGGTCGACGGCGTCCTCGGCCATGTTCCGGTAGGTGGTCCACTTGCCGCCCGTGAGGGTCAGGAGCCCCGAGGCGTCGATGTGGATCGTATGGTCGCGCGAGAGCGCGGCGGTGCTCTTCGCGTCGCCGGAGCGGACCAGCGGCCGGATCCCCACGAAGACGCTGCGTCACGTCCGCGCGCGTGGGCGCGCGGTGCAGGTAGAGCCCGGCCGTCTCCAGGATGAAGTCGACCTCCTGGGGGAACGGGCGCGGCTCGATGCCGGGTGCGTCGATCGCGGTGTCGGTGGTGCCGACGAGCGTGTGGCCGTGCCAGGGGATCGCGAACATCACGCGGCCGTCGTTCGTGTGGGGCACCATGATCGCGGTGTCGGCCGGCAGGAACGAGCGGTCGAAGACGAGGTGGGCTCCCTGGCTGGGCGCGATCAGGGGAGCGGCGCGTGGGCTCGGCGAGGCGGCGGACGCCGTCGGTGAACGGCCCCGTGCATTGATCACGAGGCGCGCGCCGGCGCGGAGCTCCTCGCCGCTCTCGAGGTCGCGGGCCACGACGCCGTCGACGAACCCTTCGGCGTCCCGGGTGACACCCGTGACCGGCGCGTAGTTGAGGAGCACCGCTCCCTGCTCGGCGGCCGTCGTCACGAGGTTGACGAGCAGGCGCGCGTCGTCGAACTGGCCGTCGTAGTAGACGACGCCCCCGCGCAAGCCCTCGGTCTTGATCGTGGGCAGGCGCGCGAGCGTCTCCTCGCGCGAGAGGATCTCCGAGGTCCCGAAGCCGTACTGGCCGGCCAGCAGGTTGTAGACCTTGAGGCCCATTCCGTAGAACGGCGCCTCCCACCACTCGTAGTTGGGGACGACGAAGGCGAGGTCGCTCACGAGGTGGGGAGCGTTCTGGCGCAGCAGGCCGCGCTCCTTGAGCGCCTCCAGCACGAGCGCGACGTTTCCCTGCTCCAGGTAGCGCACGCCGCCGTGCACGAGCTTGGTGCTGCGGCTCGAGGTGCCCTTGCCGAAGTCGTGCTGCTCGAGCAGCAGCACGTCGTAGCCGCGCGCGGCCGCGTCCACGGCGACACCCACCCCGGTCGCGCCGCCGCCCACGACCACCAGGTCCCACGCCTCGCGCCGGGCGCGGGCGCGCGCCAGCATCTCCTCGCGGGTCACGAAGGCTCCCACCCCCGGGCGCGGTCGAGGGCGTTCGCCCAGCGCGCGCGCAGAGAGGCGACCTGCGTCGCGAGGCATCCGCGGCTCGAACACGCGGTCGATCTCGCGCTGGCGCGCGATCTCGGCGGGATCCTTCCACACGCCCGTGGCGAGGCCGGCCAGGTAGGCGGCGCCGAGCGCCGTGGTCTCGGTGACCTTCGGACGCGACACCGCGACTCCCATGAGGTCGGCCTGGAACTGCAGCAGCAGGTCGTTGCGCGCGGCGCCGCCGTCGACGCGCAGCTCGGAGAGCGGGACACCGGCGTCGGCCTGCATCGCCTGCGCGAGGTCGGCCACCTGGTAGGCGATCGAGTCGAGGGCGGCGCGCGCGATGTGGGCGGCCGTCGTCCCGCGCGTCAGGCCGACGATCGTTCCTCGGGCGTAGGCGTCCCAGTGGGGCGCCCCCAGCCCGGCGAAGGCGGGCACCAGGAAGACCCCGCCGGTGTCGGGGACGGACGCGGCGAGCGGCTCGACCTCGGCCGAGCTGCGGATGATCCCGAGCCCGTCGCGCAGCCACTGCACGACCGCGCCACCGATGAAGACGCTGCCCTCGAGCGCGTACTCGGTGCGGCTGCCGCGCCGCCACGCGACGGTGGCGAGCAGCTTGTGCCGGGAGACGGGAACGCTCGTGCCCGTGTTCTGGAGCATGAAGCAGCCCGTGCCGTACGTGTTCTTGGTGAGGCCGGCCTCGGTGCACAGCTGCCCGAAGAGCGCGGCCTGCTGGTCGCCCGCGATGCCCGCGATCGGGATGCCGGCGAGCCCCGCGACACTCGCCTCGCCGTACACCTCGCTCGAGGCCCGCACCTCGGGCAGCACGCTGCGCGGCACGCGGAGCAGCCGCAGCAGCTCGTCGTCCCAGGCGAGGGTTGCGATGTTGAAGAGCAGCGTGCGCGAGGCGTTGCTCGGATCGGTGATGTGGAGCCGGCCTTCCGTGAGGTTGTAGACGAGCCAGCTGTCGATCGTGCCGAAGGCCAGCTCGCCGCGCTCGGCTCGCGCGCGCGCGCCCGTCACGTTGTCGAGCAGCCACGCGAGCTTGGTGCCGGAGAAGTAGGGATCGAGCACGAGGCCGGTGCGCGCACGCACCATCTCCTCGGCGCCGTCGGCGCGCAGCTTCGAGCAGACGGGCGCCGTGCGCCGGTCCTGCCAGACGATCGCGCGGTGGAGCGGCTCGCCCGTCTTGCGGTCCCAGAGCACCGTGGTCTCGCGCTGGTTCGTGATCCCGAGCGCCGCGATGTCCCGCGGGCGCAAGCGCGGCGCGCGACAGCGCCTCGACCGCCGTCGCCATCTGGGTGGCCCAGATCTCCTTCGCGTCGTGCTCGACCTGGCCGGCCTCGGGGAAGTGCTGCGTGAACTCCTGCTGGCCCACGGCGCGCTGCGTGCCGGCCTCGTCGAAGACGATCGTGCGCGAGCTGGTCGTGCCCTGGTCCAGGGCGAGCGTGAGGGGCACTTGAGGCCTCCGGGCGGTAGAAGCTGAAGTGAGAGCCTGTAATTAGAGGAAGGAGATAGACGGTGCGCAAGGTGATAGAGCACGAGGTAGCAGATGGAGAGCGGTCTCGCCGAGGCGCACGAGAAAGGGTATCGTCCACCGCGATCTGAAGCCGGAGAACGTCTACATGAAGAGCGGATGGCCAGCTCAAGATCCTCGACTTCGGTATAGAGAAAGAAGAAGAAGTGGAAGAAGAGAGAAGGAAGAGGAGAAGCAGAAAGAAAGTATCACAAGTAAAGAAAGTAAAAGGAGTAAGTGATGGGTAAGGTAGGTTATATGGAGAAAGAGTAGGTGAGAGAGTTTGAAGAGAAGAAAGAGAGATAGGATATATTAGAAATGGGAGTGAGTGTTCTACGAGATGATAGATGGAAAGAGAGGAGTTAAGGAGAAGATAAGAAAGAAGAGAAGATGGAAGAGATAATGAAGGAGGATCAGCCGGAACAAAGTATAGCATAAAAAAAGTGATATAAGCAGGAAATAAAGAGGAAAAAAGAGATGAAAAAAAGAGAAGCCTACTTCGTGATCCCGACCTGCTTCAGCATCCAGGCGAGCTCGAAGGCGCGGTCGCGCAGGGCGTCGTAGCGGCCGCTCGCGCCGCCGTGGCCGGCGGGCTGCATCTTCGTCTTCAGCACCAGCGGGTTCTTGTCGGTCTTGAGCGTCCGCAGCTTCGCCACGTACTTCGCCGGCTCCCAGTACATCACCTGGCTGTCGTTGTAGCTCGTCGTCACGAGCATCGCCGGGTAGTCCTTCTTCGCCAGGTTGTCGTACGGGCTGTAGGACAGCATGTAGTCGAAGGCGGCCTTCTCGTTCGGATTGCCCCACTCGAGGTACTCGCCGACCGTGAGCGGCAGGCTCGCGTCCATCATCGTGTTGATCACGTCCACGAACGGCACCGCGGCGTGCGCGGCGCGGAACAGATCCGGCCGCTCGTTGACGACGGCGCCCATCAGCAGCCCGCCGGCGCTGCCGCCCTCGATCAGCAGGCGGTCGCGCGAGGTCCACTTCTCCTTCACCAGGTGCTCCGCGCAGTCGATGAAGTCGAAGAAGGTGTTCTTCTTCTTCATCAGCATGCCGTCGTCGTGCCAGGCCTCGCCCATCTCGTCGCCGCCGCGGATGTGCGCGATCGCGAACGGGATGCCGCGGTCGAGCAGGCTCAGCCGCTTGCTGTCGAAGCTCGCCGGCGTGCCGAAGCCGTAGGAGCCGTACGCGTAGAGCCAGAGCGGCGCGCGCCCGTCGCGCACGTGGCCCTTCTTGTAGACGATGCTGATCGGGACCTTGACGCCGTCGCGCGCCGTGGCCCAGAGCCGCTCGGAGGCGTAGAGCTGCGGGTCGTAGCCGCCGAGCACGTCCTCGCGCTTCAGCAGCGCCGACTGGCCCGTCCGCGTGTCGTAGTCGAAGACGCTCGCGGGCGTGATCAGGCTCTGGTAGCTGTAGCGGAACACCTTGGACTCGAACTCGGGCGTGCCCGCGGCAAAGGCCGCGTACACGGGCTCGGGGAAGGGCACCTCGCGCCAGGAGCCGGTCGCGAAGTCGTGCACGCGCAGCTGGTTGAGCGCCGCGCGCTTCTCCTGCACCACCAGGAAGTCCTTGAAGACGTCGAGCTCCTGCAGCAGCACGTCCGGCCGATGCTCGACGAGCGTCTTCCAGCCGGCCGGCGAGGGGTCCGCGAGCGGCGCCGTCACCAGCCGGAAGTTCTTGGCGTCCTTGTTGGTGCGAATGAAGAGCGTGCCGTTCCGGTGCTCGACCTCGTACTTGTGGCCCTTCTCGCGCGGCAGCACCACGCGCCAGGGCGCCTCGGGCGTCGCCGAGTCGACGAGCCGCGCCTCCCAGGTGTCGGTCGAGCGCAGGCCGAGCACGTCGAGCTTGCGGTCCTTGGTGCGGTAGACCCACATCGAGTAGAGCTCGTCCTTCTCCTCGTGGAGCTTCACCGGCTCCCCGCCGAGCGCCTGGCGCCACAGCGTGTCGGACCGCTTCGTGACGGGGTGCTCGGTGACGTAGAAGAGCGTCCGGTTGTCCGCGGCCCAGGCCGCGCTCGTCACGCGCTCCGCGATCGGCCCCTGCACGGCGCCCGTGCCGATGTCCTTGACGAACAGCTTGTACTGGCGGAAGCCGGTGTCGTCGGTCGTGAAGAGCAGCTGCGCGGCGTCGTCGCTCACCTCGAAGTCGCCGATCGAGAGGAACGCCTTGCCCTTCGCCATCTCGTTCTGGTCGAGCAGCACCTGCTCGGGCGCGCTCTCCTGGTAGCCTCCGTCCGCGGCGGCCGGCTTGCGGCAGCGAATCGGGTACTGCAGCCCCTCGACGGTTCGGCGGTAGTAGTGGAAGCCCCCGATCCGCGTCGGGACGCTGAGGTCGGTCTGCTTGATGCGGCCGAGCAGCTCCTGGTAGAGCGCCTCGCTGAACGGCTTGACTGTCCGCGCTCGTCGCCTCCGTGTAGGCGTTCTCGGCCTCGAGGTACTTCTCGACGTCGGGCGTGCCCTTCTCGCGCAGCCAGAAGTAGGGGTCGGGGAAGCTTCGCCCGTGGAACACCTGCGTGTGCTCCTTGCGGGGGGCGACCGGGGGGGTGAGGACCGGGCTCGAGCCCATGAGCAGCAAACCTCCAACGAGGACGGCGGCGCCGGACGACAGGCCTCGGGACATTTGAGGGATTATGGTGCCATCTCGATCCGGTTGCGTCCGCCCTGCTTCGCGCGGTAGAGCGCGGCGTCGGCCGCGGCGAGCGCCGCGCGCCAGTCGCTCGTCGGCGCGGGCTCGGCCCAGATGACGCCCAGGCTGACGGTCACGACGGGAGCGACCGAAGAGGCCGGGTGCGGCAGCGCCAGCTCCTCGACGGCGGCCCGCAGGCGCTCGGCGTGCGGCGCCGTGCGCTCGCGCTCGAGGCCGACGAACAGGCACGCGAACTCCTCGCCGCCGTAGCGCGCCACGAGATCGCCGGGGCGCTGCGCCAGCCGCCGGAGCGCCGTCGCGACCTTGCGCAGGCACTCGTCGCCGGCGAGGTGGCCGAAGGAGTCGTTGTAGGCCTTGAAGTGGTCGACGTCGACCATCACGAAGACAAGGCTGCCGCCCGCGCGCGCGAGCCGCCGCCACTCGGCCTCCGCGTGCGATTCGAGCGCGCGGCGGTTGGCGAGGCCGGTGAGCGAGTCGGTCACGCTCAGCTCCGCGAGCCGCGCGTTCGCCTCCGACAGCTGCAGCGTGCGCTGGCCGACGAGCGCCTCGAGGCTCTCGGCCCGCTTGCGCAGCGCCCGCTCGCGCGCGCGCAGGAAGAGCGTCGCGATCGCCACCACCAGCGCCGCCTCGAGCGCGATCGCCCACGGACGCAGCCACGGGCTGGGCTCCACGGAGAAGGCCAGCTCGACCGGCCCCGAGTGGAGCCCGGTCGCGTCGCGCGCCTCGACGCGGAACACGTACTCGCGCGCCGGCAGGTTGGTGTAGGTCTTCTGGTACGCCCCGACCCAGGCCGAGGGCACCGCGTCGTAGCCCACGAGCTGCGTGCGGTAGCGCACGGCCCCCGCGCGCCGCGGGGTGAGCAGGGCGTACTCGAACAGCACGTCGTGCTCGCCGAACGGCAGCGCCGTGCCGTGCTGGATCGGGAGCCCGCTCGCGGTCGCCTGCGCGCGCTCGATCGTGAGCGGCGCCTTCGGAGCGACGAAGCTGGCCTCGCGCTCGGGGTCGAGCAGCGCGATGCCGCCGGTGGTCGGGATCCAGATGCGCCCCTTCGCGTCGAGCAGCTGCCCCCAGTTGGCCGTCGCGCTCGGCAGGCCGTCGGCGACGCCGAAGCGCTCGCTCGTGAGGTCCTCCGCTCCCGCGTCCGGGCGGCCCGCCGGCGTCAGCCGCACGACGCCGCGCTGCGTCCCGAGGTAGATGCGGCCCGCGTTGTCCTGGCCGATCGACAGCACGGTGCCGGCCGGGCCGGAGGGCGTCATGCCGGCTCCGAGCCGCGACCAGCCGGGGGACGGCGCGTCGAGGTCGCGCCGCGCCACGCCGGAGCGCGTGCCGACCCACAGCTCGCGGCGGCTTCCGGGAAGGCGCAGCTCCGCGAGCGCCAGGGCGTCGTCGGACGCGAGCTCCGAGCTGCGGTCCCAGCTCCGCACCACGTGCCCGTCCGCCACCTCGGCGAGGCCGCCGCCGCGCGTTCCGACCCAGAGCGTACGGTTGCCGGCCGTGGTGGTCTCGAGCAGCGCGACCACCTGGTCGGACGGGAGGCCGTCCTTGATGCGCAGCACGCTCCAGCGCCCGCGCTCGTAGCGCGCGAGCCCGCTGCGGTCGGTGCCTACCCAGAGCACCGCCGCGCCGTCCGGGGCCGTCGAGGCGAGCAGCCAGACGCCGTGGTCCGCGTCGAACGCCGGACGCGTGTCGACCCGCACCCAGCGCTCGCCGACCCGCCTCACCAGGCCGAGGCCCACGATCGAAGCCCAGATCTCCGAGGGGCGGCCCCGCTCGCGCAGCTCGGCGAGCGCGAGCACCTGCGGGCCCGGCAGCCCCTGAGCCTTGCCTTCGATGCTGATGTGGCCGCCGCGGATGACGGCGAGGCCGTCCGCGGTTCCCACCCAGTAGACCGGCTGGCCGGCCGCGTCCTTCGTCTCGAGCAGCCCCAGCACCTGGTCGGCCGGCAGCCCGGACGAGCGGTCGAGCGCCAGCCACGAGCCGGCTTCCAGGCGGAGCAGACCGGCCGTGCGCGTGCCGACCCAGAGAGCGCCCGGATCCTCGTCGCCGCCGCCCTGGAGCGAGTAGACCTCGGAGATGGACGGGCCGAGCGGGACGGCCCGAAAGCGCTCGCCGTCGAGGCGGAAGAGGCCGGCGTCGCGCGTGCCCACCCAGAGCTGCTCGCCTCCGGGCCCGCGCCGGGTGACCGCGAGCGACGTGACCAGGCGGCTCGTCAGCCCCTCGGCCGGGCCGAAGCGCTCGACGCGCCCGTTCCGGATGCGCAGCACGCCGCTGCCGTAGGTGCCGACCCAGAGTGTCCGCACGCCCTCGCGGTCCTTCGTCTGCAGCAGGGTGTTCACGCTCCCCACGAAGGCCTGCGGGCCGAGGTCGATCGCGGACCAGCGGCTGCCCTCGAGCATCGACAGCCCGCTCTCGCCGCCCGCGACCATGCGCTTGCGTCCCGCGTCGTCCTCGATCTCGTAGATCACCCAGAGGCGCGGATCCGCGAGCCCGTCCTTGAGCGTCTCGAAGCGCTCGCCGACCAGCCGCGCGGCGCCTCCGGCCGTGGCGGCCCAGATCGTGCCGTCGGTCGTCTGGAACAGCTTCGTGACGCGCGGAGCCGCCAGCCCCTGGGCCGGGCCGAAGAACGTGAACGACTCCCGCCGCGGCACCAGGCTCAGCGGGTCGCGCTTCATGCGCACGAGGCCGCCGGCCTCGCGGCCGAACCAGAGCGTGCAGTCGGGTGTCGGCACGAGCGTGCGGATGTAGTTCGACACGTCGCGGTCCGGCATGTCGATCGTCAGCCACTCGCGGCCGTTCCAACGCGCGGCGCCGTCCTGCGTCGCCACCCAGAGGTAGCCGAGCGCGTCCTTCGCGATGTCGTGGACGCTGTTCTGCGGCAGCCCGTCGCGGTCGGTGAAGGCGCGCACCGCGGGGTGCGCGAGGTCGAATGGATCGCCGACGTGCGGCGCCGTCGCGGCCGTGGCCGCCGCCGACACGAGGGCCGCGGCGAGCGTCGCGCCCGCGCGCGCCCACGACTTCGTTGGCATCACGCTCATGCTGGTTGGGCTGGAGAGCGCTGCTAGGCTACTGGCGCGCCCCCGGCCGGGTCAATTCACGGAACGGAACTGAGCGGCCCCCGTGCCCCCCACCCCCGCTAGAACAGGTCGAGCGCGCAGAGGTGGTGGTAGATGCTGTCGCGTGTCGCGGGCGACCAGGACGGGTAGCGCGCCTGCATCTGGCCGAAGGCGGCGATCAGCCGCGCCGAGGCCTGCCGGCCCTCGGGGAGCTGGTACGCCACGTCCATGCCGCGGCCCGCCTCGCGTAGCGGCAGCGCTTTCCGGAAGAAGCCCTGCTGCAGCTCGAGGGCGGCGAGCACGTCCTGCTGGAACGGGCCCAGGCCTTCCGGGACGACGTCGGCCTTCTGGCGCCCGGCGAGGCCCTCGGTCTCCGCCAGGTAGCGCGCGAGCGCTGCGCTCATGCCCTGGCCCTCCTCGAGCGCCTTGAGCAGCACGAGCTTCGCCTGCGTCGCCCGCAGCACGCGGGAGTAGGTGCGGTTGACGAAGGCGCGGTCGGCCGGCGGAACGCCGGGCAGTCCGGGGGGCAGCGCCGTGAGCGCGCACGGGTAGCGGGTTCCGGCCGGCGGCGTGATGTCGGCGGGGTAGCTGTCCTGGGCGGAAGCGACGGCGGCCGCCGTCGAAAGCAGGAACGCGAGGATCCCGAGCCGCGCCCGCTCACTCATGCAGGCTCCCGTAGTAGTGCTCGCGCAGCCGGCGCTCGCTCGCGGTGTCGCCGTCGAGGTAGGCGAGGTCGGCGAGCTTCAGGTAGATCTCGCGGAGCGCTCCCCAGTCCCGCTCGCCCTCGAGCGCGCTCTGGTAGAGCTCGCGGGCCTCGGCGTTGTCGTGACGATAGAAGGAGGCGTCGGCCGCGCGCACGGTCCATGGCGCGCTCGCGAGCCGCGCGCGCAGGGCGCGCTCGGCCATCCGCAGCGCGTAGTCGCGCGCGTCGTCGTAGTCCGCCCTCCAGAGCAGGACGTAGTAGTACTGCTCGGTCACGAGCGTCTCCACGGTCCCGCTGCCTCCCGGCCGCGCATCGCGGTCGAGCGCCCGGGCCGCCGGGTCGCGCAGCCACTCGAGCGCGCGGTCGAGGTCCTTCCTGGCGAGGCCCACGTAGGCGGAGGCGACCGCGTAGCGCGCGTCGTGCCGCAGGTCGGACGCGAGCGCGAGCTGGGCGTCGGCGTCGTCGATGCGCTTCAGCGCGGCGAGCGCCAGCGCGGCCGAGAGCGGATAGAGCCGGCCCTCGGGGACCTCGTCGCCCGCGCCCGTGAAGCGGTCGTGTGCCAGGAGCGCGTCGCCGCGATCGAGGGCAGCGCAGCCCTCGCTCCAGCGGGAAGCCGCGGCGAGCACGCGACGCCAGTGCTCGGGGCCCTGCTCGGTCGAGACCCGCGGCCCGGGCGCGCCCGGCGCGCCCTCGAGCAGCCGTTGCAGCGAATCGCTGAAGCCGGCCGCCGCGAGCTGGGCGAGATCGTCGGCCTCGAAGCCGAAGTCGTCGGGTCCGACCGCCGGCAGGCAGCGCGGCCGCTCGCGCAGCAGCCGCTGGTACTCGCCGAACAGGTCGATGAACAGCTTGCGCCGTCCCGGCGCCGTGAAGGGGAGCCGGGTCACGCTCTCGTCGGTGCCGATCACGACGTCGTCGACGTAGTAGACGACGCTCGAGCGGTCGGCGAACGGCGAGCCGACGAAGGAGAACTTGTCGACGGCCGAGCCCGGCCGGCTGGTGGTGTTCGGCTGCGAGCGCAGCGAGACCAGGGGAGCCGTCTCGCCTTCGGCGCGGATCACGAGATCGTAGCGTCCCGCGGCGACGTCGTAGGTCACGTCCGCCACGTACCAGAGGAAGGCCTTCGGCACGAAGAGGCGCTTGGGGATGCTGTCCGAGTAGTGCACGAGACGGCCGTCGCGCGTCCCGAGCCAGAAGGCGATGCCGTCCTGCTCCATCTGGAAGAAGCGCGGTCCGGCGAGCGCCACGTTCAGCTCCTGGGCGGGGTCCGTGGTGAGGAACGCGAAGTGGAAGTAGAGCCGCCCCGCGTTCTGCACCGGGAAGTAGCCCTGCAGCTCGGGGAAGTCGCCGTCACCGGCGACGTCCGTGAGCTCGACCGAGCGGTGGCCGCTCAAGTGGAAGGCGTCCGTGAGCCGCACGTGTCCGCGGCCGCCCCGGCTGTGGCGCGCGCCCTGCCAGACGGCGAATGTGTCGGGGCCGGTCGCGACGTCGTCGTCGAAGCTGTAGCTCGCGAGCACCGATCCCTTTGCGAGCGCGCGCGCGTCGGCCGCGCGCGGCACGACTGCCGTCACCGCGAGCGCCGAGGCGAGGAGCGCGGCCGTGAGGCGGCTGCGGGTCGCGCGGGCTGCGCTCACAGGTTGGCCCGGTATTCGTCGAGCCAGCGGTGCCAGGCCGCGACCGCTGCGCTGCGCGTGGGCTCGTCGGCGCCGGGCGCGTAGCCCTTGGTCTGGTGGGTGAGGATGGCGAGCGCCTGGATCGCGACCTGCCGCACCTGCAGCTTCGGGTCGTCGAGCGCGCCGATCAGGCCCTCGAAGAGGCGCAGCTTCTGGGCCGGGGCGAGGTGGACCTGGTCGTAGGCGAGCGCGCAGGCCGCCTTGTCGCGGAAGAGCGGCACCGGGTCGTTGCGCATGTTGTCGAGCAGCACGTCGATCACGGCCGGGTCGTCACTCACGCGGCCGAGCGCCCACTGCACCTGCAGCCGCAGGCTCTGGTCCGCGGTGTGGACGTCGGCCATCAGCGCGCGCTTCGCGTCCTCGGACTTCCAGCCGAGGTTGTAGAACACCTGCGCGATCCGGGCGCGCTCCGCGACGCTCGACTCGCGGTAGAGCCGCGCCAGCTCCGGCAGCGCGGAAGGACCCATGGCCTCGACGGTCTTCCAGTCCCCGGCCCTGGCGGCCTCGCGCAGCCGGGCCGGGTCGAAAGCCAAGGCAAACGGCCGCCGCCACCCACAACGCTGCTGCGATCCCGACGACGGCAGAGCACCTCGCTCCCCGCATCAGAGCCTCCCCGAAGGACTTGGACACCTTTGCCCAGGGTAAGGTTCGCCGGCTGGAGGCGCCTGCGACAGTGACGGCTGACACCCCGACGCGAGTGTGTCCCGACTGCGCGCAAAGCGTGCGCGTCCTCGCGGGCGTCATGAGATAGTCTTGGGCCGTCTTCATCCCGAGGAGGTACCCCATGACTGCCGGTATCACCCGTCGCGAGCTGGTCCGTCGAGGAGGCCTGCTGTCGCTCGTTCCCGCCTTTCTCCGCGGAAGCACGGCGGCCGCCGAGCCGGCCGCGGCTCCGGCGCTCCCCGCCGGCCCCGGCCTGCGGCCGGGTCCCGAGATCTACCAGTCGATCGGCGTGCGCCCGTTCGTGAACGCGCGCGGCACGTACACGATCCTCACCGGCTCGACGGCGCTGCCCGAGGTGCGCGCCGCGATGGAGGCCGCCTCGCGCCACTACGTGCACCTGGACGAGCTGGCCGAGGCCGTCGGCAAGCGCCTCGCCGAGCTCACGCAGGCGGAGTGGGGCATGGTGACGGTCGGCTGCTCCGCGGCGCTCACGCACGCGACCGTCGCCTGTCTCACCGGGGGCAACCCCGACCTGCACGTGCGGCTGCCCGACCTGCGCGGCTTCCCGAAGGACGAGTGCATCATCCCGAAGCACTCGCGCAACGTCTACGACGCCGCGCTGCGCGCGACCGGCGTGAAGGTGGTCGAGGTCGAGACGGCCGAGCAGCTCGAGGCCGCTTTCGGCCCGCGCACGGCGCTCGCGTACATCCTGGCCGGGCCGAACGCGGACGAGGGCCCGACGAGCACGAAGGCCGTCTGCGAGGCGGCGAAGAAGCGCGGCGTGCCGGTGCTGGTGGACGCGGCCGCAGAGGGCCTGACGGTGCCGAACGTGCACCTCAAGCTCGGCGCCACCCTCGTCGGCTACAGCGGCGGCAAGTGCCTGCGCGGCCCGCAGGCCGCCGGGCTGCTGCTCGGCCGCAAGGACCTGGTGAAGGCCGCCTGGGTCGGCAGCGCGCCGCACCACGGCTTCGGCCGCGGCTTCAAGGTCGGCAAGGAGGAAGCGCTCGGCATGCTGATGGCGGTCGAGATGTGGTTCCGGCGCGACCACGAGGCCGAGTGGAAGCAGTGGCAGTCGTGGCTGGACACGATCGCACGCCGCGTGCAGACGGTGCCGGGAGTGACCACGAGCGTCTCGCAGCCCGAGGGGCTCTCGAACCGCATGCCGACGCTGCAGATCCGCTGGGACAAGACGGCCATCCCCGTCACCGGCGAAGCCGTCGCCCGGCAGCTCTTCGAGGGCGCGCCGCGCGTGTCGCTGTTCCCGGCGCGCGGGAAGCAGGGCGCTACCGAGACCGGGCTGTCGATCGGCCCGTACATGATGGCGGCGGGCGACGAGATCGTCGTCGCCGAGCGGGTGGTCGCCGCGCTCAAGAACCCGGTCCGCGCGGAGGCGAAGCCGGTGGTGGCGCCCGCGGGCGACGTGAGCGGCGCCTGGGACGTCCGCATCGAGTACGCCGCGAGCGCGTCTGATGCACGCGCTCCACCTGCGCCAGCGCGGGAGCGAGATCGACGGCATGCACCAGGGCGACTTCGTGACGCGCGAGGCGCGCGGCACGATCGACGGCGACCTCGTCCAGATCCGCAGCTCCTACCCCGAGTCGCACGGCGACTCGCTCAACTTCACGTTCAACGGCAAGCTCGCGGGCGACGCGATCGAGGGAGAGCTCGACATGGGCGAGTACCTGAAGGCACGCTTCACGGCGAAGCGCCACGAGAGCCGCAGGAGCTGACGCGCATGCGCCCGCTGCGTCTCACCCTCACCGGGACGGTGCTGTGCCTGGCCCTCGGCGCGCGCGGCTTCGGCGCGGAGCCGGCCTACGACCTGCTGCTCCAGGGCGGCCACGTGATCGACGCCAAGAGCGGGACGAGTGCCGTCCGCGACGTCGCGATCGCCGGCGGCAAGATCGCGGCGGTCGCCGCGAAGATCGACGGGGCACTGGCCTTCAAGGTGGTCGACGTGTCGGGCCTCTACGTCACGCCCGGGCTGATCGACCTGCACGTCCACGTCTACACCGGCACCGGCGAGAAGGGCTCGTACGCCGGCGACAACAGCCTCTACCCCGACGGCTTCATGCTGCGGGTCGGCGTCACGACCGTCGTCGACGCGGGCTGCTCCGGCTGGCGCAACTTCGAGGACTTCAAGGACCGCGTGATCGACCGCTCGCGCACGCGCGTGCTCGCGCTGCTCAACATCGTCGGCAACGGCATGCGCGGCGGCAAGTTCGAGCAGAACCTGGCCGACATGGAGGCGAAGCCGACGGCCGACATGGCGCTCAAGCACAAGGACGTCGTGGTGGGCGTGAAGACCGCCCACTACGAGGGGCCCGAGTGGACGCCGGTCGAGCGGGCAGTCGAGGCGGGGACGATCGCCAACATACCGGTGATGGTCGACTTCGGCGCCAGCAAGCCCGAGCGGCCGCTCGCCGAGCTCGTCACGAAGAAGCTGCGGCCGGGCGACATCTACACGCACTGCTACTCGGGCTTGCGGGTCGAGCTGACTCCCGAAGGCCACGTCAACCCGGGGATGGTGGAAGGCAGGAAGCGCGGCGTGCTGTTCGACGTCGGCCACGGCGGCGGCAGCTTCTCGTGGGGCGTCGCGGTGCCGTCGATAAAGGAAGGCTTCCTGCCCGACACGATCTCGACCGACATCCACATCGGCAGCATGAACACGGGCATGAAGGACCAGCTCAACGTCATGAGCAAGTTCCTGGCGCTCGGCCTCAAGCTCGAGGACGTGATCGCGCGCGCGACCTGGAACTCGGCGCGCTCGATCAAGCGCGAGGAGCTCGGCAATCTTTCGGTGGGGGCGCCGGCCGACGTGACCGTCCTGAGCCTCCAGACGGGCCGCTTCGGCTTCGTCGACTCCTTCGGAGGGCGGCTCAAGGCCGACAAGAAGCTCGTCTGCCAGATGACGCTGCGCGACGGCAAGGTCGTCTACGATCTCGACGGACTGGCGCGTCCCGACTGGGAGACGCTGCCGAAGGGCTACCGCAGCACCGGCGACCCGCGCTGGGACGCCTACAGCAGGAGGTAGGAAATGGCGAAGACCAATCGCAGGAAGTTCGTGCTCGGCGCCGGGGCGGCGCTGGCGGCGGGCGCCGCCGCGAAGCCGGCGCGCGCGCACGACGAGAAGCCGGTGAAGAAGGTGATCTGGAGGGACGGCAAGAAGCCCGAGAAGACGCCGCTCTTCAGCGGGATCACGACGTTCGGCGGCCTCGTCTTCATCGCCGGGATCGGCGCCCACTTCGAGGGCGACATCAAGGCGCACACCAAGCACGTGCTCGACGAGATCCAGAAGCGCCTCGCGGAGGCCGGCTCCTCGATGGAGAAGGTCGTGAAGGTCAACGTGTACCTGAACGACCTCAAGGACTACGCCGCGATGAACGAGGTGTTCCTCGGCCGCTTCGGCTCGGAGCCTCCTGTGCGCACGACGATCGCCGCCGCCGGCGGCATCCCCGGAAACTCCCTCGTCGAGATCGACTGCATCGCAACGCTGTAGAGGGGCCGCATCGATGAAGCTGTCGCGCTGCTTCTGCACTCTTGTCCTGCTCGCACCGCTTGCGTCCTTCGCCCAGGCGCCGCCCAAGTACCCGGCGCTGCCGAGCGAGACGCCGGCGACCTTCAAGCCCACCTTCGCCGGCTTCGACTACGAGCGGCGCGACGTGATGATCGCCGATGCGCGACGGCGTGAAGCTGCACACGGTGATCCTGGTGCCGAAGGGCGCCAAGGGCGCGCCGATGCTCCTGACGCGCACGCCCTACGACGCGAACCGCGCTCACCACGACCCGCGACAGCGCCCACCTCGGCGCCGGCGCTCGACGGCTACGACAACGCCGTCGAGACGATCGTCGAGGGCGGCTACATCCGCGTGGTCCAGGACATCCGCGGCAAGTACGGGTCCGAGGGCGACTACGTGATGAACCGGCCGCTCGCCGGCCCGCAGAATCCCACGCCCGTCGACCACTCCACGGACACCTGGGACACGATCGACTGGCTCGTGAAGAACGTGCCCGAGTCGAACGGCCGGGTCGGCATCCTCGGCATCTCGTACGACGGCTTCCTGCCGCTGATGGCGCTCGTGAACCCGCACCCCGCGCTCAAGGTGTCGGTGCCGATGAACCCGATGGTGGACGGCTGGATGGGCGACGACTGGTTCCACAACGGCGCCTTCCGCCAGCAGGGGCTCTCCTACATCTACGACCAGCAGGCGACGCGCGGGAACACGATGAAGTGGTGGTCGAGCCACTACGACGAGTACGAGATGTTCCTCGAGGCGGGGAGCGCGGGCGAGCTCGCGCGGCGGCGCGGGATGGAGCAGCTCGGCTTCTGGAAGCGGCTCGCTCGAGCACCCGAGCTACGACGCCTACTGGCGCGACCAGGCCGTCGACAAGATCCTGGCGGCGCAGCCGCTCAAGGTGCCGGTGATGCTGGTCCACGGCCTGTGGGACCAGGAGGACATCTACGGCGCGCCCGCCGTCTGGAAGGCGATCAAGCCGAAGGACACCGCGAACGACAAGGTGTTCCTGGTGATGGGCCCGTGGCACCACGGGCAGCAGATCCACGAGGGCAGCGCGCTCGGCGCGATCCGCTTCGACAGCGACACCGGGCTCACCTTCCGGCGCGAGATCCTGCGGCCGTTCCTCGACCAGTACCTGAAGGACGGCGCGCCGCAGGCCGACATCGCGCCGGTCATCGGCGTTCGAGACCGGCACGAACAAGTGGCGGCGGCTTCCCGCGTGGCCCGCGGGCTGCGCGAGCGGCTGCACGTCGAAGGCGACGCCGCTCTACCTCGGCCGGGCGGGCGCTCGGCTTCGAGGCGCCGAAGGCGGCGAGGCCGAGTTCGACGGAGTACGTCTCCGACCCGGCGAAGCCCGTGCCCTACATCCGCGCGTCCGGTCCTTCCGGTCGGCTACGACGGCGGAGCCGCCTGGCCGCACTGGCTCGTGAACGACCAGCGCGAGGCATCCGGCCGCCCCGACGTCGCTGACGTTCGTGTCGGACGCGCTGACGGCGCCCGTCAAGATCAGCGGCGAGCCGGTCGCGAACCTCGTCGCCTCCACGAGCGGCACCGACTCCGACTGGGTGGTGAAGCTGATCGACGTCTAGCCGCCCGAGGTGGCCGGGCAGCCGGAGATGGGCGGCTACCAGCTCGCGGTCTCGATGGACATCTTCCGCGGCCGCTACCGCGAGAGCTTCGAGAAGCCCAAGGCGCTCGCGCCCGACAAGCCGCTCGTCTACCGCTTCGCGCTGCCGACGGCGAACCACGTGTTCCTGCCGGGGCACCGGATCATGGTGCAGGTCCAGTCGAGCTGGTTCCCGCTCTACGACCGCAATCCGCAGACCTTCGTGCCGAGCATCTTCTGGGCGAAGCCCGAGGACTACCGGAAGGCGACGCAGCGCGTCCACCACGCGCCGGCGCAAGGCGAGCTTCGTCGAGCTGCCGCTCGTCACGACGCCGTAGATGGCGGCCGGGAGCCCGAGAGGGCGGGCGGAGGCGCTGGCGCTCGTCACCGCTCGCCTGGCGAGCGTGCTCGCGCTCGTGGCTCCCGCGCCGTCGCTCGCACAAGGCGCCGCGGCGGCGCCCAACATCGTCTTCATCCTCGCCGACGACCTGGGGCTAGGCGATCTCGGCAGCTACGGCCAGCAGAAGATCGAGACGCCGTCGCTCGACGCGCTCGCCGCGCGCGGGCATGCGCTTCACGCAGCACTACGCGGGCAACGCCGTCTGCGCGCCCTCGCGCGGAGTGCTGCTGACGGGACGGCATCCCGGCCACGCCGCGATCCGCGACAACCGCGAGCTTCAGCCGGAAGGGCAGTGGCCGCTGCCGGGCCCGGAGCTGACGATCGCCGAGGTCCTGAAGCCGCTCGGCTACGCGACCGGCGCGATGGGCAAGTGGGGCCTCGGGCCGCCCGGGTCGGAGGGCGACCCGCTGAAGCAGGGCTTCGACCACTTCTTCGGCTACAACTGCCAGCGCCACGCCCACAGCTACTACCCGACCTATCTCTACGACGACGACCGGCGCGTCGTGCTCGGCAACCCCGAGAGCTCGCCGCACCAGAAGCTCGCTGCGGGCGCCGATCCGCTCGACCCCGCGAGCTACGCCGCCTTCTCGGGCAACGTCTACGCGCCCGACGTCATCTGGGCGCGCGGCCGCGACTTCATCCGCGTGAACCGCGCGCGGCCGTTCTTCGTCTTCCTGCCGACGACCGTGCCGCACCTCGCGCTGCAGGTGCCCGAGGACTCGCTCGCCGCGTACCGCGGCCGCTTCGCCGAAACGCCGTACCTCGGCGACAAGGAGTACCTGCCGCACCCGACGCCGCGCGCGGCGTACGCCGCGATGGTGACGCGCCTCGACCGCGAGGTCGGGCGGATCCTCGACCTCCTCGCCGAGCTCGGCCTCGAGGAGCGCACGATCGTCGTCTTCACCTCGGACAACGGCCCGACCTTCGACGTCGGCGGCGCCGACTCCGCCTTCTTCCGATCGGCGGGTCCCTTCCGCGGCCTGAAGGGCTCGCTCTACGAGGGCGGCCTGCGCGTGCCGGCGATCGTGAGCTGGAAGGGCCGCGTCGCGGCCGGCGCGACCAGCGATCGCGTGACGGGATTCGAGGACTGGCTGCCGACGCTGCTCGAGCTGGTGGGGGCGGAGTCGAGCACGCCGCCGCGCGTGGACGGCGTCAGCTTCGCGCCGACGCTGCTCGGCCGCGCGCAGGAGCCGCGGCCCTGGCTCTATCGCGAGCTCGCGGGCTACGGCGGGCAGCAGATGGTTCGCATCGGCGACTGGACCGGCGTCCGCCAGGGCCTCGCGAAGCCGGGCGCGCCGCGGCTCGAGCTCTTCGATCTCGCGAGCGACGTCGGCCAGGCGCGAGACGTCGCCGCGGGGCACCCCGACGTCGTCGCGCGGCTCGAGGCCGTGCTCGCGCGCGAGCACCAGCCGTCGCCGTTCTTCCCGCTCGCGTCGGTCGACCCGGGGCCCGAGCGCTACGCCGCTCGCCGCACGACGGCCGGGCCACGCGAGCTGCTCGACGCGGGCGAAGCCGCGTGGGCGCGGCGCAGCGCGTCCGCTGGGGGCCCGACGCGCTCGCCACGAGCTTCGCGGCGCTCTGGGCGCCTCTCGGCCTCGCCGTGCGCTTCGACGTCAGCGACCCGTCGCCGTGGCACACGCTCGCGGGCCGCGACGAGCGGCTGTGGACCGAGGAGGTGGTCGAGCTCTTCCTCGACGTGGGCGCGAGCGGCCGCTCGTACGCCGAGGTCGAGTGGAATCCGGTCAACGCCGTCGTCGATCTCTGGATCGACCGGGCCGAGGGCCGCTTCGACCGCAGCTGGAACGTCGCCGGGCTCGAGAGCCGCGTCCACGCGCGGAAGGACGCGGCTGGCCGCGCGGCCGGCTGGAGCGTCGTGGCCGTGCTGCCCTGGGGCGCGCTCGCGGCCAAGGCGCCGCCGGGCACCGCGCTGCCGCCGCAGGTCGGCGACCGCTGGCGCTTCAACGTCTACAGGATCGAGCGCCCCGGCGGCCCATCGGATCCCGAGAAGGGCGTCCTGAGCCTCGCCTGGGCCCCGACGGGCCAGCACAGCTTCCACGTGCCCGAGGCGTTTCGCGAGATCGAGTTCGTGTCGCGCGACCGATGACGGCGGAGCTGCTGCTGGCGCTCGCGGCGCTCGGCACGCCCGCAGCGCGGTCGCCTTCCGAGTGGGTCTGCCACGAAGCGACGCGCGTCGCGATGGGCAGCGCCGCCACGGTGCGGGCCTGCGGCCCCGAGCGCGCGGCGCTCGCCTCGGCAGTGGATGCCGGGCTCGACGAGGTGGACCGCCTCGACGCGGCTGCTCAGCCACTACCGCGAGGACACGCCGCTGTCGCGCCTGAACCGCGAGGCCGCGCGCGGAGCGGTCGCGGTCCCGCCCGAGCTCGCGGAGCTCCTGGCCGTGTGCCTGCGCTGGAGCCGCGACTCGGACGGCGCCTTCGACGTCACCGTCGGCCCGCTGATGAAGGCCTGGGGCTTCTTCCGCGACGAGGGCCGGCGGCCCGACGACGCGCAGCTGCGGGGCCGCGCTCGCCGTGGTCGGCTACCGCCACGTCGTCGTGGACCGCGAGCGCGCACACGGTGCGCTTCGACCGGCCCGGCGTCGAGCTCGACCTCGGCGGCATCGGCAAGGGCTACGCGGCCGACCGCGTGGCCGCGGTGCTGCGGCGCCGCGGCATCGCCTCGGCGCTCGTCAACCTCGGCGGCAGCAGCGTCTACGGCCTCGGCGCGCCGCCGGGAGCCGCGCGGCTGGGAGGTCGAGATCGCCGATCCGAAAGCACCCGACCGCACGGCCCTGAGCGTGTCGCTGCGCGACCGGGCGCTGAGCGTCTCGGGCGGCTACGCGCGCTTCTTCGTGAAGGACGGCGTCACCTACGCCCACATCATGGACCCGCGGACGGGCTATCCGGTCCAGGGCGTGCTGAGCGTCGCGGTGGTGAGCGCGAGCGCGACCGACGGCGACGCGCTCGACAACGTGCTGTTCGTCGAGGGGGTCGAGCGCGCGCGCGCGTTCGTGGGCAGGCTGCCGCCGTCGCTCGGCACGTCGGTCTACTTCTTCCTGCCCGCGGACGCGGGCGGCTATCGGCTGGAGCGCTTCGGGGTCAGCGAGCCGCGGTGAGGTCGACGACCGCGTAGGGACCGAGCAGGCCCAGCGAGAACTCGGTCGCGTCGTCCTGCAGCAGCGGAGACTCGACGGCGACCCTGCCCTGTGGCAGCACCTGGGCTACGCCCGGCGCCCACAGCCCGCGCATCCGCACGCGCAGCCCCTGGATGTTGCGGCCCGAGTAGTTGACGAGCTGCAGCCGCCGCCGGCCCGCGTCGCCGGTGAGGCGCGCCAGCACGACCTCGCTGCCGTAGAGCCGCAGCGTGCGCCGCTCGTCGGTGAGCTGCGCGCGCACCTTGAGCGCGAAGGCGTCCGGATTGGCGGCCTCGGCCTCGGGGAAGGCGGGCGTGCCGAGCTCGACCACGAGCGGAAGGCCGTTCGGCCGCGGGCCACCGGCCGGAACAGCAGGTTGCGGCGCGCGAGCAGGTTCATCACCTCGCCCGTGAGCGGCGAGCCGTCGTCGACGACGCCGACGTCCGCGACGTCGGGCAGCTCCATGGCTTTCACGCCGCGCAGGAAGGAGAGCGCCTCGCCCAGGGCGCGACGTCGGCGGGGTCGATCGCGAGCACCAGGTCGGCTCCGTAGGCGTAGGCTTCCGCCGCCGCGAGCGCCGCCGTGCCTTCGGCGCCGTACTCGAAGAAGCGGCCCTTCGACGACGCAGGTAGCGCCAGCCGTTGGCGTTGATCCAGGGCCGGCGGGTCGCCGAGGCCGCGTCCGCGCGCCCGACGATTCCCGGCCCCGGCACGACCGCGCGCTCGGACTTCTCGGCGGGATCGAGCGGGACCGCGTCGAGGCCGGCGGCCTTCCAGGCCGCGGCGCTCGCAGGCGGCACGCGCAGCCGCTCGATGCCGGCCTTTCGCAGCGCGTCCGCCGTCTCCGGGGGCTGCTCCCAATAGAGGACCGGCAGCGCCGCGAGCAGCAGCGCGAGGCTCAAACCTCGATCTCCTCGACCTTGATCTTCGGGAGCTCCCACTCGCCGAGGCCCATGCGCCCGGCGAACTCCACGTGGCGCGGCTCGCGGATCAGGATGTTGACGTTGGGGTCGCCGTCGCGCGCGATGTTGTCGTTCGGCTTGAGGTGCTTCGGATCGCGGTCCCAGATCGAGATCGCGCCCTCGGCCTTGCGCTTGTCGTCGATGACGTCGAGCAGCAGCCGGTCGATCGCCACCGGGTCGGTGCCGAACATGATCTGCCGCGGGAAGAACAGGAAGCGCTGCGTCGGCGCGAACGGCCCGCCGTGCCAGACCCGCGCAGTCCGTCCATGATCTGCAGCACCGTGCGCGAGCGCAGCGGCTCGACCGCCGCCAGCGTGCCGACGCGGTGAGCGTGTGGCTGACGCCCTTGTCGTGCGTGCGCGCCACGTTCGAGAAGCTGCCGTAGGCGACGTTCTTCAGGCAGCCGGTCACGCCGGTCGCGCCGTGGTCCTTCATGTTCGGCACGTTGATGATCTTCGTCACGCGCTCGCTGACGAGCCGCATCATGTTCGAGCGCGTGTCCTCCTCGCCGAAGAACTCGCGCCTCGACGTAGGTGAGCGGGTCGTAGTCGCGCTGCTCGGGCGCGCGGTTGCCGCGCTCGGCGGCCTGGATCTGCACGCCCTCGGGCAGGTGCGGCGCGTAGTTCACCTCGGCGAGCTGGCCGAAGAAGCGCTCGTAGAGCACGATCTGCGCGGGCTTGAGCCCGAGCGCCATCAGCTGCCGCACGATCTCGGCCACGATCACGGGCGAGGTGACGCAGTAGGGCCGCCCGCCGGCGTTGACCTTGATCGCCACCACGTCCTTCGGCTCGATGAAGCGCCGCCAGGCGGCGAGCGCGTCCTTCTCGCCCGTGAGCGCGCGCATGCCGCGCTCCATCATCTCGCGCACCAGCAGCGGGTCGACGGCGGCCTCGGCGGTCCCCGGCAGGCGCGCGGAGCGGGTGCGCACCACGCGGCCCGGATACGGTCCCGGCATCCCCGGGACCGCGGCCGGCGCGTAACGCGTCACGACCTTGTACTTCGGCGCCGGCGTCGCTTCTTCCGCGCCCGAGACGCGCACGGCCGTCGCGAGCGGCGTCGTGGCGATCAGCTCCAGGAACTCGCGGCGCTCCATGTCTCCTCCGGTGGCGAGCGCGCCGATTGTATTACCCTTCGCAGCACGCGAGGTGACGGTGGCCGACGTGAAGCTGGCCAGGATCCGCTCGATCGACCTGCTGCGCGGCGCGGACGTGCTGCTGATGCTGTTCGTCAACGAGGTGGCCGGCGTCGCGGGAGCGCCGGCGTTCCTGCGCCACAAGGGCGCCGCCGACGACGGCATGACGATCACCGACCTGGTGTTCCCCGCGTTCCTGTTCGTGGTCGGCATGGCGATCCCGTTCGCGCTCGGCGCGCGCCTCGCGCGCGGCGAGAGCCGGCTCGCGGTGCTGCGCCACGTGGTCGCGCGCGCGGCCGCGCTCGTCGTGATCGGCGTGCTGATGGTGAACGCCGAGCACGGCGTCGCGGGGTGGTTGTCCCTGCCCGCCTGGAACGTGCTGATGACGCTCGGCGTGCTGCTCGTCTGGGGCCTGCCGCGCGACGGCTGGTGCGGGCGTCATCGACGCGCGCTGCGAGCCCTCGGCGTCCTGCTCCTGCTCTTCGTGGTGGTGGCGTACCGCGGCAAGGACGTCAGCGGCTGGCTGCAGCTGCGGCCCTACTGGTGGGGGATCCTCGGGCTCATCGGCTGGGCGTACCTGGGTGTCGCCAGCCTCTACCTCGTGATCTCGTCGCGCCCCGCGATCCTGACCGCGCTCCTCGGGCTCTACGGCTGCGTGGCGCTCGCCGACAAGGCGGGCGGCTTCGGCTGGCCAGAGGTCCCGGGACCGCTCGTGGGCGGCATCGTCGGAACGCACGGCGCGGTCGTGCTCGCGGGCTGCCTGCTCGGCGTCCTGGTGGAGCGCCACCTGCGCTCTCCGGGATCGCCGTGGCGCTTCGCGGCGGGGGCGCTCGGCTGCGCCGCGGCGTTCGGCGCCGCGGGCCTGCTGCTCCACACGCTCCACGGTCTCCACGTCGCCTTCACGATCAGCAAGATCCACGCGACGCTGCCGTGGGGGCTCCTCTCCGCCGCGCTCACCACCGCCGCCTGGGTGGCGGTCTTCGTGATCGCGGACGTGCTGGGCCGACGGGAATGGCCGAAGGCCGTCCAGATCGCCGGCGAGAACCCGCTGCTCGCCTACCTGCTCGCGCCGCTCCTGCTGTCGCTCTTCGAGCTCGCCGCCCCGCTCTTCGGCGGCGTCAACCCCTACGAGGCGATCAGCCAGCCGGTGCCGCTCGGCCTCGTCCGTTCGGCGGTCTTCGCGTGGCTGGTCGTGCGCCTGACGGGCTGGTTGCGCGGTCGGGGATTGCGCTTTCAGCTTTGACGGACGGGTCAGGCTTGGACGTGCTGCCGGGCTGGCACGATTCAGCCTGCCCCCGGACGGGGGGCCTCGTCCCGTGCACAGTCAGAAGTAGAACTTCAGCGCGAGCTCGAGCACGCGCGGCGTGCCCACGGTGGTCGTGATCAGGCCGAACGTGTTCGGCACGTTGATGTCGCGCGCAGGCGGCGCGAAGTTCGCGTGGTTGAGCGCGTTGAACGCCTCGACCCGGAACTCGAGCCGCCGCGTCGCCGCCCATGTCGAAGCTCTTCGACGAGCGCGAGGTCGACGTTCGAGTAGCCCGGCGCGCGTGCGACGCCGATCGGGCAGTTGCCGAAGGTGCCGAGGGCGGCTCGCTGGAACGCGTTGATGTCGATCCAGCGCGAGTCCGCCGGGGCGCTCGAATCAGCGGTGACGCTCTGGTTGGAAGGCACCCAGTCGCCGACGCAGTTCGGGCGCTCGAAGCCGCGCTCGCCCTGCAACGACCGGTTCGCGTCCGTCGATGATCGTCACGGGGACGCCGGTGCGGGCCTGGAAGATGGCGCCCAGCTTCCAGCCGCCGAGGACCGCGTTGGTGAGGCCGGACCACTCGGAGCCCCACTTCTTGCCCTTGCCGAACGGCAGCTCGTAGTTCGCGGAGAAGATGAAGTTGTGGCGGATGTCGTGGAACGCCGGCCCCCACTCCGCGTCCGGGTCGTAGGTGTTCTGCCAGTAGGCGCCCTCCGCGGCCGCGCCGGCGCTGCCGTAGTAGCCGCGGTTGTTCGTGTAGCCCTTGGCGTAGGTGTACGACGCCAGGAACTCGAGGCCGTGCACGAGGCGCTGCCTCACGCTCGCCTGGATCGAGTTGTATTCGCTCCGCGCGCGCGAGGCGCTCGTCGCGACCGTGGTGATGAGCGGCTGGGTACGGGTAGAGCGGACGCCGCGTGTTCTTGGGCGCCCAGGTCGACGGGTCGCCCGTGCCGGCGAGCGCCTGGTTGCCCTCGACCGGCGCCACCAGGTGGTTGGCGCGGTGGCCGACGTAGCCCACCTGCGCCGACATCGACGACGTCACCTGGTACTCGACGAACGCGTTCCACTGGTGCGTGAACTGCGGGCGCAGGTCCGGGTCGAAAGCGCGCACGTTGCCGGTGGGTGTCGTTCCCGGCACCAGGTCGGCGAAGCCCGTGCCGATCGATCCCGCGCCCGGTCGTCTGGTCGTAGTTGACGTTCGACTCGAAGAAGAACGGCGGGTTGAGCGGCAGCCGCAGGTTGGCCCCGGTGCCCTCCATGAACTGCGAGATGCCGTAGCCCCCGCGCAGGACGAGGCGGTCGGTCGCGCTCCACGCCACGCCGACGCGCGGCTCCCAGCCGTTGTAGTACGGCTGGTAGAGCGCGCGGTCCTCGAGGCTGCCGTCCTTCGCGAAGGTCTGCACGCCGGTGCCGCTGCCGAAGGGGGCCGGCAGGTCGAAGTTCGACTGCCGGTTGTCCTTCTCGACGAGCGGCGAGGTGTAGGCCCAGCGCAGGCCGACGTTCAGCGTGAGGTCCGGGTTGATCCGGAAGTCGTCCTGGACGAAGAGGCCGATCCGCTGCTGGAGGTGGGTCCAGGGGTCGTTGGGATCGCCGCCCCCACGGCCCTTGCCCGACGCCTGGTCGAGCAGGAAGTCCGAGAACGCGGAGCCCGAGAAGGCGCCGTTGTAGCTGATGAAGCCGAGGACGCCGTTGTTGCCGGCGTAGAAGCGCTGCTGGTCGTAGTACAGCCACTGGCCGCCGAACTTCACGCTGTGGCGGCCCGTGATCCAGGTGACCTTCTCGTTGATCTGGTAGGTCTTGGCCAGGGTGTCGCGAGTCGGTCGCGATCGCGCCGGGGCGCGTGAGGCCCTGGCCGCGCAGCTCCGATCTGAGCTCAGCCCGGGGATCGACGCTGACCGCCGGCGATGCCGTAGCTCGCGTTGGCGTCGCCGATCCCGGCCCAGTCGAAGGTCTGGCACACGACGGTCGTGTTGCTGTAGCCGACGAGCAGCGTCGTTGATCACCGACGGGCCGAACACGTGGCTCCAGTTGACGCCGACGTTCCAGAAGGGCTGGTCGTTGAGCGAGCCCAGCGACAGGCCGTAGGGGTTCTCCGTCGTCTCGTCCTTGTACTTGGCGAACGTGAAGCGGCCCCAGACCTTGTCGCTGGCCGAGGCGTTCCAGTCGAGCGCGCAGGTCGCCCTGGTGCGCGCGGAAGGTCGTCAGCGTGGGACCCACGTAGTTGTTCGAGACGCCGCTCACGTCGCGGTTCGGCAGCGGGTAGTTCGCGGTGTCGCCGAGCAGCGCGCGGGCCGTGGGGCTGATCCGGCCGAGCGGGATCTGGTTGTTCGGGAACGGCTGCCCCGTCAGCGGGTCACGGATCACCGTCGCCGGCAGCAGGCTGGACAGGTCGCCTGCGCGCCAGGTAGCCGGTGCGACCGACCGCAGCGCGGAGCCCGGGCTGTCCCGCCACGAGCCCTGGTAGTCGGCGAAGAAGAAGAGCTTGTCCTTGATGATCGGGCCGCCCAGCGTCGCCGCCGAAGATGTGCTGCTTGCGCTCGGCCTTCGCCGCCGACGAGCGGTTGTTCTCCCAGCTGTTCGCGTCCATGTCGCTGTTGCGGTAGAACTCGAACACGTTGCCGCGGAACTGGTTCGCGCCCGACTTGATCACGCTGGAGATGACGGCGCCGCCCACGTTGCCGGTGTCGGCCGCGTAGTTGTTCGTCTCCACGCTGATCTCGGCGAGCGCGTCGGGGCTGGCCTGGTAGGAGACGCGGTTGTCGATCGTCTCGTTCACGTCGAGGCCGTCGAGCGTGTAGTTGTTCACCTGCTCGCGGTGGCCGTTCACGAACGGGCGCGCCTGGTTGACCGCGCCGATGTCGGTGAAGGCCTGCGGGCGCGGCGTCATCGTGCCCGGCAGCAGCAGCGCCAGCTGGCCGGGGTTGCGGCCGTTGAGCGGCAGCGACTGCACGGTGTTGCCCGAGATGACCTCGCCCACGGTGACCGACTGCGTCTGCAGCAGCGGGGACTGGCTCACCACCTCGATCGAGTCCTCGAGCGCGCCGACCTCCATCTTGAAGTCGAGCCGCGCGATCTGCTTCGCCTCGAGCTCGATCGGCTTGGTGGTCGAGGTCTTGAAGCCGGTGAGCGTGGACTTCACGACGTAGGTTCCGACGGGAAGCGACGTGATCGTGTAGTTGCCGGCCGTGTTCGACGTGCCGGAGTACTCGACGTTGGTCGCCTGGTTGACGGCCGTCACGGTGACGCCCGGCGCTGCGGCGCCGGTCGCGTCGCTGACGATGCCGGTGATCGATGCCGCGCCGGTCTGGGCGTAGAGCGCGGGGCAGAGGGCCGCCAACGCGAGCCCGAGCACCAGCGTCCTTGTGCGCACGACTGCTGTCCTCATCCGATCCTCCTCTTGTTCTCTCCCTGCCGAGCGGACGCGCGGGCGCCGCTCCCATGGCCGTCCAGCTCCACCACGTTGCGCACCGGCCGCAGCACGCCGTCGCCTCTGACGAGGTCGAGCGTGATCTGGTAGCGGTCGGCCCGCATCACGGAGCTCGTGTACTCCAGCGGGCGGCCGTCGCGCAGGAACGCGACGCGCTCGGCGCACAGCACCGCCGATCCCGTGGCGACCCGCAGCAGCCGCGCCTGCGCCCGCTCGATGAGCGCCGCCCAATGCCGCTCGTGCGCCGAGACGGGGACGAGCCCGTGGCGCTCGAGCGTCTCGTAGAGCGAGCCCGACTCGAAGGGCTCGCCCGGAAGCCCCGGGGCGAGCTCGAGCGGGATGTGGGCGATCTGGATCGCGAGCGGCTCGCCGTCGCCCGTGCGCAGCCGCTCGAGCCGGAAGACCCGCGCGCCGGCCGCGATCCGCAGCTTCGCCGCGGTGGCCGCGTCGGCGGGGACGACGGCCCGGCCGAGCAGCTGCGAGTGCGCCGCGAAGCCGCGCCGCCGCATGTCGTCGGTGAAGCTCGTCAGCTCGGTCGGCCCCTGGTCCACCCTGGCCTCGGCCACGAACGTGCCCCGGCCCTGCTCGCGGCGCAGATAGCCCTCGTGAACGAGCTCGCCGAGCGCCTGGCGCACGGTGGCCTTGCTGACGCGGTAGCACGCCGCGAGCTGGTCCTCGGTCTCGAGACGAGCGTGCGGGCCGAGCTCCCCGACCTCTATCCTTCGGAGCAGCAAAGACTTGAGCTGGTGATACAGCGGGACGGGCAGGGCCCGGTCCAACGCTCGAGGTGCCGAGGCGAGGGCGCGCTCCTTCACAGGATGAAAAAACCTATGAAAACAGGTTATCAGGTCATCCGTAAGACCGCAAGACCCCGCGGCGATCCGAGCGCCTTCCGCTCGGCTTCCCGGTGGGCCAGGTAGGCGATCCTCTCGGGCCGCAGCAGGTCGCTCGGCACGACGAAGCGAAGGAGGCTCGGGGCGTAGCGCCCGGCGAGCGCGGCTCGCGTCCGCCACGCGGCGTCGGCGAGCAACACCACGGCTGCGACACCCATGACGGGACCGAGGGGATCTCCCGCAGGCCCGGGGAGGAAGCTCAGCAGATAGATCGCCAGGATGGCTTCGGCCGCAGCGGTCCAGAGCGCCGCGCGCCGCACGGCCGAGGGTCCGCCCCGGTGGTCGAACGCGCGCTCCTGGAGCTCTGCGGCGAGCAGGGACGTGAGCCCGCTGAAGCCCTCGTTCCACTGGTCCCATTCGCTGCGGACGCCCGCGAGCACCTCGCTGGCGTAGGCAGAAGGCGGCGGGGGCTGCGGGGGGCGACCCCCGGCGTCGGCCGCGTTCGCCATCGGCACCAGACGGTACGAGTGGACCAGCCGGCCGCGGTCGAGGACGACCGGCTCCGGGACCACCTGCCAGTAGTCGCCGCCGCACTCGAGAGGATGCGAGCCGTCCCAGCTCAGGTGCGGGAGCAGGCCGCGGTACACGAGCGAGCCATCACCGTCGGCGGTCACGACGTCGGGCCGCGCGAGGCGCTCCCAGAAGGCGGCGCGCGTGAGCGGCACGAGCGTGCGGTCGGCGCGCGCGAAGCGGACGCCGAGCGCCCGTAGCGCCTCGCACAGCAGGACCACGGGAGCCGAGCCTCCCGTCTCGCGCAGGAAGAACGCCGCGAAGGCTCGACCGAGCGCCGGTAGCGCGAGCAGCCCGAAGGCGCCGGAGCCCGAAACGGCGAAGATCGCGGAGGCGGGGCCGCGCTGCGAGAGCAGCACGGGCACGACCAGGATCACCAACGCCTCGACGAGCCCCGAGACCAGCGTCGCCGTGACCGCGTAGAGCCCGAGCCGCTCGGAGAGGCGGACCTGGTCCTCCTCGGGGAGCAGGCCGACGATCGGGTAGAGCAGGAAGCGGAAGGGACGCGCCCGCGCCCGCCTCAGGGCGAGCTCGCGCTCGGCCTGCGCCGAACGCACCAGGGCCTCTCCGTAGACGACGCGGTCGCGCACCACCTCGCCCTCGGGCCAGTGGCGCATCCGATAGACGACGAGGCGGTCCTCGGGCAGCTCGGTCTCGGACAGCACCTCGTACGTCAGCGGCCCGAGCACGACGGCCGTGCCGGGGAAGGCCGCCCGCAGCCGGTAGGATCCCTCGGAGCGCACGCGGAACGGCAGGAAGCCCCGGCTCCAGACCTCGGCGTCCGCGGCCGCGCCCGGCGTCAGGCGGGCCTCTTCGCCGTCGGCCAGCCGCCAGCGGTCGAGGCCCTCCTGTTTCGTCATGCCCGCGTGCGGGCGCCCTCTACTTCTTCTTCCCGAAGAGCGAGTCGAAGGCCGCCCGCGCCTTCTGCTCGCTCGACTGCGCGCCGCTCAGGCCCGGCTGCGTGAGCGGGGAGACCACGCGGAATTCGAAGAACTCGCAGAAGTTCGCCTTGTCCTTGTCGGCCTGCCACTCGGCCTGCGGCTCGCGGCACTGGTTGTTGGCGGCGGGATCGTGCAGCCGGCAGTTGAGGCAGCACTTGAGATCGGAGTGGCAGTACGGGCAGCCGGCCGTGCGCTCGACCTTGGCGGAGAAGATCTGGAGCTCGCGGCCACAGTGGTGGCACACCCTCATGGCGCGACTCTACACCCGGGCCGGCGTCCGCAGCGCTCCTCGGCGCGTGAGCGCCAGCGCCAGCAGCACGTAGAGCGCGGCGTCCACGAAGTAGATGCCGCGGAGCGTGGCGTGCGCGACGAGCCCCGCGACGGTCGGGGAGAGCGCTCCCCCGAAGAGCGCCGCGCCCGAGAAGAAGCCGAAGGAGGTCGTGCGTACCTCCTGCGGCACCATCAGGCCTCCGATCGTGTAGCAGAGCGTGAGCGAGCCGCCTCCCACGAGCCCGAGCAGCACCGCGAGCGCCAGCATCAGCTCGAAGCTCGGCACGAGCGCCATCGGCGCCACGATCAGGGCGCCGCCCACGAGCGTCGCGAGCAGCAGCCGCTCTGGGGCGTGGGAGCGGCTGAGGCGGCCGAGCGCCCACGCCGAGCGTGGCGGCCGCGAGCGAGTAGGCCGAGATCAGGACGCCCGTCGCCGACGCGAGCCGCGAGGGCGGCAAGCCGAGGCCGCCGAGGTGCAGCGGCAGGATCGGCGTGAACGAGCGGCCGATGAAGTTCACCACGAACAGCACGCCGAGCAGCCCGCACCACGCCCGGAATCGCGATCACGTCGCCGGAAGCCCGCGCTCGCGGCCGTCGCGGCGCGCTCGCGCGGCGCGCGCTCCTCGTAGCAGACGAGCAGCAGCACGAGCGCGAGCACGCAGAGCGCCGCCGTCACCAGGAACGTCCGCCGGATGCCGATCGCGTCGGCCAGGATGCCGCCGGCGAGCGGGCCGATCGCGGCCGAGAGGATCTGCGCCGCCTGGATCAGGCCGACGGCGCGGCCGGTGTCCTCGCGCGGCGCCTGCGCGGTCGCCATCGCGAGGCCGAGCGGGCCGATGCCGCCGAAGAGACCGACCCCGATCCGCAGCGCCAGCAGCTCCGGGGCGTTGCGGACGGCCGCGCTCAGCGCGAGCAGGATCACGTAGGCGACGAGCGCCTTGACGGCGATGCCCTTCTGGCCGTGGCGGTCGGCGAGGCGCCCCCAGACGGGCGCGAGCAGGCCGGCGAGCAGCGGCGCGATGCCGATCAGCACGCCGGCCCAGAGCGCGGCCGCCTCGGGCTCTTCCACGCCCAGGTCGCGGACGAAGAGAGGCAGGAACGGCAGCACGAACGCGAAGCCCGTGAAGACGGCGAACACCATCGCCACCGTCACCAGCAGGTTTCGCCGCGCGACCTTGTCCTCGCAGCGGGGCGCGGGGCGTCACGAAAGCAGCCAGAACTCGCCGATCACGAGCGCTCCGTCCACGCTGAGCCTGAGCCGGCTGCGCCCGCTCGAGCCGCGCGCGCGCGCGACCGCGGCCGCGCGCCCGTCGAGACGCACGCAGGGCTCGGGTCCCGCCGTGACGACGACGTCGCGCCAGCGCACGCCCTGGCTCCAGCCGGTGCCGAGCGCCTTGCTCGCGGCCTCCTTGCCGGCGACGGCGAGCGCGAGCGCGAGCGAGCGCTCCGGCGGCGAGGCGGGCAGCGCCGCGGCCTCCTCGGGGTCCATCAGCTTCTTCACGAAGCGCTCGCCGAAGCGCTCGAGAGCGCGCGCCACTCGCGCGGTCTCCACCAGGTCGAGTCCGATGCCGATGACCATGAAGCGCGGGCCACGATAGCACGCGGCGCGGCGCCGCCGCGAAGCGGATAGAATCGCCCTGCGGGAGGACGTTTGGAAGCGCCGAAAGCGTTCGGTCCCTTCGAGGTCCGGGGCGAGCTGGGCCGCGGCGGGAGCGGCGTGGTGTTCGTGGGCTGGGACGCGGAGTCCGACCGCACGGCGGCGATCAAGCTCTTCAACACCATCCCGAAGGACGTGACCGGCACGATCTCGCGCGTGAAGCGCGACGCGCAGGCGGCCGGCGCCCTCGGGCACCCGAACGTCGCCGCGGTGCTGGGCGTCGGGGACCACGAAGGCTGGCCCTGGGTCGCGACCGAGTTCGTCCCGGAGTGAGCCTCGCGCAGGTGCTTCGCGGACGGTCGCTGCTGCCGATCGAGCGCGTCCTCGACGTGTGGCGGCAGATCTGCGAGGGCCTCGCGCACGCGCACCGCGAGGGCGTGCTGCACCTCGACCTCAAGCCCGCCGACATCCGGCTCGCGCCGACGGGCGAGGTGAAGCTCGTCGACTTCGGCTCGTGGCACCTGAAGGCGCTCGAGCACGTCGGTCCGCTCGACGCGGGGTTGCACTACCGGGCGCCGGAGCTGCTTGATCGGGCGCAAGCCCGATCACCGCGCCGACATCTTCTCGGTCGGCGCCATCGTCTACGAGCTCGTCGCCTACCGGAAGGCCTTCCCGGGCGACACCAGCACCGACATCGTGCGCGGCATCACGCGCTGCGAGCCCGACCTCGCCTGCCTGCCGCGCAACGCCTTCTCGCCGGGCTTCGAGCGCGTGCTGGCCGCCAGCCTGGCCCGCGTGCCCGACGCGCGGCATGCCTCGTTCGAGGAGGTGCATGCCGACCTGGTGCAGCTCGTCCGCGAGACGGCGCCGCGCCTGCGCGAGAAGGCGGCCGAAGCGGGAGAGACGATTCCGCCGGAGCGCGAGGAGCTGCTCGCGAACGTCACGCGCGCCCGCGCCGAGGACCGCCTGGAGGACGCGCTCGACGGCGTCCGCCAGCTGCTCCACCGCGACTCGGAGGACGAGGCCGCACGGCGCTCGATGACCGAGATCGAGTCGGTTCTGGTCGATCGCGAGGTCGACGCGCTCGTCGGGATGGCGCTCGCGTACGCAGCCGACGGGCAGCTCAAGCTCGCGACGGAGATCGCCGAGAAGGTCGAGCGCCTCGCGCCGTGGAGCCCGCGCTACCTGCAGCTGCAGGTCTATCTCGACGAGGAGGGCGCTACGCAAGCGCGCCGACGACCTCGTCACGCGCGCGCGCGATTACGCAGGCGCGGGCCGCATCGTCGAGGCGCAGGCGGCGGTGCGCGAGGCGCTCTTGTTCATGCCCGGGCACGCGCCCGCGGCGCGGCTCTGCGCAGGAGCTGGCCGAGGCGGCTGCGTTGCTCGCGGCGCCGGCTCCGGCGGCGCCCCTGCCGGGGCGCCCGCAAGCGCGCCCCGAGCCCGAGGCGGCGTCCGCGGAGGCGTCTTCCAACACGCCCTCGACGGCGCTGCCAGCCCGGGTCCCGGCGGAGGCTGGGCAGGCGCCCGCGCCCGTCCACGTCGCGACTGCCGTCGCCACGCCGGCTGCCGACCCGAGGAGCGCCGAGGCCGTCGCCCTCAGCGCCGCCGCGCTCCGGCATTTCCTGCAGGACGAGCACGAGCAGGCGCGCCAGCTGGTCGAGCGCGCCCTGGCTCTCGACCCCCAGAACCGCAAGGCCCTGGAGCTGGAGAAGATTCTTCGTGTTCTGGGCTGAGGTTGGTCCTATAATCTAAGGTAGTTACTCAAGGAGGGCACTCATGCGGTTGCTGCCTGCCGCGACGCTCACCGGGGCCGTGCTTCTTCTGGCCTCAGTCGCCTCCGCCCAAGGCATCGGCGACGCCGCGGCCAAGGAAAAGCAGAAGAGGAAGGCCAGTCCCAAGACGGCCAAGGTCTATACGGACGACAGCATCGGGCGCTCGCTCGCGCCGGTGTCGTCGACCGACCGCCGGCCCGCGCCCGCCGGTGCCGCGGCCGCCCAGGCCGGCGGGCGACAAGCCCGCCGGAGCCGAGGGCGCGGCCACTGCCGAGAAGCCCGCCGAGGATCCGCGAGTGAAGGCGGAGGCCGAGTGGCGCCAGAAGCTCGAGCAGGCGCGCAAGGAAGAAGCGGCCTACCAGGAGATGGTCACCAAGCTCCAGCTCGCGCTCAACGACACGGGCGGTCTCTACAGCGCCGGGCGCGCGTCCAACGTGCAGATGCTCGAGGACAACCAGAGGAAGCTCGCGGACGTGAAGGCGCGCATCGCGAGCCTCGAAGAGGAAGGGCGCCGCAACTCCTATCGCTGAGCGCTCCCGGCGGCTCGCTCCAGCTGCACGAGCAGGCCGCGGTCCTCGTTGAGCGCCACGCGCCGCGGCAGCTCGCGCGTGTCCACGCTGAAAGACCCTCCCTCGGGCGCGAGCTTGACGGTGCGCGTCTCGGTGCCCGAGGCGGTCGTGACGCTGATCGTCAGCGGTAGCGGACCCGGGAAGTTGCGCGGACGCACGTCCACCGTCGTGCTGAAGCCGGAAGCCGCGCTGGCGGTCGTCGACGTCCAGCTCACCGAGGGCAGGCCGGTCTCGTAGATCCAGCGCTGGAAGTAGGGCGCGAGGTCGAGCCCGCTCGCGGCCTCGAGCGCCTCGCGCAGGTCTTCGGTGCCCGCCTTGCGATAGCGGTGGTCCTCCAGGAAGGAGCGCGGCCCCCGCGAAGAAGGCCTGGTCGCCCATCAGATTGCGCAGCATGTGCAGCACCCAGGCGCCCTTGTCGTAGACGACCGAGCGGAAGTAGCGCGGCTCCTGCTTCAGGTGCCCGAGGCGCTGGCCGAGATGGATCGGGCCGGTCGCGTCGTGGCGCATGGCCCAGCCGCTCATGCGGTCCATCATCGTGAGGAACGCCCGCTCGCCGAGCCGCTCGCGCAGCCACAGCGCCGCCGCGTACTGGGCCCAGGCCTCGGACAGCCAGCGCTCGCGATAGTTCGCGGGCGCCGTGCCCTGGCCCCACCACTGGTGCGCCGCCTCGTGGGCCAGGAAGAAGCCGGGCAGGTCGCTGAAGTTCGAGGGATCGTCGGGCAGCGGCGCGCGCGCGCAGGATCGGCGGACGCTGCTGCAGGTACAGCAGTCCCGGCGGGCTGTGGCCGCCGGGCGTCTCGCCCTCCGCCACCACCAGGCCGAGCGTGGGATAGGGCGAGGGGCCGAACTTCTCGGCGTAGAAGGCGAGCATGCGCTCGACCTCCTGCATCTGCTCGAGCGTCTCGCGGCGCGTGCGCGGCAGGGCGTAGCCGCGCACCGACAACGCGCCTTCCTGGCGCAGGCCCACGTCGGTCAGGCGGCCCACGATCGCGGTCAGGAACTTGCCCGGCCTCGCCATGCGGAACTCGCTGCGCGTACGGCCGCCGCTGGTGCGCGACGAGACCTGCTCGCCGCCCGTGACGGCGAGCCAGCCCTCGGGCGTGTCGAGCACGACGCGCGCGAGCGCGAAGTCCTCGTTGGGCGGCCGTGGATACCAGGAGGTGCGGTTGGCGTAGACGATCGGCGGGCGCTCCATGAAGACTTCGTCGCTGCCGTCGGGACTCGCCTGCCGGGCGGCGACCTGGACGATCTCCTGGTCGACGGCCGCCGGGTTGTGGCGCCCGCTGTAGCGCGTCACCAGCGTGAACGGCTCCTCGCGGCTCGCGAGCGGCCCGAGCGAGACCACCAGCGTGCCCTGGTCGCGCACGCGGAAGAACAGCAGGTTGCCGCCGTCGCCGGACTGCACCGAGCTCACGCGGAAGTCGTCGTCGAGCCGGAGCCTGATGGTCGCGGTCGGATTGACGAGCCGCACCCACATGCGGTGCGTCGCGGTGATCTCGTAGTTGTCGGGATCGAGCCGGGCGCTGATGTCGTGCTCCAGCACGTCGAGCGCGCGGTCGTCGTCCTCGCTGTAGCGCGGCGCGTTCCCGCTCGAGGAGTAGCTGCAGATCTGCAGCCGGTTGTCGCGATCGAACAGGTTCACGTCCTCGACCTCGTTCGAGGTGAGCGCGAACGTCAGCACGCGCTTGCGGCCCCCGGGGAAGTCGACCACGACGTCGGCGACGCCCGGCATCAGCCACCAGGGCGAGCGCGGCAGCGGGGCGTCGACGATGAAGCTGCGCTCGGAGCGCTCGCGGAAGATGCGCTCGGCCTCCGCGCGGCGCCGCCCCGGGCTCGGCTCCGGCTCGAGCGGCTGTCCCGCCACCAGGCGCTGGAACTCGACCGGGTGGATGCGCACGAACGCCCAGTCCACCTCGCGCTCGAGCGACGGCTGCCCCGAGAACTGCCGCAGCTGCTCGCGCTCGGAAGCGGGCGCCGGCTTGAAGCGCACGCGTCCCTTGCCGACGAACACGAGCAGCGTGGGGCCGACCGCCTCGGGCGACGAGAACAGCGTGCCGTCCTCGAGCCGCAGCTCGAACTCCTTTTCGCGCAGGGTCACGCCGCGCGCGCGGAACGCCTGCGGTCCGAGCGAGAGGTGCACGAGGCCGTCCATCTGGCTGACCTCCTGCCGCGAGACCACGGCCCAGCCCGCCGCGCGCCGTTCGATCATCAGCGTCCAGAAGACGACGCGGGCGCGCGGCTCGGTCGCGATGAAGACCTGCGCCTCGACCACGAAGCGCGTCTCGCCGGACCGGGCGCTCGGGCGCCGCAGCAGCGTGAACACGACCTCGTCGGCCGCGAACCAGACGCGCAGCGTCTCCTCCTCGAGCGTGCGCTCCTCGGGTGTCGCGAACTCGCGCAGCGCCAGCCAGCCCGCGACGTCCTTGGTCTGGAACGCGGCCTCGAGCCGATCCAGGAAAGCCGGCAGCGCCAGCTCGGAGGCGGGGGGCGCCTGGTCCTGGGCCCCGGTCGGGGTGCCGAGCCATGCCGCCGCGAGGGCGGCCATCGCCAGGCGCAGCGGTCGGGATGGGCTCATCGTGTGCGCGCGAGGGCTCTTCGAACCGCCCAAGTAGACCACAGAGTTGCCTACAATCACGAGATGGCATCGAGCGTCTCGCTGGCGGCGGCGTTCCTGGCCGGCCTCGTCTCCTTCATCTCGCCCTGCGTGCTGCCGATCGTGCCGGGCTACCTCTCGTTCATCAGCGGGGTGAACGTCGCCCAGTTCAAGGGCGGCGCGGCCCCGACCGACCTGGTTCGCCGCGTGGTGCTCGCGAGCCTCGCCTTCGTGCTCGGCTTCTCGACCGTGTTCGTGTCGCTCGGCGCGGCGGCGACGCTGGTCGGCGCGCTGCTGCAGCAGCACAAGCGCACGCTCGGCATGATCGGCGGCGTGATCATCCTCGTGCTCGGGCTGCACACGATGGGCGTCCTGCGCATCCCGTGGCTGCTCGGCGAGAAGCGCGCGAGCGTCTCGCAGCGGCCGCTCGGGCCGCTCGGCGCCTACGTCGTGGGCCTCGCCTTCGCGTTCGGCTGGACTCCCTGCATCGGGCCGATCCTCGGCGCCATCCTGCTCTACGCGTCGCAGCAGGAGACGGTGGGGCAGGGCGTCGTGCTGCTGTCGCGCCTACTCGGCGGGCCTCGGCATCCCGTTCCTGCTCGCGGCGCTGGCCGTCAACTGGTTCTTCAAGGCCTCGGGGGGCCTGCGCAGGTGGATGCACGCGGTCGAGTTCGTCTCGGGCGCGCTCTATCGGAGTCGGGCTGCTGCTGGTCACCGACCGCCTCACGTGCATCGCGCAGTGGGTGTCGAGGATGTTTCCGGCCCTGGCCACGATCGGCTAGAGCGGGCGCTCAGCACGGTATAATCGTCGATATGCTTCGCCGTGTTCGTGATCGGACTGGTCGCCGTCGGCTGCGGCCTGGCCGTCGGCCTGCGGGCCGGCGCCGCAGCTCAAGGACGTCGGCCGGCCCCGCCCTTCGATCTGCCCGACCTGAACGGCGGAAGCGTGAGCCTGGACTCGCTCAAGGGCAAGGTGGTGGTGGTGGACTTCTGGGCCACCTGGTGCGGGCCCTGCATCAAGGAGATGCCGCGACTACGCCGAGTTCTACCGCAAGAACCGCGCCGCGGCGATGGAGGTGGTGGGCATCGTGATGGACTCGGGCGAGCCGCAGGAGATCGAGGAGTTCGTGCGCGAGTACCGGATTCCCTATCGGCAGCTGCTCGGCGACGAGCGGACTGGCGACGCCTTCGGCGTGACCAGGGCCTACCCGACGACGTTCGTGATCGACGGCCAGGGCAAGATCCGCAGCAAGATGGTGGGCAGCCCGCCCAGCAAGTTCCAGGAGCTGCAGGAAGCGCGACAAGGCCGCCGTCGCGTCCTGACGCCTTCCTGAGACAGGAGACGGACGCTTGAGCGTGACGAGGGAGCAGGTGCTCTCCGCACTCCGCGGGCGTGCAGGACCCCGATCTGCACAAGGACATCGTCACGCTCGGCTTCGTGAAGGACGTCGAGATCGAGGGCGGCGAGGTGGACTTCACGATCGAGCTGACGACGCCCGCCTGCCCGGTGAAGGACCAGATGAAGGCGGAGGCCGAGCGGCTGGTCGCCGCGCTGCCGGGCGTGACCGCGGCGCGCGCGAAGATGACGGCGAACGTCGCGCGCGCGGCGGCTTCGGGCGCCAGGCAGGTCGCGGGCATCCGCAACATCGTGGCCGTCGGGCGCGGGCAAGGGCGGCGTCGGCAAGTCCACGACCGCGGTGAACCTGGCGGTCGCGCTGCAGCGCAAGGGCGCGCGCGTGGGCCTGCTGGACGTCGACGTCTACGGCCCCAACATCCCGCAGATGCTGGGCATCACCGAGCCCGCCGGAGGTCGAGCGACGACAAGCGCATCGTGCCGCCCGAGGCGCACGGCATCAAGGTGATCTCGATGGGCATGCTGGTGCCGCCCGACCAGCCGATCATCTGGCGCGGGCCCATGCTGCACGGCGCCGTGCAGCAGTTCATGCGCGACGTGGACGTGGGGCGAGCTCGACTACCTGGTGGTGGACCTGCCGCCCGGCACGGGCGACGTGGCGCTCGAGCATGGCGCAGAGCGTGCCGTGGCGGGCGCCGTCGTGGTGACCACGCCGCAGGGCGTCTCCCTCTCCGACGTGCGCAAGGCGGTGGGCATGTTCCGCCAGCTCAACATCCCGGTGCTCGGCGTGGTCGAGAACATGAGCCTACTTCGTCTGCCCGCACTGCGGGGAGCGCACCGACATCTTCGGCCACGGCGGCGGCGAGCAGCATGGCGGAGGACATGGGCGATCCCGTTCCTCGGCGAGGTGCCGATCGACACGCGCGTGCGCTCGGGCGGCGACGAGGGCCAGCCCATCGTGGCGGCCGGCCCCCGAGTCGCCGGCGGGCCAGGCGTTCGTAGACGTCGCGGGCAAGGTCGCGGCCCAGATCTGGATCCAGAACATGCGGGTGCTGAGGGTGATCCAGACGGCCTAACGCAATGGGGGGCACGGGGGGCGATTAGCCCCCCGACTAGCTCAGTCCAGAGCGTCCTGACCTCCGTTTCGTTTGCGGTTCGTCGTCCGCTTCATCCAGTCTTTTGGACAAGAACCCTGCGGGGTTTTCGGGCGTCTCATCCGTGTGGCCTCGTTTCGCCCCTCCTGATCGCTCTCGTCGCGTCCGGCGGCGCGCAGACACCCACCACGACCCTCGCCCGCCCCGAGATCGCTCCCGTGCGCGTGTCGGCGCCGCCGGTGATCGACGGCGTGCTCGACGACGAGGCCTGGAGAGAGCGCCAGCGCTGTCGCTCTCGCGAGTGGCTGACCTACAACCCGCTGAACGGCGACACGCATCCCCCAGCAGACCGAGGTCCGCGCCGCCTACGACGACCGCTACCTCTACTTCGCCTTCCACTGCGTGGACCCCGAGCCCGGCAAGGTGCGCAGCACCCTCAGCCGGCGCGACAACATGTGGAACGACGACTGGGTCGGGCTGAGCCTCGACTCGGTCGGCAACGGCCAGAGCTCGTACGACCTGTTCGTGAACCCGCGGGCGTGCAGGGCGACATCCTCACCACGCCCAGCGCGGGCGAGAACTCCGCGCCCGACTTCGTCTGGGACAGCGCGGGCCGGCGCACCGAGCCAGGGCTACGACGTCGAGATGCGGCTGCCCCTCACCAGCGTCCGCTTCAAGAGCGGGACCGACGTCAGGATGGGCGTGCTGTTCTGGCGGCGGGTCAGCCGGCTGGGCATGTCGGCGTCCTGGCCCGAGGTCCCCGCGGGGCGGAGCTTCATCGAGCGCCACGCGACGATGGTGCTGCACGACCTGAAGCGGCCGCTGACGCTCGAGCTGATCCCGAGCGCGACCTACTCGCGCGCGGCAGACGCGCGCGACGCCCGACGGCTTCGGCCCGGCCGACTCCGACCCCGACGCCGGCCTGTCGGTGAAGTACGGCGATCACGTCGTCGGCCACGGTCGAGGGCACGATCAACCCCGACTTCAGCCAGGTGGAGAGCGACGCCTTCCAGGTCGAGGTCAACCAGCGCTTCCCGCTCTTCTTCTCCGAGAAGCGGCCCTTCTTCATGGAGGGCATGGGCACCTTCGAGCTGGCGGGCGTGGGCGGCGACGCCATCATGCGCACGGCGGTCCACACGCGGAGGATCGTGGACCCGTTCTGGGGCGCAAGACCACGGGCACGCGCGGGCAAGGCTGGGCTTCGCGGTGCTGGCGCGCGGGCGACGAGGCGCCGGGCCGGCAGGCGATCGGCGAGCCGGTCAACCCGTTCCTCGGGCGAGCGCAAGGAGTTCTACGTCGCGCGCGGCCAGTACAGCCTCGGCCGCGCAGCTACGTGGGCGCGATCCTCACCGACACCGAGTTCGGCACGGCCACAACCGGGTGGCCGGCGCCGACGTGTCGCTGCGCTGCGGCAACCACATCGCGAGCGCCACGCTTCCTCGCCACCGACGAGCCGCTCGCCCGACGGGCTCGAGGACAAGGACGGCCTGGGCGGGCAGGCGACCTACTCCTTCGAGACCAAGCCGTTCGTCTTCGTCACCCAGGTGGAGCACTACGACACCGGCTTCCAGATGGACACCGCGTTCCTGAACCAGGTCGGCGATCACCCAGGGCTGGAGCTTCCTCGCGCCGAGCTTCTACCCCGACGCCAAGAAGCACCCCTGGTTCAAGCGCGTCGTGCCCTTCGTGTTCGCCAGCTACGGCAGGGACCGCATCCAGGGCGGCAACCCGTGGACGTGGTGCTGCCGGGCGTGCGCATGCACTTCACGCGGCAGGGCTTCTTCCGCGTGGACACGATCTTCGGCGAGGAGCCGTGGGCGGGCCAGACGTTCCGCGACGCGGCAGCACGCGCGTCTTCGGCGGGGCCCAGATCATCGCGCTGGCTGAACGTCTTCGCGCGCGCCGCGTTCGGCGCGCTCGATCTTCTACGACGCGGTCGATCCGTACCTGGGCCGGCAGGGCCCTACTCGTCGAGGTCAGCCTGCAGCCGAGCGCGCGCTTCAACCAGACGGTCTCCTACGAACCGCGTGGAGTTCGACCGCCTGAGCGACGGGACGCGCGTCTACACCGTGGACGTCCTCAACACGCGCACGACGTTCCAGATCGACCGCAGCTTCTCCGCTGCGCGCGATCGTGCAGTACGACAGCTCGCAGCACCGCGTCCTCACCGACTTCCTGGCCTCCTGGGAGCTGCTGCCCGGCACCGTGGCCTACGCGGGCTACGGCTCGCTGATCGAGCGGCGGAGTGGGACGGCGCGCGCGTTCACGGACGACCCGGCGGGGCCTATCCACGCGCAGCGCGGCTTCTTCTTCAAGGCCTCCTACATCCACCGGTTCTGACGGCCGTCGAACGCACGGCGCGGCGGAGGCTCAGCGCGCCGTCTGGATCGCCGTCCGCGCCGGAGCCAGCCCGTCGGACTCCGCCCTGACCTGGATCGCTCCCGGCTCGCCGCGGCGCGAGCGCACGATCGCGAGCGCGAGCCCGCTGAAGGCCTTGCGGCTCGTGCCCTGGAAGGACTCGATGCTCGCGGCGTTGCCGTTGTCCACGGCCGCCAGGCTTCCCTGGCCCTCGACCGTGAAGCGCACCAGGTTGTCGGCGCCCGGCACGAGGTTCCCGGCGGCGTCCTCGATGCGCACGGTGACGAACGACAGGTCCTCGCCGTCGGCCTTGATGCGGGCGCGGTCGGGAGCAAGGGCGATCCGCGCCGGCGCGCCCGCGGTCTTCACGACGCTCTTCGCGACCGGCTTGCCTCCGGAGTAGGCGACGGCCTCGAGCGTCCCCGGCTGGTACGGCACCTGCCAGACGAGCCGGTACTTGGTCGTGAAGTGGAGGTCGTCGCTCACCTTCTGGTGGACGGGCATCACGTAGGGCTCGCCCTTCTTCTTGCGGCCGAGCGAGCGGCCGTTCAGCAGCAGCTCGACTTCCTCGGCGTTCGTGTAGGCCATCACCGGTATCGGCTGGCCCTCGCGTCCGGCCCAGTTCCAGTGCGGCAGCACGTGGACCATCGGCGCCTTGGTCCAGTGGCTCTGGTAGAGGTAGTAGCGGTCCTTCGGGAAGCCGGCGAGGTCCACGATCCCGAAGTAGGAGCTGCGCGACGGCCAGTCCTTCTCGTCGCGCGGCTTGTTCCAGGCGAAGTACGGCGTCGGCTCGCCGAGATAGTCGAAGCCCGTCCACACGAACTCGCCGGCGACGGACGGCACGGCCTCGAGCCGCGCGAACTCGACGTCGGGGCAGTACGCCCAGCCGGGCGCTCCACGTCGTAGCTCGTGATCTGCAGCGAGGTCGTGCTTCTCGTAGTTCTCGATCGGCAGGTGGTAGATGCCGCGCGAGCTGACGCACGGAGGCCGTCTCCGAGGCCACGACCGTCCAGCTCGGGTGCTCGGCGACGATCTTCGCGTACTGCCGCTCGCCGTAGTTGAAGCCGGGGATGTCGACCTGGTCCGGAGCTGTTGCGGATCGCGCCTCGATCTGGTTGAAGCGGGCGGTCGTCGGCCGCGTCTTGTCCTCCTCGTGGCAGATGTCGCTGAGCCGCCGCGCCACCTTCCAGCCCTCGGGGTCGGCCTGCTCCAGGATCTCGTTGCCGATGCTCCACATCACGACGCTCGGGTGGTTGCGGTCGCGCCGGATCATGTCGCGAGGTCGCGCTCGCCCCACTCGGCGAAGTACTGGCCGTGGCCGTTCTTCATCTTGGCCGGCCCCACATGTCGAAGGCCTCGTCCATCACCAGGAAGCCCATGCGGTCGGCGAGCTCGAGCAGCTCCGGCGCGGGCGGGTTGTGGCTGGTGCGGATCGCGTTCGTGCCCATGCGCTTCAGGATCTCGAGCTGGCGTTCGAGCGCGCGGCGGTTGACGGCCGCGCCGAGCGCGCCGAGGTCGTGGTGGTTGCAAACCCCCTGGAGCTGGACGCGCCGGCCGTTCAGCACGAAGCCCTTCGCGGGTCCCCATTCGATCGTGCGGATCCCGAACGGCGTCGCGTAGCGGTCGAGCACCGTCGCGCCGCGCTTGACGGTGCTGATCGCGGAGTAGAGACGCGGGTGCTCGACGTCCCAGCGCACGGGCTTCGGCACGACGAGCCGGGCCTCGGAGCTTGCGGTCTCGTTGGCGGGAACCGTGGCGTCGCTCGACGTGCGAGCGACCTTGCGGCCCGCGTCGTCCACGATCGCCGTCTCGAGGGTGACCCGTGCCGGCTGGGCCTCGCGGCTGCGCAGCTCGGTGCGAATCGAGACGGTCGCCTCCGCGTCGGTCACCGCCGGCGTCGTGACGAAGGTGCCCCAGCGCGCGACGTGGACGGGGCCGGTCGCGTCGATCCAGACGTGCCGGTAGAGCCCCGCGCCGGGATACCAGCGGGACGACTCCGGCTCGGGTGCGAGCCGCACCGCGAGCACGTTCGTGCCGCCGCGGTTCAGGTGCGGCGTGAGGTCCACTGCGAAGCCGATGTAGCCGTACGGCCGTGAGCCGAGCTCGTGGCCGTTCAGGTAGACCGTGGCGTTCGACATCGCGCCGTCGAGCTCGAGCGCATAGAAGCGCCCGTCGCTCGCCGCCGGGACCGTGAAGCGCTTGCGGTACCACGCGACACCGAAGAACGGGAGCGCTCCCTGGTGCGGGCTGATCTTCGGATCGAACGGGCCCTCGATCGCCCAGTCGTGCGGCAGGTCGAGCGCGCGCCAGCCCGCGTCGTCGAAGTCCGGCTTCTCCGCGCCGGGCAGCTCGCCTTTCTGGAAGCGCCAGCCGGCGTCGAACGACGAGCGGCGCTCGCCTGTGGCCGGCCAGTCAGCGGCTGACGCGGCCGCTCCCGGGGCGCAGACCAGGAAGGCGACGAGGATTCGCGCGAGGGCACGCTGACGAAGATCCATGAAGCTGGACTCCTCCGGGCCGCGATTGTACGTCCAAGAACTTCGACGGCTCCCGGCGCGCGATCTTGAAGCAAGATAGCCGCGCATGCATGAGCGATTCGCTTCAGGTTCGGCCGCGGGCGCGCTGATCCTCGTTCTCGTCACGGCACCCGCGACGCCTCAAGCGCGGCAGGAGCCGCCGGTGTTCGGCGCCGAGGTGCGCGTGGTAGCGGTGCCGGTCTTCGTGACCGACAAGGCCGGCCGGCCTGTGGCTGACCTGACCGCCGCGGATTTCGAGATCCAGGACGATGGCAAGAAGACACCGATCGTCGCCTTCCTGCCAGTCGACGCATCCGAGGCGGCGGCCGGCGGCGAGGCCGGAAGCCTCGTGCAGGCGGCCGCGCGTCGTCAGCTCCTCTTTCTGTTCGACCTGACGTTCTCGACGCCCGGAGGGATCGTGCGCGCGCGGCAGGCCGCCCTCGCCTTCGTGCGCGAGTCGCTCGCGCCCAGCGATCTCGCCGCCGTCGCGACCTTCAGCCAGAAGGGAGTCGACGTGCTCGTGAGCTTCACTCCGGATCGAGCCCAGGTCGAAGCCGCGATCTACGGGCTCGGCGTGGTGGAGACTCAGGCGCGGATGCGCGACGTGCTGAGCATCGCCTACGACCTCGGGCTGCCGCGCTGGGGACCGGGCATCGGCGCGCCGCCGGCGGACACGCGCGTGGACCCGATGGCCGAGTCGATGCTGCAGATGGCGCGCGCGATGGCGCGCCCGGACCAGGCTCAGTATCGGCAAAGCGCGTGGAGGGTTTCCTGGCAGGGCTCGGAGTGCTCGCGCGGACGCTCGACTCCGTTCAGGGCAGGAAGCAGGTGATCCTGCTCTCGGCGGGTTCGACTCGACCGTGCTCGGCGGGGCGCGCGGACAGGAGTCGCAAGAGACGTCCGAGGCGTCGTCCGCGGCCGATCTGGGAAGCGCAGAGTCGACCGCTACTTCGGCGACTCCAAGGCGCGCGACGCGCTCGACAGGCTGTTCCGCGCGGTCGCGCGCACGGACACCGTGATCCATACGCGTGGACATCACCGGGCTCGCCGCCGGCGGCGCGCGTCGACCAGAAGCCTGCCGCAGCCGGTCGGGCCGGCCGGGACACGCTCGCACAGCTCGCCAATAACACCGGCGGCCGTTCATCGCGGGCACCAACGATCTCAAGGCCGGCCTGGAGGAGCTGCTGGCGGCGCAGCCGCCGCTACTACGTGCTCGGCTTCGAGCCGCAGAACCCGAACGACAAGCCGGACAAGCGTACGAAGCTCAAGGTGCGCGTCGCGGCCACGGGCTCGTCGGTCTCGCACCGCCGCGGCTACGTGCTGAAGTCGCGCGGGAGCGAGGCGAGCCCGGCCGTCGGGAACGCTCGCGCCGCCGAGGCGATCGTAAAGGGGTTACCGGCGGGGCGATCCGCTTCGGCCGTGGCCGTTCCGTACCGGAACGCGAGGGAGCGCTGTCGCTCCCGGTGATCCTGCAGGCGGACGGCCCGCGCTCGTCCACGGCGCGAAGCGCGAATCAGCTCGGCCTCGAAGCTGTTCGGCTACGCGTTCGACGCGGAGGGGCAGTGCGGGACGTGGTCACGCTTTCGCCGGTCGTCGACCTGGGCCGTAAGGACCGCGCTCGAGGCCAAGGGGCTGCAGTTCATCACGTCCTTCGCCGTGCCGGGCGGCCCCGTCGATCTGCGCTTCTTCGTGCGCGACAAGTCGTCCCAGCGGACAGGCTCGTTGCGGCTGCGGGTCGAGATGCCCGAGTCCGAAGGCGACGCATGGTGCTGTCGCCGCCGCTCGCTATGGACGATCCGAGCACTCGCCTCGTGTTGCCGGCGCCCTCGCGGGGGCTGCCGAGGCTCGAGATCCCGTTCCGGCTCGCCGAGACCCCTTTCACCGCCGAGCCGCGGCCGACGCTCGCGAACGGCGTCGCGCGCGAGGTCTGCGTGATGGCCTGGGGTGGGCGCATTCGCAGCGACCGCGCCGAGGAGGTGGAGTTCGAGTCGGAGCTCGTCGACGCCTCGGGCAGCTCGCGCGACGTGCCGCTCGACCTCACCCGGCTCGTGCCGGACGCCGACGGCGTCGGGCGCTACGTGCTGACCCTGCGCCCGAATGGCATGGCACCCGGCGCCTATCTCCTCCGGATGAGCCTCTACGATCCGGCGTCTGGAGCGACCAGCAGCTCGGAGCTCGCGGTGCGAGTCGAGTAAGGACGCCGGCGCGCGGCTCGCTACTTGAGCTGCTCGAGCGCCTTCTTCGCCGCCGCCCCCATCTCGCCGTCGGGTTGCAGCTCCACTACCTTCTGGAGGTCGGCCTTGGCCTCGGCCGACTTGCCCTGGCCCAGGTACGCGAGGGCGCGGCGGTAGTAGGCGTCGACATGGGCGGGATCCTTGGTGATCGCCTTGCCGAAGTACGAGGTCGCCTCCTGCACGTCGCCGGCGTTGAAGAAGTTGATGCCCATGTTGAAGAAGACGTCGGCGCTCTGCACCTGGCTCTCGTCGAGCGCAGAGAGCAGGCTCTTCGCCTTGTCGGTCATCTTTCCCTCGAGCGCCGCCTGCGCGGCGATCGCCCGCACCGCGGCGTTGCCGGGATCGCTCGCCAGCACCTTCTCGAGCGACTCGACGGCCTTGGCGAACTGCTTCTCCTGGACGTACGAGAAGCCGATCTGCTGGTAGATGGTGGGCGCGAGGTCCGGCCGCAGCGCGAGCAGCTTCTCGTACTCGGCGCGGGCGTCGGCGAAGCGGCCTTCCTTGTAGGCGGCGTCGGCCTTCGCCGCGGCCGCCTGCAGCTCCGGCGAGGCGGAAGGCCCGGCCTTCTTGAGCGTCAACTTGGAGGGCTGCATCCGTGCGGACTCGCTGGGCAAGCGGATCGAGATCTTGCGGGTCTCGTAGCCGGCGGCCTCGACGTCGAAAGCCCAGTTGCACGCCACGACGCCGCCCAGCACGAAGCGGCCCTTCTTGTCCGACTTGATCGTGGTGCCGCCGCCGCGCTCGGCGCAGAGGGCGTTGATCGTCGCGTCCACGATCGGCTGTCCGGACTCGTCCTGGACGACGCCTTCGATGCGTCCGGTGCCCCTCCAATCCTGGGCGCTCGCGAGGGCTCCAGCGAGGAGCAGGGCGAGGCACGAGGCGAGGGCGCGTGGGACCCTTGACCGCATGTCGACCTCCTGGATGACGAACCGAGTATAGGTCGAGCCGCGGCTCCCGTCGGAGCCCGCGTGTCGCCCCGCTAGAATGGAGGCTCCGGAGCCCCTACTGGCCAAGAAGCGGCAGAGAGCCCCCACGACCACGGAGACGGCGGCCCCCGTTTCGCCCGCAGCCGCTGCCGAAGCCCACAGCCGCGCGCCCGTGGCAGTGGTCGTGGCCGTAGTCGCCGCTGCTTTCGCCGGGATCGGCTACCTCGGCTGGGGCCGGCTGCATCCCGCGGCGCTGCCGCGCGACCCGGGCCTCTCGGTGCTCCTCGTGTCGATCGACACGCTGCGCGCGGACGCGCTCGGCGCCTACGGCAACGCCCGCGCCCGCACGCCGTGGATCGACCGCCTCGCGCGCGAGGGCGTGCGCTTCGACGCGGCGCACGCCCACAACGTGGTCACGCTGCCCTCGCACGCGAACATGCTCACGGGCCTGCTGCCGTTCGCGCACGGGGTGCGCGACAACAACGGCTTCCGCGTGCCGAAGGACGCGAAGACGCTCGCCGCGCTGCTGAAGCCGCGCGGCTATCGCAGCGGCGGCTTCGTGAGCGCGTTCGTGCTCGACGAGCGCTTCGGCCTCGCGAACGGCTTCGACCGCTAGGGACTCGCGCGTGGCGGGCGGGGAGTGGAGCCGCGGCTTCCTGATGCCGGAGCGCGCCCGGCCGCGCGACCGTGGCCGAGGCGCTGCGGTGGCTCGCGGCCGGCAGCGGTCCGAGCTTCGCCTTCGTCCACCTCTACGAGCCGCATTCGCCGTACGACGCCGCCCGAGCGTTCGCGGCGGGTGCGCCCGACGCGTACCACGGCGAGGTGGCCGCCGCCGACGCCGCGCTCGAGCCGCTGCTGCGCCCGCTCCTCGAGCAGGGCCGCAGCGGCCGCACGCTCGTGATCCTGACCTCCGACCACGGCGAGTCGCTCGGCGAGCACGGCGAGGCGACCCACGGCGTCTTCGCGTACGAGGCGACGCTGCGCGTGCCGCTCGTGCTCTACGCGCCGTCGCTCTTCCGGCCGCGCGTCGTGGCGAGCCGGTCCGGCACGTGGACCTCGTCCCGACCGTGCTCGACGCGCTCGGGATGGGGCCGCCGGAGGGCCTCGCCGGCCGGAGCCTGCTGGCGCTGCCGCGCGGGCAGGGAGCGGGCGAGCCGCCCGCGGGCTATTTCGAGGCGCTCACCGGCCTCGATCAACCGCCGCTGGGCGCCGCTCCACGGGCGTGCGCGACGGCGCGCTGAAGTACATCGACCTGCCGCTGCCCGAGCTCTACGACCTCGCCGCCGACCCGCGCGAGGCGAAGAACCTCGCGGCCAGCGCGGCCGCAGGACCTCGAGCGGCTGCGCGGCGCTGCTCGCACAGCTGCCGCGCGCGCGACCGCGGCGTCGCGCCGGCGAGGAGGATGCGGAGACCCGCGAGCGGCTGCGCGCGCTCGGCTACGTGGCGGCGGCGCAGCCGCTCGCCCCGAAGCAGCGCTTCACGGCCGACGACGACCCGAAGCGGCTGATCGAGCTCGACGCGAAGACCAACCACGATGCTCGCGCTCTACCGCGCGGGGAAGATCGAGGAGGCGATCGCCGTCGGGCAGGAGGTGCTCGCGCAGCGGCCAGACATGGACGTCGCCCAGCTCCAGGTCGCCTACCTCGAGCGCGCGCGCGGCGACATGAAGGGCGCGATCGCCGCCGCGCGGCGCGCGGTCGAGCTGCGGCCGCGCGACGCCGGAGTCCGCGGCGCTGCTCGCCGTCTACCTGACCGAGGCGGGCCGCCCCGGGGACGCGGCCCGCTTCCTCGAGCCCTGGCTCGAGCGCGAGGACGACGACCTCGACGTGCTGAACGCGCTGGCGGTGGCGCTCTCGAGCTCGGGCAAGCCGCGCGAGGCGCTCGACGTGCTCGCCCGCGCGCGGCGGGCGCACCCCACGAACACGCAGGTGCTCGTCAACATCGGCACGGTCTACCTGACGGGCGGCGATCTCGCCCGCGCGCGGCAGGCCTTCGAGGCCGCGCTCGACGTCGACCCCGACGTCGCGCGCGCCCACAACAGCCTCGGCGTGATCGCGGCGCGCGAGGGCCACATGCCCGAGGCGGTCGAGCGCTGGAAGCGGGCGGCGGCGCTCAACCCGGGCGACTACCAGACGCTCTACAACCTCGGCTCGGAGCTCTGGCAGTCGGGCCGCCGCGAGGAGGCCCGCCCGTATCTCGAAGGCTACCTGCGCGCGGCGCCGCCGGCGCTCGAGGCCAGGGACATCGCGCGGGTGCGGAAGCTGCTCCAATGAAAAACGGCCCCGGGGTCGCCCCCGGGGCCGTCGAACGGACGGACGATCCGGCTAGAAGCCGAAGGTCGCGCCGAGGCGGAAGATGCTCGGGTTCAGCACCTCGTCGATCCGGTTGTAGGCCGCGGCGTTGGCCTGGCGGATGCGGATCAGCACCTGGCCGGAGTTCGCCACGTTGAACCACTCGGCAGCCAGCGTCAGGTACGGCTGCTTGCCGAAGCGGAACGTCTTGGCGAGCCGCAGGTCGAAGTCCCAGACGTTGCCGTAGCGCTCGTCCTCGATCGTCGCGTTGGCCGCGACGGCGAGCGTGCCGTCCTGGCCGGCCGCGATGTTGAGGAAGATCGGCTTCAGGCCGCCCTGCCGGCCCCACGCGGTGCCCGAAAGGTCGATGCCCCACGGCAGCTGGTAGAGCGCGTTCGCCGTAGAACTGCCACTTCTGGCCCGTGTAGTAGAGCGAGCCCTTGCCGGAGCCGCCGCTCACGAGGCGACACCTGGTCGCCGTCCACGAGGTTGTCGCCGTCCCGGCTGCCGCCCCCGAGCGCGGGGTCGGGTTGCCGTTCGTGCCGACCTTCAGGTCGACGTTCTGCGTCCAGTCGGCGTAGGTGAACGCCACGCGGGCCATCCACTTGTTCGACAGGCGCTTGTTGAGCGTCAGCTCGAGGCCCTTGTAGGCGGTCGAGTAGCCGTCGCGGTTCGTCGTCAGGCGGCCGTGCGGCCGGCGAGTGGCCATCGCGGCGTTCGGCGAGTAGCTGAACGCCGTGTAGCCGTTCTGGGTGACCGGCGCGTTCGCGGTGTAGTCCGAGGCGCCCATCAGCGGGCAGGTGGCCTTCGTCGGGTTGGTCGGGTCGCTGCAGGCGCCGCTGAAGCGGTACTGCGCGTCGCTCCAGTTGTTGGCCTTGCGGTAGGTGAACGCGACGCCGGCCGCGAAGCTCGCGCCCAGCTCGCGGTCGAGGCCGAGGATGAACTCGTCGTCCGAGCGGGGCTTGCGGTCGCGGTCGACCTTGTTGACCGTGTCGGCGGAGACGGAGCCGGGGTTGGCCAGGTTGACGTTCGACGACGTAGCGGAAGTCGTTGAAGTTCGACCTCGCCCGGCTGCACGAAGCGGTCGCCGTTCGCGTCGCTCCAGCCGTACTGCGATGTAGCCGACGCTCGTCGGGTTCTCGCGCGTGACGTTGCCGAACGCGAGCTGCTCGTAGTAGCGCGCGTAGGAGGCGCGCAGCGATCGTCCGGCGCGACTCGTCGAGCGCGTAGCTCAGGCCGACGCGCGGCGAGAAGTTGTTCCAGTCCTGCAGGTAGTCGTCGTTGCCGGCGAAGACGGCGGACGGGAGCCGATCGGGAAGGCCGCGTTCTGGCCGGAGCGGAGCTCTCGAGGTTCTTGGCCTTCTGGCTGTCGAAGCGCAGGCCGATGTTGAAGGTGAAGCGATCCTTCGTGAACATGTCGCCGAGGTAGACGTTGAGGTACTTGCCGCCGTAGTTGAGGTCGGTGCCGCGGTAGAGCCGCGCGATAGATGTTCGTCGCGCTGTCGATGTGGCCCGTGAGCTGGTTGCCGCTGTAGATCGTGGCGGAGTGCGTCTTCATGTCGCGGTAGATGAAGCCGAACTTCAGCTCGTGGCTGCCGCCCATGCCCTGGAAGAAGTAGCTGCCGTCGCCGGTCGAGGTTCTTCTGCGGCCGGACGGCCAGGTAGTCGTGGTAGCGAGCCGATCGCCTGGCTCGCGACGGAGTCGAGCGTGTACGATCCGCGATGTCGCCGCGCGGCGCGAGCTGAAGCCGGTGTCGTAGTACATGCCCTTCAGCGAGACGAACAGGTTCGGCGAGAAGGTGTGGTCGATCTGCAGCTTCCAGAGGCCGCCGGGAGGCCGCCGTCGGTGTAGGCGTTGTCCTGGTTCACAGAGGAAGCTGTCGCCTCGTTGCAGGCCGGTGCCCGGCGAGCGGCCGAACTTCTGCTTGCTGCCGAGGAAGTAGAAGGCCGACACCATCGTGCTGCCGCGTGGCCTGCCAGTTGAGCTTGGCGTTGTAGGAGGGCAGCAGCGTGTTGTCCGGAGTGTTGGTCGAGCCGCAGCAGCTTGATGTCCTGCTTGCCGTAGCTGCCGTAGAACCAGAGCTTGTCCTTGATGATCGGGCCGCCGAGGTCGAAGCCGTAGTCCGTGATCTTCTTGATGCGGTCGCCCTGGTCGCGGTAGGTGCCGTCGCCGTTGCGCAGGCGCGGATCCACGGCGAGGCTGTTGGGGGTGAAGGGTGACTGGGCCTGGTCGTTGATGTTGCCGAACGACAGGTCCTCGTCGGCGACCATGTAGCGGGCGCTGCCGTGGAAGGCGTTGGTGCCGCGGCGCGTGGTGAGGTTGATGCCGGCGCCGCCCGTCGCCATCGTCAGGTCGGTGCCGCCGGTCGTGACGGTGATCTCCTGGAAGGCGCCGAAGTCGAAGTACGTCGGCGACGCGCCCGTGGCGGACATGTCGGTGATCACCATGCCGTCGATGTTCCAGGTGTTCTCGGCGCTCGGCTGGCCCTTGGAGGACGAGGTGGCCTGCTGGCCGTTCTCGTTGCCGGCGATGTTGACGCGGTCGACCATCACGCCCGGCACCGCGCGCATCACGCCCCAGGGGTCGCGCGCGTTCGGCACCTTGCTGAGCTCGTCGCTCGTCATCGTGGTCGCCGTGCCGCGCCGCTTGCTGTCGACGAGCGGCGTCTCGGCCTGGACCTCGATCGTCTCGGCGACGCCCGAGACCTTCATGCCGAAGTCGAGCTCGACGTTCTCACCCGTGGTCACCTTGATCTTGCGTGCCACGGAGGCGAAGCCGGCGAGCGTCAAGGTCACCGTGTAGTCGCCCGTGTTGAGGCTCAGGAAGCGGAAGGCGCCGTCCGCGCCGGTCACCGTCGAGCGCGTGCCGTACTCGCTGGTGATCGTGGCGTTGACGCCCGGAAGCAGCGCGCCGGATTCGTCCTTGGCGACGCCGTAGACGTTGCCGGTGGCGATCTGGGCCGTGGCCGCGCCCGACAGGGCGAGGACCAGCCCCAGCGCCAGGGCCAGGATTCTCTTGGTCACTTCTAGACCTCCCTCACCAGGCCCGATAGCGAGCCCGGCCAATGCACTCCGAGCTACAGGAGTTTGAGCAATCGCGGAGCAACCGGTGTGCCAACCGTTTGAACATTCAGTTTGTTCCGTAAACGTTTGTCAATCCAGCATTTTGTCCAAGGCCACCGGCTTGGATCCGGAGCATTTGATCCATCCGGCGCGAACGAGGTTCAAAAACCCGAACTTCGTCCATGAAAACGTCCAAGTTCTTGGCCGAAAAGCACCTTTACTTGGCGCCTCGCGCTGTGTTCCGATGGGCCGTTCGCGCTCCCCATGCGCCTTCTTCGCGTAGCGCTCCCCGCTCGCGCTCGTCGCTGTCCGCCGGGCTCTCGGCCCAGGAGAAGCCCGCGCCGACGCCGCACGGCAACGCCGGTCTTCAGCTCCGACGTGTCGCTCGTGCTGCTGCCGGTGTTCGTGATCGACAAGGACGGCAAGGCCGTGCGCGGCCTGACCGCCGCCGACTTCGAGGTGCAGCAGGACGGGCGGCCCGCCGAGGTCGTCTCGTTCCGCTACGTCGACACGACCGACGCGGAAGAGCAGGACGAGCTCAAGGTCGCTTCCGCCGCGCGGCGGCGCTTCCTGCTGCTGTTCGACAAGTCGTTCACCGACCTGCCGGGCCTCGACCGCGCGCGGCGCGCGGCGGGCGACTTCGTGCGCCGCCGGCTGGCGCCTCGGACCTCGCTGCCGTCGCGACGTTCGACGTCCAGAACGGCGATCCGCGTGGTCGCGAACTTCACCGAGGACCGCGCGCTACTGAGCCACGCGATCGCGACGCTCGGCGTGCCGAGCCTCGCGCGCATCAGCGATCCGCTCGGCCTCGCGGCGGACCTGGGCCTCACGGACCTGCAGGCCTCCGGCGCGACCGAGAACCTCGACGAGCCGCGCCCGCAGGCGCTCATCGACAGCGTGGCGCGGGTCATGGTCGTCCGCATGCGCACCGCCGACGAGCAGCTCTACAGCACAACGTCAGCATGCTGCTCGACGGGCTCGACGCCTGGCGCGCGGCGCTGCGCGGCGTCGAGGGGCGCAAGCAGGTCCTCTACTTCTCCGCCGGCTTCGACGCGCGCGTGCTGGTCGGGCAGTGCGGGCGCCGACCAGCGCAGCGGCGGCGAGGCGGTGACGCGCGGGCAGCTCTGGGAGGTGGACAGCCTGGCCCGCTTCGGCGACAGCCGCGTGCGCGAGGCGCTCGCCGACACGACGCGCAGCCTGGCGGCCGCCGACACCGTGGTGCACTCGATCGACGTCACCGGCCTCGGCGGCGACCGCTCGCTGCACGCAGACGGCGTCAGCCAGGACCTCGGCCGCGACACCACGAACCGCGAGTCGCTCGGCTTCTTCGCGCGCGAGACCGGCGGGCGGCTCTTCGACAACGCCAACAACCTCGGGCCCGCGCTCGCCGAGATGCTCGAGATGACGAGCCGCTACTACGTGCTCGGGATCCAGCCCGACCGCGAGACGCAGCCGGGCAGCTTCCACAAGCTCAAGGTGAAGGTGGCGCGCAAGGGCGTGAAGCTCTCGCACCGGCCCGGCTACTTCGGGAAGAGCGCTCCCGGGCGCGCAGCGCACGACGCTGCAGCGGCAGTTCGACCTCGCCGAGCTCGTGGTGACCGGGGGCGACGGCAGGAACGACCTGCCCTTCACCAGCCTGTGCCTGCCGTTCCCGTCGCCCGGCGAGAAGCAGACGCTGGGACTGGTCGTGCAGGTGCCACGGGCGTCGCTGCCGTGGTCGTCGAGCGAGCCGGTGGGCCTGGAGGTCTACGGCTACGCCGTGGCCGACGACGGCACGGTCTACGACCACCTCGCGCAGAGCCTGAAGCTCGACCCGGCGCGCGCCGACCCGCAGGGCCGCGCGCAGGGCCTGTCGCTCTACGGCACGTTCGACGTTCCGCCCGGCCGCTACACGATCCGGCTGCTGGTGCGCGAGGCCGCGAGCGGCAAGAGCTCGCTGCGGATGCTCGACGTCACGGTTCCGCCCTACGACGGCCGCGCCGTCTTCGCGCTGCCGCCGCTGGTGCTCGACGAGGACGAGCGCTGGCTCAAGCTCGAGCTGGGCGCCGGCAGCCGCGCGAAGAGCGAGGGCGCGGGCGCGGCGCCGTTCCAGCTCGACGCCCGGCCGTTCGTCCCGCGCACGAGCTTCGAGGTGCGGCCGGGCTCGAAGGAGCGGCTGGTGCTGATGGTGTTCGACCCCGAGCAGGCGGGCGACCCCGCGGCCGACGTCGAGATCCGCTCGTCGCTCACCGCGAGCGACGGGCGCGCGGTCCAGCCCGGCCGGCTCAAGATCGAGCGCGTGCTGAGCGCGGGCGACGGCCGCCGCACGTTCGTCTTCAGCTACCTGCCCGAGGACGTGGGCACGGGCGACTACACGCTGAAGATCGGCCTCGGCGAGAGCGGCGGCTTCGCGCAGTCGTACGCGCTCCTGCGCTTCCGCCAGGGCTCCTAGAGCCGGCGGCTACTCCGACGGCTCGAAGCAGCCGCGGTCGGGCTGGCAGCCTTCCGGGCTGCACGGCATGTCGTCGGGTCCCATCACCGTGGCGGTGAGCGAGCACCAGTACTGCGCCGTCGGCGAGGACTCGCGCAGGTTCACGGCCTCGCGCCCGAGCACGTAGTACATCTTGGTCCTGAGCCTCCGGCAGACGGGTGTCTCGGCCGTCTCCTTCGTGACGCCGACGTTCTCGGGAGCTTCGTTCGCGTTCATGGCACCCCTCACGCGAGTGTGGCGACCGTGCGGCGCACCAGCGTCGTGACCAGGTCGACCTTGTAGCCGTTGTCGGTCATCGGCTGCGCCCCCTCGACGGCCGCCTTGCCGCGCGGCCTCGGCGCTCGCGGCGCCGACCGGCTTGCCGACGAGCGCCTTCTCCGCGGCGGCCGAGCGCCACGGCACCGGCGCCACCTGGCCGAGCACGACGCGCGCATCCTTCACGACACCGCCTTCGGCCTTGATCGCGATCGCGGCCGAGACGAGCGGCCAGTCGAACGCCTGGCGCTCGCGCACCTCGTAGTAGGCGGACTTCCAGCCGCGCGCCGCGGGCACCTTCACCTCGACGAGCAGCTCGCCCGGCTGCAGCACGTTCTCGCGCGTCGGATCCTGGGCCGGCAGCACGAAGAACTCCGCGGCCGGCACCGTGCGCGGCCCCTTCGGCCCGTCGAGCACGAAGGACGCCCCGTACGCCACGAGCGGCACCGCGGCGTTCGACGGGTGCGGCGGGAACGCCGGCCCGCCGCCGAAGATCACGTGGTAGCGGTTCTCGCCCGCGATCGCGTAGCAGGTGTCGCCGCCCTTCTTGATGCACTTGTAGGACTCGAGGCGGTAGTACCAGCAGCGCGGCCGCTGCAGCACGTTGCCGCCGAGCGTCGCGACGTTGCGGATCTGCGGCGAGGCGGCCTCGCCGCAGGCGCGCGCGAGCGCGGGATGGCTCTTGCGGACGCCCTCGTGCGCGGCCACCTTCGCGAGCGTCGCGAGCGCGCCGATCCGCAGCGAGCCGTCGCCCTCGACCGTGATCTTGTCGAGGCCCGGGATCGTCTTCAGGTCGACGAGCCGCGGCGGCTCGACGAGGTGCTCCTTCAGGTGGTCGAGGAGGTCGATGCCGCCGGCCTTGTAGACGGCGCCCGCTTTCGCGGCGACGAGCTCCTTCGCCTGTGCGGCGCTTTGCGCGCGGACCAGCTCGAAGCGGTTCATCTCAAGCCCTCCGAGCCTCGGACAGGGCCTGCAGGACCCGGTCCGGCGTGAGCGGCAGCTCGCGGATGCGCGCGCCGGTGGCGTTGAACACGGCGTTCGCGACCGCCGCCAGCGTCGGCACGATCGGCGGCTCGCCGATGCCGGCCGTCGAGGTGTTGTTGCCGAGGTTGGCGACCGGCGTGAGGATCGACTGCGCCTCGAACATGTCCGAGGGTGCCAGGACCTTGTACGACTCGAGGTTGGGGTTCACCATCGTGCCGACGTTCCGGTCGAGCAGGCGGTTCTCGAAGAGCGCCCACGAGGCGCCCTGGATCATCGCGCCGATCACCTGGCTCTGCGTGGTGAGCGGGTTGACGACCATCCCGCAGTCGTTGACCGAGACCATCTTGACGACGCGCACGACGCCCGTCCCCGTGTCCACCTCGACCTCGGCGAACTGCGTGCCCGCGAGGTCGCCGCGGTAGGTCTCGTACTGCTTCGGCCGCTTCACCAGGCAGTCGATCGACTCGCCGCTCATCTTCGCCGCGGCCTGCTTGAAGGTGACGGCCTTCGCGGTGTTCCCGCGGACACGAGATCCGGCCGCGCGAGGCCTCGAGGTCCGAGCGCTCGCGCCGAGCTGCGCGGCGGCGAGCTCGTGCACCTTCACGCGCGCCTGGCTCGCGGCCAGCCGCACCGCCGGGGCCACCGAGTTGAGCGTGTGCTGCCGCCCGAGCCCGGGCCCTCGGGGAACTGCGTGTCGCCGAGCCGCACCGTGACGTCGGCGGGTCGATCCCGAGCTCCTCGGCCGCCACGATCGCCATCGCGGTGCGGTAGCCGGTGCCGATGTCCTGGGCAGCCGGTCAGCAGCTCGACCGAGCCGTCGCGGTGCACGCGCACCTGCGCGTTCGAGTTCTCGGAGGCGAAGACGTACCAGTTGCCGTTCGCCATCCCGAGACCGCGGACGCGCGACGGCGGAGGCCCTTGCCCCGACGGTCCAGCTCCCGGTCGCCATGTCGCCGGCCTTCTTGTTCCGGCGCTCCCAGCCGATCGCCTTGGCGCCCACGTCGTACTGCGACAGCCGGACCGGGCTCGCCTCGTTCTTCGCGCCGCACCTCGAGCGGGTCGAGGCCGAGCTTCTCGGCGAGCTCGTCGATCGCCGACTCGAGCCCGAAAGCGCCCTGCGAGTGGCCGGGCGCGCGCAACGGAGCCGCGGGCCCCGCGTTCGTGAAGACGTCGTGCTCGTCGATCTTCAGGTTCGGGTTCTTGCCGTGGAGCGCGCCGGCGGGCCCCGCGGTGCCGGCGCCGCCCGCGACACCGGCCGAGCCCCACGACTTGTAGTGAAGCGCCGTGATGCGTGCCGTCCTTCTTCGCGCCGACCTTGACGGTCATGAGCGCGCTCGGGGCGTTGCCCGTGCAGAGGTGCTCCTGGTGGCGGTCGAGCATCAGCTTGACCGGCGCGCCCGGCCATCTTCGCGAGCCGGCAGGCGACGACCGAGAAGGCGCTGCCCGTGGCCGACGGCGCCGAGCTTGCTGCCGAAGCCGCCGCCCATGTGCTCGCACGAGCACGCGCACGTTCTTGCGGTCGACGCCGAGCGCCTCGGCGACGCCCTCGCGCACGGCGAAGAGCGCCTGGGTCGAGGCGTAGATCGTGAGCTGGTCGCCTTCCCAGGACGCGACGACACCGTGCGTCTCGAGCGGCGCGTGGGTGTGGACGGGGCAGTAGTAGCTGCCCTCGTGGACGACCTCGGCCTCGGCGAAGCCCTTGTCGACGTCGCCGCGCTGGTTGCGGTTGGGACGCGGCCCGGCGATGTTGCCGGTCTTCGGCAGGTCGCGGGGTACCGGCATGCGGTCGAGGAAGAAGACGCCCGGCGCGTCCGGCTTCATCGCCTCGCGCAGCTCGCCCGCGAACGGCCGCTCCTTGTAGCGCACCTTGACGAGGCGCGCCGCGTCGCGCGCGATGTCGGGGGAGGTCGCCGCGACCGCGGCCACGTCCTGGCCCGCGAAGCGGACGATGCGCGAGTCGGTGACCCACACCGCCTTCACGCCGGGCAGCGCCTCGGCCTTCGACGTGTCCACCTCGAGGATCTCGGCGGCGGGCACGCTCGCGCCGATCATGCGGCCGTAGAGCATCCCGGGCAGCTTGATGTCGTAGGTGTACTTCGCGCGGCCGGTCACCTTGAGCGGGCCCTCGGTGCGCGAGCGGGCCTTGCCCATGTGCTCGAACTTCGGCAGCTGGTCGAGGTCCCACGGCTTGATGTCCGTGGCGAGCGGCTTCACCTCGAGCGGCTGCGGCGAGCCCGGCAGGCCCGCCTTGGCCGTGAAGTTGGCGGTCGGCTCCTGAGGCTTCTGTTCCTGCGGCATGGCCTACCACCCCTCTTGGCCGGCGTCAGCACCGGCCTGGGTGCCTTCGCCGCGGCCTGGACCGCTTCGAAGATGCGCCCGTAGGTCCCGCAGCGGCAGAGGTTGCCGGCGAGGCCGGCCTTGATCTCGTCGAGCGTCGGGTCGGGGTGCGTCGCGAGCAGCGCCGTCCCCGCCACCACGAAGCCCGGCGTGCAGAAGCCGCACTGCAGCGCGTCCTTCTCGACGAAGGCGGCCTGCAGCGGGCTCAGCTTCTCCGGAGTGCCGAGACCCTCGACCGTCGTGATCTCGTGGCCCTCGGCGTCGGCCGCCAGCATCAGGCACGACACGACCGGCGCGCCGTCGAGCAGCACCGTGCAGGCGCCGCAGCCGCCGCGCTCGCACACCGGCTTGGCGCCGGTGAGGTCGAGCTGGTTGCGGAGCGCGTCGAGCAGCGTGACGCGCGGCTCGACCGTGACGCTCCGCGCCGCGCCGTTCACCTTGAGGTTCAGCGTGACCGCGTCCGGGCCGAGCGTCGTCGGGGCCGCCTCGACGCTCGCGCCCGCGCCCACCAGCGTGGTCGCGGCGGCGGAGACGCCGGCCGACTTCAGGAAGCTGCGGCGCGAGAAGGAGGGCTGCTGTCGAGCCTCCTCGGGGGGCGGGGGCTTGCGGGCCATGACACCACCTTCTTGTGAGGGTGCTTCCGCGATTTTGTGTCCGGTCGGAAACCGCCGTCAAGGGCTTCGCGCGCGTGTTCATCTCGTTCGAAAACGGGACGTTTGCGGGCAGCGCGCGGCCTCTCGTTCAGGCGGCTGAACTGTGCGCCGCGCAGTGTGTGAACAATTGTCACGACAGGATCCGGCACTCGACTCGCGGCGTCATAATGGCCGACATGCCCGAGGTGCAGCCGGACCCGACGCTCGTCGGCCGCACGCTCGGCGCCTACCGCGTGCTCGAGTCGCTCGGCTCGGGCGGCATGGGGCGCGTCTACCTCGCCGAGGATCCGCGGCTCGGACGCCGCGTCGCGCTCAAGGTGCTGCCGCCGGAGACGGCCTCGCAGAGCGAGAAGCTCGCAGCGCTTCGAGCGCGAGGCGCGCGCGGTGGCCTCGCTCAGCCATCCCGGCATCGTGATGCTGCACTCGATCGAGGAAGCCGACGGGACGCGCTTCCTGACGATGGAGTACGTCGAGGGCGAGACGCTCAGCAAGGCGATCCCCGCGCGCGGGCTTCGCGACCGAGCGCTTCCTGTCGCTCGCGATCGCGGCTCACCGACGCGGTGGCGGCGGCGCACCGCCAGGGCATCCTGCACCGCGACCTCAAGCCCGAGAACGTGATGCTCACGCCGGACGGCCGGCTCAAGGTGCTCGACTTCGGGCTCGCCAAGCTGCGCGACGACGCCTTCATCGGCGACCGCACCACGCGCGAGACGCAGTCGGTCACCCAGGACGGCCGCATCGTCGGCACCGTCGCCTACATGTCGCCCGAGCAGGCGCAGGGGCTGCCGGTCGACAACCGCTCCGACATCTTCACGCTCGGGATCCTGCTCTACGAGATGGCGACCGGCGAGCGCCCGTTCCGCGGCGGCACCAACCTCTCGGTGCTGTCCTCGATCCTCAAGGACACCCCGCGCTCGGTGAGCGAGCTGCGCGACGACATCCCGCGGCCGCTCGCGCGCATGATCGAGCGCGCGCTCGAGAAGCGCCCCGAGGACCGCTACCAGTCCGCGAGCGACCTGCGGCGCGACCTCGAGGACCTGAAGCGCGACGTGGACACGGGCGACCTGGTGCTGCGCACGACCTCCGGCCGCAAGCGGCTGGTGGCGGCCGGCGGCCGGCGCCGCTGGGCGCTGCCGTTCGCCGTGGGCGCCGCGCTCCTGGTGCTCGCCGGGATGACGGCGGTGTTCCTGGAGGGCCGGGCGCCCGCGACCGCCGCGGACGGCCGCCGCTCGCTGGCCGTCCTCTACTTCGACAACGTGACGGGCGATCCCAGCCTCGATTGGCTGCGCACCGGCCTCACCGACATGCTGGTCACGAACCTGTCGCAGTCCTCCGACCTGCGCGTGCTCAGCACCCAGCGGCTCTACCAGATCCTCGAGGAGAGCGGCCACCGCGACGACCGCTCGCTCTCGGGCCAGGTCGTCTCGACGGTCGCTCGACAGGCGCAGGCGACGACCGCGCTCGTCGGCAGCTTCGTGCGCGCGGGCGAGCGCATCCGCATCCACGCGAGCCTCCAGGATCCTGCGACCGGCGACGTGATCGCGAGCGAGCGCGTCGAGGGCGATCCCGAGAGCGGGCTGTTCGTGCTGGTCGACGAGCTCACGTCGCGGCTCAGGAAGCGGCTCGAGACGCAGCCGCTCATGCGCTTCGCGGACAAGAAGGAGAAGAAGCTCCAGGACGTCACCACCAGCTCGGTCGAGGCCTACAAGGCCTACGCCGAAGGCAGCCGGCTCCACGAGCGCCTGCAGGAGCGCGACGCCAAGGAATACTTCGAGAAGGCGGTCGAGGCCGACCCGGGCTTCGCGATGGCGCTCGCCAAGCTCTCGGTGGTGAACGCGAACCTCGGCGACGTCGAGAAGGCGCGCGAGTACTCCGCCAAGGCGATCGCGAAGGCGGAGTCGCTGCCGCCCGGCGAGCGCTACTACATCGAAGGACGTCACTACTCGCTCGACCCCACGAAGACCGACAAGGCGGTGTCCGCCTACCAGAAGGCGGTCGACAGCGCGCCCGACCACACCGCCGCGCGCAACAACCTCGCCCAGGCGCTGATCAACCTGCGCCGCTATCCCGAGGCGCTCGTGCACCTCGAGGAGCTCCGGCGGCGCGGCATGGCGTTCCCGGGCAGCTACATGAGCCTCGCCGAGACGTACCTCGCGACCGGCCAGCCCGACAAGGCGCGCGACGCGCTCACCTCGTACGTGGCGACGCACCCGGACAGCAGCGCCGGGCTCGAGAACCTGGGCTTCTTCGAGCTCAGCGAAGGGCAGACGGACGCGGCGCTCGCGGCCTTCGACAAGGCCGCGGAGCTCGCGCCCTCCGAGATGCTGAAGATCGAGAAGGGCCGCGCCGCCGCCCACGCGATGCGCGACGAGTGGTCCGAGGCCGAGGGCTGCGCCAAGCGCCTGATGAACTCGAACGACGGGCGCGAGCGCTGGGAGGGCGGCGCGACCCTCGCGGTGGCCAGCCTCTACCGGGGCGACGTCGGCGAGGCCCGCCGCCTCGCGGCCGAGGGGATCCGCACGGCCAGCAGCGCCTACGAGCGGGTCGGCGCGCGCCTCTTCCGGGCCCGGCTCGAGTCGGACCTCGGCCGGCACCGCGCGGCGCTCGCCGATGCCGAGCAGGTGATCGCCGAGAAGGGTGCCGAGCCCAAGCTGCTCGCCGAGGGACACGGCATGCGCGCGCTGTCGCTCACGCATCTCGGACGAGCCGAGGAGGCGAAGCGGAGCGAGGCCGTGGTGGACGCGTTCATCGCGACGATCCCCCGCGTGATCGGCGAGCCGCACCGCCTCCAGTTCCAGGGGGAGCTCGCGCTCGCGCGCGGGGACCAGGAGGCCGCGCGCAAGGTGCTCGAGAAGGCCGTGGCGCTGCTGCCGCCCGACTCGATCTCGATGGACTCCTCGCCCGTCGAGATCCAGTACTCGCTCGGGCGGGCCGCGCTCGCCGAGGGCGACGACACGGCCGCCCGGAAGTGCGCTCGCGTTCGTGGTCGAGGCCGGGCCGCGACGGGTCAGCACGCCGCTGCCGTACGTGCGCAGCCTCGCGCTCCTCGCCAACCTCGAGGAGAAGCAGGGCCGCGTGCCCGAGGCCCGCAAGCTCTACGAGCGCTACCTGAGCTACTGGAAGCACGGCCAGATCGACCGCACCGAAGTGGCCCGCGCCGGCCAGCGCCTCGCGGCGCTCCGCACCCGCCCGGTCGCCTGACCGGTCGTCGCGCGCGGACCTCCCCGCGCACCGCCTCGCGATAAACTGCCGGGATGGCCGCTGCTGCAGCACCCGCCGCCGCGGAAGAAACCGCACCCGTGCCGGCGCCCGCGCCGAAACGCCGCATCCTGCCCTGGATCTCGCTCGCGATCGTGTGGGTGGTCTGGGGCTCGACCTACCTCGCGATCCGCGTGCTCGTGCGCGAGGCGCCGCCGCTCACCGCCGCGTCCGCCCGCTTCATGATCGCGGGCCTGCTGATGGGCGGCATCGCGCTCGTCGTCGACCGCCGCCACGGCTGGCCCTCACGCGACCAGTGGTTCGACTACTCGCTCGTCGGCGTCCTGCTGCTGGCCGTCGGCAACGGGCTCGTGATGTGGTCCGAGCGGACGCGTACCCAGCGGAACCGCGGCCCTGATCGTCGCGACCGTCCCGGTCTGGATCCTCGTGCTCGACGGCCTGCGCCCCCACGGCAACCCGTGGACGCTGCGCGTCTGGCTCGGCACGGTGATCGGCCTCGGCGGCGTCGCCCTCGTCGCTCGTCCGGACGCGGGCGTGAGCTCCGGGCACTGGCTGGCCATGCTCGGCCTTCAAGTGGCGTGCCTCGCCTGGACCCTCGGCTCCCTCTACGCCCAGTCGGTCCCCCAGAAGCTCCCGCTCGCCTCGGCCGCCGCCATCGAGATGGTCGCGGGCTCGATCGCCCTCTTCCTGCTCTCCCGCCTCTTCTCCGAAGAGGCATCCGGCCTCGCGGCGATTTCGTCGCGAGGCTGGGGCGCCTTCGTCTACCTGATCATCTTCGGCTCGCTCGTCGGCTTCACCGCCTTCGCCTACTGCCTGAACGAGCTCCCGGCCACGACGGTCGGCACCTACGCCTACGTCAATCCCGTGGTCGCGGTCTTCCTGGGCTGGCTGATCCTGGGTGAGTCGCTCACGCCGGGCCTGCTCGTCGGCGGTGCGCTGATCGTGCTGTCGGTGGTGCTGACGACGCTGCGGAAGCGCTGATTCGCGCTCCCGCCACCGCTACGGCGCGACGGTTGCCGTTCGTCGACGCGCTGCGCGGATTCGCTCTCTTCGGCGTGTTCGGAGCGAACCTGCTGATCTTCTCGGGATTCACCTACATGACGGAGGAGCAGAAGGCGTCCGTATCGTCCACCGCTCTCGACAAAGCCGTCTACGTGCTCGAGCAGTTCTTCGTCGAGAACAAGTTCATCGGCCTCTTCTCCGTCCTCTTCGGCATCAGCTTCTGGCTGTTCCTGGATCGGGCTCGAGCCCGCGGCGCGTCGGCGACCAGCCTCTTCTACCGCCGGATCGGTTGGCTGTTCGTCTTCGGGTGCTTGCACGGGTGGCTCCTGTGGTGCTTCGACATCCTGCGCTTCTACGCCCTCTGGGCGCTCCTGCTTCCGCTCTTCCTTCGCATGCCGCTGCGGCGGTTGGTGGCCATCGCTCTGTCCACGGCCGTTCTCGTCCCCGCGCTGATTGCCGGCGTTCGAGGGTTGCTCGCGAGACCGGGTGACGCCGGCCCTGCCTTCGATGCGCTGGCACTCGCGGCGTTTTCGAACGGAGACTATTCCGAGGTTCTGGCCGCCAACTGGAAGTACGACTGGTACCTCACGAACTCGATCGGCCAGGCGGCCTACCAGCTGGCCGTCTTCGGCCGCCTTCTCGTCGGGTTGTACGCGGCCCGCGCGCTCGATCTCGCGAACCTCGACGGCCATCGGTCGCGGCTCTCAAGAAGCTCCTCTTCGCCGGGAGCGATCGTCGGCGTGATGGGGAACACCGTGTTCACATGGCACTTCCTCGCGGGCGCACGAGGGTTCGTCCTGCCGTTCGTGCGCAGGCTCAGTCGTCGAGAGCGGATTCCTGGGCTTCACGCTGGCCTACGCAGCCGGCCTCGCACTGCTTGTTCATGAACCCGCGCTCGAACCGTGCCGTCGGTGCGCTCGCGCCTCTCGGCCAGATGGCTCTGACCGTCGTACCTGCTCCAGACCGTGTTCGGGATCTGGCTCTTCTACGGCTTCGCGCCCGGTCCGCATCTCATGGGCAAGATCGGACCCGCGTGGATCGCGTTGGTCTGGGTGGTGGGCTACGCGGTTCAGGTCGGACTCGCGCAGGCATGGATGCGACGCTTCCGCTTCGGGCCCGCGGAATGGCTATGGCGAACCCTGACCTACGGGCAAGTGCAGCGATTGAAGGCTACTTTGAGCCCTGAGGCGTGACGAGTGTTCCCGCGACCATTCGATATTCCGCTATCACTTCTGCATAGTAGGTGTTCGACACCTACTTGGCGTGAGCGCAGGCAAGGCTGAACCCGTGGTGACGATCAGGCCTGAGCAGCAGACAGATCATGAGCAGGTCTTCCGAGTCAACGAGCTGGCCTTCGGTCAGCCAGACGAAGCGCGTCTCGTTCAGGCGCTTCGCCGTTCGACTGCGTTCATCCCCGAGTTGAGCCTCGTGGCGGTCGAAGACGAGCGCATCGTCGGCCATATCCTTTTCAGTCGCATCGCGGTGCGAAGCGGCACCACAACCCACGAGGCACTCGCACTAGCTCCGATGGCTGTCCTGCCTGCGCGTCAGCGTATGGGCATCGGGTCATCGCTGGTCAGGCGGGGGTTTGGCGGATGCCCGCCACCTGGGGCACCGTGTGGTCATCGTTGTGGGCCATCCTGAGTACTACCCCCGCTTCGGGTTCGTTCCTGGTGAGCCGCTCGGTGTCAGACCACCATTCGAGGTCTCACCCGGGGCATTCATGTTGCTTGAGCTACAGCCCAATGCTCTAGCCGGCGTCCGAGGCGAGGTAGAGTACCCACCGGAGTTTGGCGAGCTCTAGAAATGACGACGGTGCAGAACAAGAGGATGAAGCAGACGAGCGTGAGCATAATGGACGCTCGCAGCTTATACCCAGTGTTGAACGGACAACCAGGAGCCCGGGTCGATGTCGATTGACCGAAGTCGGCACTTGTGAGAAAGCCTTCGACGTTTCTGTAGCCAGGATCCACCGATGGCGAACTTGCGTGGTTTGGGGTCCGGGCGCGTCGGCGCAGCGCTCGTTCCGGCGGGAGTAGGCGCCGCACTAGGCTACGCCCTCCTGAACGGACTCGGCTTGGGGCCAGTTGTAGCGACGGCTTGTCAGTCACGGTGGCTGTCGCCGGAACGCTCTGGCTGTCGAGCCACCTGCCGGCTGACCTGAACCGCGCTCAACACCGCCACACAGGTCTCGCCATCCTCTGGTTTGCCATCGGGCTCGGTGCAATCGGCGCCACGGCGCGGCTGGCGACATTCATGGTCGACGAAACGCGCGTGGACCAATCCATCCTCCGTTCGATGAGTTCTTCGTCCACCACTCCTGCCTGTCCGCGCACTACGAGTCCGCGCGTCTCCAGCGCGAGGGCGTGGCCAACGTGTACGAGCGTACCAACTTCGAAGGCCCAAACGGCGAACCGAAATTCCTCCGCAGCTTCGTCATCGACGTGTTCCTTTATCCTCCGCCTTTCCTCCTGCTGTCGCGTCTCGGTCTAGCGCTCTCCGAGGATTTCGCCGTGTGGCGAGCGGTGTGGTTCGGCATGGAGGGCGCAATCGTCGCGGCGGGACTGCTGGGCCGTCGCGATGTTCCATCCGCGGCCGCGCCGGGCATCGCGCGCTTCTCCTGTTGCCGCTGGTTTGGCTGTCGCTACCGCTCCTGACGACGCTGCAGTTCGGCAATTTTCACCTGGTCGCGGTGTCGGGGTCCATCCTCGCGATGCTCGCGTTGGACCGGGGCCACCACGCGCTCGGGGGCGGGCTGCTGGCCCGCTCGCGCTCGCCAAGGTTTTTCCTGGCATTCTCCTGCTGGTCTTGCTGCTCCAGCGCCGGTGGCGCAGCGTCGCGTGGACGGCGGCTTCGGTGCGCTCTTCCTCGCCATCTCCTGGCTCGTTCTGGGAGAGGCGCCCTTCCGCGCGATAATCACCTACAACCTGCCGAGACTGTCGAGCGGTGCGGCCCTCGAGACGCAGTTCGCGCATCCGGATGCCATCGCCGCGAGCCATGCAATCTTCGGGTTCGTTCAGAAGCTGGAACTCCTGGGCGTTCCTGGAGCGTCTCAGCCGCTCGCTATCGCCGCGTCGTGGCTATACTCAGGCGCGTTAGTGTTCTTTGAGGTGCTTGGCGCGCGAGCTCGGAGCACTGAGCCACTCTCCCGCGCGCTCGTTTGGCTGGCACTGCTGCAACTGGCTTCGCTCAGAAGTCCATTCACGCCCGACACGTATGCCCTGTTTCCGATTCTATGGATGCTGGTCTTGCTGCTCGCCAACGTCGAATGGCGGGGCTGGCGGGCGGGCGCGCTGCTCGGGCTGATTCTACTCGCGAACTACATCGTGCCAACGGTGCCGATTATGCCGTTGCCAGTGCTCCTGGGAATCAGTGTAGGGCACCAACTCCTGTTCCTCGGCGTAGGCATCGGAGCGCTCGTAGCGCGCGGCGGCGTGGTGTGAGCCCGATGGGCGCCCTCCGCGGTGTTCGGCGGCCCCAGGGCGAAGTCGTGGAACAAGGATGCGGGAGGTGCTCGATGCGAAAGATTCTTGCCGAGCGTTGCCGTTGCCGTTGCGCCCATGGTTGGAGCGGATGAGGCCCAACAGGCCACGGCGTCAGTCACACGTACTGGTGACCGCCGCTGAGTTGAAGTGGGGCGAACCACCGCCCGTCTTTGAGAAGGAGCACTTCCGTAGCGGGTGTTTCTGGGACCAGGGCAAGGCAGCATCTTCGTGGTACGGCTCCAGATGCCGCAGATTACAAGATTGCGCCGCACTGGCACCCGACGGACGAGCACGTGACGGTTGTTTCGGGCACGTTTGCCCTCGGCACGGGCGAAAAGTCCGAGAAGGCGACGATGAAGGATCTCCCTGCTGGGGGATACCCGTTGATGCCTGCTGAGATGCGGCATTGCGCGATTGGCGACGACCGCGGCTCACCGTTCAAGTCAGGGCCCGGGTCCGTTCGAACTGACTACGTCAACCCCGCAGACGACCCGAGCAAACGGTCTACGGGAAAGTCAGAGCCGCCGAACAACCAGATGCAGCTCTCGGCGCCCAGCCAGTTGGCGCGCCGCCGCTGAATCAGGGTGTCCGGCCCGAACGAGATGACATCGTGCTGAGGCCGGAGGGGAACTCTCTCGACTGACGACGCTGGAGGGGACATGAAACCAGCGGTCCGGGCGCTCGCCGCGACTGCCATCCTTCTGACCATCGTCTCTGTCGTTCACCCAGCGAGACGCGGTCAGAACAGCGACCGAACGTCGTCCTGATCGTGTCCGACGACCTGGGCTACGCGGACATCGGCGTCTACGGCAGCCGAGATATTCCAACACCGAACATCGATCGGATCGCTCGAGAGGGCGTCCGCTTCACCGACGCCTACGTGAGCGGCCCTTATTGCAGCCCGTCGCGCGCCGGACTCATGACCGGCCGGTATCCGCAACGTTTCGGCTACGAATTCAACCCGGACGGATCGCCCGAGTACGGGTTGCCGCTGACCGAGACGACGATGGCTGAAAGGCTGAAGGCGGCCGGATACCGCACGGTCTTGTTGGGCAAATGGCATCTCGGTTCGGCGGATCGATTGCACCCGATGCGTCGCGGCTTTGAACAGTTCTATGGATTCCTCGGCGCCGACCATTCGTATGTGACAGTTGCCCATACCGACGTTGGTACGAATCTGCCGGACCCGCTGCTGGACGGCATGACGCCCGTCTCTTCGGTAACGTACCTCACCGACACGCTCGGCGATCAGGCCGTCGCTTACATCAAGCAGCACGCGTCAGAACCGTTCTTCATGTATCTCGCGTTCAACGCCGCACACGTCCCGATGGAAGCGCCTGAAAAGTATCTCGCTCGCTTCCCGAGCATCGCAGACCCACGGCGTCGTACGTATGCCGCCATGGTGTCCGCGATGGACGATGCGATTGGGAGAACGCTGACTACCCTGCGCGATCAGAAGCTCGAAGAGAAGACGCTGGTGATCTTCTTGAACGACAACGGCGGGCCGACGATGCCGACGACGACGGTCAATGGGTCGAGCAACGGTCCACTGCGTGGCTCGAAGCGGCAGACCTGGGAAGGCGGCATTCGCGTTGCGTTTGCGATGTCGTGGAAAGGGCACTCGACGCGGGGCGCGTGGATCACAGGCCGATCATTCAGCTCGATGTTCTGCCGACCGTGCTTGCCGCCGCGGGCATAGCGACGAACGGATCGGAGCTCGATGGCGTCAACCTCTTGCCGTATCTGACGGGTACAGCGAAGGGCGCGCCGCACGACGCGCTGTATTGGCGCCTCGGCGGCATGATGGCGATTCGCAGGGGTGATTGGAAGCTGGTGCAGAGTCGCGACGGCCCCCTCGTCGACCTGGATCCGTCGGCCCTGCGCGATCTCTCGGAAGCTGGTCTTTACAATCTCGCGAGGACATCGGCGAGACGCGGAATCGTGCTGCCGAGCGTCCGGACAAGGTAAAGGAGCTCGCTGATTTGTGGCAGCAGTGGAATCGCCAACTGGCCAAACCGTTGTGGGAACCGCGGCCCAGCGGCAGTCCCTCGACCGCGCCCTAACTCAATGCGGTGTACATGACCCTCAATGAAGCTCTCAAACAGCTCAAAGCGCTCGGCGACGAGAAGGTGCGGGCGCACAACACCAAGTACGGCGCCGGCGACAATCAGTTCGGCGTCAAACACGGCGACATCCGGGTGCTGGCGAAGAAGATCAAGGCCGACCATGAAGCTGGCCATGTCTCTTTGGGAGACCGGGAACATCGATGCCCAGCACTTGGCAATCCTGCTGATCAAGCCCAAGGACCTGTCAGCCAAAGAGGTGGATCGGATGGTGCGGTCCGTCACCTTTGCGCACGTGGCGGACTGGCTCATCGACTATGTCGTCAAGCAGCACCCCGACAAGGAGACTCTTCGCCAGGAATGGATGGCCACGGACGACCGCTGGGCCGCACGCGCCGGATGGAGCCTCACTGCCGAGCGGGTCGTGAAGAGTCCGGAAGGGCTCGACCTCCCAGCGCTGCTGGATCGCATCGAGTCCGAAATGGGAAACGCCGATCCCGTAGTGCAGTGGACGATGAACAGCACTCTTGCGGAAATCGGCATCCACTTCCCCAAACTCCGAAAGCGGGCCATCGCCATCGGCGAGACGTTGGGAATCTATCGGGACTACCCCGTTTCGAAGGGTTGCACCTCACCCTTCGCCCCGATCTGGATCAACGCCATGGTGAGCCGGCAAGGCTGAACGAACACCGCCGGATCGCGGGATGTGGGCGCATCAATACTTGACTTGGCGAGTGGGAAACCCTACACCCGAGCGTGATCGTCTCGTGCATTGACGGTAGCGCACAACAAAGAGTTGAAGGTGACAACGTCATGAAGACATGCCCCCAGTGCGGAGCGGGGAACTGGGAACTCACCATCAAGTGCAGTTGTGGCCATCGTTTTTCGGATGCCGGCGCAGCCAGGGAGTTGATGCCGATGTCGGTCGCCAAGCCGTCGGTTGAAGAACTGCAGGCTGCTGAGTCCCGACTCGGCAACGCCTTCGTGTTGGCCGTAGTTGCGGCAGTCTGCGGGGTGGCGGCAGGTATCTGGCTGCAGAACGCGGAAGAGCACCGAGTCGTCGTCTGGGTCGTGTATCTCCTGGCGGAACTATTCCTGGTTGGCGCCTACATCTGGTACGCAACCGCAATAGGGCGAGCGGCAACCTACCTTGTGCCTAGTCCATGGAAGTACATCCTCTGGGTCTTGGTCGCTCCGTTCCTCGCGCTGATACCAATACCAATCATCTCAACCCTCATCGCAGTCTCTCCGCTGAGCCTGAAGTTCTTCTTCGGTGGCCAACTCAGAAACGAGATCAGGGAGCGCCTTCTTGCTGACTAGAACGCAGGCGGCCGATACACAAGAGCCGTGTGCCACGGGTAGTGGTGCCACTGCTTGTGGTCCGTGGGACTACCGCTAGCCAGCGACTGCGGACGTTACTTTGATGCTGGACGAGTGAGGCCGGATCCCGCGACCAGCAGCGCCACGCCGCTCAGGGCCAGGGCTTCGAAGATCGCCGAGGTTTCGCCGGGGACGGACAGGTCGGCGAGGGCTCGCGGGATGTGGAGCATCGGGACCCAGAGGAAGATCATGAGGCCCGAGAGCAGGGCGGCCAGTCTCGACGTCTGCGGGAAGAGGATGCCGATGCCGCCGGCGAGCAGGCACACGCCGGCGAACTGGGCCCACAGGCGCGGGGCCGGGATGTAGTCCGGGATCAGCGTCTGCACGAAGTCGAGGTACCAGAAGTGCTGGATGCCGCAGATCACCAGGAACGCGGCGAAGAACCAGGAGGCTAGCGCTTTCGGGCGCTCGAGGATCGCGGCGCCGCCCGAGAGCGGGCCGGCGGGCAGGAGCGGGACCAGCAGCATCAGGCCGCCGACGAGCGCCAGGACCTTCAGCGGGTTCGTGTACATGAAGCCGGCCAAGGGGTTCGTGGGGATCGCGGGAAGGTAGAGGAAGAGCAGGATCGCGAGCAGGAGCGCCGCCAGGACGCTCGCGGCGAGGCGGGCGAGCTTGCCGCCCAGGAGTGCCAGGCCGATCGCGACGAGCAGGACTCCGCCGAGGCGCGCGAGGACGGGCTGGGCCGGGATCCAGACCGGCGGCCGGGGCACGATCCTCACGAACTGGCCGATCACCAGCTGCTGGAGTCCGGTTCCGAGCACGGCGAGCCCGTAGAACACGCGGCCGATCCGGCTCGCGGTGGCGTCGGTCATAGCTTCCGGAGCCTCACTTCCTCGACCGCGTGGTCCTTGCCCTTGCGCAGGACCAGGTCCGCCCGGTCGCGCGTCGGCAGGATGTTCTGCAGCAGGTTCGGCTCGTTGATCTCGGCCCAGATGCGCCTTGCGGTCGCGTCGGCCTCATTGTCCGTCAGCGCGGCGTAGCGGTGGAAGTACGAAGACGGGTCGCTGAAGGCCGTTCCGCGCAGCTTCCGGAAGCGCTCGACGTACCAGCCGCGCACGTCCTCGGTCTCGGCGTCGACGTAGATCGTGAAGTCGAAGAAGTCCGAGACGAAGAGGCGCGGCTGGGCCGGCAGGGCGGGTCCCGTCTGCAGCACGTTCAGGCCCTCGACGATCACGATGTCCGGCTGCTCGATCGCGATCTCGGCGCCCGGCACGATGTCGTAGACGAGGTGCGAGTAGACCGGGCTCGTCACCCGGTCCTGCCCGGCCTTGAGGTCGCGCACGAAGGCGATGAGCGCGCGCACGTCGTAGCTCTCCGGGAAGCCCTTGCGCTGCATCAGCCCGCGCTCCTCGAGCACGCGGGTCGGGAGCAGGAAGCCGTCGGTCGTGACGAGGTCGACGCGCGGCGTGTTCGGCCAGCGCGCGAGCAGCTCGCGCAGCACGCGAGCGGTGGTGCTCTTGCCCACGGCGACGCTGCCTCCGAGGCCGATCAGGAACGGCACCTTGTGCTCCCTGTGGCCGAGGAAGGTGCTGGTCGCGCGATAGAGGCCCTGGACCGCCGCGACGTAGAGGTTGAGCAGGCGCGAGAGCGGGAGGTACACCTCCTCGACCTCGCCGAGCGAGATGCGCTCGACCAGGCCCCGGATGCGGTCGAGGTCCTGGTCGGTGAGCGTGAGCGGCGTGTCGGCCCGCAGCGCCGCCCACTCGTCGCGCGAGAAGCGCAGGTAGGGGGACAGGCTCAAGCAGGAATCCCGCGGCTCAGTACAGCAGGTACTTGCGCCGCCGGCGTCGGAACGCGGCCGAGTCCTTCCGGAAGCCGGGCGCGAGCTGCTTCGGCGAGACGCCCTGCTCGAGCGCCGTGCGCACGCGGCTGGTGCCGCTGATGATGTCGATCGGCCGCTTCACGTGCTCGTACTCGTAGGGGGGATCGCGCCAGGCGAAGCGCCTCGGGTCCTGGCGGCGCGCGTGGTGGATGACCAGCAGGTAGGTCAGGAAGGCGGGGAAGCGCCCGCGGTCCGTGACGTGCAGCTGGACGCCGTGGCACATCAGGTCCTCGTGCTTCTGGAACGTCGGCGTGAAGGCGGCGGCCCGGAAGCGCACGCCGGGCAGGCGCTCCTTCTCGAGATCGCGCGCGAGCGCGCCCGCGTCGAGCCAGGGCGCCCCCACCAGCTCGAACGGCCGCGTGGTGCCGCGCCCTTCCGAGAGGTTCGTCCCCTCGATCAGGCAGCCGCCGGGATAGACGAAGGTAGAGTCGACGGTCGGGATGTTGGGCGAGGTCATCACCCACGGCAGCCCGGTGTCCTCGAAGTGCATCGGACGGCGCCAGCCGCGCATCTTCACGACGCGCAGGTCGACGTCGAGCGCCAGCTCCTCGCGGAACATGAGCGCGAGCTCGCCCGTGGTCATGCCGTGGCGCACCGCGAGCGGGTGCATTCCCACGAACGACCGGTACTCCGGGTCGAGCACGTTGCCGTCGACGACGTCGCCCCCGATCGGGTTGGGGCGGTCGAGCACGACCAGGCGCTTGCCGTCGCGCGCGCAGGCCTGCATCGCGTGCAGCATCGTGTAGACGAAGGTGTAGTAGCGCGAGCCCACGTCCTGCACGTCGAAGACGAGCGCGTCGAGCTCGGCCAGCATCGCGCTGGTCGGGACGCGCGTCTCGCCGTACAGGCTGAAGACGGGCAGCCCGGTCGCGCGATCGCGCGAGTGGCCGACCTCGATCAGGTCCTGCGCGTCGGCGGCGATGCCGTGCTCGGGCCCGAAGAGCGCGCGCAGCTTCACGCCGCGCCGGCCGTTGAGCGCGACCGAGGCGTGCACGAAGTCGCGCGTGATCGAGGCGGGGTTGACGATCAGCCCCACCCGCAGGCCGCGGAGAGGCTCGGGCCGCTCGAGCAGGCGTTCGAGCCCGGAGGCGACGCGCGGCATCGCCGCTACTCCACGAACTGGAGCGTGAACGGGACCGGCGCCCTCCCGTTGCGCTCGATGTTGCCCGTCACGGTGTTGTTCTCGAGCGTCCCCTTGAAGCGGAAGGCCGTGCCCTGCAGGCGGCCGTGAAGCGCACGTTGCCTGCGTCGAAGCCGATCTCGCGCAGCGGCGAGCGCAGCTCGACCGAGCCGCGCCACGTCGTGAGCGAGCCCGCGAGCTTGCCGCTTGTCGTTGCGCAGCTGGACGGTGAACAGCCGCTTGCCGAGGTCCGGATCCTCCATCGTGCCGTCCCAGCGGCCCTCGACCGCCACGGCCGCCCGTCCCGCTTCACCCGAGACCACGAGCGCTGCCTGCCGGAGCGCCGTGGACACGGTGCCGCCTGCACCACGCTCGTCGGCACCGGGCCGGTGGAGTTGCGGCGGTTCGCCTCGCCGTAGATCTCGGTGAAGACCTTGCCCCGCGGCGAGATCTCCGAGAGCTTGAGCGGCCGCTGCCGGTAGAGGAACAGGCTGAAGTAGTCCTGCAGCAGCGCCGCCCAGTGCCGCGCGAGCGCGGGCGGCGCGATGCGGCGCCCCGCGCCCCGCCCGGTCTCCCAGTTCTTCGAGTACGCGGCGGCGTCCTCGGGCGTCGGGACGAGGAAGGTGCGCACGTCGCCGACGACGCCGACGCCGGGCTGCGGCTGCCCGCGCAGCTCGAAGGCGGGCGGCTTCGATTGCGCGCCGTTCACGAGCGCGTTGAGCGCCGACGCCGCGGCGACGGCGCGGTCGGCGGTCGAGGCGGTGCCCGCCGGACCGGCGAACAGCAGCACCGGACCGATCTCGGTCGACACGAAGACGTAGCCCGAGCCGGGGAACTCCGTGACCGGCGCGGCGAAGAAGCAGCGGCACGAAGCCCGCGGTCGAGCCGCGGGTCGCGGCGAAGCTCGGTCCGCTCGTCGACGCCCGCCCGCCGGCCGTCACCACGACGGGCAGCTCGGGCTGGATGTCGCCCTGCGGCGGCGGCGGGGCGACCACGGTGAGCTCGGTCGGGCTGGCCTTCAGCACCAGCGCCGGCTGTCCCGCGAAGGTCACCGCGTTCTGCAGCGGCTGCGGCATGAAGCCGCGCCCGCGGAGCACGACGAGGTCGCCGATCGCGCCGCGCCTGGGCTGCGACCTCGAGCACGAGCGGCAGCCGCCCCACGTAGATGTCGAACGTTCGCGGCGGGCCGCTGCCCGTGTTGAGCACCAGCTGCGTCTTCGAGCCCTCGGGCAGCGGCAGCGCCGGGATGGTGACGCGGGCGCCTTCGGCCACCGCCTCCACCGTCGGCGCCGTGACGCCGGCGACCAGCGCGCTCAGGTTCTGGCCTTGCAGGCCTTCGCCCCTCACGAGCACCGTCTGCCCCGGCATCACCACGTCGGGCGACACGCCGGTGGTGGTGGCCTCCGTGCGCAGCGTGATGCTCATGGCCTTCGAGCGGCCCTGGCTGGTCTCCACGACGACCGCGACTTGCGCCTTGAGCCCGTGGGGCACCACGACCCGGAGCGACGTCGGCGACGCCTCGGTGATCTGCGCTTTCGTCCGTCCGAAGAAGACCGAGTTGGACGCGGCGTCCTTGCCGAGTTCTTCCCCGCGAGCGTCACGCCTCGCCGCGGCCACGGTCGTCGGCGTGACGCGGCGAGCTCGGGCGGCGTCTTGCGCAGCACGAAGAACCAGACGAGAGCGCCCACGAGCGCGAGAGCCGCGGCGCCGCCGAGGATCGGCACCACCGGGATCGACGGCATCGTGAAGCTGGGCCCCTTCGGCTTGCTCTTGCCCTTGGCCTTGCCGGCCGCCGGCTTGGCAGCCGGGCGCGCCGCGGGCCGCAGCGACGGGAACTCCGCGGGCGCGGCCTCGCGCTCCACCGGGATCGACGGCATGTCGCTGTGGTACTCCGGCCGCGCCGGCTCGGGCGCGTGCGCGCGCGGCGCGGGCGGCGGCGGAGGGGGAGGTGCTGCGGGCGGCGGCGCCGGCTGGTACGCGGGCCGAGGGGGCTCGGGTGCCGGTGGCGGCGGCGCCGGGCGCATCGGCTCGGGCGGTGCCGCCGGCGGGAGAGGCGACGCGAAGAGCGGCTCCTCGCCCGCGTATCCGGCCTCCGCCGCGGCGCCGAGGTCGAAGGCGGGCGCAGCCTCCGCGGCTTCCTCGCCGCCGAACGCGAGCGCCGGGGCCTCGCCGTGGAAGGACGGCGCGGATGCCATGCCCTGGAGCGAGGGCATCCCCGTCGCGAGCGTCGGCGACTCGCCGGCCCCCGGCAGGAACACCAGCAGCTTGGCGCTGCCCTTGGCGCCGGGAGGGCCGAGGCAGACGCGATCTCCCGCCTGCAGCGGGTGCTCGCCGTCGACCTTCTCACCGTTGACGAACGTGCCGGTCGCGCTGCCGGCATCGGCGATCGCGAGGCCCGTCTGGGTGAAGATGAGCTTGGCGTGGAACGGCTCGACGTTGCCGAGCATGATCTGGACGCCCGCGTCCATGCTCGACCCCATCGCGACCTCGCGGCCCGTCATGGGGATGGCGGTAGGCGGTTCCGTCGAGAGCTCCGCCCGTCATCACCAGCGTGGGGACGGTTACCCGCTCACCGGGCACGCGATCCACCTCCCAAGAGACAGAAGGGCAAGGAGATGTCTCCTCCGGCGGGGATTCAAGCACGGCGCGTCCAGCTGTGTCAACGCGCGTTGACACCCGAGCGCGGCGGGTGCTAGCGTGCCCGATAGATCATGACCCCGGCCCCGTCGACCGCGCGGGACCACATACCGCCCGAAGGCGTGCTCGCAGCAGCTCCGAATCCCCTTCGTCAGGCGGATCACGCTCGCGACCTCCTCCCTGAGCGAAGAGGTGTTCATGATCGACATCGGCCTGGCCGGCGCGTTCATCGAGCGTGCCGAGCCGATGGCGGTCGACCAGACGATCGAGATCCAGGTGCCCTGGCCGGGCTCCGAGATCCCGTTCCGCGCGACCTGCCGGGTGGCGTGGTGGCATTCCGAGGGCGCACCGCTCAACTCGAAGTCGCTTCCCCCGGGCGCCGGGCTGCAGTTCGTCGACATGTCGCCGGCGGACCGCGAGCGGCTGCGGGCGCTGCTCGTCGAGTACTGCCGGCAGAACCCGCGCGTGCGGCGCTTCCTGCGCCACTGGCCCGACGCCGAACGGCAGGGCGACGACCCCACGGCCGGCTGACGCGCATGGCGCGCGTGCGCGTCGTGCTGGTGCGGCCCGAGACTTCCGCCAACGTGGGGGCCTGCGCCCGCGTCGTGAGCAACACCGGCTGCGCGGGGCTCGACCTCGTGAACCCGGGCGACTTCCGCACGGTGGAGTGCTGGCGGACCGCCTGGGGAGCGCACGAGGTGCTCGAGCAGGCGCGTGTGTTTCCCGACCTGGCGCAGGCGCTCGAGGGCGTGGCGCTGGCGGTCGCGCTGACGGGGCGGCATCCGGCGGGAGCCCCGGTCGCGGACGTGCGCGACGCGGCCACGGAGATCGAAGCACTCGGCCGCGAGGCCGGCGCCGCCCTCGTCTTCGGCCCCGAAACCAACGGCCTGACGAACGACGAGATCGGCCTCTGCGGCCGCGCCGCCACGATCCCGGCGGACCCGGGCCAGCCGTCCTACAACCTCTCGCACGCGGTCGCGATCGCGGCCTACGAGGTGAGGCGGGCGGGCCGGCGCGACGGCGCGCGGGCCCGGGCGCGGGCCACCCACGACCAGAAGGAGCGCCTGCTCGAGCTGCTCGAGGCCGGCCTGGTGGCCACGGACGCGCTGCCCCGGGCCAACCGGTCCTCCTACTTCGCGGAGTGGCGCGCGCTCGTCCAGCGCATGGACCTCACGCCCAAGGAGCTGAAGCTGCTCGAGCACATGGCGCGCAAGATGAAGCGGGCGGGCGCCGCCTGATGGCCGAGCAGCAGGAGCCGTTCGCCGACGTGGTCGCGGTCGAGGGCGGCTTCTCGATCCCGGAGCTCAAGTGGCGCGAGCTCGTCTTCATCCGCGCGCTCGTGCCCGCGGGCGACCATTTCGTGCGGGACGCCTCGCGCCCGCTGCCGCCCTTCAAGCAGCCCGGCCTCTTCCCCGAGGGCGTCCGCTTCCGCGTCGAGCGGCGCCGGGGGCGAGTGCTGGTGCTCGCGGTATGATCGAGTCTGTGGAGCCATCTCCGGAGAGCATCGCGCCGCGCATCCTGTCGCGCGCCCAGCACAACGTCTCGCGCAAGAACATCGACCCGGACGCCATCAAGGTCCTGTACCGCCTGAAGAACGGCGGCTTCGTCGCGTACCTGGTGGGCGGCGGGGTGCGCGACCTGCTGCTCGAGCGGCAGCCCAAGGACTTCGACGTGGGGACGAGCGCCCACCCGCAGCAGGTGCGCAAGCTCTTCCGCAACTGCTTCATCGTGGGGCGCCGCTTCCGCCTCGCCCACGTGCGCTTCGGCCGCAAGGTGATCGAGGTCTCCACCTTCCGCCGCGCTGGCCGAGCCGGAGGAAGGCGACACGCTCATCCGTCGCGACAACACCTTCGGCAGCCCCGAAGAGGACGCCTTCCGCCGCGACTTCACGGTGAACGCGCTCTTCTACGACATCGCGACCTTCTCGGTGATCGACTGGGTGGGCGGCCTCGAGGACCTCACGGCGCGGGTGATCCGCACGATCGGCGACCCCGCGCAGCGCTTCCGCGAGGACCCGGTGCGCATGCTGCGCGCGGTGGCGCTCGCGGCGCGGCTCGACTTCACGATCGATCCCGACACGGCCGAGGCGATCCGCTTCCTGCGCGGCGAGATCGTGCGCAGCAGCCCCGCGCGCGTGCTCGAGGAGCTCTACAAGATCCTGCGCCAGGGCCGCTCGCAGCGGACGTTCGAGATGCTGCACGCGCACGGCCTGCTCGCGTACCTGCTGCCGGAGGCGGACCGCGCGATCGCCGAGCGCGCTCCGGCGCTCGCCGGGTCGCTCGCGCGGCTCGACGCGCACCGCCAGGCCGGGCTCGCGACGCCCGACCAGCTCACGAACGCGATCCTGATGGGCTCGCTGCTCGTGCCGCTCGGCGTGCCGCTGCGGCGCGTCGCGGTCGTGAACCGCCGCGGCGAGACGCCCGTCGAGCCGGCGCCGGAAGCCGCCGAGCCCGCCGAGGCGGAGGCGCCGCGGGAGCAGCTCGCGGCCGAGATCGCGGAGCTCGGCGCCGAGGAGGAGCCCGAGCCGCCGGGCGCGCCCGAGGCACAGCCCCCGCTGCTGCTGCCGTTCGCGCGGCGCGACCTCGAGCGGCTGCGCCTGCTGCTGCTCGCGCAGCGGCGGCTGCGGGAGGCCGACGGCCCGCTCGCCGCGCGCCAGTCGATCGCGTCCAAGAGCTATTTCGAGGACGCGGTGCGCTGGCTCGAGATCCACGGCGGCCCGGACGGCCGCGAGCTCGGCGCGCGCTGGCGCGAGCTCGCCGCCGCTCCGGTCCCGGCCGGCGAAACCTCGGCGCACGCGGCGCCCACCCACCGGGCCCGAGGCTGCCGCGGGAGACGACGGCCACCGCCGCAAGCGAAGGCGGCGCCGCCGCCGCCGGCCGCGCTCCGAGCCCACCGCACCGGCCTGACGGAGGTCGACATGGCCCTGCTCGACGAGGACGAAATCCGCCATCGACTGGCTCGCGCCAAGGGCTGGGAGCGGCGGGGGCGCGAGATCACGCGCACCTGGAGCTTCGCCGACTTCGAGGAGTCGATGGCGTTCGTGAACCGCGTGGCGCGGCTCGCCGAGGCGATGGACCATCACCCCGACATCGACATCCGCTACTCGAAGGTCACGCTCACGCTCACCAGCCACGACGCCGGCGGCCTCACCGCTCGGGACTTCGCGCTCGCCGAATCGATCGGCGCGTGAGGGCGCTCGTCGTCGGGGCCCTCGGCCAGCTCGGCCGCGAGCTCGCGTCCCGCCTCGGCGACGAGCTCGCCTGGGCGGGCGGCCGCGACGGGCTCGACGTGACGGACGAGCCGGCGGTTTTCGCGTTCGTCGCGCAGGTGAAGCCCGACGTGGTCTTCAACGCGACCGCCTGGAACCGGGTGGACGCGGCCGAGGCGGAGCCGGAGCGCGCCTTCGCCGTGAACGCGCAGGCCCCGCGCACGCTCGCGCGCGCGGCTTCGGACGTCGGCGCGCGGCTCGTGCACGTCTCGACCGACTACGTCTTCGACGGCTCGTCGCCGCGGCCCTACGCCGAGAACGACGAGCCGCGTCCGCTCTCGGTCTACGGCGCCTCGAAGCTCGACGGGCGAGCGGAACGTCCTCGCCGCGGGCCCGGAGCACCTCGTCGTGCGCACGAGCGGCGTGCTGGGGCGCGCGGGGTCGGCGCAGAAGGGCGGCTCGTTCGTCGATCGCATCCTGTCTCAGGCGCGAGCCGGAAAGCCGCTGCGCGTCGTCTCGGACCAGACCTTCGCTCCCACCTTCGCGGACGAGCTCGCCGAGGCGCTCGCTGGCGCTGGCGCGCAGCGCGGCGCGAGGGCTCCTGCACGTCGCGAACGCCGGGTCGTGCTCGTGGCACGAGCTCGCGGTGGCCTCGCTGCGCGCGGCCGGCATCGACGCGCCCGTCGAGGCCATCAAGGCCGCGGAGCTGCAGCTCCCGGCCCGCCGTCCGCCGTATTCGGTGCTGGACACGTCGCGCTATCTGTCGCTGGGCCTGACGCGGCCGCGCGACTGGAGGGACGCGCTCCAGGATCTCGTCGGCGCGTCGCGCGGCTAGCGGCGCAGCAGCCAGACGAGCCCGCTCAGCAGCAGGCTCAGCAGGATCGACGTCACGATCGGGAAGTAGAACGTGAAGTTGCTGCGCTCCACGACGATGTCGCCGGGAAGCCGGCCGAGCGGCGTGCGGCCCAGGAAGGTGAGGGCCGCTCCGATCACGAAGAGCAGCGCGCCCGTCAGCATCAGCATGCGGCCGAGGCCGCCCGTTCCACCCGGCATGGCTCGATCCTTCCTCTGTCGACTGTGGCACAACCGCGCCCCGGCCGCGCGCGGTTTGACGGAGGCGAACCTTTCAGATAGCTTTGTCGTTCGTCCGTTGGGCGGTTAGCTCAGCGGTAGAGCACTGGTCTTACACGCCGGGTGTCACAGGTTCGAATCCTGTACCGCCCACCAGGACTTGGATCCCCGAGCGCCCGGCGCCACCCGAGCGGGGTGGTAGTTCAGCTGGTTAGAACGCCGGCCTGTCACGTCGGAGGTCGCGGGTTCGAGTCCCGTCCACCCCGCCAATTCTCGAACAAGTTCGTCGTCCTGCTCCTCGCTCGGTCGCGGTGATCTCCGGACGAGTCGACCAGACCTCCATCGGCAGGACTCAGGAGTGCTGTCGCCCCGGCCGTCTTGACCGTCGGTACGTGGCATTGACTCATCGTGTTAACATGGCCATGTTAATTCGCTTGGCCACGGTAATTACCACGGCCAAGGTAGATGGACCATGGAGAACCAGGAAATCCCCGCCAAGTCCGACGCATCCGAGCGGGGAAGGTCTAGCCGAATCTCGGCTCGCCGCCCTTCTCGAGGGAGCCGGCTGGCAGGTACGACGCCAACCAAACCGAAGTTGGCCCCGACCTCGTCGTCCGACGAAAGGGAATCGAGTACGCCGTCGAGATCAAGTCAGCCCCGGAAGGTCGCAGCGACCGGCTCGTGCCTCTCTTCGCGCAAGCGGTGCTCCAGGCGGCGCACGCCGCAAATCGGAAGGCGGCGCCCCTCGCCGTCGTGGCAGCCCCGCGCGTTTCCAAACGCGCCGCTGAGCAGGTGATGGCATTTGCACAGCGCTACGCTCCGGATGCGGCCGCCGGCGTGATCGATTTCGAGGGCTTCGCGATGTTCCGCGGCCCTCACCTCGAGGAGTTGAACGCCGAGGCAAGGAACTCCCGGTGTCCGTGCGACAGTCCGTGCGCGACTCCGGTGCGCTCTTCTCCGACCTCAACCAATGGATGCTGAAGGTGCTGCTGGCCCCTGAGCTGCCGGATGCGTTGCTCGCCTCACCCCGAGGGCAATACCGCAACGCGTCACAGTTGGCGCGTGCGGCGAACGTGTCGGTCATGAGTGCGTTCCGATTCGTTCAGCTGCTCGAGCGCGAGGGCTACCTGCACGAAGCAGCCTCCTCTTTGCGCCTCGTGCGCCGCGAGGACCTCTTCAACCGTTGGCAAGCGCTTTCGGCGCGCTCGCCAAGAGAAGTGCCGATGCGTTTCCTCCTGCCCGGTGATCGAAAGGACCAGCTCCGCAGGATGCTTGGCAGCGGCCGAGCCTGCCTCGCCCTCTTCGCTGCTGCCGACGCACTGCGACTCGGGTTCGTCAGCGGCGTGCCGCCCTACGTCTACGTCCAACGCATCCAGCCTGCGAACCTGGCAGCCTGGAAGAACCTCGAGTCTGCGTCGCGGGCGAGCCGCCTGACCTCATCGTTCGGCAGGCGCCGGCACCGCAGTCCGTGTTCCGTGGCTTGGTGCGGCCGGAAGGCATGGCCGCTTGCGACGTTCTGCAGGTCTGGCTCGACGTGGCGTCGCACTCATCGCGCGGACGGGAACAGGCGGACATGATCCGAAAGCGTGTCCTGCACCGAGTCATCGAGGGAGGCCGCTGAGTGGAGGACCTGGAGGCCTTCGCCCGGCTCGTTACGGCGCTTCGGCCCTGGCTCGGTCAGTTGATTGTTGTGGGCGGCTGGGCGCACCGCTTGCATCGCTTTCATCGCCTGGCGAACGCGCCCGCTCATCTACCCCTGCTTACACGCGACACCGACTTGGCCTTCTCGCCCGACGAAGAATTGGCGGCGATGTCCGTAAGGCATTGACGGATGCCGGCTTCGCGGAGCAACAGTTCGGAGACGACGCGCCGCCCGCGACTCACTATGGACTCGGCGAGGAGCATGACGGGTTCTACGCGGAGTTCCTGACACCGCTCCTCGGTAGCGAGATGAAGCGGCGGAAAGCGCGATGCCACTGTGCGGACAGCCGGCATCACGGCGCAGAAGCTGCGGTACCTGGACCTCTTGCTCGTGAAGCCGTGGAGCGTGCGGGTCGGGCCTGAGCAGAGAGGTGCCGATCGCGGCTGACGTGGAGCTGTTCGTCGCGAACCCAACGAGCTTCATCGTCCAGAAACTGCTGATCCACTCCGATCGTCCGCCGCACAAGAAGGCGCAAGACATCCTCTACATCCACGACACTCTGGAGCTGTTCGGTGGCTCGCTGGGTGAGTTGCGCCGTCTGTGGCTTGAGGAGGTTCGACCGGCCATGCCATCGAAAACGGCGACAAGGGCGGAGGCGGTCGCCCGGGAGCTGTTCGCCGAAGTGACCGACACGATTCGCGAGGCCGCGCGGATTCCGCAGGACCGCCGCCTCGCGCCAGCGAACGTCCAGCGTGCCTGCGAGTACGGCCTCGGTGAGGTCCTCCAGGGTGAGCGGTCCTCGTGAGCGGCCCAGCGGAGAAAGCAGGCGTGATCAGAGCTTCACGAGTCGTGGCGCTTGGCGCGCTGGTCCTCTCGCTGGTGTCGGCCACGCTGTTCGTGGTGGGAGTGCGCGGGGACCCACATGAGGGCCCCTTCTGGCTGGCTTTCTTCGCCCTGCTGTGGCCCGTCTTCCTGTGTCCGCTGTCCTGCCTTTCCGTGGCTGTATGGCTGCTCCTTGAGAGGCAGCAGCCGCTTGCCCGCCGGCTCGTAACGTTGGCGATCGCCGCTTCGGCGGGGATCTTGCCTTGGCTCCCCGGGATCATCAGCGTCAAGCTCTGGCTGAGCCCGGAACGGGCGCTCCGGGACTCCTCTCCGACCGTTCGGTCCCGTGGCGCTGAAGCACTCGGCAAGCGATCAGGCCCAGAGGTCGTTGCAGCGCTGGCCCGGGCGCTCAAGGACCCCGACGACGACGTGCGCCTAAATGCCTCAGTCGGACTCTGGAACCAGGGGCCTGAAGCGACGACAGCCGTGCCAGCGTTGCTCGATGCTCTCGATGATCCGGTCTTTGGAGTCCGAGCGTGGGCGATGGATGAGCTCTCTCGGATGCCCGAGACGGCACCACGCGTGGTTCCGCGCTTGGTGGAGGCGCTGGCGAAGAGGGCGGAGGACAGGAGTAACGCCATCGACGCTCTGTTCTGGTTTGGCGGCGACGCCGCTCCCGCTGTTCCCGCTCTCCGCGACGTGTTGTCCAACGGGCAATGGTTCGAGCGTCGCCGCGCGGCTCGAACGCTGGGCGCGATCGGTACCGATGCGCGCTCCTGCGTGCCGGAGCTTCGAATGCAGCTGCGTGATGAGCACGAGGCAGTCCGTGAGGCAGCCAGAGCCGCGCTCATCTCGTTGGGCGAAGCAGACGGCTTGCCGCCATCGGCTGTCGACAGCTGGCCAGAGCGCACATTCTCAGCCAAAGCCTGGCAGGCCACGCCGTACTGGATCGACTCTCACACCACGAACGAGAACCAGCGCTACGTGTTCTACAAGGACCTGGCAAAGAAACGCCGGCTCGAAGGCAAGCCAGGAGCAGAGATCGTCTCGTTGCTCGGCCCACCGCACACCAACGACCGCTGGTGCCTCCTGTATCACCTGAAATCGTCGATCGGGTCGTGGGCGGGCGGAGGGCCGATAGAGAACGAGAACGCCGCCACGTGGTGGCTGGAGATCCCCCTCGATCAGCAGCGGCGAGCCCGGGCCGTCTATGTATATCCCGAGTGAGTTCTCGTGACTGGTCTCTCACGACTCCGGCATTTGCCTTCGGAACCAGCACGAAGGCGCCGGTGTCAAACGGACTGATCGTGCGATGCCGGACCCGACGGGGGACGCACGGCGTAGGAGCGAGGTGCAGCGATGATTCCTGGTAGCCGACGCCGCGCCGTAGCGTTGGCCTGCACACTCGCGGCGGGCACGTGCTGTCTCGCTCAGGACTCCTCGGCCACTTCACCGGACTGCTGTCGCATACAGGAACCAAACGCTGCTGCGGTGACGCCGGGCTCGTGCAAAGGCCTCGATGCGTGCATGGCAGCCCTCATCGCGGCTGCGGAGCCAGGCCCCGGCATCTCGTCCAAGGGGCAGGCTGCCTCCAAAGCCGTGCTTGCTTTCGGAGACGCAGCTGTGCCAGCACTGTTGCCCTTGCTGAAGAACGAGAACCGCGATGTCCGGGATCTGGCTTCGTACACCCTCAGGGACGCCCCCGTCACGGAGGAGCACCTGGACGCGTTGATTGCATCCCGCTTGACGGGCGACGGCTGGATCGCGCCGGCGATCGCCAGGATCGGCTCACCCCGGGCCATCGAGTTCCTCGTCTCGGAGCTACCGAAGGAGCCTGAGAACGGCACCCAGCTAACCTGGGCGTTCGAAGTGCTGGGCGTGAAGGGCGTGCCGTACCTCGCTCAGCTATACGACTGCAGTCCTCAATGTGACGAAAAGGTGCTCGCCGTTGGCGCGTACATCTTCTCGGAACTAGGCGACAAGGCGAAAGCTGCGATCGAGCCTCTGCTCGCGATCGCTGAGGACGCGCGGCGAGACCGCACAGTTCGACGCGGCGCCATACAAGCTTCTGGGCTCGATCGGACCCTGTGCTACGCCCGTGATCGCGCGTCTCAAGGCGATCGCCGCGCGAGATCCCGAGGGCTTCGAGGAGTCAGTCACCGAAGCGATGATTCACATTGGGGGCGCGGCCGCGATCGAGGGCCGACAAGCCGAGGCGCGTGTGCAGGAGCGTTGCCGCACGCAAGGCACGTCAGAGGCGACGCGGTCGCGCGATGCACTCGAGGCTCTTGACAAGAGAATTCGGGCGCTGAGAGTCGGACGACGACTTGCGCCAAGCCGTTACGGACCTTGGCTCGCTTCTCGGGTCACGCTGCTTCCGGCTCGCTGCCGAGCAGGGCGAATTCCCGGAGTTCGATCACCCGCTGTCCCTGCAGACCTGGTGGGAGGCCGGGGGCCAGGCCTGGCTGACCTCGTACATCGACTCGGCCTCGTCTCGGGCGCATCGACGATCTGCGGGAGCACATCGTCTTCCCGCCCACGCCGAGGAAGGTGCTGGCGCTCGACACCGCCGCGACTCCCGTTCCGGCGTCGCTGCTTTGCAGTCTCGCCGATGAGAACTGCGGCCGCGAGACTCAGGGCTGGGCGGAGCGCGCTCGAGACGCATTCTCGGCCGCCGCCGTGGAGAACCGCGTTCGAGAGGAAGACGCGTTCCCCGTGAACAGCGAGGCGCTCGCAGCTCGCTGCGAAGCGGACGTCCGGGGGAACGGGACGCACTCCCGAGTATGCAAAATGGATAGCGTGCCTCGCCGAGCACCGCGTGCCCGGCTGGGCCCTGCCGCTGGGGCGCTTTCGAGCACCCGACCGCGGCTGGCTTGTCATTCGCGGGCGCCGCGGCCACTACGAGTTCTGCGACGAACTGAGAGCCTACGACGTGGAGACGGGCGCAGCCTACGTGGCGAAGAGCTGCTCGGGACTCCATCTTAGGCCGGGCGGCAGCGTCGACTTCGAGGCGACAAACGCCTCCAGGAAGGCCGCGGTCGAGGCCGGGCGTGTGGACGTCGCGAACTTGCGCGAGGCCGTCTGGATGATCCTGCTCGCGCCGCAGGCACAGGAGGGATATCTGTCCGCCGACTACTTCTCGCTTCCCAAGGGCATGGTCCCAACGCCCCCCGACTCGGATGCAGGTATACGCGCACCTTCGGGATGAGTTGGAACTCCGGGCAGACGCAGCTGAGCTGGTCGTGGATGACGGCCGAAGGACAGGTGCTCGCATCCGGGACCCTGACGTGGCCCAGCAGCTACTCGGCACCCGAGGCGCACGCCGCGGATCTGCTGCGAATCGCCGAACTCGGACTGAGCGCAGGGTGCCCCCCGGCGAAGCTCCCTTCGTTCTCAGCCGGGACGCCCGGGTCGGGTGTCTCTGCCATCGACGCACGACCCCAGGAGGTAACGGCGTTGCAGGGCGAGCTTGCCACCACGCTTCGCGCGTACGCTTCCTCCGCGGAGTGTATGGCGCCCCATCGCGAGTGAGCGGTGTGCGCGCGAGCAGTCAGACCTTATGACCTGCTCGCAAGAGGTCAGGCCTGTGCACTCCGCGTGTCATTTCGGCCCGTCGGAAGGCGTCTTTTCCTGTCGTCCCGTGTCGGACCGCGTCGCTCGATCTTGCTGGCGAGTCTCGCGAAACCATTGATCGGTGGACCTACTCCTTTCGCCCGTCACGTCGGAGGTCGCGGGTTCGAGTCCCGTCCACCCCGCCAAACTTCATTCAGAATGTGGTGGCGCTGCGCGTGAAGGGAGGCCCCATGAGCGAAGACGACATCAAGGCCGAGGTGGCCCGCCTCAAGGAAGAGAACGAAAGGCTGAAGGCGCGGCAGAGCCGGGCCGTCAGCCTCAAGGTCAGTGAGAAGGGCGGCCTTTCCGTCTACGGCCTCGGACGCTTTCCGGTGACGCTCTACAAGGAGCAGTGGACGAAGCTTCTCGACATGACCGACGACATCCGAGCGTTCCTGAAAGAGAACGACAGCCGCCTGAAGTCGAAGTCGTGACCCCTACCGATCGGGCAGGTCGCGCGACGTCGATGCGATCGAGTCAAAGCGCGATGCCCCAGACGCGCTTGGCCGCCAGGCCGATCGAGTAGGTCACGACGCGATCCCCGTCACGAGCGCGTTCTGGGCGATGCGGCGGCGCACGTCCATCCCCGAGATGAACGCGACGATCGCGGAGACGGCGATGATCGTCGTGCCCGCGGCGAGCACCGTGGGCAGCATGCTCTTGGCTCCGAAGAGCACAGGGAGCACGGGAACGAGTGCGCCCGCGAAGTAGCCGAGGCCCACGACGAGGGCCGATGCGAGCGGGCCCTGGCCCTCGGTGCTCACGACGGCCTCCCCCAGGAAGCGCCGCCGCGCGTCCTCCGTGGCCTGCACCTCCGCCTCGGAGCTCGCACCGATGTAGGCGGCCAGCGGCCATCGAGAGCGCGCCCGCCACGGCCACGGTGAGGCCCGCGGCGAGCACGGCAATCGAGCTTCCGAAGGCCGCGAAGAAGCCGCTGACCGCGCCGAGGATCTCGACGAGGCCATCGTTCAACCCCAGGAAGACGTTCCGCACCGTCTCGGGGTTGATCCGGCGCTCAGCTTCGCCCGTCACGATCATGTCCTCGTGCTTGAACTCGTCCTCGAGGATCTCGCGCACGGCGCCGCCGAGCGGTCCGTCACGGTAGCGCTCCCAGACGCGCAGGTACTTGCGGACGCCGTGGACCTCGATCGCCTCCAGCACGACGTGGATGGCCGCGCTGCCGAAGATCCAGCAGATGCCCGTCAGCATCGCCAGCTTCAGCCGGCGGCCGGGGTCGAGCGCGACCAGCTCTTTCAAGCCGAAGAACTCCTGCCAGAACGCGACGTGCCGCGTCTCCGTCTGGATCAGCTCGTCGAGCACGTCTCGCAGCCGACCCGAGGCGACGCCCCGCAGCGCGCGGTAAAGCGATAGGTCGAAAATCTCGTCGAGGACGAGCTGGCGGCCGAGAGGGTCCGACCCTGGCCGGGCGCCGCTCACTTCAGCGCCAGAACGATCACCGATTTCGGCGGCAGCTTCACCTTCACCAAACCAGGCGGCCTCATGCTCTTGTCTTTCCTCGTTTCCGGTCGACCGCGCATTAGACCATCAGTCCGATCAATGTATCCTGCTGATCGGTCGAGCGGCCGGGCAGGCCCGGCAGCGGAGGCTCTTACGAAGACCCTCGCGAAGGTCGGGGTCGGTTGCGCGGTGGTGGCCGCGCTAGGGAGCGTCGGCCTCGCCGTCGTCGGCCCGAGCCTGGCCCGGCAGGCCTCGCGCTTCACTGCGCCGATGCAGAGCATGAAGCGCAAGCAGACGGCGCTCAACGAGATGGTCGACAAGGCGGCCTGGAAGCGTCCCGACACGGACGCGCTCAGCGCCGAGCAGCTCGAGCGCTTCCTGCAGCTTCGGCAGCGGCTCGACCAGCTGCTGCGCGACTCCGGCGACCCGTTCTCCGGTTTTCACGGGAAGAACGACCACAGCCTGGAGGAGCTCAGCAAGGTCCCGGACATATTCCAGGGCATGAGCGAGCGCGTCGGCGCCGAGATCGACGCCTTCATCGAGGTCGGCATGCCGCCCGACGAGTACCGCTGGCTCGAGCGGCTCGTCTATGAGCGCTGGCGAGGGGCTCTGCGCCGCGCCGGCAGCTATCCGACGGCGGTGCGCGCCGCGGCCCTCGAGGTCGAGACGGCGGCCGCGCGCGAGAAAGACGCCCAGGTGCGCCGCCGCCTCGAGCGCCTGGCCGCCGAGATGCGCGCCCGCGAGCCGAAGCCGCCGGAAGGCATGGACCCGGAGGTCCACCGGCTGCTGCTCGCCCGCATCGACGAGATCGAGCGGTACTCGATGGACGACCTCGCCCGCCCGATGACGATGGTGCCGAACTGACGCATTGACAATCGCGGGCGTGCGGTGACACCCTCCGCGGCAACCGAGCAGCTTCAGTCGTAAGCACCGGTCTCTCTCGGGCAACCACCCTCCGCCCGCGTCGCACGAAGTGCTTCGCGACCGCGCTGTTCCTGGGGGGTGTCATGAGATCACTGTTCCGCGCCGCTCCGTCGTCTGCCTCGCGGCGCTCGCCAGTCCGGCCGACCGCGGTCACCGTCGCGCCGCTCGTCGTGAACAACGCCTACGCCGAGGACGGGGTGCTCGTCATCCAGGGCGGGCACTTCGGCGACGTGCCGCCCTACGTGACGCTCGCGGGCGTCCCGCTCGTCGTGCTTTCGAGCAGCCGCACGGAGATCCAGGCGCAGCTTCCGGATCCGACGCCTCCCGGCTCGTACCTGCTGATGGTCGCGCGCAACCCGCTGCGTCTGCCGTTCTACCTCTTCGACGTCACGATCGGCGCCGCCGGCCCGGAAGGCGACCCGGGTGCGCAGGGAGATCGCGGCCCGGCCGGCGAGCAGGGACCTCCAGGGCCTCCCGGCCCTCCGGGCCCGGACGTCACGGCGCAGATCGCGGAGCTGCAGGCGCTGGTCGCGGGCTCACGAGCCGCGTCGCGGCTCTCGAAGCCAAGCTCGCGCACGTCTCGGTGTCGGGCAACGACATCGTCGATCTCGGGCGCGAACCTCTACGTGAACGACGGCTCCGGCGGCACCGACGGGCCGGTGAACGGCCTCGGCAACGTCGTGATCGGCTACAACGAGCTGCGCGGCGCGGGCGACGACCGCTCCGGCTCCCACAACCTCGTCGTCGGCAGCCGGAACAACTACAGCTCGTACGGCGGGCTCGTCGGCGGGCTGCAGGCGGGAACCACGACGCCCTTCTCGATCTCGACGGTCGGAACCGCCGTCGCGTTCAAGACGACGGGGGACTTCAAGGTCGATCCGGGCGGCGCGTTCGACGTCATGGCGGGCATGACGTTTCGCGTGCGAGCGGGTAGCGACGTGGACATGAGAGCGAGCAGCAACCTCTTCATCCGGGCCAGCGGGAGCGCTAACATCGAAGCGGCGGGCAACATGGTCATCAAGGGCTCGATGGTTCAGCTCAACTGAAGGAGGCTGCCATGAAGCGAACGATCTTCTGCGTGCTGCTGATCCTCGCGGCTGCCGCGTCAGCCAGCGCACAAGCTCCGGCGGCTCGCGCCGGCGATCTCACGAGCCACGGCGGGCAGATCGTCGGGCCCGGCGTGCCGACCGTGCTGATCGCGGGTCTGCCGGCGGCGGTCGTGGGCGATCAAACGACCTGCCCGGTCTCGAGCGGGACGCCGCCGAACGGGGTGCCGCACGTCGGCGGGCCGATCGTGACGGGTTCCGCGACAGTGATGATCGGGGGCCGACCGGCTGCCCGCGTGGGGGACTCGAACGTCGAGAGCGGCCCGCCGGCCACGATCATCACCGGAGCGTTGACCGTCCTCATCGGCCCGTGACGTTCAGCGACAGAGTCTGATCACCCGCCGGGAGGCCCGGCGGTGCGCCGCTCACAGGGAGCTCTTCGGGGCGCAGCAGCTTGATGCGGTACCCGAGAGTGGGGCCGAGCTGTCCGAAGTGCTGCGCCACGCCTGCGCGGAGCGTCCAGGCCTGCTCCGGATCGACCGCGAAGAAGCCCACCCGATGCCGGTGCGGCGGCACCTCGACCACGGCGACCCTCACCCACGCGGGAGGGATGAGCGGGCCGACGACACCCCACCCCGAGCTGGATGATCGCGATCTTCGGCCGAAAGGGCGCCGTCCACGTCACGACGTCGCGGCTCGTGTAGGCGGCGTGTCGCATGATCGCGACCGGCTCGATGTCGCCGAGCCCCACGAGGTCGAGGATCCGGGCCTCCGTGTAGTAGGTCACCGCCCCGAGGTCGTTGACGATCACGGCGTCGCGCGGATAGTAGAGCCGGATGAACTCGGCCGTCTGGTACTCCTCGAGGTAGGTGTTGCGCATGCCCTCGATCTCGGCGTCGGGCACGAGGCCTTCCCCTACGCTTGCGACGAGCGGGACGAGCGCCGCCACGAGGACCGCCGCCAGGGCGCCGCGCGGCAGCCTCACCGGCACTCGCAGATCGGTCAGCACCACCGCCGCCACGAACAGCCCGAAGCCCACCAGGTAGGCGTCGTAGCGGTACGCCCAGTAGAGCGGCGAGAACACGAAGTGGCCGTGCAGCAGGATCATCCCGACCAGCAGCAGCGGCAGCAGCACCTTCGGGTCGAAGAGGTCGCGGCGCGCCCGTAACTGAGCGAGCGCGCCGAGCAGGCCGAGCGCGAGCAGGATCGGCATCGCGCGGTTGTTCTCCAGGAAGGCGACGTCCTCGCTCCCGAAGGGCTTGAGCAGCGCCGACAGCATCGAGGTGTTCTCGCCGACGGCCTTCACCATGAGCGGATTCGGCAGGAAGTACGAGCCGTTCGCGACCGAGATCGCGCCGAACACCGCCACGGGCAGCAGGGCGGAGAAGCCGATCGCCAGCGGCCGCCAGACTTGCCGGCGCGCGAGAAACGCGAGGCACACGAGGCCGATCAGGAAGAATCACTGTAGCGGGAGGCGGCGAGGAGCGCGGCCGAGGCGCACAAGGCGATCGTGCGGCGGCGCTCGAGCGGTGCCGCCACGGGAGGGCCGGCCAGCGACAGGACCGCGAGCGCGGCGAACGTGACCGTCAGGAGCAGATGCAGGATGTGCTCCATCCCGAGCAGCACCATCCCCGGCAGCGGAAACGCGACGACGATGGCGAGGAGCGCCGCGGTCCGGGCAAGGGGCTGTGCGCCGAAGCGTCTGCTGAGCAGCGCCGCATCGGCGATCACCAGGGTCAGGATGGCGCACACGACGTTGGTCAGGAGCGGCGTCCAGTCGTTCACCTGGAACAGCCGATAGGCGACCCCGAGCCCGAAGGTCCACAGCAGCGACGACGACGACGACGAAAAGTGGAACGGAGTGTAGCTCCAGATCCCGTGGTTGGCGAACGTGTTTCCACGTCGTTACGGCCATGTGGATGTAGCTGTCGTCGAGGGCGTAGATCAGATGGGCCGTCGGTGAAGCGCAGACGCGCTGCGCAATGCCGCGACGAGCGAGGCCAGGAACACGGCCGAAGGCAGGAATAGCGGGGCAAGGACGACACGCCGCAAGGCAAGCAGGGGCCTGGGCAAGTTTTGTTTCTTTTATGGCGCGACGCCGAGCAGTCTAGGATCGCGCTTCGCGGCGAGTCAAGCCGAACGTCGGGCCCGTCCCTGGAACAGGCCCAGCGCGGCCCATTCGCGGAACAGCCGGAACGCCGCGTCAGCGCCCGCGAGGCGAGCGGCGCCTCGCCGCGCGAGGGCGCGCGTGAGCGCGCGGCCGATCGGTGCGCCGGCCACGAGGTCCTCGAGGAGGGCGAACGCCGCCTCTGCTGCTCGCGCCGCTTGACGCCGTAGCTGCGCCGGTAGACGAGCACGCGCGTGCGCTTCCGGCGCACGGGCGGGTGGGCGTGCTCGTCCCCGCGCAGGCTGTCGAGCCAGGCGCCTGCGTCGTGGTCGAGCACGAGCAGGCGGAGCGCGGCCACGGGTACGAGCCGGGCGCGCTCGAGGTCGCGCGGCCGGAGCGCCGCGAGCTCCTTCTCGGTGAGCGGCTTCGTCTCCGGAGCGTCGAACACCTCGGCGACCGCGCGCTCGAGCCGCGCGAGGTCGTAGCAGAAGGCCGCGCGCGGCACGCGGGCGTGACGCACGAACTCGGGCAGCCGCCGGCCCAGCTCGTTGAGCGTGTAGCTGCGCGAGGGGTGGGCGGTGAGGTACGCGCGCACGAGCCGCGTCCAGACGCTCGGGCCGAGGAAGTGAGCGAGCCCCTCGTAGTCGGCCTCGAGCGCCTCCATCATCCGCGGCAGGTACATTCCCTGGTAGATGCCCACGCGCTCGGCCGCGCTGAGCCCGCGGTGGGAGGGCCGCACGACGTCGCGGGTGCGCGCGGGGCGGACGAGTCGGGCGGCGTCGCGCGAGCGCAGGGCCGTCTTCACGGATCCCGGCGCCTCGATCACGACCTGCAGCCATTGCTGCAGGCCGCCCAGCGCCAGCTCAGGCGCCATCGGTGCCCGTGGCGCGCGCGGAGGTCCGGTAGCGCCGCGCCTTGGCCGCCTCGCGAACCACCGCGGCGAGCGGCGGGATCGACGCGTCCCACTCGAACAGCGTCGAGACGGGTCCCGTGCGGGCGACGAGCCGCTCGTAGAGCTTCCAGACCTGCGGGATCGCCCGGCCGCTGTGCGTGTCGAGGATGTGCGTGCCCTCGTTCGTGTGGCCGGCGAGGTGGACCTGCACCACGCGGTCCGCCGGGATGCCGTCGATGTACTGTCGCGCGTCGAAGCCGTGGTTGTAGGAGCTGACGTAGACGTTGTTCACGTCGAGCAGCAGCCCGCAGCCGGTCGCGTCGCAGAGCTCGCTCAGGAACTCCCACTCCGTCATCGTCGAGCGCGCGTACTCGAGGTAGGTCGACGGGTTCTCGAGCACGAGCGGGCGCTCGAGCGCGTCCTGCACCTGCTTGACGCGGCGCGTCACGTGCCGCAGCGTCGCGCGGTCGTAGGGGAGCGGCAGCAGGTCGTGCGTGTTGCGGCCGAGCACGCCGGTCCAGCAGAGGTGGTCGGAGACCCAGCGGGCGCGCGTCCGCTTCGCCAGGGCCTTCAGCTTCTGCAGGTAGCCGCGGTCGAGCGCATCCGTGCTTCCCACCGAGAGCGAGACGCCGTGCAGCGCCACCGGGTAGCGCTCGACGACCTGGTCGAGCACGAAGAGCGGCCGCCCGCCCGTGTCCATGAAGTTCTCGGAGAGCACCTCGAACCAGTCGAGCGCGGGCCGGCCCGACAGGATCTCGCCGAAGTGGACGGTGCGCAGCCCGATGCCGATTCCGAGGTCGGGCAGGCCGAAGCGGTTCATCTGCCTAAGAGTACGACGGGACCGCGGAGGTCAGGCCTCCGCGGTCCCGCGAAACGGCCGGAGGCTCCGGCCGCGCGCTCCTACTTCGGGGGCGCGACCGGGACGGCGCAGCCGCCCTTGCCCTTGCAGGAGTTCTTCCCGGCGCAGCCGTTGTCGCCGGACTTGCAGCCACCGAGGCCTTTGCACGAGTTCTGACCCTTGCAGGAGTGCTTGGCTTCCGCGGAGGCGCAGCCGCCCTTGCCCTTGCAGGAGTTCTTCCCGGCGCAGCCGTTGTCGCCGGTCTTACAGCCGCCCTTGCCCTTACACGAGTTGTGGCCTTTACAGATGTTCTTCTCGGCTTTCTCCGCGGGCTTGTCCTTGGCCTTGTCGGCCTTTTCGTCCGCGTGGAGCGCCGAGCCGGCCGCCAGACCCGCGGCAACCGCACCCAACACCTTCGTGAATTCGCGACGCTTCATGAGGGATTCCTCCTTGGAAGCCTCCGTGATCCGTCCCAAGGAGGCTGAGCCGAAATTCTTGTCGACGCCATCCCGAAATTGCAATTCATTATCGACTTTCATCGACTGCGGCCCCGGCATGCGGCAAACGAGGGATCGAGTCGAGAAAGCTGGACCGTGAGCTCGTCACTGCTGTCCTTACGTGACAAGAACGCCCGGCGGATGGGGTTTCTTCCTGCTAGCCCTCGTAGAAGGGCAAGTGGGAAACGAGATCATGAAGTGCGAGGGCGATCTGCATGAGCAGATGGTCCGCCTTCAGCACCTTCGACCTGACCCGGGGCGAAAGCAGCCGCAAGGGGATCATCTCCGATAGCCACTCGAAAAACGCGGCCCGGCGTGAACCCTTGAGACTGCATGCGCTTCTCGAAAATACTGGAGCGCCTCCGCATTCAGCCCGCGTTCGAATGCGAGCTGGCCCAGCTCGAAGTGCCGATCGGCTCGCAGCGCGCAGAGCTCGGGATCGGTGGGCCGGTCGTTCCAGAAGAAGTTCTCAAACCACCTGAGCATCTCCTTGGCGCATTAAGGCGCCGGCGCCGCTCGCAAGATGCCCTTCGCCCAGGAATCCACCCTTTGGATCGAGCTCATGCTTGATGCAGGACGGAATCGACAGATAGTTCGCGCGGTAGTTCAGACAGAGCTTGGCCATCAAACCGAAATCGGAGACCACGCGATAGCTCATGTCGAACAGGCCCACGGTTTCGTATGCGGTTCTGGTGAGAACCGTATTCTGCATCGCCATCAGGTAACCGAACCGGAGGCGGTCGAAGATGCGCCCGCTGTAGTGAAACACTTCGGCAAAGCCGGCTTTCTCGACGATCTGCCGACCCCACTCGCCTATCTCTTCACGAGACTCGTAGACGCTCCGAAGGTAGTGTCGGGTACTACGTGGTCCGGCAGATCGAGCGCGCGCGATCTCACGCGGCTCGCCACCTCCGGATACCAGCTCGATGTCTCGACTCGGTAGTGCTTTACGATTCGTCCCTTCCCGAAGTCGTCCCACAGCTCGGTCGTCACGAACTGTTCTTCCGGAAACGCGCGTAGAAAAGCGATACAGAGCTCGAGGTGATGAGGGAGCACTCGTCGTCCGGTCCCGAGGAAGGCGATGTACCGGCCTGTCGAGCTCGCGAGACCGGTATTGCGGGCTCCCGAGATGCCCTGGTTCTCCTGACGAATCACGACCATTCTGGGATCGAGTCCGGCGATGGCGGAAGCAGTGTCGTCGGTCGAGCCGTCATCGAGCGACGATCAGCTCCCAATCCTGGAAGGTCTGCGCCTGTACGCTGGCGATGGCGCGCTTGATCGTCTCGGCGCGATTGTAGGTAGGTACGATTACCGATACCAGAGCCATGCTCCCGTCCAAGCCTGAAAAAACACTCGCGGCCTGCGGTCAGGACGTGTAGGCCCGCCGCGTCTCCTCGCCGCGGTCGCCGACCAGCCCGCCCGCCTTCCGCACTGCGCGGTAGACGACGTCCTTCACGGAGTCGATCGTGGGGTGGGCGCCGACGCCGGCCGGAGACAGGCCCAGCTTCTCCCGGAGCCGCGCGTTCAGCTGGTGCAGCCTCGACATCCGCTCGGAGACCGGCGAGCGGAAGGTGATGCTGAACGACACCGACACGTCGTCCTGGTTCTGGATCCAGTGGGGGGCGACGACCGGGAAGTGCGCCGCGTCCCCCGGCTCCATCGTGCAGGACCACGCCCTCTCCTGCATCGACGGCCGGTACTCGATGTTCCGGTGTGCCCCGCAGAAGAGCCCCTCCTTCTGCTGCTCGGAGATCAGCTCCGGATCGGCGGGATCGAAGATGTTCACGGTCTTGCGCCCGTGGATCTGGAGCAGGAAGTTGTGCTCGGGGTCGATGTGCAGGGCGTCACCGACCGCGGAGAGGAAACGAAGATGAACGCCTCCCGCTTCAGGGTCGTCGACAGCGGAGAGTATCGGGCGATCTCGTCGAGGCAGCGGTCGAGCAGCTCCCGGTACTCGGGATCCTGCTCCACGAGCTTGAGCACGAGCCACGCCCCGCACTCCCGGATGCGGAGGATCGTCTCGTCGATGGTGAGGCCGGTGGCGGGGGTCGCGGCCGGGTCCTGATTCACGCCGACCGAGCCGGCGTTGCTCTCCACGTCCGAAGCCGGCAGCTGCGGCTCAGTCGGACCAGGCGCTCGAGCTCGAACAGGGGGTGTCCTGCGAGGGAGTGCTTCACCACGAACGGTTTCGCCGGGAACTTCGCGGCGAAGAGGCTCCGGTCAATCGTGAAGATCGGGTCGCTCAACTGGCCTGCTCCTTTTGAAAGTACGCCGGATCTGCCGGAGGCGAGCGGGACCATGGCCGTGACGAGACGACTCGACATCGGCTCCCGGCTCACGATCAGCTCGCCGAGCCGGCGCCGCTCGGTCCACAGCCGGTTGATCATGAAGTGATCGGGTACCACGCACGAGTCCATCCATTCAGCGTGCCGCTCTCGAGCACGGAGCCGACGTTCCACAGCTCGAGGAGGAAGCCGGGGGAGTACTGGCCCCACTTTTCGTCGTAGGCGATCTTCAGGGCGAACGCCGCTCGTCCCGAGGAGAAGCTGCACTTCATCGCGATCGCGCCGTCGAGCGACATCCTGAGCATCAGGAGCTGCCCCCGGGCGAATGCCCCGGCGAACCACCTCCCGGAAGAAAGCCGCCTCGTGCTCGTGGGCGGCAAGCGCGGTCCCAGCCGCGCCCTTCCAGCCCCGGCTCTCCAGTGCGAGGAACTCGGCGATCCAGCTCTCGACGTCACCGTCCGCGGGGAGGGATTCCATTTCCAGCTTGCCGTGCTCGGCCAGCCGCCTCGTGAGCCGGCGATACTCCTTGAGCTTCTTCCCGGGCAGCGCATTCCGGAGGTACTCATCCGGCGGGAGAGTGGAGTGCAGGAGGGCCCTCTCGTAGAACAGCACGTCCAGGGGGCGCTGCCGCCGTGCGACAGCCCTCCGGATGCTCTCGTAGACGGGGCCGTCGGCTCCGATCTGCTTGAGCTCGAGCATGCACCCGGTCTCGGCCGCCGCATCGAGCCAAGCGAAGAGGAGGTCGAGTGCCTCGTCCTCGTGCCCCCGGCGCAACATGGGCGTCGAGAGGAAGCACTGGGGGTGGGCCCAGCTCGTGACGTAGGAGACTGGGATGCGACGGTAGCCCCGCGCCTTCCGGAGGGCAAAGAGCCCGATGAGCTGCCCCGTTCGATCGGAGTAGGCGAACAAAACCAGAGCGTCGGGATCCGGGTAGCGCTCGAAACCGGGCACCAGCATGAAGCGCTCGAGGAACGGGTTCGGTTCAGCCGCGTTCGCGACGAGGTCTTCCCACGCGGGGCCGACCGTGGACACTTCAGGGGCCGTGCGGAGAACGGTCAGAGGCATGAGTTCCTAGGGACCGCCAGTCCCCGGGCGAAGTGTAGCAAAAGGTCGGCGGCGGAGAGCGGGTCGATCAGTGAGAAAGCGGTTCCGCCATTGTTGAGCCGAAAAGCGATACAGAAGTTCTCATATCGCCGCGTGCTCAGCCGCGGACGGTCCAGCCCTTCGCCACGAGTAGCGGCCGCAGCTTTTCGCGCTGGTCGCCCTGGATCTCGACCGCGCCGTCGGCGGCCGTGCCGCCCGTCCCGCAGGCTCGCTTCAGCTCCGTCGCCAGCGCGGCGAGGAAAGCGTCGTTTCGCGGCAGGTCGGCGACGACGGTGACGCTCTTGCCGCCGCGGCCCTTCTTCTCGAGCCGCAGCACGCAGCGCGGCTTCAGCGGGACCGTCTCTTCCGCCGCCCTGGAGCAGTGGCAATCGTCGATCGGCCAGCCGCACTTCGGGCAGAGCCGGCCCCTGCCGGTCTCGTAGACCGATCGGCTGCCACGCTCGCTCACGCCGTCGAGCATACCCGAGCGGGCGTGCTACTCTCGTCCCTTTGCGATGATCTCCTTCACCCGCGTCAGCAAGCAGTACGGCCGCCAGGTGCTCTTCGTCGAGGCGTCCTTCCAGCTCAATCCCGGCGAGAAGGTCGGCCTGGTCGGCCCGAACGGGGCCGGCAAGACCACGCTCTTCCGCATGATCGTCGGCGAGGAAGCCCCCGACGAGGGCGACGTCTCGGTGCCGAAGAAGCTCACGATCGGCTACTTCCGCCAGGACGTGGAGGAGATGAAGGGCCGCTCGGTGCTCGACGAGGCGATCGCGGGCAGCGGGCGGCTCGGCGACCTGCACCACGAGCTCGAGGCGCTGCAGCAGGCGATGACCGATCCCGCGCGCCAGGACGAGATGGACGAGATCCTCGCGCGCTTCGGCGAAGTCCAGGAGGAGTACGACCACAAGGGCGGCTACGCGCTCGAGGCGCAGGCGCGCGAGGTGCTGCACGGGCTCGGCTTCGACGACGAGCGCATCGACGCTGACGTCGGCGCGCTGTCCGGCGGCTGGAAGATGCGCGTGGCGATGGCGCGCGTGCTGCTCGGGCGGCCCGACGTGCTGCTGATGGACGAGCCCACGAACCACCTCGACATCGAGTCGATCCTCTGGCTCGAGGGCTTCATCAGGGCCTACCCGGGCGCCCTCTTCATGACCTCGCACGACCGCGAGTTCCTGAACCGCATCGTCTCGCGCATCGCCGAGATCGACGACGGGGAGATCACCGCCTACTCGGGCAACTACGACTTCTACGAGCGCGAGCGGGCCCAGCGCGACGCGAACCGCGAGGCCGCCTACGCGCGCCAGCAGGCGATGCTCGCCAAGGAGAACCGCTTCATCGAGCGCTTCTCGGCCCACGCGGCGAAGGCCGCCCAGGTGCAGAGCCGGGTGAAGGCGCTCGAGAAGATCGAGAAGATCGAGCTGCCCAAGAAGCGCGCGGTCGTGCGCTTCGACTTCCGCCGCCCGCCCCGCTCGGGCGAGGAGGTGGCGACGCTCGCGGGAGTCAGCAAAGCGCTACGGGATGCGCGTCGTCCACGACGGCCTGTCCATGACGATCCGCCGCGGCGAGCGCTGGTGCGTGATGGGGAAGAACGGGGCGGGGAAGACGACGCTGCTACGGATGGTCGCCGGCGTGCTCCCGCCCGACGCGGGCGAGGTCAAGCTCGGGGCGAGCCTGAAGCTCGGCTACTTCGCGCAGCAGGCGCTCGATCTGCTCGACCCCGTCGCTGACGGTCTGGGAGCAGATCCAGGCCGACTTCCCGCACGAGAGCGTCGGGGCGCTCCGCAACCTGCTCGGGGCCTTCCAGTTCTCGGGCGACGAGACCGACAAGAAGATCCGCGCGCTGTCGGGCGGGGAGAAGTCGCGCCTGGTGATGGCGCGGATGCTCTACGACCCGCCGAACTTCCTGGTGCTCGACGAGCCCACCAACCACCTCGACCTCGCCACCAAGGAGATGCTGGTCGACGCGCTCAAGGACTTCGACGGGACGATGCTGTTCGTCTCGCACGACCGCACCTTCCTCCGGGGCCTGAGCAACCGCGTGCTCGAGCTGGGCGGCGAGAGCGGCACGGACCCCGAGCCGCACCTCTACCCGGGCTCGTACCTCGAGTACGTCGAGCGGACGGGCCACGAGGCGCCCGGAGTGCACTCGTAGGGGTCAGGGCGCAGCCGTCCGAGCGGCGCGTTGGGCCACCAGCACACGAATCAGCACGTTCATCTCGAGCACGTACTCGCCCGAGCCTGCAGCGATCTCGCGCCACGCCGGGGCGGCGCCCGCGCGACGTTCCCAGCACAGCATCGGCTCGCGGACTCCGGGACGCGCGATGAAGGCCACGCGCTCGGCGACTCCGCGCTGCTGCTCCTCCGGGCCCTTGGAGCCGAGCAGCTCGACGCGGTAGCGCATGAGCTGGTAGAGAGCGCCTCGAGCGGGATTCACGTAGAACATGTACGAGCCGCGCTCGGTCTGCGTCTCGAAGCTGCCGATCACCTGCTGCCAGCGCGAGACGTCGCCGACGGCCGCTGGCAGGGTAGCGGCGAACGTCGCGGTACCCTCCTGTCCGAGAGCGCTCGTGGCGGCGCCGACGAAGAGCAGGGTGGTGAGCCAGCGACGCATCGTAAGAGGGTAGCCGATCCGGTCCTATCCCGTCCGTGCGTCCCCTTATGATCCGAGCCGTGACTGAGCTCGATCTCGACCGGGGCCTGGCGCGGCTCGGCTACCAGACTTTCCGGCCGGGTCAGCGGGAGGCGATCCGGGCGCTTCTCGACTTCGGCCGGCTGCTCCAGGTCGCGCCCACGGGGGGCGGCAAGAGCCTGACCTACCAGCTGCCGGCGAGCCTGCTGCCCGGCACGACGCTCGTCATCTCGCCGCTCGTCTCCTTGATGCACGACCAGGTCCAGGCGCTCGAGGCGCGCGGCGTCCCGGCGACCTTCCTCGCCGCGACGCTGTCGGCCGAGGCCATGCGCGAGCGCCTCTCGCATCTGCGGCAGGGTCGCTTCAAGCTGGCCTACGTCGCGCCCGAGCGGCTCGCCTATCCGGGCTTCCGCGCGCTCGTGCTCGAGCTCGGCGTGCCTCTCGTCGCGGTGGACGAGGCCCATTGCATCAGCGAGTGGGGTCACGACTTCCGGCCCGAGTACCTGCAGATCGGCGCCCTGCTGGCCGAGCTCAAGCCCCGGCTCGTGCTGGCCTGCACCGCGACCGCGACGCCGGTCGTCCGCGACGAGATCCTGGTGCGGCTGGGGCTCGGCGCCGACACGCCGCAGCTGCTGCAGGGCTTCGCGCGGCCGAACCTCGCGCTCCGCGCGCGGCTCGTCTCGTCCGAGCGCGATCGGGACCGCGCGGTGGACGCGCAGCTCGCCGAGGCGCTCGGCGCGCCGGGAGCAGCCCGCGGCACCGCGATCGTCTATGCGCCGACGCGCCGCGCCACCGAGGAGCAGGCCGCGCGGCTCGCCGCGCGCGGCTGGCGGGCCGAGGGCTACCACGCGGGGATGACCGGCGAGACGCGAACGCGCGCGCAGCGCGCGTTCGCCGACGGCGCGCTCGAGGTGGTGGTGGCCACGAACGCGTTCGGCATGGGCATCGACCGCGCCGACGTGCGCGCCGTCGTCCACCTCGCGCCGCCGGGATCGGTCGAGGCGTACTACCAGGAGGTCGGCCGCGCCGGCCGCGACGGCGAGGAGGCGTTCGGCCTGCTGCTCCACTCGCCCGGCGACCTGCCGCTGCGCCGGCGCCTGATCGAGTCGGGCGGCGGCGGCGAGCCGGCGCGGCCCGAGGTGGTCGAGCACAAGTGGAGCCTGTTCCTCGACCTGATGCGCTGGGCCGAGGGCGGCAGCTGCCGCCACGACGCGATCCTGCGCTACTTCGGTGACGAGGCCGAGACGCTCGCGGGCTGCGGGCGCTGCGACGTCTGCCGCCAGATGGACGACGACTCGGCGAGCGAGGAGGAGACGACGCTGATGGTCCGCAAGGCGCTCTCCGCGGTCGCGCGCGTCGACCGCCGCTACGGCCTCACCGCGGCCGTGAAGCTGCTCGCGGGCCTGCCCGACCCGCGCCTGCAGCGCGCGGGGCTCGATCTCACGCCGACCTACGGCTCGCTGCGCGGCCACTCCGAGGCGTGGCTCACGCAGCTGGTGCGGCGCTGCGTCACCGCGGGCTGGGTCGACTTCACGCCGGGCGAGAAGCCGGTGGTGCTCCTGACCGGCTCGGGCCGCGCCGTGATGAAAGGCGAACGGCCGGCGCGCCTGGTGCTGCCGCGCGAGCACGCGGCCGAAGCGCTGCCGCGGCCTTCGCGTGCGTCGGGCGGCGCGCGCTCGCCGCGCGCGAGCGAGGCACCCGAGGCGCTCCCGCCCGAGGCCGTGCCCGTTTTCGAGGCGCTCCGCGGGCTGCGCACCGAGCTCGCGCGCGAGGACAGCGTCCCCGCCTACGTCGTGGCGAGCGACCGCACACTGCGCGACATCGCGCTCCTGCGCCCGCGCGGGCTCGAGACGCTGAAGCTGGCGCACGGGATCGGCCCCGCAAAGGCCGAGCGCTACGGCGCGCGCATCCTCGCCGTCGTCGCGCGGATGGCTCCGTCGGCCTGACGGCTGCTCGAGGGCGAAGCAGGCTCAGGCCCGCGCGCCGTCCTCCTGGAGCACCTCGTCGAGGATCTCGAGGAAGAGCGCCGCGTCCTCGTCCGAGAAGACGAGCGGCGGCCGCAGCTTGAGGACGTTCTCGAACGGGCCGTCGGTGCCGGTGAGCACGCCCCGCTCGCGCAGGCGGTTGACGACGTAGCGCGCCTCCTCGCGCGCGGGCTCGAGCGAGCCGCGGTCGCGCACCAGCTCGACGCCGAGGAAGAGCCCCGCGCCGCGCACGTCGCCCGATGATCGCGTGTCGCGACTGGAGCTCGCGAAGCCCGTGCGCCAAGCGCGCCGCCGACGCGTCGCGCGTTCTCCTGGAGCTGCTCCTGCTCCAGCACGTCGAGCACCGCGAGCCCCGCCGCGCAGGCGACCGGGTTGCCGCCGAAGGTGCTGAAGAACTCCATGCCGTTGTCGAAGGCCGCCGCGATCGCGCTCGTGGTCACGACCGCTCCGAGCGGGAAGCCGTTCGCGATCGGCTTGCCGAGCACGACGATGTCGGGCACCACGTCCTGCGTCTCGAAGCCCCAGAATGCCTCGCCGAGCCGCCCGAAGCCGGTCTGCACCTCGTCCGCGATCGCAGACGCCGCCGGCCGCGCGCACGTGGCGGTAGGCGTCGGCGAGATAGCCGGGCGGGAAGACGATCTGGCCCGCCGACGCTCGGCAGCGTCTCCGAGAGGAACGCCGCGAGCCTGCGGCCTCCCGCCGCGAGCCCGCTCGCGACCTTGCCCAGCTCCTGCGCGTACTTCGGCCCGGCGCGCGGGTCGTCGCGCCGGTACCGGCCGCGGTAGGGATCCGGCAGCGGCGCCACGTGCACGAAGTCGCGCTTGCCGCTCCCGCCCGGGCCCAGGAACTTGTACGGGCTCACGTCGACGAGCGTCGTCGTGTGCCCGTGGTACGCGTGCTCGAGCACGATCACGTCGCTGCCGCCCGTGGCCGCGCGCGCGAGCCGCAGCGCCAGCTCGTTCGCCTCGCTGCCCGAGTTCACGAAGAAGCAGACGCGGAGCGGCTCCGGAAGCAGGCGCGTGAGCCGCCGCGCGTAGCTCACCAGCAGGTCGTGGAGGTAGCGCGTGTTGGTGTTGAGGAGCGCGAGCTGCTCCTGCATCGCGCGCACGACGCGGGGGTGGCCGTGGCCCACGAGCGGGACGTTGTTGTAGACGTCGAGGTACGCGCGTCCCGTCGTCGTCGAACAGGTACTGCCGGAAGCCGCGCACGATCTTGAGCGGCCGCTCGTAGGAGAGGCGCAGGCTCGGTCCCAGGAGGCGCCTGCGGCCCGCGAGCGTCTCGTCCGCGGCCGGCTCCGCGCCGGAGAAGTCCGATCGGGATGCGCAGCAGCAGGTTCGGGTCCGGCGAGAGCGCCTCGAAGAGGCGCCGCCGGCTCGGCGAGCGCGACGCCCGGAAAGCCCTCGTCGAGCTCGAGCAGGTCGAGGATCAGCTGGAAGTGCAGGTGCGGCGGCCAGTCGCCGTTGCCGGGCGGCGAGCCGACGTGCCCGATCGCCTGTCCCCTGGCGACGGCCTGGCCGACCTGGAGCCCGGCGAGGGTCTCCTCGGTGAGGTGGCCGTAGAGCGTGAAGAACGGCGTGCCGTCGCCCGCCGCGTGGCGCAGGATCACCAGCGGTCCGTAGTCCTGCGGCTCGCGGTTGTTGGCGAGCCGGTGCACGACGCCGGCGAGCGGCGCGCGCACCGTCGAGCCGGCGGCCACGAAGAGGTCGATCCCGAGGTGCACGGTGCGGCGCTCGTCGGTGGCCCGGCCGCCGCCGGCGAAGAGCGGCGACACGTAGAGCGCCGCGCGTCTCGCCGTAGCGGCCGACGCCGAAGGCGGCCCCCGCCCGCGAGAGGGCTTCGTTCGATCCGCGGCGTCAGCAGCTCCGTCTCGGCCGAGCGCGGGTCGGCGCCGAGGAAACGGCTGCCGACGCCGAGGTCGATCACGAGGTGTCGTGCTTCCCGCAGGTCGAGGTCGAGCACCGAGGCGGCGTCCACGCGGCCGAGCCAGGCGGCGAGCTGCGGGCCGTGCGCGAGCGGCGGCAGCGCGCACGCCTCGCGCAGCGCCGCGTGGGCGAAGCGCGGGTGGACGCTCTCGAGCTTCTCGAGCGCCGCCCAGGCGGGTCCCTCGCTCACGCTCGTGTACGGATCGCCGCCGTGGACACGCGCGCGCGTCGCCGACACGATCACGCTCACCGCGAGCCGCGCGGCGACCAGCGCCGGCAGGAGCGCGATCTCCTGCTCCTCGAGCGGCAGCGCGGCGTGATAGCCGGAGACGAGGGCGGCGATCGCCCGCAGCGGGTCGTGCTCGCCGAAGAGCGCGTAGGCCGCGGCGATCGCCGGCTCCGCGACGAGCAGGCCGTGGTGCATGTCACCGAGGTCCAGAAGCCCGGTGACGGCCCGCGGCAGCTCGCGCGCGTCGCCGACCACGACGTTGTGGTCGTTGGCGTCGCCGTGGATCACCTGTCGGCGCAGCCCAGGGAGCGCGGGCACCACCTCGCGCTCGAAGCGCGCGAGCGCGCGGCCGGCGAGCGCGCGCCGCCCCGGGTCCGCGATCCGGCCGAGCTCGGCGGCGGAGCGGCCCGCGTGCGAGAGGTCCCAGAGGAAATCGCGCCGCGCCGCCGGGTGCTCGAAGTCGGCGAGCGCGCGGTCCATCTCGCCGAGCAGGCGTCCGAGCGCCGCGAGCGTCTCCGGCGAGCGCGGCTGCGCCGAGGCAAGGGTGGCCCCCGGCAGCCAGCGGAGCATCCAGACGAGCCGCCTGGTCCCGTCCGGGCCGGGCACCTCGGTCACGGCGTCGCCCTTGCGGGTCTGGACGACGTGGGGGAGCGGCAGGCGCGGTGCCCGGGCTTCGAGGTGCGCGAGCGCCGCGCACTGCATCGCCACGAGCGCGCGCTCGCGGGCCGGGTGCATCGCCTTCAGCACGAACGAGCGGCCGTCGGCCGCGGTCAGGCGGAAGTTGTCGTCGAACTCGCCCGGCAAGGCCCGCGCCCAGGCGTCGAGCCCGTAGAGCGAGGCCGCCAGGCGGGTCGCATCTCCTTCGCTGAACGGACGTTCGGCGCGACCCTGGGGCTGCACCGAAGGATCTTAGTTGTGTTAAGCTCCGACCTTCTAGTCGCCGTTCGACTGGCGTTACCCCCGATGCTCGAGCCGCCCAATGGGGGGCGGCGCTGACGTTCGTGGCGCACAGGCGACGTGGCTGCTAGGAAGGGCCGAAGGAGGCCTGTACGTTCATGATCGAAGGCACCGTCAAGTGGTTCAACGAGTCCAAGGGTTTCGGTTTTCTCTCGCGTGAGGGTGGTCCGGACGTTTTCGTCCACCACACCGAGATCAAGGCCGAGGGCTTCCGCACCCTCAACGAGGGCGATCGCGTGAAGTTCGAGGTGGTGGACAGCCCGAAGGGGCCCCGCGCCGCGAACGTCACCCGCATCTGAAGACTTAGAACCGCTGTTAGAGACGCCCGGGGCCGCAAGCCCCGGGCGTTTTTCTTTTTCCGGCTCCTAGTCGTCTTCCTCCCGGGCTCGCCTCGCGCGCTTGACCGCGCTGCGCACGTGCTTGCGCCGCAGCCGGCGGTCGACGGCGCCGCGGCTCGGCTGCGTGAGCCGGCGCGGACGCGGCTCGTGCAGCGCGCGCTCCACGAGCTTCTTGACCTTGTCGCGCGCGTCCTCCAGGTTGCGGAGCTGGTCGCGCGTGCGCTGGCTGGTGACGACGAGCTTGCCGTCGGCGTCCATGCGAGAGGCGGCGAGCGCTTCGAGCCGCGCGCGTGCGGGGGCCGACAGCCCCGTGACGGCGTCGAGGTCGACGCGCAGGTCGATCTTCGACGCGACCTTGTTGACGTTCTGTCCGCCGGGACCCGACGAGCGCACGGCGCGCCACGCGACCGCGGCGTCGGGGATCAGGATGCCCCTCGCGATCCGGATCGGTTCCGCCATCAAGACGACCGTAAACGAGCGCGCCTTTGGCCGTCAAGAGAACGCGAGGACCGGGAGCGGACGCGACCGGAGCTCAGGAGGCTTCGTCTGGCTTCGTGGAAGACTCGGACACGGCGAGCCCCGACGTCAGCAGGGCGATCGAGTCGAGCGTGCGCGCCGCCTTGTCGAGGTGCAGGGCCGCCTTCTGCGGCTCGCGCGCGGCCGCACGCAGCAGCTCGCTCACGAGGCGCATCACGCGCTCGATCTCGGGCAGCGCGCCGTGAGCCGCCTGGCCAGAGGCCTCCTGCGTCTGCCCGCGGCGGACGACGAACCAGGCGCCGAGCGCTCGCGACATGAGGCTCAGGTGTCCGAGGCTCGCGGGGGCCGGGAGCGGATCGGTCGGGCCGAGGTAGAAGAGCGCGATGCCGTGCAGGCCGAATCCGCTGCGAACGGGCGCGACCGCGAGGGCCACGGCCGGCGGGTCCAGCGACTGCAGGATCGCCGCCACTTCGGGCGCCTGCTCGGCGCCCGCGAGCGAAGGAGCCTTGAGCGGGAGGAAGCGCTCCCTGGACGACGACGTGGCCATCGGGGCTCGCGACGAAAGGATCCGAGCTCATGCCGATCGCCGCGAGCAGCCGCAGCTTCTGGTCGGGCCCCGGGGCGATCAGGCTGCCGCGCGAGCAACCGGCGGCGGCGACGAGGTGGGCGAGCGCCGCCTTCAGCGTGTCGCCGGGAGGCTTCCCGTCGCTCAGCTCCTCGATCGCCTGGACGGTGAGGTCCAGCTCGTGCACCCGGCGCCGCGCCTCGTCGCGCTCCTGGCGCATCGCGTCGAGCGCCTCGGAGAGCGACAGCGACGTCTCGACGTACGAGCCCACGAGCGCCTTGTCGACGTCCGCGCGTCGCCGCTCCACGCGGCACCTTCGGCACGGCGACCTGGACGCGCCTCAGGTCCTCGTCGCGGCCGTCGCCCGGCCGCAGTCCCGCTCCCGCGAGCGTGGAGCGGCCGAACACCTGCTGGATGGCACCCCAGGCCCAGGTCTGTACCGTCTCGTCGCCCCGCAGCGCCATGCTCTGGTACCGCGTGGTGAGCTCGGCCATGGTGCTCGCCATCAGCGTGCCGATCGTCTCGAGCACGCCGTCGCCGCGGAACGCCACGGCTTCGAGCTCGGGCACGCCGCGCTGGTTGAGCGCGAGCGAGAGCTGCTCGACCGAGGAGATCTCGGGCAGGTCGCGCTTGTTGTACTGGAACACGATCGGCAGCGTCTCGGGGTCGCGCCCGATCGCCTTCAGGTTCTCGCACATCTCCACGTAGCTCGCGCAGTTCTCCTCGAGACGATCGGCCGCCGAGTTCGCGACGAACACGACCGCGTCCGTCCCGCGCATCACGAGCCGTCGCGTCGCGGCGTACGGCGCCTGCCCGGGAACGGCCACCAGCTGGAAGCGGACGTCGAAGCCGTGGAAGCCGATGCCGCGCAGCGGGAGCAGGTCGAACAGGATCGTGCGCTCCTGCTGGGAGTTCACCGTGATGAGCTCGCCGCGGTGGCGGGTGATCGCGGCGGCGTGCAGCATCTGCAGGTTCGTGGTCTTTCCGCAGACGGCGGGGCCGTAGTAGACGAACTTCAGCTGGACGATGCGGTCACGCGGCCTGAGCTCCACGCTCGCTGCCCTTTCCTGTGGGCGCCGGTCGCCCGTGCGCGTCCCGGCGAGTGTCGGCAGTATACCCGCAGCGCCCCGAGAGGGGCGGCGGTCGAGCGCGGCTTTGAAACACGAAAGCCCCTGCGGCGACGGATCGCCGCAGGGGCTTCAGGAACGGAGGTGCGCTCTACGTCAGCTTGCGGCGACGACGCCGCAAAACGTAGCCGGTCAGACCGCTGCCGAGCAGCAGCAGCGTTCCCGGCTCGGGGACCGGGTTGATCTCCCGCTGCAGCTTGCCCTGGATCGCGGTGCCGAAGTCGTCGAAGCTGTTCACCGCCGTCGCGAACCCGCCCGCGCCGCTCTGCGACGTTGGTCGTGTAGTAGGCCAGGAGACCGGCCTCGAGCCGAGGATCGGCAGGCCGTTGATGGTGTTCACGCCCAATCCCAGTGCAAGTCCGCGCCGCAGCGCGGATTGACGACCTCTGTTGCAGGAGGTCGTGTTGTTGTCCGCACCGTCACCGGAAACGTCGATGACGAGGCGGGCGCCTTCGAAGCCATTGATGCGAAGAGTCCGCCTCCGAACAGGACATCGCGGCCTGGATCGCGGTAGCTCCCGGCGAAGTTGCGGGTCGCGGCGTCGATGGCATCCGCGAAAGCGTCGGCGGTCGCCGCGCTGTCGATCAGCGTCCAGCCGACCTCCATGGATTGCTGGTTGTTGCCCGACCACTCCACGTACGTGACGGCGATCGCGCCGCCCAGCGCTCCCGAGGATCGCGTTTTGAACGGCCGCGCTATGGAAGGCGTCGACGTATCCCTGCTTCTGCAGGGCGTACTCGGTGGCGTTGACACTGCCCGACACGTCGACGAGAAGCACAAGCTCCAAGCCGACGGGCACCGCCCAGGCGCTGCCTGTGGTGAGGCACAGGCCCGCCAGAGCTATTAGAATCCGCCGCTTCATGATCCCTCCGACTGTGGCGCTGCACTCTTGGATGAGCGCCCCGACTCTCATGGACTGCGCTCGACAGAACGATGTCGTCGCACGATTACGTTGTCGTCGCTTGCCAGGAGACTCAGCAATCGGCCTGCCAGTCGAGGGCGGCAGAGCGCCGGGATGTGTATCTAATTGATCCGAAATGAGCTACTCCGCCGAAGCGCTCATTGGACCGAGGCCGGCCTGGCGGCAACACCGTAAGGCCGCCCGACAGTTTGAGGCGACTTGACGTAATTGTAAGAAATTCAGCCGGTTCCGGGGATCCACGCCAAAAGGAAACGGGGCACCCCGAAGGGCGCCCCGTGGTCGACTACGGATGTCTGCGGAACTACGCCTTGCGCCGACGCATACGGGTCGCGAGGAGCCCCGCGCCCATCAGCAGGAGCGTCGACGGCTCCGGCACCGCCGCGGCTCCGAACTCGCCGACTGCGAAACCCCCAGCGCCGGCGTCGACCGTGATCTCGATGTGGTCGATCGCAGCGTAGTCGTCCGAGTAGACGCCGAAGAACCTCGCTCCCGAGAGGCCCTGAACGAACTGGGTCGTGCCGCTGCCGTCATCAGCCACGGCCGTGATCGAGAAGACGTCGAACACGTTGGGCTCGGCGAAGAAGTAGAACGCGCCCGTGCCCGAAGGCAGCGTCAGTGTGACGGTGGACCCAGTGGTGAAGTAGACGTCGCCAGTGTAGCCGTGGCTCCAGGTTGCCCAGCCCGCGCCCACCTCGACGTGGGTCAGATCCGGAGAGAACCCGACGACGCCGCCGAGCGGCGACGCGCACATCCGAAACCACTCCGCCGTTCGGCCGCAAGTCGTCGCCGAACGCCGTCATCGTGTACTGGCCGAGCGTCGCGGGCGCTGCAGCCGTGGGATCCACGGGGTTGAACCAGATCAGGCTCGCCTGAGCGGTGCTAGCCATGAGCAGGGCGGCTGCGGCCACCACTGCCAGGCTCAGGTGCTTCTTCATATTGATATTCCTCCTCAACGTCGTTGCGACCCCATACTGCAACAGCAGTGCCCGCAGCTCCCCTGCGTGTACAGTGGCTGCTAAGCCTATTTAGATGCAATACGTTACGCGAGAGATCGCGGTCGATCCGGGTGGCGAGTTGCCCTTCCCGAGGTGTAAGGCTCCTTGACACTCATCTTGGCCGAATTTACAAGGGCGTTGTAGATACGAAAAACGTACCACTTGCCCGGCTCGCGATGGCGGCGGAGCTCCATGCCGCCTTGGGCCGTGCCCGAGCGGAGTGAAAAGTAGCCGATGCTTCCGGTGCGCCGCGGAGCTCTCATTCGCGAGCGCCGCGTGCGCGGCCAACGAGCCGCGGAGAGTCGGCGAGAGGGCCGGAGCAATTCCACGTTTTTCGGATGCTGCCGGTCGTCGGCGCCCCTGGTCGGCGTGACGAACGCCATGAATCCGTCGGACGCCGATGCGATAATGTCTGTCTCTCCATGAGCCAGCCGTACGTCACCGTCGCGATGCCGTGCCGCAACGAAGCGGGCTTCATCGAGGCCTGCCTGCGCAGCGTCCAGGCCCAGACCTATCCGCGCGAGCGGATCGAGATACTCGTGGCCGACGGCGGCAGCACCGACGGAACGCGCGAGATCCTCGCCCGTCTCGCGAACGAGGACGCGCGCATCCGCGTGATCGACAACCCGCAGCGGATCCAGGCTGCCGGGCCTCAATCACGCGATCCGCGCCTCCCGTGGCGACGTGATCGCGCGCATGGACGTGCACGCGGACTACGCTCCGGACTACCTCGAGAAGTGCATCGAGGTGCTGGACCGCACCGGGGCCGACAACGTCGGCGGCGCCGCGCGCTGCCGGGCGAAGGGCAGCGTGCAGCTGGCCGTCTCCTCCGCGCTCCACAGCCCGCTCGGGTTCGGAGGCGCGTCGTTTCGAAACGCGGAGGCGGAGGGCTACGTCGACACGCTGTTCCCGGGGGCTTTCCGGCGCGGCATCTTCGACAAGGTCGGGCTCTTCGACGAAGGGGCGCCGACCAACGAGGATGCCGAGATCAACCAGCGCATCCTCCAGGCCGGCGGCCGGGTGTACCAGAGCCGCGAGATCCACTGCTACTACTACCCGCGCAACAGCCTGACGCGCGCTCGCGACCCAGTACTTTCGCTACGGCCAGGGTCGGGCACGGACGCTGCTCAAGCACCGCCGCTTCGTGACGCTGCGGCCGGCGCTGCCGTTCCTCGCGCTCGTGACCGGGATCGCCGCGGCGCTCGCCGCTCCACGCGTCGCGGCCCTGGGAGCGCTGACGTACGCCGTCGGCGCGGGGGTCGAGGCCGTGCGCGTCTCGCGCCGTTTCGAGGCGCCGGTGGGGGTCACGTGGCTCGCCTTCCCGGCCATGCACTTCCCGCACGCAATCGGCTTCGGGGTCGGCCTCGTGCGTTTCCTGCTGCGGCCGAACTGGACTCGTCCCCAGCTGGATCGCCGCGGCGACGTCACGCCGGCAGCTCCCTGAGAAGACCCGAGCGAGGAGCCTCCGTATGTGCGGGATAGCCGGCATCGTCGGTGCAGCAGCCAACCGACTCGCGGCGGGAGAGCGGGGCAAGGCCCTCGACCTGATGAAGCTGCGGGGCCCCGATGCCTCCGGCGAATGGGAAGGCGAGAACGTCTGGCTCGGCCATCGCCGCCTCGCGATCATCGATCTGTCGCCGCGCGGCCACCAGCCGATGTTCTCGCCCGACAAGCGCTACGTCTGCATCCTGAACGGCGAGATCTACAACTTCCGGGACATCCGCGCGCGGCTGGAGACGCGCGGCATCCGCTTCGTCGGCGGCTCCGACACGGAGGTGCTGCTGCACGCCTACGCCGAGTGGGGCGTGGCGGCGCTCGACGCGCTCGACGGCATGTTCGCGTTCGCGATCTGGGACGACCGCGACAAGAAGCTGCTGATCGCGCGCGACCGCTTCGGCGAGAAGCCGCTCTACTGCGCCAACGCCCCGGACGGCTCCCTCGTGTTCGCCTCGGACCCCAAGGCGGTCCTCGAGCTGGTCGGCCGGGCGCCGCGGATCGACGTCGGAGCGCTCGTCGGCGACCTCGTCTACGGCTACCAGCTCGAATCGAACACGGTCTTCAGCGGCGTGCGCATGCTGCCGCCGGCCAGCTACCTGCTGATCGACCGGACGGGACGGCCCCTCGAAGAGGCGGTCTACTGGAAGTGGCGGCCGGCCGAGCGGCCGCGCAGCGGCGGCTACGAGGACTACCTGCAGGAGCTCGAGGCGAGCCTGCGGACCGTGGTCCGCAGGCGGCTCATCAGCGATCGCCCGCTGGGCGTGCTGCTGAGCGGCGGTGTCGACTCCAGCCTGACGGCGGCGATCGCGGCCCAGGAGGCCGGTCGGGAAGTCGACGCCTACACGATCGAGTTCGACGACGGGGCCTTCGACGAGAGCCCGCACGCCCGAGCGGTGGCCGAGAAGGTCGGGCTCCGGCATCACGTGCTGCCGTCGGCCGCGGCGCGTCTCGACCACCTGCCGCGCCTGCTCTGGCACTACGGCGTCCCGTTCCACGACTTCTCGTGCATCCCGACCGCCGCCGCATTCGAGGCGGTCTCGAGCAAGTGCGTCGTTTGCCTCACGGGCGACGGCGGTGACGAGATGTTCGCCGGATACAGCGAGCCGCTGCTGTTCCGCTGGCTCTCCGAGCTACAGCCGGATCCCTTCTGCGCTGCGCGGGATTCTCCGCGGGGTCCTGGCACCTGCGAGCGGGCTCGGCCGCACGGGACAGCGGATCGCGAAGTGGTCCAGGCTGGGAGCGCTGCCCCACGACGAGTCCTTCGCGCTCATCAAGGACTACATCTGGAACGGAAGCATCCCGCTGCGGACGTCGGCGTTCCGGAGCGAAGCGAAAGCCGCGCACTCGGGAATGGCCGGGGTCTACCGGGGAATGGCCGGTGGCGCCGTGCAGCGCTATCTGCAGGCCAATGCCGCCACTCAGTTCGCCAGCGACTTCCTGGTCAAGGTGGACGTCGCCGCGATGGCGTATTCCGTGGAGTCGCGGACACCCTTTCTGAGCCCCGAGGTCGCCGAGCTCGCCGGCGCGGCTCCCACCGACTGGCTTCTGAACGGAGGCACTCCCAAGCGGATCCTGCGGGACCTCGCGCTCAAGTTCCTGCCTGCCGGCGTCGTGCAGCGGCCGAAGCAGGGCTTCACGCCGCCGCTGCGGAACTGGCTGCGCGGGCCGCTCAAGGATCCCGTGGAGCAGCTGCTGCGCCCCGGCGTGATCGAGAAGAGACGCCTCTTCGAGCCGGAGCCGGTCGCCCGTCTGCTGGCCGATCATCTCTCCGGCCGGGCCGACCACACCTACCCGCTCTGGGTGCTCGATGAGCCTCGAGATCTGGTGGCGGCTGCTGGTCGACGCCTCGGCGTCTCCCGAGATGACGCTCTCGGAGCTGTCCCGGCTGGAGCCGAAGCTCGCGATCGACGACGTCGCCGCCTGAGATGCGGGCGCTCAGTCTGCTGCCCTGCCGCTTCTGGGGCGGTCCCGAGAAGCAGACGCTGCGTCTTTCGACCTGGCTGCGCGACCACGCCGCGGTCGAGACCGTGATCGCCGTCATGCCGACGGATGCCGAATCCGTCGACGACAACCCGCTGCTGCTTCGTGCCCGGGCGGCGGGCTTCGAGGTCACTCCGTTCGTGCAGAAGCGGCGCTACGACCTGCTGGAAGGCGTTCGCGTGCTCCGGCAGCTCGTCGCGCGCTACCAGCCGGACGTGGTCTGCGCGACGGGATACAAGGCCGACGTGCTCGCCGCGTGGCTCGCGGACACGCCGTCCGTGGCCACGCTGCGTGGCTGGACGGCGCAGGACGCGAAGGTGCGCCTGTTCGAGTGGCTCGACCGCAGGACGCTGCGGCGGCACGACTCCGTGATCGTCGTCTCCAACACCCTGCGCGAGGCGGCGATCCGGGCGGGCGCCGCGCCGGAGCGAGTGTTCTGGGTGCCGAACGCGATCGACCCGGACCAGCTTCCACCGCCCCGCCTGCGCGAGGATCTGTGCCGCGAGATCGGCGCCGACCCCGGTCAACCGCTCGTGGGAGCCGTCGGACGCCTGAGCCCCGAGAAAGGCCACCGCGTCCTGATCGAGGCGTTCGCCCGGTTGCGGAGTCGTCTGCCGGGAGCCCGCCTCGCGATCGCAGGCGACGGCCCCGAAGAGGCATCGCTTCGTCGGCAGGTGGAGGCGCTGGGGCTGTCCGGCCACGTCACCTTCATGGGATTGCGAGCCGACGGACAGCAGATCATCGCCGCGCTGGACGTGATGGTGCTGCCTTCCTTCAGCGAGGGAATGCCGAACGTCCTGCTCGAAGCCTTTGCCTACGGCACGCCCGTGGTGGCGACTCGAGTGGGCGGCGTTCCCGACATGGTGTCGGATGGGCGCTCGGGCTGGCTCGTGCCGGCCGGCGACGCCGCGAAGCTCGCTGCTGCGCTTTCGGAGGCGCTCGAAGACAGGGTCGAGGCGCAACGACGGGTCGCTCGGGCTCGCAGCGTTCTGGCGGAGAGCTTCACCGTCGAGAAGCAGGCCGACGCGTGGCTGCAAGCCGTGAACGCGGCCATCGATGCGAAGCCGACGCCGCGTGCGGAAGTTCCCGGGCTTCGCTGAACGCCGGTCCGACCGAGCTGTTGGCGTCCGTTTCCGTCTTTCTATATGCTCGGCGCCCATCCCAGAAAACCCTCCGATTCCGGGATTTGGCAGGGCCACACTGTGCAGATCTCAGAATCCCCAGCCCTCCTCTGTTTGAGCGGCAGTGGGCCCTGTAACGAAACATCTGTCTTTTGAATGAGATAGGCGAGTATGCGCGAAAGAGTGCAGGGTGATGAGGCGCACGGCGGGGGGAACGAGATTTGCCTAAGCTTCCCACGGTTGCCCGCTGAGGCTGCAACGATCGCAGCCTGGGAGAGGGCGCACATCAGACCTTAGAGTCCGTGCTCTTGAGCAGCGGGACTCGGAACATCAGGGAGGCGCACCCTCCATGCGCACTCGCACCCAGACTATTTGGGCGGTAGCCGTCGTGTGCCTGCTCGCACCACTGACTGCGTATAGCCAGTCGCTCGGCGCCGCGGCAGCAGCCGAAAGCCGTCGCCGGGCCGCGGCTCGTGGCACAGGCGGCGTCAGCACCCAGTCCGGGCAGCAGACGACGTCGACGAACAGCAACACCAACGGCAGCAGCTCGAGCACATCGAGCACCTCGACGTCGGGCGGATCGAGCTCCAGTCGACACCGCCACGGGAAGCACGAGCGGCGGCAGCGCGTCGGCGGGGCAGAAGGGGAAGTCCACCTCGGCCGGCGAGGTACCGGTCGCACCCGCTGCCGCTCCGCGCGCCGGCTCGGGTGGCGGCTCGGGCGCCAGCACGCAGGGTGCAGTGGCCGAGGGCAGCGCCGCGCGCCGCGTCTACACGAATCAGATGCTGCTCGAGATGCGCGACCGGAGCCTGAAGCGGGGCACGTTCTCGCAGGGCACCGAGAACAGCCAGCCCGACCCCAGCTCGGGCGCCACGACGGAGCCCTCGACGACGGCCTCCACCGCGCCGTCGGGGCCCGCGCCGAAGGGCGGCTCGAACACCAACGCCCGAGGCCTCCGGCGCCCGCGCCGACGCCGTGCGCCGACTGCGCCGACGCCGGCACCGACGCCGAAGCCGGGCCCGACACCTGCGCCGTCGCCTACTCCGCGGCCGACGCCCTCACCGACGCCCCGCGCCGACGCCGGCTCCCACGCCGACGCCCGCACCGACGCCCACGCCGGCACCGACGCCGACGCCGAAGCCCACGCCGACGCCCACGCCGGGCCCGGGCGGCCCGATTCCGCAGCTCGCGCTGTGGCAGTCGCAGATGCTGTCGTTCGGGCAGAGGGCGTGCGCCGAGTACTCGAAGTCGGGGCTGTCCTCGGACGAGAAGCTCGCCATGACCTACTACGACGCGGCCCGCGTCTACTACCAGATCGCGGACTACACCGGCGACAGCTCGTGGGCGAACTGCGAGTCGAAGGCGGAGGCCATCTACAAGAGCTACGTCACCGAGTCGGGTGGCGGCGTTCCGGGCTACTGGAACTTCACGACCGGCTTCCTGATGGACGTCCAGCACACCGCGGATGCGACCTCCAAGCAGGCGGCGGTCTCGCTCTCGAAGAATGCCGCCTTCTGCGGCGACGGTACGCCTCTCGAATGGACCGCAGACCCGTCAATGAGCCGTGAGGTCGCCTACTGCCTGATGTCCTACCTGAACGCGGAGGCCCTCGGTGAGCCGCGCCGGGCCCGCATGACTCAGTTCGCGGACCAGGCCCTCGCACACATCGATCAGTGGTTCGTCAAGAAGTCCTCTCGCCAACCGAAGGACTCCGACGTCCCTGAGGCGGTCGGGCAGTACTACATCCAGCCGTTCATGGTCGGGCTCACCACCCAGGCGTTGATCAAGTACTGGGACGCGACCAAGGATTCGCGCGTCCAGCCGGCGGTCAAGCTGGCCCTCGATGCGATCTGGGACCGCGCCTGGGTGGCGTCCGACCAGGCGTTCTGGTACGACAACTGGGTTCCCAATCCGTCGAGCGCCTTTCCCGCCAAGCCCGGCGCCCCCGATCTGAACCTCCTGATCGCACCTGCATATGCCTGGCTGTACCAGCGCACCGGCGACACCACCTATCGCGATCGTGGCGACCAGATCTTTGCGGGCGGCGTCAAGGGCGCCTATCTGGAGGGAGCCAAGCAGTTCAACCAGAGCTACATGTGGAGCTTCGACTACGTGAAGTGGCGGCAGCAGTAACGCCACTGGCTTCCAGGTAGCAGACGTCGCGCGAGCGGCGCGGCCACGACCGGAGTCGTCCCGGTGGTTGCCGCGCCGCTTCGCCTTTTTCGGGACCGCCGCCGCTCGCGGATCAGCGCTTCGCGACGGCGCGAACGAACTCCGCGAAGTGCTCGACCCTGCGGCGGTATTGGAGCTCGGCGATCAGGCTGCCGCGATCGACCCACGCCCCGGAACCCGTCTCGTACTGCCGGTAGAAGTCGTCGAGCGCCGCCTGGATCTCGGCCGGGGTCTCGGCGATCAGGCATCCCGGGAGCGGTTTCAAGAGGTCGGCCGTCGCGCCATCGTTGTCGGTGAGCGCCAGGATCCTCCGGGAGGCGGCCAGGTACTCGTAGGTCTTCCCGGGAATCTGAAGCGGCTGCTCGTTGGCCACCAGCAGCAGCGCGAAGTCCTTCGCCATCTCCCCCGGCACGTCCGCGCGCGGCAGCTGGGAGGAGAGGACCACGCAGCTCTCGAGCCCCAGGCCTTTCGCCTGTCGGCGGATCTCCTCGAACCCGCTGCCGAAGAAGCACACCTCGACCTTCGGGTGCTCGCGCCGGGAGTCGAGCCACGACCTTAGACCCTGCAAGAACGCGGAGGGGTTGCGGCGGCCCATGACCTGTCCGTAGTAGCCGATGCGGAAGGCGCCCGGCCGCTCCCCGTCGCGGGGTGCGCTCCACGCCGAGTCGATGCCGTTCGGAACGCAGCGAGTCTTCGCCGTCACGTCCGGCGCCATCTGGCACGTCAGCAGGCGTAGCCGTTCGGTGTTGTGGACGATCATGCTCGCCTGGCGCACGCAGCGACGAAACAGCCGGGCCTGAAGCGCGTCGAGCACCGGGTGCTGCCCGTAGTAAGACGTCTGTGTGTGATACCAGCCCACCCACGGGTCCCGCACGTCCATGATCCAGGGAATCCGGTGGCGGCTCGCGATCCGGGCTGCCGCGAGCGCTGCGACGCGTGGGGGCGAGGTGGACAGGATCGCGTCGAAGGATTCGCGACGAATGACCTCGGCTGCAGCGCGCACCGCCGGCCGGAGCCAGCCGATCTTCTGGTCGGGGTACCCGAGCACGTCTCGCGCCAGCGCGCGACGCTCTGAAGAAGAGGCGACCTCGGCGCCTTCCTGGGACGTGGCCTGCCCCTTCCGGCGAGCGGTGAGGCGCTTGCCGGCTTTCCACAGTCCCGCCACGAGGCCGAAGCTCGTGGTGTCGACCGACGTGCGAATGATCCGATCCTCCGGCACGCCATGAGCGACGACCCCGGCATCGGGCCTCTCCGCGTAGGCGGGCTCGACCGTCAGGACCCAGGGCTCGATTCCAAACTCGGGCAGATAGCGGGCGATCTGATACGGACGCACCGCGCCGACTTCGGCATCGGGAGGGAAGTGGTACGCGACGATCAGCACCCGCATCAGGACGACCGCGACCTAGACGGCGCTCGCCGTCGCGAGCGCCCGAACGCGCTCGTACATCTCCCAGGCGGTCACGTAGTGCAGCTGGCAGCCTTCCCGGTCCCGGTACTGGCGCTCCAGCTCGGTCCACAAGCTCGAGAAGCCGCCGCCGAACAGCATCGCGGTCGTTCGCTGGGTGGCCCCGTGCGTGTGGACCTTCACGAACAGGTGCTCCTCGGCGCCCTGCACCGCCACGTGGCAGCGGCTCCACAGCGCGATGCGGTGGGGCGTCGGCAGGGCGGTCTCGGAGATCTCGGCGTTCTCGATGCGGGGCAGGACGAGCAGCTTCCTTTCGCGCCAGTTCAAGGTGAGCGGCCCCTGCAGGATCAGCAGCTCGCCGGGGCGGCCCCACTCGCCGACCACGACATCGCGGCCGTCGTCGTGCGCCTTGCGCTTGCCGGAGCTCCCGCGCGCGAAATAGATGGAGTTGATCTTCGAGGTCTGGGTGTCCGACGGGGCGGACGGCATCGTCATGTCGACGCGACAGCCGGTCTCCACCAGGACGTCCAGCTCGTTGTCCACTCCGCACCAGCGCCCGTCCGGACGCGAGTTGTCGAGTGCCCAGTTACCGTGAATGAAGGCCCAGACCACCTGTCCGGTTTCGTCCCTGCGAAGCAGCCCGTGGCGACAGTTGAGCGTTTCCACGAACTGCTGCAGCTTGGCGCGCAGGTCGCCGGCCGTGTCCCCGTCGTGGTGGAGGTGCACCTCGACCGCGCCGAAGCCGGCCCGACACAGGCCCGCCAGCTGGTCCATCAGCGCGTCGTCGTATTCCTCTTGCGGGTAGAAGAACGAATGCTGCGGGACTCTTCCCTCGCTGTCGTGATGCTGCCGCGCGATCTTCGGGTACTTCTCCACCCACTCGGCGACCCGGCTGCGGGCAGCCGGCTGGTCCGCGGTTCCTCCGTAGGGCTCGTAGTGGTCCGCGAAGCAGAAATAGACGTGGCGGATCCCTGGTGTGCTCCGTGCGCGTCGGCGGACGAGCTCAGTGACGTACGAAGGCAGCCAGTATTGGAGGCGTCGCGAATGGACGACGTAGGCGAGAGTGCTGCTGATGGCCGCTGACGCGACGAGGATGGCCGACATGGCCTACGACTTTTACCATGTCCGGCCCGTCTGGAGTAGACGTTCCCTGCGTCGACGGACACCTCGTCGGCGATGAACGTTTTTCGCTCAGGCGCTCGCCATCTGTTCTCCGACGATCGAGTGCAGCAGACCCGCGAACTGCTCGGTGCGGTGCTCGTAGTTCGCATCGGCGAGCAGCGCCGAACGCTCGACTCGCGGGCTCGCCCCGTGCTCGAAGTCGCGATAGAACGTTTCGAGCGCCGAGGCCACCTCGTGCGGCTTCTCGGCGACGGTGCAGCCCTCCACCGGACCCAGGACGTCGGCGGTCGCGCCGTCGTGCTCCGTCACGGCGAGGATGCGACGGCCGGTGGCGAGGTAGTCGTAGGTCTTGCCCGGCACCTGCAGCGGCTGCTCGTTGGCGAACGACAGCAGCACGAAGTCGTCGTCGATCAGGTGCCGCACCTCGGTGCGCGGCACGGGCGGGTGCACGCTCACGATCTCCTGCAGCTCGCGGGCGGCGATCGCTTCGACGGCGTTCTCGAACCCGGTCCCGACGAAGCGGACGGCCACGCGCGGCGTTCGGCGTCCGCGCTCGTCGAGCCAGTAGCGGAGGCCGTCGAGGAACGCGGTGCAGCTGCGGCGCCCCATGATGTTCCCGTAGTAGCCGACGTTGAAGACGCGCTGGCGCGAGTCGCTGCCGTTGGTCCACTCCGGCTCGAAGCCGTTCGGCACGCAATAGGTCTTGTCGGCGGCGTCGGGCTTCAAGGCGCAGGTGTCCTGCCGCAGGCGCTCGGTGTTGTGGACGATGAGCTGCGCCGTGTCGACGCACTGGGAGAACAAGCGAGCTTTGTGATTCGCGACGATCGACGAGGCGCCTCTCGCCTCCCAGTTCTTCAGCTGCCACGGATCGCGAACGTCCATGACCCAGGGCACGCGGTGGCGGCGCGACAGCTCGCGCGCCACGAGCGCCGTGACACGCGGAGGCGACGTCGAGACGAGCACGTCGAAGCGGACGCGTCGCAGCGCCTCCTCGGCCTGGCGCAGCGCCGGCCGGTACCAGCCGATCAGCGGATCGGTGTACGCGAGCCAGGAGAGCACCCAGTCCCGCGCTTGCTGGAATCGGCGAGGAGACGCCTCGGCCGGCGCTGCCGCTGCCGATGACGTCGGTGCCTCGGCTCCGTTTGCGCGCTTGCCCTTGCGCCAGAGCTCCAGAACGCGGTCGCGGAACGTCGTCTCGACCGGCGTGCGCAGGAGATGCCGCTCGGGCACTCCTCGCGGCTGGAACGCCGCATCCGGCTGCTCGGCATGCTCCGGCTCGACGGTCAGGATCCAGGGATCGACGCCGAACTCCGGGAAGTGGCGCGCGAACTGGTACGGCCGCACCCCGCCGATGGCGCCGTCAGGAGGGAAGTAGTAGGCAATGATCAGCGCGTTCAATCGCTTTGGCACGGAGGGACCGCCTGTCTCAGGGTTCGTGATCGACACTTCGGCAGTCCTCTCCATCCACGCCGCCTGCTCGCGGGGGACCGGACTCACCGACAGCCATTCAGTGCAGGGCAATTCCCAAGCCAGGCGCAAAAGCCGTGGTGATGCGAGGTTGCGCGACAGCGCTCGAGGCAGGTTGTAGAAACGGGAGCGCGTTTGTTCTTTATACACTTTCGGTAGCGGGAGTCATTGAGGGCCGCGGCGAGTGCGTTCCGGCTCGTGACGATGCCGCTCACGAGGCACGGAGCTTGCTCATGAGCGGAGCTTCGGAGGGAGAACGCGGCGCCGCCGCGAATGCCATGAGTTCGCCACCGACGATTCGGGACCAGGAGGCCTTCTACGACGACCGCTGGCGCTCGTTCGCGTTCGCCGGCTCGCTGAACCTCGAGAAGTGCGCGGCGATCCTGAAGGCGTTGTCCGACACCGGCATTCACACGCCTCGCGTGGTCGAGCTGGGCTGCGGAGCCGGCTGGCTAACGGCCATCCTCGGGGCTCTTCGGCCCCGCAGAGGGCGTCGAGCTGTCTCCGCTCGCGGTCGAGCAGGCCTCGAAGCGATACGGGCACGTTCGCTTTCGCCAGGTGGACCTCGGCCGCTGGGACGCCCCGCGCGGCCAGTTCGACGTCGTGGTGAGCCATGAAGTCCTCGAGCATCTCGAGGACCAGCTGCGACACCTGCGAATGGCCCACGACCTCCTGGTGGACGGCGGCTACCTGATCCTCACCACGCCCAACGCCCGAACGCTCCACGCCACCTCCGAGGCGAAGCTGGCGCTGAACGCGTGGCAGCCGATCGAGAACTGGCTCTCGGCGGGCGAGCTGCGGCGCATGCTCGGGCGACAGGGGTTCGAGGTGCGGACGCTCACGACCCTGACGCTCGGGACCGGGGACAAGGGGATCCACCGCCTCGTCAACTCGGTGAAGCTCAACAAGGTCATCGCACGCCTTGGACTCGCAGGTCCATACGACTGGGCCCGGCGCCGCTTCGGCTTCGGGCTGCACCTCGTCGCGGTCGCGCGGAAGCCGGCGGCTCCGCGCGGCTAGCTGCGGACCTCGCTCAGCTGGCGGCGGTGTCGCTCGCCGCAGCCCCGCCCGATCGCCACTGCCTGGCGAGCTGGAACAGGACCTCGATCCGGGCGCGGTGGAAGCCGAAGATCACGGCGAAGTAGACGCAGGCTCCGAGCGCGACCTGCATCGCGAAGCTCGCGACGAGCGGCATGTCTGCCGGAAGCAGCGCAACCAGAGCTAGCACGGCGACGGCCATCGCCAGGACGCCGTTCGTCGCCGGCCAGAATGCGCGCAGGTACTCCATCGTGGACACACCGATCGCCGGAACGATGCGTGTCAGCACCGGGATGCGCGTCAGCGGAAAGACCGTGACCCAGACGGCGGCGATTCCGACCGGGCCCCAGTGGCTGCCGACGACGAAGGAGATCGGCAGCAGGACCGAGATCACGACCGCGATCCGCAGCAGGTAGCGGTTCTGTCCCCTGACCGTCAGCACTCGCGCGAGCAGCGGAGTCGTGGAGTTGATCGCGGCCGAGATCGCGAGCAGGCGCAGCGGGCCGATGGCGCCCAGCCACTTGGGGCCGAGGGCCAGCCGGACGAAGCTGTCGGCGACGAGCGCGAAGCCGATCAGGACCGGGAACAGCACGACCGAGAGGATCTCGGTCAGCCGAAGCAGGTAGCGCTTGAGCGCCGCGGGCTGGTCCTGCAGGGCCGAGAAATAGGCGGGGGTGGTGCGCGTCAGCAGCATCATGATCTTGTCGGAGATCGAGCTCGCGGTCGACGCGGCCATCGCGTAGACCCCGAGGTCGCCCACTCCGAGCAGACGCCCCGCCACGACCTGGTCGGCGTTCGAGTACCAGTACCAGAGCAGCGTGCCGCCGAGCTGGTAGCGGGTGAACGACAGCGCCGGTGCGATGTCGGCACGCTTCGGCCATCCGAAGGACTGGGGCCGGGAAGCCACCGTCAGCGCGGTCGTGACGACGGCGCTCACGATGGCTCCCACCACGAGCGTCCAGTAGCGGAAGCCGGCCTGGGCGAGCAGGACCATGGTGACGCTCAGCACCAGGACGTTGACCGTCTCGAGCAGCGCCGAGGCGCCGGAAGCGGAGATCCTTCTGGAGCAGCGCGTTCGGAACGATGCGGAATGCGGAGAGCGGGAACGTCGTGCCGAGCACCACGACGATGCGGGGCAAGGCTTCGGAGTGGAAGAACAGGCCGAGCGGAACGGCCGCAATGCAGCAGACGAGAAAGCAGGCGACCCCCAGCGCGACCGCCACCGTGTTGAGCTGGGCGATCTGGCGCTCGCTGAGATCGCGCAACGTGACGATCGTGATTCCGAGCCCGAACTCGCTGACGATCGTGACGACGCCGAGGAACACCGTGGCCATGCCGACCAGCCCGTAGTCTTCCGGGGTGAGCAGGCGGGCGACGACGAACGTCGCCAGCCAGCTGATCAGCTGTGAGCTGCCCTTCGCGACTCCCGTCCAGAAGACGCTGGTCACGAAGGAAGCGTCGTAGTGCCTGCCGTCGTGTGAGGACGCTGCGACGCCCACGGTTACGTCGTCCGGCACGGCGAACCCCCTCCACCTGTACCGACGCGACGTGGCGTCGCGAGCGGCGGCCCGACCGTCAACGATACGACTCTCTGTGTCGTGGCGGGCAATGGCGAGGGAAGCCGATCATACTACCGTCGCGTCCGCCGGCACACGGCCCGAGTAGCCGGCGCGAGCGGCCGGATCTCGTCGTCAATCAGGCGCTCGGATCGCTGACAACTCTACACCCGGCAACTGCGCGTGCGCGCGCGTGCTGCCCGGGCGTCGCCCTTCCTGTGCTAGGGTGCCAGGGGATGAGTTTCGCGCTGTTCGTGGTCTATCTGCTGGTGGTTTTCGTGCGACCGTCCGAGCAGTTCGCCGAGCTGCGCGAGTGGCCCATCTTCGAAGTGGCGAGCATTCTGGCCCTCGCTGGGCGCTGCCCTGGCGGTCCTGATGGGGAGCCGCCCAGCGCTGCGTGCCATCCAGGTCCCGCTCATCGTCGCTCTCGTGATCTGGATGGCGTTCACCGTGGGTCTCAGCCCGCTGCGTTCCGTCGAGGGTTTCGAAAAGGTGCTCGGCTTCGTCGAAGGGCCCCGTGACGGCCTTCATGCTCGTCTTGCTGAACGTCACGACTGTTCGCCGCGTTCGGGCGATTGCGTTCTTCCTCACCATCGCGGCCCTCTTTCTTGCGGAAAGGACGATTTCCGACTACCAGCGCCACGCCGAGGAGGTTGCGCGATCCGTCAGCGGGGATCTCCAGACTCCCGGCGCGGACACCGAGTGGGACAACCCGGAACCTGAGCAGCCGCGGGTCCGATTCGATCCCAACCAGGAATTCCGCGTGATGAATAAGGGCCTGTTCGGCGACCCGAACGACCTGGCCCTGACGTTGATCGCGATCCTGCCGTTCACCATCCTCCAGCGCCGCAGCGGGGCGTACCTGCGCAACGTTCTGTTCGTATGGCTGCCGATAGCGATGATCCTCTACGGCGTCTATGCGACCCGCTCACGCGGCGGCGTGCTCGCCCTGGCGTGCCGTGATCGGCCTCCTGGTCCGTCACCGCCTCGGCAACTCGCTGTCTCTCGCCACGACGGGCGTCATGGTGGTCGCCCTTCTCGGGGCCGGGTTCGTGGGCAGTCGGTCGATGTAGATCGACCAGTCGGCCTCCGGCCGCATCGACATGTGGTCGGCAGGCTTGCAGAGCTTGAAGCATTCGCCGGTCTGGGGCATCGGCTTCCGCAACTTCGACACGATCAACGTCAAGGCCGCCCACAGCGCGTTCGTCCAATGCTTCGCCGAGCTCGGGATCGTGGGCTACGTCTTGTGGCTGGGTCTGCTCCTCCTGACGCTCGACGATCTCCGGCTGATCCATGCGTCTACGAACGAGGAGGCCGCGGATCTGCGGAAATGGGCCCGCGCCATCCAGGTCTCGTTGATCGGGTTCCTGGTCGGTTCGATCTTCCTCTCGAGAGCCTACGACGTGCAGCTGTTCATCCTGATCGGACTGGGAACGGCCATCGCCGAACTGGCTCGACGGCGCGGCTACCTCGCGCGCAACCGCCGCGGCGTGCTGAACTGGATCTATATCCTCGGCGGAACCGCTGTTGCTAGCATCATCGGGTACTGGCTATACATGCGGCTCTTCGCGCTGAGGGCGCCCGCGATCGTGCCCGGCGCCGCGCGAGCGGGGAGCGCCGAGCCCCGCAGCGCCTCCTCGTACAACGAGCGCCGATCCGCTCGGATCATGCTGCGAGTAGCTGAAGCCTTCGACCATGCGCTGCCGGCCCGCGCGCCCCAGCGCATCCGCGAGATCGGGCGAGTCCAGCAGGCGGCGCACACGCTCGGCCATGGCCGCCACATCGCCCGACGGGGACGACGAATCCCGTCATGCCGTCGCTGACGTACTCCGGCGGGCCGCCGGAGTCGGTGGCCACGACGGGCCGCCCGCGAGGCCATGCGCTTCGAGCGCGACGTTCCCGGAGCCCTCGATCAGCGAGCCCAGGATGAGCATGTCGCAGGCGGCGAAATACTGCGGGATCTGCGCGCGGTCCAGGCGCCCCGAGGAACCGCACGTGCTCGCCGAGGCCGAGGCGATGCGTCTGCGTCCTGGAGGCCATTCTCCTCCTCACCGTCTCCCACGACGGCGTACGTGAATGCGTGCGTGGCCTTCAGCGTCGCGAGCGCCTCGAGAACGTAGTGAATCCCCTTGAGCTTCTGGAGGCCTCCCACCGACAGGAGCAAGCGGGCCCGAAAAGCCGAGCTGCAGCCGCGACGCTGCGCGGTCGCTCGCCGGCGGAGAAACGCACGAGATCGACCCCTTTGAGGATCGTGATCGCGGTAGCCGGGTCCGCGCCGAGCGACGAGACCGATCCGGCGCAGGTAGTCGCTCACGTATGTCGTCCGGTCGGCACGGCGAATCAGGACCCGAATCGCGTGCTCCATCGAAGGCGTCCCGGCGCATCCCGTACGCGAGCCCTTCGTGAACGTCCAGGTCCATCCCCCGGAAGCTGGCGATCAACGGCCGCCTGGTGCTCGGCCGCGGCCATGGCGCCGCCGATCCCCATCGGGCCAGGCGAAGTGGCTGTGGATCGAGCGCGATGATCCTCCTTGCTCACGAGCTTCGCCGCGAATCGCTCGATGCGGGCGAGATGAAAGGCCTTGACCCACCCGCGAAGGCTCATGCCGGCCGGCGGAAAGACCTCGAGCTGGCGCAGCAGGAAGCGGGGAGTGCCCATGCGTCTCGCGCAGCCCCTGCCCGGCGGAAGGACGCGGACGTGCAGGCCGTCTGACCTCCCGGTCGTGGCCGTGTATGCCGATGACGTACAGCTCGGTGCCCTGAAGCCTGAAGGGCGACGCGCTTCTTCCTGCTGAAAGCTATACGCGAGGGCGCCCTGGGCACTCTCGACATGGGGGCGCGAGGTAGAGGACTCTCAATCGATCGACTCCCGCTCGGACTTACTCCTGCCGCCGAGTCGCGGCGCCCGATGACGCGCGCCGGGTTGCCGCCCACGATCGTCAGCGCGGCGACGGGCTTGGTCACCACGGCGCCCGCCGCGACGATCGCCTGGTCGCCGACGTCGTCCAGGACGATCGCGCCGTTGCCGATCCATACGTCGCGGCCGATCGACGAGCGTGCGGTGGGAGCCTCCCTGGTGACGGATCGGGATGTCGAGACGATCGAAGTGGTGCTGGCGGCTCCCGCTCAGGATCATCACGTTCGAGCCCTAGCAGCGTTTCGTCGCCGATCCGGCTGTGAGCGATGTTGCAGTTGGCGCCGATGTAGACGCCGCTGCCCGATCTCGACTTCCGGCGTCGCCAGGATCGTCCCGAAGCCTATGGAGCAGTCCTCGGCGGCCGCGGCCAGGGTCATCCGGTAGAACGCGCGGCGCAGGAAGTCGCCCGGAACCCCGGGCCAGAGCGAGACGAGCTGGCTGCACGCCTGGAACGCACCGTCTCGCCGCTGCGGCGACGAGCGCGACGAGTCGGTAGAGGCCGACGAGCGGTGCCACGGCGACGATCGCCACGACGTCCGCGGCGCGCTTCAAGGAGCGCGGCGCGGTGCGCGGCGCGTGGGCGGGTTGGGCGGTCGTTCCCTCGATCATGAGCGGTCCGCGATCACCTCACGGTAGAGCGACTCGTAGCGCTCGACCATCGCCTCCTGGCTGTACAGCCGTACCGCCCTGCTGCGCGCGGCGGATGCGAGCCGCGAGGGCGTGCCCGCCGACAGCGCGACCTGCGCCAGCGCGGCCGACAGGGCCGCCGCGTCTTCGGAGGGCACCAGTCGACCCGCGCCGTCCTCGCCCAGCAGCGCCCGATTGCCGCCGACATCGGTGGCGATGATCGAGCATCCGGAGGCCATGGCCTCCAGCAGGCTCATCGAAGTGCCCTCCGACCGCGACGCGAGCACGAATGCGTCGAAGCAGCGGTACCAGGACGCCGTGTCCTGCTGGTCGCCGGCGAAGTGCGACAGCGTGCGCGATCTCCAGCGCCCGCGCCAGCGCTTCGAGCTGCGGTCGCAACGAGCCGTCGCCGACGAGCACCAGCAGCAGCTCCGGGCGCGCGCGATGAGCCTCGCGAAACGCACGCAGCAGCAGATCGTGGTTCTTCACGGGCTCGAAGCGAGCGACGCAGCCGACGACGATGCGACCGTCGCTGCCGGGCAGCAGCCGGCGCGCGCGAGTCGGGCAGCTCGGGCGAGAACGCTCGGGTGTCGATGCCGTTCGGTATCGTGCGGACCTCGGACGGCGAAAGGCGCGTGGAGCCGCAGCAGGTGGCTGTGCAGCGCGTCGGAAACGGCGACGACGGCGCTCGTCGCAGCGGCCGCGCGCCGCTTGAGGAAGTCCGAGTACCACGGCTCGTCCTCGAGCAGGCCGTGCACCGTGTGCACGACCGCCGGAACGCTCGCGGCGCGCGCGGCGCGCGCGCCCTTGAGCCAGGCTCCGCTGTGGGTGTGGACGACGTGCGGGCCGCGGCGGGCCATCCACGCGATGAGCGCAGGAGCCCGCAGGTTCGTGGCGAGCCCCGGAGCGCGGACGACGTCCACCTCCACGCCCGCAGCCTGAAGCTCCCCGGCGAGCGGCCCCGATTCCTCGATGCACACGATCGAGGCCGCGTGACCCTTCTCGGGTCAGGCCGATCGCGAGACGGGCCGCCACCATCTCCATGCCGGCACGTGCCAGCGAGGGCAGCACCATGGCTGATCCGCAGGCCGAGGACTCATCGTCCCGGCCGCCCCGCTCCCCACGTGAAGAGCGCCGTCATCACGTAGTTCCAGACCGTGCCCACCGCCACTCCCGCCAGCCCGGCGACCCACCACGAGGGCTCCCGCTCGAACACGAAGCTCGCGACGCCGACGTTCGCGATGGCACCCGTCGCGCACACCGCATAGAACGAGATCAAGCCCAGGGCGAGGCGGGCGCCGCGCAGCCTGCAGGTCGCGGTAGGTCAGGACGTTGTTGAGCAGGAAGTTGGAGGTCATGGCGACGAACGTGGCCGCAGCTTGTGACACCGGGAAGCGCAGGCCCGCCGCGATGCACGAGGCCAGGATCGTGAAGTGCACCACGACCCCGATCCCGCCCACGAGCGCGAAGGAGGTGAAGCGCGGCGGCAGCCGCCGGCCCAGCAGCTTGTCGGCCAGGAGCAGCAGGTACTCCCAGAGCACGACGCTGTCGACCTTGCTGGCGCCGGACCTGCGGTGACGGAACTCGTACGGCAGCTCCCGCCAGCGCAGCTGGCCGGCGCTCGACGACAGCACGTCGAGCAGGATCTTGTAGCCGGTGCCGGAGAGCTGTCGCATCACGCCTTCGAAGGCGGAGCGGCGGATCATGAAGAACCCGCTCATCGGATCGTCGAGCGAGGCCTTGAGCACGAGTCGGCTGAGCCAGGTGGCGAGACGGCTCATCGCGGCGCGGCGCTCGTCCCACTGGCCGACGCTGGCGCCGGCCGTGTAGCGGCTCCCGACCACGACGTCGGCCGCGTCCGTCTCGAGCAGCTCGAGCATGGCGGGCAGCAGGCGCTCGTCGTGCTGCAGGTCGCCGTCGATGACCGCGAGGTAGGGGCTGCTCGAGGCGAGGAAGCCCTCGATCACCGCCGAAGACAGGCCGCGTCGGCTCAGGCGCTGGATGCAGCGCACGTGCGGCCGCTCGCGGGCCAGGGACCGGACGAGCTCCGCCGTTCCGTCGGGAGAGTCGTCGTCGACGAAGATCACCTCCCACGCCTGGCTCGGGAGCACGGCTTCGAGCCCGCTCAGGAGCGCTTCCACGTTGTCCCGCTCGTTGAAGGTCGGAACGATCACCGACAGCCGGGGGGAGGTGCCGGGGGCGGGTCGCCCGGCCGGCCCCGGCGAGGGGCGCATGGCCGATGGCGACAGCTGACGCACTGCGGCATCGTAGCCTAATTCGCGGTTTGACAGGCCCGGGAGGACCGGGCACTCTCCGGGCGATGGTCCCTGACGCCCCGGAAAAGCTGGCGCGATTCATTCAATCCGAGGTGGCGAAAGACCCGCGCCAGCCCGTCCTGCCCGCGACACCCCTGATCTCCTCGGGCCTCGTCGACTCCTTCTCGCTCATCAAGGTGCTGGCTTTCGTCGAGGACGAGTTCGGCATCGTGATTCCGGACGAGGCCGCGACCGCTGCCGCGATGGACTCCATCGAGCTGATCGTCAAGCTGATGGACACCTACGCGAACGCCTGAGGCACCTCCTCGCAGAGCGATGCCCTCGATGCCCGAGACGCTCAAGGAGGTCGTGCTCGAGCATTGCCGGCGCGAGCCCGAGCGGCTCTACGTCCGCTGCCTGATGCCCGACGGGGCGGTCGACGCCCGTCACCTATGCCGACCTCGTGGCTCGCGGGAGCCAGTTCGCCGCCGCGATCGAAGCGCGCGGTGCCCGCGAGGGCGACATCGTGATCGTCATCCTGCCGCACTCGCCCGACCTGTTCTGTGCCTTCTTCGGAGCCGTGCTGGGCGGCCAGGTGCCGTCGATCCTGTCGCCGCCGAGCTTCAAGCTCAACCGCGAGCACTACCGCGAGGAGCTCGAAGCGCTGCTCCGGCGCATCGACGCCCGCGTGGTCGTCACCGACGCCGAGACCGCGGCGCTCATCGGTGCGGAGGCGAACCGCCTGGGCACGGCGACGCTGCTGCTCGCGGGAGAGCTGCCGCCGGACGCCGCGGCGGTGCCCGCTGTCTCGCCCGCGGCCGACGACCTGGTCCTGCTCCAGCACTCGTCGGGAAGCACCGGGCTCAAGAAGGGCGTCGCGCTCTCGAACCGCGCGGTGCTGCAGCAGATCCGGAGCTACGCCCCGACGCTGCGCCTGGCGAAGGACGACGCGATCGTGTCGTGGCTTCCCGCTCTACCACGACATGGGCCTGATCGCCTGCACGATCCTGCCGGCGGTGACGGGCGTGCCCGTCACCGCGATCAGCCCGCTCCAGTGGGTGACGCGCCCCTCCGTCCTGCTGAAGGCGATCTCGGACTACCGCTGCACGCTCACCTGGATGCCGAACTTCGCCTACGAGTTCCTGGCGCAGCGCGTGCGCGCGTCTCAGATCGGCGACGTGCGGCTCGACAGCATGCGGGCCTGGATCAACTGCGCAGAGCCGACGATTGCACAGTCCCACCGGCGCTTCCTCGAGCGCTTCGAGCCGCTGGGAGTGACGCGCGAGTCGCTCTGGACGTGCTACGCGATGGCGGAGACCGTCTTTGCCGTGTCGCAGTCCACTGACGTGGCCCCTCCGAGGATCGAGCGCCTCGATCGCGAGGCGTTCCAATCGCGAGCGGCGGCAGTCCCGGTCGGCGAGGGGGTCGCGGCGGTCGAGGCGATGTCGGGCGGGGTCCTGCTGGCGGGCACACAGGTTCGCATCGTCGACGAGCAGCGCCAGGAGCTCGACGACCGCCGCGTGGGCGAGATCGCCATCCACTGCGACTCGCTGTTCACCGGATACTTCCGCGATCCCGAGACGACCGCCAGGTCGCTCGCGGACGGCTGGTACTACTCGGGGGACCTCGGCTACGTCGCCGACGGCCACGTGTTCATCACCGGTCGCAAGAAGGACCTGCTGATCATCGCCGGCAAGAACTACTACCCCCAGGACATCGAGCGCGTGGTGTCCGCCGTGCCCGGCGTCTACCCCGGTCGCGTGGTGGCGCTCGGCCTCGACGACCCCGCGATCGGGACCCAGCGGCTGATCGTCCTCGCCGAGGTCGAGAGCGAGTCGCAGGTGGACGATCCGGCGCTCGCCGCCGCCGTGCGCACGGAGCTCGCGGGCGAGCTCGATTGCGTGATCGACGACCTGCGGCTGCTTCCTCACATGTGGCTGCTCAAGACCTCGAGCGGGAAGATCGCGCGCGCGCCCAACCTGCATCGCTTCCTCGAGACGTTCCACGGGTCAGGCACGTAGGCGGGGGACGAGGCTTGGCGTCCTGGCGAGAGATCTGGCGGCCCGGCCGGACACGGGACTCGCTCCTGGCCCTGATGTCGGCCGTGGTGCTCGGGATCTGGCAGCCCGCGGGCCTGCTGGTGACACTCGCGCTCACGGGCCTGACGTGGCTCGCGCTGCGCCACGGGCGCGTGGACGCGCTGCCTCGGCTGCCCACGGCGCTCGTCATAGCACTGCTCGTCGGAACGCTCGCCTGGTTCAAGTACGTCCCGGGAGCGTGGCCGGGGGTGGTGCCGCTCGGATTGTCGTTCACCGTGTTCCGACTGATCGGCGTCGTGCTCGACGTGAACGCGCTCAGGATACCGCTCGCGCCTTCGCGGCTCTTCGCGATGTCGCTCTTCCTGCCCACGCTTCCGGCCGGGCCGATCACCACGGTCCGCTCCTTTCGGGATGCCGAAGCGGGGGAGACTGCGCGTCAGATCGCCTCGCGCGCGGGTTGGCGCATCGTGCAGGGGCTTGCCCGCAAGTTCCTCCTGGCCGACACGCTCTACTCGCTGGTGATCGCCGCCTGGCTGGAGACGGGGGTCGCCCGCCTGGAGCCCTACCAGTGCCTCGTCCTCCCGGTGCTGCTCGGGCTCTACGTGTACTGGGACTTCGCCGGATACAGCGACGTCGCGATCGGAGTGTCCCGGCTGCTGGGCTACCAGGTCCCGGAGAACTTCGACCGGCCCTACTCGAGCCGGAGCCTCACCGAGTTCTGGAGGCGCTGGCACATCTCGCTGTCGGAGTGGATCCGGGGCCGGCTGATGATGAAGCTGGCGGGCCGCAGGCCCTCGCAGGCGCGGCTCCACGGCGCCACGCTCGCTTCGATGGCGCTGTGCGGGATCTGGCACGGGGCGGGCGTGGGGTTCCTGGTCTGGGGGCTGTGGCACGGGCTCGGGCTGGTGGGCCTGCACCTGTTCCAGGATGCCGAGCGGCGCAGCGAGACGCTGCAGGCGTACAGCAAGCGCTTCCTGGGAGACGCCGTCGCGACCAGCCTCACGTTCGGCTTCGTCACGATCGGCTGGATCTTCTTCTTCCTCGCGCCTGCGGACGCCTGGGCCTTGATGCGGGGCGCGCTCGCCTGGCGCGGTGGCAGCGCCGCCGCGCTGGCGGTGCCCGCGATCGTGGCGAGCGCCCTCCTGCTCGCCTACCTGGGGGCCGCGTGGGCGCGCAACGCCTGGCTGCGCGTTCCGCCGCTGCTGCGGGTCTCGGCGCAGACGGTGCTGCTCGGCATCCTCACCTACGCCCTGCTGCTGACCCGCGGCGGACGCCAGGGATTCTTCTACGCGCAGTTCTAGCACGAGCGCCATGAGCTTCGGAGTGGTGATGCGTCGGGCCGGTCGCGCCCTCTTTCTCGGCCTGCTGTTCGTCTCGACGCTCGAGGTCTGCACCCGCGTCGAGGCCTGGTGGCGGTGGGACGCTCCCTTCTGGGGCCCCTACTCGAGCGAGATGCTGCGCACCACGGACGAGATCGGCACGCGCAACCGACCCGGGGCCCGGTTCGAGAAGTGGGTCATCAACAGCGCCGGATTCCGCGGACCGGAGCTCCGCGTCGAGAAGGCCCCCGGCGTGGTGCGGGTGGGCGTCGCCGGGGCTTCGGAGGTCTTCGGCCTCTACGAGAGCCCGGACAAGGACGTCACCGCACAGCTGCGTCAGCAGCTGTCGGCTTCCGCTCCGGGTCGCTTCGAGGTCGTGAACCTGGCCGCGGCAGGGATCACTCCGCCGCGCATGCGCGAGCTCTTCGAGCGCTGGGTGGGTCGCTTCGGCTTCGACGTCGTCGTGGTCTACCCGACGCCCGCGTTCTATCTCGACGTCGATCCACCCCCGCGCAGCCTCGGGCCGCACGCGGGGCACGGAGCGAGCGCGCCCGAAGCCTTCTCGCTGCGGCTGTCGGACAAGCTCTGGCGGGCGCTCAGGGAGCTGCTGCCTGCCGGCCTCCAGGCGCGGCTGAAGCGCGTGCAGATCGACAGGGTGCGGCGCGCGCACGCGCCCCAGTGGGTCTGGAGTGCGGCGCCGCCCGAGCGGGTGGCGCTCTTCGAGAGCGACCTGCTCGAGCTCGTGCAGTCGATCGAGCGGAGCGGGACTCGCGTGATCCTCGCCACCCATGCCAACCGCTTCGCGTCGCCGCCCCGCTCCGAAGACGAAGCGATCATGCTGGGCTGGATCCGCTTCTACCCGCGCGCCTCGCCGGAATGCCTGCTCGACATGGAAAGGCAGGCCAACGACGCGGTCCGGCGGCTGGGCCGCGAGCTTGGGCTGCGCGTGGTGGACGTCCAGGAGCTCACGGGCAAGGACCCGAGGTACTACGCCGACTTCTCACACTTCACGGACGAGGGTGCGGCGCGCGTGGCGGCCGCTCTCGGCGCGGAGGTCCGGTCCCTCGCGACGCTGCGCGACGCACCCTGAGGGCGACTCGTGCTAGCCTTTCAGACCCACCCCGGGCACGCGCTGGAGAGACCGAGTCCGGTCACCCGATGCCCGCGCGGCCGATGAGAATCCTCTTCCTCACGACCGATCTGTCGTACCCGCCACAGGACGGGCGCATGCTGCGCACGTACAACGTGCTGCGCGGCCTGGCCGGCAGGCACAGCGTCCACCTCGTGTGCTTCGACCAGCGACACGGCGAGGACCCGGACGAGCGCAGGCGGGTCGCCGAGGCGCGGCTGCGCGAGCTGTGCGCGTCGGTGGACGTCTTCGAGGTCCCGTCGAAGCGCTCGAAGCTGTCGCTCGCCTGGACGGGAGCCGCGAGCCTCGTCGAATCGCTGCCGTTTTCGAGCCGAGTCTATCGGTCGCGAGCGGCTCTGCGGACGATGCAGGCGCTGGCAGCGAGCCAGCCAATGGACGTGCTGCACGTCGAGAACACGCTGCTCGGCGACCACGTGACGGGGCTCGCCGCCGGAGCGCGCGTGCTGGTCCACCACAACGTCGAGTCGGACCTCTTTCGCCAGCGGGCCGCCTCGGACCGGCTCTTCGTTCGCCGGCTGTTCACGAGCCTCGAAGCGGCGAAGATGCGCCGGTTCGAGCAGCGCATGGGGCCCCGCTTCGGCGCGCACATCGCCTGCTCGGCGAGGGATGCCGCACGGCTGGCGGAGATCATGGACGGTGCCCGCGCCTGCGTGGTTCCGAACGGAGTGGACCTCGACTACTTCTCGCCGCGCGCGTCGTCGGAGCCGAGAGCGCTGAACGTGGTGCACATCGGAGGGCTGAACTGGGCGCCGAACCTGCACGGGGCCAGGTGGCTGGTGGACGAGGTCTGGCCTCGAGTGCGCGCCTCGGTCAAGGAGGCGACACTCGCATTCGTCGGACGGACGGGGGAAGCGCCCGTCTCGCTCTGGCAATCGCAGGGTGTCCTCTGTCCGGGCGAGGTCGAGGACGTTCGGCCCTACTACGCCGGTGCGTCCCTGAGCGTCGTCCCGGTCCACGTCGGGGGGGGCACGCGGCTCAAGATCCTCAACTCCTGGGCGATGGGCACGCCCGTCGTCTCGACCACGAAGGGCTGCGAAGGCCTGGCCGCGCGCCCGGGCGAGAACCTGCTGGTGGCCGATACCCCCGAGGCGTTCGCGGCAGCCGTGATCCGGGTGCTCCGCGAGCCAGGGCTCGGGGCCGCGCTGGGGGCCGCGGGCCGAAAGCTGGTCGAGGCGGAGTACGGCTGGCCCCGGATCGTCGAGCAGACCGAACGGGCGTACCAGCAGGCTCGCGATGACTCGACGGCCGCGCGTTCGTGCTAGCCTTCCGACATCCCCCTTCGCGCGCCCAAGCGGGGGCATGCCGGGAGTCCCGTGGAACGAGAAGCAACGAACGCACAGGGAGCTCGTCGGGCGGCTGAAGGGCTCCTCGTGAGCTCGGCGAGCCTCTGGGTCCTGGCGACGGTCCTGGTCCTCGCCGCCCTCTACGTGGACGTGGCGCCCGGGCTGGTTCGCCAGTGGGCGGCGGAAGAGGACTACACCCACGGCTTCCTGATCCTGCCGCTGGCCCTCTACTTCATCTGGGAGCGGCGCGAAGCGCTCAAGGCGCTCGAGCCGCGCCCGGCCGTGCTCGGAGCCGTGCTGCTTTCGCTCGGCCTGCTGATGCTCGTCGTGGGCCGCGTCGGTGCGGAGCTGTTCCTCCAGCGCTTCTCGCTGATCGTCGTGATCGCCGGGCTCACCTGGCTGATCCTGGGCACCCGCTTCCTGCGCGAGCTCGCCTTCCCGATCGCGTTCCTGGTGTTCATGATCCCGCTGCCGGCGATCGTGATGAACGCGATCGCGTTCCCGCTCCAGCTCTTCGCGGCACAGACCGCGTCGTTCTGCATGGAAACCGCGGGGATCCCGGTGCTGCGCGAAGGCAACACGATCGTGCTCGCGAACACGACGCTCGAGGTGGCCGAGGCGTGCAGCGGCATCCGCTCGCTGCAGGCGCTGCTCGCGCTCGGGGCAGTCTACGGCTACTTCACGCAGAAGCTGGCCTGGAAGCGCTGGGCGCTCGTGCTGCTGTCGATACCCATCGCGATCGCCGCGAACGCGTTCCGCGTGGCCGGCACCGGCTTCCTCGCCCACTACATCGGGCCCGAGGCGGCGCAGGGCTTCTACCACTCGTTCGCCGGCTGGATCGTCTTCGGCGTCGCTTTCGTCCTGCTGCTCGCGGCGGGCACCCTGCTTTCGAGGGTGGGCGCGAGCCGGCCTGCGGCGGAGAAGCCCGCATGAAGCGCTGGCCCTTCGTGGTCGCGCTCGCGTTGATGAGCGGCACCTGGATCCTGCTCGCGTCGCGCTCCCAGGCCGAGCCCGAGGTCGCGCGCAAGCCGTTCGCCGAGTTTCCGCTCCGTTTCGGCGACTGGAGCGGCCGCGACCGCGAGCTGGACAAGGAGGTGCTCGACCTGCTCAAGCTCACGGACTACGTGATGCGGGTCTACGTGCCCGGCTCGGCGCAGGCCTCCTCGCGGAGCGCGTTCGAGGGGCAGACGCGGCAGGCGGCCGCGCCCGTCGCGCTCTACGTGGGCTACTACGGCAGCCAGCGCTCGGGCGCGACCTATCACTCTCCCAAGAACTGCCTGCCGGGCGGGGGCTGGGTGTTCCGCTCGAACGACCGGGTGGCCGGCGTGATTCCGGGCCGGCCCGCTGCCGAGGTGAACCGCGTGGTGATCGAGAAGGGATTCGATCGCCAGCTGATCCTCTACTGGTACCAGGACCGCGGACGCATCGTCGCGAGCGAGTACGCCGCCAAGGGCTACCTGATCCTGGACGCGACCACCCACAATCGCACGGACGGGGCGCTCGTGCGGATATCGACGCCCATCGTGGGCACCGAGGAGGAAGCCTTCCGGCACGCGACGGCGTTCGTGCAGGAGGCGTTCGTTCCTCTCTCCGCACATCTTCCCGGCTAGCCCGGCAGAGGTCGCGATGCTGGCGCTGCCCGATAGCATCTGGCTGCTCCCGCTCTTCGCCGCCGCGGCGGCGGCAGGGCTCGCGATCTGGATCCTGATCCGACCCTGGAGCGAGGTCTTCCACCGCCGACTCACGCTGGTGCTCGCGCTCACGGCGCTCGTCGAGCTGTCGCACGCGGCGCTCTTGTTCGTGCCGAGCGACGCCGTCTTCTTCCGCCAGGCGGGGCTCTCGCTCGAGTTCCTGCGCATGGGCGCGTTCTTCCTGACCGGGGCCGCGCTGATCGTCGGCACCTCGGCCGAGCTCGGCTCGAGCCAGCAACGCTCGCGCGTCGCCGTCGTCGCGGGCCTCCTGGGCGCGGCCATCGCCTGGTGGGGCAGCTTCTCGGGAATCGACGAGATGGCCGAGGGGGCGGGGCTGGTGCGGCTGGGGCCGAACGGGCGCTGGCTCCAGGTCGCGCTGCTGCTGGGACTCGTGCTGGCGATCGCGCAGCTCGAGTCGGTGCTGCGGGCGAGCCGCGATCCCTTCCGCTTCCGGATCAAGTTCCTGATCCTGGGCTGTGCGCGCTGGCGGGCTTCGAGGTGTACGTCGCCTCGCAGACGATGCTGCTCGGCTCGTGGCGGCTGCACCACGCGGCGCTTTCGGGGCTGGTGACGATCGTGTCCGTCGGCCTCGTGGCCTTCGGGCTCGGACGCATGCGGCTCGCGCGGACCCTCGAGCGGGTGTCGGTGTCGCCGCAGGCGGTCTACGGCTCGTTCACGCTGCTCGGCGTGGGGCTCTACCTGCTCGGCGTGGGGCTGCTCGGCGAGGCGCTGCGGCTCTCGGGGCGCACGCTCAGCGTCGGCTTCACCGAGCTCGGCGTGTTCGTCGCGACGCTCGCGCTCGTCGCGGCCGCCTCCTCCCGCGCGGTGCGCACGCGATTCCGCGAGCTGGTGAGCCGGAACCTGCTGCGCTCGCGCTACGACTACCGCACCAAGTGGCTCGAGGTGACCGACGCCTTCCGCGGCGCCGAAACCGTGGAGCAGGTGCTCGACCGGCTGCTCGACGTCCTCGGGCGGACCTTCGCGGCGCCGCGGCTGTCGATCTTCATGCGCTACGAGGCGGACGACCGCTTCCACCAGGTGCGCTCGCTCAACATCGAGGCGCCCCCCGCGCCGATCGGCGACCAGCACCCGGTGGTGGTGGCGCTCTCCGGGGCCGACGAGCCCACCGACCTGCGCGCTTCGGACGCGGGCACGGACGACGCCTTCCTGGTGGCGACGCGCGCCGTGTTCGGCGTGCCGCTGCGCGGCGCCGGCGAGCTCCTGGGGTTCGTGACGCTCGGCCCGCGGCCCGGCGGCGAGGGCTACGACGTCGACGATCGCGACATGCTGCGGGCGATCGCCCACCACGCCGGCGTGCTGCTCGGCCACGCGCGCATGGCCGACGACCGCCAGGCCTCGGCGGAGCTCGACGCGCTCAACCGATTCGCCGCCTTCTACCTGCACGATTTCAAGAACCTGGCGGCCCGGCTCTCGCTCGTGACCCAGAACGCGGCGAAGCACGGAGAGGATCCCGAGTTTCGCGCCGAATCGATGAAGACGATCGCGCGCACGGCGGAGCAGATGGGCGATCTGATGGCGCAGCTCTCGCGCCGCTCGCCCGGCCACGGCCGGGTCGCGCCGCTCGAGGTGGCGGAGCTGCGTGGCGGCGACGCTGCGCTCGCTGGGCCCCGACGCCGGCGTCGCGCTCGAGCTCGAGGGCGAGCCGGGCCAGGTGCTGGCGGTTCCCGAGCAGCTCCAGCAGGTGCTGCTGAACCTGGTGCTGAACGCCAAACGCGCCGTGGAGCGCGCCGGCGCCAAGGCGCCGGTGCGCGTCAGCGTGACGCGATCCTTGGATCGCGTGCGGCTCGAGGTCGCGGACTCGGCGGACGGCATCGCCCCGGAGCGGCTGCGCACGCTGTTCCAGCCGTTCCAGTCGGGCGAGGCGGGCGGGTTCGGGATCGGCCTCTACGAGTCGAAGCGCATCGTGGAATCGTACCGGGGCACGCTGCGGCTGGAGAGCGAGGTCGGGCGCGGGACGCGCGTCGTGGTGGAGCTGCCGGCGATTGCCTCGGCGGCTGCGGTCGTGCAGACTTCGGGAGCGACAAAGGAGAAGACGCCATGAAGCGGCGAGCGGCATGGGCGGTCGTGCTGGTGGCGGCGTTCTCGGCGACGGGCTGCGGGTTGTTGAACGACTTCCGCAAGACCCGTCACACGAAAGCGGCGAATCGCTACGTCGCCGAGAAGAAGTGGAAGGAAGCCACCATCGAGTTCCGGACGGCGCTGCGCTACGACCCGCGAGAACCTCGAGCTGGTGAAGGGGCTCGGGCTGGCGTTCTTCGACAACGGGCAGCTCGGCGAGGCCTTCCCGCCGCTGCGGCGCTACAGCGATCAGAACCCGGACGACCTCGAGGTGCGCCAGAAGCTCGGGGTGATCTACCTGATGGGCCGGGCGCCCGACAAGGCGCGCGAGCAGGCCGAGGCGATCCTCAAGGTGAAGCCGCAGGACCTCGACGCCATGCTGCTGCTCGCCGAGTCCGCCGACACGCCGGAGGAGGTGAAGGACTCGATCGCCCGCATCGAGCAGAACCGCGCCGCGCTCGGCGACCCCGACCGCGTGTCGCGGGCGCTCGGCATGCTGTACGTCAAGAACCAGGACGTGCCGCGCGCGGAGCAGGAGTTCAAGGGCGCCGTGACCTCGAAGCCCGACTCGCCCGAGGCGCACCTGGCGCTCGCGCGGCTGCACCTCGCCAAGAAGGAGCTCGCCGAGGCGGAGAAGGAGTTCAAGGCGGCGGCGGCCGTCGCCCCCGCCGGATCGTACGCGCGCCTGCAGCTCGCCGACTTCTACCTGCTCACGCGGCGCGTCGACGAGGCCGTGAAGGAGCTCACGCAGATCACGAACGAGGCGCCGGACGCGTTCCCGGCGTGGCTGCGGCTCGCGGAGGTGGCGTTCGCCCAGGGCAAGCTCGACGACGCCCAGAAGGCGGTCGACGCCGTGCTGACGAAGAGCGCCGACAATGCGGCCGCCCTGATCCTGCAGACGCGGATCCTGCTCGCCAAGCGCGAGGCGGCCAAGGCCGTCGAGACCGCCCAGAAGGCCGTGAAGGCGCAGCCGGGGAACGGCCTCTCGTACTACATGCTCGCGCTCGCCCAGGTCGCGGCGGGCAGCAACACGCTCGCGCTGGCCGCGGCGCGCGATGCCGTGGCGCGCTCGCCGAAGCTGGGCGAGGCGGCCGTGCTGCAGTCGGAGCTGGAGCTGCAGGCGGGCGACACGGTGGGCGCGGTCGCCGGGCTCAAGGCCTACCTGGAGCAGGTGCCGAACGACGCCCGCGCCTGGGAGGCGCTCGGCAAGGCGCAGCTGCGCACGCGGGACTTGACCAGCGCGCAGGCGTCGTTCAACAAGACCGCGGAGCTCGCTCCGTCGAACCCTCGCGGCACGTTCCTGATCGGCGTCTCGCTGCGCGCGCAGGGCAAGTCGGCCGAGGCGAAGCAGCAGTTCGAGAAGGCGCTCGCGATGGCGCCCGGATTCGTCGAGCCGCTCGACCAGCTCGCCGCGATGAGCCTCGCCGAGAAGAATCCGCAGGCCGCGCTCGCGCGCGTCGAGCGCCAGGCGATGCTCGAGCCGAAGTCGGCGGCGATCCAGTACCTGCTGGGCCGCGTCTGCCAGGCGAGCGGCGACAGCAAGGGCGCGGAGCGGGCGTTCAGGAAGTCGGTCGAGCTCAACCCCAGCGCCGTGCCCGCCTACGTGGGGCTCGGCCAGATCTACGGCGCGTCGAAGGAATACGACCAGGCGATCGCCGAGCTCGACAAGGCGCTCGCGTCGCGGCCCGACCAGCCCGCGGCGCTCATGCTCAAGTCGATCGCGCAGCAGATGAAGGGCGACAACGAGAAGGCCCGCGAGGGATACGAGAGGCTGCTCAAGACGAACCCGCGCTTCGCGCCCGCCGGCAACAATCTCGCGTGGATGCTCGCCGAGGACGGTCCCGGGCAGGACCTGAAGCGCGCGATGCTGCTCGCCCAGGCGGCGCGCGACGCCGCGCCGCAGGACCCGCAGATCGCGGACACGCTCGGCTGGGTGCACTACAAGCAGGGAGCGTATCCGGCCGCGGAAGCGCTGCTGCGCGAGGCCGCCGAGAAGCTGCCCACCAACCCGGAGGTGCTCTACCACCTCGGGATGGCGCAGGCCAAGGTCGGCCGCAACGAGGAGGCGCGCGCCTCGCTCGCGAAGAGCCTGGAGCTCTCGGCCAACCACGCAGGCGCCGCGGACGCGCGCGCCACGCTCGCCGCGCTGCCGCCTCCGCGCTGAGCGAGGGGCCGGGCGCTATTGGCGCTCGATCCCGAACTTGCTGAGCAGCCCGTAGAGCGTCGGGCGGCTGATGCCGAGCTCCGTCGCGGTCTGCGAGATGTTCCCGCGGTTGCGCTTGAGCGCCGCCTTGATGGTGTCGCGCTCGAGCCCCGCGCGCAGCTCGCGCAGCCCCTGCCGGGCGGAGGTTGCGCCCTTCTCGAGCTCGAGGTCGGCGGCCGTGATGCGCGGACCCTCGGCCATCACCGCGGCGCGGCGCGCGCGGTTCTCGAGCTCGCGCACGTTGCCGGGCCAGGCATGGGCGCGCATGGCCGCGATCGCGTCCTTGGTGAAGCCGGTGAGCTTGCGGCCGGCGTCGGCCGCGTAGCGCCGTGCGAACGTCTCGGCGATCATCACCACGTCGTCCTCGCGATCGCGCAGCGGCGGCAGTCGACAGCGTCACGACTCCGATCCGGTAGTAGAGGTCCTCGCGGAAGCGGCCCTCCGCGAGCAGCTTCGGCAGGTCCGCGTTCGTGGCGGTCACGCACGCGCACGTCGACCGCGATCGTGGCGCGTCCGCCGATGCGCTCGACCTTGTGGTCCTGCAGGAAGCGCAGCAGCTTCACCTGCAGCGCGGTCGGCAGCTCGCCGATCTCGTCGAGGAACAGCGTGCCGCCGTTCGCCGTCTCGATCCGCCCGCGCCGCTGCGCGTGGGCGCCCGTGAACGCGCCCTTCTCGTGGCCGAACAGCTCGCTCTCGAGCAGCGCCTCGGGGATCGCGCCGCAGTTGATCGGCACGAAGGGCCCGGCGGCGCGCGCGCCGAGCCGGTGGATCGCGTGCGCCGCGAGCTCCTTGCCGGTGCCGCTCTCGCCGAGCACCAGCACCGGCGCGTCCACGGTCGCGACCTTGCGGATCGACGCGAACACCTCCTGCATGCGCGCGCTGGTGCCGAGCATGCCCTCGAAGTCGGAGGCGGTCTGCTGCCGCAGCTCGCGGTTCTCGCGCTCGAGCGCGTGCAGCTTGAGCGCGCGGCGCAGCACCACCTTCAGCTCCTCCACGTCGATCGGCTTGACGAAGAAGTCGTAGGCGCCCTCGTCGACCGCGCGCAGCGCGTGCGCGCGCTCCTCGCGCCCCGTGATCACCACCACCTTGGCGGCGGCGTCCGCGAAGCGCAGCGCTTCGAGCGTCGCGAAGCCTTCCTCGACGCCGCCCGGATGCGGAGGCAGCCCGAGGTCGAGCGTGATGACGGCAGGCCGGTCGTCGCGCGCGCGCGTCGAGCGCTTCTTCGCGATCACCCGCAAGGCTGACCTCGAACTCGTCGGCCAGCGCCCATCGCATCTGGCCGCGAAGGTCCGCGTCGTCGTCGACCACCAGCAACCTGGGCTTTGAGATCACGCGTGTTCCAATGAGATCGCTTTGTGTATAGTCAGTACAGTCGCGGTCGAAGTGCGTTCAGACCTTGACACGGTGCTCGCTCGACGGCGTACAATGTACCTTGTCACGGGGTTCCCGACACTCCCGCGGCAAATCTCCCTCCGAGTCAACCTAGGGGCCGCTGCCATGGCTATTCATATCGTAACGGTGTTGCTGTCTGTGTCCACCACGGTGGCTGGTTTCGCGGCAGCCCAGGATGCGCCTGCGCCGCAGCAGCCGCCAGCGCAGCAGACACAGCCGCGTTCGGGCCGCACGCCGGCTCCTGCCGCCGCGGCGCCGTCAACCGCGCCTTCCACAGCGGCCTCCACGGCGGCGTCCGGCGCGTCGGAAGAGCTGCTGAGCGCGTACGACCGCGAATCGCTCACCGCGGAGTACCGGATCGCTCCCGGCGACGTGCTGCAGGTCTTCGTCTGGCGCGAGCCGGATCTGAGCCGCGAGCTGCGGGTCCGTCCCGACGGCTACGTGAGCGTCCCGCTGATCGGCGACCTGTTCGCCGTGGCGAAGACGCCGAAGCGGCTCGCCGCCGAGTTCACGCAGGCGCTCTCGCAGTTCGTGAACAACCCGCAGGTGACCGTGACGCTCGGCACCTCGAGCACGCTCCGCTTCTACGTGCTCGGCAAGGTCAACAAGGCGGGTGAGTTCCCGCTCGTCGGCCGGACCACCGTGATGCAGGCGCTCGCCCTCGCGGGCGGCTTTCTCGAGTACGCGAAACCCGAGGAGATCAAGATCCTGCGCCAGGAGCTGGCCACGACCGGCGGCAAAGCGAAGACGCACGAGGTCGTGCTAGCCGTCAACTACAAGGCGATCGCGCAGGGCCAGAACCTGCAGCAGAACGTCGCACTCAAGGCAGGCGACGTGGTCGTGGTGCCGTGAGCTTCTCGCGCGCCCAGCTCGCGCTGATCGCCCTCGTCGTGCTCACGACGCTGTGCGGCTCCGCGCTCGCCTGGGCCCAGGGGAGACCCTCCCTCGTCCCGCCGGCCGCCGCCACGAAGGGTGCGCCGACCTGGCATTTCAAGCTCGTGGGCGGGGGCACCTGGTACGACAACCCCTTCTTCATGGGCGCCGCTCCCGGAACGACCTGGAGCACGGACGGGAGAGGCGTCCCTCGGCCATGAGCATACGTTTCCGGTCGGGCGTCTTCACCTGGTCGGGCAACGGCGGGGCGTTCTACTACCCCGAGGTCGAGGGCCTGAACCAGCCGACCTACGGGGGGGCCGTCAGCCTCACGTGGGCGCCCGGCCGCCGCAGCACGCACATCAACCTGCGGCAGGACTATCAGCGATCGAACACCCGGAGCCTCGTGACACTCGATCCCGAGGGGCTGCCGCTGCCGACTTCCGGTCTCGACCACGCGACGTCGTCTCTGTCACTCGATCAGAGGCTCTCACCAAGCTGGGAGTTTCAGGCCGGAGGCAGCTTCGCTCTATCGCCGCTACGACGACCCCAGGCTGATCGGCGGCGACGACCTGGGAGCCAGTGCGCGGCTTGGAACCCGCGCAGGCCGGACCGGGCTGGCGTTCCTCTCGTATCAGTACACGTCGAGCCGCTTCGAGGGGATCGCCCTGCGCTCGCATCAGGGGCTCCTCGGATATAACCGGCGCCCGCTCACGGGCCTCGCCCTGGAGGTGGCCGGCGGCGTCGGCTACGTCGAGGCGGTGCAGAAAATGTATCCGTCTGGACGCGCCGCCATCGCGGCGATCGGCCGCAAGGCATCGATCGAGGCGCGCTACGAGCGCAGCTTCGGCCAGGCGTTCGGCTACGGCCGTGCCACGATCGCCGACATATTCCGTGGCATCGCCACCTGGACGCCTGTGCGCAAGCTCACCGTCAGCGCAGATTACAATTTTGGGTACCGGCGCAGTCCCGGGGAGGAAGGCACCAACACGATCACCTCGTGGATCGCCTCGGGCGGATTCGGCTGGGATGTGGGGGGAGGGGTCGGTTTCGCGGCGCGCTACTCGAAGGAACACAACGACACGTACACCGCAAACGTTCCGGTGAACGGGAACAAGGTGTCGGCAGCGCTGTCGTACGGAGTCAATTGGAGATAGGGACGAGCCGCGCCAGTGGGCGCGGCAGCGTCGGAGAGCGTCGGAGGTCGATTGCGATGGCTGCGAGGAAGACGGTTCGGATCGACGTACTGGCAGAGAGCGCGTGGCGCTATTCGGGCTACGACGCGATCGTCTGCGTGGACGTGCTGCTGTCCGCCACGACGCTGGTGACGGCGCTCGGGCAGGGACGGCGAGTCAGGGTCGCTGCGGAGCTGGGGCACGCGTCGCACGGCGTCCCGCTGGATCGCCCGCTGGTGTTGACCGACGCGCTCGCCCGTGCGGAAGAGAACGTCCGCTTCGGCGGCGCCGCCTACCTGAGCCGTGAGAACGGCCGTCAGCCGATCGTGCACCTGTCGCCGTTCGCCCGCATGCTCGAGGCCGCGGCCGCGCGCGCGCGCGTCTACGTGGCGTGCCTGCGCAACTTCGAGGCGACGGCCAACGAGCTCGCGCTGCAGCACCGCCGCGTGGTGCTGATCGGCGCGGGCGAGGACGGCGAGGTGTGCGCCGCCGACCAGATGGCGACCGCCTGGCTGGCGATGCGCCTGCAGGGTCGCGATTTCGACCTGGAGGGACGTCACACGACCGACGAGGTCGCCCGCTGGGGATCCTCGGACGTGTCGCTGATCGGACTCTCGCGGTCGGCCGAGCGGCTGCGCTCGCGCGGTCGCGAGTCGGAGGTGGCATTCGTGCTGAAGCACGTCAACGATCTCGAAGTCGTCTGCGCGTACGACTCGGGCGAGCTCGAGGACCCTGTCGCCAAGCGCCGCCGGCACATCGAAGAGATGCCGACTCCCGCCTGGGGCACGCCCGGTCCGTCGGCGGGGCCGCTACTGACCGATGGCCGAAGAAACCCAGTCGGGCAACTCCACCCGCGAGCTGCAGCGCCTCGCCGAGGCGCCGCTGCGGCGGCCCTGGCTCGTGATCATCCCCTTCCTGCTCTCGGTCGTCGTCGCGGTGGCCGTGAGCTTCGTGCTGCACTCCCCGCTATCGCTCCTCCACGCTGATCCTGGTGGCGCCCGAGCAGATGCCGACCAACTTCGTGCCGCAGATGAGCACGGAGCGCGTGGCGCGCCGGCTGCAGACGCTGCGGCAGGAGGTGCAGAGCCGCACCCGGCTCGAGATGGTGGCGCGCGAGTTCGACCCCTACGGCTCGCTCGGCAAGGAGCCGCTCATCAACACGATCGAGCGGATGCGCGCCGCGGTGACCGTGACTGTCAAGGGCGACGACGCGTTCAGCATCGAGTTCGAGCATCGCGATCCCAAGATGGCGATGCTGGTCGCCGACCGCCTGACGACGCTCTTCATGGAGGAGGTGGTCGGCGCCAGCGAGCGCCAGGTCTCGAACGCGTACGAGTTCATCGAGAAGCAGCTGAGGGCGCGCGCGACGCAGCTCGAGCAGAAAGAGGCGGCGCTCCGCACCTACAAGGAGCAGCACATGGGCCAGCTGCCCGAGCAGGTGCAGGCCAACCTGGCGACGCTGCAGCGGCTGCAGCTCGAGCAGCAGATCGATGGCCGAAGGCCTGCGCAAGGCGACCGACACCATGCGGCTGCTCGAGGGCGGCAACGGCCGGGCGAGGGGGGCGAGCGCGGCCTGAAGACGCCGTCGCCCGACTCGCTGGCGGTGCTGAAGGCCAACCTGGCGATCCTCAAGACGCGCTACACGGAACAGCATCCCGACGTGCGCGCGCTGCAGAGCCGCGTCGACCTGCTCGAGAAGGCCGCCGCCAACCAGACGCCGGACGCCGCCGCCGGTCGATCCGGCCGAGGTTGCCGCAGAGCTGCGCGTGCGGGAGGCGCGGATCGAGATCGAGTCGCTGCGCGCGCGGCTGGCCGACGTCGACCGCCGGATCGCCGCGTTCCAGGAGCGGGTCGAAGCCGCCCCGCGCCGCGAGCAGGAAGTGCTCGGGCTGATGCGCGACTACCAGAAGCTCAGCGAGAACTACTCGGCGCTGCTCTCCAAGAAGCTCGACGCCGAGATGGCGGCGCGCCTCGAGCGCCAGCAGAAGGGCCAGCAGTTCCGCGTGCTCGACCCCGCCTACCTCCCGGAGCAGCCGAGCTTCCCGAACCGCGGGCTCTTCGCGCTCGCCGGCCTGGGCATCGGCATCCTGCTCGGCATCGGCCTGGCGATCACGGTCGATGCGCTCGACCCGACGATCAAGGACGCGGAGAGCGTGCGCACCGCCTTCAACTTCCCGGTGCTCGCCGTGATCCCGTACGTCAAGCCCCGGGACCAGGCACGCCTCGCGAAGCTGCCGCTCGACGCGCCCGCCGGCACGGTGGTGGGCGGAAAGAAGAAACGGCGCGGCGGCGCGGCCTTTGCCTACGAGGCCGAGGCCGAGAACAAGTCGAGGAGCAAGTGATCGACCCCAACTCCGTGCGGCTGGTCCCGAGCGTGCCGCAGCCCGTCTCCGGGCAGCCGCTCCAGCAGGCCGTGCTCGGCAGCGGCCACTACGTCGCCGAGGAGTTCCGCTTCCTGGCGGCGAAGGTCGCCGGCATCGCCAGCGAGCGCTTCACCACGATCGGCGTGGTGAGCACCGGGCCGGGCGAGGGCAAGACCACGGTCGCGCTCGGCCTCACGGCCGCGCTCGCGCAGGATCTCCCAGCACCGCGCGCTGCTGCTCGAGGCCGACCTGCGCCAGCCCGCGGTCGAGCGCTACCTCGGCATGCCGCGCATCGGCGGCGTCTCCGACTTCCTCGCCGGCCACGCCACCAGCGTTCCCGTCCGCACGATCGCGCCCCCGGGCTTCTCCGTGCTGGCGGCCGGCCGCGAGCGCCTCGCCCGCCCCGAGCTGCTCGGCTCCGAGCGCATGGCCAGCCTGATCGGCGCCTGCCAGCTCTCCTACGGCTACGTCGTGGTGGACTGCCCGCCGCTCGACCCCGTGGCCGATGCGGTGGCGCTGCAGGACATCCTCGACGGCTTCCTGCTGGTGATCCGCGCCCGGCGCTCGCCGAAAGCCGCGATCGAGCGCGCGGTCTCGCGCCTCAAGGAGAACCGGATCCGCGGCATCGTGTTCAACGACCAGCCCGAGGTCCTCCCGCTCGGCTACGCCTACGGCTACGGCTACCAAGACGAGCGCGAGCGCTACCTGAAGAGCGACGAGAGCGAAGAGCAGCGATGAGCCGGGGGGCTCGGCGGCTCGGCTTCCTAGCCGAGACGCTGATCGTGCTCCTTTCGCTCGGCCTCGCCATCCTGATGCGCCTCGGCAGCTTCGAGGCGTTCCTGGCCTACGAGCAAAGCTGCCGAAGGCGCTCCTGAGCATCGTCGTCATCCAGCTCACGCTCTACTACGCGGAGCTCTACGAGCACCGCTCGCGGCGCCGGATCGAGCTGTTCCTGATCTTCGGCCAGTGCATGGCGATCGCGTCGGTCGCGCTCGCCGTGGTGTTCTTCCTGATCGCCGGCCTTCCGGATCGGCCGCGGCATCTTCTTCGTCTTCATCGTGCTCGCCTGGGTCTTCCTGCTGCTGTGGCGGCTGTTCCTGCTCGTGGGCCTGGGGCACGTTCGGCGCGTTCGGCGACCGCGTGCTGATCCTCGGCACCGGCCTGCCGGCACAGAAGGTGGCGCGCGAGATGCTGACGCGCGCTCCGATCGGCTACCGCGTGCTGGGCTTCCTGAGCGAGCACGAGAGCGAGGTCGGGCCGCACGCTCGTGAACCCGAGCGTGCTCGGCACGCTCGCCGACCTGCCGAAGCTCGGCAAGTCGCAGGACGTCACGCTGATCGTCGTGGCGCAGGAGGACCGGCGCAAGCGCCTGCCGGTCGACATGCTGCTGCGCTGCCGGATGGCCGGGATCCGCGTGGTGGAGGCGGCCAGCTTCTTCGAGAGCCTGACGGGCACGCATCCCGCTGCGCGACCTGCGGCCGAGCTGGCTGGTCTTCTCGGCCGGCTTCCAGAAGCCGCGCGCGATGTCGACGGTGAAGCGGGCGGGCGAGGCCTGGTCGCGGCCGTGCTGCTGGTCCTGACGCTGCCGCTCGCGGTGCTGACGGCGCTCTGCGTGCGGCTGTCGAGCCCGGGGCCCGTGCTCTACCGCCAGACGCGCGTGGGCATGGGCGGCAAGGACTTCGAGCTCCTGAAGTGGCGCACGATGCGTGCGGACGCCGAGGAGGCCTCGGGGCCGGTCTGGGCGACGGGCGAGAACGACCCGCGGATCACCCGGCTCGGCCGCCTGATGCGCAAGACGCGGCTCGACGAGCTGCCGCAGCTGTGGAACGTGCTCCGGGGCGACATGAGCTTCGTGGGGCCCCGCCCCGAGCGTCCGCACTTCGTCGAGAAGCTGCGCCAGGTGATCCCGTACTACGACGAGCGGCACAGCGTACGGCCGGGGATCACCGGCTGGGCGCAGGTCAAGTTCCCGCTACGGCTCCACGATCGAGGACGCGGAGGAGAAGTTCGAGTTCGACCTCTACTACGTCAAGCACATGTCGCTGCTGCTCGACGTCGCGATCGTGCTCGAGACGGCCAAGGTGATGCTGCTCGGCCGCGGGCGCTAGTCGCGCTCCCAGCTCCCGTACATCGGGTTCGGCAGCGCGAAGTAGCGCGTGCCGAAGGCCGCGAAGGCGGAATCGCCTTCGTCGCGGATGGCCTGGCTCAGCCCGGGGAAGTCGAGGATGTTGTCGCCGACGAAAGCCACGACCTCGAGCGGCGGCAGCCCGGCGGCGGTGGTGCCCCGCGCGACGGCCTCGAAGCGCGGGTTCTTGTCGCTGGGCCCCCCGTCCGGCTTGCAGAGCATCACGTCGTAGACCAGCCCGTGGGCCCGAAAGACGGCCTCCGTGTCGGGGCACTCGCTCACGGCCCGGTTGGTGACGATCGCGATCCGGCCGCCCAGCTCGCGCACGCGCGCCAGGAAGGCCTTGGCGCCCGGCTGCGGCAGCGCCTCCCGGCGCTTCGTCCACTCGTGCCAGCTCGGCCCGTCGAACGGCAGCCCGGCGCGCTCGCGCTCGAGCTGGTAGAGCGAGTTGTCGATCACGGTCTCGTCGGCGTCGAGCACGACGGCCCAGGCGCCGCCCGAGAGGCGTGCGGCCTCGCGCTCCACGTGCGCCGTGGCGGCGCCGTAGACCTCCAGGAACACCGCGCGGTGCTCGGCCGAGCTGCGCATCCAGCGGATCGCCTGGGAGGGCGGGGCGGGCGTTTGCGCGTCGCGAGCGGCTGCGGGCGGCGTGGGGGCCGCCTGGGGAGGATGAGCGGGCGTGGCGCTGCGGCACGCGGCGAGCGCCCAAAGGACGAGGACGGCTCCTTCGAGGACGCTGGGACACTTCGGGCGCAAGGGGGCTCACTCCGGAAGTAGAAGGAGTGAGCCTACTCCGGACGAGCTCGATTCGCGACTGGCCGGCCGGGGCCGCTCAGCGTATCGCCGGCTGTCCTCGACCGGAGCGGCTGCGGCGCACGCGACGCGCGGCCAGGCCCGCGAGACCCGCGCCGAGGAACAGCAGGGTCCCGGGCTCGGGAGACTCGACGTTCAGCGACGGGTCGGGGTTGACCTTGAGTCCGTTGGACGAGTCGTTAATCACGAAACCGCCGGGGACGGCTGTGAACGCAGTATGGCCCGCGGACACGCCTGGCAGCGTGCCGAACTCGCCGGCAGCGAAGGATCCGTCGGACGATCCACTACCGACCGCGGAGGCGGCCACAAGGCTGCCCGACGCCTCATCGCCTGCACCCACTCCGCCACCGCCACCACCGCCGCCGCCCGCTCCACCGCTCCCGCCACCACCGCCGCCGCCCGAACCGCCGCCTCCGACGGAGGACGCGTTGGCGGTCGCGCTGTCGCCGCTCGCCGAGGCGATCGAGCTGTTGCGGCCCTGGGCGGCCGTTCCCGCGCCCAGATCGACGGCGCCCAGCGTCGAGTCGACACGCGCCTGGGCCAGCCGGCGCGCCGTCGAGGTCGTCCGCGAGCGCCGAGTCGGCAGCTCCCGCCCGCCACCCGTTCCAGCGGTCGGCCCCCAGAGCTCGCTGGTCGGCGTCGCTGAAGGCGTCGGCCAGGTAGGAGGGCGGATTGTGGTGGGTGACCGCCGGTGCGACTGCTGCCTTGCGGGCCTTGACGATGAAGGCCGAGACGGGCGTCTGGAGCGTCAGCGCCACTGTGGCACCGAACGCGGTGACGAGAACTCTCTTCGTCGGCTGCATAGTCATCCCCCGGTGGTTTAGCTGAAGGATCCCGCAAGCACCATGCCAGGCGAACGCCTGTTGCCGGCATCTGCACAAACACACATACGGCAAGTACTTGGTGACTCGTGACCGCTGTCGCTCGGGAGCGTGAGGTTCGTGATTTGTAAGACGCGGGGAGGGGCATTTGTAGCTTCTTCCGCGGGCTAGGGTCGAGGCTTCGCTTCCGGCGCTCTCGCCTGCGACGCGCGGCCAATCCGACGAGTCCCGCCCCGAGGAGCAGCAGGCTCGCGGGCTCGGGAACGGCGCTCGTGATCACGCGGATCTGATCGCCCGGGCTCGAGGCCGCGAGGTTCACGGTCACGGTCCGCAGGTCGGGACCGAAGGTGATGTGTTCCGGCCCGAACTCGACACCCCGATCGGTGAACAACGGGTTGCCTGGATAGGGAGCCATGATGCGCAGGCTGTCCGATCCGGCGAGGTGAGACGTCAGCACCACGATCCCGAGGATGTCCGAGTCGAAGGTGAAGGTCGCGATGGCGCTTCGGGTGTTGAGGGGATCGAAATAGAGGTAGTGGCTGCTGACGAGGGTGCCGGCGGAGAGGTCGCCCAGCGCCGATGCGAAGGGCGCGCCGTACACACCCGGCGCCACGATGTCGAGAACGTCGGTCAGGCCTGCGCCCAGGACGACGTTCTGCTGCTCGTTCCACCAGTGAACGCGCGGTGCGGGGCTGTTCGGATCGTTGAAGGCGTTCGCCAGGTAGGACGGGCTGCCCTCCTCCGTGGCGAATGCGGCTCCCGAGACTCCGATGATCGTGGCGGAGGCCGGTGCGCTGGAGGCTCAGCGCCGCGAGGGCGGCGAGCACGACGACCGAGCACTTCTTCGTGGGCATGTGCGTCACCTATTCGTAATGCGGATACTTGCTGCAAGTGGGGTGCCACGCAATGGATCGCCGTCCCGCGGAGACGCGCAAACATTGATGGTTCTGTTGCTTGGTGGCGGGCCCTTCGTCCGGGATCCGCCCGGGGCACCGCCTGGGACATGTAAGGGCGCCCGACGGGGGTTACACTTTCTGGCCGGTTCCAGCCAAGGCCAGATCCCTCCCTCGAAAGGTTACGCGAGCCATGTGGAAAGCCCGACTTCTCGCCGCATCCTGCCTCGTGCTGACGCTCGTGTCGGCTGTCGACAGCCGGCTCCGAGCCGAGGAGGCGGCGGAGCGCAAGGGTCCGAAGGAGCTCGCCGGCCTCAAGTACCGCCTCGTCGGACCTCCGGCGGGAGGCCGCGTGTCGCGTGTCGTCGGCGTTCCGGGCGACCCCTACACCTACTACGCGGCGACGGCCTCAGGCGGCGTCTGGAAGTCGCTCGACGGAGGCACCCAGTGGAAGCCGGTGTTCGACGACCAGCCGGTGAGCTCGATCGGCTCGATCGCCGTCGCCCCTTCGACCCGAACGTCGTCTACGTCGGCTCGGGCGAGGCCAACATCCGCGGGAACGTCGCGCAGGGCAACGGCATCTACAAGTCGACCGACGCCGGCAAGACCTGGCAGCACGTCTTCAAGCAGGACGGACAGATCGGGACGCTCGTCGTGCACCCGACGAATCCCGACGTGGCGTACGCGGCCGTGCTCGGCAAGCCGTTCGGTCCGAATCCCGAGCGCGGCGTGTATCGCACCCGCGATGGTGGAAAGACCTGGGACCGCGTCCTCGCGAGGGACCCGGACAGCGGCGCCTCGGACGTGGCGCTCGACCCGAGCAACCCGCGCATCGTGTACGCCGGGATGTGGCAGGCGCGCCGGCGTCCCTGGGAGCTCGTGAGCGGAGGGCCCGGCTCGCGGCCTCTACGTGTCCCGCGACGGCGGCGACACCTGGAAGCGCCTCGAGGGCCACGGGCTGCCGGAGGGGATCTGGGGCAAGGTCGGCGTCGCGATAGCGCCCTCCGAGCCGCGGCGCGTGTACGCGCTGATCGAAGCCGAGAAGGGCGGCCTCTACCGCTCGGACGACGGCGGCGAGAAGTGGACGCTCGCGAGCGGCCACCACGCGCTGCGGCAGCGGGCCTGGTACTACTCGACGCTCACCGTCGATCCCAGGAACGCGGACGTCGTGTGGTTTCCGCAGGTGCCGATGCTGAAGACGGTGGACGGCGGCCGCACGATCCGGAGCGTGAAGGGCATCCACCACGGCGACCACCACGACGTGTGGATCGATCCGAAGAACCCGCGCCGCATGATCGCGGGCAACGACGGAGGCATCGACATCTCCGTGGACGGCGGCGAGACCTGGTACGCGGCCGGACTGCCGATCTCGCAGTTCTACCACGTGAGCGTCGACGGCTCGGTCCCGTACCGCGTGATGGGCGCGATGCAGGATCTCGGCACCGCATCCGGCCCGAGCCACAGCCTCTCGACGGCCGGCATCACCGCGGGCCATTGGTACACCGTGGGCGGCGGCGAGGCCGGGCACGCGGTGCCCGATCCGAGCGACCCGCCGTGGTCTACGCGGGAGAGTACCTGGGCATCTTCACGCGCTACGACCGGCGCACCGGCCAGGCGCGCAACGTGAGCGCGTGGCCGGAGAACCCGTCCGGGCACGGGCGCGTCGTTCCCGCGCTACCGCTTCCAGTGGACCGCGCCGATCGCGGTCTCGCCCGCACGACCCGAAGACCGTGTACCACGGCGGCAACGTGCTGTTCCGCACCCAGGACGGCGGGCAGAGCTGGGCGGCGATCAGCGGCGACCTGACGCGCGACGACGAGACGAAGCAGCGCTGGTCGGGCGGGCCGATCACGGGCGACAACACCGGCGTCGAGTACTACTGCACGATCTTCGCGGTCGCCGAGTCGCCGCGCGAGAAGGGCTTGATCTGGGCGGGCAGCGACGACGGGCTCGTCCACGTCACGCGCGACGCGGGAAGAGCTGGACGAACGTCACGGCCAACGTGCCGGGGCTGCCCGAGTGGGCCACGGTCAGCGTGATCGAGCCGTCGCCCTTCGACGCCGCCAGCGCCTATCTGGTCGTGGACAACCACCGGATGGACGACGCGCGGCCGTATCTGTGGAAGACGAGCGATTACGGCAAGACCTGGAAGAGCCTCGGCGCCGGTCTGGCGAAGGACGTCTACCTCCACGCGGTGCGCGAGGACCCGAAGCGCAAGGGGCTGCTCTTCGCGGGGACCGAGCGCGGCGTCGCGTACTCGCCCGACGACGGCGTCACCTGGAAGGAGCTGAAGACGAACCTGCCGACCGTCGCGGTGCACGACCTGGTCGTCAAGGACGACGACCTCGTGGTCGGCACGCACGGGCGCTCGATCTACGTCCTCGACGACTTGACGCCGCTGCGCGAGTGGTCGAAGGAGATCGAGGCGAAGGCGGCGCACCTGTTCACGGCGCGGCCGGCGAGTGCGCTGGCGGCTCGAGGGCCCGATCTCGTCCCACGGGCACGGGCCCGGCGAGAACCCGCTCGGCGGGCGCCGTCGTCTACTACTGGCTGAAGAGGAGCCGAAGGAAGACGTGCGGCTGGAGGTGCTCGACGAGCAGGGCAAGGTCGTCCGCATGCTCAGCAGCCGCAAGGTCGAGCCGGCGGTGCCCGAGGACGATCCCGACCCGGAGGAGCCCGAGCCCAAGCCGCTCTCGAAGGAGGCCGGGCTGCAGCGCGCGCGTGTGGGACCTCCGCCACGAGGGCGCCCCGCGCATCCGGCCCGCCAAGATCGACGCGGGCGATCCCGGGGTCGGCCCGACCGCGCTGCCGGGCCGCTACACGCTGCGGCTCGTCGTGGGACAGGAAACCCTTTCGACTCCGCTCGAGCTGCGCCTGGATCCGCGCGTGAACGCGGCGCGCGCCGACCTCGAGGAGCAGCTCGCCTTCTCGCTCGAGCTGCGCGACGATCTGAAGCGCCTCGCCGAGAGCGTGAAGGGCCTGCGCGCCGTACGCGAGCAGGTCAAGGCGCGTGTCGGGCCGCTAAGAGGCCAGGCGGGCAAGGAGCCGCTCGTCGCCGCGGCGGACGCGCTCGTTCGCAAGTGCGACGTGCTCGAGGCCAAGCTCCACAACCCGAAGGCGGAGGTGACCTACGACATCCTCGCGATGCAGGGCGGCGCCCAGCTCTACTCGCGGCTCGCGCCGCTCTACAGCTGGGCGAGCGAGGGGGACGGCCGCCCGACCCAGGGCATGCGCGAGATCTACGCCGAGGAGCGCCGCGAGCTGGACGCTCTCATCGCCGAGTGGAAGGCGATCGTGGACGGCGACGTCGCCGACCTCAATCGCAAGGCGCGCGAGCTCGCGCCGGAGTTCGTGAGCGTGGAGTAGCAGCGGGCGCGCGAGCGCCCGCGGGACGAGGATCAGCCCGCGACGGCCCAGCCTTGCACGAGCCGGGCGAGCTCCCAGAGCGGCACCGGCTTCGGGACGAAAGCGTCCACTCCCAGGCGGCGCGCCTGCGCCTCGACCTCGGGGTGGAAGTAGCCCGTCATCACGACGACCGGCGCCTTCGGGTTGTACGTGCGCGCGAGGCTCACGATCGTGAAGCCTTCTGCGCTCGACGGCCCGGTGAAGCGCAGGTCCGTGATCACCGCGGAGTAGCCGCGCGTCTCGAGCAGCGTGCGCGCTTCGGCCACGCTGCGCACGGCATCGACCTCCCAGCCGCAGCAGCGCAGGTATTCCTTCACGACGAGAAGCGGGGCTTCTTCGTCGTCGGCCAGAAGGATCCGCACGCGTGAACCGCTCACAGGCTCCAATATTGCAGCGACCATGCCAGGATGGCTCCACAGCCAACCAGGGCAGTCAAGTCGCTGTATTTACGGGAGATGTAGCAATCCGGTTCGGGGCCTGGACTCGGCTCTTTCGTCCATGACCGGGACGGTCGTCCGGCGCCTCAGAATCGCGATCGAGGCCCGCGTGCCGCCCGTCCGGCGAGCGATTCGAGCAGCCGGCTCGTCACCTCGCGCGCCGCTGTCGTGACGGCCGGTGAGGTCGCTCCATGCGTCACGCGCACGCAGAACGCGACCGTCGTTTCGCCGAGCGGCGCGATCCCCACGTAGTTGACGTGGTAGCCGCGTCCGCGCTCGGCGGCGGTGCCGGTCTTCATCGCGATCTCGTAGCCGGCGGGCGCGAGGCCGGCGCCGGTGCCGCGCCGCGCGACCGCCGCCATCGCGCGACGCAAGCGCCGCGCGACCGCAGGCTCGAGCACGTCGCGCGTCGGGGCCTTGCCCTTCGGCTCGTCCGTCAGGCCCAGCGGGCCGCACGGCCCGGTGAGCACGCTCGGCTCGGGCAGGCGCCCGTCGTCGGCCACGACCGCCGCGAGCAGCGCCGCGTGCAGCGGCGTGACGTCGACGAGCTCGAGCCCGATCGACAGGTCGGCGAGCTGGCGCGGCGTCCGCGCCGGCGTGTGGATCCGTCCCGCGCCTCCGAGCAGCGCGGCGGGGCCCGAGTCGAATCCCCAGCGCCGGTACTCGTCGGCCATCCGGCTCGCGCCCAGCGCGACGCCCAGGTTCGCGAACGCGACGTTGCAGCTCTTCGCGAGCGCGTCGTCGAGCCCGGCGAGCGGACCGCTGGGGAAGGCGCACCAGAGCTGCTGGCCGCCGTAGCGCTCGACGCCGGTGCAGGTCATGCGGGAGATCGAGGCGTCCGGGTCGAGGCCATTGCGGTAGGCCGCGGCCGCGGTGAGCAGCTTGGCGATCGACGCGGGCTCGAGGCGCTGCGTGAGCGCCGCGGCGCCCTCCGTCGCGCTCGTGCGCTCGTCGCTCACGGCGGCGAGCAGCGCTCCGCTGCGGGCGTCGACGAGCACGATCGAGCCCCGCCGCTCGCCGAGCGCCGCGAGCGCGGCTGCGGCTGAGCTCGAGATCGACCGTGAGGCGCAGGGCGCGCGCCGGAAGCTCGGCCGGCACGCGCTCGAGCACGCCCGACACCAGCGCCGCTGTGCCTTCGGCCGGACGGAACGGCCCGGACGCCAGGATGCTCGCGACCAGCTCGCCGCTGCGGTCGAGCAGCAGCGTCCGGGCGCCGGAGTCGCGGGCCGCCAGCGCCCGCTCCAGCCTCGCGCCGAGTCCGCGGGCGGCGAGCGGAACCCGGCTCGCGGCGACCGCCACGCGCGCCGCCGCTTCGTCGCCGGCCTCGAAGGCGAGCGCCGCCGAGTAGAGCGGGCCGAGCGGGTGCCCCGAGCGCTCGAGCAGGTCGGCGAGCGAACGGGCGCCGTCGAGGCGCCCTGCGCGAAGCGCCGACACCACGAGAGGCTCGGCGGGAACGAAAGCGAGCTCGTCGGGCGAAAGCGCCGCCACGGGGCGGCCCGTCGACGCGGCCGCCAGCGTCTCGCCCGCGCGCGCCCGGGCGCGCTCGCCGGGCCAGCGCTCCGCCCGGGCGCACAAAGCACTCGCCGCGGCGGCGTCGCCCGCCAGCAGGCGCTCCCGCGCGCGCTCGACGTCGGCCCGGGCCTGGAGCCGCAGCTGCGCGACGGCCAGGCCCAGCGCGACGAGCATCAGCGCCAGGACGGCGGTGGCCCGCTCGAGGCGCCGCCGCTCCCGGCGCGGCCGCGCTCCGCGCCGGATCGTCAGGCCTTCGCGCGCGCGCCCGCGAGCCGCGCGGCGCGGGCCGCCTGGTACTGCGGCAGCGCGTGAGCCAGGACGCGCACCGAGGCCTCGAGGTCGTCCCTGCAGAGCACGTAGGCGATGCGCACCTCGTCGCGACCGAGCCCGGGCGTCGCGTAGAAGCCGGGTGCCGGCGCGACCATCACCGTCGCGCCCTCGTGGCTGAAGTCGCTGAGCAGCCACGCGGCGAAGTCCTCGCTGTCCTCGACCGGAAGCCGGGCGATGAAGTAGAAGGCGCCCTCGGGCTTGCGCAGGAAGACGCCCGGCAGCCGCGAGAGCCCCTCGAAGAGCACGTCGCGCCGCGCCTGGTACTCGCGCACGATGCCCTGCGCGTAGTCGGCCGGCAGCTCCGGGATCCCGAGTGCCACGAGCTGGGCGAGGCCGGGCGGCGACAGCCGCGCCTGCGCCAGGCGCAGGGTCGCGCCGAGCACCTCGCGGTTTCGCGTGGCGAGACAGCCGAGTCGGATGCCGCAGGCGCTGTAGCGCTTCGACAGGCTGTCGACCACGATCGCGATCTCTTCGCAGCCGGGAAGCGCGAGCAGGCTGGTCGCCTGCTGCCCGTCGTAGACGAACTCGCGGTAGACCTCGTCGCACACCAGGAACAGGCCGTGCTCGCGGCAGAACCCCGCCACGCGCTCGAGCTCGTCCCGCCGGTAGACGGTGCCGGTCGGGTTGCCCGGATTGCAGAGCAGCACGAGCCGCGTCCGCGGCGTGAGCGCGCGCCGCCATTCCTCGAGCGGCGGCAGGTGGAAGCCGTCCTCGCCGCGCGAGCGCAGCGCGCGCAGCCGCACGCCCGCCATCGTCGCGAACGCCTGGTAGTTCGTGTAGAAGGGCTCGACCACCAGCGCTTCGTCGCCCTCGCCGGCGCACGCCAGCAACGCGAAGAGCAGCGCCTCGCTGCCGCCCGTGGTGACCACCAGCTCGTCGGCGGTGAGCGCTATGCCCAGCCGGCCGTAGTACTGCGCGAGCGCGTCGAGGCACTCCGCGGTCCCGGCCGAAGGCGTGTACGCGAGGACGCTCGGGGCGAGCGCGAGCTTGGCGCGCATCGCGGCCGGCGTCTCGAGGTCCGGCTGGCCGATGTTGAGGTGATAGACGTTGACACCGCGGCGCTTCGCGGCGTCCGCGAGGGGCGTCAGCTTGCGGATCGGCGAGGCGGGCACCTGCCGCGCGCGCTCGGATACGGAGGGGGCCATGGCCGCTCCTTCAGTTCGCCTTGAGACTGCTCACCACCATCTCGTCCTTGTCCGCCGTCACCACCGCCTCGAGCCTCCAGTCGCGCTCGCCGTTCCACACGCCCGAGTACTCGGCGACGAGCCCGCGCGAAAGGCCCTGGACCTCGCGCAGCAACAGCTTGGCCAGGGCGGGCGTTCGGCGTCCGTCGACCACGGCGGCGATCTGCAGCGCGCGGATCTTCACCGACTTGCGGCCCTCGTTGCGCAGGTGGATGCGCACCACGAACGGCTGGCCCGGCCGCACCGCGGGCGGCAGCACCTCGAACTCCATCCGGCCGTTGAACTGCGGCGCGCGGCTCGTCTGCACCTCGGCGACGTCGAAGCCCGCGGGCCCGGCGCCGCCGGGCGCCGTCACCTTCGTGGCCTCCGCCGTGAAGCTGCGGGGCGGGGGCGGCGTCGCCAGCGTCGCCGGCGGGGCGGCGGCGAGCGTCGGCGGCGGCGCTGCACGGCGGGCCGCCCGGCGCGCGCTCTCGAGCGTGTTTCGCGCTTCGATGAAGCTGCCCGTCGCGAGCGCGAACTCGCCGCGCGCCGCTTGCTCCTCGCCCCGCAGCGCCGCTTCGTCCGCGCCCTGCAAGCGCGTCCGCGGGCGCGCCGGCGGCCCGCGCGGCCTCGCGCGCGGTCCGCATCTGGGTCCGGGCGTCGTCGGCCTTCGGCTTGAAGGCGGAGTTGAGCTGCGCCGAAAGCTCGGCTGCCGGCGGGTACTGCGGGTCGAGCTCGAGCACCTTCGAAAGCTCGAGCGACGCGCCGTCGCTGTCGCCGGCCTCCAGCAGGCGCCGGACTTGCGCCACGGAGCGGTCGACGCTCGTCGAGGCGACCCTGGGCGGCCGACATCACGGCAGTCGCCTCGGGGTTTCCCGCCGACAGCTTGAGCACGCCCTGGGCCTCGGAGAGCGCGGCCCGGTAGTTCTTCTTCTCGAGCTCGGCCTGCGCCAGGCGCAGCTGCTTGCGCACGAGCTCCTGCGTGAGCGCGTCGGTGGCGGCCGGCGAAGCGCTCGGCTGCGGCGTCGTCGGCCGCAGCCACAGGAAGGCCGCCACGGCCAGCAGCATGACGGCGGCGAGCGCGGCCCCGAGCAGGGTGATGGGCAGGCCGAGCCGCGGGCCGCGTGGCTTCGCGGGCGAGGGGATGCCGGACGTGGACGTCGAGGCCGCCGGGATGCGAACCGGCGGCGGGATCGTGCTGGTTCCGGCCGGCCGTGCGGCGGTCGCAGGCAGCGGCGGGGGAGCCGGCCGTGCGCGCGGCGCCTGCGGAGCCGCGGCCGGCGCGCCCGGCACGCCGTTGCGCGCGATCGACAGCGCTGCGCGCATGTCGCCCGCCGACGGGAAGCGCTGCTTGAGGTCCTTCTCGAGCGCGCGGTTCACCACGGCGACGACGGCGGCGGGCATCTCCGGGGCCCAGCGCCGGATCGGGATCGGCTGCTTGTGCACGACCTGGTAGAGGACGCTCGGCGTCGTCTCGGCTTCGAAGGGTTTGTGTCCCGTCAGCAGCTCGTAGAGTACGGCGCCGGTCGAGAAGAGGTCGGAGCGGCCGTCCACCTTGTCGCCGAGCGCCTGCTCGGGCGACATGTAGTTCGGCGTGCCGAGCACGATGCCCTCCTGGGTCATCTCGGAGGTGCTGACGCGCGCGAGGCCGAAGTCCATGATCTTGACCTGGCGGCCCTTGCCCAGGTGGATGTTGGCGGGCTTGACGTCGCGGTGGACGACGCCCTTCGCGTGCGCGTAGTCGAGCGCCGCGAGCACGCTGTCCATCGCGTTCAGCTTCTCGTCGAGCGAGCCGAGCAGCTCGCGGTCGATCGCCTCGCGCAGGTCGATGCCCTCGAGCAGCTCCATCGCCATGTAGAGCAGCCCCTTCTCCTCGCCGAAGTCGTGGACGGTCACGATGTTCGGGTGGTTGAGCAGCGCCGCCGCCTGCGCCTCGCGCTGGAAGCGCTGCAGGGTCTCGTCGTCGGGTCCGAGCTTGATGGGGAGCGTCTTGAGGGCGACGAAGCGGTTCAGGACCGGGTCGTGTGCCTTGTAGACCTCGCCCATCGTCCCGCGGCCGAGCTCGCCGATGATCTTGTACTTGCCAATCCGCTCGCGATCCATGCTGTCATCTGCCAGCCGTACGCTTGTGGCCAGCGGAGGATGGTAGCACGCAGCCGCTCACTCAGGCCGCGCGCCGGGCGTCACAAGCTCCTCGCGAATCAGCGAGATCGGGATCATGCCGGCCGCGTTCAGCTCGTCCATGAACCCGCGCAGCCGGAAGCCGGGGCCGAGCGCGCGCGCGCGCTCGGCGAGCAACGCCTCGAACTGGGCCTTGCCGAGCAGGTAGCTCGAGCCGTAGCCGGGCTGCGCCAGGTAGAGCTGCTGCTCGAACCAGACCAGCTCGCCGTCGGGCCGCAGCCAGCCGCGCGGGGTGCGTTCGCTGGCGGCTCGCGTCGCCTGCTCGAGCGTCCACTCGTTCGAGTGCATCCGCAGCCCCGAGATCGCGCGCGCGGCGCGCTGCGCGATCATGACGTAGACGAGCTCCCGGCTGCGCGGCCGCTCGGCGTAGAGCCCGGCGCTCATCATCAGCTCCTCCATCGCGGTCGCGACGCCCTCCGCGCGGTGCACCCAGATGTTGTAGAGCAGCGGACCGCGCCGGATCGCGCTCGGTGCGGCTCCCGCTCCATCCGCGCGAGGTCGAGCCAGTGGTTGCCGTGGGAGCGCAGCAGCAGGGGCTCGCGCGCGTCCACCTCGGAGAAGAAGTCGCGCCGCTCGGGCGCCACGAACGACCCGAGCCGCGCCCGCAGCGCGGGCTCGTAGTAGTCGCGCACGCTCAGGATCTCCTGCTCCTTCAGGAAGCGCACGTAGTAGGCGAGCGACTCGTCCGCCCGGCGCTGCCACTCGGCGGCGCTCGCGGCGGGCTCGAGCGGCGGCAGCGCGCGGTTCCTGTGCTCCTCGAGCGCCAGGTGCGCGGTCGAGCGCTCGAGCTCGCGCTCCATCAGCCTTAGCTCGTCCTGCCAGGTGAAGGGCACACAGTAGACGTTCTTCAGGTACCAGTCGTAGTTCTCCCGGCCCACGCCGGAGGGGCCGTGCTTGCCGGGAAGCTCGCGCTCGAGCCAGCCGCGGAACTCGTCGACGGCAGCGCGGGCCCGTTCGGCGTCCGCCACCAGCCCGGGGTGGTGAGGGCGCAGCGTGTCGGCGAACGCGCGCAGCACCTCGGACTGCTGCCGCTCGCTCCTGATCCCGGCGAGCCACAGGTCGCGCGCGTCGCCCGTCAGGTTCGCGCGTGCCTGCACCAGCAGCCGCGGGATCGCGCGCAGCCGCTCCTGGAGCGCCCGCAGCTCGGCCTCTTGCAGCGGCAGCCGCAGCTGCCAGAGCTCGATCGCGCCCTCGATCGTGCGGCCCTCGTGCGCCGGGGTATCGCTCTGCGTCGGCGATCGCGTTCGCGTAGAAGGCGGGGTTGCGCGACCAGGGCCGCAGCACGCGCAGATCGAAGTCGAGGCCGTTCATCTCGGCGAGGACGAGCGCGCGGTCGATGCGCTCGGGCGGCGCGAGCCCGGCGGGCTCGATCGCGTCGAGCCGCGCGCGCAGCGCGTCGAGCCTGTGGCGCTGGCGCTTCGAGCGCGGGAGGCGTGTAGTCCGGGACGCCGCCTTTGACCGGCGGCCGCTGGGCCTCGCGCCACTCGGCGAAGAGCGAGAGCAGCGCCGTTCTGGCCTGGGACGGCTCCTCGGCAGACGCGGCCGCGCACGCGGCGGCGCAAGCGACGAGGCACGACGTCAAGCGGCTTCGCATGGGGCCTCCTGGCGGGCGAGTCTATCGCGCGGCCCGCGCCCCGAGCGACGTACAATGAGCGCCGCCATGGAGGAACGCTCGACCCTGCGACGTGCATCGTCGCTGCTGTTGCTCCTGGCTCTGCTCGCCCCGCCCGCCTCCCGCGCAGCACCGCCCGCCGTCGTCCACTTCGGCGTGATCGCCGAGGAGCCGAACGAGCCGGATCGCATGTTCACGGTCTACTCTCCCTTCATCGCGGAGCTGCGCGAGCGCCTGGCGCCGGCCGGGATCGGCGTCGGCGAGCTGGTGATCGCGCGCGACCTCGACGACCTCTCGCAGCGGCTGGTCCGCGGGCAGGTCGACTTCGTGCTCGAGAGCGTCTTCCCGATGCTGACGCTGCGCGAGCGCAGCCGCAGCCTGGAGCCGTCGCTGCTGGTGGTGAGGCGCGGAGAACGCGAGTACCGCAGCGTCTTCTTCACGCGCCAGGAGAGCGCGATCCGGAAGCTCGAGGACCTGCGCGGCCACACGCTCGTGCTGCAGGCGATGCGCTCCACCTCCGCGTTCGCGCTGCCGCGCGCGGAGCTGGCCCGCGCCGGGATCTCGCTGGTCGCGGCCGACGAGGGAGCCGCCGACCGGCGCTCGGTGCGCTACGTGCTCGCGCTCGCCGAGGTCAACCAGGCGATCTGGGTGCTGCACGGCAAGGGAGACGCCGGCGCCTTCAACGAGGGGGACTGGCAGGCGCTGCCCGAGAAGGTCCGCACCCAGCTCCGGGTGTTCGCGCGCAGCCGGCCGATCGAGCGCGGGCTGATCGCGTTCCGCAGCAGCCTCGAGCCGGCCACGCGCGCCAGGCTCGAGGCAGTGATGCTGGCGCTCGACCGCGACGAGGCGGGGCTGCAGGCGCTCACCAAGGCCGCGGGCATCACGCGCTTCGAGCGGCTCACGCCGGTCCAGCGCCAGGCGGTGCTCGACTGGGCCTCCGTGCTGATGGTGTCGCGCGGCCGCTGATGCGAACGAGCGGCATCGGCACCCGGTACGCCTTCTACGTCGCGGCGCTGGCGCTCGCGCTCGTGGCCGTCACGCTCGCCGCCTCCGGCGCGATCGCCCTCGGCCGCATGCGCGTGCTGCAGAAGGAGCTGCGCGACGCGGTCACGGCGGCCCGCGCCGCGGACGACGAGCGGGCGCTCGACGGCGCCGCGCGCTACCTGGGCCTGCACCTGTTCAACCCGCTCTACCAGCTCGACGTCGAGCGGCTGAACGAAGCGATCCAGCAGACGCAGGCGTGGCTGCCGGTGGTCTCGTTCCTGATCGTCGACCGCGACGGCCTCGTGCTGACCGACGGGACCGCGACGAACGTGATGTACGGCGAGCGCGCGCCTGGCCCGCTGCCAGGGGACGACGCCCCCGACCCGATGCTGATCCGCCGCGACGCCGTGACCGAGCTGCGCTTCCGCGTGGCGGCGGGCGGCGTCTCGGCCGGCTGGGGCATCGTCACGCTGTCCGAGCCGCCCTGGGAAGCCTCGCTGCGCCGGCTCGAGGAGGAGCGCACGGCGGAGCTGTGGCAGGGGCACCGGGCCTCGCTGCTCTCGCTCGGCGCGCTCGTGCTGGTCGCCACGCTCGGCGTGGGCCTGCTGGTCAGCCTGCTGCTCTCGCGCACGCTCGCGCGGCCGCTCACGCAGATGAGCCGTGCGGCCGCGCAGATCGCGGCGGGGAACCTCGACCACCCGCTCACGCTCGACTCGCCGGACGAGCTCGGCGACCTGGCGCGCGCGCTCAACCGGATGGCGAGGGACCTGCGCGCCCACGAGGAGGCGCTGCGCGGGGAGCGCAGCGACCTCGCGGCCAAGAACGCCGAGCTCGAGCGCTTCAACTACACCGTGTCGCACGACCTCAAGACGCCGCTCGTGACGATCCGCGGCTTCGCGGGGCTCGCGGGCGGGGACCTCGCGGCGGGCCGCAACGACGCGGTTCGCAAGGACCTCGGCCGCATCGTCGCTGCCGCCGACAAGATGCACCGCCTGCTCGACGACCTGCTCGAGCTCAGCCGGATCGGGCGCGTGGTGCACCCGCCCGAGGACGTGGCGCTCGGCGGGCTGGTGCGCGAGGGGCTCGAGCTGCTGAAGGGCCGGCTCGAGCAGAGGGGCATCGTGGTCGAGGTCGACCCCGACCTGCCGATCGTGCGAGCGGACCGGCGGCGCCTGCTCGAGGTGCTCCAGAACCTGCTCGAGAACGCCGCCAAGTTCACGGGCGCGCAGGAGCACCCGAAGATCGAGTTCGGCATGCGCCAGGACGGCGACGAGCGCGTCTTCTTCGTGCGCGACAACGGTCAGGGCATCGAGCCGCGCTTCCTCGAGCGCGTCTTCGGCCTCTTCGAGAAGCTCGACCCCGGCGGCGAGGGTACCGGCGTGGGGCTCGCGCTCGTGCGCCGCATCATCGAGGCGCACGGCGGACGCGTGTGGGCCGAATCGGCAGGCCTCGGCCGCGGCGCGACGTTCTGCTTCACGCTCGCGAGCGGGGGCTCGGGGGGCGCTCAGCCCCCCGATGAAGCTGTCCAGAGCGTCCTGGCCGCCGGTTCGTCTGGCCCTTCCGTTCAGTCCCACTAGCCGGGCACGCCGAAGACGCGCTTCAGCGCACGCCGGTCGCCAGCATCAGCTCGTCGAGCACGCGGCGGTAGGAGTACACGTAGGACTGGCCGTCCGCGCTCAGCCGGATCGGCCCGGCGACCATCGACGCCGGCCGGGTCGAGCGGCGGCAGCTCCTTCCAGAGCTTGCGCGCGCCCGTGGCCACGTCGATCGTGTCGACGCGCAGCGGCACGTCCTGGCCGCGCTGGACGAAGACCGAGCGGCCGTCCTTCGCCCAGCGGATCGGCACGTCGTCGCGCGTGGCGCCCGGCAGCGGCCGCGGCTCGCCGCCTTCCAGCGGGTAGAGCGTGGGCGTGCCGTCCGGGCGGAGGGCGAGCGCGCTCCGGCCGTCGGGCGAGATCGCCCGCCAGTGGTAGACCGTCACGCCCTCCGGGGTCGCGGCGCGCGACGCGCCGGTGCTCACGTCCACGACGTACAGCCGGCTTCCGTGCCCGGCTTCGGCTCCGGCCGACGAGGACCCGCTGCCCGTCGGGGAACCAGGAGCCGGAGTCATAGGGGATCGTTCCGCTCAGGATCGTCCGCGGCTGACCCGCGCCGGTCGGCAGCACCAGGAGCACCTTGGCGCCGTCGCTCGCGTTGGCCGCCGCCAGCGCCCACTTGCCGTCGGGCGACAGCCCGAAGGCCCGGCCTTCCCCGAGATTGACGGCGGGCGAGCCGTCCATCTTCCGCATGTAGACGCGATAGTTGCCGGCCAGTCCACGACGTTCTGCTCGTCGAAGAGCAGCGTCGTGCCGTCGTCCGGAGAGGTCGTCGGGATAGGACCAGTCCAGCCAGGAGAGGTTGCGCTCCTGCGAAGCGCCCGGCGCCCGGCCCACGATCTCCCGGCGCCAGGTCGAGCGGCTCAAGAGCACGCGCCCGTCGCTCGAGACGTCGTGGAGGCGCTGGAGGCCCGGCAAGGCCATGAGACGCCGCCTGCGTCCCGACAGGTCGATCGCAACGCCGCTGGCGTCGAGCAGCTCGCGTCCGCCCGGCAGCCAGGCGATCCCGTTCGTGTTGCGCAATTCGGAGCTTGGTGCTCCGTGGCGCCGCTGCTGTCGCAAACCACGAGCACGCCGAGGTTGTCGCCACGCTCGGGATGATCGACGAAAGCGACACGCTGGCCGTCCGGCGAGACGCGCACCTCGTCGATCCAGCCGGCGGTCTCGTAGAGCACCTTGCCCAGCGGGAACTCGAGGCGGCGCTTCTCGCCCGCGTCGCGCGCCACCGCGAGCGCCTGCCCGTCGGGCGCCCAGTCCGCGGCCAGCACGCCCTCGAGCACCTCGCGCGGCGCGGTGCCGCCGCCGAGCGGAGCGCGCGCCAGCGTGCCGACGCGCTCCCAGCCGAAGGTGTAGCGCCGGTTGAGGCCGAGCGCCATCTCGCCGCTCGCGGAGACCGCCAGCAGGTCCGCCGCCGGCAGGCCCAGCGATCGCGATTCGGGGCTGTCGAATCGGACCGAGAACACCTCGGGCGCGTTGCCCTCCCAGGCCGCCGCGTAGACCACCGACTGGCCGTCCGGCGCGAAGCGGGCCGACAGCACGGTGCCGCGCCGGTAGCTGAGCCTGTCGAACTCGATCGCGTCCCGGGGCGGCAGCGGAGCGACGGAAGGCCAGAGCCCCGAGGCCGAATCCCGCCGCGAGCGCCGCGGCGACGAGCGCCACCGCAGGCGCCAGCGGGCGCTCACGCGGGGCGCCGGCTGCGCCTCGGCCGAGCTCGTCGTCTCCGACAGGTGATCGCGCAGGCTCGCCAGATCGCGCGCCAGGTCGCGCGTCGAGGCGAAGCGGTCGTCCGGGTCCTTGGCGAGGCAGCGCTCGGTGATCCAGCGCAGCGGCGCCGGGTACGCGAGGGTTGAGGCGCGCGATCGGCTCCGGGCTCCTCGCGGATGATGGCGGCGAGCGTCTCGGCAGCCGTCGCGCGCTGGAACGGGCCGCGCGCCCGTCGCCATCTCGAACAGCATCGCTCCGAGCGCGAACTGGTCGCTCCTGAAATCCGTCGCCTGGCCCGCGGCCTGCTCCGGCGACATGTAGCCGACGGTGCCCAGCACCACGCCCGCGCCGGTGAGCGGGCGAGCGAGCGTAGCTTGCTCGGAGGACTGACCGCCGTCGGGCTCGGCCAGCTTGGCGAGGCCGAAGTCGAGGATCTTCACGTAACCGTCCTTCGAAACCATCACGTTGTCGGGCTTGAGGTCGCGGTGCATGGATCCCGGCCGCGTGCGCCTTGGCGAGCGCGTCGGCCACCTGCACGGCGATCTCGAGCGACTTGCGCGTCGGCAGCTGTCCGCCAGCCAGCAGCTCGCGCAGCGTGCGACCCTCGACCAGCTCCATCGCGATCCACGCGACACCCCGGTCCTCGCCGATGTCGAGGACCGTGACGATGTTCGGGTGGTTGAGCGCGGAGGCGGCGCGCGCCTCCTGCTCGAATCGCGCGCGCTTCTCGGGGCTGGCGGCCCAGCCGGCGAGCAGCGTCTTGACCGCCACGTCGCGGCCGAGGCGCGGGTCGCGGGCGCGGTAGACCTCGCCCATCCCGCCCGCTCCGAGCGGGGCGACGATCTGGTACGGGCCGAGTCGGGAGCCGGCTTCGAGGGTCATCGCGCCGTTTCGGGCGCGAGACTACCACGCTCGCGGCGCGACGCTCGGCTACGCGCCGCGGATCGCGTCGACGGGATGCAGGCGCGAGGCGCGCAGCGCCGGGTAGACGCCCGCGCCGAGGCCGATCGCGATCGCGAAGCCGGCCGCGAGGCCGAGCCCGAGCGGCGAGACCGGCAGCCCGCTCTCGAACGCCTGGCCCGCGAGGAGCGTGATCCCCCAGCCCAGGAGGGCGCCGAGGCCGCCGCCGACGAGCGAGAGCGAGACCGACTCGATCAGGAACTGGCCGAAGATCTCGGGGTCGGTCGCGCCCATCGCCTTCCGGAGCCCGATCTCGTAGGTGCGCTCGCCGATCGAGATCTGCATCACCGAGAAGATCCCGATGCCGCCGACCAGCAGCGAGATGCCCGCGATCGACGCCAGCACCACGCGCCAGTTGGCGATCAGCACGTCGACCTCCTTGCGCACGCGCAGGATCTCCTCGCCGATGTTCTGGACCTTGAAGTCGGTGATGCCGCGGTGGCTGCGGCGCATCAGCGCCTCGGCCTCCTTCTGCGCGTTCTCGAGGTCGTCGGGGTCGGCCTGGAACGCCCAGGCGTGCACGGCGTCGGTGCCGGCGAAGTACTGCTGGGCGGTCGTGAGCGGCACGTACACCTTGGCGTTGTCGCGCTCCATCTCGTCGTCGTTCACCTGGTCGGTGCCGAGGTGCTTGAGGACGCCCACCACGCGGAAGCGCACGCCGCGGATGACGATCTCGCGGCCGAGGGCCTCCTCGTTGCCGAAGACGTCCTGCTTGAGCTTGTGGCCGATCAGCGCCACCGTGGCGCGCGTCTCGATGTCCTGCTCGGCGAGGTAGCGGCCTCCTGCGGGAACGCGGTTCCGGATCCGGCCCCAGGCCGGCGTCACGCCTTCGACCGCGACCTTCAGCGTGCGGCCGTTGAGGCGCGCCGTCTCGTCGCCCAGGCTCAGCATCGGCGCGGCCTCCCCGATCACTTCCTTGCCGGGCTCGATCACGTGCGCGTCGGCGCTGCGCAGGCCCCGCGAATAGCCTTCCTTCTTCTGCTCGAGGCGGTCCTGCGTCTTCTGCGGGACCACGAAGATGACGCCGTCGAAGCCGAGATCGGTGAGGCCCTGCTGTACCGAAACCGCCAGGCCGCCGATCACGGACACCATCACCACGAGCGCGGTGGTGCCGAGCACGATCCCGACGAGCGTCAGTCCCGAGCGCAGCTTGTGCGCCAGGATCTCCGCGAGCGAGGTGCGGACGGCCTCGGAGACGTACACGTTACTCGTACCTCAGGGCTTCGATCGGGTTGAGCCGCGCCGCGCGGATCGCGGGGTAGAAGCCGAAGAAGATGCCGACGCCCACGGCGAACGAGAGCCCGATCAGCATGATCTGCGGCGTCAGCACCACCGGCTGCTGGATCATCGCGCTCATCGCCTGGGTGAAGCCGACGCCGAGCCCGAGGCCCAGCAGGCCGCCGAAGATCGTCACCACGACGCTCTCGACCAGGAACTGCGCCATGATGTTGAGCCCGGTGGCGCCGAGCGCCTTGCGCGTGCCGACCTCGCGCACGCGCTCGTTGAAGGACGCGAGCAGGATGTTCATGATCACGATCCCGCCCACGAGCAGCGAGATCGCGCCGCAGGTCAGGAACGTGACGTCGTAGATCCGGCCCTGCTGCTCCTGCTGGCGCATGAACGCCTTGCGGTTGAAGACCTGGAAGTCGACGATCCCGCCGTGCGCGCGGCGCAGGATCGTGGTGACCTGCTCCTGCGCCTGCTCCATGTCCTTCACGTCGCGCACCTGCACGTTGATGTAGGCGACCTTCTGGTTCTCACGGTCGCCCGCCATGCGCGTGATCATCGAGGTGACCGGCACGAACACGAAGCGGTTCATCCACTCGAGGTTGTTGCGGTTCGCGGAGTTCCAGAAGAACTCCTTGCGCTGCATCACGCCGACCACCGTGTAGCGGTCGCCGCCGATGCTGACGAGCTGGCCGATCGCGTCGCGGCCGCCGAAGAGCTCCTCGCGCCGCGTCGAGCCGAGCACCACGACCTTGGCGCTGCGCGCCAGGTCCTCCTGGGTCAGGAAGCGGCCCTCGGCCGGGTGGAAGTCGTACATCGGCTCGTAGTTCGGGAGTCGCGCCCGAGACCTCCATGCGCTTCTCGAAGCCCGGCGCCTTCACGAGCTCCTGGCGCTCCATCGTCGGCTCGACGAGCTCGATCAGCGTCGCCTCGCTGCGCGAGCGCCATCGCGTCGTCGTAGGTGAGGCCCTTCGACTTCTTCTCCTGCGCGTTCTGCTTCATCTCGCGCGCGTCCAGCTCGCGGATGAACATCTTGCGCACGCCGCCGGTCTTGTCCCAGAACTCCTGGCCCTTGCGCCGCCCGCCGTCGATCAGCCCGAAGGTGGCGACCACGGAGGCCACTCCGAGCACGATCCCGACCATCTGCAGCAGGCTGCGGCTGCGGTTCGTGTTGATGTCGACGATCCCGTCGAGGACGGAGTCCCAGAGCGACATCAAGTAGCGGCGCGAGCAGGCAGCGCGCGCCTGGCTCACTCGGCTAGCCGTTCATCCGGTCGTCTTCGATGCGGCCGTCGACGATCGAGACGATGCGCTCGCAGCGCTCGGCGATGCGCGGGTCGTGGGTGACGATCACGATCGTCTCGCCCTTGGCGTGCATCGCGTCGAAGATCTCGAGGATCTCGAGGCCGGTCTTGGTGTCGAGGTTGCCGGTCGGCTCGTCGGCCAGGATCAGCGAGGGCTGGTTGACGATCGCGCGGGCGATCGCGGCGCGCTGGCGCTGGCCGCCCGAGAGCTCCGCCGGCCGGTGCTTCGCGCGCTCGAGCAGGCCGACGCGCACGAGCGCGTCCCGCGCGCGCTCCTTGCGCTCCGAGCCCGAGAGCCCGGCGTAGAGCAGCGGCAGCTCGACGTTGCGCTGGAGCGACGCCTTCGCGCAGCAGGTTGAAGGTCTGGAACACGAAGCCGATCTTCTGGTTGCGGATCCCGGCGAGCTGGAACCCGGAGAGCGACGAGACGTCGTGGCCCTCGAGCCGGTAGCGGCCCTCGCTGGGCGCGTCGAGGCAGCCCAGGATGTGCATCAGCGTCGACTTGCCCGAGCCCGAGGGGCCGATGATCGCGACCATCTGGCCGGCCTCGATCGCGAGGTCGACGCCGCGCAGCGCCTGCACCGCGAGCTCGCCCGCGTCGTAGGTCTTGGTGACGCCCTCCATCCGGATCAGCGGCGAGACCGCGACCGCCGCCTGCGTGGCGCTCACTGCCGCCGGGATCGCGACGGCCTCACTCACGGTCCTTCTTCTCCTTCGGGCGCGTCGGGTCCTCGACGGCCACCTCGGTGCCGACGGCGATGCCCTTCACGACCTCCACCTTGTCGACGCTCGCGAGGCCGGTCTCGATCTCCTTGAGCTCGAACTTCTCCTTCCAGGCGTCCTTCGGGTCGAGCTTCTCGGCCGGCGCGTCCTTCTTGCCCGCGGCGAAGACGGACGAAAGCAAGCCCCCCTTGTCGGCCTGCTTCGGCGCCTCGGCCTTCTTCACGTAGACGACCTCGGTCTCGTCCTTCTTGAAGATGGCCTCGACGGGCACCGCCAGCACCTTGGCGCGCTTCTCGCCGACCACGTCGATGTTGGCGGTCATGCCGGTCCGGAGCTCGTTGCCCTGGCGGTCGATCGCGATCTCGACGTCGAAGACCTTGACCTTCTCCTCGAGCCGCGCGGCCGGCGCGATGCGCTTGATCGTCCCGGCGAACTTCACCTTGGGGTAGGCGTCGAGCCCGACCTTGACCGGCTGCTCGAGCCGCACCTTGCCGATGTCGACCTCGTTGATGCCGGCCTTGATGATCATGGTCTCGACGTCGGCGACGGTCATCAGCACCGTCCCGGCGTTGAAGGAGGACACGCCCGACATGACGGTATCGCCGAGCTCGACCGGCCTGCGGATCACGACTCCGTCCATCGGCGAGGCCACGTTCAGCCGCTGCGTGATCCCGGCCGCGACCGAGGCGATCGGCACGCCGCTCTCCTGGACGATGCGGTACTTGTCCATCGCCGAGTCGTAGGTCGCCTTGGCCTGGCGGTAGCGCGTCTCGCTCTCGAGGCCGGCCTGGGCGGAGAGCAGGCCCTGGCCGAGCAGGCCGCCGTTGCGCTCGTGCGTGGCCTTCGCCTCCGCGAGCGCGATCTCGGCCTCGGCGACCGCGTTCTTGACCTGCGCGAGGTCGCGCGCCTGGTTCACGTCGGGCTCGACGCGCGCGAGCACCTGGCCGCGCTTCACGCGGTCGCCCTCGCGGACGAGCAGCTCGACCACCTTGCCCGAGAGCACCGACTTCACGTCCACCTTCACCTGCGGCTCGACCGAGCCCACCTCGGTGACGCGGACCTGCACGTCGGCCACCTCGGCCTTGGCGGTCTTGATCTTGCCCTTCTCGTCCTCGGTCTTCGCCTTGGGACGGGCGACCGTGAACCCGATCCCGGCGATCGCCAGGATCGCGAGCCCGATCCAGATCCGCCGGCGCACACGCTTCCCGTTCGACTTCGCCATGAGACTGCCCCTCGTCCGCGCTGCGGGCGGATTCAATAGTGGAGTACCGACTGCCCGACCGCTTATACGCGGCCCGCTTCGAAGGGGTTCCGAAAACGGCGTCCAAAAGATTGAAGCGAATCAAACGAACCGCCCGCAACGCCAGCGCGTTACGGCCAGCGGGAGGACCCATGCTCGAAGACGCCCGCTTCGCCCTCCGGACGCTCGTCAAGCGCAGGGGAGCGAGCCTGCTCCTGGTCTCGACGCTCGCGCTCGGGCTCGCCGCCAATGCCGTGATCTTCAACGTGCTCGACGCGGTCGTGCTGCGCGCCTTCTCGTTCCCGAACCAGGAGCGGCTGGTGCGCGTGCACGAGACGGGGCGCGACTTCAACGGCATCGACCTCTCGAACGTGGCGCCCGCCAACCTGCTCGACTGGCAGGCGCAGACGACGGGCGTCTTCAGCGATCTCGTCGGGCTGCTGTGGTGGGACGCCAACCTGCGCGGCCGCGAGTCCGCCGAGCGGATCCAGGGCTACAGGGTCGGCCCGACGTTCTTCGAGGCCCTCGGCGTCGCTCCGATCGCCGGCCGCGGCTTCCTCGCCGAGGAGGCGCGCGACGGACCAGCACCACGTCGCGGTCCTCGGCCACGCGCTCTGGCAGCGGGTCTACGGCGGCGAGCCGGTCGTTGGCAAGACGATCACGATCGACACCGAGCCCTACGTCGTGGTCGGCATCGCGCCGCCGGCCTTCCAGTTTCCCGAGGGAGCCGAGGTGTGGGCGCCGCTCGTGCTGCCGGAGCCGGCGAAGGCGGAGCGCGACAAGCACTATCTGAGCGTGATGGGCCGGCTCGCGCCCGGCCGCACTCGGGCCGAGGGGCAGGCCGCGCTCGCGGTCGTCGCCGAGCGGCTCGAGCGGGAGCACCCGAAGACGAACGCCGCTCGCGGCGTCTCGGCGCCGAGCCTTCCGCATGGGCTTCGGCGACCCGGTGCTGCCGCAGATCCTGGTGATCTGGCAGGCGGCGGCCGCGCTCGTGCTGCTGATCGCGTGCATCAACGTGGCCAACCTGATCCTCGCGCAGTCGGCGGAGCGCGGCCGCGAGCTGTCGCTGCGGATCGCGCTCGGAGCCGGCGCCGGCGCGGGTGGCGCGCCAGCTGCTCACCGAGGGAGTGCTGCTCGCGATCGGCGGCGCGATGCTGGCGATGCCGCTCGTGGGGCTCGCCGGCCGCGTGATGCGCGAGAGCATGCCGGCCGAGATCGCCCGCTTCGTGCCCGGCTGGGACCAGCTCGGCGCCGACTGGCGCAGCCTGCTCTTCAGCGTGCTGGTCGCGGTCTTCGCCGCGTTCGTCTTCAGCGCGATCCCGGCCTGGCGCGCGGCGCGGCTCGACCTCAACACGACGCTGCGCGAAGGCGGCCGCTCCGTGACCGAGGGCGGGCGCCGGCAGGTCGGCCGCAACATCCTGGTGGTAGGGCAGCTCACCGCCGCGCTCGCGCTGCTCGTTACCGCCGGCGACGCCGGCCGCAGCGCCCGCGCGCTCATCGACGGTCCCCAGGGCTACGAGCCCCGGGGCGTGCTGGCGCTTCGAGGTGACGCTGTCGGACGCGCGCTACTCCGAGGCGGACCAGCAGCGCGGCTTCACGCGTACGCTCCTGGGCAGGCTCGCGGAGCTGCCCGGCGTGACGAGGCGTCGCCGCCACGAACTCGCTGCCGGGCCGCAACGGCTACACGACGCGCGGGATCTCGATCGAGGGACAGCCGCTCGCGCCGGGCGCCGACCCGCCGCAGGTGGAGGCGCGCGTCGCGACGCCGGACTCTTCGCGACGCTTCGCCTGCCGCTGCTGCAGGGCCGCTTCCTCGAGGAGGCCGACAAGGAGGAGGGGCGCGACGTGGCGGTCGTGAGCCGGTCGTTCGCCGAGCGCTTCTGGCCAGGGCAGGACCCGCTCGGCAAGCGCTTCCGCATGGCGGAAGGCGACAAGGACACGCCGTGGCTCGCTGTCGTCGGCGTGACCGGCGACGTGATCCATCAGTGGATCATGCGGAGGAACGAGCCGACCTTCTACCGGCCGCTCGCGCAGGCGCCGACGCGGTACCTGACGTTCGCGCTGCGCACGAGCGGGGATCCCGACGCACTGGCGTCCGCGGTGAAGCGCGCGCTCGCCGCCGTCGATCCCGACCAGCCGGCGTACCAGCTCGAGCAGCCTGCCGCGCTCGATCCGGCAGTCCACGATCGGCTTGCAGTACATCGCCGGGATCATGGTGGCCTTCGGCGTGCTGGCGCTGGTGCTCGCCATCGGCGGCGTCTACGGGGTGATGTCCTATCGCGTGAGCCGACGCACGCTCGAGATCGGAGTGCGCGTGGCGCTCGGGGCGACGCGCGGCGACGTGCTGCGGCTGACGCTCGGCCAGGCGCTGCGGCTCTCGGCGGTGGGGCTCGTGCTCGGCTCGGGTCTCGGCTGGGCCGCGAGCCGCGCGCTCGCGGGCGTGCTGCGCGGCGCCGTCACGACCGACCCGCGCGTGCTCGCCGCGGGCGTGGTGCTGCTCGGGACGGCCGCGCTCGTCGCCGCGTGGATCCCGTCCCGGCGCGCGCTTGCGGTCGACCCGGCACGCGCGCTTCGCTCCGAATGATTCTTCGTTGACCCGCGGGGCCGTGACCTCCTAGGATCGGCCGTCCCCAACCAAGGAGGTCGCGGTGCAGACACTCGTCGGGCTCTGGCTGCCGATCCTGGTGTCGTCGGTGCTCGTGTTCGTGGCGAGCTCGCTGATCTGGAACGTCCTCGGAGCGCACAAGTGGCACGTCCGCGGCCTGCCGGACGAGGCGGCGGTGCGCGACGCGCTGTCGAAGCAGACCGTCCCGCCGGGCCAGTACACGATCCCGTACTGCCCCGAGCCCGCGATGATGAAGGAGCCCGCCTTCCAGGAAAAGATGGTGAAGGGACCGATCGCGGTGATCATGGTCAGGAAGCCCGGGCTTCCGAACATGGGCAGCTTCCTCGGCTGCTGGTTCCTCTACCTGCTGTTCGTCTCCTTAGCCGTCGCGTACGTCTGCGGCCAGACGCTTCCTGGCGGAGCGCCGTTCCTGTACGTCTTCAAGATCGCTGCGGTCGTGGCGTTCGCGGCCTACTCCTTCGCGCAGATCCCGAACGCGATCTGGTGGGGCCGCCCCTGGAAGAGCGCCTTCAAGGAAGTCGCCGACGGTGCCGTCTACGCGCTGCTGACCGGTGCGACGTTTGCGTGGCTCTGGCCGCGGTAGCGGCCAGTCCCGGATTCAGAACGCAAGACGCCTCATTCAAGACCTGACCCCTCATTGAGGGATCGTGATGTCGAGGGTGGTGACCGGCCCGAATGAGTCGAGCGGGCGGTCGAAGTCCTGCGCCTTGCCGACCACCAGCAGCGCGAGCTTGTCCTTGTGGACGTACGGCGCGCGCCACGCGAGCCACGTCGTCCGTCGTCACCTTCTCGATCCCCGCGCGGTAGCGCTCGAGGAAGTCGGCCGGGTAGCCGTAGAACTCCTCCAGCATCCGCTCGGCCATCACCTCCTGCCGGGTGTCGAAGTTGAAGACCCACGAGTTCAGGATCGAGTCCTTGGCGCGCGCGAGCTCGTCCGCCGTCACCGGGCTCTTCAGCAGGTTGTCGGTCTCCTCGTAGAGCGCGTCGATCGCGGCGGCGGTCGAGCCGCTCTTCGTGCTCATCGCCAGCTGGAACAAGCCCCGGTAGTCGAAGGGCGCCCCGACCCCGCCGCCCACCGAGTAGGCGAGGCCTTTCTTCGAGCGGATGTTCGAGAAGAGCCGCGCCGAGAAGCCGCCGCCGAAGACCTCGTTCATCACCTCGACCGCGAAGTAGTCGGGGTTGTCGCGCCGGATGCCCGCGTGGAGCATGCGGATGTTGCTCTGGGTGACGTCGTCCTTCGGCACGAAGTAGACGCCCGGGTCTGGGCTCGTAGGTCGGGGCCGCGGCCTTCGTGAACGCGGTCCCGCGCGGCCAGGAGCCGAGCGCCTTGCGCAGCTTCGCCTCCATCGCCTTCGAGTCGAAGTCGCCCACCACACCGAGGATCATGTTGTTCGGGTGGACGGTCGCCGCGTGCCACGCCAGCAGGTCCTCGCGCGTCACCGCCGCGACCGTCGCGAACTCCGCCGTGCGCGCGTAGGGCGACTCCTTGCCGTAGCCGAGCTTGCGCGCCTCGCGCGAGGCGATCCCGGAGGGGTCGTCGTTGCGGCGCGCGATGCCGGTGTTGATCTGGTTCTTCGCGATCGCGAGCTTCTCCTCGCGGAACTCGGGGCTGCGCAGCAGCTCGAGCCAGGTCGCGAAGACCTGGTCGAAGCCCTCCTTCAGGCAGTCCCAGCCGAGCGTCGTCGAGTCGAGCCCGGCGCCGCTCTCGACGCGGGCGCCGCGCGCTTCGAGCTCGTCGTCGAGCTGGTCGCCGGTCCGGCTCTTCGTGCCGCCGGTGCGCCAGGCCTGGCCGTAGACCCCCAGCAGGCCGACCTTGGCGGCAGGCTCCTCGCGCGATCCGCCGCGGATCCGCGCCGTGCCGCGGACGAGCGGCAGCTCGTGGTCCTCCTGCAGGAAGATCACGAGCCCGTTCGGCAGCGCGATCCGCCGGGGCTGCTGCGGCGCGAAGGCCCGCAGCGGCGGCTTGCGGATCTCGCGCCACTCCTTCGCCTGCGCGCGAAACGAGCGTCGGCACCGCGCAGGCGGCGACCAGCGCGACGCACGTGCGGCGCATCATCGCTGGCCTGCTTCCTTCGACGTCGCCATTCGCGTCGACTCGATGATCGCGACGGTGCGGTTCGCCTCGACGAAAGTGTCGTTCGCCACGCGCCGCACGTCGGCCGCCGTCACCTTCTGGATGCGGTCGACCTCCTGGAACAGTCCTCGCCAGTCGCCGTAGCGCGCCTGGGAGATGCCGAGCTGGACCGCCAGGCCCTGGTTGCTGTCCAGGCCGCGGACCAGGTTCGCGCGCGTGCGCGTCTTCACCATCTCGAGCTCGGCTTCGGGCACGTCCTCGGTCTTCAGCCGCTCGATCTCGGCGCGGATCGCAGCCTGCACCTCCTGGGGCGTGTGGCCCGGCGTCGGGACGCCGAAGAAGGCGAACAGGCTCGGGTACTTCACCCCCGGAAAGCCGCTGAAGCCCGACGCGTTGGCCGCGATCCGCTTGTCGCGCACGAGCGAGCGGTAGAGGCGCGAGGTGCGGCCGCTCGACAGCAGGTCCTGCAGCACGTCGTAGACGGCGTCGTCCGGGTGGATGTAGGCGGGGCGGTGGTAGCCCTCGAGGTAGAAGGGCTGGGCCGGGTCCTTGATCACGACCTGCCGCTCGGCCGTCTGACGCGGCTCGACGCGTGCGCAGCGGCGACGGCCTGGGCGCCGACGGGAGCCGCCCGAAGTAGGTCTCGACGAGCGGCATGACCTCGCTCGACCGCAGGTCGCCGACGAGCGCGATCGTCATGTTGGAGGGCACGTAGTAGCGCGCGTGGAACGCGGCCGCGTCCGTCGCCGAGAAGGTGTCGAGGTCGGAGGGCCAGCCCACGACGGGCTGCCCGTAGGGGTGGGCCGTGAAGGCCGCGGCCAGGAACTGCTCGACCATCCGGCCGACCGGGCTGCTCTCCGTGCGCATCCGGCGCTCCTCGTGGACGACGTCGCGCTCCTTGTAGAACTCGCGCAGCACCGGCTTCAGGAAGCGCTCGGACTCGAGGTAGGCCCACAGCTCGACGCGGTTCGACGGAAACGAGAAGTAGTAGCGGGTGTCGTCGGAGCTGGTGGACGCGTTCAGGCCCACGCCGCCCTCGCGGTCCACGATCTCGCCGAACTCGTTCGGCACGACGTAGCCGTCGGCCTCCGCGATCTTCTGCTTCCACGCCTTCTCGAGCTCGGCCACCTTCGTGTCGTCGCGCCCGACGCTCCTGCGCCGCTCGCCGTCGTAGGCCGCGTAGGCGGCCTCGACGGCCGCGAGCGCCTGCTTCTCGTGCTCGTAGTCCTTCGTGCCGATGCGGTCGGTGCCCTTGAAGGCCATGTGCTCGAACATGTGGGCGAGGCCGGTGATCCCCGGCACCTCGCGGTCGGCGCCCACGTCCACGTGGGTGAAGAAGGAGAAGACCGGGGCCTCCGGACGCTCGCACACGAGAACCGTGAGCCCGTTCGCGAGCGTCTTGACCGTGATCTTCTTCTCGAAAGCCGCCACGTCCTGCGCCTGAACGGCGCGAGCGCAGGCAATCATGGCGAGGCCGGCGAGGACCGGCCCGAGCGGCGTTCTTCGCATCGTCCCTCCTGTGCGGGCAGCCGACGGAGGAGCCGATCTTAGCGCGGCTCGGCCGGGCCTCAGTCGTCGTCGAGCGGCGGGCTCGGCGGCGGCGGGGGCGGGGCGAGCGGGCGCCGGAGCGCGAAGAGCGTCAGATCGTCGGCCGGCGGGCCGGCTCCGGCGAACTCGGCCACCGCCTCGCGCACGCCCGTGACCAGCGCGGCGGCGTCGGCCTGTTCGTGTGCCGCGAGCACCGTCCGCAGGCGCTCGGTGCCGAACAGCTCGCCCGCCGGGTTGCGCGCCTCGGTGACGCCGTCGCTGAAGAGCAGCAGCGTCTCGCCGGGCGCGAGCCGCGTGCGCGCCGTTTCGAAAACGAAGCCCGGGATGGCGCCGACCACGATCCCGCGGGGCATCGGCATTCGCTGCCAGCCGCGCTCGTCGCGCAGGAAGGGCGCGCCGCCGCCGCCGTTCGCCACGCGCAGGATTCCGCTCGTGGTGTCGAGCACGCAGCAGGTGAGCGCGACGAACGTCGCCTGCTCGTTCCCGAGCGCGAGCACCTCGTTCACGCGCCCGAGCAGCTCGTGCAGCGGGCGGCGCCGGAGCGCCTCGGCGCGCAGCAGCGCGAGGCTGCGCGCCATGAAGACGGCCGCAGCGATTCCCTTGCCCGCCACGTCCCCGACCGCGAAGAACAGACGGCGCTCGTCGAGGAAGAACGCGTCGTAGAAGTCGCCTCCCACCTCGGCCGCGGCGTCCATCGCCGCTGCGCAGTCGATCTCCGGGTGATCGAGGAACAGCAAGCCCGTCGGGGGCAGCATGCTGGCCTGGATCTCGCGGGCGAGCCGCAGCTCCTTGCGCAGGCTCTCCCAGGTCGCCTGGCGATCGAGCGTCGCGCGCAGCCGGCCGCTCATCATGCGAAGCAGGCCGCGCGCGAAGCCGGGCTGCGGCAGCAGGTCGGAGAAGACGCGCTCCTCCGATACGCTCAGCAGCTCGCACGGCTCGGCCGCCGTCACGAAGGCCGATGCCGGCTGGCCGTCGAGCAGGGACATCTCGCCGAAGCACTCGCCGGCATCGATGCGGCTGACGACGGTCGACGCGGCCTCCAGACGCACCTCGAGCGCTCCGCTCAGCACGAAGTAGAGCGCGCGGTTGCGCTCGCCCGGCCGCAGCACCACCGTCCCCGGATCGAGGCGCACCACGCGACCCGCGCGGCGCAGGACGCGCACGTCGTCCTGTCGCAGCTCCTTGAAGAAGGGGCTTCCGAGCACCGGCTCGACGCTGACGGGCTCCCGCCGCCGGCTCCCGGCGAGGCGGCGCCTCAACGTGAGGACGTTCCGGCCGGCGTCGCGGCGATAGCGGACCTCGTCGGTGAAGTGCCGCATCAGGTGGATTCCCTGCCCGCCGGGGACGACGTCTTCGATGCGTTGGGGATGGGCAGGCGCCGGGACCGTGAGCGGGTCGAAGGCCGGCCCGTCGTCCTCGATCTCCACATCGACGCGCTCGCGGTCGCAACGGAAGCGCAGCTCACGCTGCGCTGCGCCGGCGCTCTCGCCGCCGTGGCGCGCGACATTCTCCACTGCCTCGTGCACGGCGAGATCGATGCCGAAGGCGACCTCGTACGGGACGCCGGCCGCGCGCGTCGCGTCCCGCATCCAGAGGCCGACGGTTCGAAGTGAGTCGAGGCTCGCCTCGATCTCGAGGGTCCGCTCGATCAAGCGTCCTTCAAGTTGACGAATGCGGCGCGCGCCGACGCGAGGTCGGCAACGACGGGCACGACGTTCGGGACGCCGGCCGTCTGCAGCACCTCTTCGATGGGGGGCGGCGGCCCCAGCAGCACCAGCGACCCGCCGCGCATCCGGTGGGCGCGAGCGTTCTGCAGGATCGCGCGCACGCCGATGGACGCGAGGAACTCGACGACGCGACAGGTCCAGGATCACCCGCCGGTTGTCGGTCGCGGCCAGGGCAGCGAGCGGCACCGAAATGAGGTCCGTGCCGGCGATGTCCATGCGTCCCGCGAGGTTGACCTTCAAGATGCCGCCGTCCAGCTCCTCCGTGTCGAGCCGCATGCGCGATCCTCCAGAACGATCCGGGTAGTAGAGGGCCAGCGTGCGACATTCCCGTGACGACACTCGTCAGGGGCGGCGCTTGAAGCTGATCGACACGCCCTCGCTGCTGCCTTCGACGGTCGTCTCGTAGCCGGGCAGCTGCTTGACGTAGTCGAGGAACGCCGCGGCGCCGCCGCCGGGGCGGGCGACGTTGTGGGCCGTGAAGCAGCCGCCCGCTGCGAGCTTCGGCTCCAGGTCCTTGAAGTACTGCGTGTACCAGTCCTTGTCCGCGTCGGAGAAGACGAAGTCGATCGGACCCGGCAGCGTCTTCACGAGCTCGTGCGCGTCGCCGAGCCGCGCGTCGATGAAGGGCGCTAGGCCGGCCTCCTCGAAGTTCTTGCGCGCCGCCGCGTGGCGGGCGGGGTCGATTTCGAGCGTCACCAGGCGGCCACCCGTCTTCGAGAGCGCCCAGGCGATCCAGATCGCCGAGTGCCCGGTCGAGGTTCCGATCTCGAGCGCGCGCGTGTAGCGGTGCTTCAGCACGAGGTCGTGGAGCAGCTGGCCGTCCTGCCAGGGAACGTTCAGATCGCGCCAGCTCCCGCGACGGCTCTCGAGGAAGCTCCGGACCTTCTTGTCGAGCTCCGTGTCCTGCGCGCTCGCGGCTCCAGTCCCCGAGAGCGCGATCAGGCCCAGCACGGCGAGTGTCCGACCTCGCATCGCCCACCTCCACCGAGAGTCTATCCTCGGGCGCTCGCTCGGCAGGCCTGTATGCTTGGGCGCCATGGGATCCCGCCGCTCGTTCGTCTCCGTCCTCTCTGGGGCCGCCGCGGCCACGCTGTTCGCCCCGCGTCGAGCGCCGGCGCTCGTCGCGAGCGACGCGGCGCGTCCCGCGATCCCTCACGGCGCGGCAGTGGGAGACGTGAGCGGTGACGGTGCCATCGTCTGGAGCCGCAGCGACCGGCCGGCGCGGATGATCGTCGAGTGGTCGACGCGCGCGTCCTTCGCCGACGTGCAGCGGCAGCCGGGGCCGATCGCGAGCGCGGACTCGGGCTTCACGGCGCGGGTCGAGCTGTCCGGCCTGCCCCGAGGCCAGACGATCGCGTACCGCGTGCTCTTCCAGGATCCCTCCGACCCGAAGAGCCTGAGCCTGCCCGTCGAGGGGCGCTTCCAGTCGGCTCCGGTCGGGGCCGGCCTCTCACGCAGCGTCCGGCTCGCCTGGTCGGCGGACGTCGTCGGCCAGGGCTTCGGCATCGACGTCGCTCGCGGAGGCCTCCGGGGATTCGGCGCGATGCGGCAGCTCGCGCCCGACCTGTTCGTCCACTGCGGCGACACGATCTACGCCGACAACCCGCTCGTGCCGGAGCTGACGCTCGACGACGGCACGCTCTGGCGCAACCTCGTGACGCCCGCGAAGTCGAAGGTGGCCGAGACGCTCGACGAGTACCGCGGCAACTACCTCTACAACCTCGAGGACGAGAACCTGCGGCGCTTCAACGCCGAGATCGCGCAGGTCGTGATCTGGGACGACCACGAGGTCCGCAACAACTGGTTCCGGAGCCAGGTCCTCGAGGACGCGCGCTACACCGAGAAGAGCGTCGCGGTGCTCGCGGCGCGCGCCCGTCGCGCCTTCCTCGAGCACCAGCCGATCCGCTACGCGGGGGACGACCTGGGCCGCGTGTACCGGCGGATCGCCTACGGCCCGCTGCTCGACGTCTTCGCGATCGACATGCGCAGCGAGCGCGGAGCGAACTCGCTCAACACCCAGCCGAGCGCCGGTGCCGAGACGGCGCTCCTGGGTGCCATGCAGCTCGAGTGGCTGAAGCGCGGCCTCGCGGCATCGACGGCAGCCTGGAAGGTGGTGGCGAGCGGCATTCCGCTCGGGCTCGTGGTGCCCGACCCTCCGGGACGCATCGAGGGAGTCGCGAACGGCGACGGCGGACCGCCGCTCGGGCGCGAGCTCGAGATCGCGGAGCTGCTGGGCTTCCTGCGCCAGGAGCGTGTCCGCAACGTGGTCTGGATCACGGGCGACGTCCACTACGCCGCGGCTCATCACTACCACCCCGAGCGCGCCCGCTTCACCGACTTCGACCCGTTCTGGGAATTCGTGGCGGGGCCGCTCCACGCCGGGACCTTCGGGCCCGCCAAGCTCGACGCGACGTTCGGGCCCGCCGTGCGCTTCCTCGGCATCCCGGAGGGCATGAAGCCCAACCGCCCGCCGAGCGAAGGGCTGCAGTTCTTCGGCACGCTGGATGTCGATGCCCGCAGCCGCACGCTCACGGCGCGGCTTCACGACGTCGGCGGCCGCGAGCTCTACAAGCTCGAGCTGCCGCCCGAGGGCGTCAGCGCACCCGCGCGCCGTTCTTGACCACGACGTCGACGCGCTGCAGCAGGCCGACGTCCGCGAGCACGTCGCCGCGCACCGCGATCACGTCGGCGTAGCGGCCGGGCGCGAGCGTCCCGAGCTCCTTCTCCTGCTTCAGGAAGCGCGCCGGCCAGCGCGTGGCGCCCGCGATCGCCTGCATCGGCGTCGCGCCGAGCTTCACCCACGTCTCGAGCTCGCGCCAGGTCGAGTCGGTGTGGAAGTTGCCGGGGATGCCGCTGTCGGTCCCGACCAGCATGGTCACGCCGGTCTCCCGAAGCTGCCGGAACTTGCTCGCGAGCGTCGGCAGGCGCCGGAACGTCAGCGTGAAGTAGTCGAGCGCCGTGACGTTCTGGAGCGAGCGGCGGATGTCCGCTGCAATCGGCTTGGGGATATCGGCCTGCCAGCGCGGGTCGTCGAGGCGATCCGGGAAGACGCGCGCCGTGTAGTCGGCGAGGAAGAGGCCCTCGACCGTCGGGCACCAGTAGAGCGTGGCGTTGCGCTTGCGCAGCCCGGTCAGGATGTCCTCGGGGTAGCCGGGCGAGGTGGCGAGCCCGGTGTGCTCGAAGCAGTCGACGCCGTACTTGAGCCCGATGCGGATCTCGTCCTCGCGGTGCGCATGCGCGACGATCGGCTTGCCGCCCTTCTTCGCGGTCTCGACGACGGCGCGCAACTCTTCGTCCGTCATCTGGTCCTGGTCGATCAGCTTGATGAAGTCGACGCCGGCGTCCACCAGCTTCTGCACCTTGGCGCGCGCGTCGTCGGGGCCGTCGACGCCCCAGCGCACGAACTTCTCGTACTCGAAGTACGGCCGGTGCTGGATGAAGGGACCCGAGACGTAGAGCCGCGGCCCGGGGATCTCGCCCGCGGCGATCCGCTTCTTGACGTGCAGGATCTCGTCGAGCGGCGCGCCGAGGTCGCGCACGGTCGTGACGCCGCTCATCAGCAGCTGCTTCGCCGCGATCGGCATGATCTCGTCGCGGAAGCGCGCCATGTAGGTCTTGTCCCAGTACTCGTAGTCGGCGTGGCCGAGGATCATCAGGTGGACGTGCATGTCCATCAGCCCCGGCAGCACGCTCATGCCGGCGGTGTCGACCACGGTCGTGCCGGCGGGCACGGCGACTTCGCCACGGCGGCCGACCGCGACGATCCGCTCGCCCGCGATCAGCACGACGCCGTCGTGGATCGGCGGGCCCTCGTAGCCGTCGATCACCTGGCCGCCGACGAGCGCGAGCGTGGGCTTGTCCGCGGCTCGGAGCGGCGCAGCCGCCGCGAGCACGCAACAAAGAAGGAGAAGCCGGGCAGCGTCGCGTTTCAGCATGGCGGGGAGCGTAGCAGAATCAGGCATGCTGCTGCGGCTCTGGTGGACGCTCGCGAGCGGGCTCGCCAAGCCGCGACAGGACCTCTTCGGCGAGTGCCGCGTGGCGCTGCGCGTGTGGCCGAACGACCTCGACTCGAACCTGCACATGAACAACAGCCGCTACCTGCTGGCGATGGACCTCGGGCGCTGGGACTACGGCGTCCGCACGGGAGTGATCCAGCAGGCGCTGCGCCGTCGCTGGTTCCCGGTGGCCGGCTCCGTGATGCTGCGCTTCCGCAGGTCGCTCGACCCGTTCCAGCGCTTCGAGCTGCGGACGCGCGTCGTGGCCTGGGACGAGAAGTGGTGGTGGTTCGAGCAGCGCTTCGAGGTGGACGGGCGGCTGCACGCGCTCGGCCGCGTCAAGGCGCTCTTCCGCGGACCGGAGGGCAGCATTCCCACGGCGACCGTGCTCGCGGCGATCGGCCGCCCCGACGTGGCGCCGCTCGACATGCCGGAGGCGATCCGCCTCTGGCAGCGGGCCGAAGCGACCGACGCGCCGAGCGGAGGCACGACGTGAATCACGAGCAGCCTCAGGACCCGCCGCGGCGGAAGTAGCCGGCCCGCGCGCGCACGTCGCCCTTCGCGCCGCGCAGGCGCAGCTGGATCGGGTGCCAGCCCGGCGCCGATCCCGCGGCGGGCTCGAAGCGCAGCACGTAGCGGGAGTTCATCGTCGCCACGATGGCCGCGAACGCCTGCCGCAGCCGATCCGGAGACTCCGCCGTCCAGAAGCGGCCCCCGGTCATTTCGGCCGTCTGACGCAGCGCGCGCACCTGCTCGAGCTCGGGCGCCGACGTCGGGACGGGGCTCCCCCTGGGGAAGGGTGCCGGCAGCGGAGGCGGTTCTTCCGGCCGCAGGCCCACGGCGTGGATCACCGCGTTCGAGCGCTGCGCCGCCGCCTTCACCTGGCGCTCGTCGAGCCAGCTCATGTTGTCCTCGCCGTCCGTGAAGATCACGACGAGCGAGCGCACCTGCGGGGGCAGCAGGCCGAGTGCGGCATGGAGGCCGTCCCAGAGCGACGTCCCGCCGCGCGCGCGGCAGGCAGCGAGCGCGCGCCTCACGGCGTCGCGGTCCTGCGTCGGGCGCGCCAGCCAGCGGACCTCGTGGGAGAAGGCCACGATGCCGATCTCGTCCGCCGGCCGCAGGCCGTCGAGGAAGGCGTCGCTCGCCCGGCGCAGCGCCGCGAGCTTCTCGCCCTCGACGCTGCTGCTGGTGTCGAAGGCCAGGAGCGCGGTGAGGGGCAGCGCCTCGACCGCCACGAGCTCGACCGGCCGGACCGCACCGCCGTCCCGCAGCTCGAAGGCGGACGCCGTCAGGCCCGTGACCGGCTGGCCGCCGTTCGTGACGAAGACGTCGACGTACACGGCCTCGACGCCCGTGCCGAACGTGAGCGGGGGAGGCGACTGCTGCGCGAGACCCGGAGCGCTCACCGACAGCGCGAGCAGCGAAAGCGGCAGGGCTCGCGGTCTCATGGCGCCGTGGCCTCGTTCCGGAGCGCCTCGAAGAGCGGCTCCGCTCGCCGCGCGGGGCCGAACTGGTAGTTCCAGAAGGGATCCTCGTGGGAGCGCGGAACCGTCCGACCGAGCTCCTGGTCCAGGATCTCGCGCGATGCCCCGGAATCGCCCGCCATCAGGCGCAGGTGAGCGAGCGCCATCGCCGCCGCTTGTCCATCTCGCTCGACGCCGGCCGCGTTCTTGTAGGCGCGCTCGGCCTCCGACGTGCGCCCCGCTGCTTCGTGGACGCGTCCGACGAAAAGATAGGCGAGATAGAGACGCTCCTGGTCGCGGCTCGCGGCGACGAGCGGGCCGAGCGCCAGGAGCGCCGGCCCCAGCTGGCCGAGCCGGAAGCGCACGCGGCCGAGATGAAGGGACGCCTCCTCGAAGGACGCGTCCGCTCGCGAGCGCCTGCTCGAAGGCCTTGCTGGCTTCGAGGAGCGCGGCCTGGCCCTCCTGCTGCTGCTCGCGAAGCAGGTCCAGCTCGCGCGGCGTGACCGCGGCCGCGCTCGGCTGGCGCAGTCGCGCGACGGTCGCGAGCGCCTCGGCGAGCAGGCCGCGTGCGAGGAGCAGCTCCTTGTCCTTCGGAAAGCGCTTGAGCCCGGACGAGGTCCACTGCCGGCCCTCCTCGAGACAGATGTCGCCCAGGCTCCGCAGGCCCATCGCCAGGTACCAGCGGCGTGCGAACTCGCGGCCCGCCGCGCTGGTCCAGCAGCGGCGCGAGCGCCCGCTCGGCGAAGAGCGCGTGGACTGGCGGAGCGCAGCTCGGGGCGCGCTCGCCGGAGATCTGGAGCGGACGCCGTTCGAGCTCGTCGCGGTCGGTGTGCAGCATGACGGCGGCGCGGAGGTCCGCCTGGAGCGCCGCGGCGTCGCAGGAGGCGCAGTGCCGGTTGGCGCGGTCGCGCAGTGCGTCGAGCTCCCTGGCGATCTGACCGTCCTCGAGGCTCGACAACTCGGCCACGGCCGCGGCGCGGTCCCCGGCCGCGTACTGGTGGAGCAGCTCCGAGTAGTAGGAAGCGGTCTGAGCCGCCGCGGCCAGCGCGACGGCGGTACCCAGCAGAATCACGATCGCACCTGACTCCGAGCTACTGGATCCTGGACGGCCTCCACAGCCACTCGAGCGCGGCCGGCAGCGTCTGCGCCTTGACGGCACGATCGCAGTGCGAGGCGTTGCGGACGAAGGCGAACTGGTAGGCATAGCCCTTCGCGGCGAGCGCCTGCGCCATCCGCTCGTTGGCCTCCACCCAGTCGTGCATGCCGTCGCGCATGGAGTTGGGGTTGAACAGGTCGCGATCGCCGACGTGCATCCAGACGCGGATGGGCTTGCGCGGACTGCCGGCGAGGATGCGCTTGTGGTACTCCCAGGCGCCGCCGGGAGTCTCGGGGTCGGGCGGCCACTGCTGGTTGACGAAGGTTCCCGAGTAGCTCAGCACCCGGTGGTAGAGGTCGTTCCGGTACCACGCCATCGTGAAGGCGGCGGCCGCCCCGGAGCTGCATCCGGTCGTCGCGCGCAGGTCCGGGTCGCGCGTGAGCCGCACGCCCGCACGACGCTCCACCTGCGGCAGCACGTCCTTCTCGATGAACTCGGCGTAGCGGGGCGACAGCGTGTCGTACTCGAGCCCGCGCTGGCTGCCCTGCGCGTCGCCGCCGCCGTTGCCGACGGCGATGCCGATCATCACGGGTATCCGCCGTTTCGCGATCAGCGTCGCGAGCGTCGTGAACAGCAGCGGGTCCGGGCCGTCGGCGGCGACGATGAAGGGAGCCGCGGTGTCGGGTGCGTACTGGCTCGGGACGAAGACCGCGACCTTGCGGGTCCAGGGAGTCGGCCGGCTCGTGGACACGACGAGCTTCGCCGGGTCGGCGGGGTCGGGCGTGCCGAAGGTGCCGGGGTCGCGCGCGATGCCGGTGGGGTAGACGGTGCTGTCGGCCGCCGTGAGCACGAACTCGTGCACCGTGCCTTTCGGAATGTCGTCCTGCGCCTGGGTCTCGGGCGCCGGCGCATGCGTGGGACCCAGGATGAAGTTGCCGTCGGCGTCGGGTGGCGGCACGGTCCCGTCGGCGAGCTCGACCGCCTCGACGAAGCCGGCTGCGTGCGGGTCGCGCGTGGGCGGCGTCGGCCGCGGCGTGGGCGCTGGGGGAGCGGGTGGTGCGGGTGCAGGTGGTGCGGGAGCCGGTGCAGCTGGCACTTGCGCGGCACCCGCCGGCGCGCCGCCGCTCGGCGCAGCAAGGATCGCCGACGCGGTGCACGCACCCGCGAGCAGGAACCGTCGCGCCGCGATCGAGGGCCGTCGCGACTCGCTCATGGACCACCTCCCGAGAAGCTCGACGGCGGCGAGCATACTGCGACAGCGGCCTCGGGTCAGCGCTGGCGCCGGAACCGTGCGACGATTCTCGCTGGTCGTGCCGGTGAGATGCCCTTGCCGAAGACGCTAGCCGAGGCGCCGGCTTCGCGGGCCCTGGTCCTGCTCGCGCTCGCGGCCGTCTACGTCGCCGCGGGCAAGTTCGGCCTGCTCTTCGCCTTCGTCCACGCCAGTGCGTCGCCGGTCTGGCCGCCGACCGGGCTCGCGATCGCGGCCGTGCTCCTGCTCGGCCGGTGGGTCTGGCCGGCCGTCTTCGTCGGCGCGTTTCTCGTCAACGTCACGACCGCGGGATCGGCCGCCAGCTCCCTGGGGATCGCCGCCGGCAACACGCTCGAGGCGCTCCTGGCCGGCTACCTGGTCGGGCGCTTCGCTTCCGGGCCGGCCGCGTTCGAGCGCGCGCGCGACATCTTCGTCTTCGCCGGTCTCGCCGGCTTCGTGAGCACGGCGGCGAGCGCGTCGATCGGCGTGGCGAGCCTGGTCGCGGGCGGATTCGCGAGCGTCGCTGAAGCACCGCGGATCTGGTGGACGTGGTGGCTGGGCGACCTCGCGGGCGCGCTGATCGTCACCCCCGCGATCGTTCTCTGGTTCCGGACGCGGCCGCTGGGATTTGCAGGCCGGTCGGCGGAGACCGCGCTGGCGCTGGCGTCCACCGCGCTCGTCGGGGTCGTGGCTTTCGGCGAGCTGGGCACGGGACGCTCGCTGTCTTTCATCTGCCTGCCCCCGCTCGCCTGGGCGGCGTTCCGGCTGCCGCCCAGGGAGGTGGCGACGCTGCGTCGTGCTGCTGTCGGGCATCGCCGTGCGGGGAACGGTCGCCGGCATCGGCACGTTCAGCCGCGGCGGCGGCGCAACGAATCCCTGCTGCTGCTCGAAGCCTTCCTGGCCACGATCTCGATGACCATGCTGCCGGTGGCGGCCGTGGTCGCGGAGAGGCAGCGCATCGCCGACGTGCGCAGGCGCGTCCAGGCCGAGCGCGAGACGCTGCTGCAGCGGGAGCGCGAGCTCAGGAGCCAGGCCGAGGTCGCGAGCCGCGCCAAGGACGATTTCCTGGCCATGCTGAGCCACGAGCTCCGCAACCCCCTGGCCGCGGCCACGAGCGCGGTCCACGTGCTGGAAGCCACGGCCCAGCCGAAGACCGCCTACGGGCGCAGGCCACCGCGATCCTCGGCCGGCAGGTGCGGCACCTCGGCCGCCTGCTGGACGACCTGCTCGACGTCGCGCTCGTGACGGGCGGCGGGATCGCTCTCGAGCGCAAGCCGACCGACCTCGCCCGGACGGTCCAGGACGGTGTCGACGCGCTGCGGATCGCGGGACGGCTCGAGGACCACGAGCTCGTGGTGGACGCGCGGCCCGTCTGGGTGCACGGCGACCCGGCGAGGCTGGAGCAGGTGGTGACGAACCTGCTCGCGAACGCGGTCAAGTACACGCCCGCCGGCGGACACGTAAGGTCAGCACCGAGGCTGCGGGAACGGACGCGGTGCTCCGGGTCGAGGACGACGGCGTCGGGATCTCCGAAGAGACGCTGCCTTTCGTCTTCGAGCTCTTCTTCCAGGAGGAAAGACCGCTGAGCCGCCCGCAGGGAGGTCTCGGCCTCGGCCTGACCCTGGTGCGGCGGCTGGTCGAGCTCCACGGGGGAACCGTGCAGGCCGCGAGCGGGGGTCCGGGGAAAGGCGCCGCGTTCGTGGTTCGCCTGCCCGCCGTCCCGGCGCCGGCCGTGGAGACCGTTCCCGCCGTCAGCGACGCGCCGGCCGGGCGCGAGCACGGACACGTACTGCTCGTCGAGGACAGCGCCGACGCTCGCGAGATCCTGCGCATGATCCTGGAGCAGTCCGGCTACCTCGTCACCTGCGCGGGGGACGGGCCAGGCGGCGTGGCGGCCGCTCTGCGCTGCCGCCCGGCGCGGCGCTGGTCGACATCGGCCTTCCTGGCTACGACGGTTACGAGGTCGCCCGGAAGATCCGTGCCGCGCCCGAGGGCGCGTCGGTTCTGCTCGTCGCGCTCACCGGCTACGGGCAGCCCGGCGATCGCCGCCGAGCCGAGGAGGCCGGGTTCGACCTGCACCTCGTGAAGCCGGTCGATCCCGCACGGCCTCGTCGCGCTGCTCGCGGAGGCGCTGCGTGAGCCCACGCGAGGCGCTTGATCAACCCCCCGTGTACTCCACCACGAACAGCCCGCCGTTGATGTCGCTCACGACGATCAGGTTCGAGCTCGGGAAGATGTAGGCGCCCCAGGCGCCCGTTGAAACCGGTCGAGGCGCCCGGATAGGTGTCGTAGTAGCCCATCTCGCGCCGGCCGCGCGGGATCGCGCACGTCGAGCAGCCGGACGCCCTCGGTGTAGTGCGAGACCAGCAGCCGGTCGCCGTCGACGATCACGTTGTGGGGGATCGTGCCGGGGGCGGCGATGTACTGCGAGACCTTCGCGGGCGGGCTCGCCAGGAGGTCCCAGCCCTCGAGCGGCGATCCCGCGCGCTCGTCGGTCGTGAAGATGTAGCGGCCGTCGCGCGTCAGCCAGGCGTTGTGGGTGAAGCTGCCGCCGGTGGTGAAACGGCTGATCTCGCGGATCGCGTCCGGCCGCGTCACGTCGAGCGTCGCGAGGAAGCCGTTGCGGATCGCCGCCGCGTAGAGCCGGTTGCCGCGCCCGTAGCTGTCGTGGACGTAGAAGTCGGCGAACACGCCGACCTCGCGCGGGTTCGTGGGATCGGCCGTCAGGTCGAGCACGTGCATGCCGCTCTGCGTCCCGTGCGCGTAGAGCAGCCCGCGCTCCTCGTCGATCCATAGCGAGTGCGCGGAGGCGAAAGTGTCGCTCCAGGTTCGGAGCTTCGTCGGCCGGTCGGGGTCGCGGAGGTCCACGATGTCGAGCCCGGTCTGGGCTTCGGTGGTCACGTAGGCGAGCTGGCGATAGGTCCTCACCTCGCGCCACGCGCTCGAGCCGCCCGCGATCGCGCCCGTGACCCTCGCCGCCTGTGGGTTCGTCACGTCCACGACCGACAGTCCGGCCGAGGTGCCTACGAGCGCGAAACGACGGCCGGCGGGCGACGTGTAGCCCCAGCAGCCCGAGCCTGCCGTCACCCCGAGCGCCGCGAGGTCGAGCTGCGACCGCAGCGCCATGTTGAGGCTGGTCGGGCCGGACGTCGAGGGAGCCGGCGTCGTGACGGGCGCGGCCGAAGGCGAGGTCGACGAGCCGCCGCAGGAGAGCGTCAGCGGAGCGACGAGCAGACCGGCGGCGAGCAGGAGGCGGCGCATCAACTCTTTGACGGACGCGTCCTCAGAAAACCCTCGCCATCCCCACGACCACGCTCAGGCGCGGGGCGAGCTGGGATTCGTTCACATAGCGGTAGACCGGCACGGGCAGGAACAGGTAGACGGACATCTTGCCGGGAAGCGAGCTGACGAGGCCCGGGATCGCATAGACGACGGTGCCCCCGGTCGAGGAGACGTCCTCGCCGCGGAACGTGCTGCGGCCCCTGTGGACCATCTTGAGCTGCATCGTGGCGCGCAGCCGCGAGCCGACCGGGCCGCCCAGCGACGTGCTCACGATCGTGTCGTTCCCGTACCGGTACTCGAGGTCGTTCGTCGTGTTGGCCTGGTAGGAGAAGGCCCCGGCGAGATCGAGGCCTCCCTGCGTCAGGCGATGAGCGGCCTGGACGTTGCCGACGAAGTCCCACGAGCCGCTGCCCGGCTGCAGCATCGGGTCGAGCACGCCGATGTCGAAGAGCGCCCCCGAGCTCACGAGCTTGAAGTCGCCCGTCGGCATCTCGAGCGCCAGGCCCGCCACGAGGCTCGTTGCCGGCGACGCCATGAAGGCGTGACGGGCGCCGACGAGCGTGTCGCCCAGTCCCCAGGTCTCGTAGTTCTCGGTCAGCACCGGCGGATGGCCGATGTCGTAGGAGCGGTGGGTCACGATCGGCGCCGAGGCGAGGAGCGTCGTGTGACCGGTCAGCCCGTAGCCGAGATCCAGCTGCACGAACTGCGAGGTGCCGCCGAGGTCCTGGTGGAACCCCGGCCGCACGAGGCCGTGCTCGAAGTCCACCTTCGGCCGCGTGACGCGGTCGGTCGTGTCGGAGCCGCTCATCAGCAGGCTGTCGTCCGTCGCGCGGAAGGAGAAGTCGATGCGGAAGCCCTTGCGCGGCAGCAGGCCCCCGGCGCTGCGCGTGACCATCAGGCAGCCGGTCGAATCGCAGCCGAAACCGCCCGCAGGCGCCAGCAGAAGGACGAGGAGCACGACAGCCAGGGAGGCGCGCCAGCGGTTCGTCATTCCGACCATAGTGCCATCGGACCGTCGGTCCCGAAAGCGGCCGTCCCTGCGCACATTCAAGAGCCGACGCCCCGGCTGCTAAACTCAGTGGGATGAGCACCGCCGCTGCCGACCCCCTCTTGGAGACGCTGGTCAACGACTTCGGGGGCAACTACGTCTTCGCGCTCGACCTCCTGGAGATGTACCGGGAGGACCGCGGCAGCGTCGACCCGAGCTGGCGGAGCTACTTCGACAAGGCCACCGGCCGCCCCGCGGATGGTGAGGGCGCGCCCGTGACGGTGATCGTCCAGGAAGCCGCGAAGCCGGCCGAGCCGAAGCAGGCCACGGCAGCGCCGCTGCAGACGCTCGTCCGCCAGGAGTCGCAGGGGGTGGCACCGAGGGAGCGGTCGAAGGCGGTCGCGCTGCCCGCGATCCTGCCGGGCGACATCCTGCAGCCGATCCGGGGCGGCGCCGTCCGCATCGTCGAGAACATGGAGGCGAGCCTCCAGATCCCGACGGCCACGTCGATGCGCACGCTGCCGGTGCGCACGCTCGAGGAGAACCGGCGCCTGCTCAACAAGAGCCGCGAGGCGGCGGGCCAGAGCAAGGTCAGCTTCACGCACGTGGTGGCGTGGGCGATCCTGCGCGCGCTCGACACCTTCCCGCGCCTGAACGACGCCTACGCCGAGGTGGACGGCAAGCCGCACCGCATCCAGCGCGACGAGGTGCGGCTCGGGATCGCCGTCGACGTGCAGAAGAAGGACGGCTCGCGCACGCTGCTGGTGCCGAACATCAAGGGCGCCCAGAAGCTGGGCTTCGCCGAGTTCCTGAACGCGTTCGACGAGCTCGTGGCGCGCTCGCGCAAGGGACAGATCTCGCCCGACGACTTCATGGGCACGACCGTCTCGCTCACGAACCCCGGCACCGTGGGCACCACGTCCTCGGCGCCGCGCCTCATGCCCGGCCAGGGCGTCATCATCGCGACGGGAGCGCTCGACTACCCGGCCGAGTACAAGTCGATGGCGCCGCGCACGCTCGGCGATGCTGGGCATCAGCAAGGTGATGACGGTGACGTCGACCTACGACCACCGCATCATCCAGGGCGCGGAGTCGGGCCTGTTCCTGTCGCGCATCGAGGAGCTGCTGAAGGGCGACGACGCGTTCTACGAGCGCATCTTCACCGACCTCGGCATGCCGCACCGCCCGGTGCGCTGGGAGATGGACGCGAACCCCGGCCTCTTCGGCGCGCCCGGCGGCCGCGAGGAGGTCGAGAAGCAGACCAAGGTCCTGCAGCTGATCCACAACTACCGCGTGCGCGGCCACCTGGTCGCGGACCTCGACCCGCTCGACCGCCACCGCGCCCCGCACCGCGACCTCGACCCCGCCACCTACGGCCTCACGCTCTGGGACCTCGACCGCGAGTTCATGACCGGCGGTCTCGAGGGCGAGGGGGACCGCGCGACGCTGCGCGAGATCCTCGACATGCTGCGCGAGACGTACTGCGGCACGATCGGCGTCGAGTACATGTACATCGCCGACCCCGAGCGCAAGGAGTGGCTGCAGCACCGGATGGAGTCGACGCGCAACTACCCGGCGCTCGATGCCGCGAGCAAGAAGCGCGTGCTCGAGAAGGTGATCGAGGCCGAGAGCTTCGAGCGCTTCCTGCACACGAAGTACGTCGGCCACAAGCGCTTCTCGCTCGAGGGCGGCGAGGCGCTGATCCCGCTGCTCGACCGGATCCTGAACGACTCGGCGCTGCTCGGGCTGCGCGAGGTCGTGATCGGGATGTCGCACCGCGGGCGGCTCAACGTGCTCGCGAACACGGTCGGCAAGCCGATCTCGCAGATCTTCGCCGAGTTCGAGGGCAACGACCCGAGCTCGTACCAGGGCTCGGGCGACGTGAAGTACCACCTGGGCGCGACCGGCATTCACGTGCGCCGACACCGGCGAGACGATCGCGTCACCGTCGCGCCGAACCCGAGCCACCTCGAGTTCGTGAACCCGGTCGTCGAGGGCATGGTGCGCGCCAAGCAGACGGCGATGGGCGACAGGGAGCACGCGCACGTGCTGCCGCTCCTGCTGCACGGCGACGCGGCCTTCGCCGGCCAGGGCATCGTGGCCGAGACGCTGAACCTCTCGGGGCTCCCCGGCTACACGCACCGGCGGCACCATCCACGTCGTCGTCAACAACCAGATCGGCTTCACCACGCTGCCCGAGGACGCGCGCAGCTCCACCTACGCGACCGACGTCGCCAAGATGGTCCACGCGCCGGCGCTGCACGTGAACGGCGACGACCCGGAGGCGGTCGCCTACGTCGCGAGCCTCGCGCTCGAGTACCGCCAGAAGTTCAAGAAGGACGTGGTGATCGACTTCGTCTGCTACCGGCGCTGGGGCCACAACGAGACGGACGAGCCGAGCTACACGCAGCCGCTGATGTACGCGCGCATCAAGAACCACCCGTCGGCCGCGTCGCTCTACGGCGAGAAGCTCGTCCGCGACGGAGCCGTCACGAAGGACGAGCTCGACGCGCTCTGGGCGGCGAAGAAGGCCGAGATGCAGTCGGAAGGCGAGGAGGCGAAGACGCCGTTCGCCGCGATCGGCCGGCGCCCGCCGCAGCCGCCGGCGCCGGTCGACGCCTCGGCGATGTGGGGCCGGCTCAAGACGGTGCTGCGGGCGCTCGGCAGCGTGCCCGAAGGCATCGAGATCCACCCGAAGCTGCAGCCGTTCGTGCGCAAGCGCGCCGAGCTGCTCGAGGGCAAGGGCGACGTCGACTGGTCGGCGGCCGAGTCGCTCGCCTTCGGGACGCTGCTGCTCGAAGGCGTGCCGGTCCGGCTTTCGGGCCAGGACACGGGGCGCGGCACCTTCTCGCAGCGCCACGCGGTCCTCTACGACGTCCGCACCCAGAAAGAGTACGTGCCGCTCAAGACCGTGGCGCCCTCGGGCACGGGCTTCCACGTCTACGACTCGCTCCTGTCCGAGGCCGCCGTGCTGGGCTTCGAGTACGGCTACTCCGTGGCCGATCACCGCACGCTCACGCTGTGGGAGGCGCAGTTCGGCGACTTCATGAACGGCGCGCAGGTGATCATCGACCAGTTCATCGCGGGCTCGGAGACGAAGTGGGGCCAGCCGAGCGGGGTCACGCTGCTGCTGCCGCACGGCTTCGAAGGCCAGGGGCCGGAGCACTCGAGCGCGCGCATCGAGCGCTTCCTCGACCTCTCGCGCGGGCGACAACATCAGGGTCGCCTACCCGTCGACGCCGGCGTCGTACTTCCACCTGCTGCGCTTCCAGGGCCGCGACCCGGTCGAGAAGCCGCTCGTCATCTTCACGCCCAAGAGCCTGCTGCGCCACCCGCGCTGCGTCTCGACGCTCGCGGAGCTGGCCGAGGGCCGCTTCGAGCCGGTGCTGGACGACAAGGGCGTCGATCCGGCGCGCGTGCGCCGGGTCGTGATGTGCACCGGCAAGGTCTACTTCGACCTGCTGAAGGCCCGCGAGGACGCGAAACGCGAGCGACCTCGCGATCGTGCGGCTCGAGCGGCTCTACCCGTTCCCGTCGGCCGAGCTCGGCGCGGCGCTCGCGCGCTACGCCCCGGACGCGCAGCTCGTCTGGTGCCAGGAGGAGCCGCGCAACATGGGCGCCTGGCGCTTCGTGCGCGAGCGCTTCCTGGACGGCGACGTGGCGAGCGGCAGCCGCCTGGCCCGCTACGTCGGCCGCGCGGCCTCGGCCGCGCCGGCGCCCGGCTCGCTCAAGGTGCACCTGGCCGAGCAGGAGGCGCTCGTCAAGGAAGCGCTCGGCTGAGCGAGGCCCCTCCCGGGCGTACGACCAAGGTCCAATAGCCGCGGCTCCCCGGGGCGCGATAGGCTCGCGCTCCTTTCCTGGGGAGGGGGGCCTTTGGACATGAGCTCGTCGGCCGATTCGACGCTACCGGTCCTGCACTTGCGGCATCCGGCAGCGGCCGGCGGGCGCCAGCTGGTCCGCACGGCCGCTGCGTGGCTCCGAGCGCACCTGACGGAGGACCTGACCGTGGGCGAACTGTGCCGAGCGCTGAACGCGCGCGAGCGCACGCTGCACGCCGCGTTCTGCGATCACCTCGGGACCAGCCCCAAGGCCTATTTCAAGCAGCTGCGGTTGACGGCCGCGCGGAGCGAGCTGCGGCGGGCGCAGCCGGGCACCCGGGTGACGGACGTGGCGCTGCGCTGGGGCTTCCTTCACTTCGGCTGGTTCGCCCACGACTACGGCCAGCACTTCGGCGAGACGCCCAGCGCCACACTGCGCCGAAGCCAGGAGCGGCGAAGCGCGACTCCGCGGCGCACGCCCCTCAGACTGCGCCGCATGATCCGGGCGATCGTTCACTCTCCGTAGGCCACCCAGAGGTAGTACGGGTTGCTGGGGTCGCGGGCCATCACCTCGCGCAGCGCGGCTCCGGCCGCGTCTCTGTCGCCGGCCATGAGCTCGAGGGAGAAGCGGTAGAAGCCGAGCAGCTCCCGGCGCTCCGCCTCGACCGGCGCGCGCAGCGGGTCCGTCCGGCGGCAGGGGCACGTCGCTCGCGAGCGTCGAGCAGGCGGGGGAGCACGCGCTCGATCTCGCCGCGCCGCACCCACGCCGCGTGCTCGATCCGCGGGCGGTCGTCGGTCACCGGGCGCGCGTCCCCGGCGTAGCGCTCGAGCCCCGCCCGGTCGGTGAGCCACGTGGCCAGCAGCGCCGCCGCCGACTCGACGCCGACCTCGGCGAGCGCCGCCGCGACCTCGGCTTGCGCCCAGCGTCTCTTCGACGCGGGCCCCGTCCAGCTCGAGCGGGCTCAGCGAGCCCACGAGCAGCACCTCGTGCAGCTCCGTGGTCCAGGCGCTCGCATGCGGGAACACGTCGAGGAAGCTGCGGACGAGCGAGCGGGAGTCCTCGTCGTTCTGGGCGGGCAGCGGCCACCACTGCGCCATCAGGCCGTCCGGCTGCAGCCGGCTCGCCGCGAGCTCGTAGAAGTCCCGCGAGTAGAGGTTGACGACTCCGGCCGCGGAAGGCGGCGGCGGCTCGAGCGTGATCAGGTCGTAGCGCTCGGACCGGCGCAGCAGCTCCTGCCGCCCGTCGCCGATGCGGATCTCGAGACGGGCGTCCGTCGCCGCGCCCAGGTTGCCCGAGAAGAGCGGCCCGGCCCGCACCACCGAGGGCAGCAGCTCGACGACGACCCGGCTCTCGAGCCCCGGGTCGGCGAGGAGCGCGCCCGCGGTGATGCCGGTGCCGAAGCCCACCACGAGCGCCGAGCGCGGCTCGCCGCGGTGGACGAGGAGCGGCAGCAGCGCCTGCAGGCGCATGTAGCGCAGCGACGCCGGCGCGTCGCCGGAGTTCGAGACGCCCTGGATGTACAGCCGCCGGAACGCTCGCCCGGCCCGCCGACTGCTCGAGCACCGCCACCGTGCCGCCGGCGCTCCTCCTCGTAGAAGAGCAGCCGTCCGCCCCGCTTACCCGCCCAGCAGCGTGGCCAGCCGGTCGCGCGGCGTGAGCGCGGCCAGGGTGGCGACGACGAGCACGATCGCGCTCGCAAGGGCCGCCGGGCGCCGGCCCGCGCGCCCGCTCTTCAGCACCGCGATCGCCGCGAGCACGGCGCCCGCGACGGCCAGGGCCCCGATCGAGCGGACGAGCCCGAGCCGCGGCACGAGGACGAAGCCGGTGAGGAGCGAGCCCGCGATCCCGCCGGCGGTGTTGACGGCCGCGACCAGCGCCCACGTCGCGGCCGACGTGGGCGGCGCCGGCGACGAGCCGGGCCGCGGCGGGAAAGGCGGCGCCCAGGAACATCGTCGGCAGCAGCAGGACGGCGGCCGCCGCCACGACGAAGCGGGCCACGACTTCGATCGTCTCCCGGCCCGTGAGGCGCATCGCCCACATGCCCGCGAACGCCTGGGCCTGCGGCAGCCACTCGCCGAGGAGGAAGACCGTGCCCACGGCGCTCGCGGCGGCTCCGCCGAGCAGCAGCCCGAACGCCCGCCACGGCTCGCGTCCGCCCTTGCTCCAGCGGGCGAACAGGAAGCTGCCGAGCGCGAGGCCCGCCAGGTAGGTCGCGAGCATCACGGCGAACGCGTGCGCGCGCGTGCTCAGGAACGGCACGAGCAGCTCGGACCAGACGACCTCGTAGCCGAGCGCGATCCCGCCGGCGATGGCGTAGAGCGCGAGCGCGAGGCGGGCGTCGCGGTCGCGGGCGCCGCGGCGCGGCGTCGGAAACGGTCGCCGCGGGCGCCGCGCGCGCCGATCGAGGGCGAGGGCGGCCGCCGGCGACGGCGAGGCCGAGCAGGCCCGCGAAGCAGCCCGAGCGCGTGATGCCGAGCGCGGGCACGAGCAGGAACGGCGTCGCGAGCGTGCCCGAGGACGGCGCCCATGGTGTTCGCGCCGTACAGCAGGCCGGTCGCCCGCGCGACGGCGTCGTCGCTCGGCCGCAGCGCGCGCAGCAGGGCCGGCAGCGTGCCGCCCATCAGGAACGCCGGCAGGCCGACGAGCGCGAAGGGCAGGAGCCAGGCCAGCGGTCCGACCGCGTCGCGAAGCGCGACGAAGAGCGGCGCGGAGCGCGCGAGAGCGCCAGCGTGGCCAGCGACGCCCAGCACCGCGGCGCCCGCCTCGAGCCACGCGTAGAGCCGCAGCGGGCGCGCGAGTCGCGGTCGGCCCGCCGGCCGAAGACCGCGCTCCCCAGGGCCAGGCCCGCGAAGAACGCGCTGAGCGCGACGCTGACGGCGTGCGACCTCGACGCCGACGACGCGGCCGAGCTGCTTGACCCACAGCGTCTCGAACACGAGCGCCGTCGCGCCCGAGGCCAGGAGCAGCGCCGCGAACGGCAGCGACGACGCGGTGGCGCGGCTCGGACGCGCCGCGACGGCGGGCGCGGCGCGCGAGGAGCGGGCCGCGGCCCGGCGGGAGCGTCGCGACATGGGGTGCGCGGCAGTCTAGCAGCGGCACGAGAGGGCGGCGGGCGACGGCCCCGCCGCCCTCACGAGAGTCGCGCGCCTGCGCGGCCTACTGCGCTGGCTTGGTGAGCTTCTCCATGACGTGGCTCAGGTTGAACGAGCCGGGCTTCTGGCGCGGCGGGAAGTCCTTGAAGCTCTGCATCCAGCGGGCGACGTACGCCCTGGCCGGGCCCCAGCAGGTAGACGCGATCGAGGCGCCAGCGCTTGTAGTCGATCGCCGTCGCGGTCGCCGCGCTCGAACGGATCGCGCGCGCAGCTGAACAGCTTGGGGAAGCGCAGCTCCACCAGGGGGTCCTGCCAGACCTCGAGGCCCTCCGCGCGCTGCTCGAGGAAGACGAGCTTCCACTGGTCGTAGCGCAGGCCGGCGGGGGCGCCGTCGTCGGTCCAGTAGATGAACTCCTTGCGCGGCCACTCCTTGGTCTCGCCCTTGAAGTAGGGCATCAGGTTGTAGCCGTCGAGGTGGACCTTGTAGGTCGCGCCGCCCGCGGTCAGGCCGGTGAGCAGGGACTCCTTCACGTTGGGCTGGCCGGCGGCCGCCAGCAGCGTCGGCAGCCAGTCCTCGTGCGAGACGATCTCGTTGATCTCGGTGCCGGGCTTGATGACGCCGGGCCAGCGCACCACCAGCGGCACGCGGTAGCCGCCCTCCCAGTTCGTGTTCTTCTCGCCGCGGAACGGCGTCGTGCCGCCGTCGGGCCAGCTCATCACCTCGGCGCCGTTGTCGGTCGTCCAGATCACGATCGTGTTCTCGGCGATGCCCAGGTCGTCCAGCTTCTTCAGCATCTGGCCGATGTGGCCGTCGTGCTCGACCATGCCGTCGGGATAGATGCCCAGCCCCGTCTTGCCCTTCGACTCGGGCTTGAGGTGCGTGAAGATGTGCATGCGGGTGGTGTTGAACCAGACGAACCAGGGCTTGCCGGCCTGGTGGTTCTTGTCGATGAACTGGAAGGTCTTGGCGAGCACCTCCTCGTCCACCGTCTCCATCCGCTTCCTCGTGAGCGGGCCGGTGTCCTCGCAGCGCTGCTTGCCCCACTTCCCGAAGCGGGCGTCGTCGGCCAGGGTGCTGGCGGTGTCCGTCGCGTAGCAGTGGAACACGCCGCGCGGGCCGAACTTCTCCTTGAACTCCGGGTCCTTCGGATAGTCGGGGTTCTCGGGCTCTTCCTCGGCGTTCAGGTGGTAGAAGTTGCCGAAGAACTCGTCGAAGCCGTGGACCGTCGGGAGGAACTCGTTGCGGTCGCCCAGGTGGTTCTTGCCGAACTGGCCCGTCGCGTAGCCCTGCGCCTTGAGCAGGTTGGCGATCGTCGGGTCCTTGTCGGAGAGCCCCTCGGGCGCGCCCGGGAGGCCGACCTTCAGCAGGCCGGTGCGGATCGGGGACTGGCCGGTGATGAACGCCGCCCGCCCGGCCGTGCAGCTCTGCTGGGCGTAGGCGTCGGTGAAGATCGCGCCTTCCTTCGCGATGCGGTCGATGTTGGGCGTGCGGTAGCCCATCATCCCGCGGTTGTAGGCGCTGACGTTCCAGTAGCCGATGTCGTCGCCGAACAGCACGAGGATGTTCGGCTTCTTGCCCGCGGTCTGAGCCGCCGCGGTGCGCGGGCGTGAGGGACGCCGCGACCAAAGCGGCGAGCGATGCCGCTTTCCATCTGCTCGACATGGGCGCTCCTTTCGGAGCCAAAGGCGCGGCTCCGCATCATTGCGACTGCTGATTTCGGGGGCAACGCTAGCACAGCCAGGGGGGAGCACGCGCTATCCGAGAACTGCAGCCCGCAGCCACGCGCGGCCGGGGCCCGCCCGGCTGACGTAGACTGAGCGGCGGGCCCGGGTGTCCGCGCCGGAGCCATCAGAGGAGGTCGATCGCATGCGTCACGCCGGCACGCTCGCCGTCTCGCCCTGCTCCCTTTCGCGGTCGCGTCCGCAGCTGGAGGTCCCGTGTCCGCTGATTCCTTCTATGCCATGAAGACCACGACGCTCGCCGGCCAGCCCGCCGACCTCGCCCAGTACAACGGCAAGGTGGCGCTCGTCGTGAACGTCGCGAGCCAGTGCGGCCTCACGCCGCAGTATGCGGGCCTCCAGAAGCTCTACGACGAGCTCAAGGACAAGGGCTTCGTGATCCTGGGCTTCCCGAGCAACGACTTCGGCGGCCAGGAGCCCGGAACGCCCGACGAGATCGCGGGCTTCTGCAAGAAGAACTACGGCGTGACCTTCCCGATGTTCTCGAAGCTCGTGACGAAGGCGGGCGCCGAGCAGTCGCCGATCTACGGCTACCTCGGCCAGACCGGCTCGCTGCCGCACCTGGAACTTCGCCAAGTACCTGCTGGACAAGGACGGCAAGGTGGTCAAGTTCTTCAACAGCAAGGTGACGCCCGAGGATCCCGAGCTGCGCGCGGCGATCGAGGCGGCGATCACCCAGAAGTAGCTTCGGTTTCGCGGCGTCCGCGTCGCGGGGGCCTGAAAGATGAAGCGGGGAGTCGTGCCGCTCGCGGTCCTGGTGGGTGTGCTTGGGGCCAGCCGCGCGCCCGGCGCCGAGCCGCCGGCCGCGCCGCAGCTCGTGCTCGTCCGGCAGCATCCCACGCCCGTGCTGACCACGCGGTCGCCCGGCGCCGAGGGCATCCGTTACGGCTTCGAAGGCGGCCGTGTCGTGAAGGTGCGGGGCACGTACCACCTCTTCACCTCGGAGATGGTGGGCGATCCCATCTGGGTCAGGATGCGTCTCGGGCACTGGACGAGCCGCGACCGCCTGGAGTGGAAGCGGGCCGGCACGGTCGCCGAGTCGACCGGCGAGTTCGAAGGCAAGGATCCCGCGCGGCGCTCTGGTCGCCGCTCCCCGTCTGGGACGCGGGCAGCGATCGCTGGAACCTCTTCTACGTCGCCTATCGCTCCAAGCCCAGCGACGGGACCCGCTTCCTGCTGAATCACGCGGGCGAGATCTGGCGCGCCGTCTCCCGCACGCGCGGCGAGGAGGGCATCCGCGGCCCCTTCGAGGACGTCGGCGTCGTGATGCGGCCGGGACCGGACTCGCTCGCGTGGGAAGGCCTGCAGGGGACCGATTCCTTCTTCCCCTGGCCCGTGGGCCGGAGCTGGCGCGCCTTCTACGGCAGTGCGCGGACCGAGACGAAGCCGATCGGGCACTGGCTGGTGGGACCCGCCGAGGCGCAGACGCTCGCGGGCCCGTGGCGCCGCGTGCGCTCCGAGAATCCCGCCCCGCTCGAGGCGCGCTTCATCGAGAACCCGATCGTGACCTAGGCGCCGGGCGGCGGCTTCCTGGTCGTCTACGACAGCGAGGGACCGGACGTGGTCGGGGGCTGGGCGTTCTCGGCGGACGGCATCGGCTGGGGAGCGGGGCAGCGGCTGCGGGTCCAGCCGCAGCCGGGCGAAAGCTGGGCGAAAGACGTGCGGACGCCGCTCGGCCTGGTGCACGAAGGCGGTGAACGCTTCAGCCTCTTCTACAGCGGCTTCGAGCAGGCGCCCGACTGGTCCCGCATGCTCGACGAAGCGAAAGGCCGGGAGACCTGCGCGATCGGCCTCGTCGAGTTGCGGCTTTCGCGCCATTGAAAGCCGCCGAGGGGCCCGCGATATACTGGTAGGACCTGGGCTAGGGGCCCGACTCCCACAGAGACGAGGAGCATTGGCCACAGAGACGACCACCGCGCCACCACGCCGCAAGGAGACCCTCGAGCGCGTCGTCATCCGCTTCGCCGGCGACTCCGGCGACGGCATGCAGCTCACGGGCACGCAGTTCACCGACACCACGGCGCTCGCTCGGCAACGACCTGGCGACGCTTCCCGGACTTCCCGGCGGAGATCCGCGCCCCCGCGGGCACGCTGCCGGCGTGTAGCGGCTTCCAGATCCACTTCTCGCGCCGAGGACATCTTCACGCCGGGCGACGCGCCCGACGTGCTGTGGCGATGAACCCGGCCGCGCTCAAGGTCAACCTCGCCGACCTGCAGGCCGAGCGGCATCCTGATCGTCAACACCGACGCGTTCACGCGAGACCGACCTCAAGAAGGCCGGCTATGCACGACGAACCCGCTCGAGGACGGCTCGCTCGACGGCTACCGCGTCTTCAAGGTGCGAGCTCACCCGGCTGACGCGCGCGGCGCTCGAAGGAGCTCGGGCCTGCGACGCCAAGAGCCATGGACCGCTGCAAGAACTTCTTCGCGCTCGGCATGATGTACTGGCTGTACAACCGCCCGCTCGACGCTACACGCTGGCGTGGATCGAAGAGAAGTTCGGCAAGCAAGCCGGAGCTGGCCGAGGCCAACAAGCTCGCGCTGAAGGCCGGCTACGCGTACTGCGAGGCGACCGAGGTCTTCCAGGTCACCTACGAGGTCCCGCCGGCGAAGCTCGCGCCGGGCACCTACCGCAACATCTCCGGCAACAAGGCGCTGGCGCTGGGCTTCGTCGCGGCCGCGCAGCAGGCGGGCTGCCGCTGTTCCTGGGCAGCTACCCGATCACGCCCGGCGTCCGACATCCTGCACGAGCTGTCGAAGTACAAGAACTTCGGCGTGATCACGTTCCAGGCCGAGGACGAGATCGCCGCGATCGGCGCGGCGATCGGCGCGGCGTTCGCCGGCTCGCTCGGCGATCACGACGACCAGCGGCCCGGGCATGGCGCTCAAGAGCGAGGCCATCGGCCTGGCGATCGATGGTCGAGCTGCCGCTCGTCGATCGTCGACATCCAGCGCGGCGGCCCGTCGACCGGCCTGCCGACCAAGACCGAGCAGGCCGACCTGCTGCAGGCGCATGTTCGGGCGCAACGGCGAGGCGCCGGTGCCGATCGTGCTCGCCGCGCGCTCGCCCGGCGACTGCTTCGACGTGGCCTCGAGGCCGTGCCGCATCGCGCTCAAGCACATGACGCCGGTGATCCTGCTCTCCGACGGCTACATCGCCAACGGCGCCGAGCCGTGGCGCATCCCGACGCCTCGACGAGCTGCCCGACGATCCCGCGTCAAGTTCCGCACCGACCCCGACGGGCTTCCTGCCGTACGTGCGCGATCCCGAGACGCTCGCGCGGCCGTGGGCGATCCCGGGACGCCCGGCCTCGAGCACCGCATCGGCGGCCTCGAGAAGCAGGACGGCACCGGCAACATCTCCTACGACGCCGGAGAACCACGAGCACATGGTGCAGCTGCGCGCCGAGAAGGTCGCGCGCGTCGCCGACGACATCCCGCGACGCCGAGTGCCGTCGGGCGACCCGGACGGCGAGCTGCTGGTCGTCGGCTGGGGCTCGACCTACGGCGCGATCACCGCGCGCCATGCGCCGCGCAGCGCGCCGCGGGCCAGCGCGTCGGCCACCTGCACCTGCGCCACCTGAACCCGTTGCCGCACGAACCTCGGCGAGCTGCTCGCAGCGCTACGAGCACGTGCTCGTGCCCGAGCTCAACCTCGGCCAGCTCGCGTTGCTGCTCCGCGCGCGGTTCCTGCGTCGATCGCGCGTCTCGAACAAGGTCCAGGGCCAGCCGTTCAAGGCAGGCCGAGATCCTGAGACGCAGATCCAGTCGCAGCTGACCGCACTGAGGGGGAACTGAGCATGACCGCGACGCGACTCCCGCGCTGACACGAAGAAGGACTTCGCAGACCGACCAGGAGGTCCGCTGGTGCCCCGGCTGCGGCGACTACGCGATCCTCGCCGCGGTGCAGCAGGTGTTCCCCGAGCTCGGCATCCCGCGCGAGAAGTTCGTGGTCGTCTCGGGCATCGGCTGCTCGAGCCGCTTCCCGTACTACATGAACACCTACGGCTTCCACACGATCCACGGCCGCGCGCCGGCGGTCGCGACCGGGCATCAAGATCGCGCGAACCCGACTGTCGGTCTGGATCGCCACCGGCGACGGCGACGCGCTGTCGATCGGCGGCAACCACACTGATCCACGTGCTGCGCCGCAACGTCGACTCAAGGTCCTGCTGTTCAACAACCGGATCTACGGCCTGACCAAGGGCCAGTACTCGCCCGACCTCCGAGATCGGCAAGAAGACCAAGTCGACGCCGTTCGGCTCGGTCGACCGCCCGTTCAATCCGCTCGCGCTGGCGCTCGGCGCGGAGCGCCACGTTCGTCGCGCGCACGCGTGGACGTGTACGCTGAGCGCACCTGAAGGACGTGCTGCAGCGCGCGGCAGGCACAAGCGGCACCGCGTTCGTGCGAGATCTACCAGAACTGCAACATCTTCAACGACGGCGCCTTCGAGACGCTCACGCGAGAAGGAGCTGCGCGACGACAACACGATCGCGACCTCGAGCACGGCAAGCCGCTGGTCTTCGGCAAGAACGCAGACCGCGGCATCCGCATGAACGGCCTCGAACCCGAGGTCGTGAAGCTCGGCGACGGCATCACCGAGAAGCGACCTGCTCGTGCACGACGAGCGCCACCCGAACCCGGCGTACGCGTTCCTGCTCGCCGCAGATGGAGCCGCCCGGCTTCCCGACGCCGCATCGGCGTGCTGCGCGCGGTGGAGGCTCCGATCTACGAGAAGCAGACCGCCGACCAGCTCGCGGCGGTCGTGGCGAAGAAGGGCAAGGGCGATCTCCGCAAGCTGCTGCACGCCGGCGACACCTGGGAAGTGCGCTAGCCAGCGCACGGTTTTCGATGACATTTTTTCTTCTTGACAGCGGCGGGACCGAGCAGCATCTTTGCGGCAGAGGGAGCATCCGCGGGCACGACGGAGGTTGAAGCGGCGGCTGCGATCTCGCAGGGAGCGACGAGATCGGGGATGCACGAGGCGTTCTCGAGCCGACGCCTTCCGCTTCCGAGGGGACGCACGATGGAAGCTGGGCTTACTCCACCGGGCCTGCAAGGGGCCGAAAGGCCCGCGACGGATCCGTAATCGAACGAAGCGCACTCGTGTGCGCTGGGCAGCATGCCCCGATTCACGACCCGGGAGCGATCGCTCCCGGGTCTTTTGCTGTCTGGCCGTTTCGCGCGAGGACGGCTCGTGCTACTCGGCGAGCGGGGGCAGCGGTATCCGGAACGGGCCCTCGTCGGTCTCGATCAGGACATCGGTCGAGTCGACGCTGCGGATCTGGCCGTCCGCGAGGCGATCGCCGGCGCGATACGCGTAGAGCTGGCCCGTGGGGGAGTAGGCGAACGCGACGAAGGCGTCGCCCGCCGCCGCGACGCCCGCGAGCTGGAACTCGAGGACGCTCAGCTCCTCGCGCCTGAGCGCCAGCCGCAGCTCGTCGTCGGCGCGCGCGACCGGCACCGGCGCGTCGAGGGTTCCGGTGCGGCTCTGGAGCACGCGGCGGTCTTCCTCGATCCGCTCGCTGAGGCCCGCGGCGTCGAGCACGGCGCCGCGCACCGCCTGGAGCGGCGCGTCCTTCGTCCAGACGCTGACCTTGCCGAGGAAGCCGGGCGGCCCGAGCGCGGCGAGCGAGGAATCGACTTCGGCCATGGCCGCGAGCACGTCGCGCACCTCGGCGCGCTTCAGCGCGAAGCTCGCGGGCGGGCCGCCGTCGCCCGCGGGCCGCGCGCCCGGCGGCCGCATAGCGCCCACGCGCCGCACCCAGCCGCTCGCGCCGATCTCGACGCCCGACGCCTTGCGCAGCGCCGCGAGCGTCTCGTCGAGCGTGGCGCGCGTGATCTCGACGCTCGCGCGCCCCGTGACGTCGCCATCGACGACGAAGCCGCCCGACGCCCAGCGTCGTCAGCACCTGGAAGACGTCCGCGAAGTCGACGTCGCGCAGGCGCAGCGTGAGCGGCCCGTGGCCGGGATCCTTCACGGTCGGCGTGCGGCCCTTCACCACCAGCGAGCGCGAGGCGTCGCGGTCCACGCGGCACGGCTGCGGGTCCTGCTCGAACGGGTCCTCGACCGGCACCGGCAGCTCGGCGTCGGGCCCGACGACCGGGCTCTTGCCGCGCGCCTCGAAGCGGTGGCAGGCGCCCTGCTTCGCCATCAGGAAGTCGCTCACGCGCAGGAAGCCGCGCTCGAGCCGGCCCTCGAACGCGCGCACGGGGCCTTCGCCGAGCGCCAGGCCGCGGATCGTGAAGTCCTCGCCGAGCGAGGCGTAGCCCACGACCACGGGCCGCTCGCGCACGACCGCCGACAGCTCCGAGAGGAAGAGCCGCGGGTTGCGCCGGGCGCGCCGCCACGCGGCGATCGCGTCCGACTTGGCGAACGCCAGCGACTGGTCGCGCAGGAAGGCGTCGAGCGTCGGCTTCGGGATCCCGGTCGGCCGCCCGCTGCGCGACTCGGGCGGCGCCGGCAGCGGCGCGCGCAGGGGCCAGAAGGGGAAGCGCAGCACCGTCGAGAGCTGGATCTGGTCCTCGCCGGTGGCGGTGAGCGTCATGCTCTCGACGTCCACCAGCCGGTGCGAGAGCGCTATGCGCTGGTAGAAGCGGTCGACCTGCTTGTAGTCGCCGAGCGCCTGCAGCTCGAGCGCCTGCTCGCCGCGCGCGCCCGACTCGAAAGGCGCCCGCGCCTGTACCTCGACGCGCGCGAGGTGCGCCGCCTCGGCCACGTCGCGCACCACCAGCACGTCCGCGGCGGCCGTGGGCCCGTCGGGCAGGATGCGGCGCAGCGTCTCGAGGCGCCGGTCGAGCAGCACCCGCTCGTCGGCGAAGGGCCGGGCCGCGGGCGCCGCGGCCAGCAGGCCGAGCAGCAGCGCCAGCGGCACGCTAGGGGCGCCTCGGGCCGCGCGGCCAGCCCGAGACGTGCTCGGGCAGCGGGATTCCGTCGGGCAGGCGCGGATCGGCCACGGGTGCCTGCGGCGTGAGCCGCAGCGGCAGCTCGCCCGCCCACACGCGGAGCGCGTAGTCCTCGTCGTCGTCCTTCGGCGGGCCCGTGCGCAGCTTGGCCGACGCCTCGTCGAGCGGGAACCAGACCGCCCGCGTCGCCTTCAGCTCGTTCTCGGTCGGCGCGCGCACCTCGCCGAGCGCGTCCGGGCACGATGTGCTCGACGATCGCGTCGAGCGTCCGCGACTTCTCGTCCGGGTCGGTGATCTCGCTGGCCGAGCCCACGACCACGACGCTGCGGTAGTTGATCGAGTGGTGGAAGGCGGAGCGCGCGAGCACCAGCCCGTCGACGAGCGTCACCGTGACGCACGCCGGCGCGCCGGTCACGAGCGTCTTGAGCATGCGGCTCGCGGCCGAGCCGTGGAGCACGAGGCGGTCGCCCATGCGCGCGAACGCGGTCGGGATCACGAACGGCTGGCCCGCGTCGACGAAGCCCACGTGGCAGATGAAGGCCGCGTCGAGGATCGCGTGGATCGTCGCCGCGTCGTAGTGCCCGCGCTCCGGCAGGCGCCGGACCGTCGTTCGCGACGTGGGCCCGCCCGACTGCCTAGTAATCGGCGTCGTCGTCGTCGACGATGTCGTCACGCCGACGCCTGGGGCTCTGCTTGCGCACGGGCTTCGTCTCGGGCTTCTGCTTGAAGCGCCGCCCGCGGTTGTCGCCCGTCTCCTCGGGAACCGGGAAGCCGCCGCCGCCCCCGCCCGGTCCGCCCGAGCGGTAGCCGCCGCCGGGTCGCGAGTAGCCCCCCGGCCGCGAGAAGCCACCACCACCGCCGCCGCCGCCGCCGGGTCGCGAGAAGCCGCCGCCGCCTGGCCGCGAGAAGCCACCACCGCCGCCGCCGGGTCGCGCGAGAAGCCTCCGCCGGCTCCGGCGGGCCGTGGCGGCCGGTCTTCCGCCGCGTTCACGCGGATCGCACGTCCCTTGAGGTCGCGGCCGTTCATCTGCTGGATGCACTTCTCGGCGACCTCGTCGCTCTCGAGCTCGACGAACGCGAAGCCCCGCGGACGTCCCGTCTCGCGGTCCGTCGGGACCTTGGCGTCGACCACCCGTCCCACTGCACCGAAGGCTTCCATGAGCTCTTCCTTCGTCACGTCGAAGCTCAGGTTGCCGACGAAAACCTTGTTCGAAATCGCTCCGTCTCCTTGTCGGACCCTCGCCTCGCGAAGGCAACACTACGCCGCCACCAGACGCGCGAGACGCCAAAGGACTGTAGCAGAATGGCTGCCGAACCGCCATGGGCGCCGTGGAGCTCACCCCGGTTGCGGGCCAGCAGCGAGCTCGAGGCTGGCACTGTGTGTCGACTGGCTCGAACGGCGGGCGGGTTATGATTCCGAACCCGGATGAGAAACCGGACTCACAATCAGGGAGACCTCCGATGACGAGCCGTCCTGCTTCGATCCTGCTCGCCGTGCTCGCGGCGGCGCCCGCATCAGCTACCGAGAACCTCGACTGGGCCACGATCGGCCGCATCCGCGACGAGGGCTTCCGCAAGTCCCAGGTGATGGAGACGGCGGCGCAGCTCACCGACGTCCACGGGCCGCGTCTCAGCGGCTCGCCGCAGTACAAGGAGGCGGCCGACTGGGCGCGCAAGCAGCTCGAGACCTGGGGCCTCGCGAACGCCCATCTCGAGAGCTTCGAGTTCGGCCGCGGCTGGAGCTTCGAGCGCAGCTCGGCCCACGTCGTGGCGCCGGTGACCTTCCCGCTGGTCGCGATCCCGAAGGCCTGGACCGCGGGCACGAACGGCAGCGTGCGCGGCAAGGTCGTGCGCGTGAAGGTCGACACCGAGGCCGACGTCGAGAAGTTCCGCGGCAAGCTCGCCGGCCTCGTGGTGCTGGGCCGGCGACTCGCGCGAGCTCAAGTCGCCCGAGGAGCGGGGCCTGTTCCAGCGCTACAGCGACAAGGAGCTCGACGACATCGAGCAGTACCAGGTGCCGGGCGCCCGCGGCGCGCGCGGACCCGGCGGCGGGCCGCCCTTCGACCGCGAGGCGTTCCTGCGCCGGCGACGGATCAACGCGGCCCTCGACAAGCTCTACGCGGCCGAGAAGCCGCTCGCGGTGGTCGAGCCCTCCTCGCGCGACGCGAACGTGCTGCTGCTCGGCAGCGGCGGCTCGCGCAAGAAGGGCGAGCCGCAGGCGGTGACCCAGCTGATCGTGTCGGCCGTGCAGTGGTCGCGCGTGGCGCGGCTCATCGACCGCAAGCTCGAGGTCGAGGTCGAGCTCGACGTCAAGGCCACGTTCCACGAGAACGACACCAACGGCTACAACGTGGTGGCCGAGCTGCCGGGCAGCGACAAGAAGGCCGAGCTGGTGATGGTCGGCGCCCACTTCGACTCGTGGCACCCCGGCACCGGCGCCACCGACAACGCCGCGGGCTCCGCCGTGATGATGGAGGTGATGCGGATCCTGAAGGCGATCGACGCCAGGCCGCGCCGGACGATCCGCATCGGCCTCTGGGGCGGGGAGGAGCAGGGACTGCTCGGCTCGCGCGCCTACGTCAACGAGCACTTCGCCTCGCGCCCGCCCGCGCCGGAGCCGACCCCCGACCGAGCTCCCGAGCTTCCTGCGCAACGATCCGCCGGCGCCGATCACCCTGAAGCCGGACCACGCGAAGCTCGCGGCCTACTTCAACCTCGACAACGGCACCGGCAAGATCCGCGGCATCTACCTGCAGGAGAACGCCGCCGTGAAGCCGGTCTTCGAGAGCTGGCTGTCCGCCGTCGAAGACCTCGGCGCCAAGCGCGTCACGCTGCGCAACACCGGCGGCACCGACCACCAGTCCTTCGACGCCGTCGGGCTGCCGGGCTTCCAGTTCATCCAGGACCCGATCGAGTACGAGGGCGGCTTCTTCGCGACGCACCACACCGACATGGACGTGTACGACCGGCTGCAGCGCGACGACCTGATGCAGGCCGCGGTGGTGATCGCGACCTTCGCGTACCAGGCCGCGAACCGCGACGAGCTGCTGCCGCGCAAGCCCCTGCCGCCCGTTGCGCCCGCGGCGCCGGAGCTCAAGGGCATGAAGGTCAAGGGGGAGAACAAGGCGCCGAAGAAGCCCGCGGAGGCCGCGCCCGGCGCGCGCTAAAGAGGCGTGACGAGGACTTGAACCTCTTCACCTACGGAACCCTGATGTCGGCCGACGGGCTGCGCGACGCGCTCGGCGAGCGCGCCGACGCGCTGACGCTGCGGCCCGCGCGCCTGCCGGGCTGGCGCCGGATCTGGAACGTCTTCCGCCCCGAGTGGAACGGGGGTGTCCTCAACCTCGAGCCGAGCCCGGCCGACGTCGTGGTCGGCATTCTCGTCGAGGGGCTGACCGAGGAGGACATCCAGCTGCTCGACTCCAAGGAGTCGACGCACCTGCCGCGCGACACCGTCTACGTGGAGCCGCTGGCCGGCGAGGTGGTGCCGGCGCAGGTCTATCGCCGTCGCAAGGGCAACCACGCGGGCAAGCCCTCGGGCCGCTACAAGACCGTCGTGCTCGAGCGCGCCTACCGCGCGGGCTGGGAGATCTACGAGAGCCTCTGCCGCGGGACGGTGGACTCGGCCGGCAACCCGCTGACCTTCGGCTGACGCCGTCGGTCTGGCTGTTCCGCGGGTTATCCTGAGCCGTGGCCCCCGAGCGGATCCCCGCGATCAAGGTGATGCTGCTGCCCAAGGACACGAACGCCCTGGGCACCATCTTCGGCGGCGTGATCCTCTCGCACATCGACCTCGCCTCCGCGGTCGAGGCGCGCAAGGCGGCGCCGCACCGCTACGTCACGAAGTCGATGCACGAGGTCGAGTTCCACGCGCCGGTGTTCGTCGGCGACATCATCAGCTTCTTCACCGAGACCGCCCGCATCGGCCGGACCTCGATCACGGTGAAGGTGCTCGTGGAGGCCGAGCGCTGGGGCTGCGGCAAGGGCGAGCGGGTCAAGGTCACGGAGGCCGAGGTGGTGCTGGTCGCGGTGGACGACCTCGGCCGGCCCACCCCGATCCTGGCCGAGAAGGTCACGACAGCATGAGCCGGTGATCGTCGTCAGCTCAAGGTCGTCTGCCCGCACGACTGTCCGGACACCTGCGTCATGACCGTGGACGTCGAGGGCGACCGCGCGGTCGCGATCGGCGGCGACCCCGAGCACCGCTTCACGCAGGGCTTCCTGTGCGCGAAGGTCAACCACTACCTGGACCGCGTCTACAGCCCCGAGCGGCTGCTCCACCCGATGCGGCGCGTCGGCAAGAAGGGCGAGGGCCGCTTCGAGCGCATCAGGCTGGGACGAGGCGCTCGACATCGCCGCGACGCGGCTGCGCGCGATCGCCGACGAGCACGGGCCGCAGTCGATCCTGCCGTACTCGTACGCCGGCAACATGGGGATGCTCGGCAACGCGAGCATGGACCGCCGCTTCTTCCACGCGCTCGGGGCGAGCCTGCTCGACCGCACGATCTGCTCGAGCGCCGGCGGCGAAGGCTACAAGGCGACCTGCGGGAAGACGATCGGCTTCGATCCCGAGGCCGTCGCCGATGCGCGGCTGATCGTCTCCTGGGGCGGCAACATCGTGAGCTCGAACGTGCACCTGTGGCCGTTCGTCGAAGCGGCGCGCAAGAAGGGCGCGCGGCTCGTGACGATCGACCCGTTCCGCTCGCGAACCGCCGAGAAGTCGGACCAGCATCTCGCCCTCTATCCCGGCACGGACGCGGCGCTCGCGCTCGGGATGATGCACGTGATCTTCCGCGACGGGCTCGAGGACCGCGAGTGGCTCGAGAAGTACACGCCTGGGCCACGCGGAGCTGCGCGAGCGCGTGCGCGAGTGGACGCCTGCGCGCGCGGCCGAGACGACCGGCCTGACGCGTCGCCGAGATCGAGGGCTTCGCGCGCGAGTACGCGACGACGCGGCCGTCCGCGATCCGCGTCAACTACGGCCTCAACCGCCACGCGGGCGGCGGCATGGCCGTGCGCACGATCGCCTGCCTGCCGGCGGTGGTGGGCGCCTGGCGCGACGCCGGCGGCGGGGTGATGCTGTCGGTGTCGGGCACCTTCCCGGTCGAACGAGGCGGCGCTGCAGCGGCCCGACCTGATCCGGCCCGGCACGCGCACGCTCAACATGAGCCAGCTCGGCCGCATCCTCAACGACGCGACGCTCGATCCGCCGGTCAAGGCGCTCTTCGTCTACAACTGCAACCCCGGCGCCGTCGCGCCCGAGCAGGAGGCCGTCCGCCGCGGGCTCATGCGCGAGGACCTGTTCACGGTCGTCCACGAGCAGTTCCAGACCGACACCGCGGACTTCGCCGACATGCTGCTGCCGGCGACCACCACGCTCGAGCACTACGACATCCACAAGGCCTACGGCCACCTCTACATCAGCCTCAGCAAGCCCGCGATCGCGCCCGTGGGGGAGTCGCTCTCGAACACGGATCTCTTCCGCCGCCTCGCGGCGCGCATGGGCCTCGACCATCCCTGCCTGCGCGAGTCGGACGAGCAGATGGCGCGCCAGGCGTTCCTGTGGGACCACGAGCGCATGGCCGGGATCGACTTCGAGCGGCTCGAGCGCGAGACGCTCGGTGCGCCTGAGCGTCCCCGACCCGTACCGGCCGTTCGCCGAGGGCGGCTTCCCGACGCCGTCGGGCAAGTGCGAGCTGCTCTCGGACAAGCTCGCGGCCGAGGGGCTCGACCCGCTCGCGGGCTACACGCCGCCGCGCGAGGGGCCGACGAGCTCGCCGGAGCTCGCGAAGCGCTACCCGCTCGCCTTCATCTCGCCGCCCGCGCACCACTTCCTGAACTCGACTTTCTCGGCGCAGCCCGTGTTCGTGAGGCGCGAGGGCGAGCCGAGCCTGACGATCCACCCCGACGACGCGGCGCGCCGCGGCATCGCCGACGGGCAGATGGTCCGCACCTTCAACGACCGCGGGTCCTTCCTGGCGAAGGCCCACGTGTCGGACACGGCGCGCCCGGGTGTCGTCGTCGGGCTGTCGATCTGGTGGGCGAAGATGTGCCCGGGCGGCCGCAACGCCAACGCCGTCACCGGCCAGGAGCTGAGCGACATGGGACGCGGGGCGACGTTCTACGACGTGCTGGTCGAGGTCGAGACGGCGTAGGAGCGACGAGGTTGCTGCTCAAGAGGGAGACAGCCTGGCGCTTGCCTCCGTCTCGGACGGAGTTGCCTCAGAAACCCCCCAAGGCGCAGGTCAGGGATGGTAGGGATTTTCGTGGCCGCGGCGGTCGTGAGCCTGGTGCAGTTCCTGCGCGTCAGGGACCGCCGGCTGTTGCTCCTCGCGGCGATGTTCGCCTGTCAGAGCCAGGCGCTCGCCCGCGAGTGGTACGACGTGTGGCGCGACGTCTTCCAGGCGGGCGTGTGCGCCGCCGGGATGGCGCTGGTGCTCGCACTGTCTCCCCGCACCGTCCAGCCGCCGAGCAAGCGAGCCGCGGCGCCGGAGAAGCCGGAAGAGCCGGAGCCAGCGGCCGGAGACGGAAGCGTCAGGGCGTAGTCGAATCCGCGACCGAAGGACTACTGCTGGCGTTCAAAAGTCCGCACCAGGTCGTTCTGGGGCCCGCGCTCCAATCGATGACAGCCCACGCAACCACTGCCTCTTTCCGTGACGGAGTACACCACCGATCCGGTCGGGCTGTATTCCGCCCAGAGCCAGCCGTCGCCAGCCAGCGGGTTCGCCTGGTCGCGATACATCAGCGCGTAGACGTGCGGCATCGCCGACTGGCCCGCACGGATCTCCTTGAACACGATCGATCCGTCGGGAAAGCGACCTCCCGCGGGCAGCCGCCCGCCCACGAGCGCGCTCGCCGCCCGGCCGTTCAAGGTCACGCGCACCACCGGCCGATGGGCCGCGGAGCCCACGAGCCGACCCGTGGTGAACTCTTCGGCGTTCGGGAAGAGCCCGTAGGCGGCGAACGGCTCGGTCTGCGTGACCAGCCGAAAGAGTGACGCATCGTCGCCGATGGCGGGCGCGCTCGAGGGGGGCGCAGTCGGCGAGGGCGTGGCGCCTCCTGAGCTGGTCGGCGTCCCGGCGCCTCCGCAGGCGCTCAGGAGCACCAGGCAGCACAAGGCCAGGGGAAGCTTGGCTGATCGCATGCCCACACCTCGCGGTCGAGGAGCGGCGCTCAGCCGCCCGCAAGGGAAGAACGACGGGGCGTCGGTTGCTATTCCTGGCGCGGATCGACTAGTGCAGCAGGCCGCGCAGCACGTCGCGCAGGCCCGTCGGCGCTCCTCCCCACAATGTGGGATGGCGTGGCTCCCACGCTCCCGGTAGAACCGACACGGAAGAGCGACCAACGTCGACTGCGTAACCACACCGCCGAACCAGGTTCGAATGATGAGCCCCAGGGCGGCATCGGTCCGAATAGGCGGCGGCAGGGCCGTCGCGCGCTGAGGGTTCTTCGCCGGACCGGGAGGGAAACATGATCCCACGCATCACGCCCGTCCTTGACGGGCGAGCCGCCGCCACGCTCGCGGCGTGCCTGGCGGCATTCTCGCTGGACGCAGGGTTGGCCTCTGCAGCGACCCTGACCGCCAACCCGTTCTCTGCGAACGCGGGGGTGACCATCAGGCTGGAGGGGTCGGGCTTTACGCCCGGCGGCTATCCGGGGATAGTCCTGTGGGACGGACGAGAGGTCGAGCGCTTCTTCATCCCGATCGACGGCACCTTCTTTCAGGACTTCGTCGTGCCTGCCGATGCCGCCGTGGGTGGTCACCGTGTCGAGGTCTGTGCCGCCGCCCTAGGCACGACTTGTGCTGCGGGGGCCCTGGCGCAGCGGGCCAGCACCCCGATAACCGTCGCGGGCCCGGCGGCTCCGCTGGCGTCCTTCGACATCCTGCCCCGGGCCGTCGAGATGACGCAGGGCCTCCGCACGGCGATCCCAAGCCGGGCCGACCGCGACGGCACGTTCACGGTGGTGGACCCGTTCGAGCATGTTCCGGGCCGCCGCACCGTGGTGCGCGTCCATCCCCGGCTCGTCGTAGAGGACGGCGCCATTCCTTCGGGCGGCGCCATTCCTCCCGTGACGGCGACGCTGATCGGGCTCGACTCCTTCGGCGCCTTTCTTCCCGGATCGCCGCTGTCACCGGTGAACAGCTCGGTGCGGGCCGACTCCGAGTGGACCCTGGACGACACGCGCAGGAATCCGAACCGGTCGTGGAACTTCCTGCTCCCCCGAGACTTGGACCGCCGAGGGAAACATCCGCCTGCTCGCGCTGGTCAACCCGCTCGGGCCGTCCCACCAGCCGGAATGCAAGGGGTGCGGAGCCAACAATGCCCTCGACGTCACCGTCAGCTTCCGCCAGGTCCAGACCCAGGACATCGAGCTCAAGATCTACGCGACGGAGCTCTTCTGGCGCGACGCCGCCGGCAAGCCCCGAAGCCTCGCGCCATCCAGCGCCGACATCGCCAGGACCGTGGGATGGTGGCTCGGGGCGACCCCTGTCGATCCGCGAAGGCTCCGCATGAGCTGGCGCTGGGGGAGGATGGCCTGGGACTACTCCGCAGACATACTCGTCAAGCCAGCGATCCCAGGGGTCCCCGACGCCCTCACATTCCAGTCGGACGTCAGTTCCGAGAATGCGGGCGCCACGCAGAACTACACCGTGCTGCCGATCATGATGAGCCACCGCACACACCCGAACCCGCCCTCCGGTATCCCCGGAGGGGCGCCGCTGGGCTGCGCCGGTGGTGCCGCCATCGGCGGGCCGCCGAAGAGCCTGACCAGCGCGACCTGCGGCCCGGTCTTCGCCCAGGAGGCCACGCACAGTCTCGGGTTCCACCACGCGTGCAACGCCACTCCGTGCGACCACGGGGAAGAATTCGGAGGCGGCTTCGACCCCGGCTATCCGAGCGAACACGGAGCGGTCGAGGACGACGCCTTTGGATTCGATACCTCGACCATGGTCGTGTTGCCTCCGGAGAGGTTCGACAACCACACCCACGACTTCATGTCGTACGGCGGCAGCACCGCCGATCCGTTCAACTTCTTTGGTCCTATCTGGGCGTCCATGTACACCTGGCAGAACATCATCGGCGCCTACCGTTCGGTCCCCGCGCCGACTTCCACGGCAGCGCGAAGAGCCGAGCGGCGGCGCCGAGCGGCAGCGAGGCCTCGGCGGGAGGTCCCTATCTCGAGATCGCCGGACGCATCCTGGCCGACGACTCGGTCGAGCTGCGACCCGCCTTCTTCGTCACGTTGCCCGAATCGGCGCCCGCTCCCGTTGACGACCCGGAGGGCGACTACTTCCTCAAGCTGTACGGCCCCGGCCGCCGGCTGCTCTACGTGCGCCGGTTCGAGCCCCGGCCCCACACGGCCCACGGCTTCGGCGACGCGGGGTTCCCCGCGGCCGTCTTTCACGAGCTGATCCCCGCGATCTCGGGCGTCCGGCGCATCGCCGTGTTCCACGACGACGAGGAGCTGGCCGCCAGGGACGTTTCCGACGCGGCGCCCTCGGTCGAGATTCTGCGTCCCGCGGGGCCCACGAAGTGGGCGTCCGAGGGCGAAGAGGTCGTGGCCTGGAGCGCCACCGATCCCAACGGCGGGCCGCTGTCGTACCGCCTCGAAGCCAGCCGCGACGGCGTCCGCTGGGTTCTCCTCGCGGCCGGCGCGGAGACCCAGGCCGCGCTCGACCTGTCGAAGCTTCCCATGGGCAAAGGCGACTGGCGACTCCGCGTCCAGGTCAGCGACGGCTTCAACGTGGGGGCGGACGAGGCCGGGCCGGTGAACCTCGAGGCGAGGGCGCCCGTGGCCCTGATCGTGGCTCCTGTCGACGGGGAGGTCGTCCGGTCCGGCGCGGCCGTGGAGCTCTTCGGTCTCGCGAGCGACCTGCAGGATCCCGTGGTTCCCGAGCCGGCCCTCACCTGGCTGCTCGACGGCAAGGTCGTCGGAACGGGCCGGCGCGTCGCGCTTCCAGCGGTCTCTCCCGGGAGGCATGTCGCGGACCTCCGGGTCACGACTCCGGAGGGGCCGACGGGCAGCATGGCGGTCGCGTTCTTCGTGGAGGACGCCGCCACCAACCCGAACACGGATACCGACGAGGATGGCCTGGTGGACAGTGCCGAGTGGATGGAGTTCGGCACGCTTCCCCTCGTCCGCGACACGGACCAGGACCTCCTCGACGATGGCTTCGAGGTCCAGCTCGGCACCGACCCGACCCGTCAGGATACCGACGGGGATGGCATCCCCGACGGGCGCGAGTTCGGCGCGGGAAGCGATCCCAAACAGCCCGACCCGGACCTGGATGGCGACCAGGTCGCCGACTCCGTCGACAACTGCCGGCTGGCTTCCAACGCCGAGCAGGCGGATTTCGATGCGGATGGGCTGGGCGATGCCTGCGATCCAGACACGGACGGCGATGGAGTCGACAACGCAGCGGACACGTGCGGCCTGACGTCCGCCGGCGCGACGGTCGACTCGTCCGGCTGCCTCGATCGAGCCGCTCTGCCCCTGCAGCGGCCCGTCGGGCGGTCAAAATGCGTGGAAGTCCCACGGCGACTACGTGAGCTGCGTCGCGCGGCAGGGCGAGAGGTTCCGCTCCCTGGGGCTCATCGATCAGCGCGGGTTCTCGGAGCTCGTCCGCGAGGCGGCGCAGTCCAGCTGCGGTGGGTAGCGCTACTGCAGCAGGCCGCGCAGCACGTCGCGCAGGCCGAACCACGAGAAGAACGCGTAGAAGGCGACGCACAGCAGCAGGCCGGCTTCGCGCCAGAGCGGCGGGCGCACCGCCGCGCGGCAGGAAGCGGCGGTTGACGCGGAAGATCTGGATCCCCGCGATCACGAGCACGAGGCCCGCCACGTTCGCGAGCACCTTGAAGAGCTGGAAGGGCGAGGCTGAGCGGATCGCCACCACGCCCCACACCGAGAAGAGCGGCGAGGATGCCGTAGTAGACCACGCGGATCCCGACGCCCGAGTGGACCCGCGGGTGCGACATCCAGAGCGCGTCGGCCGTGGTGCGCACCAGCACGTCGGTGTTGCCGAGCTGCGTCTTGAACAGGATCCAGAAGCCGTTGAAGAGCGTGAGGAACCAGAAGCCCGGCCAGATCTTCGCGAGGTACTCGGCCTGGTAGGCGCCGGCGGCGAGGCCCTGGAGATCGGTCCCGTGCGGGATGATCGCCGTCGCCAGGTTGACGTTCAGGTACATGCCGAGGAAGCAGAACAGGCCCCAGACCCAGATCTGGTCGACGTGGACGTAGCGCAGCCACTCGCGCCAGCGCGCGAGGTTCGCCGCCGTCGTCGGGAACACCGTTCCGACCGGCGAGAGCTGGACCGCGTGGCCGCCGACGGCGCTGGGGATCGCGCCGACCTTCGCACCCATGCCGAAGCCCTTGTCGCGGATCCAGTTCGAAACGGTCAGGTTGCCGAGGCCGCCCGACCCCGCGGTCGCGGCGAGCGCCCCGATCAGGCCCCAGTCGATCGGGTGCGGCAGGCCGGTGAAGCGGAAGAAGCCCAGGAAGGTCTCCGCCCAGTGGGAGAACGGAACGAACGCGACGTTGACGACCAGCAGGAACAGGAAGACGACGCCGAGCATGATCCACGCGAACCTCTCGAGCATCCGCTCGATCGTGCCGCCGAAGGAGAGGATCAGCACCACGGCGAGGATCAGGCCGGTCGCGATCCAGGCCTGCGTGCCGTGATCCGCGGGACCGGGCATGCGGGAGTTCCAGGCGCCGAAGAGCGTCGCCGCCGCGCTTCCCGCGAGCGCCGGCCAGCCGAGCTGCAGGAAGCCGAGAACACCGTAGCTGCCCGCCCAGAAGCGCGGGCCCGGCTTGAGGCGCATGATCCCGGCCAGGATCGGCTCGCCCGTGTAGAGCGTGTAGCGGATCGCCTCGAGGTTGAAGATCACCTGGAGCACGATCGCGACCGTCGCGATCAGGAAGAGCTGCGTACCGTACTTCACGGCCGCGGCAGGGCCGACCAGCCACTCGCCGCCGCCGATCGAGGTCGCGGCCATGATCGCGCCCGGCCCGATCACCTTGAACGCGCTCTTGAAGGAGAACGGCGGCGGCGCGTCGAGCTCGGCGGTGCTCCAGTCGGGAAGCTCGCCGTGGTCGCGCGGAAGCGTGGCAGCGTCCGGGTCGGGGCTCGTCACGCGGCGCGGCTCACGGGCCGGGAGCTTAGCCCGAGCGGCGCGGCGCGCGACAAACGCGGCCTCCTCGACGCGCCCGTACGAGGAGGCCGCTCGGCGACCGTGCGCTCAGCGCGCGGCGGGTGCCGGAGTACCGAGCGCCGCGGCGATCCGCTCCGGCTGCGGCTTCTCGAAGCTCTGCTTCTGGTCGGCGATCTTGAGCGACGCGCCGGGCTCGAGCGTGACGAGCGTGCTCACGCCGCGCTCGCCCGTGACGTTCAGCACCAGGACCCAGCGGCCCTCGGCCGGCCACTGCCGCGCGATCCGGAAGACACCGGGCTCTGAAGCGGCCGCGATCGAGAGCTCCAGGCTGCGCCGCTCTCCGGAGACGAGGCCCTCCGCCGTGCCGCGCAGCGCGAGGCTCGACGGCGTGCCGCAACGATAGGTCCTCACGACCACCGACTGGCCGTCGGCGCTCACCTGGGCAACCACCTGCTGCCCGCCCGCCTGCGCGAGCGAGGCGAGCCCAACGACCGCGAGCACGGCGGCGACGAAAGTCTTCTGCATGGCGACCTCCAGGCCCGCCCGAGGCGGGCGCTCATGCCTGGAATGACGCGATCCCGCAGGCCGGCGTTAGCGCGCCGTCGCCGTGGAAGTACAATCCGTCCGCACATGAAGATCACCGCGGTCAAGGCGACACCCGTCAGCGTCCCGCTCGAGGCGCCGCTGCGCCACGCGAACGGCTGCCACTGGGGCCGCTTCGTGCGCACGATCGTCGAGGTCGAGACGGACGAGGGGCTGACGGGCCTCGGCGAGATGGGCGGGGGCGGCGAGAGCGCCACCGCCGCGTTCAAGGGACTGGAGCGCTACCTGCTCGGGCACGATCCGGCACGGCTCGAGGAGATGCGCTACCGGATCGCCAACCCGACCGCTTCTCTCTACAACAACCGCACGCAGCTGCTCGCGGCGCTCGAGTTCGCCTGCCTCGACATCCTGGGCCAGAAGTGGGGCGTGCCGGTCTCGGAGATCCTCGGCGGGCGGCTGCGCGACAGCGTGCCGTTCGCGTCGTATCTCTTCTTCCGGTACGCGAGCCCGAAGGACGGCAAGGGCGAGGTGCGGACGGTCGACCAGCTCGTGGCGCTCGCGAAGTCGCTCAAGGCGCGCCACGGCTTCACGAGCCACAAGCTGAAGGGCGGCGTCTTCGCGCCGGAGTACGAGCTCGAGTGCTACCGCGCGCTCGCCGCGGCGCTGCCGGGGGACCGCTTCCGCTTCGATCCGAACGGCGCCTGGTCGACCGAGCAGGCGATCTGGTTCGGCCAGGCGATCGAGGACCTGCGCAACGACTACCTCGAGGACCCGGTGTTCGGGCTCCACGGCATGCGGCGCGTGCGCGAGAAGGTGCGGATGCCGCTCGCGACCAACACCGTGGTGGTGGGCTTCGAGCAGCTCGCCGCGAACGTGCTCGACACCGCCGTCGACGTGATCCTGCTCGACACCACGTTCTGGGGCGGGATCCGGCCGTGCGTGAAGGCGGCCGGAATCTGCGAGACCTTCCAGCTCGGCGTCGCGGTCCACTCGTCGGGCGAGCTCGGGATCCAGCTCGCCACGATGCTGCACATGGGCGCCGTGGTCCCGAACCTGAGCTTCGCCGCCGACGCGCACTACCACCACCTCGAGGACGACGTGATCGTGGGCGGCAAGCTTCCGTACTCGGGCGGGGCGATCGCCGTGCCGACCGCTCCCGGGCTCGGCGTGAAGCTCGACCGCGAGAAGCTCGGCCGCTACCACGAGCTCTTCCAGAAGCTCGGGAGCTATCCCTACGACCAGGACCCGCTGCGCCCCGGCTGGTCGCCCCTGATCCCGAACGACCGCTGGGCGGATCCGAAGGACGGCCGCACCCCGGAGGTGCCGGCGTGAAAGGACGAGACGAACGCGATGCCAGCTGATCTCTTCGAGCTCAAGGACCGCGTGGCCGTAGTCACCGGCGGCTACGGCGTTCTCGGCGGTAGCCTGGCCGAAGCGCTCGCCGCGGCGGGCGCGCGTGTGGCCGTGCTCGGCCGCAACAAGGAGTCGGGCGAGACGAAGGCCGAGGCGCTCCGGAAGACGGGAGCGCAGGCGATGGCCGTGGTCGCGAGCGCGCTCGACGAGGCCGAGCTCAAGAGCGCGCGCGACGCGGTGGTGAAGGCGTGGGGCGGCATCGACATCCTGGTGAATGCCGCGGGCGGCAACGTGGCGCGCGCCCGCACCGACAACGTGACGCCGTTCAAGCTGCCGCTCGACGCGTTCGACGAGGTGCTGCGCCTCAACCTGCACGGCACCGTGTACCCGACGCTCGTGTTCGGCGAGGCGATGGCCGAGCGCAAGAAGGGCAGCGTGGTGAACATCTCGTCGATGGCGGCGCAGCGCCCGCTGAAGGGCGTGTCCGGCTACTCCGCCGCCAAGGCCGGCGTCGACAGCTTCACGCGCTGGCTCGCCGTCGAGCTCGCGCGCCACCACGGCCCCGGCCTGCGCGTCAACGCGATCGCGCCCGGCTTCTTCGTGACAAAGCAGAACAAGGCCGTGCTCGTGAACCCCGACGGCACGCCGACCGACCGCGGCCGCTCGATCCTGGCCCGCACGCCGATGGGCCGCTTCGGCGACCCGCGGAGCTGCAGGGCTGCCCTGCTCTGGCTCTGCAGCGACGCGGCGTCCTTCGTGACGGGCGTCGTGATCCCGATCGACGGCGGCTTCAGCGCCGACGGCGGCATCTGAGATGGCGAAGGCGTCCGCGGGCCGGCTGATCTACGCCGCCTCCGAGACCGACGCCGACATCCTCTATCCGACGGGCTTCTTCGCGCCCGACCCGTTCCTCTTCGTCCAGAAGGGCAGGACGCGCATCCTCGTGATGAGCGACCTGGAGATGGACCGCGCGCGCAGCCAGGCCACCGTCGATCGGGTGCTGTCGTGGTCCGGGATCGCGGCGCCGCTCGAGAAGGGCGGCCGCCGCGCGCCCGCGGCCGACGTGATCGCGCGCGTGCTGCGGCTCCTGGGCCTGCGGCGGGTGAGCGTGCCGCGCAGCTTCCCGCTCGGGCTCGCGCAGGAGCTGCGGCCGCAAGGGAATCCGGCTCGAGCTCGGTCCCGAGCCTTTCTGGCCGGAGCGCGAGCTGAAGGAGCCGCGCGAGGTGCGCGCGATCGAGGCGTCGCTGCGCGCCGCGGAGGCGGGCCTGCTGGCGGGGATCGAGGCGCTCAAATCCTGCCGCATCCGCGGCGGCTGGCTCGTGCGCGACGGACGCCGCTTCACGCGCCGAGGACCTGCGCTCGGTGGTCAACACCCGGATGATGGCCGACGGCTTCGTGCCCGCGCACACGATCTGCGCTCCCGGCGACCAGGCGGTCGACCCGCACGAGGGCGGCCACGGGCCGATCCGCGCCAACCAGCCGGTCGTGATGGACATCTTCCCGCGCTCGGAAGCGACCGGCTACTTCGGCGACCTCACGCGGACCGTGGTGCGCGGCAAGGCGAGCTTCGCGCTCCACGAGCTCTACGCGATCGTCCACGAGGGCGTGCGGCTCGGCCACCGCATGCTGCGCGCGGGAGTCGAGGGCATGCAGATCCACGAGGCGATCCAGCGCCTGTTCGAGCGCCAGGGCTACCGGACGGGCGTCAAGAACGGCCGCATGCAGGGCTTCTTCCACGGAACGGGCCACGGGCTCGGGCTGCAGATCCACGAGGCGCCTTCGATCGGGAAGCGGCCGTGCGTGATGCGGGCCGGCCACGTCGTGACGGTCGAGCCGGGGCTCTACTACCTCGGCCTCGGCGGCGTGCGCATCGAGGACGTGGCGCTCGTGACGCGGACCGGGTCGCGCTGCCTGACGAAGGTCGACAAGCAGCTCGAGATCTGAAGGAGGCGGCCTGGCCGACGGCAGCGATCCCGTCTTCGCCACGCTGCGGTTCGCGGCTTTCGCCGCGCTCGCGATCCTCGGCCCCGGCGTAGCACTCCAGCGCCTCGCGCGGGTTCGCGTCGATCCCGCGCTCGTCGTGCCGCTGGGCCTGCTCTTCAGCGCGGGCGCCTGCTGGCTGAGCCTGGTGAGCGGCTGGCCGCTGCTGTTTCCCGCGCTCGTGGCGCTCGCCCTCGTCCCGTTGCTGCGCCGGCCGTCTTCGATCGAGCTGGCGGCGGACGGGCCGAGCCTGCGCGGGGCGTGGCCGGCCGTCGTGGCGCTCGTCGCCGTGCTCGCCGCGGCCGAGTACCGCGCGAACCGCGTCGACGGCGATGGCGCCTTCCGGCTCGACGTCGGCGAGCACGTCGACACGGCCGTGCACGTCGGCGTGACGTGGGAGCTCGTCGCCTCCTACCCGCCGCAGGTGCCCGGGCTCGCGGGCGTGCCGATGCACTACCACGTCGGGACCCACCTGGTGCGCGCTGCCGCGGCGCGCTGGGCCGGGATCCACCCCTACGACGCGATCAGCCGCTTCGACGTCACGCTCTGGGGGATAGCACTCGTGCTTGCGCTCCGCTCCGCGGCCCACGCGCTGGGCCTCGGCGCCGCCGCGGTGCGCCTCGCGGGCTTCGTGCCGCTCGCGGCCGACTTCTCGTTCGTGCTCGGCTGGCTGCTCCACTCCCCGAACGCGGCGATGAAGCTCGGCGGCAACTTCGTCGAGGCCGTGCTGTTCGCGAATTCGATCTCGCCCGCGATGGCGGCGGTGCTGGCGGCCGCCGTGGCCCTGGCGCGCGCGGAGCGGGGCGAGGGGGGCGGCTACCGGATCCTGGCCGCCGTGCTCGGCGCGGGCGTCGGGTTCCTGAAGGCGTTCACGGCCGCGCAGCTCCTGCTGGCCTTCGGCCTCGCCTGGCTCGCGCGGCGCTCACGGCTCGCGCTCGTGCCGATCGGCGCCCTCGTCGCGCTGGTCGTACTGGTGCTCGCCCTCGGCTCCACGGCTCCACCGGGAGGCGAAAGCGTGCGCGTCGCCTTCGTGCCTTTCGCTCCGACCAACCCGGCGCGGATCGCCTTCGGGCTGCCCGAAGTGCGGGGGCTGGCGCTCGCGCTCTCCGGCCTCGCCTGGCTCGTGCTGTCGCTCGGGCTGCGAGCGGTCGGCATCCCGTCGGCGCTCCGTGCATTGCGGCGGGGCGACGCGGCAGCGGCCAGCCTCGGCGCGCTCGCGCTCACGGGCTGGCCGTTGGCTCTCGTCCTCCGCATCACGGCCGACCCCGCCTACGACGAGAGCTACTACTTCCTCCAGGCGAGCGCGCTTCTGCTCTGGCTCTTCGCCCTCCCCGCGCTCGCCGCCTTTTCGACGGGGTCGCTCCTGCGCACCGCGATCGTGCTGCTGCTCACCCTGCCGGCCACGGCCGAGCTCGTGGTGCGGCGTGCACGGGCGCAGCCCGAGCGGCTGCCGCCGCCCACGGTGCGCGCGATGGACGCGCTGCGCGCGGCGAGCTGTCCGGGCGACGTCGTGCTGACGCGGCCGGGTGTCGCCCTCGTCCCTCCGGTCGTGGTGCTCGCCGGCCGGCGGGTGCCGCTCGCGGCCTTCATCCCGTACTGGCAGCAGTTCACGACGCCGGGGCGCGTCGCCGCGCGCGAGGCGCAGGTGCTGTCCTTCTTCCGCGCGGCCGACGCGGCGAGCGCCGTGGAGGTGGCGCGCGGCCTCGGGGCGAGCTACGTCTACTTCTCCGGCGTCACCGCGGAGGGCGCCGAGTCGCGTCCGCGCTCCGTCCGGCAGCTGCTGCTGGAGGCGGAGATGCTCGAGCCGGTCCACGTCGAGCCTCGGGCGGCCGTCTACCGGATCCGTCCGCTGGCGGGCGACCCGGGCTGCGGGGGCGTGGCAAAGAGCGACCGCGACGGTCCATAATCCCGGAGCCTCGCGGGAGCTCAACATGGACTTCGTGCTCAAGCGCAAGGGGGGGGTACCGCTCCACGACCAGCTGCTGGCGCAGCTCGAGCTGCGCATCCTGAGCGGCGGGCTCGCCCCGGGACAGCGGCTGCCCTCGGTGCGGGCGCTCGCGCGCCGGCTCGGCCTGCACGCGAACACGGTCTCGTCCGCGTACCGCGCGCTCGAGGCGGCGGGCCACGTCGAGCTGCGCCGCGGCGCCGGCGTCTACGTGAGGGCCGGCTCGCCCGCCGCGCTCGAGGATGCCCGCGGGCTCGACGAGATGATCCGGCTCGCGCTGAGCGCGGCCTTCCGCAAGGGACACTCGGGCGGCGAGATCCGCGCCGCGGTCGAGCGCTGGCTGCGCGCGGCGCCGCCCGAGCGCGTGGTGATCGTCGACCCCCGGCGCGAGACGCTCGAGCTGATCGCCCACGAGATCCGCACCACGATCGGGGTGCCCGCCTCCGGCTGCACGCTCGAGGAGCTCGAGCGCGAGCCGGGCCTCGCCGCGGGTGCTTTGCTCGTGGCGCTGCCGTACCACGTCTCGAAGGTGCTGCGCGCCGCGCCGGGCACGCCGGTCGAGACGATCCGCGTCGAGGGCTCGGACGAGGATCAGAAGGCGGTGCTGTCGGTTCCCACCGGCGGGACGATCCTGCTCGTGTCCGCATCGCCGATCGTGCTCCAGATCGCGCAGGGGGTGATCGGCGGCCTGCGCGGCGACGAGCTGCTCGTCGAAGCCCGGCTGGTCACGCGGCGCGCCGACTGGCGCCGGCTGCTGCCGGCGGCCGACCTGGTGATCGCCGACGCGCTCTCGGCCGGAATGGTGCGCGAGGCGCGGCCGCGGCGGCTGCGCGAGCTGCGCCTGCTGGGCAGCGCCGACCTCGCCACCGTCCGCAAGGCGCTCCACCGCGCCGAGCCCGCGGCCTGAAGCGGTCGCGCGTGCCGCTCGCCGAAGCGCTCCTGCTCCTGCTCTCGGGAGCCGCCCCGGCCCCGGCCTTCTCGCCGCGGGCGCTCTGGGACGCCTGGCCCGAGCGGCGCTTCGTCGCGACGAGCGCCCCGTGCCTGCGCCACGCCGAGCTCGGCGAGCGGCTGCGCGCGCTCGCGGCCGCCCACCCCGGGCAGCTGTCGCTCGAGAGCGTCGGCCGCTCGGTCGAGGGCCGTGAGATCCAGCTCGCCACGCTCGGCCGCGGCCCGCGCCGCGTGCTGCTCTGGTCGCAGATGCACGGCGACGAGCCCTCGGCGACGCCGGCGCTCGTCGACCTCGCCCACGACCTGCTGGCGAGCGACAGCCCCGAGCGCCGGCTGGTCCTCGAGCGCCTGACGCTGCTGCTCCTGCCGATGCTCAACCCCGACGGCGCCGAGCGCTACGCGAGGCGCAACGCGCAGGCGGTGGACCTCAACCGCGACGCCCTGCTGCTCTCGACGCCGGAGGGGCAGCTGCTCAAGCGCGTGCGCGACAAATACCAGCCCGAGCTGGGCTTCAACCTGCACGACCAGAACCGCCGTACGACCGTGGGCGACAGCGGCGTGCGGGCGACGATCGCGCTCCTGGCCGTGGCCGGCGATGCGGCCTTGACCGTCACGCCGGGCCGCGCCCGCGCCCGAGCGCGTGTGCGCGGCGCTGGCGCGGACGCTCGAGCCCTTCGCTCCCGGCGGGATCGCGCGCTACGACGAGGACTGGAACCCCCGCGCCTTCGGCGACAACCTCACGGCGTGGGGCACGCCCGTGGTGCTGATCGAGAGCGGTGCTCTTCCGGCCGGCGGCTCGTTCGCCGAGCTGACGCGGCTCAACTACGTCGGGCTGCTGAGCGTGCTGCACGGGCTCGCGCGGGACGACCTCGCGGGCGAAGACGTCTCGCGCTACGAGAAGCTCGCGCGGAACAGCGACGGCCGCTTCGCGGACGTGATCCTCGAAGGCGGACGAGTCTTCCAGGCGCCGGCGGCCGAGCCCTACCGGGCCGACCTGGCGTTCGACGTGCTGGCCGAGGACGCCGAGCTGGCTGCGTGCCCGGCTCCCGGGCCGGCCGGTCCGTCGCGGATCCGCGAGGTCGGCGACGCGCGGCTGCTGGCCGCGGCGAGCCGCCGCGGCGCGGCGGAGCGCGTGCTGCTGCCCGCGCTCGTCGCCTCGGTGCGCGGGATCGACGCGCGTTCGTGGCTCAGGGCGGAGTCGCTCGACGCGATCAGCCGTCTCGGCGTGGCCAACATACGCTGGCACGTCGCCGGGTCCGACCGCGAGGAGGCGCTTCGCGTCGTGGAGGCTCTCGCCGCTCCCGCGCGGACCGCAATCGAAGTGGCCGACCTCCGAGACCCCGTCCGGGCGATCGAGATCCGGTCGCCGCCGGTCGCGCCGCCTTCGCCCCTGACCCTGGCCGCGGCGCTCGGCGCGCTCGCCCACCCGAAGCCTGCGGCGCCCGACGCGGCCTCGCTCCGCGAGCGCCTCGCCGCGCTCACGGGCTACTCCGGAACGCCGCTCCTGCGTCCCGACGCGCGCGCGTCGCTCCTTCTCCTGCGCTCGCGCGACGGAAGCGTCTCGGACCCGGCCACGCTCGAGATCGAGGCGGTCTTCCTCGACGGGCGCGAGGTCGGGGGAGCGCGGTAGCCCCTTGGCGCTCTGGAGCGACCCCCACGTTCCCGAGCTGGGCCCGAACGTTCAGCGGGCCCACAGCCGGCTGGCTTCCGCGCTGGGCCGCTTCACCATGGGTCTCACGGGCTGGCGTTTCGAGGGAAGCGTGCCGGACGTCCCCAAGATGGTGCTGATCGTGGCGCCGCACACCTCGAACTGGGATTTCCCGGTGGGGCTCCAGGCCAAGCTCGCGCTGCGTCTCGGCGGGACCTTCATCGGCAAGCACACGCTCTTCCGCTGGCCGTTCGGCGTCTTCATGCGCTGGCTGGGCGGAATCCCGGTGGATCGCACCAAGGCCAGCGGCTTCGTGGGCGAAGTCGCGAGGGCCGTCCAGGAAGCCGATCGGATGACCGTTGTGCTGGCACCCGAGGGCACGCGGCGCCGCGTCGAGCAGTGGAAGTCGGGCTTCTATCGCATCGCCCACGAGGCGGGCGTGCCGATCCTGCCGGTCGCGTTCGACTACCCGCGGCGGGTCATCTTCTTCGGGCCGCTCTTCCAGCCGACGGGCGACTACGAGAAAGACCTGCAGCAGCTGCGGGCGTACTACCGCCCGGAGATGGGCCTCAGGCCCGAGAATTTCTCTTAGAAGGGGGTGCTGCGCCGCACCCCCCTTTGACCCCCCGCTCGCTGCGTGGTGTCAAGCCCGAGTCAGGGCCAACAGCTTCAGCACCGTGTTCCAGTTGCGGGCCGTGCCCGAGCCTCCCAGGTGTTTGTCGATCAGGTTCGGAGTGAGCTTCGAGCGGCCGACGCCGTCCGGGTAGAAGAAGTACGCGTCGCGGCCGCGCGCCTCCACGAGCTCGCGACCGACGATTGCCGCGCGCAGCGCCTTGACCGCACCCGCGCCCGGCTCGTGCTTCATCAGCACCGCGAGCAGGTGGCCGGGGTCGCGCTCGGCCTCCTCGCGGAACGGGTTCCGCTTCACGAGCGACGCCCACTCGTCGGCGGTCCGCACGAAGTACGCCGGCTTCACGCCGAGCCGCTTGGCGGTCTCCTGCTCCAGCCGCGCTTCGAGCGCGGACGCGTCGCGGCTCGCGCTCTGGAACACGACGTTGCCGCTCTGCAGCAGCGTGGTCGCGTTCTCGAGGCCCAGCCGCTCGCAGAGCTTGCGCAGCTCCTGCATGGCGACCATGTTGTGGCCGCCGACGTTGACGCCACGCAGCAGCGCGACGTAGGTCGTCATGGGCAGCCGTCAGCGGACGCGGTAGCGGCCCGAGCTGCAGACGCCCTCGAGGCCGTGCCGGCGGAAGAACTCCTCCGCTTCGGGGTCGCGGTGCATCGCGTCCACCACGTGGGTGCCGTGCGCGCCGCCGCCGCAGGCGTAGTAGCCCAAGGCACCGCCGCCGATCGCCGCACCGCCCACGGCCGCGCCGCCGAGCGCGAGGCCGCCGATCGCGAGCCCGCCGATCGCGCTCAGCAGTCCGACCGAGAGGCCGCCGAAGCTGAAGAGCCCCGCCGCGAGCCCGCCGAACGCGACGACGCCGCGCGACAGGCCGCCGAGCGCCAGGAAGCCCGTCGCGAAGTCGCCGATCGCGATGATCCCCTTGGCGTGCCCGCGCAGCTCGCCGCGCTCGGGATCGGCGCCGAACGCGATGTCGTAGAACGGGATGTCGCCGATCCCCCAGTCGGCGCGCTTGCGGATGCCGCGCGCGGGGAACAGGCCGCCGCCGCGGAATGCCGCGACCTGGCGCTCCAGCTCGGCCACCCGCTTCTCGAGTCTCTCGCGGTCGTCCATGACCTCACCCCCTCGTCAGGCCGGCGAGTCTCCGATCGTCTCTTCCAGCATGCGCAGCACGCGCGTGCCGGCCGACTTCTCGTACGGCGCGGCGTAGAAATCCTCGAAGTGGCAGCGGCGGGTGGATCTTGAGCGAGCACTGCTTGAAGAGCTTGCCCGGCACCTGCTTGTGCAGCAGCAGCTCGCGGAAGCCCTCGACGCGCATCGGCAGCGCCACGGCCTTGGTGTTGTGCAGCAGCCGCGTCACGCCTCCCCGCAGCGGCGCGCCCTTCTTCGTGGTGCCGGCCGGGAAGTGCAGCAGCCAGCCGTCCTTGATCGCCTCCTCGACCCGCGCGACGCCGTCCATGTCCACCGCGCGATTCACGTCCTGGCCGGCCTCGCGGAAGTTGCGCTTGAACGTCACTCCGCCCGCGAGCGTCATGAGCTTGGTGAGGAGGTTCTGCTTCATCGTTTCCTCGGCGGCCGAGAAGCGGACGATCGGGCTCTCGAGCGGCATCTGGTGGCGGACGTACACGAGGTCGAAGAACGCGATCGCCTCCAGGAAGTAGGTCTGGTGGTTGGCGAGAAACACCACGTTCCTGCGCGGGAGACCCTCGAGCACGTCGTCGCCCTCGACGTGCACGTCGTTGAGGATCGCGAAGTAGGGCACCGTGAAGCCGACGCCGAAGCCGGCGAGGAGGCCTCGGCGCAGCCAGCGGCCGAGGAAGGTGCGGGCGACGACGGTCTCGGAAACCGAGGCTTGGGTCAAAGGCGGCCCTCCTGACGCGTCTCGCTGCCGAATCATATACTCGCGACGGACCACGACCGGAGGAACCCGATGCGCCGAGCCGGACCCGCTGTCGCCGCCCTGCTGCTTCTCGCCGCGAGCCGGACCACGTCGGGCGCCGAGCCCGCGCGGCTGCGCTTCGCCGTGAGCTATCCCGAGGCGCTCGCGAAAGGGCCGCTCGACGGACGCCTGCTGCTGCTGCTCTCGACGGACGCCTCCGCCGAGCCCCGCTTCCAGATCAGCGACACCGACGTCGCGAAGAGCCAGCAGGTCTTCGGCATCGACGTCCTGGGCTGGAAGCCCGGCGAGGCCAAGGTCTTCGACGCGAGCGTCCTCGGCTATCCGGCGGAGGCGCTCGGCGACGTCAAGGCGGGCGGCTACCGCGTGCAGGCTCTGCTCCACAAGTACGAGACGTTCCACCGCGCGGACGGCCACGTGGTGAAGCTGCCGATGGACCGGGGCGAGGGCCAGCAGTGGAACCGCGCGCCGGGCAACCTCTTCAGCACGCCGCGCGAGGTGGCCGTCGATCCCGCGCGCGACGAGACGCTCCGCCTCGAGCTCGACCAGGCGATCCCCGAGATCCCGCCGCCGGCCGACACGAAATTCGTCAAGCACATCCGCATCCAGAGCGAGCGGCTCACGAAGTTCTGGGGACGGCCGATGCACCTGGGAGCCGTGGTGCTGCTGCCCGCGGGCTTCGACGAGCACCCGCAGGCCCGCTTCCCGCTCGCCGTCTTCCACGGCCACTTTCCCCGCACGATGGACGACTTCCGAGAGCAGCCGGCGGACCCGAACATCAAGTGCGAGTACTCCGAGCGCTTCCACCTCGACTGCTACAACCGGACCCAGCAGGAGCTCGGCCACCAGCTCTACAAGGACTGGACCGCGGCCGACTTCCCGCGCTTCCTGGTGGCGGAGATCCAGCACGCGAACCCGTACTACGACGACTCCTACGCGGTGAACTCGCAGAACCTCGGCCCCTACGGCGACGCGATCCAGTACGAGCTCGTCCCGGAGATCGAGAAGCGCTTCCGCGGCATCGGCCAGGGCTGGGCGCGCTTCCTCTACGGCGGCTCGACGGGCGGCTGGGAGGCGCTCGCGGTGCAGACGTTCTACCCGGACGAGTGGAACGGCTGCTGGGCCGCCTGCCCCGATCCGATCGACTTCCGCGCCTACATGACGACCGACATCTACTCCGACAAGAACGCCTACTGGTCCGAGGGGCCTTTCGGCCGCATCGCGCGCCCCAGCCACCGCAACTACCTCGGCCACGTCTCGGCCACGATCGAGGGCTCGAACCGCGCCGAGCTGGTGCTCGGCACGAAGAGCCGCTCGGGCGGGCAGTTCGACATCTGGGAGGCGGTCTACGCGCCGGTGGGACCCGACGGCTATCCGAAGCGGATCTGGGACAAGCGCACGGGCGCGATCGACCCGGCGGTCGCCGCGCAGCTCAAGGAGAACTACGACCTGCGCTACATCCTGCAGCGCGACTGGTCGAAGGGCCTCGGCAAGAAGCTCCAGGGCAAGGTCAACATCTACGTCGGCGACATGGACAACTACTACCTCAACAACGCGGTGTACCTGACCGAGGACTTCCTGAAGACGACGGACCCGCCCTACGGCGGCGAGGTGGACTACGGCGACCGCGCCGAGCACTGCTGGAACGGCGACCACACGCGGCCGAACGCCTACTCGCGCCTGCGCTACATCCAGATGCACGCGCCGAAGATGATGAAGCGCATCGAGGCGACGGCGCCGCCGGGCGCCGACACCAGGAGCTGGCGGTACTAGAACATCAGCTTTCCGCCGATCTGGATCTGCCGCATCGGATTGGCGGCGGTGATGCGGCCGAACGAAGCCGCGCCGAACGACGCGCCGGGGTTCATGTAGTTGACCTGATTGAACAGGTTGTAGACCTCCATCCGGAGCTGGAGCCGGACGCTGCCGCCGAACAGGACGGTCTTCATCAGCGACAGGTCGGTCTGGCTGAACTTGGGTCCGCGCAGCACGTTGCGGGTGGTGTTGCCGAACGTGAACGGATCCGGAAGCGCGAACGCGCTGGCATCGTAGCAGTTGATCAGCTCGCGCCGCGCCAGGTCGGTGGTGCCCGCCGTGTTCGGCTGGCAGTTGAGCTCGGGGACCGGCCCGACCAGGTTGGGACGCTGAAGCCCCGCGATGCCGATGTTCGCGCGATCGGCGGCAAACGTGACGTTGACGGGGGTCCCGCTCTGGATCGTCGTCACGCCCGAGATCTGCCAGTCCGCCAGCAGGTACTTCAGGAGCGACTTCGACGAGTTCTTGAAGAACGGCAGCTCGTACAGATAGCTCGCCACGAACCGGTGCGGTACGTCCCAGAGCGCCGGGCCGTAGTCGGCCCAGATGTCGTAGTTGTTCATCGTCTGGCCGCCGCCGTTCGAGTGCGTGGCCATGTCGCGCGTGCGGGACCAGGTGTAGTGCAGGTCGGCCTGCAGGCCGTGGCGCATCCGCTTGTGCAGGATGATGCTGACCGCGTCGTAGTCCGCGATCAGGTCGTTCTGGATGATGCGGCGGCTCCTGAACTTCTGGCTGGGCCGACGCGGATCGACCGCCCCGGGACCCGGCTGCGGCGTGTTGTTGAAGAAGCTGCGATCCAGGTGGCTGGTGTTCGAGCCGACGTACTGGAGGTCGAGCGCCATGTCCCACGGGAGCTCGCGCTGGATGTCGAAGCTCCACTGGTCCTTGCGGGCGTTCGGCAGGTGGCGCGTCGGCGAGATCATGTCGGGCCGCGCCGCCGGCCCGACGACGCCGAACGGGTGGTCGAACGAGAGCGTCGGGTTGTTGGGGTCCGAGGTGTACGTGGTGACGGCGGCGATCGGAGGGTTGTTGGTCAGGAACGTGAACGAGTTCATCTGGTTCGGGTTGTAGTAGATGCCGAAGCCCGCGCGCAGCACGGTCTTCTCCCCCAGGCGATACGTGGCGCCCAGCCGCGGAGCGAAGTCCGAGTGGTTCGGCTCGTGGAACTCGAAGCCCTCGGCGGGGAAGCTGGACGGGATGATCGTCTCGAAGTCCTCGGCCAGCATCGAGGCCAAGCCGGCGTAGGTCTGCACGGGCGTGTTCAGCTCGTAGCGCAGGCCCAGGCTCAGCGTGAGGTTCCGCGTCGCCTGCCAGACGTCGTTGATGAAGAACCCGTTTCGCCAGCCGCCGACGTCGCCCTGGATCTGGTCCGTGGGCGGGATCACCGTGCGCGGCAGCCCGAGCATGAAGTCCGCCACCGAGTATCCGGTGATGTCACCGGTGAAGTTGAAGAGGCCGCGAGCGTCGTTCGCCGCCTGCCGGCCGGTTTCCAGCCGCCGCAGGTCGAAGCCGGCTCGGATGTTGTGGTTTCCGCGCACGTACGAGAGGACGTTCGACACCTGGAACGTCTTGTCGAACTGGTACCAGTTCGTGCCGCCCGCGCCGATCCCGTTGAAGTTGCCGATGTTGACGCTCGGGATGCCCGGGTTGTCGTACTTCACGTCGCCGTCGAACCCCGGAATCCCGAGCGACGAGCCGGCGTCGGTCTGCCCGCTCACGGCGAAGGGGTTCAGGGTGTCGAAGTCGATCTGGTGGTAGCCGATCCGGAAGTCGTTGTAGAGGTTCGGCGTTCAGCGTGTGGGTGTATCCGAGCAGCCAGTTCTTGTTCACGCGGGGCTGGGTGACCACCGTGACCGGGATCGCCGCGTTCAGGGGATTCGTGACGTTGCTCTTGTGCCAGTTGTAGCGGAGGCTCAGCCGGACCTTGTTGCCGATGTTGTGATCGAGGCGGCCCAGGAACTGGTCGATCTTCTCCTCGTTCGCGATCGGGCGTCTGGAGGTTGTTGGCGGTGCCGGCCCGGTTCGCGTTCGGGTAGTACTGGAGAAGGTCGATCGACGTGGGCGACAGCATCGACTGCGGGATGATGTTGCCCGGGAACGGCTGACCCGTGGCCGGGTTCTTGATCGGCGTGCTGACCTCGGAGAAGTTGCCCTGGCGCATGAGGTCCGTCGGGACGGAGGCGAACGGGCTCGAGATCGCCTCGGCGCGGACACCCTCGTACGAGATCATGAAGAACGTCTTGTCGCGGCCGTCGTAGAGCCCGGGGATCGTGAGCGGGCCGTCCAGCTCGGCCCCGAACTGCTTGCGGTTCCGCGGGTTCTTCGGGTTCGCCGGGTTCTCGAAGTAGCCGCGCTCGTCGAGCGAATCGTCCTCCACGAAGTCGAAGACGCTGCCGTGAAAGGCGTTGGTGCCGCTCTTGGTGACCACGTTGATGTGGACGCCCAGGTAGGCGCCGTATTCGGCCGAGGTGCTGCCGGTCTGGACCTGGACCTCCGTCACGGCCTCGGCGATCGGGCGCATGCTGGTCATCGCCAGCAGGTTGGCCGAGGCGTTGATGCCGTCGAGCGACAGGCTGTTCTGGATCTCGCGCTGTCCCGCGCCGCGGAAGCTCAGGCCGATGTCGCTGTTGAGCCCGGTCAGGACGCCGGGCGTCGTGCTCGCCAGGCTCCAGACGTTGCGCTGCCGGACGGGCAGCTCGACGATGGCGCGCTCGCCGACCGTCGCCGAGATCGTGGCGCGGTCGGTGTTCAGCATCTGCGACTGCGCTTCGACGCTCACGGCTTCGCTGAGCGCGCCCACCTGCAGCGTCGCATTCGTCCGCTTCACCTGGTTGGTGGCGAGCTCGACCCCCGTGGTCGTGAACGTCGTGAAGCCGGTGACGGAGATCGTGATCTCGTACTTGCCGGGCCGAGCGAACTGGATCTGGTAGTGCCCCTCGGAGTTCGTGACGGCCGAGTAGGTGTCCTTGGTGCCGAGGTTGACGGCGACGACCTGCGGCCCCGGGTACTGCGAGCCCGGCGGCGTCGGTCACCGTACCCACGAGCGCGCTTTGAGAGGCGAGCTGCGCCCAGGCCGCGGTCGCGACCAAGAGGCCCGGAATCAGAGAGAGCGCGATTCGACGGATCATCCTGAAACCCCCGTTCCCTGGTCAGCCCTTCGGGTGCGCTTCGAGGTTCCGACCTCTCCGCGTCACGCTGTCGTCACGGTCCCGTAACTGCGATGCGTTGGCGCTATGATTCGTGCGCTGTGGATTCTTGTCAATGCTCGTGGTTTTCCGCAACCGCTTCTGGCGCGAGTCACCAGACAGACCGACCAGGGGGTAGGGGCATGATTCGCAGCCGAAGAGGTTTCCTCGAGACGCTCTCCGCCCTGCCGCTCGCGGGCGGCCTCACCGCCGCGGGTGCCGCACCCGCAGCCGCGGCTCCAGCGCGAAAGCGGGCGAGCCGACTACTTCCGGGAGCTCGGCGTGCGGCCCTTCATCAACGCGGCGGGGACCTACACGGCCATGACCGCCTCGCTGATGCCGCCCGAAGGTGATGGAGGCGATCCAGTACGCCTCCAAGCACTACGTGATGCTCGACGAGCTGCACGACCGGGTCGGGCGAGCGGATCGCCACGCTGGTCGCGCTCCGAGGCGGCCATGGTCACGTCGGGAGCCGCCGCGGCGCTGACCCTGGGGACGGCGGCGGTCCTCACGGGCACGCGACCGCCAGAAGATCGTCGATCTTCCCGACCTCGCCGGCATGAAGAGCGAGGTCATCATCCAGAAGGCGCACCGCTTCGGCTACGACCACGCCGTCCGCAACTGCGGAGTGCGGCTCGTGGAGGTGGAGACGCCCGAGGAGCTGGAGCGCGCGGTCTCCGAGAAGACCGCGATGATGCTCTTCTACAACAACAACAACAAGGAGGGACGGATCCCGGACGAGGAGTTCGTCCAGGCTCGGGAAGAAGCACGCCGTCCCCACCCTCAACGACGCGGCCGCCGACGTGCCGCCCGTCGAGAACTTCTGGAAGTACACCGGATGGGCTTCGACCTGGTCGCGTTCTCCGGCGGCAAGGGCATCCGCGGGCCGCAGAGCGCCGGCCTGCTGCTCGGACGCAAGCCGCCTCATCGAGGCGGCCCGCCTGCACGCGCCCTCCCAACGGCAACACGGTCGGCCGCGGCATGAAGGTCAACAAGGAAGAGATGCTGGGCATGCTGGTGGCGCTCGAGATGTTCCTGGAGAAGGACCATGCGCGCGAGCGCCGCGAGTACGACAAGCGCGCCGAGCTGATCCGGCGCGAGCGCTACGGCCGTGCCGGGGGTGAAGGCCGAGGTCTTCGTGCCCGAGGTCGCCAACCACGTCCCCCACGTTCGCGTCTCGTGGGACGGGGCCGACGAGAGAGGCGGCGGCGGCCGTGGTCAAGGCCATGAAGGACGGGGAGCCCTCGATCGGGATCCGCTCCGGAAGGCAGGGACGCTCGTCGATCGGCGTCTGGATGATGCGACCCGGCGAGGAGAAGATCGTCGCGCGGCGCCTGCGCCAGGTGCTGGAGAAGAAGGCCTGAGATGGCGCCGAGACGCCTGGCGCTGCCGCTCGCCGTCCTGGCCGCGCTCGCGCTGCAACCGGTGCCGAGCGCCCGCGCCGGCGAGGCTGCCGCGCGCCTGCGCTTTCCGGCCGAAGTCGTTCCGCGCAACGACATCCGCGTCGACAACCGCGTGCCCGTGCGGATGCGCGACGGCGTGACGCTCTTCGCCGACGTGTACCGGCCGGTCGACGCGGGACGCTATCCGGTCGTGGTCTCGCGGACGCCCTACAGCACGGAGCGCTTCCCGACCGCCTGGGACGCGGCCGTGTACCTCGCCCGGCGAGGCTACGTCTACGTCTTCCAGGACATCCGGGGGCGGCACGAGTCGGAAGGACGCTGGGAGCCGTTCTTCGACGACGAGAAGGACGGCTACGACACGATCGAGTGGGCGGCGAAGCAGCCCTGGTCGAACGGCAAGGTCGCCATGCAGGGCGGCTCGTACCTGGGCCAGAACCAGTGGCGGGCCGCGCAGGCCGCGCCACCCAGCCTCGTCACGATCTTCCCGATGGTGTCGTCCACCAGCCTCTACCACGACTGGATCACGCTCAACGGCGGCTGGCGCCTGTCGTTCAACTTCGGCTGGGGACCGGTGCGCCAGGAATCGCGGATCATGCAGAACCCCGGGCCGCACACGCTCGAGGGGCTGCGCGCCATCCACTACGACCAGGTGCAGTGGCACCTGCCCCTGAACACGATGCAGCAGCTCGTGGGGCGCCAGGCGCGCTTCTACGACGATTGGCTCGCCCATCCCGACTACGACGAGTACTGGAAGCCGCTCGACGCGGAGACCCGGTTCGACAAGATCGGGATTCCGGTCCACACGCTCGGCGGCTGGTTCGACATCTTCAGCCAGGGGACGCTGCGCGGGTACGTCGGGATGAGCCAGAAGGGGGCTTCGGCCGAAGCACGGCGCGGGAGCCAGATCGTGATCGGGCCGTGGGGGCACGGCCCCTCGCAGAAGTTCGGCGCGCTCGATTTCGGGCCCGAGGCCAACGTGGACGCGCTGGCGCTGCAGCTTCGCTGGTACGACTACTGGATGAAGGGCATCGACAACGGGCTTTCGAGCGAGCCCCCGGTCAAGCTGTTCGTGATGGGCCGGAACGAGTGGGTCTACGAGCGCGAGTACCCGCTCGCGCGGACGCGGTACCAGCCCCTCTACTTCGCGAGCGGCGGCGCCGCCAACAGCAGCCGCGGCGACGGGCGCCTTCGCTGGGAGAAGCCGACCGGCGCGGCCCCGCCGGACCGCTTCCGCTACGATCCCGCCGACCCGGTACCCTCGCTGGGCGGCAACAACTGCTGCGGCACGCCCACCCCCGCCGGCCCGATGGATCAACGTCCGATCGAAGGCCGGCGCGACGTTCTCGTCTACGACTCCGACATCCTGTCCGAGGAGCTGGAGGCCACCGGCCCCGTGAAGGTGGTGCTGTTCGCGTCCTCGGACGCGGTCGACACCGACTTCGTGGCGAAGCTGGTGGACGTGCATCCCGACGGATCGAGCTACAACATGGCCGAGGGAATCCTGCGCGCCCGCTACCGCGAGAGCCTGAGCCAGCCGAAGCCGCTGACTCCGGGCCAGGTGTACCGGCTGGAGATCGACCTCGTCGGAACCTCGGTCGCGTTTCGCGAAGGGCACCGCATCCGGATCCACGTCACGAGCAGCCACTTCCCGCAGTTCGACAGGAACCCGAACACGGGGGCGCCCTTCGGGACGACGGCCGAGGTCCGGGTCGCGCAGCAGACGATCTACCACGATGCCGAGCGGGCGTCTCACGTCCTGCTGCCGGTGATTCCGCGCCGGTAGGCTACTCGACCACGTCGAAGCCGCCCTCGAGGCCGGACTGCTGAGTCGCCGCCGACCCAGACGCGGAACGCGCCGGGCTCGACGACGTAGCGATTGTCGCCCCCGTGGAAGCCGAGCGAGGCCGCCTCGAGGTCGAACGCGAGCGTCTTCGTCTCGCGGGCGGCGAGCCTCACGCGCTGGAAGGCCTTCAGCTCCTTCACCGGCCGCGTCAGGCTGGCGACGAGGTCGCGAACGTAGAGCTGCGCGATCTCGACCCCCTCGCGGTCGCCGGTGTTCGTGAGGTCCACCTCCACGCGGAGCGTGCCGTCGCGCTTCACGCGCTCGGACGCGAGCCGGAGCTTCGCGTACCTGAAGCTCGTGTACGAGAGGCCGTAGCCGAACGGGTAGAGCGGCTCGTAGCCGATGTCGAGATAGCGCGAGGCGTCGCCGAGCGAGCTCTGGCGCGCGCGCGGCGGGATGTCGTCGATCAGCGTGAGCTTGCGGCCCGTCGGCGGCCGGCCGGTGTTCTTGTGAGCGTAGTAGACGGGGATCTGGCCCTCCGTCTTCGGGAACGTGACCGGCAGCTTCGCGGACGGTGACGCGACGCCGAACAGCAGGTCGGCGAGCGCCGGGCCGGTCATCGTGCCCGGGTGCCAGGCGTAGAGCACGGCGCGGGCCTTCGCGAAGACGTCCGGGATCGTGAGCGGGCGCCCGGCGAGCACGACCAGCACGACCGGCTTGCCGGCCGCCGCGACCTCGTCGACGAGCTCCTTCTGCGCTCCCGGGAGGTCGAGATGCGCGCGGCTGTGCGCCTCGCCCGAGAGGATCGCCTCCTCGCCGACGAAGACGAGGGCGACGTCCGACTGGCGGGCGGCTTCGACCGCGGCGGCGAAGCCCGCCGTCTCGCGGCTGCGCGAGTGGGGGAGGCCCGCGGCGTAACGGACCTGGCCTTTGGCTCCCAGCAGGCTCCGGATCGCCGCGAGCGGCGTCACCGTGTCCGCGATCTGCCCGTCGCGGTTCCAGGTGCCGAGCACCTCGTAGGGATCGTCGGCGAGCGGTCCGATCACGGCGACGGACGCGACGCTCTGGGCGAGCGGCAGCGCTCCGCCCTCGTTCTTGAGCAGCACCACGCTCTCGACAGCCGCCGTCTTGGCCAGCTCCAGAGCCCGTGCGCTTGGCGGCCCCGGCACCTTCGCTGCGAACGGCCGGCGCGTGTCGAAGAGACCGGCCCTGAACTTGACGCGCAGGACGCTGCGCACCGCCTCGTCCACGAGCTTCTGGGGCACCGCGCCGATCTTCACGAGCGCTTCGAGGTGATCGGCGTACGCCGAGCTCTGCATCTCCATGTCCACGCCGGCCGCGATCGACTTCACGGCCACGTCGGGCAGGTCCTTCGCGAACCCGTGGTCGATCATCTCGGACATCGAGTTCCAGTCGCTCACGACGAAGCCCTTGAAGCCCCACTCGTCGCGCAGCACCTGGCGCAGCAGGAACCCGCTGCCCGAGGAGGGAACGCCGTTGATCTCGTTGAACGAGGTCATCACCGTCGCGGCGCCGGCGTCCACCGCGGCCTTGAAGGGCGGCAGGTAGACGTCGCGCAGCAGGCCCTCCGGGATCCACGCGGTGTCGTAGTCGCGGCCGCCCTCCGCCGCGCCGTAGCCCGCGTAGTGCTTCGCGCAGGCGGCGATGCGGTTCGGCGCGCCGTAGTCGTCGCCCTGGAAGCCGCGGACCATCGCCGCGGCCAGGACGCTCGCGAGGTGCGTGTCCTCGCCGAAGCCCTCGGCGATCCGGCCCCAGCGCGGGTCGCGCGCGATGTCCATCATCGGCGCGAACGTCCACTGGAAGCCGGCCGCGGCCGCCTCCTCGGCGGCGACGGCGGCGCAGTCCGTCACGAGCTGCGGGTTCCACGCCGCGGCCTGCGCGAGCGGGATCGGGAAGATCGTGCGGTAGCCGTGGATCACGTCGCGGCCCATCAGCAGCGGGATGCCGAGCCGGCTCTCCTCGACCGCGATGCGCTGGATCTCCTGGCTCGCGGCCGGCACGATCTCGTTCAGCATCGAGCCGAGCCGGCCCTGGCGCAGGCGCTCCTTGAGCGCGTCGGGCAGCTGGCCTCCCGAGGCGTTGATCTGCACGAGCTGGCCGACCTTCTCGGCGAGCGTCATGCGGGCCAGCAGCTCGTTCACGCGGCGCTCGACGTCGCGCTCCGCGGCCGAGGCGGAGGCGCACAGGGAAAGGACCATCGCGGCAGTCCAGGGTCGCTTCATTGTCCCGCATTCTTCAAGGGCTGCTCCCGGAAAACAAGGCGTGCGCGGGACGGCGGGAACGCTCAGCGCACGACGTCGGGCAGCGGGGGAGCCGCCGTCGGCGAGGCGGCGCGGAAGTCCTGTCCCAAAAGCGCCGCGACGGTGGCCGCGAGCTGCGACTGGGTGGCTTCGACGCCCTCGCGCACGCCGAGCGCCGGCGTGCGGGGGCCCATCACCGCCATCCAGATCGGCTCGGCGGCCGGCACCTTCTCGCCGTGATCGGTCCAGTCGGCGGGCAGAGCGCCGCGGCCGTGGTCGGTCGCGAGCACGAGCGCCGTGCGCCCGCGATATTCGGGCAGCGACTGCGCGAGCTCCCAAAGGCGCTGCACGAAGCGGTCGGAGCGCCAGGCGGCGTCGAGATAGAGGTCGTAGCGGCGGCCGTGCGCCCACTCGTCGGTCTCGCCCAGCATCACGTAGAGCACGCGCGGCTTGCGCGTGCGGAAGTACTCGAGCGCGCCCTGCATCGTCGGCGCGTCGAAGCGCCCGCCGGCCCAGTAGTGCGGCAGGTCGTCGCTGACCGCGTTCAGCAGGTGCTCACGCTCGCTCGCGGGCTCCAGGATCGCGGGCCCATCCCCGTTCGCGTGGACGCCCGAGCGCTCGGCCGCGACGATGAACGGCAGCACGTCCCAGCTGCCGTACGCGGCGACGCGCCCTTCGAAGCCGGGGCGACGGTTCAGCCACTCGAGCACCGTCAGGTTGGGATTGACCTTCTTGTCGTTGCTGTCGATCCGCGGGTCGGCGGCGCCCGACGAGCATCTCGTTGTAGCCCGGGTACGAGAACCACAGCCCGTTCGTGATCCGCACGCGGCTCTTGCGGGACGCGTCGCCGAAGACCTGGCCCTCGCGCGCGACCACCGTCCAGAAGAACGGCAAGAGCGTCTCGCGCCGCGCCTGCGGCGTCGCGCGGTCGAAGCGCGCCTTGAGCGGCTCCTGTGCCGCGGCGGCGACGCCGCCGTCGTTCTTGGTGTTGAACGCGCCGTCGTAGCCGCCGAAGAGCTCCTGCCAGCGAAAGCCGTCGAAGGTCACGATCAGCACGTTGTCGACGGGCGCGGATGCTGTGGGGCCTTCGGCGCGGGCTCCGCGCGCGAAAGGCAGGGCGGCGACGAGCAGCAGGAGCCAGCCGCGCCGCCTCATGCGAGCTTGAGCTCCTTCATCAGCGCCGTCTTGAGGCCCTTTCCCGTCGCCTCGAGCCGCGCGCGGGCAGGATCGACCTCGTCGCGCTTCGTCGCGCGTCCGACCAGCTCCAGGTAGAACTTGATCTTGGGCTCCGTGCCGCTCGGCCGGACGGTGAGCCGCGCGCCGTCTTCGGACTGGAACGCGAGCAGGTCGGCCTTGGGAAGCCCGCTCGGGCGCCGCTCGCCGCGCAGCGTCTCCTCCCCGCTCGCCGCGTCGAGCGCGCGAACGACCGGGCTCTCGCCGATCTTCTGCGGCGGCGTCTTCCGGAGCGCCGCCATCGCCGCGTCGATGCGCTTGCGGCCTTCGGGTCCCGGCAAGGTCGCCGACCACTGGATCTGGTGCGAGAGCCCGTGCGCGACGAGGATCTCGTCGAGCCGGTCGACCAGCGTCTTCTTGCGCGAGGCGAGGTGCCGCGTCATCTCGGCGAGCCGCAGCGCGGCACCGATCCCGTCCTTGTCCCGCACCAGCGGCCCGACCGAGTAGCCGAGCGCCTCCTCGTAGCCCATCACGAACGCGATCCCGTCGCGCTCGGCGCGGATCGCGGTGTCGGCGATCCACTTGAAGCCGGTGAGCGTCTCGCGGTACTGCGCGCCGCGGTCGTGCGCCATCCGCGACAGCAGGCTCGACGACACGACCGTGGTGACGACGAGCTTCGGCCGGCCGCCCGTGTCGGCGTGCTCGAGCGCGTCGTCGGCCAGCAGCACGCCGATCTCGTTGCCGGACAGCATGCGATAGCCCTTGCCCGACGGGTCCGGGACCGCCGCGGCCAGCCGGTCGGCGTCCGGATCGTTCGCGAGCACCAGGTCGGCGCGCGTCTCCGTCGCGAGCGCGAGCACGAGGTCCATCGCGCCCGGCTCCTCCGGGTTGGGGAACGCCACCGTGCGAAAGGCGCCGTCGGGATCGGCCTGCGTCGGCTCCGACGCCACGCCTTCGAAGCCGGCGCGCGCGAAGGCGCGGATCATCAGCCGGTGGCCGACGCCGTGCATCGGCGTGTAGGCGATCCGCAGCGGTCCGCTCTCGCCGCGGTGGAGCGTCGCCTCGGCCAGGCCGTCGAGGTACGCCTGCTCGACGGCGCGGTCGGTGGCGTCGACCAGCACCCGCAGGCCTTGCGCGGCCGCGTCCGCCGGCGCGGGCCGTTGGATCGCGTCGGCCTGCGGCGCGAGCCTTGATCTTGGCGGCGATCGCCGTGTCGACGGGCGGAATGATCTGGCCGCCGGTCGGCAGGTAGGCCTTGTAGCCGTTGTCGTGGGGCGGGTTGTGGCTGGCCGTCACCATCACGCCTCCGACGGCGCCGAGCTGCTTCACGGAGAAGGCGAGCAGCGGCGTCGGCACCGGGTCGGTGAAGACGAGCGCCTTGACTCCCAGGCCCGCGAAGACCGCCGCGGCGTCCTCGGCGAAGCGCCGGCTCGAGTGGCGGCCGTCGAAGCCGATCACGACGCCGCGCGAGCGCGCCTCCGGGCCGGCCGTCTCGCGCACGTGCGAGCCGAATCCCCAGCTCGCCTTGATCACGACCAGCCGGTTCATGCGCGCGAGGCCCGCCTCGACCCTGCCGCGCAGCCCCGCGGTGCCGAACTCGAGCGGCCCCGAGAAGCGGTCGTCGAGATCGCGGCGCGCGGCCTCGTCGCCGCCCTCCACGCGCTTCAGCAGCGCCTCGAGCTCGGCCGCGGGTCCCCGGATCGGGATCCTCGGCGATGAAGTCGCGCGCGAGAGAGAGTGGATCGCTCATGCGTCTGCCATTCTATTTCAGCAGGCTCCGCGGCCCGCCAGCCGGTGATGCCGGGCAGGCGGGTTAGCATGGCGACGTGAGTTCACCACCCGGCGGACGCGTCGGTCGAGTCGTGCTCGCGTCGTCCGTCGCGCTCGCCGCCGCAGGCGCTCGTGAACAGGCGTCCGCACCGCGCGCCGACGCCGCGCGCGGAGAGGCCGCCGCGCGGACGCTCTGCAGCTCCTGCCACGCCTTTCCGCCTCCCGAGATCCTGCCGCGCGATCGTTGGAGCGAGCGCATCCTCGAGATGGCGCGCTTCGCCGCGACCGCGACCGGCGCCCCGAAAGGCAAGGAGATCCCGCTCGACGTCCCCCTCGACGACATCCTCGCTTACTACCAGGGGGCCGCGCCCCGGGAGCTGGCTCCGCCCGAGGCATGGCCGGAGCCGTCGAACGAGCCCGTCGCGTTCGCCCGACACTCGATGCACGCATCCGGAGGGCTCACGCCGTTCATCGCCAACGTGCGCCTCTTGACCCTGAAGCGCGAGCTCGGCCTCGAAGTGATCGCGGCGGACATGAACAACGGGCTGGTGCTGCGCGGGTCGCCCGCCAGGGCCGAGGCAGGCCTTTCCGTGATCGCGAAGGTCCCGAACCCCTGCCACAGCGAGGCCGTGGACCTCGACAAGGACGGCATCCTCGACCTGGTGGTCGCGAACCTGGGCAGCCCCACGCCAACCGACAACACCCGCGGCAGCGTCGTCTGGCTGCGCGGCGGCGCCGACGGCAGCTTCGAGCCGAGGACGCTCGCCGGGGGAATGCCGCGCGTGGCGGACGTGGAGGCGGCCGACTTCGACGGCGACGGCGACCAGGACCTGGTCGTCGCCGCCTTCGGCTGGCGCGCGGTCGGAGCGACGCTGCTGCTCGAGAACCGTACGAAGGACTGGTCCGCGCCCAGCTTCGTCGCGCGCGAGATCGACGGGCGACCGGGCGCGATCCACGTGCCCGTCGTCGACCTCGACAAGGACGGGCGCCCCGACTTCGTCGGCCTGATCTCCCAGCACTACGAGACCGTCGTGGCGTTCCTGAACCAGGGCGGCGGCTCGTTCGCGCCGAAGATGATCCACGAGGCGCCCCACCCGGGCTGGGGCTCCTCGGGGCTCCAGCTCACGGATCTCGACAGGGACGGCGACGTCGACGCGCTCGTCACGAACGGCGACATGTTCGACGAGTTCCTGCTCAAGCCCTACCACGGCATCTCCTGGCTCGAGAACCGCGGCGGCCATCCGTTCACCGAGCACGTGCTCGCGCCGCTCAACGGCGTGCATCGTGCCGAGGCCGTCGACCTGGACGGGGACGGGGACCTCGACGTCGTGGCATCGACGCTGATCCCGGGGCTCTCCCGCTATACGCAGCGGTTCGGCCGCTCGCTGCCGTCCCTGGTGTGGCTGGAGCAGGTCGCTCGGGGCCAGTTCCGGAAGCACACGCTCGAGCGCGGCGGATACCACGCGTCGCTCGACGTGGGCGACATCGACGGCGACGGCGACATGGACGTCGTGACCGGCAGCTTCCAGGCGGACGCGCAGTCGACCTCGACTTTCGTCGAGGTCTGGGAGAACCTGACGCGAAAGAAGTGAGCCGACGCGCGTCGAGGAAAGTGCGGACGACGGAGTCGGAAGAGAAGGCCGACTCGGCTCGCGCAGCGCGCGGCCCGGACGCGGCGCTCGCCGCGCTCGTTTTCCTCTCGGGCGCGCTCGGCCTGCACTACGAGGTCGTGTGGTTCCGGCGGCTTCAGCTCACGCTCGGCGTGAGCCTGTTCGCCGTCGGCGCCGTGCTGGCGGCCTTCATGCTCGGCCTCGCCGTCGGCAGCCACTGGGCGCCGCGCAGCGCGTGGCTGCGGCGCGCGCCGCTCGCAGCCTACGCGGCGATCGAGCTCGGGATCGCGGCCTACGCCGTCGCTTTCCCGCTGCTGATCGGCGCGCTCGAGGCGCTCTATCCGACGCTCTTCCGCTGGCTCGATGGCCACACGCTCGCGCTCTTCGCGGCGCGCTTCGTGCTCGCGTTCCTGATCCTGCTGCCGCCGGCGCTCCTGATGGGCGCGAGCCTGCCCGCGGTGGCCGAGGCGGTGGCGGCGCCGCGCGAGCGTCTCGCGGCGAGCGTCGCCCGTCTCTATGCGCTCAACACCCTGGGCGGTGTCGCGGGCACGCTGCTGTCGGGCTTCTTCCTGATCGAGCACCTCGGGATCCGCGGCAGCCTCTACGCCGGAGCCGCCGGCAGCACGCTCGTCGCCGCGGCCGCGTTCATCCTGGCGCGCCGCTCCTCCGGCAATGCGCGCGTCGACATCCTGCCTCCGGAGAAGGACGTGCCGGCAACCGTCGTCACGACGGAGAACCTCGCTCGGCTCGCGACGACTGCGGCTCTCGTGTCCGGCGCCGTCGCGCTCGCGTCCCAGATCGTCTGGACGCGGGCGCTCGTCTTCTTCGTCCACAACTCGACCTACGCCTTCAGCGCGATCGTGGCCGTGTTCCTGCTCGGCGTGGCTGCCGGAGCCCTCTTCGCCGCCCGATTCTCCCGCACGCCCACGCGCGCCGCGCGTCTCCTCGCCGCGACGCTCGCGCTCGGCGCGCTCGCTCTCGTCGGCGCGATCGCCGTCTACCGGCACCTGCCCGAGCTGGCGGCGGCGCTCGCCGCGGGTGCGCCTGTCGCCCGGCGTGCCGGGCGTGGCGGCGACGGCCTCTCTCGATCTGGAGCTGGAAGCGGGCGCTCGTGATCATCTTCGCCCAGGTCGCCGCGGTAGTCTTCCTGCCCGCGCCCTGCTCGGTGCCGGTGTTTCCGTTGACGCTCGAGCTCGCGCCGCGGAGCGAATCCGTGCTGCGGCCCTCGTGGGCCGCCTCTACGCGGTGAACGCGGTCGGCAGCGTGCTCGGCGTCGTGCTCGGCACGTTCGTCGCTCGTGGCGCTCTTCGGCACGCGCGGCGCTCTGCTGCTGCTCGCCTGGCTCCCGGTGCCCGTGGCGCTCTGGGCGCTTCGCGCGTCGCTCGGCAAGGCGTGGCGCGCGCCGCGCTCGCCGGCCCTTCTTGTCGGCGCTGGCCGCCGGCAGCCTGCTCGCGGCGCCCCGCGGCTTCTACCAGGACCTGTTCGAGAAGCGGTTCGGCCGCGTCGTCTGGTTCTCGGAGGGGATGTCCGAGAGCGGTGGCGGTGTGCGAGCACCCGGACGGCAGCCGGTGGATCCAGTTCTCGGACGGACGCGGCGCCTCGGGCACCTGGTCGTTCCAGGGAGGCTGGCTCTACGCCCACCTGCCGCTCCTGCTCCATCCCGGCCCGAGGTCGGCCGCGGTCATCTGCTTCGGCACCGGCAACACGCTCGGGGCCGCGAGCCTCCACCCGCTCCAGGCGCTCGACGGGATCGAGCTCTCGCCCGAGGTGGTGAAGGCGGCGTCCCTCTTCGCGGCGACCAACCACGACGTGGTCGCGAGCGGCCGGGCGCGCATCGTGATCGAGGACGCGCCGCGCCTTCATGCTGGCGACGGACCGGCGCTACGACGTGATCAGCGAGGAGCCGCCGCTCGTCCACACCGCGGGCGTCGTCAACCTCTACTCGCGGGATTTCTACGAGCTGTGCTCGCGCCGTCTCGCCGACGACGGGATGCTGGCCGTCTGGCTCGCGACCTGGGAGCTGGAGACGCCCGAGATGCGCATGCTCGTGCGCGCCTTCGTCGACGCCTTCCCCAACGCGACGGTCTGGGACTCGCACCCATCCCGGCGAGTGGCTGCTCGTCGGGCTCGAAGCAGCCGCTGCGGATCGACCTCGACGCGCTCGCGGCCGGATGGCCGACCCCGCGGTCGCCGCGACCTCGCCCGGATCGACGCCGAGCTCGGCGGGATCCGCACGCCGGCCGATCTGCTCTCCCTCTACCTGATGGGGCCCGCGGGGCTCGCGGCCTTCGCGGGCGGCGCGCCGCCGGTCACCGACGACCGGTCGGTCGTCGACTTCACGACACCGCGCCACGCACGCGCCAATTTCGGCCTCGGGCGAGCGGGTCACCGGTGGCCTCGCGGTCTCCGGCGGTGGGCGAGCGCGGGCTCCAGAGCGAGCTGCTCCTGCGCGAGTTCGACCGCATCTACGCGTTCCGCGAGCGGTGGCGCGATCATCGCGAGCTACGGCGCGCGCGACCCCGCAGCGGCTTCGCGGCGGAGGTGCGGGAGAAGATGCGGGCGCGGGAGATGAAGGCCGCCGGGACGATCGGCGGCCTGAGGACGGTCGCCGCCGACCTGCGCGCGATGGGCCAGCCCCCCCGCAGCCTCGAGAGCCTCGAGCGCGGCCTCGCCCTCGTGCCGCCCGAGGCGTGCGGGCCGCTTCACGAGATGCGGGCGCAGCTCCTACGAGGAGATGGGTCGGCTGGAGGAGGCCCGGGCGGAAGCCGCTCGCGTCGAGGCGGAGCGATGAGCCGCAAGAAGCGGAAGCGCCAGGGGATTGCTTTCCCGGCGCCGCGCGCGCCGCCGCGAGTCCGCGCCGCCTGCGGCGTGTCGCCTCTGGCTGTTCCGCGCCGTGCTCGTGGCGTTGCCCTTCGTCCTGCTGCTGCTGCTCGAGCTGGCGCTGCGGGGATGGCTACGGCCTCGCGATGGACTTCGTGTGCGACGGGACGTGGAGGGAGAGCCGCGCTACCTCAGCAACCCGCGCTTCACCTGGCTCTTCTTCGACAAGGCCGTCGCCCGCGTCGCACCGCCCTTCTCCCTCGAGGTCCGCAAGCCGAAGAACACCGTGCGGGTCTTCGTGCTCGGCAGCTCCGCCGCCCAGGGCGATCCCGAGCCGGGTTTCGGCATCGCGCGCATGCTCGAGGTGCTGCTGCCCGACCAGTATCCGGGCGTGGCGTTCGAGGTCACGCAACGCCGCCGCCACCGCGGTCAACTCGCACTACGTCTAGCGACGGCCCGCGCCAGCTCCTGCTCGAGCCGGACCTGTTCGTCGTCTACGCCGGCAACAACGAGGTCGTCGGTACCTACGGCGCGGGCACGGTGCTGACGCGGCGGCCCCGCCGATCCCGCTCGTGCGCGCCGCGGTCCTGGTCGCAGGACGCGGGTCGGCCAGCTCGTCTCGAGCGGAATACGGACGGCGGCGGCGCGCGTGGCCGCGGCCGCCCGCCCGGCGCCTGGCGCGGGATGGAGATGTTCCTCGACCGGCGCTGGGCGGAGCGACCCCGCGCTCGAGCGGGCCTACCGGCACTACGAGGGAACCTCGCGGACACCTGCCGCGTCGCTCGCACGGCGGGCGTGCCGGTCGTGCTCGAGCACCCTCGCCGTGAACCTGCGCAGCTGCGGGCCGTTCGCCTCCCTGCATGCGGGCACGCTCAGCCCGCGGGCGCGGGCCGGCTGGGAGCGAGCTCGTCGACGAGGGCGTGAAGCACGAGGCCGCCGGCCGCTGGGCCGAGGCCGCGGCCGCTCTCGGCAAGGCGACCGCGCTCGACGCCGGGCACGCCGAGGCCTGCTACCGCCTCGGGCGCGCCGAGCTCGAGCCGGGCGCCACGCGAGGCCGCGGGCACCTCTCCTCGCGCGGGACCTCGACAGGCTGCGCTTCCGCGCCGACAGCCGCATCAACGCGATCGTCCGCGCGGTGGCGCGAGGCGAGGCCGGCGTGCCGGCTCGCCGACGCCGAGCACGGCTCGCGCAGCTCTCGCCCCAGGGAGCTCCGGGCGACGAGAGCTTCCTCGACCACGTCCACCTGACGCTCCACGGCAACTACCTGCTGGCGGGCGCGCTGCTCGAGCCGCTGCGCGAGGCGCTGCCGGCCCGGGTGCGGCGAAGGGCGCGCGGCACGGCCGCTCCCGGGCGAGGAAGAGTGCGCGGCGGCTCGTCTTCACGGAGCTCGACCGCTATCGGATCGCCGAGACGATGCGGCAGCGCCTGCGCGACCCGCCGTTCACGAACCAGCGCGCGACCACGCCGAGCAGGTGGCGCGCTTCTCGGACGAGCTCGACGCGTTCCGCGCCAGCGGCGAGTCGGGAGCGTCGGACGCCGCGGTAAGCGATACGAGCAGGCGCTCGCCGCGCCGTCCCCGCATTGGCCGGTCCGCGAACGATACGCGGAGATCCAGAGGCGGATCGGGAACCCGGCGCCGCGGCCGAGCAGCTGGCCCTGCTCGTGCGCCAGCTCCCGCAATACCCCGCGTTCCACCTGCAGCTGTCGCGAGCGCTCCGCGACTCCGGCCGCCCCGCCGAGGCGCGCGCCGAGCTGCAGGCGGTGCTGGAGTACCAGCCGGATTCGCCGGTCATGCTGGTCGAGGTGGCGCGGCTCGAGCTGATGCAGGGCCGGGTCGCCCAGGGGACCGCGGCGGCGCGGCGGGCCGTCTCGCTCGATCCACGGGACGCGAACGCGCTCAACGTGCTGGCGGCGAGCCTTTGCCCCGCCCGCCGTGCGCGGGTGCCGAGCGGGCCGAGGCGATCGAGCTGACGCGCGCGCTCGAGCTCGCGCCGGAGAGCGAGAGCGTGCGCCGCGACCTCGAGCTCTTGCGCGCGAACTCAGCCGATCTCTCGCTCGCGGCTCAGCCGGGCTCGTCCACCTTCAGCAGGCGGTCGGCCGGCACGTCCGTGAGCTTCTGCAGCGTGCCGCTCGGCCAGCGGATTTCCAGCGAGCGGATCCGGCTCTCGCGGCCGAGCCCGAAGTGCGACCCGCTTGTCGCTCGAGGACATGAAGCCGACGCTCGTCGTCACGTGGTTGTGGAGCACGCGGCCCGAGGCGGTGTCGAGACGCAGCTTCGCGCCGATGCCGTCGCGGTTGCTGCGCCGGCCGCGCGTCTCCGACCATCAGCCAGTGGTTGCCGTTGCCCCCGCCGTTGCAGCAGGATCCGCGGCGTGCGGTCGAGCGAGGTCACCACGATGATCGAGGAAGCCGTCGCCGTTCAGGTCCGCGAAGGCCGAGCCGCGCTGGTAGCCCAGGGGGGTGAAGTCGGGTCCGAGACCTTCGCCTACGTCCTCGAAGAGTTCCCCTCGAGGTTGCGGAACAGCGTGTCGCGCTGCGGTCCGTTTCCGGGGCAGGTAGTCGACGTCGCCGTTCGCCGAGTAGATGTCCTTCCAGCCGTCGTTGTCGTAGTCGATGAAGCCGCGCTCCAGCCCGAGAAGCGGACGGCTCAGGCTCAGCACCCTCGTGCGCGGGCGAGACGAAGACGAAGCGCCTGCCGCCCTCGTTGCGGAAGAGCCCCCAGCCCTGCTCGCCAGGCTGTTGCTGAAGACGTCGACGGAGCCGTCGTTGTCGTAGTCCTTGGCGTCCGCTCCCATGCCCGAGACCGTGTGCCCTGGTCGTTGTAGTCGACGTTCCAGGCCGCGGCCTCCTGGGCGAAGGTCCCGTCGCCGCGGTTCAGGAAGAGGAAGTTGGGCTCCGTGTCATTGGCGACGAACACGTCCATCAAGCCGTCCTCGTTGAAGTCCGCGACGGCGATACCCATGCCCTTTCCGTTGCGGGCGGCCGCGAAGCCCGAGCGCTCGCTCACGTCCTCGAAGCGGCCGTCCCCCAGGTTGCGGTAGAGCGGTGAGCGACGCTCTCGTAGCGGGTCGGCGGGCAATAGACCTCGCCCTGGCCCTCGAGGCGGCAGACGAGGTCGGCCGCAGGGCTCCCAGTAGCGTGTAGTGCGAGACCACGAGGTCGAGCCGGCCGTCGTCGTCGTAGTCGAGCCAGGCGGCGCACACCGAGAGCAGGTCTTTCTTCTTGGCGAAGCCCGCGCGCTCGCTGACGTCGCTGAAGCGTGCCGTCGCCGTTGTTGTGGAAGAGCGCGTTCCTGCCGGCCTGGCAGAGGAAGAGGTCCGGTCAGGCCGTCGTTGTCGTAGTCTCCCGCCGCTACGCCAAAGCTGAAGTCGAGATCCCGTCCCTCGAGCCCGGCGCGCGCCGTCACGTCGTCGAACGTGCCGTCGCCCCGGTTGTGGAGCAGGCAGCTGTAGAAGGACGCGTCGACCTTGCGCAGCTCGGGGAGCTTCGCGCCGTTCGTGAAGAACAGGTCCGGCAGGCCGTCGCCGTCGAAGTCGAGGATCGCGACGCCCCCGCACATGGGCTGCGGGAAGTACTTGCGGCCCTCGAAGCCGTTGTTGGACCGGTACCCGATGCGCGAGCGCGCGGCCACGTCGGTGAAGCGGATGCCGCCCTCGCTCCTGACGCCGCGCGTCGCCGCTGTGGCGGCAAGAACAAGCGCGAGCGCCCGCACCAGCCGCGACGGCACGAAGGGCCCAGGCGCCTCGCCTGCCGCTCAGCGGGCATGCGGCCAGGGGCTCGCCTTCGAGCGGGACCCGGAAGCGCTCGAAGAGCCGCTCGAGCACGGCGACGGTCTCGGCGCTGCCGCCCTCGACAGCGGCGAGGACGCGGGCCGTTCCTGCGCGGCCGGCCGTTGCCCGAGCTCGAGCTGGGCCTCGCACAGCATCAGCAGAGCCGCGGGGACGACCACCTTCGACTCCTGCAGGTAGCGGGCGGCCTCCGCCCAGCTCTTCCGGCGGAAGCTCAGCTGGCCGAGCGCCATCAGCACCAGCGGTTCGCGCGGGTTCTTCTCGAGCTCCGCCGCCAACAGCGCCGCGGCTTCGTCGAGCCGTCCCGTTTCCGTGTACGTGAGCGCCAGGAAGGTCCGGACGTTCGGGGTGTCGGGCGCCGAAGCCGCCGCTTTCGTCAGCAGGCGCTCGGCGTCTGCGAGCCGTCCCAGCCTGTAGTCGAGCGCTCCCACCAGGAACTCGGGCACGTCGCCCTTCACGTTGGAGCGGGTGAGGAGCTCGAGCGCCTCCGCCTCGCGCCCCTCGAGCAGGAGCGCTTCGGCCTGACGCCACAGGTCGCGCTCGAGCTCGTTGCGCTTCTCGAGCGTCTCGAGCGGATTGGCCTTGAGCGCGCGGAAGACGCCCAGCTCGCGCGCCGCGTCCTCGCCGCTGCCCCGCCGCCTGATAGGCGCGGGCCAGATGGAAATGCGCCTCCTCGAGCCGCGGGTTCTTCGCAACGGCCTGGCTCAGGTGCGCGATCGCGGCCTGGATCTCGCCCAGCCCGAGGAGCGCGGCTCCCAGCCCGAGCTCGTACTCCGCGTCGTCGTGGCCGAGCGCGATCAACCGCTCGTAGTACTTCCGCGCGGCGCGCGTGATCGCGCGCCTTGGAGCAGGCCGCGGCGAGCGCCGAGATCACCGCGGGGTTCTCGGGATCCTTCGCGAGCGCGCGCTCGAGGGCCGCCCGCGCGTTCTCCACCTCGAGCAGGCTCAGGTATACGTTGCCGAGGGCCGCGTCGAGCCCGGGCTCCTGCGGGTTCAGCTTCTGCGCCTCGAGCAACGCTTCGAGCGCGGGGGAGTGCTTGCCCATCTGCGCCCGGTACTCGCCGAGCTTCAGGAGCATCGTCGGGTTGTCGGGAGCGAGCGTGACGCAGCGCTCGATCGTCTCGAGCGCCTTGCCCTTGTTCTGCGCGTGGAAGTAGGCCTGCGACAGGTAGAAGAGCGCGAGCGCGTCGTCGCCCGCGGCGAGGCTGCGCTCGAGGAGCGGGATCGCCTCGGCCCACTGGCCGCGACGGACGCAGTGCATCCCGTAGCGGGCCTGGATCTGGGCGTCGTTCGGAGCGATGCGCAGGGCGGCCGCATAGCTCTCTTCGCCTCGTCGAAGCGAGACAGCTCGTCGAGGGCGAGCGCGCGCAGCAGCCAGCTCGATTGCGAGCGCGGGTACTCCTCGAGCAGCTCGTCGACGATCTTCAGCACCCGCGCGTACTGGCCCGCCTCGAGCGCGCGCTTCGCCTGCTGCACGCGCGCGTACGGGTCGCGGTCCGGCGTGGCGGGTTGCTGCGCCGCCTGGGCGAGGAGCACGGGGAGCAGCACGCTCGCGAGCATTGGAGGTCTCAGTCTAGCGTGGCGACGCCGACAACCCGGCCACGGGCTGGCCCGAGCCCTCGACCAGAGTGACGTATCGATCCACGCCGAGAGCAGAGAAACGCTCGATCCGGCCGCTGGGCCGTGGCCACTTCACCTCGACCCAGTCGAGCTTCCGCGCGGCACCGAGGCCCAGGACCAGCCGCGGGTCGTGCGAGGACAGGTAGCTGCCACCGCCGGCTTTCTGCTGCTCGCGCACGGCTCCGCCGGCAGCCCAGTGACGCCGGCGCCGACCGCGTCGCGATTCGCGACCGTGCCCTGCAGCCTCACGCCGAGCCAATGGTTCCCGCGCCCGACTCGTTGCGCAGCAGGAGCGGCGCCTCGCCGTTGTTGGCCACGAGCAGGTCCACGCGGCCGTCGTTGTCGAGATCGCCCACCGCCAGGCCGCGCGCGGGTAGCGCCTTCGAAACCGGGCCCGCCTCGGCGCTCGACGTTGCGGTAGCGGCCGCCTTCGTTGTGGAAGAGCAGCAGCGGCGGCTCGAGGTAGCTCCGCCCTGGGATCCGTCGAGCGGTCGTCGGGGTGGCCGTTCGCGAGCACGAGGTCGGGCCAGCCGTCGTTGTCGTAGTCGAAGAAGCTTGAGCCCCCAGGTGCTCACGAGCAGCGTGGCGGTCGACGAGGCCGTTCGGCTCCGCCTCGTCCACGAAGTGTCGTTCCCGTTGTTGCGGTAGAGCGAGAAGATCTCGTGGTCGATGTTCGCCGAGAGCGAGGTCCTCCTGCCGTCGGCGTCCCAGTCCGCGGCGTCGACGCCCATGCCCGAACGCGGCGTGCCGGGGCGCCGAAACGCCACCCCGGCGCCGAGCGCCGACGTCCTCGAAGCGCGCGCCGCCGCGGTTCATGAAGAGATGGTTGGGCGCCGTGTCGTTGGCGACGAAGAGGTCTTGCCGGCCGTCGCCGTCGAGGTCGGTCGCGACGACGCCGAGCGCCTTGCCGGGGGCGCCGGCGAGACGCCGTCGCGGCGCGCACGATCCGCGAAGCGCCCGCCGCCCTCGTTGCGATAGAGCAGGCTCGGCAGCGCATCGAAGATGCGCGGCACGCAGTAGTAGCGCTGGCCGTGGGGATCGTCGCTGCACGAGGTCGGGGTGTCGATGCCGTAGCGCACGTAGCGGCCGGCGAAGAGATCGAGGCGGCCGTCGCCGTCGTAGTCGAAGAAGGCGGCGCTCGTCGTCCAGCCAGGGCGGCCACCCCGGCGGCCGCGGTGACGTCGGTGAACGTCCCGTTGCCGTCGTTGCGGTAGAGGAGCGCGCTGCCGTAAGCCGGTGACGTAGAGGTCGGGCCGGCCGTCGTTGTCGTAGTCGCCGACCGCGGCGCCCATCCCGAAGGTCGCCGCCGTCGACGCCCGCCTTCGCGGTGACGTCGCGTGAACGTGCCGTCGCGGTTGTTGCGGTAGAGGGCGTTCGCGGAGCGGGACGCGCGGCCGGTAGAAGCTCGCACGGGCCGCTGTTGACGAGGTAGACGTCCATCCAGCCGTCGCCGTCGAAGTCGAGGAGGGCCGCGCCCGCCCCTGTCGTCTCGGGCAGGTAACGATCCCTGGAGCGCGCGTTCTCGTGAACCCAGTCGATGCGGCTCTCGCCCGGGGTCACCTCGCGGAAGAGAGCCTTCCCGGCGTCCGCGCGGCCAGGCTCGGTCGAAGCCGCGAGGATCGCGGCGAGGCCGCTGCCCGCGATCACCAGGACGGTGCGACGGCGCGGAGCGTTCATCACCTGGGAATTGTTATACCGCGCTCGCGGCCGAGGTGCGCCGTGTGACAACGCGCCGGCGTTTCGGTTACCTTCTCCGGCCACGAAGGGAAAGCCGCCGATGAGAGCTGGCCCGGCTGCGAGCTGTCGCTCGCGCTGGCGCTCGCGGCCGGGGAGATCAGCGCGGGCCAAGGCGCACCGGATGCGCCGATCGTGAGCGGGCGCGACGGGCTCGCCTACGTCTTCGTTGCCGCCCGGCGCCTTCGAGATGGGGTGTGTTCCCGGGGACGCCTGCGAGCGCGACGACCGGCGGGACGAGAGCCCGCGCCACCGCGTCCAGCTGTCGAAGGGCTTCTGGCTGGGGCAGAGCGAGGTCACGGTCGAAGCCTTCGACCGCTTCGCCGCTGAAACCGGGCGACGGACGACGGCCGAGCTCGACGGCTGGAGCGTCCTCTTCGACGGCTCGCGGGCCGAAGCGCACGGAAGGCATGAGCTGGCGGTCTCCCGGCTTCGGCGCAGGAAGGCGCGCATCCCGTCGTGGTCGTGAGCTGGTATGACGCGGAGGCGTTCTGCCGATGGTCGGGTGGGCGGCTGCCGACCGAGGCGGAGTGGGAGTACGCCGCGCGAGGCGGAGCCGAGGGCCGCAAGTACGTCTGGGGCGACGACCCGGTGCCGCGCGCTCGCGGGCGTTCGCCAGGCGAACGTGGCGGACGAGTCGGCCCGGCGCGTCTACGCCAGCTGGCATGTCGTCGCCGGCTACGACGACGGTTACCCGCAGACCGCGCCCGTCCGGGCCTTCGCGCCGAACGGGTTCGGGCTGCTCGACATGGAAGGCAACGTCGCGGAGTGGTGCTCCGACTGGTACGACGATCGCTTCTACGCGCGGTCGGTCCCGGCCGGCGCCCTCGCGGCCGCCGACCCGAAAGGACCGCCGTCGGGAGACGACCGCGTGATCCGCGGCGGGTCCTGGGTGGACGAGACCTCGTTCCTGCGCACGTCGCGCCGCTACTTCGACAAGCCGGCGGCGCACAAGGCCTTCGTCGGCTTTCGCTGCGCGCGCGACGCCGCTCCCGCGGTCGCAGCCAGCGCATCCAGGCCGACGATCGCTCCACGGGCTGCGATGGCTCCCCCGGCGCCCGGACCTGGGCGCGCGGGCGCCGTGTGGAAGGGAGCCAGAGACGCGAAGGAGTACGTGTTCGTCCCGCCGGCGGCATTCTCGATGGGCTGTGCCCCTTCCGACGACGCGTGCCAGAAGGACGAGACGCCGCCGCGGCGCGTCGAGCTCAGCCGTGGCTTCTGGATGAGCCGCACGGAGGTGACGGTCGCGGCCTTCGACGCGTTCGTGGCGTCGACCTTCTACCGCACGACGGCCGAGCTCGACGGATGGAGCCTGGTGTTCGACGGCCGCGGGCTCACGAAGCAGGCCGGGGCGAGCTGGCGCAGCCCGGGCTTCGAGCAACGACCGGATCACCCGGTCGTACACGTCAGCTGGTACGACGCGTCGAGTCTATTGCGCCTGGGCGGGCGGCCGGCTGCCGACCGAGGCCGAGGCGGAATACGCGGCGCGCGGCGGCCGCGAGGCCGCTCGCTATCCGTGGGGCGACCGGCCTGAGCCCGTCGTCGACGGCCGCACGCAGGCGAACGTGGCCGACGCGGCGCTCCAGCGGCGCTTCCCGAGCGCGCGCGGCATTCCCGGCTACGACGACGCGCGGGCCGCCACCGCGCCGGTCGCGTCGTTCGAAGCGAACCGATACGGCGTCTACGATCTCGCGGGCAACGCGGCGGAATGGTGCCGCGACTCCTACGACCCCGCCTATTACAGCGCCGGCTTCGATCGCGACCCGGTGGGCCCGCCCTTCGGCCTCGAGCGCGTGATTCGCGGCGGCTCCTGGCTCGACGACGCGTCCGGCCTGCGCGCGTCCTACCGGGTTCGCGACGCCCCCGCCTACCACGATGCGCTCGTCGGCTTTCGCTGCGTCCTCGATCCCCAACCCCACTGAGGCGACCGGCGTAACTCCGGATTTCCGAATCGACCGCATCGAACTCGCGCATGTGCTTGAAGTGCCATCACTAAGAGAAACCGGTTTCGTGAATTGGAGCATCCGTGGGCTTGAATCTATAACATACTGATGGATATTGAGTTGTTCGTTCATTTTTTCTTGACAATGTTGGAGGCGATCGTAAAAACTATACCGAGTCAGCCGACCCGGCCTTCCAAAATATGATGGGAGAGATGAGACTCATGCGGAAGACACCCGTTGTCGTGCTCGCCCTGCTGGTTGCGCTCGTGCTCGGGGCGGGCCCCGCGGCCTGGGCGCAGAAGACCGTCGGAGAGGTTCGCGGCACCGTCACGGACGCGAGCGGCGCCATCCTGCCGGGCGCGACGCGTGAGCCTCACGAACGTGAACACCGCCTACACGCGCAGCCACACGACCGACTCGAAGGGCGACTTCGTGTTCCCGGTGGTGGATCCCGGCCGCTACCGCGTGGACGTCACCCTCCAGAGCTTCAGGAAGAGCAGCCAGGAAGTGGACGTGAGCGCCACCGAGACGCGGCACGTGCGGTGAAGCTCGAGCTCGGCAGCCTGCAGGAGGCGGTCGAGGTCACGGTCGCGACGGAAGGCGTCAACGTCACGAGCGGCGGAGTCACCCAGAAGCTCCAGAAGGAAGTGCTGGAGATCCCGAACCTCAACCGCTACGGCTTCGCCAACGCGACCCTGATGCCCGCGATCCAGCAGTCGGAGGAGAGGCGCGAGACGATCAACGCCTCGGTCGCCGGTAACACCTCCAACCGCAACGCGTTCTACATCGACGGCGCCGAGGCCACCGACCCGTGGCGCGGCTGGTCGCCACGCCAGCCGGTAGTGGACGCCTTCGAGGAGATCGTCGTCAACACCGCGGGCGCGACCGTGGACGTGGGCTCCAACTTCGGCGGCACCTACAACGCGATCTTCAAGTCGGGCACCAACAGCTTCCACGGCAGCGGCTGGTACTTCTTCCGCGACAAGGGCCTGAACGCGAACTCCTGGGTGAACAACCGCGTCGGCCTCGAGAAGCCGGACGACCCGCTCAAGTACTGGGGCGGCCAGGTCGGCGGACCGATCCTCAAGGACAAGCTGTTCTTCTACGTGACCGCGAGCCGCGAGACGGACATGCAGCCCTACAGCCAGGCCGGCCTCTTCGCCCCGACGGCGGCGATGGTGGGCGGCGACTTCTCGGGAGTGCCGTTCACGATCTACGACCCGAACACCGGCCAGCCCTTCCCCGGCAACGTGATCCCCTCGGCGAGGATCGACTCCGTCTCGAAGGCGTTCTGGGACGCGTACGGCTACAACATCCCGAGCTACGGGCCGAACTACAGCTTCCAGTTCGCAAACGAACGGAAAGTCTGGAACTTCAACGGGCGCGTGGACTACAACATCAGCCAGGCGCATCGCCTGACGCTGAGCGGCTATTACTTCGAGAACAAGACCACGTCGCCCGACGCCCGCGTGCAGAGCATCTCCGGATCGGCGACCGGAGGCACCTCCGGCAACACGTTCCAGAAGGGCGGCAACGAGCTGTCGGAGTTTCCGCAGACCGTCTTCAACGCGAAGTGGACCTGGACGCCTAGCTCCAATCTCGTGATCGAAACGCGCGCGGCCTACTCGAGCATGCCGGAGAAGGGTCGTGCTCGCCCAGGACTCGCTGGGCACCACCCTCGGCACGCTCGGGGCAAACGACCCGCTGCCGCGTCCCGACGCCCCCGAGATCCTGCCCACGATCGTGATCGGCAACTGGTGGGGCGACGCGGAAGGCTCGGTGCTCTTCAACGGCTGGACCACGGACTTCACCGTCAAGAACCTGACCTTCGGCTCGTCGGCCACCTGGATCAAGGGCTCGCACAGCATCAAGGTCGGCGCCGAGTTCCAGAACGGGGACTTCAACACGATCAAGCCGGCCCGCGAGAACAGCAGCCGGATGAACTTCAACGGCAACGTGACGTCCCTCAACAACCCGTCGAGCGGCGGCAGGGGAGCGACCTACGCCCACGCGTTCGCCGACTTCCTGCTCGGCCGCTTCGACACCTACGGTCAGGGCGACGGCTTCGACCAGACGCTGCAGTCCTGGAACCTCGGCACCTACGTGATGGACACCTGGCGCGTGACACCTCGGCTGACCGTCACGCCCGGCCTGCGCCTCGAGGTAAACAGCGGTATCAGCGAGGTCGAGAACCGGCTCACGCTCTACCGGCCCGGCCTGCAGTCGACGACGTTCCCGAGCTTCCCGCCGGGCGTCGTGGTGCCCGGGGACGCCGGCCTTCCCAACAGCTTCTCGGGCACCTCGACCAAGATCGCTCCGCGCGTCAACTTCGCCTGGGACGTGCAGGGCAACGGCAAGACGGCCGTCCGGGGGTCGGCTGGCATCTACTACGGCCGCGACGTGATGGCGCTCTACGAGACCTACTACCTCCACGACCCGCCGTTCACCGGCGCGAGCGCCACCGCGCGCAACGGCCTGATCTCGAACCCCTGGCTGACCAGCCAGAACCCGCAGTACGGCAGCGTGCCGCTGCCGTTCTCCGACCAGAGCGCCGCCGGCTACCAGTGGCCCTCCCCAGGTGAGCGGGCTCGCCGGCCAGGACCCCGACTACGGCCTCGGCTCCTCGACGCAGTGGAACATCTCGGTCGAGCGCGAGCTCGCCCGCGGCGTGCGGCTGGAGCTCGGGTACCAGGGCAACAGCTCGACCAGCACTCCGACCGGCATCCCGACGAACCTGCCAGGCTGGGCGGACGGAGCGAACGACAGCGGATCCAGCTACCAGTCGCGCCGGCCCGATCAGTTCCTCGGCGACAACGGGATGTGGGTGTACAACGACGGGCGAACGAAATTCGACCAGCTGCTCCTGATCGGGCGCGCCCACCGCGCGGACGTCTTCGCCCAGCTGAGCTGGGCCTGGACCCACGCGCGGCGCAACTTCGGCGGCACGAGCGCCGTCCAGGGCAACCGCGACTGGGACAGCTCGATCGCCTTCCCGTACTCGACCGAGCTGATGCAGGACTTCCAGAACAACCACACGATCGCCGGCTTCCTGGTCTGGGACCTGCCGGTCTACCGCCACGACACGGGCACGAAAGGCAAGATCCTGGGCGGCTGGCAGATCACGGCGAACGGCTACTGGAGCTTCTGGAACAAGGGCTCGAGCGTCTTCGCCGGGTACGACGCCAACGCGAACAGCTGGGGCGACGACCTCGCCAAGGTGAACGGCGGCATCAGCTACCCGAAGACGCCGATCACCGGGGAGGGCGACCTGCTCTACCAGTGGTTCGACACCGGGGCGTTCAGCTATCCGAACGGCACGCTCGACCGCGTGTTCGGTCCCACCACGGTGACGGACGGGCTCAACGTGCTCGACGAGCTCCCCGGATCGTGGCGTGTCGACGCCGGGCTCATGAAGACGATCGTGATCGCGGGAGCCGCCCGGCTGCAGCTCCGCTTCGAGACGTTCAACCTCTTCAATCACGCGAATCTCAATTGGCCGAACACCAGCGTCAACAGCCCCGACTTCGGCAGGATCCGTGGCAAGAACGGCGACGCACGGCGCATCCAGATGGGAATCCGGTTCATCTTCTAGTCGCCGCGCACGTCGCCGCGACACCTCGGGCCGGGGCCGTGTGGCCCCGGCCTTGGTTCTTCTCCCCCCGGCGCCTCGCGGTGGTTTGGGATAGACTCCGGCAACCGACGCGCGTGGAGAGCCAACGAGGTGGGACGAGCGCGCCGTGCAGAGATCGGCCACGGGCGCGTCGCTGGCCGTCGCTGGTGCTGCTGATGCTCGCGGGCAGCGCGAAAGCCGCGGGCCCCGCCCTTGATCCCGTTGTCTTCGAGCGTTCCGAGGCGACGGGCATCCGGTTCGTGGTCGAGCCGAGCCGCACGAAACACCGCCACCAGCCGGAGACGATGATCTCGGGTATCGCGCTCCTCGACTACGACGGCGACGGCCGGCTGGATATCTACGTCGTCAACGGCGCAACCATGCCCGGTCTGGACAAGGCCGATCCGAAGTTCCACAACCGGCTGTTCCGGAACAAGGGCGGCTTCAGCTTCGAGGACGTCACGGACGAGGCGGGCGTCGCCGGCAGGAGCTACGAGCTCGGTGTCGCGGCCGCCGACTACGACAACGACGGCGACACCGACCTCTTCGTGGCGGGCCTGCGCGCGAACATCCTCTACCGCAATCGCGGCGACGGCACGTACGAGGACGTGACGCAGAAGGCCGGCCTCGCCGCGCGCGATCCCGAGTACGGCACGCTCTGGGCCGTTGGCGCGGCCTTCCTCGACTACGACAAGGACGGCTGGCTCGATCTCTTCGTGTCCAACTACTGCGTCTGGGACCCCGCGACCGAGCCTGTCTGCAACCGGCCCGAGGCGCCCGACTACTGCCACCCCGACGGCTACAAGGGCCTGCCCAACTCGCTCTTCCACAACAACCGCGACGGGACCTTCAGCGACGTTTCGGCCGCGACGGGGATCCGCGCGCACGTCGGCAAGGGCATGGGCATAGGCCTCGCCGACTTCGACGACGACGGCTGGCTCGACCTGTTCGTCTCCAACGACAACGTCCCCGCGTACCTGTTCCACAACCGCGAGGGCAAGCGCTTCGAGGAGGTGGCCCTCGCCGCCGGCGTCGCCTACACCGAGATCGGCAAGGAGATCTCCGGCATGGGCGCGGACGCGCGCGATGTCGACAACGACGGCAGGGTCGACCTGTTCCAGACGGCACTCGACGGCGAGACGATGCCGCTCTTCCGCAACACCGGCGGCATGAGCTTCGAGGACTGGACCAGCCGCGCCGGGCTCGTCGCCTCGACGCTCGCCAACACGGGCTGGAGCAACGGGATCGTCGACTTCAACGGCGACGGCTGGAAGGACCTTTTCGTGGCCGGCGGCGGCGTCGTCGACCCGAAGGGCGACTTCGCCGAGCGGGCCCCGCGGACCAACACGGTCTACGTGAACCTGAAGAATGGCAAGTTCGCAGATGCCTCGGCTGACGCCGGGCCCGAGTTCGCGCGCCAGAGGGCCGTGCACCGCGGCGCGGCGTTCGGCGATCTCGACGACGACGGGAAGGTCGACGTCGTGGTGAGCGCGCTCGAGGCGCCGCTCGAGATCTGGCGCAACGTGAGCCCGGCGCCGAACCACTGGCTGCGAGTGAGCGCCGTCGGAACCCGGAGCAACCGTGACGGCATCGGCACCAAGCTCCGGCTGACCACCGAGTCCGGCACGCAGACGAGCCACGTCAACACGGCGGTCGGTTACGGCTGCGCCTCAGACCGGCGGGTCCACTTCGGGCTTGGCCCGGACGCCGTCGTCAAGGAGCTTCGCCTCGAGTGGCCGAGCGGCGCCGTGCAAGTCCTCCGGCAGCTGCCGGCCGATCGGACCGTCACCGTTCGCGAGGAGCCGTGAGCTCGCGAGCGGCCGGGACGGCCCGTCGCTCTCGCGCCCGCGGCGGCGCGCGAGGGCCGCAGACCCACTTGACGATCCGCGACGTCGCGGCGATGACAGGCGTGTCCCAGGGTACCGTTTCGAAGGTCCTGAACGACGCCCCGGGCGTCGGCGCCGAGACGCGCAGCCGCGTCCTGAAGGTGATCGAGGACCTCGACTATCACCCGAACGCCTCGGCCCGCAGCCTGAGCGCCCGCCGGACCGGGAGCATCGGGGTGATCATCCCGCACACCGGCAGCTACTCGATGGCGAGCGCCTACTGGCCCGTGCTGCTGACCGCGATCACGGAGAGCGCGGCGGCCCGCAACCTGAACGTGCTGCTGTCGACCGCGCGCTCCGAGGAGGACGTCGACTCGGCCTACCGCTCGATCCTGCGCGGCCGGCGGGTGGACGGGCTGGTGGTCGGCGCCGAGCAGTTCGGCCAGAAACAGCTCGTGGAGCTGCTCTTCAAGGGCTTCGCTTTCGTCACGGTCGGCAAGAGCCGCTATGTCTCCCACTGGCACGTCGACGTCGACAACATCGGCGGCGCCCGCGAGATGACGAATCACCTGATCCGGCTCGGACACCGCCGGATCGTGATGCTCGGCGGGCCCTCGCATTTCCCGAGCGTCCAGGAGCGCCTCGAAGGCTACCGGGCGGCGATGGTCGCGGCGGGCCTCGAGCCGCGCTCCGGGCACAGCGCCTACCACGACGAGAGCGCGAGCCAGACCATCAAGGAGCTTCTTCGCGTCGAGCCGCGCCCGTCCGCCCTCTTCGTGGGGGCCGGGGACCTCGTGATCCCCGCGCTCGCCGCGGCGCGCGAGCTGGGCTGGGCCGTCCCCGCGGACCTCGCGCTCGCGGCCTTCGACGACCACCCCTACTTCGAGCACTTCGACCCGGCCATCACCGCCGTGAGCCAGCCCATCCACGACCTGGGACAGGCCGCGGCCGATCTGCTGTTCGCGCTCATGGAAGGCAAGACGCCCGCGACGCGCGAGGTGATCCTCCCCACCCGCCTCGTGATCCGAGAGTCCTGCGGGCGGTAGGAGTCAGTCGTCGCCGAGCCTGTCGAGCCAGCGCACCTTCAGGAAGGCGCTGGTCGCCGCCAGGACGGCCAGCGAGACCAGGAGGCCCCTGGTGTCGCGCAGGACCATGTAGAGCGGGATGGTCACGAGCGTCGTCTGCCACGCCATGCCCACGACGACGTTGCCGGCGTCGCGCCAGGCGTTCCGGTTCGGCTGGAACGCGGCGTCCTCGGCCAGGACCTTGTCGCGAATCGGGCCCCAGAAGCCCCACGGCCGAACCTGCTTGTAGAAGCGCTCGAGGACGGAGTCGGGCTCGGGGTCCGTGAGCAGGGTGGCGGCGATGCTGGCGGCGGCCGAGGCGATCAGGATGTAGGGAAAGCCCCAGAGCGGGTGGAGCTGCGGAGCGAGCTTGGGAAGCGCGAGCGCCGCGGCGATCCCCGCCGTCATGCCCCAGAAGTAGCCGTAGCCGTTGAAGCGCCACCAGTGCCACTTGAGGATGTTGGGCGCGGTGTAGCCGCCCACCAGGCCGTTGACGATCCACTGCGTGACGGCGTTGATGGAGGCGGCCTGGTAGCCGAAGAAGAGCCCGAGCGCCAGGATGACGATCTGGGCCATCCAGCCGACGGTGATGTAGTGCCGCGGCGACGCCTGGGGGCGCACGTGGCGCTTGTAGAGATCGTTGACGAGGTAGGCGCCGCCGGCGTTGATGGTGGCGGCGAAGGTCGACATGAAGTCGGCGAGCAGGCCGGCGAGCAGCAGACCGAGCAGCCCCGCCGGGATCTTCTCGCGGATCACCCACGGCAGCACCATCTCGAAGTCGGCGCCCGCGCCGCTCCTGAAGTGCGGACCCAGGAAGCGCACCGCCAGCACCGTGATGCCGCCGATCATCAACCAGCGCGGCAGCAGGGCGGCCGACACGATGCCGCTCACGAGCGCGGCCTCGCGCGGGCTGCGGGCCGCCAGGATGCGCTGCATGTCGTAATTTGGGGCGGGCCCCGCGATCGAGACGAGCAGTCCCTTGAACAGCATCGCGGTGAAGAACAGCCCGAACAGGGAGTAGCCGTCGGCGCTGACGCTCCTCTCGAGCGCGGGGACGAGCCCCGACCAGTCGAGCTCGAGCCGCCAGCCGAAGAACGGGTTGCCCCATCCCGCCGGCACCACGGCCGCGAGGTCCGCGGCGCTCACCTGGCTCATCGCGATGTAGACGATCACGAGCGAGCTCAAGGCCATGATCGCGAACTGGACGAGGTCGGTCAGCACCACACTCAGCATGCCGCCGAGCAGGACGTAGACGAGCGTGATGCCCATCATCACCAGGCCGTACGTGTTCGCCGACAGGTCCCAGGGCAGGAACGGGGCCGTGAACTTTCCCATGCCCTGGAACTCGTACGCGATGAAGCCCACGACGCTCACGAGCGCGAACATCACGACGCTGAGCCGCGACAGCTCCGCGCCGCGGCCCTCGCCGAAGCGGCTCGTGATCCACTCGCCGCCCGTGAGCACGTTGGAGCGCCGGATCCACGTGGACAGGTACATCATCAGGAACACCTGGTTGAACGTGGGCCACAGCCAGGCCAGCCAGATGCCCTTCATGCCGTAGACGAACAGGTTGTAGACGAGCCACATCGTGCCCGTGATGTCCCACATCGCCGAGGCGTCCGACACGCCGAGCACGTACCAGGGCAGCTTCTTGCCGGCAAGGAAGTAGCTGTCGAGGCTGCGCGATGCGCGGCGGGCCAGCAGCACCCCGATCCCGATCATGACGACGAAGTAGGCGAGCACGACGAAGACGTCGAGCGAGGTCCACGCGGCTGCGCGTTCGGGCATGAAGAACTCGGCGGGATTGTAGCGCTACGATATCTGGTGCTCTCGACGTTCATCGCCCTGCTCGCGGCGGCCCCGGTCCAGGCTGCGCCGCCCGCCTTCGACGCCCGCCTCGCCGAGCGCTTCGCGAAGCTCGCGCTCGCCTGCGTCCATCAGGAGTACCCGAACAAGATCTCCCACGTGCTGAACGCGGACGCCGACGCGCGGCCGCCGCGCGAGCTGACCCCGGCCTTCTACGGCTGCTACGACTGGCACTCGTCGGTGCACGGCCACTGGCTGCTCGCCCGGATCGCGCGGCTTGCGCCCGAGTCGCCGCTGGCCGAAGACGCGCGCAAGGCGCTCGCCCGCAGCCTCACGCGCGAGAACGTCGCCGCCGAGGTCGCCTACCTCGAGGGCAAGGGCCGCGTCAGCTTCGAGCGGCCGTACGGTCTCGCGTGGCTGCTGCAGCTCGTGGCGGAGCTGCGCGAGTGGATGACGCCCGAGGCGAAGGCCTGGGCCGAAGCGCTCGCTCCGCTCGAGCGCGCCGCGGCGGCCCGCATCCGCGAGTGGCTGCCCAAGCTCACGAAGCCGGTGCGGATCGGCGAGCACTCGCAGACCGCGTTCGCACTCGGGCTCGTCCTCGACTGGGCGCGCACGGCCGGAGCGGCGGACATGGAGTTGCTGGCCCTCACACGCAGCCGTGACTTCTACGCCACGGACCACGCCTGCCCGATCGACTACGAGCCGTCGGGCGAGGACTTCCTCTCGCCCTGCCTCGGCGAGGCGGACCTGATGCGCCGCGTGCTGGCGCCCGCGGACTTCGCGCGCTGGCTCTCCGGCTTCCTGCCGTTGCTGCCGCACGACGATCGCGCGGACTGGCTCGCGCCGGGAATCGTCAGCGATCCGACCGATCCCAAGCTCGCGCACCTGGACGGCCTCAACCTGAGCCGCGCCTGGATGCTGGAGGGCATCGCCGCGAGGCTGCCCGAGCGCGACCCGCGCAAGGGCGCGCTGCGCGCGGCGGCGGACGTGCACCGCGAGAAGGGACTCGCCGCCGTCACGGGCGAGCACTACGAGGGCGGCCATTGGCTCGGCACGTTCGCCGTGTACCTCGTGACCGGCCGCGGGCTGCCCTAGGCAGTGGTCGCTCCGAACGCGCCGCCGCTGGTAGCATGCCTCTCGGAGGCCCCATGAGAAGAGCCATCCCCACGCTGCTCGCGCTGACGCTCGCGCTGCCCGCGGTCGCGGCGGCCGCCGACGGGCCGTCGTTTCCGACGCTCGCGATCGGCGCCAAGGCCCCCGATTTCGACCTCCCCGGCGTCGACGGCAAGCGCTACACGCTCGCGAGCTTCGACAAGGCGAAAGTGCTGGTGCTGGTCTTCACGGCGAACCACTGCCCGACGGCGCAGGCCTACGAGGACCGCATCGAGAAGCTCGACGCCGACTACGCGGGCCGCGGCGTCCAGCTCGTGCTCGTCTCCCCGAACGACCCACTCGCGGTGCGCCTGGACGAGCAGGGCTGGACGGACATCGGGGACAGCTTCGACGACATGAAGGTCCGCGCCAAGGACCGCGGCTGGCGTTTCCCGTACCTCTACGACGGCGAGACCGAGGCGATGTCGAAGCAGTACGGGCCGGTCACGACACCGCACGTCTTCGTGTTCGACGCCGAGCGCAAGCTGCGCTACGCCGGCCGCGTGGACGACAAGGAGAATCCGGCGAAGGCCACGACGAACGAGGCCCGGGACGCGATCGAGGCGGTGCTGGCCGGCAAGCCCGTCGCGGTCGAGACCACCAAGGTCTTCGGCTGCTCGGTGAAGTGGGCGGACAAGCGCGGGTCGGTGAAGGACGGCTTCGCGAAGTGGGCGCTCGAGCCGGTGGCGCTCGAGCCGATCGACGAGCCCGGCGTCCGGGCGCAGGCGAAGAACGAGGGCGGCAAGAAGCTGCGGCTCATCAACGTCTGGGCCACCTGGTGCGGGCCGTGCGTGATCGAGTTCCCCGACCTCGTGTCGCTCCACCGGATCTACCGCGGGCGCGAGTTCGAGGTCGTGACGGTGAACGCCGACGACCCCGACAAGAAGGAGAAGGCGCTCGAGTTCCTGAAGACCCAGCAGGCCTCGACGAAGAACTACGCCTTCGACAAGGGCGACCCCTACGCGCTCATCGAGGCGGTGGACCCGAAGTGGCAGGGCGCCCTGCCACACACGATCCTCGTCGCTCCCGGCGGCGAGGTGATCTACCGCAGCGAGGCCGCCTTCGACATGCACGAGCTGCGGCGCGCGATCGTGGGCTGGCTGGGCCGTTACTACCACTCCGTTCCAGGCGAGAAGTCCGCGAAGTCTTCGGGAGCAAAGTAGAAGGCCTCTCGCCCCACCGGGGCTCTCGACCCCGCCTGTCCTCCATAGAGGACGATTGCGTCGAGGGCGATATCTGGAACTCACTGAAAAAAAGCCAGTTGTGTCTGTCGGTCCCACGGCATGTGGCTTGCCCAGGATGGCACTCAGCCGCGAGCCGGACGGAATCGGCCGGACGGCGGACGCGGCAGGCCTCATTGGGGGCTTGGAGCACGATCATGAAGCTCGAGCTGATGACTGTGGGCCTCCTGACCTCGGCCCTGACTCTCGTTCTCTCCGCCGACACGCGGGCGGCCGACGCCCGCGTCGGCGTGGGCATCCAGTTCGGCGGCGGCCACAACGACTCGCGCGGCTCGTGGCAGTACGGCTACGCGCGGGGCCGGGACGAAGGCTACAAGGAGGGCGAGCGCGACGCGCGCCGCCACGAGCGCTTCTCGTTCTACGACGAGAAGAGCTACCGCGACTGCGATCGCGGCTTCAAGGGCTGGATGGGCTCGCGCGGCGTCTACGAAGGCGGCTATCGCCGAGGCTACCAGGAAGCCTACACGCAGGCCTTCCGGCGATTCGCTCGCTACGACCGCTACGATCGTAACTACGACGGCCGCTACGACCCCCGCTACGACCGCTACGATCGGTACGACCGGTAGCGCGGTTCGTCCCGCGGAGCGCTCGGTCCGGCCTTTCCAGCCGGGCCGCGCGCTCCGCGATCCTTGACGCCCCCGCCGCGCCGCGATAAGTCTCCTCCTCGGCGACAGCAGGAGGCAGCCTTTTTGGATCTCGTCGATCTCGCGCGCGCTCTCATCGACATCGACTCGACGACGGGTCGGGAAGGCGACGCGTGCCGCTTCCTGAGCACCGAGCTGCGCTCGCGCGGCTACCAGGTGACCGAGCAGCCGGTGTCGGACGGCCGCTTCAACGTGCTGGCGCTCGCGTCTGCAAAGCCCGACGTGGTGCTGTCGACGCACGTCGACTGCGTGCCGCCGTTCTTCCCGAGCCGCGTCGAAGGCGGAACTCTCTTCGGCCGGGGCGCCTGCGACGCGAAAGGGGCGCTCGCCGCCCAGGTGATCGCAGCCGACCGCCTGCGCCAGGCCGGCGAGGACAAGCTGGCCCTGCTGTTCGTGGTCGGCGAGGAGCGCGGCAGCGACGGCGCGCTGCGCGCGAACGAGCTGCCGCCGGGCGCGCGTTACCTGCTGAACGGCGAGCCCACGGGAAGCCGTCTCGGCCGCGCGACGCGCGGCGTCCTGCGCGTGAAGCTCGTCGCGAGCGGCCGCGCCGCGCACTCGTCGCAGCCCGCGCAGGGCGTGAACGCGATCGACAAGCTGCTCGACGCGCTCCTCGAGCTGCGGGAGCTGCCGCTGCCCGACGACCCGGAGCTCGGGCGAACCTTCTACTCCGTGGGCCTGATCTCGGGAGGCATCGCTCCGAACGTGATCCCCCCGAACGCCGAGGCGGAGCTGCTGTTCCGCACCGTGAGCGACGGCGCTGCCGTGCTCGAGTGCCTGACCCCGCTGCGCTCGCGCGTCGCGATCGAGCACGTGCTCGAGGTCAAGCCGGTGCGGCTGCGCACGCTGCCGGGCTTCGAGGCCGAGACGTTCGCGTTCACGACCGACATCCCGCTGCTCCCGCGCTGGGGCGAGCCGCTGCTGTTCGGCCCGGGCTCGGTGCTCGACGCGCACACGGACAACGACCACGTGACGCTCGCCGAGCTCGCGGCGGCCGCGGATACCTACGTTGCGTTGGCGCGGGCGCTGCTGCGGTAGGGGTCAGACCCCCCGGGATTCCGGCTCTCAGACGGCAAAACGCCTCAATTCAAGACCTGACCCCTCGCGTGACCGCCACCGCCTGCGGGGCGGCGGTCACCCGGCGTAGCAGCGGCCGCACGGCCGCCATCAGCACCAGCACGAGACCGAAGGTGCACACCATCGCGGCCCCCGTCGGCAGGTCCAGCCTGACCGAGAGGAAGATCCCGAGCGCGGAGACGACGGTTCCCATCGTCCAGCCGATCAGGAGCCGCCGGCCCACGCTCTCCGCGTAAAGCATCGCGGCCACCGACGGCACGATCAGGTAGCAGAACACCAGCAGCACGCCGGCGATCAGCACCGACGACGTCACCACGAAGCCGAACGACGCGTAGAACAGGAAGTCCCACAGGCGGACGTTGAGCCCGTCGCGCTCGGCCTTCTCGTGGTCGAGCGAGATCGCCAGGAACTGGCGGCGGAACACGTAGTGGAAGAGGCCGATCGCCGCATAGAGCGCGGCGGTCTCGCCGACCTCGGCCCACGACACCGCCAGGATGTTGCCCACCAGCATGTCCTTGAGGTGCTCGCTCTCCGAGGTGGCGTGGCTCATCGCGAGGATCGTCGCCGCGGAGGCCACCGCGTAGGCGATCCCGATGATCGCCTCCTGCGGGATGCGCGCGTGCCGCACGCGGATCGTCGAGAAGATCGCGGCGCCGATGAAGGTGAAGGCGAGCCCGGTCCAGTAGACCCAGGGCCCGTGCGCGTCCCCGCCGGTGAACGGCAGCAGGATCGCGATCGTGGAGCCGAGCGCGGCGATCTGCGCGAGCGAGAGGTCCACGAAGATGACGCCCCGCTCCACCACGTGAACGCCGAGATAGGCGTGGATGCCGGTGAGAATCAGGCTGGCGACGAACGGCGCCGCGAGAAAGCGCAGGATGTCGAGGTCCATGTCTACTTGGCTCCTGTCTCCTGGATGGCTGCGGTGAGCAGCTTGATGTCGTAGTCGAAGAGCGCGACGTAGTCCGTGATCTCCTTCTCGCCGCCGACCGAGGGCGACAGCACGACCACCTTGGCGCCGGTCTCGCGCGCGATCGACTGCGGGGTCTTCAGGTCGAAGTACGGCTCGACCAGCAGGATCTTCACGCCCTGCCGCTTCATCTCGCCGATCAGGTCGATCGTGTGGCTCGGGGACGGCGGGATGCCCGGCCGCGGCTCGACGTAGCCGATCACGTTCAGCCCGAAGCGCTCGGTGAAGTTCGGCCACGACCGGTGGTAGGTCACGACCTTGAGGCCCTTGTAGGGCGCCATCTGCGCGTCCCAGCGCTTCTCGGCCTCGGCGAGCCGCTTGTCGAAGTCGGCGTAGCGTGACTGGAAGTAGGCCGCATCGGCCGCGTCCATCTTCGAGAGCTTGTCCACGATCGCCTTCGCGGCGCGGCGGCCGTTGCCGGGATCGAGCCAGTAGTGGGGGTTTCCCGCCGGGTGCACGTCGCCCATCGCGCGCGTGATCTGCCCGGTCGGGATCTCGAGGATCTTCGCGGTGAGCGAGGCGTCGAGGTAGCCCTCGGCGCCCGGCTGGATCTTCGCGTTGCGGCTCTGCTGGATGAGCGGCGGCAGCCAGCCGACCTCGAGCTCGCGCCCGACCACGACCAGCAGATCCGCCTTGGCGAGCTTCAGGATGAAGCTCGGCTTGGCCTCGACGTAGTGCGGGTCCTGGTAGCCGCGCGCGATCGCCTCGACCTTGACCTTGTCCCCGCCCACCTGGCGCGTGAGGTCGGCGAGGTCTTCGGTGCTGGCCATGACGTTGACGATGGCACTGGCGGGAGCGGCGAGCGCCAGCGCGCCGAGTGCGACGATGCTCAGGAGTCTCATGACGACCTCGCTCAGAAGGGATGGGCGCCGTGGGCGCCGATCGCGAACAGGAACTGGAACAGGAGCTCGTTGCGCGCCTCGTCGACGTCGCCGAGCGTCGTGCGGCGGTACTGGGCGCGCACCATGCTGAACTCGCTCGGGCGATAGCTGAGGATGAACGACCCGCCGGTGTCCCGGATGCCCGCGTCGTCGGCGCGCTCGGAGTTGTCGTAGCGCACGCCTGCGGTCCAGCGGCGGCCGAACTGGTACTCGAGGTAGCCGTAGCCGCCGACGGACGCCTGCGCCCCGGCCACTTCCTCTCGCTGGCTCCACGCGACCTCGCCGCGCGCCAGGAAGTGCGTGTAGATCGAGCGGCGCAGCGGCTTCCAGCGCAGCGTCGCGTCCACGCCCCAGAGGCGCGTGGTGGTGTCGTCGGTGACGCCGTTGTGGCCGTAGCCAAACGATCCGCCGAGATCGAGATTGGTCGACTCGCCGAGATCGCGGTACGCGCGCAGGTGGCCCACGTAGGCAAGGTCGCCGCGCGTGGGCGCCGCGAAGATCGCCGAGTTGCCCTGGTAGACCTGCGCGGTCGCCTCGAGGAACAGGCCCGGGATCGGGATCAGGCGGGCGACGGAGATGCCGGAGTCGGCGAGCCCGTCCTCGCCGCCGAGCAGGTTGTCCGTGACGAGCGGCCGGTCGATGAAGGGCAGCACGTGGGCATGCATCCCGTTCACCTTGCCGAAGGCGTCGCGGAACTTGCCGACCTTCGCGAGGAGTCCCACCGGAAGCGTCGGGAAGGTGATGAAGCCCTCCTCGAGCGCGACCTCGTCCGGCCCCACCGTCACGAAGAAGTCGGCGCGCGCGTACGGGTCCACGACGGCCTGGAACGACAGCTCCGACTCCTGCATGTTGAGCGACGGCTCGCTGCCGCCGGGCGAGCCGGCCGCGCCGACGAAGTTCCCGATCGCGGCGATGTCGGGGTTGAAGACTTTCGACGACGCGCTGCCGCCTCCGTAGACGGGGAGCGTCGCCGGCGTGTCGCCCGTCGCGGCCCCGGCCGGTACGGCTGCAGTCGTCTGCGCGGAAGCGCTCGCCGGAGCCGCAGGACCCGGCACGGCCGCCGCAACGGCTTCCGGCGGCGCGGGTGCGGTGCGACCGCCCTCGAGCACCTGAAGCCGCGACTCGATCGCGGCGATGCGGCTCGTGTACTCGTCGCGCAGCGACTGAAGCTCGCGGCGCAGGCTTCCGATCTCGTCGCCCGCCGGCGCTTGTTCGGCGGGCGGGCTCTGTCCGGCGGCGGCCGGCGACGCCACGATGCCGCCCGCAGCCAGGAGCAGGCCTGGCACGCAAAGGAGATATGGACGCATGAATGGCCCTCGCAAGGAACCGGCTGAACCTGAGCTATTCCGGCGGCCTCGCCGAGCGAGGCAGGGCAGCCGGCTAGGAACGTCCGTCGGGGTTCAGGCGAGCGGCGGGCCGCGAGAGGGAAGCGTCCGGGGAGCCGCCTCCTCGCGCGACGGCGCGGGGACCGGGGCGGGCTCGTCCACCACCAGGAACACCGGCGGCAGCGAGAACGTCACGGTCACGACTCCGGTGGAGCGGAGCCGGAGCAGGCAGGCGTTGCAGTGCGTCTCGATCGCGCAGCCGTCGTCCGAGTGGACGAACGAGGCCTCGGCCATGACTCCCGTCAGGCCGAGCCAGGCCAGGACGATCGCCGCGAGGAGCTTGCGCAAACGCATCCCTGCCCATGACTCTACACCCCCTGCCGACCGGCGGCCACAGCGGCGGTCGCGCCGGGCAGTTTGGAGCGGTCCGGGAGAGAATCGCCCGATGCACATCCCCGACGGCTTCCTGGGCGCGGGCGTCGCCGCGTCGAGCTGGGCCGCAGGCGCCGGGTGTCTGGCCTGGGCGCTGCGCAGGGAGCGGTCCGAGCCCGAAGGGACGCCGGCCGGCACGCTGGGCGCGCTCGCCGCGTTCACCTTCGCCGCGCAGCTCGTCAACGTGCCGCTGCTGCCCGGGACGAGCGGCCACCTGGTGGGCGGGACGCTCGCCGCCGCGATCGTCGGCCCCTCGCGGGGGCTCCTGGTGATGGCGGTGGTGCTCGCGGTCCAGGCGCTGCTCTTCCAGGACGGCGGGATCACCGCGTACGGCGCGAACCTCCTGGCGATGGGAGCGGCCGGTGCGCTCGGCGGCTACGCCGTGTCCGCGCTCGTCGCGCGGCTGCGCCCGGGCGTACGCGGCCTCGTGGCCGGCCCGGTGATCGGCGCCTTCGCGGCGACACTCACCGGCGCCGCCTTCATCGCGCTGGCGCTCGCCGCTTCGGGTCTCTACCCGCTGGCAGCGGTGCTGCCGCTGCTGCTGTCGCTTCACGTCCCGATCGCGCTCCTCGAGGCCGCGCTCACCGGCGCGATCCTGGCAACGCTCGCCCGCTGGCGGCCGGATCTGCTCCACGGCCTGCAGGGCTCGCGCAGCGGGCGCGCGCCGGCCTGGGGCTTGCTCGTGCTGGCGCTCGCGCTTGCGGCCTTCGCGGCGCCATTCGCGTCGGCGCTTCCCGACGGTCTCGAGACGGCCGCCGGCCGGCTCGGGTTCGCCGCGTCGGCCCGGCCGCTGTGGCCCGCGCTCGGCGCGGCTGCGCCGGGCTGGCTCGCGATCGGCCGCGCCGGCAGCGCGCTCGCGGGCCTCGTCGGCACGCTCGCCGCGGCCACGCTGGCCTGGGCTCTCACGCGCCGGCTGGGTCAGGCGCGCGCCGCGGAGCCGCACCGGTGAGGCCCGGCCTCGTCCTGCTCTCCGGCCTCGCGCTGAGCGTGGTCGCCGGGCTCGCGCCTGCCGGGCTCGGCGGCGAGCGGGTCCCGTCGTGGTCGTGGCTCGTCTGGCTGGTCGCGTTCTCGATCGGCGCGCTCCGGTTCCGCCGCGGGGGCAGCACGGCCGCCCAGGTCGTGCGTCGGATCGCGTGGCTGCTTCCGTTCGTGCTGACGCTCGCGCTGCCCGCGGCGCTCATGAGCGCCCCCGGCGCCCGCGCGACCGCCGCGCTCGCGCTCGTTGCGCGCTCGCTGGCGGCGGCCACCGCCGCCGCAGGCACCGCGTTCGTGCTCGGCCCGCTCGGCCTGACGCGCGGCGTTCGCGCGCTCGGCCTGCCGGAGCGGCTCGTGCTGATGCTGGAAGCCGCGCTCGTCGCCCTCACGGCGATGCTCGAGCGCACGCGCGCGATGCTGCGCGCCCGCGCGGCGCGGCGGGGCGGCGACTCGGCCTGGGGCCTGCTGCTGCGCCACCCGCGCGCGACGCTTTCCGGCTTCGGGCGCTTCGGAGCCGCGCTGCTGCTGCGCACGCTCGAGCGCGCCGAGGCGCAGGAGCGCGCCCGCCTCGCGCGCGGAGCCGGAGCCCCTTGAGCGCTTCCCCCGCCGCGCTCGCGGTCCACGAGCTCGCCTACCACTACCCCGACGGCCACCAGGCGCTGCGCTCGCTGTCGTTCGCCGTCGCCGCGGGGGAGCGCGTGGCGCTGCTCGGGCCCAACGGGGCGGGGAAGTCCACGCTGCTCCTTCACCTCGCGGGGCTGCTGCCGGAGCGGCAGCGCTACCTTCACCGCCACGATGCGGCGGCGCCGGCGCACCGCCACGACGTGCAGGGACGTGTGGAGATCGACGGCGTGACGCTCGACGCCCGCTCGGTCCGCGCGCTGCGCGCGCGAGTCGGCATCGTGTTCGAGGACCCGGAGGACCAGATCGTCGGCCTCACGGTCGGCGAGGACGTCGCGTACGGACCGCGCGCGCGCGGCTTCGCCGAGGCCGACGTGGACGCGGCGGTGCGCGAGGCGCTCGCCGCCGTGGGCCTGACGGGCCGCGAGGAGCGCTTCCCGCACCACCTGAGCCGCGGAGAGAAGCGGCGGCTCTGCCTCGCCGGCGCGCTCGCGTGCCGGCCGGGGCTGCTGCTGCTCGACGAGCCGACCTCGGGCCTCGACCCGCGCGGCCGCCGCGAGCTCGGCGAGCTGCTGGGCCGGCTCGCCGCGACGCTCGTGATCGCGAGCCACGACCTCGCGTTCGTGGAGGCGCTCTGCTCGCGCGCGATCGTGCTCGACGGCGGAGCCGTGGTCGCCGACCGCGCCGCGCGCGAGCTCTGCGCCGACCGCGCGCTGCTCGAGAAGCACGGGCTGGCGTGAGGGAGGGGTCAGGTCTTGAATTGAGGTACTAATTCGAGACAGAACTCCCGAGCGCCCGCTCCACCTCGGCGTGCAGCCCCGGCGGCGCGCCGAAGAAAGCGCCACGCGTCCTGCCGTCGCGGTCGAAGACGAAGAGCGTCGGCACCGCGCTCAAGTCGCCGAAGACGCGGGCCATCTCGGGAGTGCCCATCGCAACCCGCAGCTGAAGGCCCAGCTCGTCGCGGATCCGGCGGACGTCGGCCTCGTCGGACTCGATCGCCGCCGCGAGCACGACGAGCTTGCCGGCGTGCCGGCGCTGCAGCTCGCCGAGCCACGCGAGCGTGCCGCGGCAGGGCGGGCACCAGGTGGCCCAGAACTCGACGAGCACAGCCTTGCCCTTGAGGTCGTCGGCCGTCACGGGCCGGCCGTCGAGGTCCGTGAGCGCGAACGAAGGCAGCGCGGGAACCGGCGTCTCGACCGCCGAAGCGGCCTCCGCCCGGGCCGCCGCCTTGTCGCCCGCCAGCACCAGCCGCAGCATGCGCGCGAGGTCGGAGCGGAAGCGCTCGTGGCTCGCGGCGCTCTTGAGCGGCGCGTAGCGGCCCTCGTCCTTGCCCTCGCCCTTGCCGAACCAGCCGAAGTCCTTCGGCGTCGCGACCAGCACGTCGTCCACGAAGATCGCCGGGTAGCGCTTGACGCCGAACCGCTTCGCGAGCTCCGAGTCGCCGTAGTTCTCGACCACGAAGCGCGCCTTTCCGCCGCTTTCGGCGACGACGCTCTGTGCCAGCAGACCTGCCGGGTCGGAGATGTTTCAGGTGTACGGCCAGCGCACGAGCGTCACCGTCGCGCGCGGCTCGGGCGCCTTCGCCGCGGGCTTCGGGGGCTCGAGCGCCGCGAAGTACTTCGGCAGCACGAAGTCGGCGATCGCCTGCGCCAGGGCCGGGTCCTGGTCCTTGCCGGCGCCGGCGAGGCGACTGGGCCGTCTCCAGGAAGAGCCTGCCGATCGTGTCGTCGCGCTCGCGCGAGGCGAGCCGCGCGTCGTACTCGCGAAGGCGCGCCTCGAGTGCCATGCCCGGCCCGGCCGGCACGCCCCTCACCGGCGCGAAGCGCTGGGCCGCCTGCAGGTAGCGGAGCAGGGCGCCGTAGCGCAGGCCGAGCGCGTCGAGCTCGTGGGCCTCCTTGAGCGCCGCGCTCGCGCGGATGAAGTCGGAGTGGCGGTCGATCGAGGCGGGCGGCCGGTAGGCCGCGAGCACCTCCTTCTCGAGCGCCGCGAGCTCGGGCGCGAGCGACCGCAGCGGGGGCGGCGCGGCCGCGGCCGGAGCCGAGAAGGCGCGCACCAGGCCGGCGAGCTCGCGCTGCGCGAGGGCCGACGCCGATGTAGTAGAGCCCGGAATCGAGCACGGTGTTCTGCCCGTAGTCGAGGCTCGCCTCGTAGTAGACGCGCACCTGCGGCAGCGCCGCCTCGCCGATCGCCCGCACCGCGGCGGGTCCGACGCCCGAGAGGGTGTCGGCCGCGGGCGGAGCGAGCTCCGCCTTCAGCTGCTCGCCGACCCGCCGCCACTCGGCCTCGAAGCGCGCCGGATCCTGGCGCTCGGCCGCGCCGAGCCCGTAGAGATAGCGTGCGGCGTAGAAGCCTTCGCGCGCCGCGGCCAGCCGCTGGAGCGCCAGCAGCCTCCGCCCGTCGGCGAGCGCCTGCTCCGCGCGCAGCAGCAGCGGCTCGCCACCCTGCCGGACGCTGTCCCAGATCTCCCCGCTGTGGCCCGGGCTCGCGGCGAAGGCCTTCCAGCGCGCGATCTCCGCGGCGAGCGGATCCGGCGGCTGCGGCGCGTCCGTCGCGAAGGCCGTGAGCTCCCGCGAGCGCGAGCAGTCCGACGAGCGGAGCCGTGCGCGCGATCCGTCTTCGTCACGGCCGCGAGCTTGGCACGAAAGCGCGAACAAAGGCTTGGATCCACGCGCCTGCCTCGGGCGGCTTGACCCTCGACTCGGCTCTGGTCCAGCATCGGCCGAGGCGTGAGCAAGATCCTGGTCGTCGACGACGACCCCACGACGCGGCACCTGATCACGCATCAGCTGCGTCGTGCGGGCTACACCGTGGCCGAGGCGGCCGACGGGCAGAAGGCGCTCGAGCGCGTGCGCCGCGAGCCCTTCGACCTGGTCCTGCTCGACGTCTGGATGCCGGAGCTGGACGGGCTCGAGGTGCTCGCACGGCTGTGCCAGGACCCGAAGCCGCCGCGCGTGGTGATGATGACGGCGGACGACGCCTCCGACACGCTGCTGCGCGCGATTCGCCAGCAGGCCTACAGCTACCTGACCAAGCCGGTCGAGCCGAAACAGCTCCTCGAGGCCGTGCGCTCGGCGCTCGAGGCGGGACCGGAGCTGCGGCCGATCGAGGTCGTCTCGGCGCGCCCGGACTGGGTGGAGCTGCTCGTGCCGTGCCAGCGCGAGTCCGCGCAGCGGATCCGCGAGCTGCTGGCGCACCTCGACGCCGACCTGCCCGAGGACGTGCGCAGCGGCGTGGGGCAGGCCTTCGGCGAGCTGCTGATGAACGCGATCGAGTGGGGCGGCAAGCTCGACCCGACGAAGTCGGTCCGCATCTCGTACCTGCGGGCGCGGCGGATGCTGCTCTACCGCATCGCCGACCCCGGGCAGGGCTTCAGCTTCGACGCTCTCACCCATGCGGCGCTCGCCAACCCGCAGGACAAGCCCACCGAGCACATGAAGGTCCGCGAGGGCAAGGGGCTGCGGCCGGGCGGCTTCGGGCTGCTGATGGCGCGCCAGCTCGTCGACGAGCTGCTCTACAACGAGAAGCAGAACGAGGTCGTGTTCATCAAGTACCTGACTGACCGAGGTCGACGCTCGCCGACCGCGGCTCGGGGCCGTGGCGATCGGCCGAGGTCAATCCGCGACGGGATCCCGTGACGGGTCCATTCGACGAGCACCGTCCCGGGAGCCCTCCGGCTCGCCGCTATCCGTGGCGACCTCGGCCACAAGCCTCAAGTGCACTTGAAGCAACTCCGTCCGGACAGAGTACCGAGCTGCAACGTTCAGTGTCGTCGCCGGGCCGGTCGCCGGCGCGCCTGTGGCTTGCGGCGCGCTCTTCTTGCTGCGCGGACTCGTCGTCCTTGCGGCCGCCGGCCTTGCGCTTGCCGCGCAGGATCGAGAGCAGCGCGCGCCTGAGCGCGGCGAGCTCGACCTCGAGCCGCTCGAGCGCGGCCTTGGCCTCGCCCATCTCGCCCGCGTCGCCGATCTGCTGCAGCTCGAGCGCCGCGTCCGTGACGCCGGCCGCGGCGAAGTTCGCGGCGGCGCCCTTCAGCGTGTGGGCCGCGGCGCGCAGTGCGCGGGCGTCGGCCGTCGCGACGGCCCGCCGGATCTCCGCGAGCCGGCGCGGCGCGTCGGCGAGGAAGATCCGCGCGATGCCCGCGAGCGCGCGACGGTCGCCGCCGACGCGCTCGAGCAGCCGCGCCTTGTCGAGCGTCGCCCCGGGCGTGAGCCGTGCGATCGTGGCGACGAGCTCCGACGGCTGCAGCGGCTTGGCGAGGTAGGCGTCCATGCCGACGGCGAGGCAGCGCTCGGCGTCGCCCTTCATCGCGTGGGCGGTCACCGCCACGATCGGCACACGCCGTCCCGTGCCCCGCTCGCGCTCGCGGATCGCGGCGGTCGTCTCGAGCCCGTCGAGCTCCGGCATCTGGACGTCCATCAGCACCAGGTCGAAGCTCGCGCTCGCGAGGGCCGCGAGCGCCTGGCGGCCGTTCTCGACGATCACCGTGCGGTGCCCCGCGCGCTCGAGCAGCCCCGCAGCCACCTTCTGGTTGACCGGGTTGTCCTCCGCGACCAGCACGCGGAGCCTGCGGCCCTTCCGAGTCCTCGAGCGCGCGCGCCAACGCTCCGGTCGGGCGGTCCTCGAGCGCCTCGAGCATGCGATCGAGCAGGTCCGACTGCTTGACGGGCTTGATCAGGTAGGAGGAGACGCCGAGCGCCATCGCGCGGCGCTCGTCGCCGGGCCGCGGGCCCGAGGTCAGCATCAGCAGCCGCGTGGCGGCGAGCGAGCGGCGCCGCCTGATGCGCTCCGCGAGCGCGAAGCCGTCGAGCTCTGGCATGTTCGCGTCGAGCAGCACGATCGGGAACGGCTGCTTGCGCGCCGCCGCCTGGTCGAGCAGCGTCAACGCCTCGTGCGCCCCGCTCGCGAGCGTCGGGCGCATGCGCCAGTGGGCGAGCGTCTCCTCGAGCACGCGCCGGTTGGTGTCGTTGTCGTCGACCACCAGCACCCGCAGCCCGCGCACGCGCGCGCCGAGCGGCCGCGCGCGCTGCTTCGGGGCGGCGGCCGTGCCGAAGCGCACGTCGAAGTGGAAGCGGCTGCCGCGGCCCGGCGCGCTCTCGACCTGGAGCCGGCCGCCCATCGCGGCGACCAGGCGCGCGGCGATCGAGAGCCCGAGGCCGGTGCCGCCGAACTCGCGCGTCGTCGAGGGGTCCACCTGCTCGAACGCCTCGAAGATCCGCTGCTGCTTGTCCTGCGGGATGCCGATGCCGGTATCGGCGACCGCGAAGCGCAGCGTCGCGTCGTCGGGCGCGCCGGCGAGCGCCTCGACCTCGACCAGCACCTCGCCGCGCTTCGTGAACTTGATCGCGTTGCCGACGAGGTTGACGATCACCTGCCTGAGCGCGCGCGGCGTCGCCCGTCACGAACGGCGGCACGCCGGGCGCGATGCGCGAGACGAGCTCGAGGCCCTTCTGGTGCGCGCGCACCCCGAGCGTGCGCAGCGTGTCGCCCACCAGCTCCCGCACTTCGAATGGCGTCGCGGCCAGCTCGAGCTTGCCGGCCTCGATGCGCGCGAAGTCGAGCAGGTCGCCGATCAGGCCGAGCAGCGACTCGGCCGACTCCTTGAGCGCGCTCACGTACTCGCGCTGCACGCCGCGCAGCGGCGTGTCGAGCAGCAGCTCCGCCATGCCGATCACCGCGTTCATCGGCGTGCGGATCTCGTGGCTGACGTTCGCGAGGAAGTCGCTCTTGGCGCGGCTCGCCGCCTCGGCAGCCTCGCGCGCCGCCTGCAGCTCCTGCGCGGCGGCCTTCTGCTCGGTCACGTCGCGGGCCACGCAGTAGACGAGGCCCTGCTCGAGGATCGGCGCCGAGTTCCAGGACAGCCAGCGGTAGCTGCCGTCGCGGCGGCGGTAGCGGTTCTCGAACCGGAGCGCGCTCTGGCCGGTGCTCACGCTCTGGGCCGCGCTGTTCGTCGCCGTGCGGTCGTCCGGATGAACGAAGTCCACGTACGGCCGGCTCATCAGCTCCTCGATCGAGTAGCCGAGCGTCTCCTCCCACGCCGGGTTGAGGCGGCGGAAGTAGCCGTCGAAGCCGGCGATGCAGAGAAGATCGCGCGACATGTTGAAGAGCGCCTCGAGCTCGTTCTCCGCGCGATTGCGCTCGACGAACTGGCCGATCTGGCTGCCGATCGTGGCGAGCAGCTCGAGCAGGTCCTGGTCGGGCTCGCGTATCTCGCGGCTGAAGAACTCGAGCACTCCGAGCACGATGCCGCCGAGCTTGATCGGGAATCCGAACGCCCCGTGCAGGCCTTCGCGCGCGGCGACGGCGGCGCGCGGGAAGTTCGAGTCGCGGACGACGTCCTCGATCCAGGCGGGCTCGCCGCTGCGCCACACGCGCCCCGGCAGCCCGACGGCGCGCTCGAACGTCGTGGCGCGGCTCACGGCGTCGAACTCGGGCACGGCGACGGACGGCGGATGCCAGGTGTCGAGGCAGCGGATCGAGGTGCCCGAGCGGTCCACGGTCCAGACCGCCCCGTGATCGAAGCCCAGCGTCTCGCCGAGCGCCTTCAGGATGCGCGGGGCCGCCTCGGCGAGCGACGCGGACTCGGCGAGCGCGCGGGTCGTCTCGTACTGGACGTGCAGGCGGCGGATCGCATCGGCCTGGCCGGCTCTGCTCATGGGGTCGCCGTGGCTCGCGTGAGGCGAGATGTTACACCCCGGCTCCCGGCGTGGCGTATGATCCGCGGGCGTCTGCGGACGAGGATCAATCGGATGAACGCTCGCTTTCGTCTCCCGCTCGCGCTCGTGCTCGGCGCCGCTTCCACGGCCGTAGCCCAGGAGCCGGTCGACCTCGCGGTCGTGCACCGCATCAAGGCCGAAGCCTTCCAGAACGGGAAGGTGATGGATCACCTGTTCTTCCTGACCGACGTCGGCGGGCCGCGGCTCACCGCCTCGCCCGGCCAGCGGGCGGCGGCCGACTGGGCGATCGCGCGGCTCAAGAGCTGGGGCATCGACAGCGCGCGGAGCGAGCCGTGGGGCCGCTTCGGCCGCAGCTGGCAGCTCAAGCGCTTCGCCGCGCACCAGCTCACGCCGACCTACGCGCCGCTGCACGGTGTCCCGCTCGCGTGGTCCGGCGGCACGCGCGGTCCCGTCACGGCGGACGTGGTGCTCGCGCCCGTCTTCGAGCGCTTCGAGGATTCGCTGCGCGCGGACCCGGCGCGCGTCGCGGCCCGCGTCCAGGAGTACGCGAAGCAGAAGCGCGGCAAGCTGGCCGGCCGCATCGTGCTGATCGAGCCGCTGCGCGAGCTGCCGCCGGCTACGGCTGCCGCACTGTCGCGCTTCGACGACGCCGACCTCGCCAAGCTGGCGGCGCGCGCCCGAGCCCGAGCCGCTGCCGCCGCTCGAGTGGCCGGTCACCAAGCTGCCCGACGATCCCAAGGAGCGGCAGCGGGTGCTCTCGACGCTTCCGCTGGAGGCGGCCGAGGACTACTGGACGCGCCAGACGCGCGCGTGGGACCCGCTCTGGACCTTCCTGCGCGAGGAGGGCGTGCCCGCGGTGCTCGTGAACGACGCGTACGGACGCGACGCCGGCGGCACGCTGTTCGCCGAGCAGGCCGGCTTCTGGCGGGCGGGCTCGCCGGTGCCGCCGCCGGTGGTGGTGCTGGCGGCCGAGAGCTACGGCCGCATCGCCCGGCTCGCGCAGCAGCAGCATCCGGTGCGGCTCGAGCTGGAAGTCGCGGTCGAGATGCAGGAGGAGGACCGGGACGCCTGCGAACGTGATCGCCGAGATCCCGGGCGGCACGCGCGCCGACGAGGTGGTGATGCTCGGCGCGCACTTCGACTCCTGGCACTCCGGCACCGGCGCCACCGACAACGCGGCCGGCTGCGCGGTCATGATGGAGGCGCTGCGGATCCTGAAGGCGCTCGAGCTGCCGCTCGCGGCGCACGGTGCGCCTGGCGCTCTGGACGGGCGAGGAGCAGGGGCTGCTCGGCTCGCGCGCGTACGTGAAGCGAGCACTTCGCCGACCCGCGACACGATGCGGCTGGAGCCCGAGCACGCGAAGCTGTCGCGGCGTACTTCAACCTCGACAACGGCACCGGCAAGATCCGCGGCATCTACCTGCAGGGCAACGACATGGTGCGGCCGATCTTCGAGCGTGGCTGGCGCCGTTCGACGATCTCGGCGCGCGCACGATGACGATCCGCAACACCGGCGGCACCGACCACCTGTCGTTCGACGCGGTGGGGCTGCCGGGCTTCCAGTTCATCCAGGACCCGATGGACTACTCGACGCGCACGCACCACTCCGAACATGGACGTCTACGACCGCATCCAGAGCGCCGACCTGATGCAGGCGTCGGCGATCGTGGCGTCGTTCGTCTAGCACGCGGCGAACCGCCGACGATGCTGCCGCGCAAGCCGCTGCCGAAGCCGCTGCCGCCGCGCACCGACGCCGCCGCGACGCTAACGCACGACGCGTCGTGCATCGCGGCGAGGGCGACGTCGATCGCCTGCTCGACGAGCGGCGCGGGGTCGGCGACCGAGCCGTGGCCCGCGGGGTTGCTGATCGTCGGGCAGATGGTGCCGGCGCGGACGCCGAGCAGCGAGGCCAGGTGGAACAGCAGGCTCGACTCCATCTCCATGTTGAGGACGCGGAGGCCCGCGACCTCGATGCGGCCGAGCCTGGCCTTCACGTCCGCGACCGTGTTCGTGACGCCGTCGAGGAAACGGCCCGAGGGGCCGAAGAAGCCCGGGGACGTCACGGTCACGCCGGTCGCGAAACGCGCGCCCGCGGCTGCGGCGGCCCGCTCGAGCGCCGCCACCAGCGCCGGCGTGGCTCGCGAGGCGTAGGGGGCAAAGGCTCCGGCGAAGCGGGAGTCCGGCCGGACACCCGCGTCGATCGCGGCGCGTGTCGCCTGCTCGAGCGCCGTCACGGTCGCGTCCGCGGGGGGCGCCTCGTAGAAGAGGCCCGGTGCTGTCGAGGCCGATGGCGTAGGACGAGATGACGAGCGTGCCCACCGGGACGTCCTCGCGCGTGCCGCCCGAGGTTCCGACGCGCAGGACAGTGAGCGGGCGCGCGGCGCGCGGGCCCGACTGCGGAAGGCGCTCACGGCTGGAGAGATCGAGGCTCGCGAGCGCCCACGCCTCGACGAGCGCGATCTCGACGTTGTCCGGGCCGATGCCGGTTCCGAGCGCGGTGACGGGAAGCCCCTGGTGCGAGCCGGTGAGCGTCACGAACTCGCGGTGCTTCACCTCGTGATCCACGCGGTCGAAGCGCGCGGCCACGCGATAGGCGCGCGCGGGATCGCCGACCACGAACACGTTCGGCGCGAGCTCCTCCGGCCGCAGCCCGAGGTGGTAGACCCGGCCAGACGACGACGACGATCTCGGAGGCGCGGCTCAGAGGCGCCCGAGCGCGTCCTGGGCCGCGAGGTGGTAGACGGGGCGCGGCTCGATCGCGTCCTCGCGCAGGCACGCCTCGGTGAGCTTGATCGCGTGCTCGTCGCCGTTCGCGACGGCGCGCTCGACGAGCGCCTCGGCGGCGAGCGGCGCGGCGTCGCGTCCGGACGAGCCCGCCGGGCGGTCGCCCATCGCCACGAAGAGCGCCGCCGCGGCCTGCCACGCGTAGCGCATCAGCGCCCGCGGTGCCCGCCGCGTCCGCGTAGGGCAGCAGCAGGCGTGCGGCGCTCGGTCCGGTCACCGCGTGGACGAACGTGATCACCTTGCCCGGCGTGGCGTTCTCGAGGTAGACGCGCGCGAAGGTCCGGGTGAGGTCGGAGAAGAAGGCCGACGGGTCGCCGTTCACCGCCACGCGCGCCGCGACGTCGCGGAACGGCGCGAAGCGCTCGAGGCCCGCGAGCCGCGAGGTGATGAAGCCGCCCGAGCGCCGCTCGCTCGCCGGCAGCAGCTCGAGCCCGGCGATCGCCTCCGAAGGCCGCGCCTTGCCGGCGGCCGCGTCGGACTCGGGCAGCCGCGTGAAGTTGGCGGCCCAGTACGCGAGCCCCTCCGACAGCTCGTGCAGCCGCGGGGGAGTCTCGCGCACGGAGAGCGCCCGCGCGGCGTGGCCGGTGCGGATCGCGCCGTGGGTGGCCACGGCGACGAAGCCCGGAGCGAGCCGGGGCACCCACGCGCGCAGCACCTGCGGCCACGGAGCCTCCGCGAGCTCGCGCCGGAAGAAGGCCGCCCAGTCAGAGACCCGCTCGCGCCGCCCGAGCGCCGGCTGCCAGGCGTCGCGCGGGATCGGATCGCTCGCGGACGGCGGCGGCGAAAGCCGGCTCGCATAGCGCTCGACCCAGGACGCGACGGCGTCGGAGCGGCCCAGCGTCACGAGCGCCTCGGCGGCCATCGGCGCGTGATTGGCGAGCCCGCCCGCGTACTCGGGGCCGGTGCGGGCGAGGCGCTCGAGCGCCACGTCGAGAGCGCCGTCGTCGCCCGCAGCGCGAAGCCTTCCGCCGACGAGCGAGGCCGCGGCGAAAGCGGCCGTCCCACGCAGCACGTCGCGCCGCTCGACCATGGCGAAGCTCCTTCCCGCGCTCACCGAAGGTACGTCCGCGCTCGGCGCGCGGTCAAGGAAGCCGCAGACGGCCTCCACGCGCTTGGATCGCGCTCCGCGTCGAATCCTGCTAGCGTCGCCGACGCAACGCCGCGAGCTCGCGCGAACGCGGTTCGCAACGGAGGCGAAGACATGCTGCACACGGCGCTCGCGCTGCTGCTCCTGCAGGACCCGGCCGCCGCTCCGCCGAAGAAGCCCTGCACGAGCCCGCTCCACCGCCAGTTCGATTTCTGGCTCGGTCTCTGGGACGTCACCGACCCGACCGGGAAGTTCGCGGGCACCAACCGCATCGAGCTCGTCGACGGCGGCTGCGCGCTTTTCGAGAACTGGGGCTCCGGCGGCGGCGGCTACACCGGCCGCAGCCTGAACTCCGTCGGCGCGGACGGGCGCTGGCGCCAGACGTGGGTCGACTCGACGGGCGGTCGGCTCGAGCTCGTCGGCGCGCTCGTCGACGGGAAGATGGTCCTCGAAGGCGACAGCCCTCCGAACAAGCCGGGCGAGCCGCCCGTCAAGAACCGGATCAGCTGGACGCCGCAGGCCGACGGGAACGTGCGGCAGGTCTGGGAGGCTTCGTCCGACGGAGGCAAGACGTACACGACCGCCTTCGACGGCCTCTACCACCCCGTGAAGAGCCCGCCGTCCGGCAAGCCGAGCCTGCTGCACGCGCTCGCGGGCGGCTGGATCGGCACGGGGCTCGGTGATGAAAAAAGAGGCCCACGTCGAGCTCGAGCTCCAGCCGACGCTGGGCGGCAAGTACTACCGGCTGGGCTGGACGAACAGCGGCGGCAAGGACGGCCGCGAGCTCTTCGAGGGCCTCGCGATCTACGAGGAGAAGCCCGACGGAACGCTCACAGCGACCTGGTGGGACTCGCAGGGAGCGCGCCACGCCGTCACCGCGACGGCCGACGCCAAGGCGCTCACCGCGCTCTGGGGCGAGCGCGGGCGGACGGTCTACCGGCTGCTCGACAGCGGCGAGCTCGAGGTCACCGATAGCGTCAAGCGGCCCGACGGGAGCTGGAGCGAGTTCGGCCGCACCGTGCTCAAGCGCAAGTGAGCGAAGAGCAGGAGTGCGGAGTGCAAAGGGCTAAGGCGCGCTAGACGCTCGCCCCGGGGCCGAGCTCTTGCCGAAGACCCAGCCGAAGCCGAGGCCCGCAGGCACACACGCACTCCGTCCAGACGGAGTTGGCTCGAGTAACACTTGAAGACTTCAGCCGAGGCAGCGAAGGCGGGCTCGCAAGCCTAGAGCGCGAAAGCGTAGAGCTTGCCGTCCAGGCCCGAGACGAAAACGAAGCCTTCGCCGATCGCCGGAGAGCCCGGAAAGCCGAACGCGCCCGAAGCCGCGGCCGGGGACTCGTAGCGCCAGGCGACCGTGCCGGTCGCGCGGTCGAGCGCCATCACGCCGGCGCGATGTCCCGCCGGGTAGCCGGCCTGGCTCGAGGTCCCCATGTAGACGCGGCTGTCGGTGACTGCCGGCTGGCCCCAGGCCCAGCCGTAGACGTCGGCCTGCCAGCGCGCGCGGCCCGTCTTCGCGTCGACGGCCGAGACGAGCGCCGCGTCCGACGAGCCCACGTAGGCGACGCCGTCCCTCACCGTCGCCGACGACTCGATCCAGGAGAACCAGACGTAGCGCTTCCAGGCGATCGCACCGGTCGCCGCCGTGATGCCGACGAGGTCGTAGGCCCGATTGCCGACCACCACGAGGTCGCCGGCCACGGCGGGCGTCGAGACGACCGCGCCCTCGGTCGGGCGCTTCCAGAGCAGCGTGCCGCTCGCGGCGTCGAGCGCGTAGACGCTCTTGTCGAAGCTGCCGACGTAGACGCGCCCGGAATCGACGGCGGGCGCCGCGAGCACGCTGTCGCCCGTCGCGAAGGCCCAGAGCCGTTCGCCCTTCGCCGGATCGATCGCGAGGACGTGCCCGTCGTGCGTCCCCACGTAGAGGCGTCCGCCCGCGGCGGTGACGTCGGAGCCGAAGCGGTCGTAGCGGGACTTCGGGTTGTCGAACGGCAGGCGCTCGACGGGCTTCGGGACGAGCTGGACCCGCCACGACTGCGTGCCCGTCGCCGCGTCCAGCTTGTAGAGGAAGCCGTCGTCCGCCTGGAAGTAGAGCGCGTCACCGGCGACACACGGCCGGGTGCGCAAAGCACCGCCCGCGCGGAACGACCAGCGCTTCTGGCCCGTGCGAGCGTCCACGGCGTGGAGCTGTCCGTCCTGTGCGCCGGCGAACACGAGGCCGCGAAAGACGACCGGGCCCGGCCAGAGCGGAGATCCCGCGTCGAAGGTCCAGGCAGGCGCGGCGAGCGTGCCGCCCGGCTGCGCGCGCGGAGGCATCTCGACCTGCTCGGCGCGCCGCAGGACCATCGGCAGCTTGTAGACGGGCGCGAGGCCTTCGGGCACGACGCCGGTGAGCGTCTTCGCGGCCGCGTCGTAGGTGAGCGCGAACGGCCCGAGCTTCACCTCGCGGCCCTCCACCTGCGGCGAGACGCGGCCGAGCGGGGTGCGCACCAGGTGCGCGGCCGGCACCGTCGCCTTGAGCAGCACCTTGCCGTCGGCGCCGGGCTCGAGCTCGAGCGCGAACGGCGTCGTCTCGCCGTCGTGCGTGATCGTTCCGGACCAGGCGCCTGCGAGCTCGGCGGGAAGCGGGCTAGGCGCCGGCTCGGGGGTCGGCTGCAGGAGCGCGAGGAGAAACGAGACGCCGAAAGCGGCGAGCACGGCGCTAGCTCTCCACGTCCACGGCCACGACTTCCTCGTCGTTCCGCACGAAGATGCGGCGGCCCACGACGCTCGGCGGCGTCTCGGCGCGCGAGCCGGGCTCGAGCACCTGCAGCCGTGCGCGCTCGCGATAGGCCTGCGGGCTGGCCTCGACGACGCGCAGCAGTCCGGCCGTGATCGAGAGCGACACGATCTGCCCGTCGACGAGCGCGACCGAGCCGGGGTAGGTGCGCTCCTCCCACGCGGTCGTGCCGTCGCTCGCCTTCAGGCAGCGCAGGAAGTCGCCGCCGTGGCCGTAGAGGTAGCCGTCCCGGTAGACCGGCGCCGCCACGTAGGCGGTGAACGCCGGGCTGCGCCAGACGAGCGACGCCGCCTGCGAGCCCGCCGGGGCCTTCACGAGCGCGGCGTCGTTCCACGTCAGGAGCAGCACGCGGTCGTCGCCCACCGGCACCGGCGTCGCGAAGGACCAGAACTTGTCGAGGTCGTACTGCCACACGAGCTCGCCGTCCGCCGTGCGCAGCGCCGAGACGCCGCTCCGCGGCTCGCCCTTCGAGGTGTCGGTGTGGTTGATGAGCAGCTCGCGCGTGGCGCTGCCGCTCGCGCAGGTTCGGCGAGCTGTAGTTCGCCCGCGCCGCGCCCTTGACGGCCCAGGCGACCGTGCCGGTGGCGCGGTCGAGCGCCGCCACGCGCTTGTCCTCCGGGGCGCCCGTCTGCACGAAGAGGCGATCGCCTTCGACGAGCGGCGAGCTCGCGCAACCCTGGCGCGGGCTCGCGCCGAACTGCGCCTTGAGGTCGACGTGCCAGGCGACCTTCCCGGTCGCGAGCTCGAGCGCTCGCAGCTGGCAGGCCGGGCTCACCACGTAGGCGAGGCCGCCCGCGAGCACCGGCGTGCTGCCGGGCCCGCGCTCCTCGTCGGGCACGCCGGGATCGAGCGCGACGCGCCACGCCACCGACCCGTCGCGCGGCGAGAGCGCCACGGCCCAGGCGCCCTTCTCGTCCGAGTCGAGCGTGACCAGCCGGTCGCCCGCGACGGTCAGGCCGGACGTGCCGGGGCCGATCGGGCGCCGCCACGCGGTCTTCAGCTTCACGGGCCCGGAAGCGGGAAAAACGCCGGTCGCCGGCGAGCGGCCGTCGCGCGACGGCCCGAGCCACTGCGGCCAGCTCGCGTCGGTCGGCGACGTCTGCGGCGGAGCCTGCGCCAGCGCCGCCAGCAGGCTCGAGAGCAGTGCGACTCCGAGAAGCCTCATGGGTTCACCCCCGCCGTCGCGTTGCTGTCCAGCCCGTAGGCCACCATCTCCTCCACGTTGCGGACGAAGATACGCCCGCCGGCGAAGCTCGGGCCGGTGCTCGATTGCGCGCCCGCATTGAAGGCCGGCGTGCGGGCCAGCTCGCGGTAGGCCGCAGGCGCCGCCTCGGCGACGCGCAGCAGGCCGGACTGGTCGCCGAGCACCACGAGATGGCGCCCGACGCGAATGAGCGAGCCCGAGTTCGTCTTCTCCCGCCAGCGCGGCTCGCCCGTGGCCGCGTCGAGGCACAGCAGGTACTGCCCGCCGAAGCCGTAGAGCGAGCCGTTGTCGTGCACCGTCGGGCTCAGGCCCTTGAGCCGCGGCGAACGCCAGGCCTCGGTCGGCTTCCAGGCGCCGCCCTCGCGCGCGAGCTTCAGCAGGATCGCGCCCGTCCCGCGCTGGACGAGCACCTGGTCGGACGGAAGCACGAGCGGCGCGCGCGTCGGCTCCTCCGCCTCGCCGAGCGCATGGCTCCAGGCGACCGATCCGTCCGAGACGCGCACGGCGAAGACGCGGTCGTGGCCGGTCACCACCAGCTGGCTCTCGCCGCCGAGCGTGGCCGGCGCCGCCGTCGTGTAGCCGGACGAGTCGTCCTTGGTATCGGAAGGCATCGACGTCCACGCGAGCGCGCCCGTCGCCGCCTCGAATGCCGCGAGGCCGCTCTTCGCGGCGCCCCCGACCTGCAGCACGACGCGGCCCCCGGCCACGACCGGAGAGGAGCCGAAGCCGTAGAACGGCAGCTTGACCTTGAGCTCGCCCGGCAGGTCCTTGCGCCACAGCTCGCGCCCGCTCGCGGCGTCGAGCGCCACGAGCGTCCCGCGAGGCCCGGGCAGGAAGACGCGGCCAGAGGCGACTGCGGGCGTCGCGATCGGCCCGTCGCGCGAGCCGTCGTGGCCGCGGTACGTCTCGCCGAGCGCCGCGCGCCAGAGCGTCTTCCCGCTGCGCACGTCGAACGCGATCGCGTGATCGGTGGTGCCGTCGGACTCGCCCGTGTAGCCGCGCTCGCCGACGAGCGTGATGCCGGAGAAGCCGCTGCCGATCGGCCGGCGCCAGAGCTCGCGCAGGCCTGCCTTGCCGGGCGGGCTCGCGGCCTCGACCGCGGCGGTGACGCTCGGCCCCCAGAGCTGGGGCCAGTCGTCGCCCGAAGCTCCCGTTGCGAACGCGGCCGCGCCCAGGATCGCGCCGAGGATGACGCGTCGTCCACGATGATGGATAGGCAAGCGAACCCCCTCTGATGACGTCTGCGAGCAGAGTACGTATGGCGCGCGCCGCCGTTCACTCATTCTCGCGCCCGGGTCGTCGGAGAGCGCGAGTCGGGCTACAGTCGAAGCATGGGCCCGATCGACTACCGCTTCGGCAACGATTTGGATCTCGACCAGGTGCTTGAACTCTACCGCGACTCGACGCTCGGCGAGCGGCGGCCGGTCGACGATCGCGAGATCGCGGCCGCCATGCTCCGGCACGCGAACCTCGTGGTGACGGCCTGGGACGGGGATCGTCTCGTGGGTCTCTCGCGTACGCTGACCGACTTCCTCTACGTCGGCTACCTGTCCGACCTCGCGGTGGCGCTCGACTGCCAGCGGCTCGGGATCGGCAAGGAGCTGATCGTGAAGACGCGCGAGAAGATGGGCCCGCGCTCGATGCTCGTGCTGCTCGCGGCGCCCAGGGCGGTCGGCTACTACCCGAAGGTCGGTTTCACGCGTCACGACAGCGCCTGGCTGCTGAAGGCGGGCGACGCCTTTCCCGCGGCGTCGTGAAGAAGAGGAGAGTCCGGTGATCTCGGAACGCAAGGCGAAGGATCGCGGCCGCACCGACTGGGGCTGGCTCGACAGCCGCCACACGTTCTCGTTCGGCGAGTACTTCGATCCGCGGCAGGTGGGGTTTCTGAGCCTGCGCGTGATCAACGACGACCGCGTCCAGGCGGGCGCGGGCTTCGGCACCCACGGGCACCGCGACATGGAGATCCTGTCGTACGTGCTCGAGGGCGCGCTCGAGCACAAGGACAGCACGGGCGGCGGGGGAGTGATCCGCCCCGGTGAGATCCAGTTCATGCGCGCGGGCACCGGCGTGACGCACAGCGAGCAGAACGCCTCGAAGACGGAGCCGGTGCACTTCCTGCAGATCTGGATCGTGCCCGACACGCGCGGCCTCGCGCCGCACTACGACCAGAAGCCGTTCGACGAGAAGGCGGCGCGCGAGCGCTTCGTGCGGCTGGCCGCGAAGGGCGGCGCGGACGGCGCGATCGACGTGCACCAGGACGTCGCGCTGTGGATGACGCGGCTCGCGGCCGGCGACACGCGGGTCCACGAGCTCGCGCCCGCGCGCCACGCCTGGCTGCACGTCGCGCGCGGCTCGCTGACCCTGAACGGGCACGCGCTCGAGGAGGGCGACGGCGCCGCCGTGTCGGGCGAGCCGCGCCTCGAGCTTCAGGGGACGGGCGACGCCGAGGTCCTGCTCTTCGACCTGGCCTCCGGTCCCGGCCACCAGTTGTAGCGGCCGGCGAGCCGCAGCAGCGCCGGGCCGATCGCGAGGCGGATCAGCGTCGCGTCGAGCAGCACGGCGACGGCGAGCGCGAAGCCCAGCATCTTCATCACCACGAAGCCGCCGAGCATGAACGAGGCGAAGACCGCGATCATCACCGCGGCCGCGTTCGTGATCACCGGGCCGGTATGGGCGACGCCCTCGACGATCGCGTCCGCCTCGTCGCGCCCGGCGTAGCGCTCCTCGCGCACGCGCGCCACCAGGAACACCTCGTAGTCCATGCTGAGGCCGAAGACGGCGCAGAAGACGAGCGCCGGGACGATGGAGAAGACACCGCCGGTCGCGCCGGAGAGGCCGAGCAGCCGCACGCCGTGGCCGTCCTGGAACACCACGACCAGCGCGCCGAACGCGGCTCCCACCGAAAGCAGGTTCAAGAGCACCGCCTTCACCGGCACCAGCAGCGAGCGGAAGCCGGCGAAGAGCGCAACCAGCGTCGCTGCCACGACGGCCGCGATCACGACGCCCAGCCGTCCTTCTCCGGCGGCCTTGTAGTCGGCGCCGAACGCGGGCAAGCCGCCGACCGCCAGCCGGGTGCCGGGAAGCCCGGCGAGCGCCGCCGCGTCGAGCCGGCGCAGGTCGTGCACCAGGCCGATGCGGGCGCGGCTGTCCAGCTCTTCGCGCGGGATCACCTCGAGCAGGAACGCGTCGCCTTCCTCGGCGAGGAAGCTGCGCTTCGCGAAGGACGGGACGAGCGCCACGGCCTGCAGCTCCTCGCTGGCGTCGCCTGTGGCACGCTCGCCGAGCAGGCTGCGCAGCGAGCGGACGGCCGCCACCCGCGGGTCGGCGGCGAGCGCATTCGCCAGCCGAAGGCTCGCCTGCCAGCCCTCGACCGAGAGCGCCTGGGTCTCCTCGGGCAGCGAGACCAGCACGCGGCACGCGTGGAGCACGCCGCGCCGTCCCATCGCCTCGAGGTCGTCCTCGGCGCGGGCCGATTCGGTCGCGGACGGCAGCCAGCTGCCGTGGGGCTCCGCGGGATCGAGGCGAAGGCCCTGCGCGGCGAGCAGCAGCAGCGGCGGCAGCGCGAGCGCGAGCACCACGCCCGGCCGCGCGACCACGAAGCTCGCCCAGCGCCGGTAGCGGGCGCGCTCCGCGTCGCTGTCGCGCCGCCAGAAGCGGCCCGCCTCGAGCCGCGGGCCGAGCCACCCGAGCAGCGCCGGCAGCAGCGTGGCGGCGAGCAGCACCGAGACGAAGGTGACGACGAGCCCGCCGAGCGCGGCCGAGCGCAGCTCGTCGAGCGGGACCAGCAAGAGCGCCAGGAAGCCGATCGCCACCGGCAGGCCCGAGAGCGCGATCGTGGCGCCGGCGTGGCGGGCGGCCGTGCGCGCGGCCTCGGCGGGCGGCTCCCCCGCGGCGAGCGATTCGCGGAAGCGGCTCACGCTCAAGAGCGCGTAGTCGATGCCGAGCGCGAGGCCGACCATCGACACCACGTTCAGCGCGAGGATCGCGACCGGCATCCGCAGGGCGACGAGCGACAGCAGCCCCAGCGAGAGGCTCACCGCGAGGGCTCCCGAGATGACCGGCAGCAACGCCGCCACCGCCGCGCCGAACGCGATCGCGAGCAGCACGAGCGTGAGCGGGAGCGTGCGCCGCTCGGCGTGCGCCGTGTCGTCGGCGCTCGTGCGCCAGATGTCGTAGTTGATCGGGCCCTCGCCGGTGAGCCGCAGCGCGAGGCTCGGGGCGCGCTGCCGCAGCCGCGCCTCGAGCCGCGCGGTCGCCTCGCGCAGCGCGGGCACCAGCCGGTCGACGCGATCCACGCCCGGATCGAGGCCCAGCACCACGATGGTGCCGCCCCGGCCCACGAGCAGCGGGTCGGCGTAGTCGACGTACGAGAGCGTCTGGCGGACGCCGCGCACGGCCCGCAGCTCCGCGACGGCCTGCTTCAGGATCGCGCGGCCTTCGGGCCGGTCGGGCGCCGGGAGGCCCGTCATCACGAGGAGCGCGCTCGTGGCGAACGGCGACGCGAGGCGGTGCTCGAGCGCCTCGCCGACGGCCGCCGACTCCGAGCCCAGGATCCCCGCGCTCACCCGCATGCGCTCCGGGGCGCGCAGCGCCTGCGGCAGGAGCGCGGCCGCCGCGGCGATCCAGGCGAGCACCACCGCGGCGCGCCGGCGCGAGTCGTTCGGCCGCGCGTGCTCCACGTGACGATGCTATCGCGCGCGACTCGTCGATAATCGGGGGAGTCCCATGAGCGAGCCGCAAGCCGCCCTCGTCTGCCGTGGCCTCGTCAAGAGCTACGGCTCCGTGAAAGCCGTCGCCGGCCTCGACCTCGAGGTGCGTGCCGGCGAGTGCTTCGGCCTGCTCGGCCCGAACGGGGCCGGCAAGACCACGACCGTCGAGATCTGCGAGGGCCTCAACGACCCGGACGCCGGCGAGGTGAGCGTGCTCGGCCAGAGCTGGGCGGGCGACTCGCTCGCGCTGCGTGCGCCGGCTCGGCGTCCAGCTGCAGGAGACGAAGTTCCCGGAGAAGCTCCGCGTGCGCGAGGTGATCGCGCTCTTCCGGAGCTTCTACCCGCGCGGCCTGTCGGTGAACGAGACGCTCGCCGTCGTCCAGCTCCAGGAGAAGCGGGACGCCTACGTGAAGACGCTCTCGGGCGGGCAGAAGCAGCGGCTGTCGCTGGCCTGCGCCCTCGTCGGGGATCCCGAGCTGCTGTTCCTCGACGAGCCCACGACCGGCCTCGACCCGCAGTCGCGCCTGCAGAGCTGGGGCATCGTCGAGGGGCTGCGGGCGCGCGGGCGCACGGTGCTGCTCACCACCCACTACATGGAGGAGGCCGAGCACCTCTGCGACCGCGTCGCGATCGTGGACCACGGCAAGCTGATCGCGCTCGGCACGCCGCGCGAGCTCATGGCCTCGCTCGGCGCCGAGCACGTGATCGAGTTCGCGCTCGAGGGAGGCGCCCGCGCGCTACCGCCCGAGCTGCTGCGCGCGCTGCCGAGCGTCGAGGGTGTGGCGCAGGAGGACGGCCGCTGCCGGCTCACGGTGCGCGAGGTGCACCGGACGATCCCGGCGCTCTTGAAGGCGCTGTCGGATCACGGCGCCTCTTTCTCCCAGCTCACGACCCACCACGCGACGCTGGAGGACGTGTTCGTGTCCCTGACCGGACGCACGCTGCGCGATGCCTGAGGAGCGCGAGCTCGAGGTCCGCCACCCGCTCGTCGAGCTCACGCTCGCGCGCGTGCGCGAGCTGGTGCGCGAGCCCGAGGCCGTGTTCTGGGTGTTCGTGTTCCCGATCCTGCTCGCGGCGATCCTGGGGCTCGCGTTCCGCAGCCGGCCGCCGGACGCGCTGCCGGTGGCGGTCGTCGAGGGTCCCGCGGCGCAGGCACGGATGCAGGCGCTCCAGGCCGAATCGAGCCTGAAGCCGCAGCGACTGCCCGAAGCCCAGGCGCGCGCCGCGCTCGTCCGCGGCCGCGTCGTGCTCGTGGTGTCGGCGGAGGAGCCGCCGGCCTACACCTACGACCCGACGCAGCCCGAGAGCCGCGCCGCCCGAATGGCTGTCGACGCCGCGCTCCAGCGCGCCGCGGGCCGCGCCGACGCCTTCGCCCCCGGTGCGGTCGAGGTGACCGAGCCGGGCGCGCGCTACGTCGACTTCCTGGTCCCGGGCCTGCTGGGCATGAACCTGATGGGGACCGGCATGTGGGGCGTCGGCTTCTCGCTCGTCGTGGCCCGCAACGGCAAGCTGCTGAAGCGGCTCGTCGCGGCCCCGGCGCGCCGCTCGCATCTCCTGGCCGCGCAGCTGCTGTCGCGGCTCATCTTCCTGGTGCCCGAGGCGGGTGCGCTCCTGATCTTCGCGTGGGCCCTGCTGCACGTGCCGATGCGCGGCTCGCTCGTGGCGCTCGCGGTCGTCTCGCTGCTGGGCGCGCTCGCCTTCACCGGGCTCGGGCTGCTGACGGCCGCGCGCCCGCGGACGATCGAGGGCGTGTCCGGCCTCATGAACCTGGTGATGGTGCCGATGTGGGTGTTCTCCGGCATCTTCTTCGCGACCGAGCGCTTCCCGAGCTCGATCCAGCCCTTCGTGAAGGCGCTGCCGCTCACGGCGCTGAACGACGCGCTGCGGGCGGTGATGCTCGACGGCGCGGGGCTCGCCGCCACGGGGCCGCAGCTCCTCAACCTCACGGTCTGGGGCGTGCTGAGCTTCGCGATCGCGCTGCGGATCTTCCGCTGGCAGTGAGCCCCACCGCCCGCGCCGGATCAGCGGGCGGGCAAAGGCGGCAGGTCGTTCCAGTTCAGGAGCGCGTTCCAGACCAGCCGGAAGTCCGACTCCGTCTGGTAGCGGTGGATCGGGTCGAAGCCGAAGGCGATCACGCGGCCCTTGCCCACCTCGATGTCGAGAAGCGCCGGCTTGCCCACGAGGTCGTCGCCGCCCTTGATCCCGCCGCTCACGACGAGCGGCGGCTCCTTGGGCTTGTCCTTCGTGTCGTCGGCCTTCTCGTCGGCCTTCTCGTCCTCGTCGTCCTTCGGGATCTTCGTGCCCCACTGGAGCACGATGCGGCCCTCGTCCACCTTGCGCACGGCGTAGAGCTGCTCGTCCGCGCGGAACACCGACGTGGTCTCCGGGTAGCCGTAGGCGAGCGGGTGGTCCGGGCGGCGGAAGCGCACGCGCAGCTCGCTGCCGGGATTCACGAGGTTGCGCGCGGTGGCGCGCCGCACGTCGCGCGCGATCCCGCCGTCGAGCGGCAGCGTGGTGGCGCCGCCGAGCGTCACCAGCACGCCGCCCTTGCGCACGAACTCCTCGATGCTCTGGATCCCGGTCCAGCCGAAGCCGCCCGTGATGTCCGCCGTCGCGGTGGGCGTGCCGTGGCTCGGGAACTGCGGGGTCTTGGTGAAGGCGAGCGGCGAGTGGCGCGGGTCGATCCCGGTCGCGATGTCCTTCAGCGCGCGGCCGGTGTCGGGGTAGCAGGATCAAGTCGAAGCGCTCGCGCAGCGCCGCCCTTGCGCACGTCCTCGTCCATGATCAGCGTGTACGGGATCTTCTCGTCGTCGAAGATCATGCGCACCCAGCCGGCCGACTGCGTGTCGTTCCAGGCCTGCAGCACCGCGAGGCGCGGCAGGTCGACGAGGTGGCGCTTCACGTCGGGCGCGCTCGCCGCGCGAGTCGACGTCGATCACGAGATCGGCGGCCACGCTCTCGAGCGCCGAGCGCAGGCCCGCCTGGCCCGTGACGATCCACGACCCCGCCGGATAGTCCTTGCCGCCGGCCGAGAAGGGCTTCTCGGCCGCTTCGACCTTGAAGCCGGCGAGCCGCACGCGCGCCGCGAGCAGGCCTTCCTGTCCCGAGTCGCGGATCAGGTAGACGCCCGCGTCGCCCCCGACCGAGCCCTTGTAGGCCACGCGCTCGGCGACGGGCGAGAGCTTGACGCCGCGGACCGTCTCGTCCTCGATCGCCTTCGTCTCGATGCCGAGCGCCACCGGCAGCGACCAGGCGACGTCGTCGTAGGCGTCGTAGGGCGCCTTGTCGGCCGGGTACTTCTGCGGCGTCAAGAGGTCGAGCGCGAAGCCGCGGTAGGGCTGGTCGAGCCGCACCACGATACGTGCCGGCGGGGTAGTCGCCTTCCTTGACCTTGAAAGCCTCCGGCGCGCGCGTGCACCTCGATCCCGTGCTCGCGCAGCAGGTTCACGAGCCGCGCGAGGCGGCGCCGGTCGTCCTGCTTCTCGGGGATGGCGATCGCATAGGGCTTCTCGGTCTCGCCCTTCCTGACCGCGTTCGCCCCGCGCCGCCAGAAGTTGTGCGAGCATCTCCGAGCTGTTGCGCGCGGCGAACTGGAGCGCGGTGAGCACGCCCGTCTCCATGTAGTTGGTGTTGTTGCGCAGCGACCACTTGAGCTTCTTCGGCGGCGGCACCATCCGGTACCAGTCGGGCTCGGTGACGGCGCGGCCCGTCCAGCGGTTGCGCTCGGGGTCGATCGTGCGCTCGACGGTCTCGGCAGTGGCGTTGCCGAAGGTCTCGTAGCCGCGGCTGATGCCGTTGTGGTTGATCGCGGGCGAGTCCTGGTAGACCTGCGCGAAGCCCTCGCCGAAGCCGTAGGTCCAGACGCCCGGCAGCCCCATCGCCGTGAGCGTCGCCACCTCCTGGAACGCGATCGTGTGCCACTCGCTGAAGACGCTCGGATCGAGGTTCGGGTTGTAGGGTCCGGTCCCGGTCCAGATCGACAAGAGCGGCACCGACTCGTGCAGGTCGTGCATCACCAGCGGCAGCCACTTGAGGTACGCGTCCTGCGTCGCGCGCGTGAGCGCGAGCTTGCGCTGGATGCCGTCGCGGTTGTTGTCGTGGCGCACGTACTTGCCCCAGTACGGCGGCGAGAGCGGCGGCAGGTTCTCGAAGTCGGTCTTGCCCTTCAGGTGCCGGTAGAACCAGTCGACCATGCGGTCGCGCCCGTCGGGCTCGGCCGCCGGGTTGATCAGCACGATCAGCTTGTCGCGGATCTCGCGGATGTAGGGCTGCTCCGAGACCGCGAGCCGGTGCGCGAGCTCCATCAGCATCTCGGGCGAGCCCGTCTCGCCGGAGTGCAGGCCGCCGTGGAGCAGGTACGACGGCTTCACCGTGGCCATGATCTGCTCGGCCGCCGCCTCTGCGGTCTTGCGCGGATCGGCGAGCTCGGCCATCTGCTTGCGGTAGGCCTCGGCCTGGTCGAGCGCCTTCTCGTCGCCCACGGCCACCAGCAGGATCTCGCGGCCTTCCTCGGACGTCCCGATCACCTCGACGCGGACGCGCCGCGTCGCGGCGGCGAGCGCGCGGTAGTAGGCGTAGATCTTCGTGGTGTTGGTCAGCTCGCCCGGCGCGCCGACGATGTGCCCGAGGTGCTGCGTGGGCGAGGGGATCCCCGCCTTCTGGGGCACGTACGCCACCCAGGGCGTGATGAAGCGCGCCTCGGTGGTCGCGGCCTTGATCGCCTCGACCGAGCCGGGCTCGGGCGTGTCGGGAGATTGCGCGCGAGCGGCCGCGGCCGCCAGGACGAGCGCGAGGAGCGTGGACGAGGAGATCGCGTGCGAGCGGCGCTGGGGCATCGAGGAGTCCCTCCGAAGGATCCGCGGACGCTATCTTCGGCGCGACGGCGCTGTCAAACCGCGGCGGCTCGGGGAGCTCGCCCTTCAGGACAAGGCTGCTCGCAGGCTTCGCACCTCGTCCGGGCCGGTTCGGCAGCACCCGCCGACCAGGCGGGCGCCGGCGTCGCGCCAGAGCCGGCCGAGCTCGCCCCAACGCTCCGTCTCGGCGATCCCGCTCCAGGCCTTGCGCGCAGCGTCGTACGACTCGCCGGAGTTGGGGTAGGCCACGAGGGGCTTGCGGGTCGACAGCGCCGCGCTCCGCAGCAGGCTCTCCACGTGCGCCGGCGCCGTGCAGTTGACGCCGATCGCGACGACGCCCGGGAGTGGATCGAGAAGCCTCACGCACTCCGCGAGTGGTGTGCCGTCGCGCAGACGCTCGCCGTCGCGGCAGCTGAAGCTCACCCAGGCCGGTGGGCCGGGAGACTCGGCGAGCAGGGCGCCGAGCGCCCGCGCTTCGGCGACGGAGGGGATCGTCTCGCAGGCGAGAAGATCGGCGCCCGAGGCCGCGAGCTGCGTCAGCCGCTCACGATGGAACTCGCGCAGCCCGGCCTCGTCGAGGTCGTAGTCACCGGTGTACTCGGCCCCGTTCGCGAGGAACGCGCCGTAGGGCCCGATGCTGGCCGCGACCAGGGGGCGCAGGCGGCCGATGCGATTGCGTTCGTCGGCCCAGAAGCGGTCGCGGACCTCGAGAGCGAGCGTCACGCTCCGCCGCAGGAGCGCGTCCGCCTCCTGGCGCGAGCGGCCCTCGCGCTCGAAACCCGCGAGCGTCGCCTGGTAGCTCGCGCTGGTGATGCAGTCCGCGCCGGCCTCGAGGTAGAGGCGGTGGACTCTGGCGATCGCCTCGGGAGCCGTTTCGAGGAGGCGCGCCGACCACAGCGGATGCTCGAGATCGAACCCGGCCTTCTCGAGCTCCGTGGCCAGGCCGCCGTCGAGGACGAGGACTCCGCCCCGGAAAGGAAAGGGGCGAGAGGGTCCGAGCTCATTCGCCGGGCCGGCTACTCGAGCACCATCCGCGGATCGATGCGCGTCGCGCGGCGCGCCGGCAGCGCGCAGGCGGCGAGCGCGACGACGAGCAGCACGACGCTCGCGCCCAGCAGCACGCGCGGGTCCGCGGCGCTGACGCCGAAGAGCTGGCTCTCGAGGCTGGATCGCAGCAGGAAGGCGCCCACGCGCGCCGGCGACGAAGCCGACCGCCGAGCAGCAGCAGGCCCTCGCGCAGCACCAGGTCGAAGATGGCGCGCGTGCTGCTGCCGAGCGCGATGCGGATGCCGATCTCGCGCCGGCGCTGCGCGACCAGGTACGCGAGCACGCCGTAGATGCCGACCGCCGAGAGCACGAGCGCCACGGCGCCGAAGCCGAGCGAGAGCAGCGCGGGCGAGCGGCGGTTGAGCAGCGAGCGCTCCACGCGCTCGTCCATCGTCCGCACGTCGAAGACCGGCAGCTCGCGGTCGAGCGACGCGATCACGCCGCGCAGCGACGTCGTGAGCGAGCGCGTCGCGCGTCCGCGTCTTCACGGCGAACGTCACGAGCCGCGGCGCCGTTCTGCGCCACCGGGTGGTAGTAGGCGCCGACCGCGCGCTGCCCTCGGTGATGTCGTGCAGCTTGATGTCGGCCATCACGCCGACCACGGTCAGGAACACGGTCTTGTCGGTCACCGCCAGCAGGTTGTTGAGGTCCGTCGGGAAGTACATCCGCCGGCCGATCGGGTCCTGGCCGGGCCAGAAGCGCGCGCGAGCTTGCGCGTCCACGATCACCACCTTCGGCGCGCCGTCCGCGTCGCTTCTCCTCGAAGAAGCGGCCGGCGCACGAGCGTCAGCGCCCATCGCCTCGAAGTAGCCGGGCGTGACCTCCACCTGCGAGGGCGAGATCACCGACTCGCCCGGCTTCATCTGATAGCCCTCGGCGATGATCACGCTGTCGTTGTGCGCGCCCGCCGAAGGGGATCGTGTCGGTCGCGCCGGCGGCCGCCACGCCGGGCAGCGCGCGCACGCGCCGCAGCGCCTCGTCGACGAACGTGCGGCAGCGCCTTGTCGTCGGCGTAGCGCGAGCGGGGAAGCGTGACCGAAGCCGTCAGCCACGCGCTCGGCCACGAAGCCCGGATCGACCCCCAGCACGTTGCGGAAGCTCGCGAACAGCAGGCCGGCGCCGAGCAGCAGCACGAAGGTGAAGGCCACCTGCCCGACGACCAGCGCGCGGCGCAGCGCGCGCGCGCCCGCCGCGCCGGTCGAGCCCCGCCCTTCCTCGCGCAGCACGCCGCTCAGGTTCGTCCGGCAGCGCGCTCAGCGACCGGCAGCAGCCCGAGCAGGATCCCGATCGCGAGCGCGAGCGCGAGCGCGTAGAGCGCCGCCATGCCGTCGAGGCCGGATCTCCGTTGCCGTGGGGCAGGTCCTGGAGGTCGAGCGTCGCCGCAGCAGCCGCAGCGCCGCGGCGCCGAGCGCGAGGCCCAGCGGCGGCCGCGACGGCCGTGAGCAGGACGCTCTCGATCACGAGCTGCCGCGCGAGCTGCCAGCGACGGCGCGCCGAGCGCCAGGCGCGTCGCCAGCTCCTTGGCGCGCGCCCGCGCGCGCACGAGCGCCAGGTTCGCGACGTTGAGGCAGCCGATCAGCAGCACGAACAGCGCGCCGCCCCACAGCAGGTACAGCGATCGGCCTTGACGTCGCGCACCAGGTCGTCCTGGAGGCGGTCGACCTTCGTGTGGAACCCGGCGTTGATCAGCAGCTCCTTGTACTGCGGGAAGCGCTCGAGGTTGGCGGCGTTGAGCGCGTCGACCTGCGCCTGCGCCTGCTGCGAGGGTCGCGCCCGGCTTGAGCCGCCCGACGTTCCACCAGTTGTTGCTGTGGCGGCTGCTCGTCGGACTTCTGCTTCGGCCGTGAACGCGAGCGGCCGCCACAGCATGACGCCCGGCGCCAGCGCCTCGAAGGCGCGCGGCATCACGCCGACGACGGTGTACGGCTGGCCGTCGATGCGCAGGTCCTTGCCGACCGCGCCGGGATCGGCGGCGAACAGGCTGCGCCAGAGCCCGTCGCTCAGCAGCACCTTCTTCTCGTTCCCCGGCTCGCCCTCCTCGCTCGTGAACGGGCGGCCGAGCGCGGGTGCCGTCGCGCATCACGCGGAGGAACGACGGCGTGACGTTCATGACCTCGACGCGCACGGGCCGGCCGTCCTCGTCGAGGCTCACGCTGCCGGTGTTGAACAGCGCCTGCTCCTCGTAGACGCTCGTCTCGCGCAGGCGGTCGTAGTAGTCGGGGACGCCGGAGTTCGAGCTGTCGCTCGCGCCGCGCGCCCGGGATACTGGTTGCTCATCAGCAGGATCCGCTCGGGCTCGGGCACCGGCAGCGGCCGCAGCAGCACGTGGTGGACGACGGAGAAGAGCGCCGTGTTGGCGGCGAGGCAGAGCGCGAGCGTGGTCGCCGCGGTCAGGCTGTAGGCCTTGTCGCGCGCCAGGAGGCGCAGGCCCGTCCGAAGGTCGCGAGCGAACCAGTCCACGCCACACCTCCCCGTATGAAGTGGGGAACGCGCTCCGCGTGCGCCGGGTTCCCCGATGTGAGCCTTTTCCTTGACCGCCGAATGGCGGCCCCGTACCCTGTATCCTGCTGAGGAGCCACGAGAAGCAACAGTGACAGTCTCCCTCGCCGCCCTGGTCCTCCTCGCCGCCGCCCTGGCGGCAGCCCTCGTCATCTCCCTGCGTCGAAGCCGGCAGGACGCGCGCTTCCGGGACCTCGTCGAGGGCGCGGGGGACGTCATCCTCCGCATCGACGCCCAGGGCGGGATCGAGTACGCGAACCCGGCGGCGGGCGAGCTCGTCGGCCAGGAGCCCGCTGCGCTCGTCGGCCGTCCCTTCCTCGACCTGGTCCGCGACGACTACCGCGACCAGGCCCGTCGCTTCTACGAGGACCAGCGACAGCAGGGCATCCCGATGAGCTACTGCGAGTTCCCGGTGGCGACTCCCGGCGGCGAAGACCTCTGGCTCGGACAGCGCGCGCAGCTCGTGACCGGTTGCCGGCGGCTACGCGGGGCTGCAGGCGGTCGCGCGCAACGTCACGGAGCGGACGCTGCTGCACCAGGCGATCGAGCGCGAGCGCGAGCAGCTGCGTCAGGTGGTGGCGCACGCCCCGGTCGCGATGGCGATGCTCGACCGCGAGCTCAGGCACCTCGCGCACAGCGCGCGCTGGCTGCGCTACCTCGGGCTCGCCGAGCCGTCGGTCGTCGGCCGCACGATCCAGGAGGTCTGGCCGTCGATGCCGGAGCGCTACCAGGGTGTCTTCGAGCGCGCGCTCGAACGGCGAAGTCGTGAGCGAGCCCGAGGACGCGCTGCCGCGCGACGACGGCAGCACCGTCTTCATGCGCTGGACCGTGCACCCGTGGCGCGACGAGCACGGCACCGTCGCGGGCGTCGTGCTCGCGGCGCAGAGCATCGACGTGCTGGTGCGCGCGCGGCAGGCGGCGCTCGAAGGATCGCGGCTCAAGTCGGAGTTCGTGGCCAACATGAGCCACGAGATCCGTACGCCGATGAACGGCGTCATCGGCATGACGCGCCTGCTGCTCGACACGCCGCTCACCTCCGAGCAGCGCGAGTACGCCGAGGTGATCGACCAGTCGGGGCGGGCGCTGCTGGAGATCATCAACGACATCCTCGATTTCTCGAAGATCGAGGCCGGCCGCGTCGACCTCGAGCAGGTGGACTTCGACCTGCGGCGCGCCGTGCGCGAGGTGCTCGGCTCCTTCGCGGAGGCCGCGCACGCCAAGGGGCTCGAGCTCCTGTGCCTGATCCGGCACGACGTGCCGAACGCGCTGCGCGGCGATCCGGGCCGGCTGCGCCAGGTGCTCACGAACCTGGTCGGCAACGCGGTCAAGTTCACCGAGAAGGGCGAGGTGGTGCTGCGGGTGACGCTCGACGAGTCCTCGGACGAGAGCGCGCTCGTGCACTTCGAGGTGCGCGACACCGGGATCGGCATCGACGAGGAGCTGAAGCCGCGTCTGTTCCAGTCGTTCGTGCAGGCCGACGGCTCGGCCAGCCGCCGCTACGGCGGCACCGGCCTCGGGCTCGCGATCTCGAGGCGGCTGGTGTCGCTGATGGGCGGCTCGATCGACGTCGACAGCCGCCCCGGCCGCGGCAGCACCTTCTGGTTCACGATCAGGCTCGAGCGCCAGGCCGAGCCCGCGGTGGCGCCGCCGCCCTCGGCGCGGCTCGCCGGCCGCCGCGTGCTGGTGGTCGACGACAACGCGACCAACCGCCAGATCCTGCGCCACCAGCTCGGCTACTGGGGCCTGCGCGTGACCGCCGTCGAGTCGGGGCCGCGCGGCCTCGCGCTGCTGCAGCAGGCCGTCGCCGCGGGCACCGCCTACGACCTCGCGATCCTCGACATGAAGATGCCCGAGATGGACGGGCTCGCGCTCGCGCGCGCGATCAAGGAGGACGCGGCGCTCGCCGCGGTGAGGCTGGTGCTGCTCACCTCGTTCGGCCAGCGCGGCCACGGCGCCGAGGCCGCCCGGATCGGGATCGCCGCGTACCTGACCAAGCCGGTCGACGAGGCCGACCTCTACGACTGCCTGGTGGAGGTGCTCGACGACGCGCGGCGCGTGCCGCACCTCGTCACGCGCCACAGCCTGCGCGAGCACCGGCCGCCCGTCGCCGCGCACGTGCTGGTGGCCGAGGACAACGAGGTCAACCAGAAGGTGGCGGCCAAGATCCTGGAGAAGCTGGGCTTCGGCGTCGAGCTCGCCGAGAACGGCAAGCAGGCGCTCGCGGCCTGCGCGCGGCGCCGCTACGACGCCGTGCTGATGGACGGCCAGATGCCGGGGATGGACGGCTACGAGGCGACGCGCAAGATCCGCGAGCGCGAGACGCGCGGCGCCCGCCGCGTCCCGATCATCGCGATGACCGCGAGCGCCATGAAGGGCGATCGCGAGAAGTGCCTCGAGGCCGGCATGGACGACTACATCGCCAAGCCGGTCACGCCCGACGCGCTCGAGGCGGTGCTGCGCAAGTGGGTGGGCGGCCCGACCACGCCGGCCGAGCGCGCCGCGGCCGAGCCGGCGGCGCAGGGCGACCTGCTCGACGAGACCATCGTGCAGAACCTGATGTCGGTCGACGACGACGGCACGCTGATGGACGAGATCGTCGCCACCTTCCTGCGCATCGCCCCGGCGCGGCTGACCGCGATCCGCAAGGCGGCCAAGGGCAACGCCGCCATGCTCGAGCGCGAGGCGCACAGCTTCCTCGGCAGCTGCGGCAACCTCGGCGCCCGGCGCATGGCCGAGCTGTGCGCGCGGCTCGAGGTGCTGGGCCGCTCCGGCTCGACCGAGGGCGCCCCGGCGATCGCGCGCGCGCTCGAGGAAGAGCTCGCGGCGGTGCGGCCGCTGCTCGAAGCGCTGCCGGCGCGTCACCCGAAGCGCGCCTCCGCCGCCTCGCCCCCGTGATTCGCGGCGGGCTGCTGGCCGTCCTCGAGGCGCTGTTCCGCGTTCTCTTCACCTACGACTGCATCGGCGAGGAGAAGCTGCCGGCGACGGGCGGCGCGATCATCTCCGCCAACCACCCCTCGTACCTCGACCCGATCCTGCTGTCGCTGCAGGTGAAGCGGCCGATCCTGTTCATGGCCTGGGATCGGCTCTTCCGCGTGCCGCTGCTCGGCCGGCTGCTCCGGCTCTTCGGCGCGTTCCCGGTGGACGTGCGGCCGGGGCGCGGCCTCGACGCCTACGCGCGGGCGAAGCAGCACGTGCAGGGCGGCGACCTCGTCGGCATCTTCCCCGAGGGCAAGCGCTCGCGCGCCGGCTGGATGGAGCCCGAGCTGCGGGGCGGCGCCGCGCGGCTCGCGCTCGACACCGGCGCGCTCATCTATCCGGCGACGATTCGCGGCGCCTTCCGGGCGTGGCCGTACTTCCGCGCGCTCCCCGGGCCCGCCAGGATCCACGTGCGCTACCACGACCCGATCGACCCCGCGGCCTACGCCTCGCTCCCGCGCGAAGAGGCGACCGCGGCGCTGCTCGCGGAGCTGCGCAGGCGCGTGGACGTGACGCTGCTGCCCGGAGTGAAGGCCGACCGCAAGATCGACGAGCTCTACCGCACGAGCGCCCCGTGGCCGCGCCTCGCCGAGGCGCTGCCCGCGCTCGGGCTGGCGCTCTTCGTGTTCTGGAAGACGCGCTCCTTCGCGCTCGTGTGGCCCTGCTACGGCTACATCGGCTACCTGCTGCTCGACCTGCTGCTCGTCCCGCAGCGCCGGCTCACCAAGTGGATCCGAAACGGCTCGGCCGCGGCGTTCGCCGTCGCCTACGTGCTCCACGTGCTGCCGAGCCTGGGGCGGCCGGCGCCGCTCGCCGGAGCGGCGCTCGCGACCCTCCTCGCGGGCGCGGGCTTTCCCTACCTCTACGACCGCGGGCGCACCTCGCTCGGCTTCGTTCAGGGCCTCACGCTCGCGACGCTCGCCGCGCTCGGCGCGCAGTTCTACGCGCCGACGCCGCTCGGCTTGCACGTCGCGCTGCCGCTCTTCTGCGCCGCCTACGCCTGGGACACGCGCAGCGTCTTCTGGCGCTACACCGTGCCGATCCTGGCGGCGTACGGGCTCCTGGTGCCGCTCTGGCTGGGCGGCGGTCTCGAGCTGCTGTCACACGCGATCGCCGGGCTCCTGGCCTGGGCCGTCAATCGGCTTCTGCCGGGCGGCGCCAGCTCGGGGGCCGCGTCCGACGCCGACGAGCCGGCACGGGCGTCGTCCACGCTCGGCCTCCGCGACTGACCAGTCGTGGCATGATCCGCCCGTGCACCGTGGACGCAAGCCCCTGCGGCACGACCGGCGCAGCTTCCTGGGAGCGCTCGGGGCGGCTTCCGTGGTGCTTCCGGGCCGAAAGGCCGCGGCCGGAGGACAGGGCGTGAGCGCAGCAGCCGGCAAGAGCTGGGACGTGATCGTCGTGGGCGCCGGCGTCTTCGGCGCGTGGACGGCGTGGCAGCTGCGCGCGGCGGGCCGGAGCGTGCTGCTCGTCGACCAGTACGGGCCGGCCAACGCGCGCGCCAGCTCCGGCGGCGAGTCGCGCGTGATCCGCATGAGCTACGGCCCGGACGAAACCTACACGCGCTTCTCCTGGCGCTCGCTCGCGAAATGGAAGGCCTTCTTCGGCGAGGTCGGGCGCCCCGAGCTGTTCCAGCGCACCGGCGTGCTGTGGATGACGAAGGGCGAGGACGCGAACGCGACCGCGAGCCTGCGCGCGCTCCAGGCGTCGCAGATCCCGCACGAGCGGCTGGACGAGCGCGAGCTGCGCAAGCGTTACCCGCAGATCGCCGTGATCGACGGCGGCAGCGCGATCTTCGAGCCGGAGAGCGGCGCGCTGCTGGCGCGGCGCGCGGTGCAGGCGGTCGTCGCCGACGCGATCCGCAGGGGCGTCGAGTACCAGGTCGCCGCGGTCGAGCCGCTCGCGGGCGAGGGCCGGCTCGAGGCGCTGCGGACCACGAGCGGCGAGCCGCTGCGCGCCGGCGCGTTCGTGCTCGCGTGCGGGCCGTGGCTCGCGAAGGTGGCGCCGCGAGCGCTCGCCGGCCGCATCTTCCCGACGCGCCAGGCGGTCTTCTTCTTCGGCGTGCCGAAGGGCGACACCCGCTTCTCCGCGCCGGCGCTGCCGACCTGGCTCGACTTCGGCCAGGGCTTCTACGGCATGCCCGACATCGAGGGCCGCGGCCTCAAGGTCGCGAACGACCAGCACGGCCCCGAGTTCGACCCCGACACCGGCGAGCGCGTGCCGGGCGCGGACGCGCTGGCCGAGGCGCGCGCGTTCCTGGAGGAGCGCTTCCCGGGCATGCGCGGAGCGCCGCTCGCCGAGGCGCGCGTCTGCCAGTACGAGAACACCTCGAACGGCGACTTCGTGATCGACCGCCACCCGGGCTACGAGAACGTGTGGCTGTGCGGCGGCGGCTCCGGCCACGGCTTCAAGCACGGCCCGGCGGTGGGAGAGTACACGGCCGAGCGGGTGCTGAAGGGCGACGCCACCGATCCGCGCTTCACGCTGGCTTCGAAGCAGATGATGCAGAAGCGCAGCGTGCACTGATTCCCCGGTCTTGAATCATGCCCGTCTTGGCGAAGCATGATTCAAGGCCGGATCTGACTATTCCGTTGGCCTCGTCGTTGGCGGTCCCCACGGCCGTTTCCGCGCCCACGCCGAGACCGCGTCCTGCACGGCGTCGAGCTGTCCGTCGAAGAAGTGGCTCGCCCCCGGGACGACGACGAGCTCGCGAGGCGGCGGCAGCGGCTCGACGAGGGCGCGCAGCGTCTCGCCGGCGCCGAACTCGTCCCGCTCGCCCTGCACGAAGAGGCGCGGCTGGGACGGCCCCTGCAGCACGCTCGCGTCGCCGAAGCGCACGAGCGGGAAGCCGAGCGCGAACACCGCTCGCACGCGCGCGTCCCGCGCGGCGACGCGCAGCGCCACGACGGCGCCGAACGAGAAGCCGCCCAGCACGAGCGGCGTTCCGGGGAAGCGCCGCTCCAGCTCCGAGAGCGCGGCGCGCGCGTCCTCCTGCTCGCCGTTGCCGTCGTCGTGGACGCCTTCGCTGCGGCCCACGCCGCGGAAGTTGAAGCGCAGCACGGCGAGGCCCTGCTCCTGGAGCGCCTTCGCGGCACGGAACACGAGCTTGAAGTGCATCATCCCGCCGTGCAGCGGGTGCGCGTGGCAGACGACGGCCGCGGCCACGGGCGCCGCCTCGGGGCCCATCAGGATCGCTTCGAGACGGCCGACGGGTCCTGTGAAGTCGAAGGTCTCGCTGGTCGGCATCAGCCCGCGATTCTATGCGCGGCGTTACTTTCCGTTACTCGTTCTGGAACGAGTAACGGAAGGCAACCCGCGTCTTTTCGTCAGGCGGCCGACGCGCCCGGAGCAGCGGCCGCGGCTGCAGCAGCCGCTGCACGGGCCTTGAGCTGAGCGGCCCGCGGCGGCGGCGTGTGCTGGTTGGCCTGCTTCAGCACGCGCACCGCCCCGAGCGCGCGCGCGCGGCCGACCGTCTCGCGGCGCAGCTTGCGCTCGACGCCCTTCGGCGCGCCCGCCGCGATCGCGAGCTCGTCCAGGCAGGCGATGAGTCCGCCGAGGCCGAGCTGGTAGCGGAGCGCGAGCGTCGCGACGCCGACGACTCGGCCGTCCTCCGACTCGGCGACGCGGACGAGAAAGCCGCGGTCGGTGATCGTCCGCCGGAAGGTCTGCGCGAACGAGACCGGCTCTGGGTAGTAGCCGACCTCCTCGAGCAGCGACAGTACTGCGACCCCGTCCTGAAGCGATGCCGGCCTGATCTCCACGCTCATCGTCGCCTCCTGTGCCCCCGGTGCCACGGTGCTGTGTCCGCCGGGCCACGGATTCGATTGCTTCCGGGTACTTTTGCCGGGGTAGTTGCAATTCCCTAGCCACAGAGAGGCGGGACGGGAAGCCAACGAGAGGAACGAAGCCGACGACCGGCCTAGATCCGGCTCTTCTTCGTCATTGTCAGACGGGACGAAGAAGAGGCCGGGGGCGTTAGCCGGCGACCGCCATCGCGTGGGCCTGGGGGCCACGGCGGTCGTCGATCCGACCGCGCAGCAGGGTCTCCAGCCACACGAGGCTCACGGGCTTGTGCAGGAAGGCGTCGACGCCGAGGCGCGCCGCAGCTTCGGCGCGGTCGGGCAGGCCGTAGGCGGTCAGCACGACGACCGGCGGGTCAGTCTTCAGGTGACGCAAGTAGGCGGCGATCGCCAGGCCTTCGGAGCCCAGCTGCGGCGTCAGGCACACGTCTGCGATGACGGCGTCGTAGCGGGCGCCCGCCAACCGCTCGGCGGCTTCCGCGAGCGAGGCGGCACTGTGGACCTCGAACCCAGCCTTGGTGAAATGGACCTCATAGGTCCGGCGAACGTTCTCATCGTCGTCGACAACCAGCAGGCGCTCACACACGAAGCTCCCGTGTTGCAAGCTCGATGCCGGAGGGCCTGCGAGCGGATCGGGCTTGGAATCAGCAACTTACGAGAAACAATTCGCGTCCGATTGTCCGGACGGGCGGCGCGGAAGCGGACACTGGCACGGAATTCCATGAGGTCGTGTCAGACTCGTCCTCGTTCCTACAGAAAAGAGCATTCCCGCGCGCGGGGGCCGCGCGGACGGACCGGAGGGTGTCATGGGACTGAGCCAGGCGGAGCGGGAGAAGCTGATCGAGCAGTACGCGCGCGGGCCGGCGCGCATCAAGGAGGCCCTCGCGAAGGTCCCGAAGGAGGCCCTGCAGTGGCGGCCGGCGGAGGGGAAGTGGAGCGTCCACGAGGTGGTGGTCCACTGCGCCGACTCCGAGTCGAACGCCGCCCTCCGCATCCGCTACCTGCTCGCCGAGAAGGAGCCGCTCATCGTCGGCTACGACCAGGAGGTCTGGGCGCGCGTCTTCGACTACCACGCGCAGCCGCTCGAGGACTCGCTCGCGGTCACGGCCACGGCGCGCGGCCGCACGCTGCCGGTTCTGCGGCAGATGAGCGAGGCCGACTGGGCCAAGGCCGGCCGCCACACCGAGTCGGGCACCTATTCGGCAGAGGACTGGCTTCGCACCTACGCCAAGCACCTGGAGGGTCACGCCAGCCAGATCGAGCGCAACCTCGCGGCATGGACGGCCCGCGCATAGCCAGAGCGCGCGCGTCGAAGGACGAGCCGGTCACGCTTTCCGGCATGGACCGCTCCGGCGCGGCGGTCGCGAGCGTCGGCGACGAGCGGTTGCTGGTGCCGGGAGGGATTCCCGGCGAGCGCGTGCGCGTGAAGCGGCTGCGGCCGGTCGGCCGCAGCGTGCTGTGCGAGATCGTCGCGGTCGAGGAGGCCTCGCCCAACCGCGTCACGCCCCGCTGCCGTCACGCCGGCGCCTGCGGCGGCTGCGCCTGGCAGCACATCGCCTATCCGGAGCAGCTGCGGCGCAAGGCGGCGGCGCTCGACGTGCTCCTGCGCCGCTCGATGGGGAAGGATGCGCCGCGCGTGCTGCCGACGATCGGCATGCCCCCGGGCACCGACGGGATGCCGTGGCGCTTCCGCCAGAAAGCGGCGTTCGTCTTCGACGCGGGGCCGTCCGGCCTCGCGATGGGGCACTTCGCCCGCGGCACGAACGAGGTCGTCGCCGTCTCCGAATGCCCCGTTCACTCGCAGCGCGCCAATCGGATCGCCTTCGCGATGCGCGACGCGCTCGTCGCGGCCGGAGTCTCCGGCTCCGGGCCGCGGACGTCCGGTCTCGTCCGCCACGTGGTCGTGCGCACCACGAAGGACGACTCCGAGGCGGTCGCGATGCTGGTCGCCGCGCGCGACGACGAGGCGCTGCGGGCGCCGCTCGAAGCCGTCGCCTCGGGGTCCGAGAAACCCGAGGGGCTCGTGCTCAACCTTCACGACCGGCCCGGACCCTACCTCGTCGGCCGCGAGTCGAAGCGCGTGGCGGGGACGGGGCACGTCAAGGAGGAGGCGCTCGGTCCGGCATTCCTGGTCTCGCCCTCCTCTTTCTTCCAGACGAACGTGGCCGCGGCCGCCACGCTGGTGCGGCTCGTGGTCGAGGCGCTGCCCGGCGAGAGCGGGCTGCGGGTGCTCGACCTCTACAGCGGCAGCGGGCTCTTCGCGCTGCCGCTCGCGGTCCGCGGCCACCGCGTGACCGCGGTCGAGGAGAGCCGCAAGAGCGTGAAGGATGCCGAGCTCAACCGGAAGCTGAACAAGGTCCCCGACGAGCGGCTCAAGCTCGTCTGCTCTGCGGTCGAGAAGGCCGTGCCGCATCTCGATCCGGGCTCGCTTCGACGCCGTGATCCTCGACCCGCCGCGCGAGGGCACGCCGCCCGAGGTGATGCGCGGCGTCTTCGAACGGCTCAAGCCGGCGCGCGGCATTCTCGTGTCCTGTGATCCCGAGGCTCTCGCGCGCGAGCTGCCGCTCGCCGTGGCCGCGGGCTACCGTGTTCTGCGCGTGCAGCCGGTCGACATGTTCCCGCACACGCCGCACATCGAGGCGGTGGCGGTGCTCGAGCGGCTCGCCGCCCGCACGCGCCCCGCGCCGGTCAGACCGCCCGCGCCGGTCAAGCCACGTAAACGGTCTTCACGGGCCCGATGAGCGCGCCCTGGATCGCCAACAGGGCTGAAGCCTGGGTCCTGGCGAACGCGCCGCCGGAGGGCGCCGTCGTCATCTCGATCACCGACCCGGGACGTGAGGCGGCGTTGCCCTCCGGTTACCGAGACGTGCTGCGGCTTCAGTTTCACGATTGCGACCCCGAAGCTGCCGCGCTGGGACCCGAAGCCGTGCCGATGCGTCCGGAGCAGGCGGAGCTCATCTGGGTCTTCGCGCGTAGGCACCGAGGCCGGAACATCGTGGTTCACTGCGGAGCCGGCGTCTCGCGCAGCCGAGCCGTCGTGGAGGCGTTGCTCCGGACCTTCCCGGAGTACGAAGACCGTGGGGACGAATCCCACACGCCGAATGGGCATGTGCTGCGCTTCTTGTTGGGTCCGGCGGCATCCAAGGACGACGTGAAGGATTAGACCGTCTCGCCGATCCCTACGCCACGTACACCGTCTTGACGTTCACGAACTCGCGGATGCCGAAGGCCGCCCAGCTCGCGGCCGTAGCCGGACTGCTTGATCCCGCCGAACGGCAGGCGCGGGTCGGAGCGCACGAAGGCGTTCACGAAGCACGCGCCGGCCTCGAGCTCCTGCGCGGCGATGCGCTCGCCGCGCGCGCGGTCGCGCGTGAAGACGGCGGCGCCCAGGCCGAAGACGGCGGTCGTTCGCGAGCCGGATCGCGTCCTCCTCGTCTCTCGCGGCGATCACGGCCGCGACCGGGCCGAACAGCTCCTCGTCGAAGGCGGGCATGCCCGGGCGTCACGCCGGCGAGCACGGTCGGCGGATAGAAGGCGCCGGGCCCCTCGGGCACCGCGCCGCCGAGCAGCGCGCGCGCGCCCTTCGCGAGGCTCGCGCGGACCTGGCCGTGCGAGCTCGTCGCGCAGGTCGCGCCGCGCCTGCGGGCCGACCGCCGTCGCCGTCGTCGAGCGGGTCGCCCATGCGCCGCGCCTGCATGCGCTCGACGAACCGCTCCTCGAAGCGCCCGCGCACCGGCTCGACCACGATGAAGCGCTTGGCGGCGATGCAGCTCTGCCCGCCGTTGATGAGGCGCGACGCCGCGCAGGTCTCGGCGGCGGCCTCGAGGTCGGCGTCCTCCAGCACCACGTAGGGGTCGCTGCCGCCCAGCTCGAGCACGCTCTTCTTGAGCTGCGCGCCGGCCTTGCGCGGCGACGGCGCGCCCGGCCGGCGTGCTGCCGGTGAGCGTCACCGCCGTCACCTCCGGCGCCTCGATCACGCGCGGCGACGCGCGTCGACGGCGATCAGCGAGCGTGCGGAAGACGGCCCTGGGGAAGCCGGCCGTCGCGAAGCAGCTCCTCGATCGCGAGCGCGCAGCCGGTCACGTTCGACGCGTGCTTCAGCAGGCCGGCGTTGCCGGCCATCAGCGCCGGGCGCCGCGAAGCGGAACACCTGCCAGAAGCGGGAAGTTCCACGGCATCACCGCGAGCACGACGCCGAGCGGCTCGAAGGCGACGAAGCTCTGCGTGGCGTCGGTGCGCGCCGCCTCGGCGCGAGGAAGCGCCGCGGCGTCGCTCGGCGTAGAAGTCGCAGACGCCACGCGCACTTCTCGGCCTCGGCCCGGCCCTGGGCGAGCGGCTTGCCCATCTCGACGGCCATCAGCCGCGCCAGCTCGTCGCGTCTCTCGCGCAGGAGCGCGCGCGGCGCGCCGCATCACCGAGGCGCGCGTCTCGAAGCTGGTGCGCCGCCAGGAGTCGAACGCCGCGACGCCCGCCGCGAGCGCCGCGTGCACTTCGGTATCCGTGGCCTCTGGATACTCCCGGACCAGAGAGCCGGTTCGCGGATCGATGGACTGGAGTGGCATCTGGAGATCGGCCTGGCCCGAGCTTAGTACGAGGCTCGAGTGCTCGAGTGACCATCGTCACGAATTGTAGATTTTCTTCTGGTGGCGGCCTGAGCGCCGACCTAGACTTCGTAGAGGCTGTGACGCTCTCCGCCGGGCCGAGGCCGCGCGGGTGAGCATGGCGAGGTTCGAGTAATCCTGGGGGAGGGTCTCTCGCAATGAAGAACAGGTACGGACTGGCGTTGTGGGCCACGGCACTTTGTTCGCTGGTCGTTCCGCAGCTGGCGGTGGCGCAGGATGGGGATCCGGCAGTTCTCGCGCGGATGCAGGCGATCAACGAGCAGCTGCGCGCGCGAGGGCTCGGCATCGCCGTCGAGCAGATCGAGTTCTTCACGATCGGGGGCGGCCGGCCGTCGAACCGCATCCACGCCCAGCGAGTTCCGCTGGGTGGCGGGGGATCCGCGGCGCGCTCGCCGACGGCGACAACATCACCTATCTCGTGGACCAGAGCGACGGCGCGACCGCGAGCGGGCTCACGAACGCCCAGACCGAGGCCGCGATCGACAGCGCGCTCGACACCTGGCAGGCGAATCGCTGCTTGAAGAAGGTCGACATCGTGAAGCGCGCCGACAGCGGCGCCGACCCCGACATCTTCGATTCGTTCTTCGGCTTCGGCGGGTTCGGCGACCCGTTCCTGGCCGACATCGTCGAAGCGGGCTGGCTGCCGCGGGCGTTCTTCGAGGCGGTCGGCGGACCCGGCGGCGGCCGGGGCATCCTCGCCTTCTCGGTGACCTTCATCTTCACCGACGATGCCGGCGTTCCGACCGACGTCAACGGTGACAACCGCCTCGACACCGCCTTGAACGAGGTCTATTACAACAACACGTTCGGCGACCCGGCGGGCGACCGTGCCGGCAATCCCTGGGGGATCGACGTCCTGCTCCCGGGCATCGACGTGGAGACCGTGGCCCTGCACGAGAACGGCCACTCGCTCGGCATCGGGCACTTCGGCCCGCCGCCGGCGGCGGTGATGAACCCCGTCTACGCCGGGATCCGGCACTCGCCGCTCGCCGTCGACAGCGCCGGGATGTGCTCGGTCTTCTCGTCCTGGCCGAAGTGACTACTTAGCGAACACCTCGGCGATCGGCGTGATCCTGAGCTTGTCCTGCTGCAGGCCGAGCTTGAGCGCGCCGATCGCCTTGTCCTCGTCCGCGAGCTCGGGCTTCGGCGCGTCGTAGTTGATCGCCGAGGGCGCGTCGGCCAGCAGCGTGTCCGCGAGCGCCTTCGCGTCCTTGGTGACGATCACGACCGAGAGGTCGGTGGCCGAGAGGTGCTTGCGGACGGCCGCGTTCACGTCCGCGAGCGTCAGCGCCTCGAGCTCTCGCGCATGTAGCCCGTGAACTCGGGGATGCCGTACCACTCGGAGTCGAGCGCGTAGCCGAGCTGCTGGTCCTGGGTGGCGGTCATCAGGAACACGTTCTTCATCAGGTAGTCGCGCGTCGCCTCGAACTGCTCGCTGCGTCAGGCCGTCCTGCGATCAGCTTGTCGCAGCTCGTGCGAGCGCGATGCGCAGCGCCATGTGGGCGTTCTCGGGCGCCACCGGGCGGATCCAGACCTCGAAGAGCTGCGCCCGCGGCGCGAGGTTCGGGTCCGGGAAGAACTGGAACATCCCGCGCGGGAAGGCCTCGATGTAGGCGTAGTCGCCGTAGTTCATGCCGCGCAGCTCGCGGATGCGCTGGTAGAGGTGCGAGCATCGACGAGCGGTGCTCGCCGAGCCAGGTCGCGCGCCAGCCAGAGCGCCGCGAAGTCGGGGTGCGCGCGCGTGACCTCGATCGGGATGGCCGAACGAGATCGCGGTGGCGCGCGTGTCCTTCTCGATGATCTCGACCTCGAGGCCCTTCGGCTTGCGGCCCGCGACGCCGCGCCGGCGCGGGCAGCGCCGGGCCCTGCGGGCAGCGCGCGCCAGCTCGCTGCTCGAGGCGCGCGACGCAGCTCGTCGGGCACGTCGCCCGGCGAGGCCGACGCGTCAGCGCGCCGCGCGTGTAGGCCTGCGCGTACGAAGTCCTTGCACGTCGTCGAGCGTGATCGCCTCGATGCCCGGCCACGCGTGCCCAGCACCGGGTGGCCGTAGGGCGTGCCGGCGAAGACGTTGGCCTGCAGGCGCTCCTTGCCGAGCTCCTCCTCGTTGTTGTCGCGCAGGTCCTGACTGCAGCGCGTTCAGCTGCGCGTCCTTGAGGCGGCGGAAGTCCTCCTCGCGGAAGCCCGGCGTCGAGGAGCATGCGGCAGCGCGATCGTCGGCGAAGCGCGTCCCAGTTGTCGCTGGTGGATCGCAGCCGGTGAAGGTGGTCATCTCCTTGTCGACCTGCGCGCTCGAAGCTGCCGGCCATCGGGAACAGGGCCTTGCTTGATCTCGTCGATGCGCTGCGTCGCTGCGAGCCGGCCGTCGGCGATCATCGCGGCGGTCAGCGCGGCCAGGCCTTCCTTGCCCTTCGGGTCGTGCGCGGAGCCGGCGCGCGAACAGCAGCTTGAGCGTGAGCTGCGGCAGCGCCGACTTCTGCACCGGAGCACGTCGAGCGCTGCGCGTCGGCGCGGCCGTCGGCGCGAAGCGCGGCCAGCGTCGGGCAGCGTCGGCCGATCGCCGCCGGCAGCGGCGTCGTGCGACAGCGTGGTCGACGACCAGGCCGTCGTCGGTGAAGTACTTGCGCGCGGCCGCCTGCAGGTCCGCCGGGGTCAGCGAGTCGTACAGGCGGTAGTAGTCGTTCAGCGTGTCGTACGAGCGCGTCGAAGTGCACGAAGCGGCGCCAGCGTCGCGGCGATCGCTCGGTGTTGTCGAGCGAGCGGACGAGGCCGTAGCGCGCGTTCGACTTCGCGTCCGCCAGCGCGCTGCGCCGGCGAGCGGCGTCGACGCGCGCCTGCGGCGAACGCCTTCAGGATCTGCGTCGCGCACGTACGAGCGCGTCCTCCGGCTTCTTCGACGCGCGCGCACGACCGTGACCAGGTACGGGATCGCTCGGTTCGGCGGCGAAGTACGAACGAGCTGGTCCACCTTCTGCTCGTCCTCGCACCAGGCGCTTGTAGAGCGCGAGGTGTGGCCGAAGCGACAGTCGAGCAGCAGCGTCGCAGCGCCGCCAAGTCCTTGTCCGTGTCCGAGAACGCCGGGCGCGTGGAAGGCGACGCGTGACCCACGGCAGCGTCGGGCGTCGGCCACGGCACGTGCGCGTAGACGGCGCCCTGCGGCGCCGGCTCCTGCGGGCACGTCGACCTTGTAGCTGCCGCGCTTCCAGCCGCCCCAGTACTTCTCGACCAGCGGCGAGCACCTTCTTCGGGCTCGACGTCGCCGGCGACGATGACGCGTCGGTGTACTCGGGCCGGTACCAGCGGTCGAAGAACACCTTCGAGTACTCGAACTGGTTGGGCATGTCCTCGATGTCCTTGAGGAAGCCCATCGTGGTGTGCTTGTAGGTGTGCGTCGGTGAAGGCGTGCGTCGCGCTGCACCTCGATCAGCTTGCTGCACCGGGTTGGCGCTGTTCTTGTTGTACTCGCCGAGCACCGCGCGCGCCTCGGTCTTGAACGGCCTCTCGCCGTACGTCAGGTTCTGGAAGCGGTCGGCCTCGACCTCGAGGATCGTCTCCAGGTCCTCCTTGGCGAAGGTGGTGTGGTAGTTGGTGAGGTCGTCGGTGGTGTAGGCGTTCTGGCGCGCGCCGGCCTTGGTGATGATCGTCCTGGTACTTCTCGGGCGGGTAGGCCTTGCGTGCCGCGGAACATCATGTGCTCGAAGAAGTGGGCGAAGCCCGACTTGCCGGGCTCGACCTCGTTGCGCGAGCCGGTCTGCACCGGGATCTGCAGCGACACGATGTTCGGGAAGCCGGTCGGCACGACGATGACCTTGAGGCCGTTGGCGAGCGTTCTCGCTGGCCTCGAAGGGGAGGATGCGGCTCGCCGGCCCGGCGCTTCGGCGAGCGCGCTCACGGCCAGGAGAGGGAAAAGGCCGCAGGAACGGCACGTCTGGAGTCGTGCATGACACTCCCCATGATACCCGCGCGGGGGCGAGCTCCCCCAGCTCACGATGATCTGTCCCTCCTGCAAGGCGCTCGAACGACGACAGCGCGGAAGCCTGCTTCACCTGCGGCCGCGCGCTCACCGCGCTCACGCAGGGGTCGATCATCGCCACGCGCTACGAGGTCCAGAGCCCGCTCGGCAAGGGCGGGATGGGCATGGTCTACAAGGCCCACGACCGCATGCTCGACGAGACGGTGGCGATCAAGGTGCTGCGCGCCGAGTTCGCGAACACGCGGCGAGATGGCGAAGCGCTTCCGCCACGAGATCAAGCTCGCGCGCAAGGTCTCGCACCGGAACGTCTGCCGCATCCACGAGTACGGCGAGGACGGCGGCGTGCGCTACATCTCGATGGAGTACGTCGAGGGCACCGACCTCAAGCAGCTGCGCGCGCGACAAGGGCGGCTACCTCGAGCGCGAGGAGGCGTTCGACGTCTCGATCCAGACCGCCGACGGCCTGCAGGCGATCCACGACGTCGGCATCATCCACCGCGACCTCAAGACCTCGAACATCATGCGCGACCCGACGCGGGCGCGTGCGGCTGATGGACTTCGGGATCGCCAAGATCGGCGGCAGCGACCGCAGCAGCGGCGGCGGCGGGCTCACCAGCACCGGGCCAGATCATGGGCACGCCCGAGTACATGAGCCCCGAGCAGTGCCTCGGCGACAAGATCGACCACCGTTCGGACATCTACGCGCTCGGGATCGTCGGTCTACGAGATCTTCAGCGGCACGGTGCCGTTCCGGGGTGACACTCCCGTCGCGACGCTCTTCAAGCACATCCAGGACCCGGTGCCGTTCGAGGGGCCGATCGCGGCGCGCATCCCGCTCGCCGCCGTGCCGGTGCTCCGCAAGGCGCTCGCCAAGAACCGCGCCGACCGCTACGAGAGCGCTTCGGAGATGGCCGAGGCGCTCCGCAAGGCGCAGCAGCAGGCGAAGTCGGGGGTCCCCGCCGACGCCGCCCCCACCGGCGGCCACCCGGTGATCGTGCCGGCCGGCGACGGAGCCACCGGCTCGACGCCGACGGACCGCCGCCGCGTCACGCGGCTCGACATCTTCGTGAACTTCATCATCCGCCGCGTCGGAACCGCGGGCACGGTCCTGCAGGAGGAGCGCACGATCGCCGAGAACGTCGGCCGCGGCGGCGCGCGCGTGATGACCAGCATCTCGTCGCTGGCGCCGGGGGACATCGTCCACCTCGAGGAGGTGGGCGGGCCCTTCAAGACGCGCGCGGAAGTGCGCGGCCACTACGTCGGCAAGGACCGCATTCGCCGGCTCAACCTGCGCTTCCTCGACAGTCCGGCCCCGGACTACCTCGTCCACGTCGACGAGGGCGGCAGCAGCGGCCGCCGCACCACTCCGCTGGGCCCGGGCGACAGCGGCCGCCAGGGCGGGACGGGCGGGCGCTAGTCGACCAGCGTCACGCTCAGGCTCGAGGGATAGCGCTTCGAGTGGTGCACGACGTTGCGCGCGACCTTGCCGACGGCCTCGTCGTAGTTGTTGCCGCCGGTGTTGAGGTTGCGGTCGAAGCGGGGGAAGTTGCTGCTCGAGACCTCGATGCGCAGCCGATGGCCGGCCTTGAAGGTGTTGCTGGTGGTGAGCGGCTGGAAGGTCACCTTGTACACCTGCCCGGGCTGCATGAAGACGGGCGGCTTGTCGTAGCCGTCGCGCCAGCGCATGCGCTGGATCGACTCGTCGAGGTTCCACGCGCGTGCCGTCCGGCGCGACGTCGAGCACCTTGACGGTGAAGTCGGTGTCGCGCGCGTCCGAGGACACGTAGAGCGTCGGCACGATCGGCCCGCTGAGCTCGGTGTCCTTCGCGAAGGGCTCGGAGCTGTAGACGAGCACGTCGCCGCGCGCCTCGCTGCGCCGCTGGTCGAAGGCGCCGGCCGTGATCGCGTTGCCCGTGCAGCAGACGTTGCCGCCCCAGGAGAGCACCGGGTTCATCGGGTCGTAGCTGAAGCTGTCGGGCCGGTCGGCGTCCGGCGCCGCGAGCGCGAGCACGCCGTCGCCCGACAGCGAGTTCGCCCGGCCGCCGCTCGACAGGTAGAAGGTCCGCGCGGCCGCGCCTGAAGGCGGCCAGCTGTCCGAGCTCTTCCACTGGTTCGTCCCCATCGTGAAGTAGGTGACCTTGCGGCAGCTTGTCGAGGCGCGTCTGCTTGTCGCCCTTCAGGAACCTGTCGAAGAAGCCGTAGACGATCTCCTCGTAGTCGAGCCGCGCGTCGCCCATGCTGCGCTCGCCGACGACGGTGTCCGCGGTGGCCCGCGTGTACGCGCAGTGCGCGACGGGCGCGATCACGGCCCACTGCTGCTCGGCCGTTCCGCCCTTCGCGTTCTTGCGCACGTGGTTGTACATCGCCAGGTTGGGCCCGATCGAGACGTCGTACCACGACATGAACCAGAGGCCCGGCACGTCGAGCTTCATGTCGTCGTGCCAGAGGCCGCCCTTGTACCAGGCCGGGTCGTTCGGAGCGCGCTGGACCATGCGGCCGCCGGTCGTGCCGGGCATCGCGTCCGCGAAGATCCCGTGCGGCGCGTCGACCGCCTTCAGGATGTCCTGCACCGGCAGGTGCCAGAGCGCCTTCTCCCACTGGACGGGCGGCAGCTGCTGCGCGAGGTCGAAGGCCTTCGAGGCGCGGATCAGGTCCTCCTGCGAGGTGTCCTTCGGGAACATCGGACGCACCTGGTTCTGCTCGCCGTAGAGCCACGAGATGAAGAGCATCTGCGTCGCCCCGCCGCGGTACCAGTTGCCCTGCTCGAAGTACGGCGCGACGCGGCCGACGCCGGCGCCGAAGCCCTGCACGTTCATCGCGGCGTAGGCCGGGTGCCCCTGCGCGGCGATCGCCATCTGGTACTCCGCGGTCGAGGAGCAGCCGGTCGTGCCCACCTTGCCGTTCGACCAGGGCTGCTTCTTCAGCCAGTCGAGCATGTCGGTGCCGTCGCTCACGGGCGCGCCGAGGATGTCGTAGTGGCCCTCGGAGAAGAAATGGCCGCGCTCGTTCTGGATCACCATCGCGTAACCGCGCTTGATCCCCTCGAGCACGCGGGTCATGTCGGCCGGCACGCCGTTACGGACGTCCCAGAAGTTGAAGTTGTAGGGCGTGCGCACGAACACGATCGGCACCGGGCCCGAGGCGTTCTTCGGGCGGTAGACGTCGGTCGCGAGGCGCACGCCGTCGCGCATCGGCACCATCTGCTTGCGCTCGACGATCGCGAGCGACTGCAGCTCCTTCTCGGTGTCGATCCGCTTCTGGCGCTCGGTCGCGGAGAGCGCCGCGGGCTGGGCGTGCACGAGCGGGGCGGCGAGGAGCAGTCACAAGAGCGAGGAGCGGGCGACGCAGGATGTCCATGGCGCCGGGATTTTAGCCTGAGCCGCGGCTCGCATAGACTGGCTGCCCGTCCTGGAGATCCCCGAATGAATCCGACTCGCACCCGGATCGTCCTGCTCGCTCTCGCGACCGCCGGCCCCGCCCGGCTCGCCTCCGCGGTGGATCCGCCGCTGCTCGGCTTCACGGCCGAGTCCTCGGTGCAGCAACGCACGCTCGAAGCAGCGCTTCGACGCCTCCGTCCGCCGCTCCGACATCCGCGACTGGGTGGAGCGGCTCTCGAAGCGGCCCCATCACGTGGGCTCGCCCTACGGCAAGGAGAACGCGGAGTGGATGGCCGGGCTCTTCCGCTCCTGGGGCTACGACACGCGCATCGAGACCTTCGACGTGCTGTTCCCGACGCCGCGGGTGCGCCAGGTCGAGATGCTCGCGCCGCGCCCGTTCCGGGCCGCGCTCGCCGAGCCGGCGCTGGCCGAGGACGGGACGTCGGGCCAGGCGAGCGAGCAGCTGCCGACCTACAACGCCTACTCGATCGACGGCGACGCGACCGGCGAGCTCGTCTACGTGAACTACGGCGTGCCCGCGGACTACGAGGAGCTCGAGAAGCGCGGCATCGACGTGAAGGGCAAGATCGTGATCGCGCGCTACGGGCTCTCGTGGCGCGGGATCAAGCCGAAGGTCGCCGCCGAGAAAGGCGCCGTCGGCTGCCTGATCTACTCCGACCCGCGCGACGACGGCTACTTCGCGGGCGACGCCTATCCGAAGGGCGGCTTCCGTCCCGAGGCGGGCGCGCAGCGCGGCTCCGTGGCCGACATGCCGCTCTATCCCGGGAGACCCGCTGACGCCGGGCGTCGGCGCGAGCTCGGGCGCCGAGCGGCTGCCGCGCGAGAAGGCGCAGACGATCACGAAGATCCCGGTGCTGCCGATCTCGTACGCCGACGCGCGCCCGCTGCTCGAGGCGCTTTCGGGGCCGGTCGCGCCCGAGGCCTGGCGCGGCGCCCTGCCGATCACGTACCACCTCGGGCCCGGCCCTGCCAAGGTGCGCCTGCAGCTCGCCTTCGACTGGAAGCGCGTGCCCGCGCGCGACGTGATCGCCGTGATGCGCGGGGCCGAGGAGCCGGAGCAGTGGGTGATTCGCGGCAACCACCACGACGGCTGGGTCAACGGCGCCACCGATCCCTCGAGCGGAATGGCCGCGCTGCTGGCCGAAGCGAAGGCGCTCGCCGAGCTCTCACGCGAGGGCTGGAAGCCCCGCCGCACGGTCGTCTACGCCGCCTGGGACGGCGAGGAGCCGGGACTGCTCGGCTCGACCGAGTGGGTCGAGGAGCACGCGAAGGAGCTCGACGCGCGCGCCGTGGCGTACGTCAACTCGGACAGCAACAGCCGCGGCTACCTCGGGCTGGACGGCTCGCACTCGCTGCAGCGGCTGATGAACGAGGTCGCGCGCGACGTGAGCGATCCCGCGAAGGGCGTGAGCGCGGCCGAGCGGCTGCGCGACCGGGCGCTCGTCGGCGAGGACGAGGCCGAGCGCCGCCGCGCGCTCGCGCGCGAGGAGATCCGGCTCGACGCGCTCGGCTCCGGCTCCGACTACACGCCGTTCCTGCAGCACCTCGGGATCGCCGCGCTCAACATCGGCTTCGGCGGCGAGGGCCGCTACGGCCAGTACCACTCGATCTACGACTCCTTCGACCACTACGTGCGCTTCATGGACCCCGACTTCGCCTACGGCGCCGCGCTCGCCAAGGTCGGCGGCAGGAGCGTGCTGCGCCTCTCGCAGGCCGAGCTCTTGCCGTTCGAGTTCACGGCCGTGGGCACGGCCGTCGCCACGTACGTGGACGAGCTCGAAACGCTCGCGAACAAGATGCGGAGCGCGACCGAGACCCACAACGCGGCGGTCGAGCGCGGGGCCTTCGAGGCCGTGGCACCTCCCGACGAGGCGCGCGTGACGCCCGCGCGCAAGGAGCCGGTGCCGCACCTCAACTTCGCGCCGCTGCAGAACGCGACCGAGCGGCTGCAGCAGGCTGCGCGCGCCTACGACAAGGCGCTCGCGAGCGCGGGAGCGGGAGCGCCGGCCGCGGCGCGCCGCGAGGCCAACGCGATCCTGCTGCGCGCGGAGCGCGCGTTCACGCGCCCGTCCGGGCTCGACGGCCGTCCCTGGTTCCGCCACTTCGTCTACGCGCCCGGCTTCTATACCGGCTACGGCGTCAAGACGCTGCCGCTCGCCCGCGAGGCGATCGAGGCGCGGCGCTGGGCGGATGCCGAGAAGGGGATCGCGGTCACGGCCGAGGTGCTCACGGCCTTCGCGGGCGAGGTCGAGCGGGCCGCCGCGGCGCTCGCTCCCGCTCGCTGAGGGCCGGCCTGCACTAACATCGGAGCCATGAGCGACACGCAGGCGATGGCGCGCCTCTTCGCCTACGGCGAGTGGGCGAACCACCGCTTCCTCGACGCGGTGGCGCCGCTCGACGCCGAGACGTTCGGGCGCGACCTCAAGGGCAGCCACGGCGGGATCCGCGGCACGCTCGTCCACACCTACGGGGCGGAGTGGGTCTGGCACCAGCGCTTCCACGGCGCCTCGCCGCCGGCGCTGCCCGGCGAGGACCAGATCCAGGACCTGAAGACGCTGCGCGAGCGGTGGACGGCGCTCGAGGCCGAGCGCCGGGAGTGGCTCGCCGGGCTCGAGCCGGGCGCCGGCGAGCGCGTGATCGAGTACCGGACCTTCAAGGGCGACGCCTTCTCGGGGCGCCTGCTCTCGCTCGTGCAGCACGTCGCGAACCACGGCAGCTACCACCGCGGCCAGCTCGCGGTGTTCCTGCGCCAGCTCGGGGTGAAGCCGCCGACGACCGATCTCGTCGCCTTCGACCGCGAGCGCGCCCAGGCGGGGTGAGCGTGCGCATCGTCTCGCTGCTGCCGAGCGCGACCGAGATCGTCTGCGAGCTGGGCCTGGGGGACCGGCTGGTGGGCGTGACGCACGAGTGCGACTACCCGCCGTTCGTGAAGGCGCTGCCGAAGGTGACGCGGACCCTGATCCCGCACGACGCGCCGAGCGGCGCCATCGACGCGCTGGTGCGCGAGAAGCTGAAGGGCGCCCGCGCCCTCTACAGCCTCGACCTCGAGGTGCTCGAGCGGCTGCGGCCGGAGCTGATCGTGACGCAGGCGCTCTGCGACGTCTGCGCCGTGGCCGAGGAGGAGGTGACGGCCGCGGCCTGCTCGCTGCCGGGCGCGCCGCGCGTCGTGAACCTCGAGCCGATGCGCCTCTCGGAGGTCTACGACTGCCTGCGGCTCGTGGGCGAGGCGGCGGGCATCCCCGAGCGCGCGGCGGCGACGGTGGCGCGCCTCGAAGCGCGCGTGGCCGAGGTCGAGCGGCGCTCGCGCGAGATCCGGGAGCGGCCGCGGGTCGCGCTCCTCGAATGGATCGACCCGCCCTTCGGCTGCGGCCACTGGTCTCCCGAGATCGTCCGCCTCGCCGGCGGCGTCGAGGTGATCGGCCGCGAAGGCGAGCCGTCGCGCACGACCCCCTGGTCCGAGTTCGTCGCGGCGGCGCCCGAGGTGCTGGTCGTGGCCTGCTGCGGGTTCGACGCCGCCCGCACGCGTCAGGACCTGCCGCTGCTCGCGTCCTATCCCGGCTTCCGCGAGCTGCCTGCCGCGCGCGCGGGCCGCGTCTACCTCGTGGACGGCAACGCCTACTTCAGCCGTCCCGGCCCGCGGCTCGTCGACAGCCTCGAGATCCTCGCGCACGCGCTCCACCCCGACGTCCATCCGTTGCCTGCCGGCCTCCACGCGGCCGAGCGCGTCGACGTGGAAGCGCTGGTCGCCGCCGCGCGCGCCGTGTGAGCCCGATCACGAAATAGCCCGGCTGCGGGCTAAACGAAATCCGATCCTCCGCGACACCCCGTACTACGCCTGAACCGCCGGACGTCGGTCGAGGAGGAATCCCATGAGTGCTGGAAGAGAGCCGTTCCGCCGTATCGCGCTGGTCGCGTCGCTCGTCGCGGCCGCCTTCGTCGCGCTGCCGTTCGCCACCTCGGCCTCGAGCCACCGCGAGGCCCCGGGCATCACCAAGAAGCCCAAGGTGGATGGAACCGATTTCTACATGTTCCGGAGCTACGAGGCCGGCCGCGAGGGCTTCGTCACGCTCGTCGCCGACTACCTGCCGCTCCAGGATCCCTACGGCGGGCCCAACTACTTCACGCTCGACCCGGACGCCCGCTACGAGATCAAGGTCGACAACGACGGCGACGCGCGCGAGGACATCACGTTCCGCTTCCGCTTCCGCAACCAGAACCGCAACATCGCGCTGCCGATCGGAGCGCCCGGCAAGCAGGTCAGCGTGCCGGTTCCCGTGATCAACGTGGGGCCGATCAGCGCCGGCGACAACTCCGCGCTCAACGTCGTCGAGAGCTACACGGTCGAGATCGTGCGCGGCGACGACAAGCGCTTCCTGAGGAACGCGGCGACCGGCGAGGCGAGGTTCGAGAAGCCGGTCGACAACATCGGCAACAAGTCGCTGCCGGACTACGAGGCCTACGCCGCGGCGCGCACCTACAACGTCCGCATCCCGGGCTGCCAGGACGGGCGGCTCTTCGCGGGCCAGCGCAAGGACCCGTTCGTCGTCAACCTGGGCGAGGTCTTCGACCTCGTGAACGTCACGAACCCGCTCGGCCCGGTCGACGCCGAGGCCGACGACCTCGCGGACAAGAACGTGACGTCGCTGATCCTCGAGGTGCCGATCGCGTGCCTCACCAGCAAGCGCACGCCCGTGATCGGCGCCTGGACCACGGCCAGCCTGCCACGCGATGGCAGCAACGGCCTGGACGAGTGGGTCCAGGTGTCGCGGCTCGGCGCGCCGCTCGTGAACGAGGTCGTGATCGGCCTCAAGGACAAGGACCGCTTCAACGCGAGCGAGCCGAAGTTCGACGCGCAGTTCGCGAGCTACGTCACCAACCCGACGCTGCCCGCCCTCCTCGAGATCCTGTTCGGCGCCGCCGGCGTGAAGGCGCCCACGCTCTTCCCGCGCGCCGACCTCGTGGCGGCCTTCCTGACGGGCGTCCCGGGCTTGAACGCGAACGGCTCGGTGGCGGAGATGCTCCGGCTCAACACCACCACCGCTCCCAAGCCGGCCGCCGCGCAGAGCAACCTGGGCGTGATCGGCGGCGACGTCGCCGGCTTCCCGAACGGGCGCCGTCCGGGCGACGACGTCGTCGACATCGAGCTGCGCGTGGCGATGGGCAAGCTGCTGCCGGCCGCCAACGCTCCCTCGGGCCAGCTTGCCTTCACGGACGGCGCGCTCGTGGACGCGAGCAACTTCTCGAGCACCTTCCCGTACCTGCGGACGCCGCTCCCCGGCTCGCCGAACGGCACGCCGTAGCGCTCTTTCGAGGGCGGCGGGGGCCGGAAGCCCCCGCCGCTCGTTTTCCCTTTTGCGGGGCCCGTCCGCCCACTACACTCGAGGAATCCCATGCCGACCCGTCACACCGTCTTCTTCACGCTCGCGTCGCTCGCCGGAGCCGCCGTCTCCGCCCACGACTTCTGGATCGAGCCCTCGGCGTATCGCGTCGCGAAGGGCGCGCACCTCGACGTCGCCTTGCGCGTGGGGGAGGGCTACCGCGGCGATCCCGTGGCGCGCAATCCCGCCAAGATCCGCCGCTTCGTGCTCGTCGGACCGGCGGGCGAGCAGGCGCTCGCCGGCGACGCCGGGCAGGACCCGGCGGGAAGCGCCGAGATCCGCGGGCAAGGCCTCTTCGTGATCGGGTACCAGAGCCACCCGTCCTCGATCACGCTCGAAGCGCCGAAGTTCGAGGCGTACCTGCGGGAGGAAGGCCTCGAGCGCGTGATCGCGCTCCGCGCCGAGCGGGGCCAGAGCGCGCTGCCCGGCCGCGAGATCTACTCGCGCTGCGCCAAGGCGCTCGTCGCGAGCGGCCCTGCCGAAAAGGAGCAGCCCGACCGCAAGCTCGGCCTTCCGCTCGAGCTCGTTCCGGAGGCGAGCCCGTACCTGGGAGGGGGCGGCCCCACGGCCGTGCGGCTCCTCTTCCGGGATCGGCCGCTCGAAGGCGCCCTCGTGGTGGCGCTGCCGAAGGATGCGCCCGAGCAGAAGCTCGAGGCTCGTACCGACTCGTCCGGCCGCGTCGTGCTCGAGCTCGGCGCGGGGCGAACCTGGCTCGTGAAGGCCGTCCACATGGTGGAGGCCCCGGCCGGCTCGGGCGCCGACTGGGAGAGCCTCTGGGCTTCGCTGACTTTCGAGATCCCGGCGCGGTAGCATGCCGGCCGCGCTCTCGAGCGCCGGAACGCCGATGGCCTCCGCAGCGGCCGCGTCGCTGATCCGCCGCCTCACGCGCGGCGACCACAAGGCGCTCGGCGAGTTCTACGACCTCTACGCCGGGCTCGTGAACGGGCTCGCGATCCGGATCCTGCGCGATCCGGCGGAGGCGGAGGACACGGTGCAGGAGGTGTTCGTGCAGGTCTGGCGGCAGGCCGCGCGCTTCGACCCGTCGCGGGGCACGCCGGAGGCGTGGCTGTGCACGATGGCGCGCACGCGCGCGCTCGACCGGCTGCGCAAGCGCACGTCGCGCCGCGAGGAGCCGGAGCAGGAGAAGCCCGGCGCGACCCCGGCGCCGCGCAACGAGGAGGCGCTCGCGGTGCGCCGCGCGCTCGACGCCCTGCCGCCGGACCAGAAGCGGGCGCTCGAGCTCGCCTACTATGAGGGCCTGACGCAGTCCGAGATCGCGAAGCGGCTCGAGGAGCCGCTCGGGACCGTGAAGACGCGCATTCGCAGCGCCATGATCCGCCTGCGTGGCGTGCTGGGGCCAGCGACATGATCGACGAACGCAAGCTCGATCTCGTCGTGCTCGCGGCGCTCGGCGCGCTGGACGGCGAGGACCGCGCCGCCTTCGAGGCGCTCGCCGCGAAGGATCCCGAGATCCAGCGCGAGGTCGCGGCGTACCGCGAGCTCGTGGGCCGGCTCGGGACCGCGACTGCTCCCGTGCCGCCGCCCGAAAGCGCTGCGCGAGCGGCTGCTGCGCGAGACGCGGCCGGCCGCGGCGCCGCGCTCGTGGCTCTCGCCGGCGCTCGCCGCCGGGCTCGTGGCGGCGCTCGCCGGTCTCGCGCTCGTGTTCGCCCAGCGCAACGTCGCCCGCCGCGAGGCGGCATTCGAGCGCGCGGCGGCGCAGGAGGCGCGCCAGGTCGCGCAGAGGGCGCAGGCCGAGGCCGCGTCGCTGCGCGAGGCGCTCGCGATCGAGGTCGCGTTCCGCGAGCTCGTGATCCGCCCGCAGAGCCGCGTCGTGAGCCTCGCCGGTCTCGCGCCGGCGCCGCAGGCGAACGCGCGCGTCGTGTGGCACGCCGAGCGGCGCGAGGCCGTGCTGCTCGCCTCAGGTCTCGCGCCTGCGCCGGCCGGGAAGGCCTACGAGCTCTGGATCATCGCCAAGGCGGCGCCGGTGCCGGCCGGCGTCTTCCAGGTGGATCCGCAGGGCCGCGCGGTCTTCCGCCTGCCGGCGGGGCTCGACTTCGCCGGCGTCAAGACGTTCGCCGTGACCCTCGAGCCCGAGGCCGGCGTGCCCGCTCCCACCGGTCCGATGGTGCTGGCGGGCGCGGTGTCCTGACGGCTCGCGCGTAGCCACATCCGATCCGGCACTTCGAGACGTACCCCCGGCATGAGACGCGCCGCGTCCGCTGCTCGTGCTCTTGATCCTCGCCACGTGCGTACGGGCGAACGCGGGCGTCCTCGCCGGCGTGATCACCGACGCGACCGCCCAGCCGCTCCGCGCCGTGAGCGTCGTCGCCGAGCCGACGGCCACGTCTACGTCCACGTCGTCGCTCGCGACCGAATCGGACGCGGACGGCCGCTACGCGCTCTCGCTCCCGGCCGGCACGCACCAGGTCTCGTTCCGGCTGGCGGGCTACGCCCTCCACGTGACGCGCGTGACGGTCGACGAGAGCGGACCCTTGGCGCGTGACGTCACGCTGCAGCTCGCGCTCGCGTCGAGCGTCGTGGTCCAGGCACGCGCGACCTTCCGCAACCTCGCGGAGGTGGGCTCCGCCTTCGACCTCGTCGGCGTCGCGCGCGCGGCGAGCGTCGGCGTGGTGGCGGCGTCGCAGCTCGAGGAGCGCTCGCTGCTGCGGCCGGCCGACGTCTTCGAGCGCGTGCCAGGGCTGGTGGTCTCGCAGCACAGCGGCGAGGGCAAGGGCAACCAGTACTACGTGCGGGGCTTCAACATCGACCACGGCACCGACCTGTCGCTGCAGGTCGCGGGCGTCCCGGTCAACATGCCGACCCACGCCCACGGCCAGGGCTACGCGGACGCGAACTTCCTGATCCCCGAGCTCGTCTCCGGGATCCAGTTCCAGAAGGGCACCGTACCACGCCGACGCCGGCGACTTCTCGAGCCGCGGGCGCCGTACGCGTGAGCTACCTCGAGGGTGCTGGACGAGCCGCTGCTGAAGCTCGAGACCGGCGAAGGCGGCTACGAGCGCGCGCTCGTCGCGGCGTCGCCCCGGCTCGGCGGCGGCCACCTGCTCGGCGCGCTCGAGCTGCGTGCACAAGGACGGGCCCTGGGTGAATCCCGACGACTACCGCAAGCTGAACGCGGCGCTGCGCTGGAGCCGCGGCGACGGCCACGAGCGGCTTCACGGTCACCGGTCTCTACTACGGCGCCGACTGGAACTCGACGGACCAGATCCCGGAGCGGGCGGTCGACGACGGCAGCGTCCCGCGCTTCGGCGCGATCGACCCGAGCGACGGCGGGCGCGCGCGCCGCGCCAGCCTGTCCGCCGAATGGCAGGCCGCTCGCGGCGACCGGCTGACGCGCGTCTCGGCGTTCGCGCTGCGCAACGAGCTCAACCTCTGGTCGAACTTCACGTACCGCCTCGACGACCCGGAGCACGGCGACCAGTTCGAGCAGGAGGACCGGCGCTCCGTGCTCGGCCTGGAGCCTCGCACCAGTGGTCGTCGCGCTGGGGCGGCCGGACGGCCGACACGCGGATCGGCGCCGGCGCCGCGCTACGACGACATCGGCAGCGTGGGCCTCTACGCGACGCGCGAGCGCGCGCGGCTCGTCCACCACGCGCGCGGACGACCGTCGGCGAGGCGAGCCTCTTCGCCTTCGCCGAGAGCACGTACGCCTGGACGTCGCACCTCCGCTCCACGCTCGGGCTGCGCGGCGACTACTACTTCTTCGACGTGGCCTCGGACGTGCCCGTCAACTCCGGCTCGCGGCGGGCCGGCCTGCTGAGCCCGAAGCTCGGCCTCGCGTTCGGCCCCTGGGGCGGCACCGAGGTCTACGCGAACGCCGGGTTCGGCTTCCACAGCAACGACGCGCGCGGGACCACGATCCGCGTCGACCCGAGGACCGGCGAGCCGGCCGCCGCGGTCGACCCGCTCGTGCGGGCAAAGGGGGCCGAGCTGGGCGTGCGCACGCTCGCGATTCCGAAGGCGCATGCGACGCTCGCGCTCTGGGGCCTGGACCTCGACTCGGAGCAGCTCTACGTGGGCGACGCGGGGACCACCGAGGCGAGCCGCCCGAGCCGGCGGCTGGGCTTCGAGTGCGCGGTCGACTACGTGCCGCGGCCCTGGCTCGACGCTCGACGCGAGCTTCGCCTGGTCGCGCGCCCGCTTCACGGACGACGACCCGGCGGGCGACCGCATCCCCTCGGCGATCGAGGGCGTCGCGAGCGCCGGCATCGCGCTCACGGGACGGCGGGGATGGCTCGGGAACCTGCGCTGGCGATACTTCGGCCCGCGCGCGCTCGTCGAGGACGACAGCGTGCGTTCGAAGCCCGCCCACGTCTTCACGGCCCAGGTCGGGTACAGCTTCAGACGCCTGAGCGTTGAAGCTCGACGTCTTCAACCTGTTCGACGCGGCCGTCTCCGACATCGACTACTTCTATGCGTCCCGCCTGCCGGGCGAGCCTGCCGTCGGGCCGGGACGACATCCACTCCCACCCGATGGAGCCGCGCACCGTGAGGCTGGGAGTCGAGGTCCGCTTCTAGGGACGGGGTCAGGTCTTGAAATAGCGCATTGTCAGGGTGCAATGCCTCAGAACTGACCCCGACATGTCTTGCGCCGCGTGAAGACCCAACTCGCGGAGCTTGACAGCGCGCAGCCATTGAGATTGTATTATACAACATATGCCGCCACTTCGAAGCTTCCCGTCCGGCAGGATTCCGGAGCCCGAAGCCCGGCGCGGCTGCGCGCCGCGATCAGCGGCCTCGTGCGGCGCTTCGGCGATCTCCGAGCGCGCCGACGTGAGCTGCTGCGGCGTGACGGTGGCGCAGGCCGCGGCGCTCGAGGCGCTCTCGGGCCACGGGCCGATGCGGCTCAAGGAGCTCGGCCAGCGCCTCGGGATCGCGCCCTCCACGCTGACGCGCAACCTCGAGCGGCTGATCGAGGCAGGGCTCGTCGGCCCGGCAGTCGGACTCCCGGGACGCGCGCTCGGCGCGCGTGCGCCTCACCGCCGCGGGCCGCCGCGCGGCGCTCGGCGTCGCGGGGCGTGAGCAGGACTTCGCGCAACAGGTGCTGGACAGGATTCCGGCGGATCGGCGGGCGGCCGTGCTCGACTCCCTCGCGGAGCTGCTCACGGCCGTGCGCGGCGCGACCGAGGCGTGCTGCCCCGGAGCCTTCGACCACCTGATGGAGGGATTCGGCCCGGCCTGCGGGCCGGGGGAGTGCGACTGCGGGCCGGCGAGACCCGCAGACGAGGCGGCGGGGGCATGACGCCGGGCGAATCGAGAGGAGAACGCGGATGACGACCGTGACGACGGGGACGGGCGGGAACGAAGGCATCGTGACGCAGGTGAAGAAGCGCTACGCCGAGATCGCCGTGAGCCGGCTCGTCGTGCTGCGGCCCGGCTCCCACGGAAGCCGCCGGCTGCTGCGCGCGCGAAACGACCGCGCCCGGGATCTCGCAGGAGCTCGGCTATTCGGCGAGCGACCTCGCGGGCGTGCCGAAGGAAGCCGACCTGGGCCTGGGCTGCGGGGTGCCGCTCGGCCACCTGAAGCTCGAGGCGGGCGAGACCGTGGTGGACCTCGGCTCGGGGCCGGGCCTCGACGCTCTCCTCGCGGCGAAACAGGTGGGGAACACGGGGCGCGTGATCGGAGTGGACATGACGCCCGAGATGCTGGAGCGCGCGCGCGCCACGGCGGCGAAGGTCGGCGCGACGAACGTCGACTTCCGCCAGGGCCGGCTCGAGCGCCTGCCGGTCGAGACCGCGAGCGTCGACGCCGTCACCAGCAACTGCGTGATCAACCTGGTGCCCGACAAGGCGGCGGTCTTCGGCGAGATCGCGCGCGTGCTGAAGCCCGGCGGGCGCGTCGTCGTCTCGGACATCGTGCTCGACCGGCCCCTGCCCGAGGCGGTGGCCAAGGACGTGTTCGCCTGGTGCGGCTGCGTGGCCGGAGCCAGCGACCGCAAGCAGTACCTCGCCCTCGTGGAAGCCGCGGGCCTCGGCGAGGTCGAGGTCCTGAAGGACGTGGACTACCTCGCCTCGCTCGTCAAGGTCGCGCCCGAGGAGGCCGATGCGATGCTCGCCGGCTGGGGCGTCACGCGCGACGACCTCGCCGGGACCGTGCACTCGATCACCTGGCGGGCCGTGAGGCGTTAGGCGTCCAGGCGGGCAACGAAGGAGCTCACGTGCAGCCCTACAACGTCCTCTTCCTCTGCACAGGCAACTCCGCGCGAAGCATCATGGGCGAGGCCCTCCTCAACTACTGGGGCAAAGGCCGCTTTCGGGCCTGGAGTGCCGGAAGCAAGCCGAAAGGCGAGGTCCATCCGTTGACCCTGGAGGTGCTGGAGCGCGCGCACGTGCCGATACCCGACGCGCGAAGCAAGAGCTGGAACGAGTTCTCGAAGCCCGGAGCTCCCGCGCTGGACTTCGTGCTGACGGTGTGCGGCAACGCCGCGAACGAGGTGTGCCCGGTCTGGCCGGGCCAGCCGATCACGGCTCATTGGGGCGTCGACGATCCTGCCGCGGCGGAGGGGACTCGCGAGGAGCGGCTGCGGGCCTTCGACCGGGCGCTGCGCGAGCTGGACGCCCGGATCAAGCTCTTCGTCAGCCTGCCCTTCGAGTCGCTCGACAGGCTGTCGCTTCAGCAGCGGCTTCGCGACATCGGCCGGACCTCGCCGGAGAACGGATAGGCAATCCCTCGTAGACTGGGATCGCCGATGGATCCCCGCTACCGCAGCCCGCTGAACCGCGACGTGAAGCCCGCCGCGCGCGGCGAGTTCCGTCCGCTCGCGATCGGGCCGCTGCCGGTCTGGCCGCCCGTCGTGCTCGCGCCGATGGCGGGCGTCACCAACCCGCCGTTCCGCACGCTCTGCCGCCGCTACGGCGCCGGGCTCTACGTGAGCGAGATGATCACGGCGCGCGCGCTCGTCGAGGGCAACCGGAAGACGCTGCTGCTCGCGAGCTTCGGGCCGGAGGAGAAGACGCGCAGCCTGCAGCTCTACGGCGTCGACCCGCACTACGTGGGGGAGTCGGTGCGCCTGCTCGTGAGCGAAGGCCGCGTCGACCACCTCGACATGAACTTCGGCTGCCCGGTGCGCAAGGTCACGAGCAAGGGCGGCGGCGCGGCGATTCCGCTCAAGCCGAAGCTGCTGCGCGCGATCGTGCGCGCGGCGGTCGCCGCCGCCGAAGGCGTGCCGGTCACGATCAAGTTCCGGATCGGGATCGACGACCGCTACCAGACCTACCTCGAGGCGGGACGCATCGCCCAGGAGGAAGGCTGCGCCGCCGTCGGGCTCCACGCGCGGACCGCCGCGCAGCTCTACGACGGCGAGGCGCGCTGGGAGGCGATCGCCGAGCTGAAGCGCTGCGTCACGCGCATCCCGGTGCTCGGCAACGGCGACATCTGGGAGGCCGAGGACGCGCTGCGGATGATGCGCACGACCGGCTGCGACGGCGTGATCGTCGGCCGCGGCTGCCTGGGCCGGCCCTGGCTGTTCCGCGACCTGGCGCGTCTCTTCGAGGGCCACGAGCCCGAGGACCCGCCGAACCTCGGCGGCGTCGTGGACGTGATGCTCGAGCACGCGCGGCTGCTCGCGGCCTGGCTCGGCGAGGAAGGCCCCGCGATGCGCGCGTTCCGCAAGCACTCGAGCTGGTACACCAAGTGCTTCCCCGGCGGCGCGCCGCTGCGGCAGCGGCTCATGCAGGTGAGCGCCCTCGCCGAGCTCGAAGAGGTGCTGGCCGCGGTCGATCGCACGCTGCCGTACCCGCCCGAGGCGATGCGCGTGCCGCGCGGCAAGACCGCGGGCACGCAGAAGGTCGCGCTGCCGGAAGGCTACCTCGACCACCTCGACGACGCCGTGGCCCCGGGCATCGAAGCCGAGGCCGCGGACTCCGGAGGCTAGCGGCCCGTCAGCTGTGCCGCACCCAGCGCACGATCTCGGGGAACGTCGGCCGCTTGCCGTACATCAGGATGCCGACGCGGTAGACCCGGGCCGCCACCCAGACGGCCCCGACGAATCCCGAGGACGAGGAGCGCCACCGAGAGCACGATCTGCCAGGCGGGCGGCGTGAGCACCACGATGCGCAGGAACATCATGAGCGGCGACATGCCCGGGATCATCGACAGCGCGAACGCGAGCGGCCCGTCGGGGGACTGCATCACGGCCGGCCAGCAGACCATCGCGACGATGATGGGCACGAGCACGGGGAACGCCAGGCTCTGCGCCTCCTGCGCGGTGTTCACCGCGGCGCCGATCGCGGCGTAGAGCGCCGCGTAGAGGAGGAAGCCGAGCAGGAAGAAGACCACGAACGCCGCCAGCATCAGCGGCGTCACCTCGGGCATCCCGGTCGCGCCGAGGCTGCCGGACGCGAGCGACACGCCGAGCAGCGACGAGCGCCCACACCAGGTACTGCGTGAGCCCGGCGGCGCCGACGCCCAGCAGCTTGCCGAGCAGCAGCGTCGTCGAGGGCACGCCCGACGCCATCACCTCCACCACGCGGCTCGTCTTCTCCTCGATCACCGCCGTCATCACCGCCTGGCCCCACATCAGCAGCCCGGTGTAGAGCATCATCATCAGGATCATCGCGAGCAGCATGGCGGCGCCCTGGTCCTCGCGCTCGCCCTGCTCCGAGACGCGGATCGTCTTCAGGTCGAGCCCGCGCGTCAGGTCGTCGACGCGTTCGCGGCGTCGAGCCCCGCGCTCGTGAGGCGGCGGGCCACCAGCACGCGGCTCACCGTCCGCTCCAGCGTCCGGAGGTCGCTGAAGTTCGACTGACGTTGCGGCCGTAGTAGCTCGCCTGCGCGGCGCCGACCACGTCCTTCGGCAGCGACAGGCAGCCGTCGAGGCTCCTGTCGAGCACGCGCCGCTTGCAGGCCGCCTCGGCCGCTTCCGGCCCCTCCGCGGCGGCGGGCTGGATGTCGAAGCGCTTGCGGTCGTCGTCCACCGCCTCGCGCCAGCGCCTGCTCGACCGGCCCGCGCAGGTCGCCCGACGCGTCGACGACGGCGACGCGCAGCGGCTTGCTCTTCGAGCGCGCGGCGATGATCGGCACCACCATCAGCGCGCCCATCACGCAGCGGCCCGAGGAGCGTGCCGATCACGAACGCCTTGGTGCGCACGCGCTCGACGTACTCGCGCCGCACGACGCCCAGAGCTTGGGGCTCACGCCGCCTCCTTGCCGTGCGCCGGTCACCGCCTCCACGAAGATGTCGTGCAGGCTCGGCTCGACGATCTCGAAGCGGCGCAGCGCAGGCGCTCCGCGGCCGCGCGCAGCAGCGGCTGCGGGTCGGCGCCGTCCGCGAGCCGCACCTCGACGTAGCGGCCGAAGTCGGTCACCTTCGCGACGCCGGGCAGCGACGCGAGGAAGGAGCCGTCGCCCTCGAAGGCGAGCACCACCGTGTTCTTGCCGTGGCGGCCCTTCACCTCCGAGACGGTGCCGTCGAGGATCTTCTGGCCGCGGTTGATGAGCGCGATCGCGTCGCACAGCCGCTCGACCGTCTCCATCTGGTGGCTCGAGAGCACGATCGTGGTGCCCTCGCGCCGCAGGTCGATGAGCACGTCGCGCATCACGTCCGTGCCCACCGGGTCGAGCCCGCTCATCGGCTCGTCCACGATCAGCACGTCGGGCTCGTGCAGCACCGTGGCGATGAACTGCGCCTTCTGCTGCATGCCCTTCGACAGCTCGTTGGTCTTGCGCTTGCGCCAGTCGGCGAGCGAGAGCCGCTCGAGCCAGGGGCCGATGCCGCTCGCGCGCCTGCCGCGCGCGGCACGCCCTTGATCGCGGCGAAGAAGAGCAGCTGCTCCTCGAGCACCATGCGCGGGTAGAGCCCGCGCTCCTCGGGCATGTAGCCGATGCGGTCGCGCGCGGCGTGGTCGGCGGGCTGGCCGAGGATCTCGATCGTGCCCGCGTCGGGGCCGAGGATGTCCATCACCATGCGCAGCGTCGTCGTCTTGCCGGCGCCGTTCGGGCCCGAGCAGCCCGAAGACGCTGCTGCGCGGCACCTCGAGCGAGAGGTCCGCGACGGCGACGTGCCCGGCGAAGGCCTTGCGGATGCCCTTGAGCACCAACGCGTTCTCGTTCACGAGGCCTCCTGGTCCCGGAGTGCGGCGCCGGGCGCACGAGCGACGGACGATCGCGACAGGGTATCCAGATTCCCGTACGAGCCGGGTGCCTCCGATGTTCCGCCAGCGCAGCGGCTCGGACGCTGCTGCTCGAAGGTGGAGATTCTATACTCTCGGCCCCATGTCTTCCCCGCGGAGTGAAGCGCGCGGACTCGCGCTCATCGCAGCGAGTACCGTGGCTTATGGCGTGCAGCCGATCTTCGGCAAGGTCGCCTACGCCGCGGGCGTCGAGCCGTTGTCGCTGCTCGCCTGGCGCTACCTGATCGCCTCGCTCTGCCTCGCGCTCCTCGTCCGCGGGCCGATGCCGCCGCTGCGCGAGCGGCTGCGCCTCTGGGCGATCGGCTCGATCTTCGTCGGCAACTCGGTCGCCTACTTCATGGCGCTGCGGCTGCTGCCGGCGTCGGTGAATGCGCTCATCGTCTTCAGCTTCCCCGTCATCGTGGCCCTGCTCGCCGCGCTCACGGGCGTCGAGCGGCTGACCTTTCGCTCGCTGATCGCCGCCGTCGCCGCGTTCGCCGGCTGTGCGCTCACGGTCGGAGGGCTCCAGCTCTCGGCCGGGCTGTCGGCAGCGGGCGTCGCCTGGTCGCTCGCGACGGCCGTCATCTATGCGGGCTACGTCGTGATCAGCAGCCGCTACGGACGCGGCGTGCCCGCGCGGCTGCTCGCGCTGCACCTGGTGCAGGTCTCCGCGCTGATCTGCGTCGTGCTCGCGCTCTTCGGCCCCGGCCTCGCGCTGCCGCGCGACCCGCGCGCGTGGCTGAGTGTCGTGGCGATCGCCGTCATCTCGACCGTGATCTCGATGATCACGTTTCTTGCCGGCATGGCGATCCTCGGCCCGAACCGCGCCTCCGTGCTGGCATCGCTCGAGGTCCTGATCACGCTCGTGCTCGCGATGGCGCTGCTCGGGGAGCGGCTCACGCCGCCGCAGTGGGCCGGGGCCGCGCTGATCCTCGGCGCCGTGGCCTTCCAGAACACGCCGGCCATGCGCCGCGCGGTGACCGGAAAGCTGGAATCGGCGGCCCGTCCGGAACACGAGGTTTGACGGCCGCCGCATTGCGCCCCGCCGGGGCGGTCCCATAGGATGGTCGGATGTCGTCGTCGCGTCGGCTCGTCCTGACGTCCCTGCTGCTCGCGAGCGGCCTCGGCTGCGCCACGGCGCGCAACTACGAGGACCCCGCGGCCCCCGTCTACAAAGGCGGCGTGGCCGATCGCCGCGACGCGGGAGCCACGCTGCGGGTCGTCACCTTCAACCTCAAGTGGGGGAAGGAGATCGACCGCGCCGTCGAGCTGCTGTCGCGACCGGGGCCGCTCCGGGGCGCCGACCTCGTCGTGCTCGAGGAGATGGACCGGGAGGGCACCGAGCGGCTCGGCCGCGCCCTCGGTCTGGCGTACGTCTACGTGCCGTCGGCCGTGCACCCCGTACCCAAGCACGACTTCGGTGTGGCGCTGCTCTCGCCGTGGCCGCTCGAGGCGCCACGCAAGCTGCTGCTCCCGCATCAGAACCGGATGCGCAAGCTGCGCCGCTCGGCCGCCGTCGCGACGCTGCGCTCGCCGCTCGGCGAGGTCCGCGTCTACGGCATCCATTTCGAGAGCCCGGCCGGCGCGTGGGGCAGCGTGCGGCGCGACCAGGCGCGCGCGGTCCTCGCCGACGCCGAGGGCTGGAGCGGGCCCGTGCTGGTGGCCGGCGACTTCAACGGCCGCGGCGGCCCCAAGGAGATGGCGAAGCTCGGCTACTTCTGGGCGACCGAGGCGGTGCGGAACACGGCCGGCCCCTTCGAGTTCGACCACGTGGTGGCGCGCGGGCTGTGCGCCTCCGGAGAGCAGGCCATGGGCGTCGCGCCCGACTCCAACCACGCGAGCGACCACAAGCCGGTGTGGGCCGTGTTCGCCCGCTGCGGCGATATGATGGCCGCCGCGAACGACAGCCGATGAAGATCACGATCGCCCACAGCCCCGACAGCGACGACGCGTTCATGTTCTACGGCCTCGCCAGGGGCGGGGTCGCCACCGGCGAGCTCGAGGTGAGCCACGTGCTCACCGACATCGAGACGCTCAACCGCCACGCGCAGGAAGGCCGCCACGAGGTGACGGCGATCTCGTTCCACGCCTATCCGTTCGTGGCCGACCGCTACGCGCTCATGCCCTGCGGCGGCTCGATCGGCGACGGCTACGGGCCGCTCCTCGTCGCGCGCGAGGCGGTCGAGCCGCGCGCGATCCGCGAGATGACCGTCGCGGTGCCGGGCACGCTCACCTCCGCGTACCTGGCGCTCAAGCTCTTCGCGCCCGGCGTCGCGACGCGCGTCGTGCCGTTCGACCGCATCCTCGACGAGGTGCGCGAGGGCCGCGCCGAAGCCGGCCTCGTGATCCACGAGGGCCAGCTCACCTACGGCGGCCAGGGGCTCACGAAGGTGCTGGATCTCGGCGCGTGGTGGAAGCAGGAGACGGGGCTGCCGCTGCCGCTCGGCGGCAACGCCGTCAGGCGCGACCTCGGCCAGCCGCTGATGCAGCGGCTCACCAGGCTCGTGCGGCAGACGGTCGAGCACTCGCTCGCGCACCGCGGCCAGGCGCTCGAGTACGCGATGAGCTTCGCGCGCGGCATGGATCCGGGAGTGGCCGACCGCTTCGTCGGGATGTGGGTCAACGAGATGACGGTCGAGATGGGGGAGCGCGGCCGGCGGGCGGTGCAGCTCTTCCTCGACCGCGGGTACCAGGCGGGCATCATCCCGCGGCAGGTCGCCGTCGACTTCGTCGAGGCCTGAATGAAGCCGGCCGCTGCCGGATGCATAATCAGCCGTCCGGTGCGCACCCAGGGAGGCGGCTGATGAACCTGAGCCCAGGCGCGGAAGCGGCCTGGATGATCGCGGCGGGCGAGGCGGCCGCGGCGGGGCACGACCTGATCGAGCCGGCCCACCTGCTGATCGGCACGCTGAGCCTCGGCAAGCTCCCGTCCGGCGGCGCTTAGGCCGAGCTCGGCACCAACGCCGGCCTCGTCCGCGACGAGAACGCGCGCCTGCTGAAGGGGCTGTCCTCGTGCGGGATCGAGGCCACGCGGCTGCGGCGCCGCGCGCGCTCGCAGCTCGGGCGCGGCCCGGTGCAGGGCCCGCCGAAGGGCCCGCTCTCGCGCTCGCTCACCTGCAAGGCGGTGTTCGCCGCGGCCGCCGACCTGGCCGGCGAAGGGCCAGGGCATCGGCGTCGCGCACCTGATCGCGGCGCTCGCGGACGACGTCGACGTCGTCACGTCGCGCATCATCCGCTCCGCGGGAGCCGATCCCGCGAAGCTCAGGACGGCTCTGCTCGAGGCCGGCAGGGGTCCGGACGTCTTCGGGATGGGGTCGGTGGCCGTCGCGCTCGACCGCGCGGGCCGCGACGGCACGCTCGAGACGCTGCGCGAGCTGCGGCCGCGGCTCGAGAAGGAGCGCTCCGTCTCCATCGCGGAGGAGGCGCTCGCGGCCGCGATCGACCTGTCGATGCGCTTCGACCCGGACCGCAAGCTGCCGGAGAAGGCGATCGAGCTCGTCGAGCAGGCGGCGGAGCGCACCAGCCCGTCGCCCGGCGGGCGCGGCGGCGAAGCGCTCGTCACGCCGCTCACGATCGCGAAGGTGCTGGCCGAGCGGCGGCGGCTGCCGCTCGACCTCGTCACCGACACGCTCGACAGCGGCATGGGCGGCCGCATCCTGGCGCTCGAGGACTACCTGCGCGAGCGCGTGCTCGGGCAGGAGGAAGCGATCGGCCGCGTGGGGCGGCGCCTGCGCCAGGCGCTCACCACGCCCGGCAATCGCCCGGGGCCGCGCGCCGTGCTGCTGCTGGTCGGGCCGAGCGGCGTCGGCAAGACCGAGACGGCGCGGCTCCTGGCCGAGCACCTGTTCGGCTCGGCCTCCGGGATGATCCGCATGGACATGTCGGAGCTGCGCGACGAGGCGTCCGTCGCGCGCCTCGTCGGGCCGCTCAAGGGCCATCCCGTCGCCGAGAAGGAAGGCCGGCTCACGGCGGCTCTCCGCGAGAAGCCCCAGGCGCTGCTGCTGCTCGACGAGGTCGAGAAGGCCCATCCGAAGGTGCTGCAGGTGTTCCTGAAGCTCTTCGACGAGGGCACGTTCACGGATGCGGCGGGCCGCGTCGCCGACTCGCGCCAGCTCGTCGTCGTCATGACCTCCAACCCCGGCACGGCGGGCGCCGTCCCGACCGGCGACGAGCTGCGTCGCGTGCTCGGGCTCGAGCTCCTGAACCGCGTCGACGAGGTGGTGCCGTTCCGCCCGCTCGATCCCGACGACGTCGAGATGATCGTGGGCCGGGCGCTCGCCGAGCTCACCTCGGCCGTGGAGCGCCGGCACCAGGTGAAGATCCGCGTCACTCCCGAGGCCGCGCGCTTCGCCGCGCAGCAGGCGGCCCAGTCGGCGCCGGGCGCGAGGAGCGCCAAGCGCACGGTCGAACGGCTCGTCCACGGCCCGCTCGGCGCGCTCGTGCTCACCGGCAAGCTCACCCGCCACACGTCGTGGGTCGCGGTCTACGACGAGGGCGGGATCTACCTGCTGCCGGAGGGCTGAGTCAGTCCCAGCCGCAACTCGCGTCCGGAACGAGTGACCTAAAGTAGTTTCTGAGGCGACTCGTCCCGGGGCGAGTTTCCACGCACTCATTTGGTCGCGTGGCCGTCGGCACGCCAATAACGGCGTCGGCACTCCAATAACGTCCTCGCGGGGTGGGTGAACGGCCAGGCTTGCCGCCTCCTTCCTTGATGCGGGGGGACTCGCTACCCCGCGGCCCCCCCTGTGTTGCTCGTTCGGTCGGGGAACGGCTGAAGTGCGGGCCGATAGCTCAGTGCCCGGGAAGAGCGCGTTCAAGTCGTTGAACTACGAAATTCTTCGTTGACAAAACGAAGGTCTTCGTACTAGATTGGACCATGACGCCCCTGAATCAGGCGATACCTCCCCGGCCCACACCGGCCGAGCTCGAGATCCTGCGCGTGCTCTGGCAGCACGGGCCCAGCACGGTGCGCGAGGTGCAGGAGCAGCTCGAGCAGCGAACGGCCGACCGGCTACACGACCGTGCTCAAGCTGCTGCAGATCATGACCGACAAGGGTCTGGTGCGGCGGGACGAGAGCGCGCGGGCGCACGTCTACGCCGCCACGGCGCCCGAGGAGACGACGCAGCGGCAGCTCGTCCGCGATCTCGTGGACCGGGCGTTCGGCGGCTCGGCGAGCCAGCTGGTGATGCACGCGCTCAGCACGCGCAAGTCCTCGCAGGCAGGAGCTGTCGCAGCATCCGGGAGCTGCTCGACCGGCTGGAGGGAGGAAAGCGATGAGTCCGCGCTGCTCGGGCTGGACGCTCGCTTCACTTCGTCTGGCAGGGAGCGGCGGTCGCCGCGCTCCTCGCCGCTTGACCTGGCGCTGCGCCGCGCCACGCCGCAGGCGCGCTACCTCGCTCGCCTGCGCGAGCCTGCTGCTGATGCTCGCGCTCCCGGTGCTCACCTTCCGCGCGCATGAGCGCAGCCGAGGCCGCTCCGCCGACGACGCCGGCGCGGACCGTCCGTCGACGCGCCGGCACGGCCGCGGGCCCGCCGCGAACGCCGCCGAGGCGGCGGCCTTCGCCCAGCCGACGCCGCCGAGATCCTTCGACCTCGGTCGCCGGATCGAGGCCATGCTGCCGGCCCTGGTGGCGCTGTGGGTCGCCGGCGTGCTGCTGCTCGCGATGCGCTCGCTCGGCGGCCTCGACGCTCGTGCAGGCGGCTCGGCGCGCACGGGCCTGCGCGCGGCCCCCGCCGGCCTCGAGGCGAGCGCTCGCGCGTCTCGCGCAGGCGCTCCGCGTCTCGGCGCCCGGTGCGGCTCTACGAGTCGGCGCTCGTCGGCGTGCCGACCGTCGTCGGCTGGCTCCGGCCGGTGATCCTGCTGCCGGCGAGCGCCCTCACCGGGCTCACCGCCGCAGCAGCTCGAGCTGATCCTGGCCCACGAGCTGGCGCACGTCCGCCGCCACGACTACCTGGTGAACCTGCTGCAGTCCGCGGCCGAGACGCTGCTCTTCTACCACCCCGCCGTGTGGTGGGTGTCGCACCGCATGCGCGTCGAGCGCGAGCACTGCTGCGACGACCTCGCGGTGGCCGCCTGCGGCAACGCGGTGCGCTACGCCCGCGCGCTCGTCGAGCTCGAGGGGCTGCTGCTCGGACGCGCCGGCCTTCGCGATGGCGGCGAACGGCGGCTCGCTCTTCGACCGCATCGTGCGGCTGGTCGGGCGCGCGCCGGAGCCGTCGCGCGCGGCCCGCGGCTTCGCCGCCCTGGCGGCGGTCGCGGGGCTGGCGCTCGCGTTCGGGTTCGGCTCGATCCTGCTCGACCGGCCCACGCCGACGATCGTCGACGTGCTCGCGTCGTCGCAGTCGCTCGACAAGACGGCGCCGCTGGCCCCGCCGTCGCGATCGCCCAGGCCGAGCCGAAGCCGCAGACCCAGACGGCCCGCCGAAGCCGCAGGCCCAGCCGCCGCCAAGCCGCAGCCGCAGCCGGCCGCGAGCGCGCAGCGCGCGGAGGCGACGCCGCAGGCGCGCGCGTTCCCGCTCGAGCGCGTGCTGGAGATGGCGCGCGCCGGGGTCACGCCGGAGTACGTCGACGAGATGGACGCGCTCGGCTTCCAGTCGCTGAGCGCGGAGCAGCTCATCGCGCTGCGCCACCAGGGCGTCGGGCCGCGAGTACGTGCGAGGAGCTGGCGGAGGCCGGCTACAAGGATCTCTCCGTCGAGCAGCTCATCGGCCTGCGCGCGCAGGGCGTCTCCGCCGGGTTCGCGAAGGAGCTGCGCGAGCAGGGGCTCACCGAGCTGTCGCTCACCAACCTGATCGCGCTGCGCTCGCAGGGCGTGACGCCGAACTACGTCGAGGAGATGAAGGCGGCGGGGCACAAGGACCTCTCGGTGACGAGCCTGATCGCGCTCCGCAGCCAGGGCGTGACCGGCTCGTACGTCGGCGGAGCTCAAGGCGCTCGGCTACGACGCCCTCAGCGAGAACCAGCTGATCGCGCTGCGCTCGCAGGGCGTGAATCCCGGCTACGTGCGCGAGCTGGGCGAGCTCGGCTACCGCGGGCTCGACATGAAGATGCTGGTCGCCCTGCGCAGCCAGGGCGTGAATCCCGACTACGTGCGCGAGCTGAAGGAGCTGGGCTACGGCGGGCTCGAGCCCGGGCAGCTGATCGAGCTGCGCGCGCAAGGCGTCACGCCGAGCTACGTGCGCGAGCTCAAGGAGGCGGGCTTCGAGAAGCTCACGGTCGAGGAGCTCGTGCAGCTCCGCAGCCAGGGCGTCTCGCCGCGACTGCTCAAGAGCCTGCGCGCGCGCAAGCAGTCCTAGCCGGTCGTCGTCGGTCGAAAGGGAGCGCGCGCCGTCCGGGACGGTCCCGCGGAGGCGTGAGCTCCGCCTGAGGAGGGTGGCATGTCGAGGTCAGCAAAGAGGCTCGTCCTGGGAGGCGTGGGAGCGGGGATCGCCGCGGCCGCCGGTCTCGTCGCGCTGAGCCTGGGCTCGTGGGGCGCGCTGCCGGCGGTCGAAGCGAAGGAGGGCCCTCCCGTGGGCGGCGGAGTCGAAGGGAGTCTGGACGGCCGAGCGCTCGAAGTGGCGCGTCGAGAAGGGCGCCACCGCCACGCTCGTCGAGCTCTCGCTGCGCCGCGTCGGCGGGCGTGGCCACTGGAACTCGTCGGAGACCCTGCCGCTCACCGACCTCAAGGGCCTGACGGCCGAGATGCTGGAGGCGGCGAGCTCCGACGTGCGCTTCGAGTGGGTCAAGGACGCCGGCACGCTTCGCCTGCCAGGGGCGCTTCGAGGCCGGCGTCGGCGCCGGGCACTTCGTGTTCAGCGCGAGCGCCGACTACGCGGCGGACATGAAGCGCCGCGGCTACGGCGAGCTCGACGAGGAGAAGGCGCTCAGCCTGGCGCTCCACGACGTGAGCCGCTCGTTCATCGACGAGCTCGCCAAGCTCGGCTACGAGCGCGTGCCGCTCGACGACCTCGTCTCGCTGCGGATCCACGGCGTGACCCCGGACTTCATCCGCGGCATGGCCTCGCGCGGCTACCGCAAGCTGACGACGGACCAGCTCACGAGCCTGCGCATCCACGGCGCCTCGCTCGATTTCGTGAACGAGCTGCAGGCGCTGGGCTACTCGGGGCTGCCGATCGACGGCCTCGTGAGCTTCCGGATCCACGGAGTGAGCGCGGAGTACATCCGCGGCTTCAAAGAGCTCGGCTACGAGGCGCTCACCGCCGACCAGCTGGTCTCGATGCGGATCCACGGCGTGACCCCGGAGTTCGCCAAGGAGCTCGGCGCTCTCGGCTATTCGAAGGTGGCCGTGGACGACCTCGTCAGCCTGCGCATCCACGGCGTCACGACGGACTTCGTGAAGCGCGTCCAGGGCCGCAGCGGCAAGAGCGTGAGCGTCGACCAGATCGTCTCGATGCGCATCCACGGCCAGAACCCGGAGTGAGGCCGCGGATCAGAATCCCTTCTTCTTGAAGAGCCTGCCGATCGCGTCCTTCGCCGCGCTGGTGGCCGCGGCCTTGCCGACCCGCGACAAGAGGTCGGTCTTCGGCTCGAGCGTCGTGCCGGAGAGCTTGAAGGCGATCGCCGAGAAGCCGTCGCCCTGCTGCTGGAAGGCGCCGCGCAGCTCGGGCCGCGTCATCTTGGCGAAGAGCTTGGGCGAGAGGGCGAGGTTCATGTCGTAGTCGAGCGCCCGCGTGTCGAGGTTGACGCTGCCCTGGCCCGAGAGGCGCACGGCGTCGCCGGTCAGCTTCACGACCGGCGTCGCGAAGCGGCTGCCGGTCTGCTTGAACTCCACGTGGCACGCCTCGAAGTCGGGATTCGCGAGCTCGGGCACCTGCAGCACCGACGCCAGCAGGCCGAGCACCCTGCTGTTCTGCGCGCGGCACGAGGAGATGTCCGCGCTGCCTTCCCCGCGCATCGTCGGCAGGCCCCCCGAGCCCTCGAAGCGGGCCTTGGCCGAGAGCGTGCCCGTGACGAACGGCGACGAGCGCGCCTCCTCGAGCAGCGTCTTGACGCTCGCGCCCTTGAGCGCCATCTGCGTGGTGTAGCGGAAGCCCTTGAGGTCGACGTTCAGGTCCCCGCTCATGCTGCCGCCGGCGACGTCGGCCTTGATGGGCGACAGCGTCACCTTCTCCTTCGACATCGACAGCGGCGCGTGCACGCTCTTCACGAACAGCACGTCGCCGAAGTTGGCCTTGGCGATCGAGACCTGGCCCGCGCCGAGCGCGATGCCGCCCGCCAGCTCGAACGCGCTCTTGAAGTCGATCCCGTCGACCGTCATCAGCTTCGCCTTCGCGTAGTCGGTCATCAGGATCGAGCCGTCCTCGACCGCGAGCGACTTCATGACGACCCGCAGCGGCGTGGCGCTGGCCGACGCGGACCCCGAGGCGGCCGGCGCGCCCTTCGCGGCCGTCCGGCCGAGCTTCTCGTAGTTGAAGGCGCCCTTCGTGTCCATCGCGAGCGCGAGCGCGGGCTTCTCGAGCGCGAGGCGCTCCACCTCGACCCGGCCGGTGAGGAGCGGCAGCAATCGATAGCGCAGCACGAAGGCGTCGGCGGTGAGCAGCTGGCCGGGGAAGGGCGCCGGGTTCTGGACCGCGATCGCCTTCAGCGTGACGCCCGACAGCAGCGAGATCTGCATCTCCTTCACGCGCAGCTCGGTCCCGAGCGTCGCCTTCGCCTGCTGGAGCAGCGACTGCTTGAGCTCCGGGGTGTCGAGCCGCGAGACGAGCCAGGCGCCCACGCCCGCCAGAGCCAGGACGACGACCAGCACGAGCGCGCAGCCGGCGCCCAGGATCTTCTTCATGCGCTTCTCCTCACGCCGCTGTCTCAAGGCGCTGTCTCAAGGCGCTGTCTCAAGGACTGTCGAGGGCGATGCGCCAGCGCAGCCCCGGCCGCGCGACCCGCACCTCGACGCGGCGCGGGCCCTTGGGATCGCCGGGCACGTAGCGCAGCCGGTACTGGCCGCCGAGCTCGGCGGCGTAGGCCTGGAAGGACGTGCTCACGCCGTTCGCGGCCGCGATGCGCTCGAAGCGCCCGCCGGTGCCCTGCGCGAGGCCCGAGAGCACCTTCTCGTGGTCGCCGGGGCCGACGATCGTGAGGTTGTCGCCGTCGCGCGGCGTGTCGCCGAGCCGGAGCGACCCCGCGCCGGCGGCTTCGCCCTCGTCGTACATCAGCGCGAAGATCGGCGCGCCGGCCTTGCGCGCGGCCGCCGTCACGTCGTTCGGCGTGTAGCTCGTGTGCCCGGCTCCGGAGCCGGAGAGCACGACGAGCGCGCGCCGCTTGCCCGACTCGCGCTCGAGTGCGTTCGCGGCCTCGACCACCGTGTCCATGAGGACGTTGGCGCCGTCGACGGCAAAGCCCTGTCCCACTCTCTTGTCGACGTCCTTGCGCTCGCCGTCGAGCGAGCCCAGCTTGCGCGGGCGATCCGAGGTACCCCACAGCTGGCACTTCGATCCCGGCGGCAGCTTCGACACGAAGCTCCACACGACGTCGAAGGCCTGCGTCCGAAACACCCGCGACGCCCCGCGGCTCGTGTCGAGCACGAGCGCGGCCGCGAGCGGCCGCTCGTCGCGTTCGAAGCCGGCGAGCTCGCGCGGCTCGCCGTTCTCGAGCACGCGCACCTCGTCCGCGCGCAGGTCCGCCACGAACTGGCCCTGGGCGTCGTGGACCGCGAGGGCGAGAGGCTTCGGGTCCGCCGCGAAGAGCGCGGCCGCAGCCGCGAGAACCGCCAGTCCGGCGAGGCCGAGACGGCGCATGTCACCCTCCTGCCGCACGCATTGTAAGGGCGTTACGAAGCGGACCGGACGAACGTGATACGCGTCACGCAGGGCTGGCGCAGCGGCCGCGATCCTCGCTAAACTGGACTCTGGAGGGCTGTCATGAAGCGGATTGCATTCGTCGCAGTCGCCTGCGTCCTGTCGATCGCCTGTCAGCGTCCGGCCGAGCGTTCTGCCGACGCCGGCGCGCCGTCACCCTCGGCGACGCCCGCGACGCAGGCCCCGGGCGGGGCGCTGCCGGCCGAAGCGCCCGCGGGCGCAGCCCGCAGCACGGGCGCCGCCGCCCCCAGAAGGCTCCTGCGGCCCGAGCGGACGCAGCGCCGGCCGCGCCCGTGGCGGCGCCGGCGGCGCCCGCCGAGCCGGAGCCCACGCCGACGCCCAAGCCCAAGATCGTGCCGTCCGGCACGGCGCTCGCGATCGTGCTGGAGCAGGAGCTCAGCACGAAGTCGGCGAAGGCCGAGGATCCCGTCCTGGCGTCGCTCGCCGAGGACGTGAGCGTCGACGGCGAGGTGCTGCTGCCGAAGGGCGCCGAGGTGCACGGGCACGTCGTGAGCGCCGTGCGCTCGGGCCGCACGAAGGGCCGCGCCCGGATCGTCGTGGCCTTCAACGAGGTCCGCGTCAACAGCCGCAGCTACACGATCGACGCGACCGGCTTCGACGTGACGGCCGGCTCGAGCAAGGGCAAGGACGCCAAGATCGCGGGCGGCTCGGCGGCGGCGGGCGCCATCATCGGCGGGATCGCGGGCGGCGGCTCCGGCGCGCTCAAGGGCGGCCTGATCGGCGGCGCCGTGGGCGGCGGGGCGGTGCTCGCGACGCGCGGCGTCGAGGTCGAGCTCAAGGCCGGCACGCCCTACAAGCTCGAGCTCAAGAAGAGCCTGCGCGTGCGCTGAGCCGCTCGTCGAGCCGCGCGAGCCCCCAGCGCGCGTGCTCGGCGACGAGCGGATCGAGGTCAGAGGCCAGGCGCTCGAGCAGCGGGCGGTGCTCGGCCGCGCCCGCGTTGCCGATCGCGACGGCGACGTTGCGCAGGAGCCCGCGGCGCTTGGCGCGCTTCAGCGGGCTCTTCTGGAAGCGCACGCCGAAGGCCTCGGGCTCGAGACCCGCGAGGTCCGCGAAGTCCGGGTGGAGCGCGCCCGGGCGCGGCTCGAACGCGGGCGCGCCGCGGTGCCGGCGCTTGCGGTTCCACGGGCACACGTCCTGGCAGATGTCGCAGCCGAAGACGTGGCGGCCGAGGCCCTCGCGCAGCGGCTCGGGCACCCCGCCCTTGAGCTCGATCGTCAGGTAGCTGATGCAGCGCGTGGCGTCGAGCACGAAGGGCGCGGGGAACGCGCGCGTCGGGCACGCGTCGAGGCACGCGGTGCAGCTGCCGCACATGTCGGGGCGCGGGGCGTCGGCCGGCACGTCGAGGTCGGTGACGAGCTCGCCCAGGAAGAACCAGGAGCCGTGCTCCGGATGGAGCAGGCAGGTGTTCTTGCCGAGCGCGCCGAGGCCCGCGGCCGAGGCCCAGGCCTTCTCGGCGATCGGGCCGGTGTCGACGTAGGCCCGCGACTCGAAGGGGCCCGCCTCGGCCTGCAGCCGCTCGCGCAGCCGCTCGAGCAGCGCCCGCAGCACGTCGTGGTAGTCGTCGCCCCAGGCGTAGCGCGAGATCCAGGCACGGCCGGCGGGCGCGTCGCTCGAGTAGGCGTGCGGCGTGTCGTACTGCAGCCCCACGCAGAGCACGACCGCGGGCCCAGGGGAAGAGCGCTCGGAGGTCGGTCCGCTTCTCGACCTGGCCGGTCAGGTAGCCCATCTCGCCCCCGTGGCCGCGTGCGACCCACTCGGCGAAGAAGGCGAGGTTCGGGGGCGCGTCGGCGCGCGCGAACCCGGCGAGATCGAATCCGGTCTCGAGCGCCAGGGCCTTGACCCGCTCGGCCAGCGCCGCGCCGCGGAGCGGCCTGGGCTCGCTCACGCGCGGCGGCCTACTCGTCGGCGACCAGCCCCAGCCCGCACTCCGGGCACTCCTTCGCGTCCGCGGGCATCTTCGACCGCAGGCGGGACATTGCTGATAGCCCTTCTCCGGATCGAACCGTTCCTCGATCGCTCGCATGTCGCCGCCCGTCTCGTGGGGCGCGATCAGCTCGGCGAGTGACTGGAGCGCCGCCGCGGCTTCGCCTTCCTTGACGAGGATCAGGTAGCGCGCCGGTCCGCCCTCGACGCTCGCCGGCTGCTCGACGAGCCGGAAGTCGATCGCCGCCTCGCGCAGCCGATCGCAGAGCGGCACGAGGTCCATCGCTCGCGTGCCCGTGAAGACGGGACGGTAGCCCTCGAGCTCGGTGGTCGGCGGCGGTTCGGGCGCCGGCCGCGCGAGCGGCTCGTCGGCGCGGCGAGTCTCGAGCTCGCCGCCGCAGTCGGCGCACACGAGGACGTCCGGCCGATACTCCTCGCCGCACTCCCGGCACACGCGAACCGTCTCGATGGTGTCCTCGCTCACCCCTCGCCCTCCGTCCCGAGGAATATCATAGGCCCCGATGTCGGCCTTCCGTGCATTCGCGTGCGCGGCGCTCGCCGCGACGACGGCCGGCGAGGCCCGCGTCTCGCTGGACGTCAAGGACGGCGCGGTCCGGGACGTCGTCGGCCTGCTCGCCGAGATCGGCGGGCTGCAGGTCGTGTTCGATCCCGACACCGACTGCAAGCTCACGCTGAAGCTCCACGAAGCGCGCTGGCAGACCGCGCTCCAGACGACGCTTCGGGCCTGCGGGCTCGCCCAGGAGGAGGAGGCCGGCATCCTGCGCGTGGCGAAGCCGTCGCGGCTCATGGAGGAGGCCGCCGCGCGCCGGCGGCTCCAGGAGGAGCGCGGCCAGGGCGGTCCGACCCGGCTCGAGACCTTCCGGCTCTCCTACGCGCGCGCCGAGGCGCTGGCGCCGCTCGTTCGCAGTCGCCTCTCGCCGCGCAGCCAGGTGACCTGGGACTCGCGCACGAACACGCTGATCGTGATCGCGCGTCCCTAGCGCTTCCGCCGAGCCGTCTTGCGCTTTCGCGCCGGCCGCCGAGCCTTGCTCGCTCGAGAGGTCCCCGCCTTCTTGGGATGGAGCCGCTCCGGCAGCTTCTTGCTGCCCGCACCGCGATTCCACTCCTCGAACGTCTCGGGCGTGATCTTGCCCTCGACCAGCAGCTGCGCGAACTTCCGTCGCTGCGCCTTGCTCTTGATCGGCACGCTAGGACCTCAGACGCTCCCGCGAAAACCTCGTCCACTGCCAGACGCCGCCGGCGATCTCCCTCGGCAGCCGGTGCCCGAGCTGCCGCGAGAGCAGCAGCAGCTGGCCCCGATGGTGCGCCTCGTGCGCGACGAAGTAGCCCAGGAAGTGCTGGAGATCGGTGGGGAAGTTCTGCCAGATGGACCGGGGCACCTTGCCGCCGCTCGCGACGCCGAGCTCGATCAGCTCGATCATACCTTCGCTGCTCCGCGACAGCGCCTTCACCAGCTCGCGCGGACGAACGCGCCGCTGGTCGACCAGCCGCGGCGCCTTGATGCCGTGGCGCGCGCCGAGCGCGCGGATCCAGCGGCAGCGGCTGTTGTGGATGTGCGCCGCGATCATGCCAACCGTCTGGCGCTCGATCCCGGGCACGCTCGCCGACCAGACCGCGGGCGGCAGCTGCTCGATCAGGTACGTGGTCGCGCGGTTGCTCGTGCGCCACGCGGCGATGACGCGGCGCCCTTCGTCGGTGGTCACGCCTTCAGGCGTCACCGCTTTTCGGCAGTAGCGACCTTCGGAAGCCAGCCCATGCAGACGTCCGTGAGGATCGTCGGCAGCTTCTTCGCGAGGTGCGCCGTGCTCCCACGGTCGAGGACCGGCCGCGAGGATGAACCGGTAGCTCGCTCGCTCGCGGTTCGGCTCCGAGAGGCGCCGGGCAACGAACCGCCATTGCCAGGTCGGGATGCCGTCGAACTGTTCCGAAAGCCCGAACTTGTTGAGCTCGAGCACGACATCGGCCTCGTCGATCGTCGAAGCCAGCCTGGAACCTCGCTCAGGATCTTCCACCCAGGTCTTGACCTCCTGGATCACGCTCTTCGAAACCGCCTCGGTGGCGGGGGACTTGACCAGCAGCACCCGGCAGGTGGGAAGCCCCTGCGCCTGTGCCGTGGCCGCGCCGACAAGAATCGAGGCCACGCCGATTCTCACGACCACCGCGAACCTCATGGATCACCTCGCGGACTCAAGCACGTGGGGCTCCATTATGCTCGGCTTCGTCGCTTCGGAAGGCGTCATTTCGTGGCTCGCTGTGATCGCGACCACTGCGTCATGCTCTCGAGCTTCCGAGGTCGAAGAACACGCGGAGCCTGTTGCCGTCGAGGTCCTGGGCCGTGAACTCCCGGAGCTTGTAGGGAGCGGTATGCAGCTCGCCCACGATTCGCACGCCCCGCTCTTTCCACTCGGCGTGAAGCTCGTCGACCTCGGCCGAGGATGCCATGTTCAGCCAGATCACGACGCCGTGGCTCCGATCCTCTCCCGGGGTGCGCCGTCGAAGGAACACTCGGGCCGCATCCTTGGAAATGCCCGCCAGGTGGTCCTCGTACGTCCAGTCGACGCTGAACCCCATCTGGCGAACGTATGCGCTGGTCGCGGCCTCGATGTCAGTGACCGGGAGCTCGGGCACGGGCGCGGGTAGCTTCATGCGGCCACACTAGCACCGCCTGGTTCACTCGCATTGCACGGAACACTCGAGTGCAGCCTGCTGCGACGACTGACCGACGACGCAAGACTTCGTGGCGAGCATGCATCCGAGGTCGAGCGCCTGGATGCCGCTCGAGCGCGAGATTCGGGAGCGAGCCACGCGGCCGTCGTTCGAGAAGACGACTTCCACGACGGCGGACGGGGCTGGACAAGTGACATCGCGCGACAGATCTACCGGGCACGGGGTTTGGATCCTCGGCCCGGTGTTCTTGGCATCGGGCTCGAGAGTTCGAAAGGCAACGCTCGAGCCGGCTCGTGCCGTCTTGGTGCTCTCCACACGAGGCTTCGCCTTGCGGCGCGCAGCCGATCGCCATGGCAGCAGCGCCAGCACCCGGATCCGAACCGGTTGCACCCTTCCATAGGCTCACCTCAAACCTCCAGCAGGTCTCTGCCGACGATGACCCTCCTCCGAAGTGCGCGCGCGCTGCGTCGCTCCACATCTGCTCCGTGACCTCGGGATCGTCTGCCGGCACCAGATGGGAGAGCACGAGCGTCTTCACGCCTGCAGCCTCGGCGACCCGCGCGGCGTCCTCCACCGACGTCTGGTGGGCGATGATGCTCTCCTTGAGGGTCGCCGCGTTGGGGACGCGGGCGACCATGCGATCGACAGCGGGCACGTAGAGTGCCGAGTGCACGAGGACGTCGGCATTCTGGGCGAGCCTGACGACGTTGTCGGAACGCGCGGTGTCCCCCGAAATGACGATGGCGCGGTCGGCCGCGTCGAATCGATAGGCGAAGGCTGGAACGACCGGCGGATGATGCACCAGGGCCGCTGTCACCTTCACATTGTCGTCCTTCATGACGAGGCCGCCCTCCGTGAGCTCGTGGACATGCACGAGCGGAGCCAGGGGCACCCTGCCCTCGTTGCCGATGCGAACGTCGATGTCGAACGCGTTCATTTCGAAGAAGAGCTTGGTCATCTTCTCGAGGGGTGGTGGTCCCCAGGCGTCCACGCGCGTGTGCAGGCCCGCGGCCCACGACAGCCAGATCAGGTTGCCGTAGTCGGCGTTGTGGTCCGAGTGGTGATGGGTGAGGAACACATGCCGCAACGTGTCCAGGGGTATGCCGGCGAAGACCAGCTGGCGTGCGACGCCGTCACCGCAATCGACGACGTACGGCGTGCCGTTCGCGACAACCACCTGGGCGGGAGCTGAGCTGACTTTCCGAGGCCGCGGACCGCCACCCGTGCCCAGAAGGATCAGCCTGGTTCTCGTGCCTTGCGCCTGAGTCGGTCGCGCAAGCCGACCCACGGCCGCCAGAGTCCCACCGCTCGCGAGAAACGTGCGTCGGTTCACGATGCTGATGGTACGCCCGTGCGACTTCTCTCAGGATCGGATCGAATCCGAGCTCGCCCGGCGCCACTTGCCAGCCAGCCGGCGTACTGGCGACCACGCGTAGACGGCCAGGTTGATTCCCATTACGAGGCCAGCCAGGGTCAGCTGTGCCGTCCGCGTCAGCCCATCAGGGTAGAGGATCGGCACCAGGTAGTGCTCGATGAAGCTGCCCTCGTAACCCGCCCGCCCAGCCCGAATCGGCGAAGTAGTTCTCGAGCGGCGTCAGTGGGCAGACCAGGCCCGGTGTTGCCTCGACGTAGATCGCCCACGCAACGCAGAGGAGGTGCGGAACGATCAGCCAGCGGTATCGCCTTGTCGCAATGCCGCCGGCGACGACGAAGATCAGGAACGCGAAGTGGACCGTGACCGTAAGGTCAGTCAGCCATCGGTAGATCATGCAGGTTCCGCTTCGAACGCCCGCTGCTCACGTCTGTTGAACACGCGCGGCCTTCATTTCGACGAGCTGTTCGCCAGCGCTTCTTCGTCCAGTCGTAGGAACCTCACCGCGTTGTTGTAGAAGATGTCTCGCTTCTGCTCTTCCGTGAGAAAGGTCGCTGATTCGATCCCCTCGATGGCCAACCCGATGCCCTCGGGCCAGACCATCTGATCCGACCCGAACATCAGCCGCTTGCCAAACCCGGCGCGCACCAGCGCCCGCAGGTACTCGTGGAATTCCTCGCGCGGGCGCAGCCAGTCGATCGCGGCCAGATCCGCATACACCTGCGGGTACATGTGCATGATGGCTTTCGTCTCTTGCAGGTACGGGTAGCCGGCGTGCATCAAGTAGACGCGCAGCTTCCGGTGTCGAATCAGCACTTCCTCCAGCAGCGCCGGGTTCCCCAGTGAATTGCGGAACTTGGGGCAGCATTGATAGGGAGTGTTCGGAGGGGCCAGGCCGGAATGAATGCCAACGGGTATGTCCAGCTCTTCGGCCAACGCCCAGTACGGCTCCATCTGAGGGTCGTTGGGAGCCACGCCGTCGTATGCCAGAGCCAGTTCACCCATCACGCCGAGCTGCCCGGCGAGAAACTCCTTGCGCAGGACGCTACATCCGGCAGAGGCATCATGGTGCCCCTGATGATTCGCTTCGGGTCGGCAGCAGACCAACGCGACACGTGCTCGGACCGCCCGCCGGCCACAGCCCTGACGACGTTGTAGCGTCTCAACTCAGCCAGCGACGCTTCCATCGCTTCCTTGTCGGTGCGGGCCGTCGGCACCTTGCCTGTCACCGGGCTGGGCGGCGGCGGATTACCCAGATGATCCCAACTGAAAGCATGTATGTGCATGTCGATGATGGGCGGTCGCTCCGGCGTAGGTCGCTCCTGGGGATAAGCGTGGTCAGCGCCGACCCACAGCAGCAATGCGAGCTGACGTCAGTGCGCGAATAGGCTCCATCGCGCCTCCCTTGCCGTAAAGCCTCGAGGCTTCATCCGCTTGTCGGATGGCGTGGCCGATTCCTCATGGCGGATCGCCAGGCTCCGGCCGTTCTGAGTCGTCCTTCCGCCGTTCTTCCAGGACATAGCGCTTCGAAGGTTCCATGATGGCCTGAACCTCGAGGAGGGCGCTCCCGAGTGCTCCGCTGCTGCCGCGCCGCTTGAGATAGTGGATCCAGCCTCGTCGTTCGGCCCACGACGCAAGACGATGGAGGCTGAAGAGGCAACCGACGGCCGCAAACCCCCAGAGCGCATACTTCATGGTCTGCCCCGTTTCACGCAACTCATTCCGTGGTCCCCCATCGCGCGGAAGCATTTCCAGCTGCCGTCCTGCAGCTTCTTGTACACCCCGAGCACCTCACCATCTTCTCGCGCTACTGCGAGGCTGGCTTCTCAAGACGGATATCTCTAAGGCCTCGCCAACTCTTTTCGCTGCCCTTGGTGAGGCGCACGATCGGCGAAAAGCGCCCGAGCCGGGCCGGCAGATCACGATCCTTGGCAGGGATGAGGGGGTCACCTGCAAACCAGTACTCGGGAATGAACCATTCGGGCCGGCCTGGGCCGAACACATGCACGTGGATGTGAGCCGGTGTCGTGAGCTCGGGATAGGGGCCCGGCCTGGTGGTCCTGAACTCGTATCGACCGTCGGTGCCTGTGCGCACCCAGCCATAGAGACGGGGGTTGAGAGCATCGTCAGGCGAGTTGTAGTGACCTCTGGCATCCGTGTGATACACGAAGATGGTGATCGCAGGCGCAGGGGTCACCCCGTCTGGTTCATAGACGGTTCCAGAGATCACAAGACGTTCACCCGCCTCAGAGGAAGGGGCTATCGTCGCTTGCGCTGAAATCGTGGAGGGAAGTCTGCACGAGCCACAGGGCATCCGTCCCTGCACGGAGGCCATCGTGGGAAACCGCTCCTGCGCGAAGGAGCATGGGGATCCAAAGGTGAGGGACACTCCCAACGCCAATGCAACCTGCGCATTCCTCATCGCGTCCCCTCCATCGACCTCCCTTTCACGCGTGTCGCGACTGCCCCAGCCGTTCTCTGGGGCAGGCGGCTGGGGCCGGCGCGCTTCCGCGGTTTCTTCATGCGCTTCACCTTGGTGGGCCTGGACCCAGGTCGATAGGCCTTCGAGGCGGCAAGCGAGTGAGGCGCGCAGGCGAGCAACCGTTCTCTTCCCGCCTCTCGTCAGGGAACCCGGACCAGCCAGTAACGACTACCTCGGTCTCGAGAATGCGTACGAGGCGATCTGCCTTGAATAGCCTGGCCCTGACTCTGTACCGACCGCTTTTCTGAAAGGCCCGACGTCGAGTCCAGACCTGGCGATGGTCATCGGCGGTGGCCTCAGCGAAAGGCGGACAGTCCGACTCTTCCTCTGAGATGGAGCCATCCTCCCACTGCCATTCGATCTGCGGACAGTAATAATCCTCGGAGCCGCCATCGTTGATGACAAGCCTGAAGACGACCTCGACGTCGCATTGACCGATAGGGAGAACCGAGGCCTTTCGCAGTGGTCCGAACTCCACCTTCGTGCCGGCACCGGCGAGCAGAGCCGAAAGGGCGATTCCTGCCAAGCTCATTCAGCTTCATCCCCTTGTTCGGCGGCCCCGCGCCTACGAGCGGATTTTATAATGCAGTCATGCGATGGCTCGGCGCTTTCGTCGTCTCCAGCCTGGTAGCGTGCATGGGCTCCCACGCGCCGACGGAACTGCCACCAGGCGGATGGGGTGGTGAACACGTATCGCTGACGGTGAGCACCATGGGCGCGAGCCTGGAGTTCGACTGTGCTCATGGGACGGTGGACGAGGCGCCCCTGCTCGACTCCCAGGGCCAGTTCAACCTACGTGGAATTTATGTCCGCGAGCATGGTGGGCCGATTCGCGACGGCGAGCCCGAGGACAGCCAGCCCGCCCTGTACTTCGGACAACTCGAAGGTTCGCGCGTCACGATCTCAATACGGCTGACCGACGAGGGAATACTGCTCGGCCCTTATGCAGCTCAGTTGGGGCGGCAGCCAAGGCTCTTCAAGTGCCTATAGCGATCGTTGCTCTCCTCGATCTCTAGTCGGCTCCGTCGCCCTGTTAGACGGCTCATGGGAATGGAAAGTTCAGGGCAGCTGGCAGGCGCGGGGTGTTGATGCGAGAGGCGAGACTATCTTGCTTTGACGCGGACTACGTCCAGACGCAGCATCTGGCCTGGCAGCGGATGGTCGACCACGCCTGCGATGATCTGCTGGCGATCCGGCCCGGTTTTGCCATTGTCGATCTCTCGATCGTTGCCATCGGTGACTCGGATGACAACGGTTGCACCCGCCGCGGCCGCGACGGTCGGCCGCCTGCATTCCGATCTTTCCGCTCATGAAGACCGCCGACGAGTGGTCGCCCGGATCGGCCTTGGCAGATTCAGGGATCAGGCCTTCCTTCCACATGGTGCGGTAGTCCTGCAGCACCTGCTTGATCGATTCGCCTTGCAACGGCTCCGCGTCGCAACCGGCGGGCAGAACCACGGTGCCGCGCGCGGCCCACATCTGCGGTGCAATGGTGAAGATGTTGCAGCCGGGGCAGGAGCCCGAGAAATAGAAGCCATACACGTCGGGGCCGAGCGCCCTGATCTTCCTGGCGGCGGAAACGATCTCGCCGCTGGTCGCCGGAGGCTTTTCCGCGTCGAGGCCGGCCGCCTTGAACAGCGCCTTGTTGTACAAGAGGACCGAGTCGTCGGGCGTAAACGGAACCCCGTAGAGGCGCTTCTTGTACGTCGCGAGATCGATATGGGCCTGCACGACCTTCTTGATACTGGCGTTGCCGGCCATCGGATCGGTGATGTCCTTGAGGTAGCCGCCTTCATGAAGTCGGGCGTCAAGATCAAGTCCAGTGACAAAAGGTCCGGATGCCGCCAGAGCGCTGCAAACGTTGGCATCATGTGTCGTGAGGAATCAGGGTCAGTGTGATGTGATCGGCTGGATGGGTTTCGTTCCAGTGATCGATCACGCGAGTGGCAAGCGTGGCGCCGTTGTCGCGCATCCACAGGGTCAGGCGTTCGGCCGAGGCGGCAACAGGCGCCATCGACGCGACGGCAAAGACAGCTGCGCCCGTGGTCATCTTCAAGCTACACACTCTCAGGTTGCGTCCGACGGGTGCATGCCCGGTGCAGCTGATACCAGACTGAAGGGGAGAGTCGCCATCGCGAGCAAGTCGACGAGAACGGCGAGCGCGGTTGGGATCACTGCATGCTCGAACAGCGCCTGCAGCACGCACATGCAACCCAGCACGAGAATGACGTACTGCACTCCAACAACGCACGCGCGCCACGCGAAATGTGGGGGTACTTGGCGCTCGCTTCCCCGCAGGAACATGGCCAGAGCGAACGAGGGCGTGCCAATGGCCAGAACGCCAAGGCCAAGCATGACGTCCGGACCAAACCGAGACTCAGGGACGACCAGGCGCCAATTGGACTCGCCGACGAACAAGGGCCACAGGCGTGAGTAGATGACCACGGTGCCAAGCGCCCCGCCCACAAATGCCGCCGCATAGCCGGCAATGGCCGGCCGGTCGCTCGGGTGCTCAGCCACGGCCAATGGTCGCACCCTTTGCCGACTCCTCGCGCAGCGCCAGCCACGCCATCATTCCGGCGCCGACGTCGCTAAGGGCGTGTAGCGCGATGGCTGGCCAGAGCGAGCCGAAGAGTGCCACGACCAGCGTGAAGAGGGCGCCGACGATTCCCGTGCGGAGGACGCCATTCCATCCCTGGTACAGATGCCCGATCGCGAAGAACGCAAGAGACAGCGCCGCGGCGCCCCACCAGCCGAGCCACGGGGAGAAGACCCAGACAAAGTAGCCACGATACAGAAACTCCTCGCAGAACCCCGCGGTCAGCGAAACCCCGCCGAACCAATACAGCTCAGTCCGCGTGTGTGGCATGACGGCGGTCAGCGTCCCGATCTGCTGCCGCATGCTCGCCCGTGCTTCGGAGCTGCGGGCGAGGGTCGCGACCGCATAGCAGAAGTAGGCCGCCAGCAGCAGGAACAGGGCGATGGATGTCCACAATCGCCACCCGTGCGGCACAGAGAAACCGAGCGACGTCCAGGATCGGTCGTTCGCCACCCACAGCACCGCCCCGACAGCAACGAGCCCCCACGCTCCGCCGATTGCGCTTCTGCAGAGCCGCGTCCGAGCCCGAGCCGGATCGGCTTGTGACTGGCGATGAAACGCCGGCCAGAAGACGAGGAAGTCCCACAGCGGAAAGGCGATCGCGAACACCGCCACGTAGAGCAGGTCGAGGAGCGTCGTCATCGATAGTCCACTGGCATCCTGTACAAGGGCGCCCTCGTGTTCCGCCGACTATGCTGGGCCGTCCAGCAGGATGGGCCCAAGCGACACCCAACCGTCATGCTCCAGTACGACGCGATAACGCCGAAGTGCAGACACGCGCGCGCTGCGGAAGTAGGACACCGTCACCCACGCCTCGTCGGGCGCCCTCCACTGTATCGGCCCAGCCGTGACGATGATGGCCGGCCGGAGCGTCATTGCTTCGACAGCACCCTTGGGACGCGCATCGCATTCGGCCGCCAGGCGAATCGACGGCTCGCTCGCCAGGCGCGCCATGAACTCGCGCCTCGGACTCTGCGGTGCCCCACCCGGGTCGATGGCGATACAGATGACCGTGCCCCTGGCCCGCTCCGTTGCGTCGAGATGCTCGCGAATCTGCTGCTGGAATACCGCAAGAAACACAGCGGACTCCCTTGCCAACTCGGCCGTGGAAGGCGGGCTAGCAAGAGCGGCATGCGGCACAGCGGAGATCACCAGCGCGGAAACAAGTCGTCGGGTCATCCGCGTCCTCCTCCAACGGCCAACGCCATCGCCCTGATCACCTTAGCGCAGCCGGGACATGCAGGTTCAGCAGTGTCGGTACTGAAAGCCCGAGAAGGTTGGCGAGCGCGTGGCCTGCGATGGCGTAGCGAAGACTCCCTGTCCGACGGTAAGCCACACTCCACACCGCACCCACGAGCGCCAAGCCGACGAGCGCGGCAGGGTGGCGAAGGGCGACGGAGTGAACGCCCCAGATCAGGGGATGGCTCAGAGCGAACAGCAGCGTTGAGTAGACAACGCCCAATCCTCCGACCCAGCCGGCCGTCGCATCGATCAGGAGGCCGCGCCAGTAGCACTCCTCGAACCAGGGATTGACTAGGCCGAACGCCAGCCAGAGGGAGAAGACCGTCGCCGACTCGAGAACGTGCCAGTCGGCCAGGAACTCCCGGAGCGAGAGCAATCCGACTGCCACCGCCAAGACCGACCAGGCCCAGCCACCTCGCGGAGCCTGCAGCCAACGTCCAAGCGCCTGACGCCCCGCAGCCCACAGAACGAGCGCGGCTATCGTCGCCCAAAACACCATCATCGTCGGAACCCATGCCCAGACGCCCAGCGCGCGCCCCGCGGCACGTTCGACGAGGTGGCATGTCACGACCAGGCCAAGAGGCGAGAGGATCACGAGACGGCGTCGGGCCTCGGTGAACTGAGTCATTCAGCCCCGCATCTGTCCTTATCGCTTGCCCAACACTGGAGCTAAGCCTCAACTCCTTGTGGGACCCCACCGCGTTCAAGAAGGTACTCCTCTGCAGCGTCAAGAGCACTGCTGAAGTCGGCACTCGAGTCGATGTACTTCAATCGGTGGCGAGCACAGCCGGCCCGCAGGAACACACTGAACTCGATCATGTCAGTCACGAGTGCTGCCAACTCACCGTCCGCCATGTCCGCCACCCAGTCGTTGATATGACCAGGGTTCGAACGGATCGCTGCCGACTTGGCCTCCACCGTGCACGAGGCATATCCGAGGAAGCAAGCTCGGACACGCTTGCCGTAGGCGGACATGAATCCAGCTACCCGATCCGGCAGCAGCACGTCGCCTTCGACTACATAGCCAGGCTCCTCTTCGGCTACGTTGCGCAAGAGACCCTCGAGGACCGGCCAGATTTGTTCGCCACGTAGTCGGCTCGAAGACTCGTGACGGACCGCCGTCTCGGGTGCGCCACTCACGAGACCGCTAGTCAAGTAGTCAACTGGGAAGTATGGCAGCCCATGTCGTAGCAACAGCCTTCGCGCCAGAATGCTCTTGCCAGATCGGGCTGCACCTCCGATGAGATACAACATGTGCTCGGCTCAGCTATAGGACTACGCCTTGCGTACCGGGTAGCGCAGGTGTGTAACGCCGACGCCCGGGATCACCGTCGGGTTGCCAAGGACGGCTGGCGTGCCGGCGAGGTGGTCGAAGAGTCGAACTCCGGAGCCAAGAAGAACCGCCGCGATGTCGACGCTGATTTCGTCGAGGAGGCCGGCATTCAGCAACTGCTGGATGGTGTCAGCGCCGTGGACCCCAACGGACTTCCCGGCGGCGGCGGCCTTGGCTTGGTTCACGGCGCTTTCGATGCCGTCGGTCACGAAGTGGACAGTCGAGTTGGGTCGCGGCCATCCGGTGGGGATGTGGTGGGTCAGTACGAATGCTGGTCCCCATGCGTGATTCCCGCCCCAGCCTTCGGCCTTGTCGAAGGTGCGTCGGCCGGTGAGCACGGCACCAAGTCCTGACGTGAGACCGCGAAAGTGCTCGGCGCTCGGTTCGGAAACCTTGAACGTCATGGGGTCCGACCCGCCGGTGTGGATTTCGACGTCCCCCGAGTTCATGTACCAGTCGAATACTTCGGCCACGCCATCGTTGAGGTCGGCGACGTAGCCGTCGAGCGACATGGACATGATTGCAACGACCTTCGACATGGGCTGTTCCTTTCGAGGGTGGAGGCTGCGTTCAGGGGATCGCGCGCTGTCCTCTCGGATCACTCATTGTTCGACGGCCCGGAGTCCCCTACCGCTACCCGCATGGGCCAGAATCGCTGCGCCTCCTTACCGCGTCCACGCTTGCCCGGATGGCTCGGACCACAACCCCTGGCTGACCGAGGGCGACGGCGTGTCCCGATTGCTCTGCGATGATCTGGCATCCCCGTTGCGACAAGCCGACCTGGTCACGTTGCAGCTTGAGCCACGCCGCATCGGTCTCCTGTCCGGCCGTCACAACGACGACGGGGATGCTCAGCTGACGTCGAGTGGCTTTGACCTCGGCCGCACTGTGCCGCAGATGCGTGAACTCGTCTACAGCCGCCTTGGTAGGCCGCAGCGCGGAAGCCCGTGGCCTCTGCGAAGGGACGCACGGTCGGCGCCAGGGAAGCCGGCGGTGGGCCAAACGTGACGCCAAGAAGTCGAAAGATCCCAAGGGACGAGAGCAGGGGAACGAACGGCGCGATCGGGGAACGTCGGCGTCCTGATCCTCATGCGAAGCGTCGACTAGCACGAGTCCGGCAACCCGCTCGGGGTGCTCGGATGCGAAGACCCGCACGACGAGACCCCCGATCGAGGCTCCGACAAGAATCACCGGTCCGGCGATACCAGCGCGGTCGAGGAGTTGTGCAAGCTCGTAAGTCATTCGGCGGGTTGTACGCGGTGACGGTCCCGGATCGCTGTAGCCCATTCCCGCTCGGTCGTATGAGCAGACCTGCGTGAAGCCGGCAACCTCAGGCTGAACGAAACCCCAATCCGCGGTGGAACCTCCGAGTCCGGTCTCAAGAATGACTGAAGGCGTCCCTGAACCACTGCACCAAACGTGAAGCCTGTGCCCACCGATATCCACGAGCCGCCCGGGCGCCGGGGTCCGCGCCAGGTCCCTGCGAGTGGCAATCCACTGATACGAAGCCCCACTAAGTGCAGCGACAACGAATAGGCCAGCGAACCCGATCAGGATGCGCATGGTAGTTAAGCTGCGATGCTCAGACGTTTACTGGGCTTCGTCAGCTTCAACTCCTGGGCGTCGTCGTCGCTACTCCACAGGGTGTGCGACCGCCGCCTGTCCTCGCACCTCGTAACGGAGCTCCACCATGCCGCTCTTGTAGGCTTTGACCTCCGCCAGGTGGAGGGCGATGTCTCTGTCGAGCCTCTCGAAGAATGGGATCCCATCACCAATCAAGATTGGCAGGATCGAATAGCAGACTTCGTCGGCTAGCCCGAGACGAAGGCATTCGGCGGAGAGTACACCGCCTCCAACAAACCAGATGGTACGGAACGTCGGCCGCAGTCGACCATTCACGAACTTCGCGAGATCGCCGGAGTGGAACTCGACGGTATCCCGGGTCCGCGGCAGCTGGCGACGAGTGAGGACGAAGGTGGGTTTGTCGCCGTACGACCAGCCCAACCCTTTGGCCTCGAAACTCAACGCGGTCTCATATGTCCGCGATCCCATGACGTAGCAGTCGATCGTCTTCAGGAACGCCTCGACGAATTCTGGGTCCATGGTGTCCCCGCCTGCGAATTCGTCTGAGGTCTCGAGCCAGTCGACGCTCCCGTCCTTTCGAGCGATGAAGCCGTCGAGGCTCGCCGCCATATGGATCGTTACGCGAGACTCAGTAGTTGCCATCGAGTCCGGTGCAAGACAGGGTTAGGCGTCGTTAACGGGGTTTGGGATAGCGACGCTTCGTGTCCGCTACCGATCGGGCGACCAGCGTTTCTAGGACCTTCAGATCGACGTTGGCTAGGCGCCTGATGTAGACACATACCTTCCCAGTCCTGTGCTTTCCCAGCTTTGCCAACAAGACGTCACGACCTTCGAAGCCCGGCGCGATGTAAACGACGAGCTCACTTCCCCGCACGGCAAACCCAGCGAGAGCGGAATCGCCTTCGTGACCACTTGCGTACTTGTAATGGTAGCTCCCGAATCCGACGATGCTTGGCCCCCACATTCTTGGTTCCTGCTTGGTAACTCTTCGCATGAGAGCAAGCAGCGTCTGGGCGTCATTCCGTTGCTCCTCCTTCGCGATGGCAGCAATGTGACTCTCGGCACTGACGCCTGTGGGTTTTGTCTTGAGCTCCGACACGCGCGCCTCCAAACAGTTTCTCTTCGACGCCTAACACTGGAGTTGGGCTGCGAAGCTCCATTACGCTCGGCTTCGTCAGCCTCAACTCCTTGCTAGGCGGCGCCGCCGCTCTCGCTCCGTTCGAGTAACGAGAGTATTGCTCGAAGATCAGCTTGATGCTCAGGGAACTTCGTTGGCGCGAACCGTCGCCACCAGTCTAGTTTCCACTTCACCACATCCGCAGCAGATCGGCCATCGCGAGCGCGGACAGTTACGTCGGCACCAGCACCGATGAGCAAACGAAATGCGTCTGAAGGGGCTACGCCTACGAGTCGCATCAGCACTGTCCGTCCATCGTCGCATTGTGCTCTGGGGTCGGCACCGGCCTCAAGGAGTAGCTCAATCACCTGAACGGACGAAGCGACCATGAGAACCACCAGGTCCTTTTCGACCCGGCCATCGACGGGCGAGCGGTAGGTTAGTCTCTTGTTCGGATCTGCTCCACGGGAAAGCAAGAGGCGTATGGCATCAACGGCACCGCCAAAGCAGGCATTGTAGAGCGCGCTGGCGCCGGTAGTCGGATGCACCGTGTTCGCATCGCAACCGGCGTCAAGAAGCCGCGTCAACCAGGCAACGTCATCGGTACCCGCCGCCTGTAGAACGTCTACGGAGCTCATGTCGCCACTAACCCTCGTGAACGCCGCCTAACAACAAAGCCCGTCATGCCGACTCGGGCGGTGGGTCTTGGGCGGGGCTGAAGCGCTTGAACCGCCCGAAGCCTGCAATCCAGGATCGGGCGCGCCACCGGACTCCATCAGAACCGCAACCCAGGGCCGAGAATCGCGACGAAGAGGAGCGCTGTCGTTGCGGCAAAGGCAATCCAGCCGAGGGATCGGTCGATCGCGAGCGGGACACCACTCGCCGCAGGGTAGCCTGGCCCTCGGAGCAGCTCCGTCATCCACGCGAGCGCCGAAACACCACCGAACGCCGCCGCGGCCGCGGAGATCAGGACCAGCAGCGGACTCACAGGATTGAGTGCCCCCGCAGCGACATAGAGCACACCGCCCGCGAGATACGGAACTAGACACAGCGTTCGTGCCCGCTGGAGGCGGTCTGGCCCGTCGCCCACCAGCGGATTCAGTGTTCGCAGGCCGAGGACGATCACCCCCCAGTAACCTGCCCCGCCCAATATCGCGAGTATCGCGCGATATAGCCAGAGCGGTTCCAGGTCCGCTACAAGGTGCGCCCAATCCCCAAAATTCGCCACGCCCGAGAATAGCCAGTAGCCGGTCCCCTGGAGAAGGTTGAGTGTCATGAACAGCCAGAGAAAGTACCGCCGGGAGGTAAGACGCGCCTCCTGCCTGCGCAGCAGGAGCCACGCCGTGGCCCCAGCCAACAGGTTTGCCAGCGTTCCGGCGGCCGTGACCAAGGAATTCGCCAGAAGACCCCGGCCCTCAGCGGCACACTCTGCATGGACTGCGGACAGGGCCGTGAGCCGCCCTCCGACCGCGACGCACGTTCCCCCGTGACCGAGGCCTTCGTGAATCACGTTCGCGAGTGCGTACGCGACGATCGCGATCGCCACGAGCGTCATGCGGTCGAGGGCACGATCACTCGCTTGCGTCATCGGCATCCTCTCCGGTCGAGACGGTTCAAACGGCGGTTCTCAACGCCTACGCTCGGCCCCAGCAGGTCTGCCCAACACCGGGTTGTCCTCAACCGATCGATGCAACAGTGCGGCTAAACACCTCGCATGGTTTCATCCAACCGAGCGTCTGTCGAGGGCGGTTGTTGAGCTCTCTGGCGACGGCGTTTAGATGAGCGGCACTGTGTAGGCTCAGGTCAGTGTTACTCGGGAAGTACTGACGGAGAAGCCCGTTGGTGTTTTCGTTGCTGCCGCGTTGCCACGGGCTGTGAGGGTCGCAGAAGTAGACCTCCATGTGGGTGTCGGTGGTGAAGCGGACGTGGTCCGCCATCTCCTTGCCTTGGTCCCAGGTCAGCGTTCGGCGCAGCTCGGCCGGCATCCTTGAGACCTGGCGCGTCAGCGCCGCCCGGACGTCCTCCGCAGTACGACCATGGGGCAAGTGGAGAAGCACAACATAGCGGCTCGCTCGCTCCACCAGCGTCCCGATCGCCGAGCGAGCACCCTTCCCGATCAGGAGGTCCCCTTCCCAGTGCCCGGGGACAGCGCGGTCTTCCACCTCGGGCGGCCGATCGCTGATCAGGATCATGTTCCGCAGCCGCCCGGCACCGGAGTGCTCAAGCCGCATGTGTGGACGTCGCTGCGCCCGGCCCGTCCGAAGGCAGGTCGTGAGTTCCTTGCGGAGCGCTCCGCGCGCTTGGATGAATAGCGTTCTGTAGATCGTCTCGTGTGACACGCGCATGCTCACGTCATCAGGATAGTCACAGATCAACCGAGCGGCGATCTGCTGTGGAGACCAGTTGGCCCGCAGGCCTCGCTCGACCTCCCGGCACAACCTCGAGTCGACCGCCAACTTCGCCGGCTTGGGCCGGCGGCCTCGCTCGATCGCCCCGCTGTCCGCCCGCCAGGCGCGATACCCGCGCCGTCCGCTCCAGGCAACATCGCGCGAGATGGTCGAGGGAGCTCTCCCAAGTCGCGTCGATATCTTTCGGAGTGAGTCGCCCGCAACCAGACCCCGCGATAGCTCCTCACGCTCTGCAAGCGACAGGCGTAACGCAGAGCGTTCCTTTATCCGCGGCCTCACCCCGCCGGTCGCCGCCAGAAACCGCTGGATCGACTTCGTGGAGCAGCCCACCGCCGCCGCCGCCGTCGCGAATGTCTCACCGCTCCATATCCGGCGCTCAATCTCTAAACGGTCCGCCTGACTCAGCCGCCTTGGATTGCCCGACCACTCACGCTCCATCCCAGCCTCCCCGAGCACGCCGCCCGGATCATCGCCGAAATGTTGCGTCGTTCACTTGAGACCACCCCAGGGATAAGCTGCGAAGCTCCAATTATGCTCTGGCTTCGTCTGCTTCATCCCCTTGTTCGACGGCCGCGTCGCCTATCGCTAGCTCCGGTTGCCTGCACCGGTCGACCGCCTACCGCTCGGCGCCCGTACAGCCACAGCGGCCTGGTCGCAGCCTCGCGAGATCGACCTGCGCAACAATTGGCCCCGAAGGCTGTTCGCGACAGAACACCCCATGCAGCTGCTTCCGAGACGCCATCGTAGAGCCGACCGATGCAACGAAGCGCAGGCCCTGCTTGCCTGCGGCTGACGCCGTGAATTCGTCGCGAACTGTGACGATCGGCGACAGCCTGCTCGACGCATCAGCACCCTGCTCGGCACGCGATCGCCGGACGGCAAGTAACGTCCCGATGACGATCGACCAGCGGGAGTCTTATCGGAACGAGCCTCAGCCAGCGTCCCGTTAAGGCGTGCCGAGCGCGCCAAGCAGCCCGCTACTCCAAGACGGTCCGTCGAACACGGGTTGTCCTCAATCGGTCAACGCAACAGCCAACCGCTGGCGCGCCTGCTATGAGCGGTTCGATACCGAGCGTTCGACGTGGCTAGCAACCCCTCGTCACGACTGGACCAATCCCGGCCTTCCGTCAGCCTCGTCTCGGTCTCCCCGCTCTTGCGCCGATCACCCAAGTCGTTCACGACACCCCGGGGATAAGCTGCGAAGCTCCATTATGCTCAGGCTTCGTCTGCTTCATCCCCTTGTTGTGCGGCCCGTCGCTCCCCCGCGGCCGAGTAGCGCCGAGTAGCTAGTACCGTCAGACGGCTTGCAAGACCTCGCGCGACGCCAATCAAGCCGCGCCAGCACCTCGCCATGGATCATAGGCGCAGCGCGTTCTACACGGCCATACCTGCCGATCGACGGAGCTCCTCCTGGATGCGCACGCTGCCTGACCATGTGCCTCAGAACGAGAACCGCCAAGCGCATGATGTCCACCGCCTGGGCGCACATCGCCGAATACCGTGAGCCCAGCGATTGCGAAGTGGACCCAGTCGGAACCTGCCTCGAGCGGCGTACCGCTCACTGACGTCCCGTCGGGCATCCGTGGTATCGGCGCAGCGCCTTGATCGCGAGGACACTGCCGTCTGCGTCGCGGCAGCGACTAACGGTCCGCAGAACACGGGTTGTCCTCTATCGGTCAACGCAACAGCCAACCGCTGGCGCGCCTGCTATGAGCGGTTCGATACCGAGCCTTCGACGGTGGCTCAGCAGCCCCTCGTCACGACTGGAGCGCCAATCCTGGCCATCCGTCGAAGCCTCATCTCGGTCTCCCCGAGCTACTTGCGCCCGGATCACAACCAAAGTGTTGCGTCGTTCACTTGAGACCACCCGGGGATAAGCTGCGAGCTCCAATATGCTCAAGGCTCGTCTGCTTCATCCCCTTGTTCGGCGGCGTCGTCGCTCCTAGGGCCTGGTCGGCACCACGTCGAACTCAGGCTCTGAAATTGGGCAGTGCGGAAGACACTGCTCGCGCCATGAGGCCGGCGGTTGGGCCCGATCGGACGGCGCACACTCAGCCAGCCTGTGGGCGACGAGGACTCTGCGATTCACTCTGCGATTTCAGCGCACCAGCTCGAGACAGGAAACTCCCGCTTGCCATACCGGGGCAGACCAGGACGTCGCTGAACGTACCGCTGCTCGATGCACACCGTAGCGTCATCACCGGCCAGCGATCGGGATCAGCCGCTAGCACGGAAGCCACGTCGTCTCAACAGACTGCTCGAGAACCGCATCGCCGAGGCGGCACCATTCCGCAAGGACGCACAGCGACAATGCGATAAGGACAGCGCTCTGGGTCGCTAGAGCCTGCGCACAGCAGTCTGCCTCTGAGTCCGCCGAACACTGGGTTGTCCTCAATCGGTCAACGCAACAGCCAACCGCTGGCGCGCCTGCTATGAGCGGTTCGATACCGAGCCTTCGACGGTGGCTCAGCAGCCCCTCGTCACGACTGGAGCGCCAATCCTGGCCATCCGTCGAAGCCTCATCTCGGTCTCCCCGAGCTACTTGCGCCCGGATCACAACCAAAGTGTTGCGTCGTTCACTTGAGACCACCCCGGGGATAAGCTGCGAAGCTCCAATATGCTCAGGCTTCGTCTGCTTCATCCCCTTGTTCGGCGGCCCGTCGACTCTACTCAAGCAGTCGCATACTCCTGGAGACGTCCTTGCCGAGTCACTCGCGGCCGTCGACAACGAAGCTCAACTTCTGTAAGTGCATTTGCCAGTGACTTGCCGCAGCAACCGCTTGACGGAAACTCGCGCGCATGAGCATTGCCCAACCGCCGAAGTCGGCATGCCTAGCGTTGGTAGCTACTGGCGTTGCCAGGGGGGCGCATCTCCGTCGAGCCTTCGACCTTTCACCACCAACTCTGGAGGGGTTCGAAACTCCACGTCATAGCCTGCCAGCCGACCAGAGAACTTGTCGCGATTGGAACGAATGGCCCCATGCCTCGTGCATCTGCCACCGCGCCTTCAGAAGCCCGGCCAGCGTCTCGACGCTGTACCAGAACCGGCATGCCGATGAAGTCGAGAGCTCCGCGAAATGCATCGCGAACCGATCACTGCGACATGGTTCATGCCGCCAGAGTCTGCGACAACTAAGGACTGCGCACCTGAGCGGTTCAAGCCTGGCTCACCAGTCCGCCTTGAGTCCGTCGAACACCGGGTTGTCCTCGATCGGTCAACGCAACAGCCAACCGCTGGCGCGCCTGCTATGAGCGGTTCGATACCGAGCCTTCGACGGTGGCTCAGCAGCCCCTCGTCACGACTGGAGCGCCAATCCTGGCCATCCGTCGAAGCCTCATCTCGGTCTCCCCGAGCTACTTGCGCCCGGATCACAACCAAAGTGTTGCGTCGTTCACTTGAGCCCACCCGGGAGTCGCTGCGGAGCGTCAGATGCTCATGCTTCGTCTGCTTCATCCCCTTGTTGTGCCGGCCTCGCTTCCCGCACGCGCGAACTCTGAACCTCGGCCAGAGCTCCACGGACTCCGTGCTCATGCCAGAATACGCAATCGGATCGGGAGCTGGCACCCGTACGCCCATGACCATGCAGTGCTCCTCAGATCGAGTCGCGGCTCGCCAGAGCGCGCCGCCGTCGACATGCATCGGCCACGCAACGGAAGCAAGGATCGTCAACAGACCCTCTGTACCAGTCGGCTTCTGCGGAACGAGTCGAAGAGGACGTGTGAACTGATACGTGGATGAGCTATGAAAGCACTAGAACTCAGTCCGGCGAAGCCTCCGCCTGGTCGACCACGGGATGCATAGGTAGCGTGCCACCGACGCACCTTCCTTGAGGAATCACCGGCATTTCGACAACGCAGCAGTTGGCGACGATTCGAGGCGTGATACGTCACCACCACGTCTCCTCCGCCAGCCGTCCGACGCTCCAACCGGTCCGCCCAACACCGGGGATAAGCTGCGAAGCTCCAATATGCTCAGGCTTCGTCTGCTTCATCCCCTTGTTCGGCCGCGTCATGCAACTGCGGGGCAAGGCAACGGGAACCTCCCGGAGCGGCTTCGCGAGAGTTGTGGCATCGAATGTTCGCCATGATGTAGTAAAGAACCTGGGCGATTTCGTACAACACGGTAAGAAGCTCTGATCTGCAGACAGAGCGACTCCGGTTGATATTGCTCGAGCACTCCCTCCGCAACCGAATGAATGCTGCGTCCCGAAGGGTCATAGAGAAGCATCTGGCCCTCACCCATAGACTCGGGCGTTGGCCGGGCTTCACTACGGCCGCATATGCCACGGGCGGTGCAGGCTCGCGCCGACCATACATTGGCTCAGGCGGGATCTGATGCTCGACGGGAGGATATGGGTCAGTCGTCGGGGAGGAGAGCCAATGCGCGTCACCGGACCTCTGGATGAACGCGATGTTCAAGCGGCGTTATCTGCCGTAACCACTACTGAAGCCACCGGATCCGTCGTACAGCTCAGCCCGAAACATGTCGGTGCCTTCGACTGCTGAGATAGCACCAAGCTTCAGCTCTGTGCCGGCGATCGCTGGCGGCGGAGGCTGCCGGGGGAGCCCGGCGCACCGGGATGACGACAACCAAGACAAGGACGACGAACATCAACAAGGCCCACAGAGCCCTTCGGACGCCAGTGGTCATCGTCTTGCCTCTAGCCTTCGGTCACCTTCGAGAAGTCGGTCGAACACCGGGGATAAGCTGCGAAGCTCCGAAGTTAACCACGCTTCGTCTGCTTCATCCCCTTGTTCGGCGGCCTCGTGGATTTCGAGCGCTTCAGAAATCCATAGGCCACGTCCCACGACCAACGGGTGCGCGGGCCGTCTGGACCGCTGATCGCCAAAGGACCCCAGTGGTCAGCCTGATTCCACCAATCTGTGCCTCCAGCTCAGGTCCGGCATACGTCGCACCAGCCTGAACTGACTGCTTGTC